>JBBCJA010000011.1:0-453845 GCA_037189585.1 Selenomonadaceae bacterium | reverse complement strand
GAGCTCAATCCGGCGGAGCCGGCCTGGAAAGAGACCAAGAGCAAGGCCACTCACAATCGCTATTTCGCCAAGCTCCTCGACCTTCGCCACGCGCTCGCACGACGGTTTCTTCGTTACCAGGGCAACCCCAGGTCGCTCAGTAGGATCGCTGCTCCCTTCGGTGTGTACTGAGCATGCAAAAAATTACGCGCATCAGTTTAGTGTCGAAGTACAGGCGCACGGCATACGGAATTTCGTCTTTGGCTTCGGTTAGGCCTTTGACCCCACTGAGACCCCAGCCACGAAGAAAGTTGGAATGAATCGCTATTCGATTTTCTCCACGCCTTTGCGCACACGGCATAACCACGGGATCCCTGGAGCATCGATCATGCCCTGGATTCAGAGCCTACTGTCTCCAAAACCGTGGGTCGCCATCACTCTCGCCGCGGTGAACATTTAGACTCAGCGAGCGAACGGATCTGCCTGGCTTCCGAATCGTAGCGCTCGAGTTTCCGCAGCTTGGGGAAAACCGGGACCCGGCTCGATGATCAGCTCTTCCATGCGAATCGGCTCTCCGGTCGATCGGTTCACGACAGCGGCTTCCACCAACTCTCCGGTGGCGCGGTCGCGAAGCTGTATCGGCGCCTCGTCACTCGAGAAAACCCAGCGGTTCGACCAAGCCGCCATAGCGCCCAGGATGTCCAACGCCGAGCGGCCCTTCTCCGTCAGCACGTAGCGCTGCCCTTCTTTGCTCATCACCCCCTCCTCGACCAGCCTCCGCAGGCGCTGAGTCAGGATATTGCGGCTGATGTCGAGATTCGCCTGAAACGCCGAGAACTGTTCCACTCCGTACATGGCTTCGCGGAGGATCATGGGGATCCACCAGTCGCCGAATAGGTCTGCGGCCCGAGCGATGGGACACGGGTGGTCGGTAAATCTCTTTCTTTCCATATTTCCACAGTAGCACGGTTGCATGATAGAACTCAACTTGATATCTTTAGTTCTATGATAGAACCAAAAGAAAAGCATCAGTCATGCGTCTGAGAACTCGGACTCTGCTATTCACCTTCGTGCTCGCGCTCTGCTCGGGCTTCCAATTCGTTAGGGCCGACGTTCCGCCGTTGTCGAGCGACGAGGTCGCCCCTCGCCTTCTAACTCTCGACGACTCCTTGTCGCTGGCCCTCTCGACGAGTCCACGCCTGGGCGAGGCACAGGCTCTAGTGGAAAGAGGAGCGTTCGCCGTCGACGAGGCTCTCGCCCAGGGAATGCCTATCCTAGGGCTTACCGGCGAGTACCTTCACCAGGAGCCGGTTCCCCGCGTCACTCTCCCTTTCGGCACGTTGGACTTCGCTCGCGAGGACAGCATCGCGGGCGCGCTGGAGCTGCGCCAACCGGTTGCCACGTTCGGCCGCACTCGCTACTCTTTTCTGGCTGCAGACAGCTCGCTCGAAAGCGATCGTTGGCGGTTCGCGGCGGTGCGCAACGACTTGGTCAGGGATGTCCGGATTGCCTATCACGACGTCAATCTCAGTGACGATGCGGTCTCCGTGGCGGTGGAGCAGCTCGCTCTGCGAGAGAGGCAGCTCCGTCAGTCCGAAGCCCTTGTCGCCGAAGGCGCCGCGGCGAGATTCGACGTCTTGAGCGGTCAGGCGGACATGAGCCGGGCCGAACAGGAGCTTCTGGCCGCCAAGCGCGCCCGCTCTCTTGACACCGACCGTCTTCTCAGCATCGTCGGTCTGCAGCCCGGAACTCCGGTCGTCATCGAGGAGATCGAACTGCCCTTTAAACCGGACGGCACCGTAGAAGAATGGACGTCCCAGGCTCTGAGCCGACGTCCGGAGGTTCTCTCACTGGATGCCGCGGTCAAGGCCCAGGGGGCTCGAGCGAACTACGAAGCCGCTCAAAACAACCCCCGTGTCGACCTGCGACTGCAGGGCTTCCAGCGAACCGAGACGCCCACACTTCCGGGCTCGGCGTATGCGGCCACCCTGCAGATCTCGATCCCGCTCTTCGACGGAGGCTTCTCCGCGGCCCGAGCTGGCCAGGCGGACCGCGGGGCCGAGGTGCTCCGAAAGCAGCTCGAGGAGAAGCGTCGGCAGGTCACGCTCGAGGTTCGCGACGCGGCCACCGATCTCGACAATGCCTTCGAGCGCATCGAGGTCGCCAGACGCAATGTCGTGCATGCGACAGAGGCGCTTCGGGTCGCGGAGCAGCGCTACAAAAACGGGCTTTCCGTTCTCGTCGAGCTGCAGTCGGCCCAGACCGCCTGGAGCTCGGCGCTTCTCGACCAGGTCCGGGCCCAACATCAAGTCTTTCTGACCGTCACCCGCTGGGAGTGGGCTACGGCACAAATCATTCCCCCCGCGGAGGTTTCCCCTTGATACGCTCAGCCATTCTCTTCACGCTTTTTCTACTCGCCGGATGCGTGGCTCAGCAGGCACCCGCCGCCGATGCTCCCATCCCGGTGCAGGTGGCCACCGTCAGCCGCCAGGAGGCGGCCTCGCAAGGCACGCGCTCCGGCCGAATCGAGCCCTGGGACACGGCGGTGCTGTCCTCGCAGGTGGCCGAGCGGATCGTCGACTTCCCCTTCAACGAGGGAGATCCGGTAAGGGAAGGGCAGGTGCTGATTCGGTTCGACGCCGGCACCGCCGAGGCCCAGCTGCAGCAGGCGCTCGCCGCCTCGGACAGAGCCGCCGCCACCCGCCGCCAGGCGGAGGCGAGTCTGGCTAGGGTCACAATCGAGACCAACGCCGGACTTGATTCGGCCCGCGCCGTCGTCAGAGGCGCCAGCGCCCAGGAGGCCAAGGCTCGCGCCTTCACGCGACAGCAAGAGCTGCGGTCGGCCGAAGCCTCGGTGCGCGCCGCGCGCGCCGAAACGGAGCTGGCCCAGCGTGAATACGACCGCTACAAGGGGCTTGTCGAGGAAGATGCCGCGCCCCAGCAGTCGCTCGACCGGGCCGAGGCGGTTCTCAAAGCCGCTCGCGCCCAGCTTCAGACGGCCGAGCAGTCGCTCTCGCTTGCCAAGGAAGGGGCGCGCGTCGAAGATCAGGCCGCCGCGGCGGCCTCGCTGGCGCAAGCCAAAGCCAGCCTGGAGGCCGCCGAGGCGCGCCCCCATCGTCTCGAAGAGCTGCGGGCGCAAATCGCCGCTCTGGCCGCTCAAGAGGGAGAGGCCCGCGCCCTGGCTCAGCAAGCCCGCATTCAGCTACAGCACCACATCGTGCTGGCTCCCTACGACGGCCGTGTCCTTGAGACGATGGTTGAGCCAGGAGAGTCGGTCGGCACGGGTGCTCCGCTGCTTCGGGTCGGAAGGTTGAGCAAGGTGAAGGCAATATTCGAGCTGCCGGAGGGAAGGCGCGCGGGCCTGAGACTGGGCCAACCGATGGAGGTGACCGTTGATGCTCTTCAAGGGCGGCGCTACAAAGGTGAACTCTTCGCGATGGACGCCGAAGCCGATCTCAAGACCCGGACCTTCCAGGTCAAGGTGGCGCTCGACAATCCCGGCGAGGCGCTGCTTCCCAACATGGTGACGCGCCTTCTGCTTGTCGAGCAGACTGCCGGAAGCCCCCTCACTATCCCCATCGCGGCGGTGATCAGCCGGGCCGAGAAGCCTTCGGTTTTCGTGGTCAAAGATGGACGCGCCGAGCCGAGGGACGTAAGTCTGGCGGCCCCGGTCGGAGACCGCGTTGAGGTTCTAGGAGGGCTGGCCGAGGGCGACAAGGTCGTGACCACGCCTCTTCGCGTCATCCCTGGAACCCCGGTACAGCAGGTTTCGATATGACCAGGTTGGCCTTCCGCTATCGCGCCGTCACGATTCTGCTGACCCTTCTCCTTATTACCGCCGGATTCGCCGGTCTTTTCGGGATGTCGCGCCGCGAGGACCCCGACATAAAGCCGCGCCTGGCACAGATCGTGGCGGTCTGGCCCGGCGCCAGCGCAGAGCAGCTCGAAGAACTCGTCGCAGACCCCCTCGAGCGCGCGCTGCGAGAGGTCGACGACGTCGAGAAGGTCACCAGTACTTCCCATCCGGGCTTCGTCGTCATCATGGTCGAGGCAGGGGATCGCATGTCGGGAACACTCGACAAACTGATGGACGATATTCGCGAGCGGGTGGCCGACAGCCGTCCCTCCCTGCCGAGGGGCGTGCTGTCCGTGCAGGTCAATGACCGTTTCGCCGACACTGCGGCTCTCATCATCGGCGTCGAGCGGCCCGGAGCCACCCTTCCGGAACTCGAAGCGGTCGCTCGTCGCGTTCGCGACCGGCTGGCCGTTCTTCCCGGAGCCAGCGAGGTGAAGCTGCTCGGAGAGCAGCTTGAAACCATCCGGATTGGAGTCAGCTCCGCGCGCATGGCCGAGTTCGGCGGTGGAGTCACTCTCGACGGGATTGCCTCCGCGGTGCGCCAGCGCCAGGCTCTCCCGTTGAGCGGGGGAAGCCTGCCTGCCGGCGACGCGCGGCTGCTGCTTGCGCCGACAGGCGAAGTACGGACTCTCACGGAGCTGGAAGGGCTTGCCGTGGCTTCCTCGGCCAACGGTCCTATCTATCTTAGCGACGTGGCTCAGGTCAGCCGCGGTCTGCCGGATCCGCCGACGTTCAGGCTGCGAGTCAACGGGCAGCCCTCGGTCGCCGTCTGGCTGACGATGCGCAAGGGGCACAACATTACCGACCTCGGAGAGCAGGCCGAGCAGGCGCTCAAGTCGCTCGTGCCCACGCTCCCCGAGGGAACGAAGCTGGTCGTTATCAACGACCTCCCCACCTCCGTCGAGCGACGGGTCGCTGGCTTCTTTCACGAGCTGGAGTTGGCCATCTTCATCATCTTTCTGGTTATGATGCTCTTCATGGGTCTGCGCTCGGCGCTGCTGGTCGGCGCCATGCTGCCTCTGTCTATACTAGGCACCTTCGCCGCGATGGATCTGTTCGGCCGCGACATTCAGCAGATGAGCATCGCGGCTTTGATCCTAGCGCTTGCGTTGGTGGTCGACAATAGCATCGTGGTGCTCGACAATATCGAGGAGAAGATGCAGGAAGGCCTTCCCGCCACCGAAGCCGCTCTGGAAGGCGGCAGTGAAATCCAGGCTCCGCTCTTGACCGCGAACCTCGTCGCGGCGCTGGCATTCCTTCCCCTGGCCTTGATGCCTGGGGGCGTGGGCGACTTCATTGGAGACCTCGGAAGGGTGACCGCCCTCTCCCTGCTGGTTTCCGTGCTCCTAAACCTTACCGTCATGCCGCTGCTGTGCGAGCGCTTCCTGCGTCCGGTCCACAGCCAAGACGGCTGGGTCAGTCGGGGGGTCGAGCTCCTGCGCTCAGCTCTGGCCTGGCTGGCCGTTCGCGGGCTGCGCCGTCCTGTTCTGACGCTTTTGGCGGCCACGGCGTCTCTGATTTTCGCTTGCTCTCTGGTTCCCTCGATGGGCAAGCAGTTCTTCCCCGCGGCCGAGCGCGACCAGTTCGTTCTCGACATCTGGCTACCCGAGGGAACGGATCTGGCCGCCACCGACCGGACAGCGCAGAAGGTCGAGGCCGAAATCCGCAAGTTCGAGGGCGTGAAAACGACCGTCGCCTACGTCGGCCGGGGAGGACCGCGCTTCTACTACAATATCGCACCCGAGCCGCCGGCGTCGAACTATGCTCAGATCGTGGTGAACACCAAATCTCTGGAAGCCACCACCGAAATCCTCGGGCCTCTTCAGCGAAAGCTCGACACGGAGCTGCCCGGAGCACGCATCACCGCCAAGAAGCTCGAACAAGGTCCGCCGGTCGGAACGCCGATCGCTATCCGTCTTTCCGGACCCTCGATCCCTCAACTGCGTCAGGCTTCCGAGCAGGTCAAAGCGGTGCTTCGTAAGGTTCCCGGCGCTCATCACGTTCACGACGATTACGCGGAGCGTCCCCTCGAGCTGCGTCTGCAGATCGACCAGGATCGCGCGGCCGCGGTGGGTTTGACTTCAACGGACATCGCCACCGCCGCCCGCACGGCCTATTCCGGTACGACCGTGGCCAGCTGGAGGGAGGGCGATCGCGAACTGCCCGTGGAGCTGCGCCTTGACGCCGCCGAGCGGTCAGGTCCCGGTGACCTGACCAGCCTGCATATCCCAACGCCCGGTGGCGCAGTACCACTGGCCCAGTTCGCCCAACACAGTCTCGAGCCAATGGAGGCCCGGATTCAGCGCCGCAACGGAGTACGTACCCTTACCGTGGGCTCGTGGAGCCTCGGTCGTCTACCTTCGGCGGTTCTTGCCGACGCTCAGAAAGCGTTGGAGGGAGTGACGATTCCGCCGGGAGTGACGATCAGCTACGGGGGAGAGTCCGAGGAGTCGGGGGCGGCCTTCGGAGACCTCTTGATCGTTTTCGTCGCCGCCTTCGTATTCACCGTGGTGGTGCTGATGGTTCACTTCAATTCCTTCGCCACGGTGGGAGCTATTCTCTCGGCGGTGCCGCTTGGCGTGATCGGAGCCTTCCCGTTTCTTTTCCTCACGGGACAGACCCTGGGCTTCATGGCCTTCCTCGGCATCGCCGCGCTGGGCGGGGTAATCACGAACCACACCATCTTCCTCTTCACCTACGCCGAGCACATGCAGGGAGGGCCGGCGGAAAAGCTAGTCGAGGCTGGTCAACGACGGCTGCGTCCGATTCTCTTGACCGTCCTGCTGTCGGTGGGCGCTCTGCTGCCGCAGGCTTTAAGCGGAAGCCCGCTGTGGCCCCCGCTCGACTGGGCCATCATCGGCGGATTGCTGGTTTCGATGGTGCTGACGATGGTGGTGGTGCCGTCCGTGTATCTGCTTTTCGTCAGAGTCTCGAGAAGGTCAGCCGGACCATCAATGCAGAGCTAATCGATGGAAACGATGTCGCTGTCGGTCTTCTTCACGTCACGCTTTCGGGAGTGGTCTGCTCGGAGGGAGCCCAGGCAAACGACCATGTCGTCGTCGAGAGTTGGCCGTCCAAAGGCGTTGACGCGGTATTCTCCCGTGGGGCCGGATCGGGAGAGCTTGGTCTGCGAAGATTCGGACTCGCGACCTCCCGCTCCGCGATCTCTTCTCGGAAGATGAACTCGTGTGGCGTCGCGGCCAATCTCAAGGTCCCGACCAGCCTCAAACCCGCCGTGCGCGTGAGTGTCAGCTGCACGGACCACGGCAACGGCGCCGCCACCGTCAAGGTCAAGGCTTCTGCCACCTTGCTCGCCGTCCTGGCGCGGGCACCGGGTCGGGGATCCGCCAAGCGCGGAGCGTCGCCGACGAGATCCGCCTCCCCATTCATTACCGTACTAGCGCCAGACCGGGCGGCCTCGACGCAGAGGTAAGAGCGATTCCGGGCAAGGAATGTAGAGCCAATCCAGACTTCACTCTGGTGGTTCTTCGGGATATAAAATCAGCTAAATGGGCTTACGATCCCATTAAACTGGCATATTTCGCAAGGCTAGACGGGGGTGAGCAACGGCCCTCAGGCGGACAAGTCAGTGTCGAAGGGCCATCGTGATCGGCACATCTCAGGCCTCGATTTCGACATCTCCCAGCACAGTGGCCTGACAAGCCAGGACGTAGCCTTCGGCCCTATCCTGCTCGGTCAGCCCCTCGTCCACCTCCATCGCGACCTGTCCCCGCACCAGCTTCACGCGACAAGACCCGCAGGTTCCCATCCGACACTCGCTGGCGATAGGCACCGAAGCCTCCTCGGCCGCCTCGAGAAGCGTCATGTCGACCTGGACGGGCGCCGACACGGTAGAGGTCGAGAAGACGACCTGTCCCGCGACGGGCTTGGACACCGCGTCGAGGCCTCGCGGCCGGCGCGAGCCGGCTCCGAACGCCTCCATCTTGATCTGCTCCTGGGGAACGCCAAGCGCCAGCAAGTCCGCTTTGACCGCGTCCATCATCGAGGTCGGCCCGCACACATGCACCCGCTGATGCGTCAAATCGGGCACCGTATCCCGTAGCAGGTCTCTGCCGATTCGCCCGACCAGCCCGCTCCACGGCTGCCCCTTAGGGTTGCTCATCGTGATCGTGACGCGAAGATTCGGATTGGCGGCCTCCAAGGCGGCGATCTCTTCTCGGAAAATGAACTCGCGCGGCGTCCGGAAACTCAGGATAAGGTAAATCTTGCCCTTCCATGACATCTCGTCGAGATGTCGCAGCGCGCTCATCAAAGGCGTGATCCCGACTCCGCCGCCGATCAGCACTACCCTCTCCGACTCGGATCCGGTGAAGGTGAAGGCCCCGTGGGGCGCCTCGACTTCGAGGAGATCCCCAACCTTCGCCGTGTCATGAAGCCACTGCGAAACGAGCCCCGTGGCCTCGCGCTTGACCGTGATCTCGACCCGCTCGGAAAGTCCGGGAGCCGAAGCGATCGTGTAATAGCGTTTCGCCGGAACGCCATCCGGGGTGGGATGCAGCGTCAGGTACTGGCCGGGGAGATGGGTGAAAGGGACCGCGCCGCCGCTCGGGGAGGTGAAGCGAAACGTCTTCACGCCGTGCGCTTCGTCCACGATCTCTTTGAGCCTGAGCCTGCCTTGCCAGCGGACCCCGCCAGTGGCCGCGTCGTTGGCGCGATAGCGATTGGCTTTTCCGAAAGGCTTGGAAGGCGGAGGTAAGATCCGCACCACCTTCTGGCGCCCGCCGAGTTCGGGAAAGCATTTCCCGAACGCCAGCAGCAGCTTGGGCGACCCCTCCAGCCTGATTTTGCGGCGCAGCAGCGACCAGGGCATCGAGGTCTCTTTGCGCAAGAAGCCGACCCAGGTCTGCGAGTCGGCGGTCACCCGCAGGTCCGCCTGGCCAACGTGCCCCTCCTCGACCTGGATCTTCTTGTCTTTAATCACGATGGTCGCTTCCCGCTGCTCTTGGCCGGTGAAGGTGAAGTGGTAGGTCGCGTCCAGGCCCGCCGACTTGCCTGGCTGGAAGACATTGGGAACGCCGCTGAGGAAGGCCTGGATGCTGTTAGGCCTGAGAGTGTTGCCGACCACCTTGACCTTCTTGTGAGGGAACCGCCGGGCCACGTAGTCGGCCGCGTCGGAGTTCTGGGTGACGTAGATCACCTCTTCCTTGTCTTGGAGGGGCCGCAGCACGTTCTTCAGGTGCGCCTTCCGGTCCGCCAGGAAAGGCCCGATGACGTCTTCTCCCGCCGGACAGACCGCCAGGCAGTAGGCCGCCTTGTAGTTGGCGCCGTAAGACAGACTTTGCCACAGCGAGGCGGACTCGCCGTCGCTGACGCGGCTACGGTAATCCTGAGCGTCCTTGCTTTCCACCACCTGCTCTGTCCAGTCCGCGAAGCCGCCCATGAACTCGCGATAGTTATGAGTGTAGCAGGAGGAGAAGTTAAAGTCGCCCTCCGGGGAGATGGCCCCCACGGGGCACGCCGCCACGCAGAGCTTGCATTCCAAGCACGGATTGTAGTTGATGGGTTTATCGTAGGCGGTCAGCTCGGCGCCCAGCAGGATCGTGTTCAGCAAGACGAAGTTGCCGAACTTCTCGTGGATCAGGTTGCGATGAATGCCCATCATCCCCAGCCCCGCGGCCACGGCCACCGGCTTGTGCGACACGACCCAGCCCCTGCCGGGGAACTGGTCCATCTCCATGGGGAAGGCCATGGCCGGATTCAAAGCTCGGATTCCACGCTTTTCCAAAAGCTCCACCACATGTCGAGCGATGTCGTTGGCCTCGTCTCCGCTGTGGTGGAACTCCGTGTTGGCGATCGAGCGGACGGGAGTGCGGATGGCTTCTCGGTTCATGCGAACCACGATGCTGATCAGGGTCTTGGTGAGGGGGAACGCCCGCAGGATGTGCTCTCGCTGGTCCTCGATCTCGGGCCGGTCGAGCTCGACGAAGCCCACGTCGTCGGCGCCCGCGTCGACAACGAGCTGCCTTAGCCAGGCGGGATCCAACGGCTCGCTCTGCGCCACCGCGACCTCGGCGGGTCTCGAGCGCACCTTCTGCACGGTGGGGTGATCTTCCAGTCTCATCTCGGGTTCTCCTTAGTATTGTTGTGTATGCAACATAGAGGGCAAATTTTTTGGGCGAGATCAACTCGGGAAGAGAGCCGCTTTCCTCAGCGACTCCGACCCCTCCGACCCGAGAAGGTCCTGGGCTCTGGCCTGGGCCGCGCGCCAGGCGGGATAAGCTGCCTCTACCAGGGCTGTTCCGGCGGGCGTCGCGCTCAGCCGAGTGGCGCGCCCGCCGACGCTGTCGCTCCTTAACCATCCTCGAGCAATCATGGTCTCGGCTGCGCGGCTCAACGAGGACTTCTCCAGCGCCAGACTGTGGACGATGTCTCCGGGAGCTAGCGGCCCGAAGGCGTCGACGGCCACCAGGATGTTGAACTGGGTCGACTTGATGCCGAGCGGCCGCAGCGCGTCGTCATAAATCCGCGTCAGCGTGCGACTCAAAGAGCGCGCACGAATCCCAAGGCAACTTGACGCGATTTCTCTGCTCTCTCCCATGGTGCATATGCAACTTAGCTTATGTCCAGCGCGATCGTCAACCCGCCGGCGCGATAAGGAGCGAAGATGGTGACCATCCTGGACTTCGGTCAGGCGGTGCCCATCTCCAACGAGGATCGGGTGGGAGGCCTGGATCTGCTCACCGTGATCGGCAAGGCCGACTGGCCCTGGCTAGCCGCGCGTCGCCTGAACAGGCGCTACTTCGACGGAAGAAAGTCATCACGTCGGAGATGCTCAAGCCGATCCTCGAGCGGCAAAACCGCATGGACTGCCTCATCCACCTGCTCTCTCTGCTGTCCCGCAACGGGGCAAAGAAAAGGTTAGCTATCTCTTGATAGGCGGATACGCAGTAAGCCATCGCGACCGTCCGTGTTACACCAAAGACGTCGACCTCTCGATGGGCGATCCGCCGGTGAGGGTCGAAATCCTCCAGACCATCGCCGGCGTAGAGTATCGAGCTCCGTACCCACGGCGACTGGAAGTCGAGTGGCACGGAGTTCCAGTCAGCACCATTGGCTGGGCCGACCTGATATCCTCGAAACGAGCGGCCGGACGTCCTCACGACCTGGTGGATGCCGAGAATCTCGAGACATCTACCATCGAGGACTTCTGAGGAGCAACTGTCTCCAAAATCGTAGGTCGCGAGTATTCTTCGAAACGAGATCAGGTGCGCCGACACCGGAAGAAAGCTGTAACTACACCCGCCTATTCAAAGGCAAGTCCCGCAGGCGGCGACCGGTGGCCCGGAAGACCGCGTTGGCGATGGCGGCGGCGGTTGGTCCCATGGTGGTTTCGCCGGCGCCGAGGGGTGGAAGGTCAGGCCGGTCGATGATGTGGACTTCGGTGGCCGGTGTCTGCGGAAAGCGCGCGATCGGATAGCTCTCCCAATCCCGGCTGGTCACCCCGTGGCTCCCGAAGCTCACCGCTTCTCCCAGCGTCCAGGAAGCCGCCTGGATCATCCCTCCCTCCACCTGGTTCGATAAGCCGTCGGGGTTGATGACCTCGCCCGCCTCCACCACTCCCCAGAGCTTTTGGACCCGATAGGGAGGTCCTCCGCCAGCCATGAGGGCGGCCACCGCGAAGTACGAGGCTTCGTTCTTGTACCGAGCGAAAGCGATACCGAGGTCGGGCGCCTCTCCCGTCACCTCTCGCAGCCTTTTCAGGACCGCCACCGCGCGCGGGTCGTCAAGGTGCGCGAGCCGGAATTCGTAGGGGTCGCGCTTAGCCACGACAGCCAGCTCGTCGATGAAAGATTCCAGCGCGAAGATGTTGGCGAAGCCTCCCAAGGCGCGCAAGGCCGAAACCCGTAGCGGGCCTTGCAGACTTTGCAGGTCGATGCGCCGGTTCGGGATGCGGTAGAGAGGCTGCGAGTTGCGGTAAGCGCCTCCGCTGTAGCCTCCCTCTTTCTTCGGCCATGGCGCCTCCAACTCGCTGGCGGCCAGCAGTTTGGAGGCGTCTCCCCCGGGCCGGGTGGAGTGGGTGTCGGAACGGATCGAGGCGGTCCAATCGGCCAGGTTCCCCGCCTTGTCCAAGCGGGCCGAGAGGTCGATCAGCATGGCGCTACCGTACGGCTCCCATAGGTGCTCGTCGGCGCGGGACCACTGTAGGCGCACGTGCCGGCCCGGCACGACCCGGGCCACCAGCGCGGCGTCGGCGGCCACGTCATCAGCCCCGTTGTGGCCGTAGCAGCCCGGACCGGGCACGCCGATCACGCGAACCTTTTCCTCGGCCAGGCCAAGAAGAGAGCGCAATGCCCCGCGCAAAGGAAATACGCCCTGGGTGTGGCTCCAAACCGTCATCTCCCCTTTCTCGAAACGGGCCACGGCGCAAGACGGACCGACCGAGGCGTGCATCGTGTAAGGCTTGAAGTAGCTCGCCGAGAGCGTCGGCTCGCCCGAGATCTCCCCTTCCCTCTCGACCTCCTGGGTGGAGGCCTCCGCCTGAGCAAGCCAGGCCTTGAGGTCTTTGGCTTCGGGCAGAGAAGCAGGCGCGCTCCAGCGGCAAGACTGGCGCAAAATCTCGGCGGCCTTGAGGCAGGACCATTCGTCCTCGGCCACCACGGCCAGAAAGGTGCCGTCGCGCACCAGCCTCGGCCGGCCAGCCAGGCCCTTTAGCACCTTCTCGTCGAGAGACCGCAGGCGGCAGCCGTAGGAGGGAGGACGGATCACGCGCGCGTGCAGCATATCGGGAAAACGAAGATCTCCCACGTAGAGAGCGCCTCCGCTGACCATGGCCGGTAGCTCCTTGCGACCCACCGGTTTCCCCACATAGCGATAGTGGCCGCGCTCTTTGAGTTTGACCGGCAGGCGCACCTCGCCGCGCAAGCTCTCTCCCCGCAAAAGCTCTCCCAGAGGTACGGTCTTTCCCGTCGAGCGGGAGACCACGTTGTCATCGACAAGCTCAAGATCGCCGGCGGGCAATCCTAACCGTTGGGAGGCTAAAGCGAGGAGGCGCTCGCGCGCCGAGGCCGCCGCGTAGCGCACGGCTATGGCGCTATTCTCGATGGAGCGGCTGCCGGCGGTGTAACCCTCGTTCGGAGTGAGATCCGTGTCCGCCATCACCACACTGACCCGGTCGATGTCGACGCCCAACTCCTCGGCGGCCATCTGAGCCACCGCGATGCCGATGCCCTGTCCCAGCTCCAGCTTTCCGGTGAAGACCCGGACGGAGCCATCGGCGGAAAGCTCCAGCCAGGAGTCGACGCGGGGCGCCTCCCCCAGGCTGCCCGGTAGCTCCTCTCCCCGACCGCCGCGCGGTCGCTCCTGGGCTTGCGAGAAGCAGCCCAGGCTGAAGCCTATGGCTAGCGCTCCGGTGGCCTGCAGAAAAGCGCGTCGCGAGCACTCCCCTTTCATCGGCCCGCCGCTCGTCGCACCGCCCGTACGATGCGCGAATGAGAGCCGCAACGGCAAAGATTGCGCTCCAGTCTCTCTCGGATGGTCGTCTCGTCAGGCTGGGGATTCTCCCGCAACAGCGAGACGGCCGCTATCACCATGCCGTTGATGCAGTAGCCGCATTGGGCGGCTTCCTCCTCCACGAACGCCTTTTGAACCGGATGAAGGCCTCCCTTCTCTCCGGCCAGGCCCTCCAGGGTGATGATCTCCTTTCCCTCCAGCTCGGCCGCGGGCACTCGGCAGCTCGGACCAGCCCGGCCATCGATCAGTACCATGCAGCTTCCGCATTGCTCCAGCCCGCAGCCGTACTTGGGCCCGTTGAGCGCCAGCTCTCCGCGCAGCAGATAGAGCAACGGCATGCTCTCGTCCACCTCATGGGTACGGGTCTGGCCATTGATCTTGAGGGAAATCTTTTTCATACATTGACGATTTTCCCGAAAAGGAACCGGCGATTCCCCACCCTTGGAGAGCTCTTTGCCCCCCTCTTTTAGGTACTTTTCAGAAAATCCAGCGTATTGGCGCGATGCGGAGAGACGGGGTGGCGGAAGTCTGGACTGCCTTATACTGAGATCGGTACCTCTAGGGTAATTTGTAGACCGTTCTCGGAACTCAAATCGAAAGTTCCCCCTTTCTCTTCGACTCGCCGCCGTAGGCCGGAAAGCCCGCGCCCTTTCCCGCTCCCCGCCTGTAACCCTCGACCGTCGTCACTGGCGACTATGCGCAGACGTCCATGCTCGCACTCGAGCAGCAGGCGAGCGGTGTTTGCTCCCGAGTGCTTGAGGGTGTTGCTCATCACCTCCTTAAGCAGCCGGAACAGCTCCAGAGCCAGCGCTCGGCTCAGTTGAGTTTCAAGCTCACCCCGAGCTTCTACCTGAAACTCTAAAGGCTGGCCGCTGGAGAGATTGCGAGCGTAGGCTCTTATCTCGGCCACGAATTCCTGGAAGGGCATTGTGTAATCGGCATCCGAGTACAAGAAGTGCTGCAATTCGAAGAGAGCGTCGGCCGCCAGACGGTTGGTTCGAGGTTCCTGGCTTCCCAGTCGTATGGCAGCCAGAGCCGAGCCGACGCCGTCGTGAAGGTCTCCGAGAATCTTCTCTCTCTCGGCCAGCCTGCGGTTTCGCTCTAGGCTCGCTTCTTCGTACAGCGAGGCCGTCTGCAGATGCAGACTACAATGGTGCGCCAGATGTCCCAGAGTGGCGCGGTCGCTCGAGGTGTAGAACCGGCGGTTCGGAAGAGGCCCACAGCGGAGCGCCTGGTCGGCCGACAACACGACCAGGACGGTGGGAGGTTCACCGAGCTGAAGGTGGGCTCCCACCGGCAGGCCTTCGGAGGCTTGAACCTTTAGAAACTCCGGTGCATAAAGCGAGTGGATGGTGGTACGAAGGCACTCTAGAACCTCCTGTCCTTTCGAAGCCTGAAGTCGAGCGCTCAACGCGGCCAGAGCCTCTTGCATTCCGGGCCGGAAGCCACCTGACATCTCGGAAAGAAAACTCGCTATTCTCGCTCGTAGCGGACCGTATAAGGCCAGAACCATGGCCAGGCTCAGGATGTAGGCCTGGTTGACATTGCGAGCGAACCCAAGCCAGGAGAGTAAGGCGATATCGAATCCCAACAGAATGAAAACCGCGGACACGTACACGAAGGTTCCTTGCATGAACGCGCCGATGTCGAAGAGCCGATAGCGTCGAATGGCCACAGCCATACAGAGGGGCACGAAGACCAGAAAGGAGCCCGGGATGGTGTCCGACATCAGGCGCTCACCGAAAAGAAGCAGAGGCAGTCCGTTGATCAAAAGACCCGGAGCCGTTCCCAGCAAAAAGCCCGCCCCAACCCATTTCATTTGCTGGCGCTCCACCATGCCTTGGCACGCTTGGGCGTTCCAGAGCATGATCAGTAAAGCGACCGCGTAGTTGAGACCCACCAGCGGAACGAAGAGCGAGACCTTGAAAAAGGCCAGGGCCAAAGCTGTGGGGCCGTATATCAAAAGTAGGTGCCAGGGTTGACTGCGGTCGCGAGGGAGCAGCAGCGCGAAATGCGCCATTTGGGCCGGCGAAAGAACGAAGTTGACGAAGTAGAAGATGTTGAGCGCTCGAAAGACGGCGGGCTCCAGCACGGGATTGCACAACAAAGAGGCGGCGGCCGTCACGAAGCCCAGGCTCATGGTCAGGCAAAAGAGGTAGAAGCAGAGGGCCAACTTGTCGTCCTTGGAACGCAAATAGACGGCCCAACCGATGAGGAAATAGATGGCGCCGACGAAAAGATTGATCGCTTCACTGTCGCGCAAAAAACTCCAGTCATGGCGGAGGACGGGAAGTTCCAGGGAGAGCATTTTGCCCTCCCTCTCGACGGAAACATTGACCTGCTCCGGCCGCAACTGCTGATAGAGCCACTTTTTCTCATCAAGCCAACTCCAGAACTGCCCTGAGCTTGTCAATCGACCGCTGTCGACCAGCAAGGTGAGAGCACTGGGCGGCCGGGAACAAAGGGTCAACAAGCGGTCTCCGGGTTGGAGCGGGGCCGAGGCTTTGTCCACCCTCCAGGAAGGGTCTTGCCATTCGAATTTGGACGTCAGGCGCGGGGACTGGTAATTTGCCCAAAGAGCCAGGGTGAAGCAAAAGCCGAAGAGTCCCAGTCCCAGGAGTAGAAGAGCCGCGGCCCGCGAGGCCGGAATGATTCTCATGCTTGTGGTTGAGCTCTTTAGAGCTCTCTGGCCGGGCGTCCTGCGTAGCGGATACCGGCGGAAGTTCAGGGCAACGGCGAGCTCAGCCGGCCTCGGAGGCCGACTCTCCCTCTCTTCGGCTCCGGCCTTTTCCCTGGGCGAACTCCGTAGCTCCATCCCGTTTCATTCAGGCAAACTCTTTGTGGGCCCGAGGCCTTCCCGCCACGCTTGAACAGAGTAAGAATTCCCCTATGGGATATGGGGATGAATCCGGAAGCCGAGAGAGAAATTTCGGAGAGTCATCCCAATTTGGGCGAAGGGCAAGCCTTGGCGGCACTCCTACTTTGGAAAGGGCACGGGGACATTGAACAAAGAGCAAGATTTGATTTTCGACGCGAGTGGTTCAAGGGGACAGGACGGCGTTCGCGGAGCGAATGGCCGCGGCATCGGGGCCGAGGGTCTCCCTGGCTCGAAAGGCGGTCCGGCCGAAGCCGCCGGACACATCGCTCTGACGGCCAGCCTGGGGCCTGAGGGATTGGAGCTTCGGGGAGAGATGCGGGCGCCGAAAGAGGCAGCTCCCCACCAGTCTATTCACCAAACCGTTCCGGTCCGGGAACTCCAGGCCCTCCGATTGCTGGCTGTGGGCGGTACGGGCGGTAACGGCGGGGACGGTGGTGAGGGCGGCCCCGGTTTCCCAGGGTTCGACGGCTCCGACGCCACCCGTTACTCCGAGGGCTCCAGTGGAGGGAGCGGCAGCGACGGAGGGGACGGCGGAGAGGCCGGCGAGGGTGGCGCGGCCGGTGCTGGGGGCAAGGTCGAGCTCTTCTTGAAGGCGGAGGACCTCGATCTGGCTCTCTTGTTCCACTGGGATGTCAGCGCCGGAAATCCAGGCTCTCCCGGCCTGGGCGGACCGGGGGGACAAGGAGGCCAGGGCGGTCAGGGCGGCTCCTCCTACAGCTGGACCGAGACAGAGACGGAAACGGACTCCGACGGGAATCAACAAACCCGTACGGTCACACGCACCAATCCGGGCGGCCGGGCTGGAACCTCTGGAAGGCGAGGCAGAGAGGGGAGATCTGCTCAACCAGGATCCCGTGCCGAGAACGGCAAGTTCACTCTCTGGCTTAATGGGCAGCCGTCGGCGGATCGTTATCGCTTGCGTTGTCTCGACTATCAGGTCAAGTCTAGCCGTGCCGGCGACCTGTTCGAGTTCGGCGAGAAGGCCAATCGAGTGGACGGGGTCGTGCTGCTCAATCACGGAGATGCTCCTAGTCCGCCGGCTAACGTGGAGTTGCATCTGTTACCCCGCGACGGATTGGTGCCTCACTCTGAGGGAGTACCGGTGCCCACAATCGCGCCGGGTGATAAGACAGTGTTGTCGGGGCTGGCCTTCGATCTCGAGGAAGCGGATCCCAAACTCATCCCCTCGTTGCATGAGCGCTTGCGGACACTCGTCTCGCTCGAACCGGCGGCTCGCTTCACCAGACTGGACCGCCACGCCGATGAGGTGTCCCTACCCCGCCAGATAGAAGTTACCTTTCCGGTGGAGCTGCGGACTCTACCCTCGGCCGGCTCTCTAGTCCCCGGGCAGGTCTTGATGCAGCGCTGGATTTTGAGAAATTTGAGCCGGGAAGAGTTTCCGCCTGAAGGCCGTAAATTGACCGTCGAGCTTTGCCAGCCCCTGGAGGGGTGCCACCTTCATCTGTACGACAGCGACGGAAACCCGCTAGAGATAACCTCGGAGCCTCGAGTTTTCCTGGAGGTGGACCGTCTGGCGCCGGAGCAGGAGCTGCCGATCACGGTGTACCTGACCTTTGCCAGCGACGCTCCCACCTACTCGTCCGCCGAGCTCTGGGCCGGCCTTCGTCTCACGCCGAGGTCTGGCGGTGAGCCGCGCTTGATCCAAAAGAACCCTGTCTCTTTCTCCGCCGCGCGGGCTTACAGGGGTGACAAGGTCGATGTTCTGCTGGTGACCCACGCCGGCATCCAGCCCGAGGAATTCGCGGAATGGACGGACCTGTTGGAGCGTCTGGGTTTGTCCTGGGACGTTTGGGACGCGGCCTGGCACGGCGATCTGCCCATCCAGGATCTGGCGCCTCAATTGGCGGGCAAGCTGGTGGTGATTCTGAACACGCCGTTCAACACACCGGACGATGGGGAGACCCGCCCGGTTGATCTGTTGCCGCTCTCGGAGTTTCGCGACGCCGTCTCTCGTTACGGCATCTCATTCTATGCGGTAGGCTCGGTTTGCGTGCTTTGCCAGCGGTTGTTTCCTCAACCCAAGGAGGTT
This sequence comes from Selenomonadaceae bacterium, assembly GCA_037189585.1. Taxonomy (GTDB): domain Bacteria; phylum Vulcanimicrobiota; class Xenobia; order Xenobiales; family JADMJV01; genus JAEXNA01. The sequence continues at coordinate 435,611 of JBBCJA010000011.1, read as the reverse complement.
CGGGATTGGGACTCTCCAAGCGAGTATCTCAAGAGCTTTGAGCGGGAGCAGCGCAGTAATCCCGAGGTTCCGGAGAGCATGAATTCTCACCTGGACCGGGTAGCCATTCGACGATTCCACCTTGCCAGCGAACCGACGGCCAAAGACCTGCGAGAAGAAGCGGTCAAGCTGCTCGACGACTTGCGGACCAGATTTCCCGATCGCCGCTTCGCCATCAGCACTCACTTCGACCCTGAAGGAAAGAGCGGCTGGTTTCGCAAGAAGGCTTACGGGCACCTCGAAATCCGCCAGCTGCCCGACGCCGACGCGCGCGCCGTGGTGGTTCGTCAGGTCGAGCGTGAGGTGGGTCAAAGCCCCGGCTGGGTGAGGTCGAGCGAGAATCTGGTCGGCCTGTTCTCGGCCATGGACTTTGACGACAAGCTGGGGGTTGCGAACTCTCTCGACGAGAGCCGGCGGTTCGCGGTGGAGCCTTTGGCGGACGCCTGGCTGTTGGATCTGGGCGAAGAGCAGATGACGCTGCGACGCAGCGGAGTCCATATGAATAAAAAACGAATCCGAGAGCTACTCAACCGAACCGCGGAACTTTGCCGGCACGATTTTCGACCCAACGGCGTGAGCCTGGAGGTGGAATCGTCCCTGGGGGGCTTGCTCGTTCGTCTGGCCGCCGGGCTGACCTTTCTGGCCAAGTCCCGCCTGCACTGGAGCGACCATCGCATGCGTTTGCTCGGAGGTACCAACGAGGTGGCTATCAGCGAGGTCGTGGCCGAGATGGTGGACCAACTGCTGGACCTGAATTTCGGCGCCGATCCCTTGATCGGCAAGGCTCCCCTTGCTCGCGCGAAAGCCGAGGAGGTGATAGCGGCTCGCTCGGCCGAGTTGGCGGCCGAGGCGGGCGCGCTACAAGAGGCCAGCGCGGGCAATCTCAGTCGAAAGGATTCGGCGGTGGAGGCGTTGGTGCGGTGGGACCTGCGAGGCCACCTGGAGACGGACTCGTCACTGATTCCCGGTCTCTACAGCGAAAATAGCCTGGCCCACTTGGCCAGCGATGAAGAAGAAGCCGAGACTCGAAGGGCGACACTGCTCAATTTGCTTCGACAAGTGGCGGAGGACAGTCGACTACCGGAGGATGCCCACCACACCCTTTGCCATGTGCCTTGAGTTCTCAAGTTGAATTGGAGAGTGCGATACGATACGAGCAAGAAGATCGCGAGCTCATCAGGTTGAATCGAAAACTCGGGAGGTGGTCGTTTACGCGTCGAAACAAACCAGCGGCACGCCTCGATGAAAAAGAGCTCATCGAGGCGTGTCGTGAGATTTTAGCGATTTAAGAGCAACCGAAGGACACCACCGACCTCATCGGCGACGGCAATGTCGGTATCGCCATCTCCATCAAAGTCTCCCAAACCGACCCGTCCGATCTCGGCATATCTTCCAAAACCCAGTTGGTAGCTCTGAGGTATCTTGAAGGTTCCATCTCCTCGATTGAGATAGACTTGAACTTCCTGTACCGTCTCGACGAGGGAATCGAATCGTTCATAGCTTGTTGTGACGACATCAAGAACCTCGTCACCATTGAGGTCGACTAGATGGAGATCCGTCAGTCGCAGCCGAGAACCCAGGGAGAGTGGAGCGGAAAACGTTCCGGCCCCTTGGTTAACCAAGACCTCAAGCCCGCCGATCCACAATCCTACGATATCTGGTACCCCGTCGCCGTTGATGTCACCGACGCGAAAGTCGCTCAGCGATGTGGTCGTGGTCAGCGCGTTTGACGTTCCAAAAGTTCCGTCACCGTTTCCGAGGGCCACAAAACTTGAAGTTTGGCCCCGATAAACCAGATCGAGAGACCCGTCCCCATCGAAATCTCCCAAAGCCAAACCCTGAGCGTTAATAACCGAAATGGTGTTATCAGGCGTCGAGCCGAAATTTCCACCTTGATTTAGGAACACCAGAATCTGGTTGCTGTAATCGTTTGAAGCGAGCACATCGGGGAGTCCGTCGTCATTGACGTCTCCCAAGGCGTAATACTCACCCCAGTTGAGCGAAGTGGTTTGGGGAGGAGCCAAGACTCCCCCGCCATTGTTCTTGAGCACTTGAAACGATGAGAAGTTTCCGATGAACACATCAAGGTCGCCGTCGTCGTCAAGGTCGATGAGCTGGGAGTCCTTGGTCACCTGCCCATACGGATGCGTTATCGGAGCTTGGAAGGTACCGTCACCAACACCAAGGCGAACAGCCAGGCTGAGAGGGTCCGGCCAAGCCGTGTCATTGCTTACTATGTCAGGGATTCCGTCTCCATTGAGATCGCCAGCAAGAACCGAACCAGAGGCTCCTGATGCGATGATTGGAGGAACTCGGAACGAACCCGCTCCGTCATTAAGCCGGATCAGGACCGAGGTCTGACTGAAAAGGCCGATTGCCAGGTCTTCAAGCCCGTCGCCATCAAAATCTGCTGAGGCCACACTGATTGCACCGGGGCCCGCCGGGACGGTTTCCGAACTCCAACCGCCAGCAAGATTCTTCCAGAGCGTGTTGGTGCCGCCGCCAAAGTTAGCCGTCACCAGGTCCTTTCTCCCGTCTCCATCGACGTCGAGAACGGTCACGTCGTACGGAAGGTGCCCAGTGGGAAGCGTCTCTACTGGCCCGAAAACAAAGCCGCCGAGACCCCTCCGGATAGCAATCTGGTCAGCATCGCGATTGGTGGTAATGAGGTCAGAACGCCCATCAACATCGAGATCTGACAAGGCTAATCCGAAAGCCCCGTTCCCCATGGTCAAGGTCTGTTCAACAACAAAGGAGCCCGACATATTTCTCATCAGAGTCACCGTTCCCGAGTCCACCTGGGTGGTCGCGAGATCGGTCCAACCGTCTTGGTCAAAATCGACCGCCACAACACCGACCGGAGCGCCCACCAAAGACAAAGAGGTGCCAACTCCAAAAGTGCCGTCACCGTGTCCCAGGAAAAGCGACAGCGTGTTCGCATCACGATTGACAGTGATAACATCGAGGTTACCGTCGTTGTTAAAGTCCGCTAGTGAAGCCTCGTAGCAACCTGACCCGGCGTTGAGCAGCGGCAACTGCTGTACAAACTGACCCGTACCGTCGTTGAGAAACACCCTAGCCACGCCACCGCTTTCAAAAGAGGTCGCCACCAGGTCAAGAGCGCCGTCACTGTTGACATCGCCCGCCACAGCTGTCTGCATTCGAAGAGTGGTCACCGTCTCTTTCGGAGCTGCGAAGGTCCCATCTCCAACACCAGGATAGAAGGTGATGATCTTGGTTCCGTGGGCCGGACTGACCGTGACCAGGTCCGGGATGCCGTCGCTATTGAAATCCTCACTCAACACGTCGCGCGGGCTGTTATTCTCCCCGAATTGAGTGTCAAGGTTACGAACAGCTAGGAGCAGTCCATCAAACAGGCCTGAGCCTGGAAGGGATGGTTCTGGAGGTGCCGGGCTCAGAGTAAAGGAAGCCGAAGCCCCACCGATGACTCCTGGAGCGAAAACGTTGAAGCGATAGACTCCAGCCCAATCAAGACTCAATCCTGAAAAGGTGACAAGGCCTTGGTTCGTCACTCCAGAGAGCGCGCCGCTGAGCGTGGCTCCGTCAGGCGGCAAAGGATTCTGGCTCAAGCTGACCGTCACCGTGAGGCCCGAACCAGACACCCGAGCCCCATAAACATCGAGAACTTCAACGACTAAGGGTGTCAGAGGCTGTCCAGCCGTCCCTCCAGTAGGCCCACTGACCACTCTCAAAGAGGCCGGAACTCCGACATTGGGAGAGGTCGGCTGAGTCGACACAGCTACCTGCAAGCTCTCCGCTTGGAGTGTTACCCCACCCAACTGAACTGTCGCGGTCAAACGGAAAGGAGCGTTCACTGTAGCTGCTACGCCTTCGAAACGTCCAACTCCGTCATTGAGGTTGGTGGAGGTCTGACCGCTCAAAGACGCATCCCTAGCCGTCAGGTTCACCGAGCCGGTCACATTTGGTAGCGGAGCGCCGTGTGCATCGAGCACCAGCACCGCCACAGGGAACGAGGCTCCTGACACGACCGAAGCTGGTGATTCCACGAAGACCAGCTGCGCTGGGGTACCTGCTCCTCCCGGGAAGGTCGGTGCTCCTTGAGGTGGACTTCCCGTGATGAAGCCGGTCAGCTCCAGAACCGAAGTCTGCCCAGCTACCAGCGTGGTGAAGCGATCTAAGTAACCTATTGTCTGTCCGCTGGAGTCGAGAAATAAAGTTCGAAAAAGTATTGGTCCCGAAGGGAGGCCCTCCCAACGAAGCTGCTCCACTCTACCCGTCTGGGCTGTTCGGATCTGCTGTCCGCCAGCTCCGTAAGCGGTAACCACGAACGTCGAGGCTTGAGTTGCGACCCGCGCTCTAATCACGGGAGAGCCCAGGTCGAAAAGCAGGACGGCCGATGAGGACTGAATCGAGGCACCGCCTTCGCTAGAGTTCTGCTGTCCAACAAAACCAGTCCCAGAACTTCCTCCGCAGCCCGTCAGAAAAAGTCCGAGGAAGACAAGAAATACACTGAAAAATTTGGATAATGCACTCACGGGAGACTCCTACGGCAACGGATTGTCGGTCAGAAAGGGGGTCGTAAGAATGGAGCCCAAAGTCGACCCGTTGATCAGTTGTGAGGGATTTGGACCCGACGCTTGACCCCACCAGTTGTTACGAAGATCGAGGTTGAAGTTACCAGAATTGGTCACCGTTCCCGTACCGACAAAGGCGTTCTGGGAGATCTCCATCGCCATCAGCCCCATGAGGTACGTCTGCATGTGTGAGGTGTTATTCTCAAACAGGTTGCCGCCGAGCTTGAGCCCTTCCTCAGATGGTTGTTGAGCGTAAAACTGCTCGAACACCAGACCCTGGCGATTCCCTCGGAAAATATTGCCTCGAATATCGACTGAGCTCGAGCGGTAGTAAAGAACAGCGCCAACTGCCAAGCCCTCCATGCGACAGTTTTCGATCAAAGAGCGCACTTCAATCGGTCCGCCCATGTCGTTGACTGCAAACGTGTTGTTCGGATCGCCCTCAAAGAGGCAGTTTTTCACTTGGTAGGCACTGCTCATCGTCGCGACCCCTGCCGGACCGTCGACCGAGCTCGAACGGTTCGGAACAAATCTTACGCCATCGATGGTCACTCGATTCCCAATGTAGCTGTTGCTGTAGAGAACAACGGAACTGAGCGTCGATTCAGGTCCACGAGGTGTTGTAGCTGTCGTCCCAACCGAAATCCCCGCGTTGGCACCGAGAATGCTAAAGCTCGGAGCGTAATAGTAGTAGTGCTCTCCGTTTCCTTGGCTGGCTCCCGTAGCTCGAAGGTCTCCTGGCGCTAAATTGATGGTAGAGCCGTCGGCTCCGAATGCCTCCACGGTAATGATCGCCTCTTGAATGTCGTGAAAATTCGTCGCGCTCGTTGCTAGTCCAGGATTCACCGTCAGAGCCAACACCTGGTCGCTTCGATAGCTGAGCCCCGTGTATCCCACAGCCGTCTGACCGTGCCCGTTGTCAAGTTCGATTCCGATAGGGACATCTTGCTGCGGACCATCAGACGAGGCGGTCACACCTCTCAAAAACTGGGCCACCATCGCGGGTGTGACTCCCGTGTCTAAGGCCACCGTGATTCGGTCTGTCCCCGCTCCCGTGATTGTCCCGAGAACCGGTGATACCGGAGCCTGAAGAGTCGGTAAAGCCGAGATGAAGGAGCCTCGGATTCGGAGTTCTCCACCCCCAAGATCCGTCTGGCTGTCCGTCACAGTTGCCTCGGGAGCGATCAGGTGAGGTGTGGTGCTGAGAGGTACTACAGGATACGTCGTCACACGAGTGTCGATCACTGGACCAGCGCCCGTCGGAGCGGGAAGAACCGTCACTACGAGGCTCTGAGTCAACGAGCCGACCGTAGCGATGATAGTGGTCGTACCGGGCTCTAGAGCCGTCACCTTTCCATCGTCGTCAACGGTAGCGACCGTTGAGTTTGTGCTGTCGTAGGTGAGTCCGTCGGCAAGATTGCTCAAAACCCGCCGGCTCAAGTCCGAGAACGTTCCGGTTGCGACCAGATTGAGACTGACCGACACGTTGACGGAAAGCGACGTTCGATCGAGCTCAAAACTCTCCAGAGTCCGGGTTCCTGGAGGCTCTGGCAGAGCAGGGGCTACGGTCACTGTCGCTGTGCTGCTCAGACCCTCCGCGCTTGCTCTCACGGTGCTTGTTCCCGGAGCGACCGCCCTCACACGCCCCTGAGCGTCGACAAGAGCCGCTGTCCCCGTACTGCTCCATGACACGTTCGACGCGGTTTGAGTCGTACCGTCGGACCAGCGCACTCGGGCTGAGAACTGTCGCTCCCCTCCAACGCGAAGCTCCGCACTCACGGGATCCAGTACTAATTCTTCGGCCACCACATCCGCAAACGAAGGAATGGCTAGGATCGTAGTCTGATCTGCCTGGACTGTCACGGGGAGCAAGGCCGTCGTCAAGGAGTACCCCGAGGAGTCAAGCACGGTGACCCTTACGGAGCGAGCGGTGACAGGCACACCGGAGATCACAATGCTGGTTGCATAATCTCGGATCGCCTCGAAGACCAGCGCCCCTTCACCATTCGTCTGGTCGGTAAAAGTAGCGCGAACCCTCCGCGCCATTTGAGCCGAGACGGCCTGATTTTGGGCCTGCGGTAGACGAAGTTCCACCGAACCGGTAGCGACCGGCGAGGACGGAGTCGAACGACTCGGTGTCGCCACCGAACCAGAACTCGACCCCCCACACCCAGTAAGTGTCAGGGTGAGTAGTAGCAAAAAACAGAGATAACGACTCAAGGAACCCCCAAGGCAGAATAGATTGAAGCGTCTCCTTCATGCCTTTCTTCGATCGATTTCAAACCGAATGCCAACAAGTATGAAATCGGCTCAAGCTCACGTCTCTGCCGACGTCGTTGAGCACGACGACTTTCGCCCCAACGGCCTGAGTCTGGAGGTGGATTCCTCGCTGGGGCTGACGACATGATGTCGCTGTCTTAGCCCGCCCGCGCGAATTTCGGAGCAGGCTCTCCCCGACCGTCAGCCCCTGCCACGACTGCGACATTAGCTAAACTGGTCAGATACTCGCCTCGGATTCCTCCGCCGATGCTCAGTTCGAGTTGAGTCAAGAGCGGTCCGCCCAAAACATGTCCGTGGGCCGTCTCCCACTGCTTCACCTGTTCGAGATCGGTCGAACCGAAGGCGACCTCCGGTTCGGGTAGCGCGCGCTTAGCGCGATACATTCGCACCTCCGCCGGCCCTTCCAAGAAAGCTTCAATAGGACGCTGCACCATCTCGGCAGTCGAGAGGCGGTAAGGAGCGTCGCCGCTCTCCTGATTCTCCGTGTCCGGCTTTTCAAAGAACAGTCCACCTCCGGCGTAGACCGCGGTGTGCAGCAGGTTAGAAACCGAGAACCCTCCAGGATTGTAGAAAGCCACGACATCGCCGGGTTGGAAGTTCTGTTTGGAGAGCTCTCCCGCGCGAGAAGCTTCGAGTTGGCCGAGCTTTTCGAAGAGAGATTCGTCTTCAAGCTGCCCGTCCATCCGGACGGCGTCCCCGAAGTAGATTTCGAGTTGGCCGACATCCTGATACGCCTGCATTGCTTCCCAGGCCGTACCGTGGCAGTTCGCGGTCAGATCGACGCGCTTGTCTTCGTCTAAGGGCAGAATAAACTCCCAATCTTTCGAACCGGGAAGAACTTTGGCTTCAGGAAGCTCAAGATCGCGTCCGTGTAGCGCCTGCAGGGCAGGCGGCAGAAAATCGGTCGCTTCGTAAGAGCGCTCCACCTGATACGGCACTTTGGATCGGCCGCCGAACTCTTTGGAGAGCTTGGAAAAATCTTGCTCAGACAGTTTTCCGAAGACCACCTTGGCCGTGGAGAGAGCGCTCTTCTCGAGAAAGCTGTTGGACACTCCCTCGTACTGATCCCGGGTCGCCGATTCCACCTCAACGCCCGCCACATCGGTCAGCGGGAGCTTTTCGAGCGCGTGACTCGACAGCTTTCGAAGCCCGGGAGTGAACTGCAGTAGCGGTGCGGTGGTGATCATAGGAAAAATCTACACTCGCCCCTTGAAAGTTTGCTGAAATCTCAGCGAGTCAGAAGCGCGAAGTGGTTCTCGTGAACCGACAAGCAGCAAAGATAGGTCTAACGCTGAGTAGCCAATCAATGCTTGCACGCTATCGGGAGCCGCAAGGGAGGGCGGCACGGGGCGTCTCAAGAATCTCGACGAGCATCAGGGGGTTCTTTTGTTCGATTTTCTTGGTCCCATCGGCTCCATCAGCACCGACAACGGGCAATTGGAATATGGCCACGTGGGTGCTACTGATTGCGTTTACCTACGCTTCGTTGGTGACCTCGATGTCGTGCCTTGTCTGATCTACACCCCGGAGGAGATGCGCACTTTGCGCGACATGCTCTCCGATGCTCGGACTCTAGCCGCCACCACCAGTCCCGGCACTATCTTGCGGGTGGGAGCTATGCGTCCCAAACCTATCACACTGCGCGTAGCCTTGATCCATCCTCATACCGGCTCGCCCTTCGTCCTGCTTCGACTTTTTCAAGGTGAGTGGAAGCAAGACATTGTGGTCAATCCCGAAGCCGCGCTCACTCTGTTCACGATGGGCGCCAGTTCCCATCCCACTCCCGTCGTCTCGGGGCAGTTGCGACGTAACCCGGATGGAAGCTGGCGCTTGGGCGGAAAGACCATCGCCGTGCTGGAAGGTCTCAGCCCCGGCACCGGTTATTACGGCGAGTATCTGCACCCTGACGAGGTCACCGAAGGAGAAGAGCTGGACGCCTGGACCTTCCCAGCCGAGGGCCGTGAGTTTCTGGCTTGCTTTCGCACTCGTCAACGCTGGCGGGCTCCCACCCAGGTCGAGGAGCGTACCGGGCAGGAGGGCGACCTGGCCTGGCAGGCAGGTCTGACCTATCGCTGCCGCAAGGCTCACCAAGACCTGGCGAGCTCCATGCTGGACAGCAAGAAAGTCGACGCCACCTGGGCCGCCAAAATCGCTCTGTCAGCGCTACTCTGCGGTATTAAAGACGGAGACGACCAGGCCGCTCACGCCATTTTTCTCGGCCGCTCTCCCGATCCTATCCTACAGATCGGGATTAAGGCCATCGAGTCCGGCCAGACTTCGGTCGAGGACATTGTCCTTTACCAGCAAGTCTCGTGTTACTTCCACGCCCTCAATCCTGACCGCGCGGCGGCCACACGGGCCGTCAACGGTTTGATGGAGAAGCTTCTCCCCGAGGTTCCCAAGGGAAGAGCCGCGCGCGCAATGCTGCTGCGAAACTGGTATCTTCACCTGGTGGAGATCCACGAAGGCCCTCCGCCCACGGTTGCCCTCGGGCCTTGGCAAAAGGCTCAGGCGGGGCTTCCGGGCAAGCTGGTGCCGAAGGCAATCTGCTACACCATGCCTCATCCCTGGGTGATCGACTGGACCCAGGACAAGCCCCGGGCCATCGGACCCCAGCAGGCAACTGCGGGAGGCAGGAGAGGAGCGACACGCGCGATTCTCCTCGGGTTGCTCCTTTTCGTGTTTTTGGTTATGGCTTACTCTATCGTCAAAGATGAGAACGAGAACACCCAGGCGCCCTCACGTCCCACGCCTTCGCGTGTTACCAGCAGTGCTCCGTCACCAGCTTTGGACAAGCCGCCGCTCTCTAGCCTTAACGCGACTCCTCCCCTCTCCTCCGTGGGGCTGGTCGAGGTGGACGGTCCAGTCAGTCTGGCCGGAGTCGACCCCAAGGAGAAGTACCGCGTCGATCGTGCTCCCGAAGGGATGAAGATGCTAGAATCCGGCCCCGGCTGGGCCCGTTTGGAGAGCGGAGGAGAGCAAATCGTTCTGGCTGCGCGACAGACCGGGAAAGGGAGAGGAGAAGGCGTGAGATCCACCCGCGCGGTGGGCTTTGCCAGCACGGCTCTCCTCTGCCAGGGCAAGGTCGTGCTGAAGGGAGGCGACCCCGTCGCGAGCGTGGGCAAAAGTGTCCAAAAGGCGCTCCGAATCGGGGGCCTTCAGATGCATAGTCGTGCTGATAAGATCACAGGTTTTAGCCTAGGCAAATTCCATAGCGACACGATCGCTCTAGGGCAGCCGTTGGGGGCGGGACTACTCAACACCTGGGGCGCTCGCGATGTGGTATCTTTTCGCAAAGCCGTCACCAAAGAAAACGCCAACATCGAGTATTGGAATGGAGAGACCATTCTTAGCATCGTGGCCGCCGAGAAAGAAGGGTCAGAAGAGTACGTGAAGGCGCTTTTGAGCGCCGGAGCGCAAGTCAAGGGAGAGCCAGCTTCCAAGATACTTCCAAGGGTTAGGAACCCTGAGGTTGTCAAGCTCCTGGTCAAGGCCGGGCTTGACGTCAACACACGTCTCTATGGCGGGAGGTCCAAGCTCTTCTTCACCGACCTGGACATGATGAAGACGTTGCTAGCACTAGGTGCGGACACCGAAGTCAAAGACAAGGAGGGGCGCACCGCGTTGTTCACGGTCAACAAAAAGGAAGAGCTCGAACTTCTGCTCAAAGCGGGCGCGAAGGTTCATGTCAAAGACAAGGAAGGCAATACGCCCTTGCACGTGTGTCGAAACGAGGATGTCTTGCGGGGCCTGGTCAAGGCCGGTCTCGACGTCAACGCGCGTAACAGTGAAGGCAAGACGCCATTGATGTCCGAGCGGGCGAACAAGAAAGCTTTACTTGCCCTGGGTGCCAACCCCGACATTAAGGATAAACAGGGCCGCACGGCCAAGGAGCAACCCAGGTAGGGGTCGCGCGCATCGACTCAGATGGCTGAGATGACGATTCATCCCGGTCAGTCCATGCTCTGCTCTTTCAAGCCATCCGCAACAATTCGCGTAGCTCTTCGAGGGAGAGGGGACTCGCCTGTTCGTTGCCTTCTAGGACCGACTGCGCGAGCTCTCGTTTGTGGCCGTGCAGGCGCACGACCTTCTCCTCGAGGGTGTTCTCGGCCACCAGTCGGTAGATCGTCACCGGGCGGCGTTGTCCGATGCGGTGGGCTCTGTCCGAGGCCTGATCCTCGGCGGCGGGGTTCCACCAGGGGTCGAGGTGGATCACATAGTCGGCGCCGGTCAGATTGAGTCCGGTTCCGCCGGCCTTGAGACTGATCAGAAAGACCTCGCCCTCCCCTTCCTGAAATTCCGCCACGCGTCGTTTACGTTCGGCCGGCGGGGTGCTGCCGTCGAGTCGCTGGTACTTCACTTCGCGCTGCTCGAGCTGCTCCTGGACCAGATCGAGAAAGCGGGTGAACTGGCTAAAGATCAGAGCCCGATGGCGACCTTCAGAGAGCTGTTCGATGAGCTCGAAGAGGGCCTCCAGCTTGGAGCTGGGGATCTCGCTTTCGGGCAGAAGGAGTCGAGGGTGACAGCAGGCCTGGCGCAGACGAGTCAGATGAGCTAGAAGCTCGAAGTTCTGCCCCGCTTCGATGTCGCTTTGGGCGTCGGTGCGAAGCTTCTCGTAGAGAGCCAGCTCCTCTTCTCTCAAGCCGACCTTGAGGGTCACCTCGGTGCGAGGCGGAAGCTCGGAGAGAACCTGGGACTTCAAGCGGCGCAGCACAAAAGGGGCGATCAGGCGACGCAGGCGCGAGCGGCCCACTCCCGGCTGCTCGTAGCGTCGACGAAAGGCCGCAAGCGTGCCGAGTAGTCCCGGGTTGAGAAAGGCGAAGAGGCTCCACAGCTCGCTCAAGCGGTTCTCGATCGGCGTCCCCGTGGTGGCCACCCGCACCCGCGCCTGGAGTTGATAGGCACTGCGCGCGGTCTTGGACTGAGGGTTCTTGATCGCCTGGGCCTCGTCGAGAACGGCGACTCCCCAGCGGATCTTGCTCAGCTTCTTGATGTCCCGCAGTAATACCCCATAACTGCACAAGACCACGTCACCCGCCTTCAGCCCCTTCAATTCGCGATTTTGGCCTGCTCGAAGCGTCGGAGCGAACTGCTCGATCTGCTGCTCCCACTGAGCCAGAACCGACAGCGGGCAGACCACCAGGTGCGGGCCCTCGGAGCGTAAGCTGAGCATGAGGGCGATGGCTTGCAGAGTCTTGCCTAAACCCATGTCGTCGGCAAGGCATGCTCCCGTACCCATTCGTGCGTGGCGAGCCAACCAGCGAAAGCCCTCGATCTGATAGTCGCGAAGCTCGGCTTCCAGACGGCGAGGGACCGTCGCGACGTAGTCGGCGCATTCTCGGAAGCTCTCCAGACGCTCTTGAAAGGCGTCGTCGCTACTGAGTCCGGCAAGCTCCAGCTCGGCCAAGGAAGGCACGGCCAGAGCCGCGATGCGAGGCTGCTCAGCGTCGGCCAAATCGGCCAGGGCCTCCAACTGCTCGCGCAGCTCTGAACTGACGCGCACGAAGTCGTTCTCCCCCAGTTGCAAGAAAGAGCCCTGAGCCAGGCGCGCCGCGGCCAGAGCCGACTGGAGGTCCAGCGAATCGCCATGGTCAAGCTGTAATCCACCGTCGAGAGAGAACCAGTCGGCGTCAGCAGCCTGCCGAACGGCCACGGCCAGCCCCTCGGCGCGGCGAACTTTCCAGGCGGAGCCTTCCGGCCACTCCATCGGGACGCCCGCCTCCTGACACTCCTGCAACAGCTCCAGCACGTCGTGCAGAGACTCGAGCCGAAAGGTGGGGTCGGAAGTCAGACCAGGGCATGCCTTGAGGTACTGCTCGAGCTGTTGCTGTTCCCAGGCGAAGTCTCGCACCACCAGAACGGTCGCTCCGTCGTGAGTGAGCCGCTCTCGCTCGCGCCCTTCAAAGGCTGGGCGCTGATAGTCCGGATGCGCCGAGCAGCGCACCAGCCATTCGAAGCGCATTCCTTTGCTGTGAGGTCGAGCGCGCAAGACCAGAAGGTCGGCTTGAAGTTGAGTCTGCTCGAGCTTGCTCAGCCCCTCCCCCACCTCAACCTCGATACGGTCCGCCCATTTGGCGACGACCGCCCGCAGCTCTTTCTCGGCCGAGACCGGAATAGCGGCGTGGCCATGCAGTAGCGGTTGGAGATGTTTTTCCAGAGGGGAGCGGGTCCAGAATAGACCGGTCTCTTCCAGCAGATAGTCTCGTTCCGGGGGGATCTCCGGCCACAGCTTCAGCCGAAGACCGCTTGAGTCTCTTTCGAGTTTGAGGTGCTGAACGCGCTCCACCAATTGAGTTCTTCGCTCCTTGATGTAGACTCGAGGGTGGTCCACCAACAAGCGCAGGACTTCGGCGTTCAGCATGGCGGCGCCGTAGGAAGAAAAACGTACCTTGCCCATCGCCAGCCGATCGCGATCGTCGAGGTAGTTGGGCATTCGTGAAAACAGAGTCTTACTGGTCACGTGCTTGCCGCCCAGTCGCTCGGGCCCCAACTCGGGTGTCGCGTCCTTGTCGTTGTAGAAAACGATCTCGGGGGAGAAAAGATGCCACAAGAGGGCGCCTCCCTTGCCCGTCTTACTCGCCTTGGAAGGTGCCGGGGCTCCGAGAAGCTCCGACTGAGTGTCGAGCAATCGTAGGAAAGTCTGCCATGGCTCCTCGTGGTCGGCTCTCGGTAGCAGCGGAGCCGACGGATGCTCCCCCAGCTGTTCGACCAACACGGTCAGGCCCAGACCGCTCCAGTAGTCGAGCACGCTGGCTGGTAGCCGTACGACTTGCTCGTTGTGCTGTCGCGCGATCCACAAAGCGGCGTCGGCCAAGCCGCGACCGAGCTCGCAAGCGAAAGCGTTACCGTCACGGTCCTCCTGATCCGAAGGGGTATTTTTCAGAGAGACCTTCAAAAAAGCCGTATCCGCTTCGATGCTGCCGCCGAGGCGACGGTCAGAAAAGAGCTGTTCGTCTCCTTGAGAGAGCGCGATAAGCCGCGCCCAAAGAGCGACCCAGTTGTCGAGAAAAGGGACCCAAGCTCGCCGTCTGGCGACCAGTTTCTTCAGGGCCAGGTAAGCTGGTTGGGCTCGCCCTTGCAGGAAGTCCCAGACGATGGCATAGCCCCCTCGCTTCTCGTCAGCTTTCAGAAGCTTCGCCACGCGCTCGGAGTCGCCGGCCAGCATGGCGAACTGCAAGCCGATGGTTCCCCCGAGACGGAGCGCGGCCTCTTGCCGAGTCTTCGACCATCCTCCCCGCCACCACCAGCCGTCGGCCAGCTCTTCGATGAGGAACTCAAACATCGGCTCGGGCAACTCGGCCAGAAAGGCGTCATCGACCTCTCCAAACTCGGTCTCCCAATCCAGACCAGAGTATTCGCTCATCATGGCGAAGTGCTCCTCGATCTCGGGCCAAAGCCGCGGGCAATACATGACGCAGCGGAAGCGGGTGCTTAAGCGGTTGTCCACGCCGACCAGACGTTGAGCGGCCGTGGTGAACTCCTCGGGATGCTCGGAACGAAGGCGCAGGCGGAGCTGATGGCGCTGGGAGGGCGAGACTCTGTTCCACTCCCCCGTCAGCTTCGACAACTCATTCTCCTTGACGCGGTTACGATGATCCATCAACCCTGAGATCTCCCAACTACCGCAAGGAGTGTTGTGAAGAGCGAGTAGACAACTAGCGTAGACGAGGCTCATAAAGCGGGCGGTTCCTTAAGCTGACCGCGAACGCCTCCGCAACGACGAACTCAACCGGCCTCGGAAGCCCTAGCTCGATCGTTCTCAAAGTCGATGTGAGGGTACGTTTTCAGGGCGCGTATGATGCCACGATATGGGAGCATGCAGGTGTACTGGGCCTCATAAAGCGTACGAAAGAACTCGGGGCGCGCCCAAAGTCGAGGTGGCGAGCGAACTCGCGATCGCTGAGGAGCTCGGCTAAGTGGGATGACGAGTCGTCTTTCTTTTGATGCCGCTCGATAACATGTCACATTTGCGGAGCCAGCGTTGTCATATCTTGTGAGCCTACATTCCAAAGGAGATGACGATGACAACCAGAGATACCGCGACGATCGACCCTCAGACGGGCTGCCTGACACTGATTAACGTCTATGAGGTGGAACCAGAAAAGCAGGCAGAGTTGGCGACGGCGCTATTGGAGTCGACCGAAAATATCATCAGGCATCAGCCCGGCTTTGTGTCGGTCTCGGTTCACAGTAGTCTGGACGGGAAGAGAGTGGTGAATTACGCTCAGTGGGCTTCGCAAGAGCATTTCGAGACTTTCATGAAGAAGCCGGAAACTCAAGACCAGTTGAAGCGATTCTCCAACCTTGCTAAATCTGTCGCACCGAGCCTCTATAGAGTTAATGCCGTTCACGCCGCTTGACGTGTTGGGCTCATGAAGGAAGCTGAGCCCGAGTTCTCCGAACTGCGTCCTCACCTCATCCGTCTTGCCTATCGAATGCTTGGCTCCGTCGCGGATGCGGAGGACGTCGTTCAGGACGCTTATCTCCGTTGGCTGGCCACCGATCGTAGGACAGTTCGCCAGCCGGCGGCCTTGCTGCGTACGATCGTGACCCGGCTATGTCTTAATGAGCTGAAATCGGCTCGACGCAGGCGCGAAACCTACATAGGTCCGTGGCTTCCGGACCCCATCGTGACCAATGAGGAGCACGATGGGGTTGAGGATATCACACTTCCTCTGATGATAGCGCTCGAACGGCTGTCGCCTTTGGAACGCGCCGCCTTCTTACTCCACGATGTCTTTGGCCTGGGATTTGATGAGGTCGCTGTCGCCCTAGAGCGCGAAATGGCGGCTTGCCGGAAGCTTGCTAGTCGTGCGCGGGAGCATATTCAGAGCGCTCGCCCCCGCTTTCCAGTGACCAAGGAGCACGGGATGAAGATGGCAGCTGCCTTCTTCGCAGCCTCCCGGAATGGGGACATGGCGGAACTTCGGAGTCTGCTTGCCGACGAAGTGACAGCGTATTCTGACGGCGGCGGAAAGGTGTCGGCATCTTCGACTCCCCTGGAGGGGGTCGTGGAGGTGATGGAGCGGCTTCTCGAACTTGCTCGCAAGTTCGAATGCTCGCCGTCGCACCTCCTTCGATATGCTCTCATCGATGGACTTTCTGGGTTCATCACCATCGAAGATGGTGGAACCATGCAGACCACAGCTCTGCAGATCGAAAAGGGCAAAATCACGACCATCTACGTCACGAGAAACCCGGAGAAGTTACGGCACTTGGAGAGCGTTTAGTGGTCGTTTCTATTAACCTCCATCAGGGGTCAAGTCCGGCGACCCCTGAATTATCTTTAACCTGACAACAAGAAGGGCCTCTGCCTTGCGGCGGAAGCCCTTTGCTAGCCAACGCCTGTCTGGGCTGATGGACTCGGGCTCGCCTTCGGTTCCGCGGACATGCGGCATCCGTCTGCCTTTTCATTGGAATCGTTCTACTCGTTCCACTCCGAGTCTACGAAGATCAAGGTGAAGCGCCGTTTTACATCCGTTGACATAGGCTTCATCAGGCACCTGAAAAGGCTGCTTTTTGTATCCCCAGTAGCCCGATCCAGCAATGGCCCCGCCGGTGCCGATAATTACAGGATTCAAAAACGGCACCCCAATAATCGCTATCAAGCTTCCGACAGCCATCATCGGCGCGAAGATGGTTAGGAACATAATCGAGCCGGCCACAGGATGAGTCGTTCGATGATCTTCGGAATCGACTTCAACGTCGCCGATCAAACTCGCCTTAAAATTTTCCTTGAACGCCGCCTTTACGCAGCCTTCGATCGTCTTGACTCGGGCCGCCATCTCCTCATTTTCGACCAACTGAAATCCTGTCAGATCGCTGGTCAATCCATCCGCTGATACGACAACGCTCAGAGCGAGGATGTGCGAGGTCCAGGGGAATAACGTGGTTTGAGTCACCACACCCTGCCTAACCCACAAGATCTTAGAGTGCGCCTTCAGCTCCGCGCTAGGTTGCGAAGTATTGAGCGGCTGCCCTAATCCAGCTTGAACGACTCCGGAGATCGCGGCCTGAACCTTAGGACTGTCTTTCGACTCGACCAGCTTGTTCAGGCCCCAAGGGGGAGCCAGATCTGGGAGTCGTCCTCTAAACGTTTGTATAAACCAAGGCTCTCTCGACCCATGGTCCTCATTCCCCTTGTCGATATCACGAAGAAGTCCCTGAAAAGGAACAGAATCCAAAGTGATCGGAATCGGGCACGGTCCACAGTAGTGATCGAGTTCCGTTTGAATCTCCAACTGCGCTCGCCGAGCCGGAAGGATTGGAAGTAGCTCATTGGCGTCGGGTCTTCTCCAGTGATTAACGTCGAACGCGATCGTGTCGTATTTCTGGTTACGAAAGCGATCGTACCATTGGAGTTCGCCAAAATCGAGGCTCTCAACGGCATCTTGAGAGCCTCGAAACTTCACCTGAAAACGGCTCTCAGGCAGTAGCCGCAAATGCTCGGCGACCAAAGCCAGTTTTCCAAGTGGCGTTTCCGCATTGACCTGCAAGGACGAGAGCGCTTCTTCGAAATCTGTCGCTGTGGGAGCGCCCCCTGGAGGGAACCCAAATGAGAACCTCGTGAGGTATCGACTCTGCACGATATCAAGGCTCTGGCACTTCCACTGCACGGCCGCCTGGACCAGATAGAGAACCCAGGCTGTGGGCCGAATGAGATTGTGAGACGAGAGCCGACTTCTGGCCTTTCGCCAATTAACGGAGAACTCGCCCGAACCGACGACGGAGCCGTCATCCTCCTGATCGAGAAGATATTCTTCAACCTCACCCGCGCTCATACCGACCTATACAGCTGAAACTCCGATTCTCCGAAGGTTACGAAGGTGTTTGTAACGATACGGAGGGAAAATATGTCCTGAACCTGCTCTCGTCAGCAGTGGCAATAGTCCAGTTCATGACCGTCGCGTGAGCTCCGATGAAGAAGTCGGGAAGAGGTGTTCGCGGTAGGGTATGATGCCCCTCAGCGCGCCGTCGTTCCAAGTAAAGGCGGAAAGCTTCCGCGGCCACCTCGGAAGTTGCACTGGGGAGGTCCAACACCGCCACTCCCCAGCTGCGAACGCGCATCGCGACCGTGGTTGGTTCGATGTCACCGACACAGATTTCAGCTAGGCTCACCGCATTCACTTACCGCCGTCGCGATGATATCCCTGGCCCAGGCATGAAATGGTGAGGCCGAGTCAAAGGCATAAATGATAACGTTAGTGTCCAGAAATATCACAATTCGCGAGTCAACTCATGTATTTCTCGCCATCCCATTTTGAGGTTCAGAGGCGACGCTTCCATGGCGGCAAGACACGCCATTTTGCTCATAGAGAGCGGCGATTTGGGTTTTTCGAGTCGGACCAAGAGATACCGTCCCTCGTCTTGTTCCTGGATATCGAAAACATCGCTGGGCTGGCAATGAGGAAGACTATACGTCTTTTTGAATCGGCAGTCGATGTCTTCATGGTGGGATTATCACACCGCCTTAAAGAGAAAGCAAGGATATAGTCACCATGCTGAGGTTTAAGGGTATTTTCCTCCACGTGTAGTAGTCTGGACCGGCTATGATGATCAACACGCGGACTTCCCTCCCGACTCTCCCCAAAACCGCGAAGGCCGTGGCATCTCAAACGGCGAGCCCTCAAGCCGAAGAGCCGACCGACGGCTTGGATTGGGCTGCCAAGCGAGAGCTCGACCGCTGGCACGGGCGTTTGCGAGGTAAGATGGGTGTTCTCACCACGCCCCCTCTGGGCCAGGTGGAGCCGGCCATGAAAGAGGCCCGCGACTACCTCGTCGAGCTGGTGAACCGACTGGCCGGACCCGACATCGCCAAAAGCGACATCGATCTCAGGGTCGAGCTGTTCAGCGGGGATGTTCCTCAGGCGGCCGTCGAGGACAGCAAGAAGATGGAGGACAACTGGAAATCGGCCCAGGGTCCGCGCCGTTGGCCGGTTCGCGATTGGCTGGAAGTCCCCGAGTCGCACGACCACAAGGCGATCTACCGCCTGGTTGTCGATGTCGGTATGCTGCAAGCTCTGGAGACGGAAGACGAGCTGGCTTTTGTCCTGGCGCAGCAAGTCGAGCGCGCTCTCGATTTCGACGAGCAAGACCCTCTCAACGAAAAGAACGTGAGCCCCAAGACCCGGTCGTTCGTGGACTCTCGTGACATGCAGGTGGCCGCCGATCAGGCCGCCATCAAGCGGATGGCCGAGGCCGGGTTCAACCCTCGCGCGGCCTTTCACGCCCTGAACAAACTTTACGCCAAGAACCCCATCGAGTATCCCGACAACGATCTCAATCGCGCCCTCACCGCCGCCGCCCACAATCACGAGGCCGAGGGGATCCGGGTCGGAGCGGTGGAGACGGAAGTCGAGAACTACGTGCGCCGGGGAGAGACCAGCGTAGACCGCCCGATGACGCCGATGCCCGCTGTCCTCAAACTCCAGGCGCGGCCTCAATACAACGAGCCCGTCGACAACATCGAAAAGTTCAAAGCTAACTACCGAAGCCTGGCTGAAAGCTTGGCGACCGACCGCACGCCCGACTGGATGTTTCCGGGCTGGGAGGCCGACCCGCCCGACTACGACGCCATCACTCTGGCGGGCGGCGACCGTCAGGACAAGGAAGAGGCCCTGCTGGCGGCAGCCGATCATCTGGACGGCCTGCCCGGCAAGACACCTCAGCAAAAAGTCGACGGGATGTTACGGTTGCTGGTGGGCCTGCGCAATTCCGCTCTTCCTACGGAAGGCTTCAGCACCGAAGCCAACGCCAAGTTTCACGCCTTCATGGCAAAGTACGGCCCGGACTGGAAGGCCGACCATTTCATCGATAGTCTCAAGAATCGCCTGGACGGGCCGGAGGACGAGAGTCTTCACTACAGCTTCGTCGACGGGGTTCTCTATAAGGCCAACTTTCAGGATATGGCCGCTGGCACGCTGACAGGTTTAGCCAAGGCCGCCACCCAAGGTTTTCTGTACCGAAACGATGCCGAGCCGAACCACTACAACCTCACCAGCCTCATCAGGATGAATCACGAGGCAGATCGCGAGACATGGCCTCTGGCCAAGGAGATGAACGAGGCCGCGCTCGAGGCCCTGGCCGGCTTTGACTACACCTCGTCGTTGCGGGAGACCGCCTATTCCGGACTTTCTCGGGCCACCGAATTCGCCACCCGGCTGTTTGGCCTAAAGGAGCCCGATAAGGCCTTCATGGCTCGGGTTCGGCAGGTCGGTGAGAAGCTTGCCCAACAAGCGGGCGAGTCTCGGGAACAGCGGGCGAGTGTGAGACTGCAGCTGCCTCTGCAGGAGCCCAGAAAGCTCAATAACTTTCTCGTCTCCCTGGGCGAGTCGGAAGCCTGGAAACCGTTCACCCCGGAATTCGAAGAGACGTTGAAGCGGCAGCTGATCGACATCGCCAACATCTCCACTCATCAGCCCAACTTCGCCGACAACGACAGAGAGTCGAGACTGTATCCCGAAGGCATCGAGCGGCGCTTTGTCGAGGGAATGAAGACCTCGGGTCAGACTAAAGAGGGGATCACTCATCTGGTTCGCCACATGCTGCCTTCGCGTCGAGTGCGCTCCAGCGGCGAGCGGACGACCTGGCTGGGAGAAGCCGCTCGCACCCTGGCCCAGTCGGGCATCGAAGCTGTGGCCGACCAGCTGAAAAATCCCGACCGAAGCCAGAACGCCGCCGGTATGAGAGACGCTTTGATCTACGCCTATCAGCTGAAGTCCGAAGAGCTTCCCGACACGGAAACGTCGACTCTGAAGGTTCTCAACGAGAGGGTGAAGGCCGAGGAGTTCATTCCTAAACGTAAGGACTACAAGCATCAGGTCGACTACGAGAAGGCTCGCTCGCGATACTTCGACGGACAGTTGCGTTTGAGAGAGGTCGTCATGCCGCTCTCCACCATCGAGAGCCGGGATGTGCTCAGCAGAATGGCTCTTTTGGGACACAACGCCGAGGTCAGCCAGGGTCTGGTCAAGGACATACCGGTCGCAACTTTTGAGAAAATCCTCGAAGGCGCGGAGGCGGCGCTGGAGCGTTACAAGGTCACCACCTCCCTGTACAACTCCGAGGACGAGGAGACCGTGGGGACGGACGCGGGAGCCTTCCTGATGGACGGTCTGGTGGCCGTGCAGGAGAAGATCGACTCCCTCGACACCTGGTACGACCTCTTCGACCGGTCCTACGAGTTCTCGGAAAGCTCCCTGCAGGCCCGCGACGACACGCGCAAAAAGTTGGGCGACAATCTCTTCGCCCGCCTCGACCAGCTAGACGCCGATCCCCTCCGGGACTGGCTCGGCAAGCCCCAGGCCCTCGACCTTTTGAGCGCGGAGCAGAGCTCCGACCTGCTGCTCAAACTTCTAGGACAGCAGTGCGCGCCGACCACCGACCCTCGTGACCTGGCCGTTTCCGTCAATTGGATCGAGGACCGCTACGCCTTGATCGAAGAGTATCCCCTGGCCTACGCGGAGTTTCGCGACAAAGTTGCCGAGAAGGCCAAGCTCCAGCCAAGCACGGTGGACACGGTGTTCCCCAAAGTCACGCGGGGAGTGACCGACACCACGGATGTCTATCGCCGAAACGCCGCGGCTCTGTCCGGGTTGGTCGCCGTCGCCCGGGAAAAATCTCCCGCCGAGCAGATCGCCACTATCGAATACCTGATGGGTCGGCGCGACGAGATGCCGGCCTACCTGGAATCGGCTTCCGAGGATCAAGACTACGCTCCCCTTCAGGAAGCCATCCAAACCACTCGCCTGGAACTTCTCGAGGCCGACTCGAACAGCCGTGTTCTGGTGGCCAACAGCTTCCTGGCCGGGCCTTCGGGACTGTTGAGGTCAGATGAGGGCCGAGAGGCGGTCATCGGTCATTTTCTCAAGGATCTGTCTCCCGAGAATCGCGAGCTGGGCGACAAGATCGCCCGCGGCGTGCTGTATTCCCACGGAGACGCGGACACTCTGGCCGTCGCCTACATCCTGGGTCAGAAGCCGCCGGAGCCTAAAGAGGGCGACGACGACAAGAAGAAGGGCAAGCTCGACGAAGCGACCATCCTCACCCGTTTGTTCGACGCCTACGGTGTGCCCGGCATCAAGATGAAGCAGTATCTCGCTTTTACCAGCGAGTTCAAGGACTTCAAAGATGCCTTCGAGAGCGCTCAAGACGCTTCCATGCCTCTGAACTACTATCAGGTGCTCAAGCTGGTGCAAAACCGCTTCGGAGACGAATGGCCCCAGGACCTGAAGATCGACCGAGTGTTGGGCAGCGGCTCGGTGAACGTGGCTATCCGTTATACCAATCAGGAGACAGGCCAGCGCGAGGTGGTCTCTTTGGGTCGCCAGGATATCGAAGAGTCCACCAGATACGATTTCGGCCGTTTCGACAAGCTCATCGGATACATGACCGAGACCCCGGAAGACCGGGAGAAGTATGGCTATATCCTGGGTCTGCTCGGCATCATTCGAGAGTCGGTGGCTCTGGAGTTTCAGAAAGAGCAGGCGATGGCCGTGCAAAAGCAGGCCTATCAGACCTATCGTCACGAGAGCAACGGATGGCACGTTCGCAGCATCGATGCTTTCAAGGTGGAGCACTTGGGGCTCTTCATGGAAGAGGCTAAGGGCAAGACGGCGCGCAAGATCTACAATGAGAGCAAAGAGCTTTACAAGGAAGCCATGGACGCCATGGGAGCCGCGGAATTCGGAGTTTTGAGAGGGGTCGATTCCAGTGGCAACTCCAAGCCCCGGCCGCTCTTCGCCAACCCCGACTTCCACGATGGTCAGGTGCTGATCGACAAAGAAACTAAGATGGTGACCATTCTGGACTTTGGTCAGGCGGTGCCCATCTCCAACGAAGACCGGGTGGGCGGGCTGGACCTGCTGACGGTGATCGGCAAAGCCGACTGGGCCTGGCTCGCGGCGCGTCGCATGAACAATCGCTACTTCGACGGCAAGTCCGTGATCACGTCCGAGATGCTAAAACCCATCCTGGCGCGGGAAGACCGCATGGACTGCTTTATCCACCTGCTGTCACTGCTCTCCCGCAACGGCGCGAAGGTGCCTATTTCCAGTGTCCATTGGGTGTTGGGCTTAAATCGTCAGATAGCGCTGGCCGAGAAGATCGGAGACCCTATCGACGGAGCGGTCAAGAACATGGTCGCCAATCACAAGGCGGGGCTTTCTTTGTCGGTCTTCAACGCCGCCTACGGCTTCGGGCCCAAGACTAGCGCCATGGGTGAGCAGGCCCTTCACGCGGCAAGCGAGACCGCGCGTGCTCTGGTGGGACCTTTAGCAGGGGGGCCCGTCGCGGAAGCGGCTCTGGCGGTTTCCGCCAAACCGAGATAACCCCCTAGATCGGCAAGATGGCTTCACGGCAACTTTTTTCTCGGATCCATCAGGTGTTCTGGAATCTGGTACGACGGTTTTGCCTGGTCCAACTCAGGTACGTCTTCGCTCGACCGATGAAGGTGACTCCTCGCAGGGTTTTGGTTTTCTCTCCTCATCAAGACGACGAGACGCTCGGCTGTGGCGGTCTCATCGCTATGAAACGACAGCAAGGCGCCGTGGTTCACGTTGCCTTCCTCACCGATGGGTCGCGAGGCTGCTCGGAAGACTCGTGCCTGACCCCGGATCAGCTGGCTGAAGTTCGAACAAACGAGTCTCTCGCGGCCCTGCGCGTTCTTGGCCTTCCGGCCTCTTCTCTGACCTTTTCTGAGGGGCTCCAGATGGGCGTTCTCGACTTTGCCTCCGGCGAGGAGAAGATGAGCTGCTCCTGACCCTGGAGGAGCTTTTGGTCGCTTTAGATCCGGCGGAGGTTTACCTTCCTTTTCGAGGCGACCAGCACGACGATCATCGCGCAACCTATCGCCTGATTATGAGAGCGCTAGGGCGTTCGGGTCGGAGGCCTCTGGTTCTTCAGTATCCGATATGGGCCTTGGAGAGACCCTGGAGGTCGGGTTTGGGATGGCTTGAGCTTTGGAATCTCCGCTATGTGCGAATTGATGCCACCCTACCTTTAAAGCAAACCGCTCTGGCGCAGTACCGCTCTCAACTCGACCCGCCAACCACCAAGGGAAGCCAGGGCTTGCCGCCTGAATTTCTCGAGCTGGCCATGGCGACAACGCGGATTTATGGATGACCTAAAGATGGAGGCAGAGCGGAACGCCGACTGGCTGAGGCTGGAGGCTAATGCGCCCCGCGACCGGCTGGATCAAGCTCTTCGCGATCATGACTTCGGGCCACATCTGGCCTGCGGCGAAGGCTGCTGCCTCCAAGATCTTGACTACGAAAAGAGTGCCACGGGAAGCACTTGCCGGAGGCCGCTTGGGCTCGCCCTTGGAGGAAGTCCAAGACGATGGCATAGCCTTTTCATTTCTCCTCAGTTCTGAGAAGCTTCGCCACACGCTCGGAGTCACATGCCAGCATGGCGAATTGCAAACCGACGATTCCTCCGAGACTTACCGCGGCCCCTTGCCGAGTCTTCGACCACCCTCCCCGCCACCACCAGCCGTCGGCCAGCTCCTCGACAAGGTACTGAAACAGCGGCTCGGGCAACTCGGCTAGAAAGGCGTCATCGACTTTCCCAGACTCGGTGTCCCAATCCAGACCCGCGTACTCGCTCACCATGGCGAAGTGTTCCTCGACCTCAGGCCCAAGCCGCGGACAGTACATGGCACAACGGAAGCTGGTGCTTATGTGGTTGTCCACGCCAACCAGAAGCTCAGCGGCCAGGGCGAATCCTCGGGATGCTCCGAACGAAAACTCAGGCGATCTGATGGCGCTGGGAGGGCAAAATTCTGTTCCATTCCCCCGTCATCTTCGCCAATTGATTCCTTGTGATGCCGTTGTGATTATGATCAAGCAACCGCGGGCTCTCCCAACTTCCGCAAGGAGTGTTGTGAAGAGCGAGTAGAGATGATGCGTAGGCTAGGCTCATACACCGGGTAGTTTCTTGAACTGGACGCTAACGCCTGTCTGGGTGCCTAGCGCTTCCCCAGGTTCGAGATGAGGGCTTAGCGAAGCTCGAGGCTCGGTCGAGCGAGCTTTTCGCGACCGTTGGGAGGTGCCTTGCTTAAGCTGAATGTGTTCGGTCATCTCGCCTCCGTGATGTGGCGGCACTCCAAGGGGCGGCGCCTCACCGTAGTCATCTACCTGACCCTGTCGATTCTGGCCATTGGTGTCCAACTGGCGCTGCCGCTGGTGATGGCCAGATTGATGGACAATCTGCAGGTTCTCTCCGGCACGGCGCTGGCCCACGAGACACAACGCCTGCTCTCCACCCACGTGGCGCTGGGATTCTTGTTCTGGTTTCTGCACGGACCCAGTCGCGCTCTGGAGGTGGGCATCGCCTTTCAGATCAAGCACGCCTTCCAAGAATGGCTGATGAAGCGGGTCACTCGCCTGCCCATGAGTTGGCACAAGAATCACCATTCGGGCAGCATCATCGACGGGATCGCCCGAGCCGTCACCGCGTTGGGAGAGTTCTGCGAGGGGGGATTCGAGCTTCTGCAGATGGTCACTCGCTTTTTGGGCGCCATCGCCATGCTGGCCTGGTTCTCGCCCGGAATCGGACTCGGAATGTTGGGCATCGCTGTCCTGGTCGGATTGGTCATCATGGCCTTTGACCGCTATCTGGTCCCCAAGTATGAACAGCTAAATTTGGCCTACACGCGGGTGGCCGCCGCCATTCAGGACTACTTGACCAACATCTCCACCGTGCTCAGCCTGCGTCTGGGGAATCGCGTGGTCAGCGAGATCAGCCAGCGCACCATGACCAACTACCGCCTCTATCACGGCAACAACGTGGTCAACGAGCTCAAGTGGTTCGCCACCTCACGCCTGATCGACGTGGCCCAGGCGGGCTTTCTCCTCTACCTGATCCTCTCGGTCCCCCAGGGAGCCGAGGTCGGCAAAGTCTATGCCGTCTCGGAGTACCTGAAGATGCTGGGCGAAGTGTTTTTGACCTTCACCTGGAAGTATGGGCGCGTGGTTTCACAAAGCACCCGAGTTCGCGGCGTGGCCTACATCGAGGACGACTTCGACCGCCTGATCGGAGAGAGCGCCACGGCCGGCCTGCCCAGCGACTGGAAAGAGCTCGAGATCGAGAATCTTCAGTTCTCCTTCGAGCCCTCTTCGGGCGATGACGAAACCCCCCACCGTGCTATCGTCGATCTCGAGAGCTTAACGCTGCGGCGAGGGCGAAGCTACGCGGTGGTCGGGGAAAGCGGCAGCGGTAAATCCACCTTTCTTTCCCTGCTGCGCGGACTTCACCAGCCGGCTCGACAGCCCGAGGTGAAGGTCGACGGGGAGAAGCTTCCTCACGGCCTGCACCACGTCAACCATCACACCACGTTGATTCCCCAGCACCCGGAGATCTTCGGAGACACCATTCGCTTTAACGTAACCGTCGGCATCCCGTGTCCCGATGAACGGGTCGTCGAGGCCCTGGAGCTCGCGCACCTGGGCAAGGTGTTGCAAAGGCTTCCCGAGGGTTTAGAGACGAACATCGCCGAGAAGGGGGTCAACCTCAGCGGAGGCGAACGCCAACGACTGGCGCTCGCGCGCGGCATCTTCTTCGAGGCCGAGATCCACTCCGATCTCCTGCTGCTCGACGAGCCGACCAGCAGCGTGGATGCGACGAATGAGCGCCTCATCTATCAGAAACTGCTTGAACGCTTCTCGGACAAGTGTATCCTCTCCGCCCTGCACAAGTTTCACCTCCTCCCCCTCTTTGACGAGGTCGTCGTTTTTGAGGAAGGACGACTGGCTCACAGCGGCTCCGTTCAAGAGTACCTCAAGCGAGCAGAGGGCGCTGAAGGAGGGGCTTTCGAGCCGAACGAACCCCGGTAAATGCTGGAGACTCTGCCCAAACTCGAGAACACCGGTGAGGTCGAGCTCGGCGCGTTCCGCGTCGCGCGCCTGGCTCTGGGCGCCATGCGACTTTTGGCCAGCGGTACCGAGAAGGCGGAGTGTTACTCCGACCCGGTCGACCCGGAGGCCAACCGCGCTCTGATGAGGGCCGCGTTCGAGCGGTGCGGCATCAACTACATCGACTTCGCGCGAGGATACGGAGCTCGCCCGGGGGCCGGAGAGCGTTGGTTTCGAGAGTGGATGGAGCCTTATCCCGACGAGCTTTTATGGGCCACCAAGGTCGGGTACGAGCGCGACGATAGCGGCGGCTGGCTCCTCAACCTCTCCCCCGACTTCTTACGTCGCGAACTCGAGCTGAGCCTGGAAGTTCTAGGCTCGCCTATCCCTCTTTGCTATCTGACCGCCGACAGTACACAAGATGTGACCGTTCGTAACCGTCCTCCGAACGTGGCCGACTCTTTTCGTCCGCTTCTGGAGTCTTATGAACGTGGAGAGCTCTCTCATCTGGGAGTAGCCAACGTGACGGCCGCCGAGCTAAGACAGCTCATGGAGCTCGCGCCGATCGCGGTGGTGCAGAACAAATTCACCGTCGCCTCTCTGGCTCGACCAGAGGCGCGCGAGGTCCTGGAGATCTGCCGAGAGCTCGGCATCCCCTTTGTGGCCTGGGGTGTTTTTCAGTCCGACGACCACAGTCCATGGGTACCCGGCGCGGATCTGATCCAGGCCGCCCGAGAGCTATCGATGACCCCCCAAGAGCTCTCCATCGCCGTGCTCCTGCAGGCCGCCTCCAACCTGGTCGTCCTGACCGGAGCTTCTCGCCCCGCCTCGCTCGCCTCGAGCATCAAAGCCGCCAACCAGAAGGTTCCCAGCGAGATTATAAGACGGTTCACCGACAATTGAGCGGACAGCCCCCGCGCGCCGTCGTCTCCGGGCTTGGCCCCAACGGTGTCACCGCCGCGTTGGAGCTCTTAGGTCGCGGCTATCACGTGGTGGCGGTGGAGAAAAGGCTCCAGTTCACCCGACCGATTCACCTGCACCTGCGAACGAGCTACCTCGACGACATCGAGCGTCTCAGTCCCGAACTGCACCGCCGCCTGATGACCATCGCCACCCCTATCGTCGAGAACTCCAGGTTGTGGGGAGGGGTGTCGCTACCGGCCTATCCGCGAGATCGTCGCGTTTCACCTCGAGAAGAAGATCCGTGCCCCGTCTGGTCGCGCCTGTCCACTCCACCGGAACGGCACGTGCGGCTCAACAACGCCGAGGAGCTCTTCTCGGAATATCTGCGCGAGCTGGCTGAATCTCCCGCGAGTCGTCTCCGTCTCAAGCGAGGCTATCTCCTCACCCTACAAGCGGCGGAAGACGAGCGCTACCAAGTACAACTCCAGCAGCCTGAGAGCGGGGAGAGCGAGGAGCTGGGAGCGCCGGAGCTGGTGGTCGTCGCCGAGGGCGGGAAGAGCGCGACGGTCCAGCAGCTTCAGCTGGAGAACGTCCGTTTCTCCTATCCCAAGTACTTTATGAGCGCCCACGTGGCCATCCCCTTTGGTCCCCGCACTCGGCGCATCGACACCGATCTGCGGGAGTTGCTCAACGATCCCTCGATGCCGTCCGCCGAACTGAGCCTGTGGGCCAGCGGCCACGGAGAGTCCGACGAGGGTACTTGGATTGTGTTGGAGGTTCCGGAGATTCTTTTGCATCAACAGCCTGAAGAGACCGAGCAATACTTCCTGCGGGGAGCCATGCGGTTGATGGAAGACACGATCGAAGCTCTTCCCGCCGAGAGGCTTCAAGGGCTCCTTCTCGCCTCGCTGCAAAAAGGTACGTTTTTGGGTCGCAAGACGGAGAGTCTGCCCGGGGTGGAGGCGGCCTCCAAGCCCACCTTCGCGGGTACCTTCAAGTTTGAGCAGCAGTGCTTACGATATCCCGCCGCGGGCAAGAACGTCGTGGTTTTAGGAGACGCCGCCGGAATGGGGCATCACGCCCTCAGCTCCGGCCTCGAGATGGGAGCTCTCGACCTGGGCCCTCTGGGAGAGCTGAGCGAGCTCTTGGCTCGAGGAGAAGAACCGGAGAGGTGTATCCCTCGATACGCCGACGCCATCTTCGGGTCCCGGCTCAAACTCCTGGCCATTGGTATGAATGAGTATTACCCCAACTCGACCTCCGGCCGCCTGAAGATACTTCAGTTGGCGGCTGAACTCACTCGGGAGACTCCTGATGCCTGAAGGAAGGCAAGCTCTGGAAGATATCGTCCGTCGTCTGGGCACTTTAGCGGCCGAGGGCAAGCCCGTGGCCCTTTTGTGGGACATGGACGGAACGCTGGTGGACACTCGTCCCCGCATGCTCGCCGCCGTGCATGCTTACGGTCGTACCGACGTCCTTTTGACCGACGTCTCTCCCTCCTGGCAAGAGACAGCTCGGCGCTTAGGTCTGGATCCTCGACGATTTCAAGATGTGTGGCAACGGGTTTTCTGGGCCTATGAGAGCTTCGACGCCGACCTCGAGAACGCCGAGGTGGCTCGTTTAGCGCGCCTGGCCGAGTCGCTGGGAGTGCAGACCATCATCATCACCGGCCGCGTGGAAGAGCTGCGTCCCGTCACGGCTCGCCAGCTGGAGCGTCTCGGCCTACGACCCACTCGCGTGTTTTTGAAGTCCCGTTTGGGCGACTGTACCCCCTCGGTCAAGGCCGAGGTGATCACGCAGCTTGCCGCCGAGGGCCTCCACATCGGAGCCTTCGTCACCGACAGCCCCGAGGAGCTGGGAGCCATCACGCCCGAGATTCTCGCCGCGGCTCCGACTCTTTCCTTGATCTTCGTGGAGCTGGAGGGGACCATCACCAATCTCTCCGAGACCATCCATCGCTTCACCGTTCCTTTCCGAAACGGAAGTCTTATGGCCCCGACGCCTCGCCATCTGGCAGTGGGTGACGGAGCGCTGGGCTTTGGTTTCGAGGCCGAGTATGAGATCACAAGAGCCGATGCGTTATTACGACTTTACAATCCCGAGCCGCGGGCCGGAGTCTCCGTCGATTCATGGCACTCCTGGAGCAGCCGGGAGCGGGCGCGGTGGGTCTTCGACCGATTCCCCGACCCGCATTCGGAAGAGTTCGACCTGCCTTTGCGGCGCAACCTCCGATGTCCGGAACTCGACTTCTTGCCCGAGGGGCTGTTCGTGGACTCCGACGGCAACATCGAGGTGGTCAGCCAGCCCGTCGACGACCTGGCCGTGCTGTGGGAGCAACTGGAGCGACTCGAGCGGACTTGCGGCCCTCCCCTGCTTCAAGTCACCATCTCGACTCCCAGCGGCTCTCTGCTGGGCCTTCCCGACGGCCTGGAATCTCTCGACGGATACCTCTCTTTCCACCATCTGCTCGATATCTTCGAGCGCATGATGGTCGGCCACAAAGCTTATCTAGAGAATCCCGAGCGCGACGTTTTGCTGCCTTTTCTGCACCCCTGGCTCGGACCGATGACGGCCGGCAAGCACCGCTTCATGCGCGACTATCTGGAGGCCAACTCCCGAGGAGAGCGCTTGGACGAAAAGTGGGTCAGGCTGGTCGATCGCGCCTTCTCCTCTTTCAAATACATCACCGGAAGCGCCTATCGGCCCGCGCTGGCCGGCGCCGACCGCATCGCCTTCGAGATTCGCGACGCCCATCGCAACAAGGCTCTGCTGGCCCAAAGGGTGAGCCGCCACGCTGTATCACTTCTGAGCGACCTGGAACCGTACGCCGCCTTTTCCAAAGTCTGGGCCTTCGATTCCGAGAGCGACTACGAACGTTTTCCCCCCGAGGTGCGGCAGCTTCTCGAGAGAGCGATTCCCACTCGAGAACGTCTCGAGATCGAGGAGATGTACAGCGCCTACGACCGCGTGGCCTTGCAGGTCTATCGCAACTTCGCGCTGCCCCTCAAAGACTATGGCGATGTCGAGAGGGCGCTGGGAGAAAGAACCGGAGAACCGGCCCTATTGGAAGCTCAGAAAGCCTATCTGGACAAGTTGCGGGCCCTGGTGACTCAGAGCGAGAAAACACCCGAGCGGTTGAGGCGAGAGATCCAGGGAGCGTTGGCGGCTTTCGCGGTGGAGAGTGGCCTGTGGCAACGCTTGGAAGCCTTCAGTCAACGATGCCTTGCCAGCCGGTCGGCCCAAGAGGCCGCCAAGCGCGTCCACGCCTTCCTACCGACGTTGCGAGCCCTCCCCCGGACGGCTTGGAGCGGAACGCTACAGGAGCGCTTAGAGCGCCTTCAGTGCCGCTGGTCGAATCACGTCCGGCTCATACCCCGGGCGGCCTTCGAATCGCCTCCCTCTCCTCTCCACCACCCCCTCCTTTTGCTCTCGACCAGCGGCCTGTCCCCGGAAGTAGCCGCTCAACTCAAGAGCGACTACCTCGAGGCCATGTCCTACCACACGTTGGGTCTGCGCACGACCGACCGGGGCAGCCTAGAGCTGCGGTACGGCGCTGAGGTGTTCTCTCCAGGTGAAGGGTCCGAGCGTGCTCGCGCTTACCAGGCGTTCTCTATCGGGGCCGGTCGAGAGCTCGTGGTGAACCTCTCCGGGTCGGAGAGCTACCACCTCGGGCGCCAGCTGGCCGCGCATCGGCCGTGTGACCAGGCGGCTCGACGCGTCTGTGCCAGCGGATGGCTTCGCCACTTTCGCTTAGGTCCGGAGGGAGAAAAACTCGAGGAGCTCTTGAGACTCCCTCCTCCGGAGTCGATCGAAACCGCCCACCAGATATGGCACCGTGTTCTCTCCTGCCCTGAATCTTCTCGAGTGGCTTGCGCCGTGGAATGGACGGAGCGGTCTCTCGAGGAGTGGCAAGCGAGCCATCCCGAGCTCTTCTTACCCCAAGAGCGCTCCACCCTGCGCTCCGGGTTCCCGGCGAGCCTGCGGGGAGATCTCCCCTTAAAGGCCAGGCTGGAGTCGCTGGTCGCCCGCTGGCCCGGGCACGCGCGCCTTGTACCCGACGTTCCCTTCGCTTTCGGCAAGGGTAGCCAGCGCCGCACCGTTTTGGTCCTTGCCCCCCACGGACTTGAGGACGAGGCGTGGGAGAGATTTCGCCAGGACTACCTCGACGAGATCGGGTCCGATACCATCTCCTTCCCCTGCCGGCTTCGCGCCGAGCACCTGCGCACTCGCCTGGGGACTCTGGCCCTTGCCTTGAGCGCCGAGGGGGTCCGCGTCGACTTCTACGAGCCGCCCTGGAAGCGTCGCCGTATGGAGGCGGTCGTGGAGCTTCGACCCGAGGAAGTCGTCCGACTGCGCCGCTACATCGGAGCGGTGCTCGATGACACTTTGGCCATGCTGGGCCCGATCACCCTGGGCGCCGGTTGCCGAAAAACGGTGGGTCTCCTGGATGACAATCGACCCGGTGACGGTGGAGAGCACAACTGCACCACCTGGATCACCCTGGCTCCCCTGGGAGAGAAAGGTCAAGATCTGGCCACCCTGGTTCAGATGCCCGAGAGCTGGAACTCCCACGACAATCCCGGCTGGTGGTCGATGTTTCTCACCGGCGCCTCCCGCAGCCCTCGAGCCCACACCGTCGTCTACTGGACCGATCTGCCTCTGAGTGAAGACCCCACCGCACCGGGCGAGACCATCCCCTGGGATTTCAATCCCCATTGAACACAAGGTATTCATCGTAGCGGCCTAAAAATCCGACGACGATGCAAAAAGACCTGATCGAGGGTCTGCGCGCGTTGCGCAGGGGGAGCGACGGAGCCGAGGGATATCGGGACGGTCGACAAGTCTATCGGATCCGATGCGAGTACGAAGTGGAGTACCGCGTTTCTGAGCGAGGCTACCAGGGTCAGATCGTCGACATCGGCTTAGGCGGTATGAAACTTCGCTGCTCTCACCCGCCCGAAGTCGGGGAATCCGTCGTTGTGTCCTACCCCTCCGCCGGCTCGCGGGGAGCCAATCAAACCGTACCATGTCGAGTGGAATGGGTGCGGCACCGGGAGCGAGATCGCGCCCAGTTTG
The DNA here is from genome assembly GCA_037189585.1 of Selenomonadaceae bacterium. Lineage (GTDB taxonomy): Bacteria > Vulcanimicrobiota > Xenobia > Xenobiales > JADMJV01 > JAEXNA01. Next base: position 402,907 of record JBBCJA010000011.1, on the reverse strand, counting down.
TCGGTTTGACTTACGACGCCTCGCATGAACTCCTGGGCCAATCCTGGGTCAAACAGCTTCTCAAGGAGCTCGGCTTTCGTACAGATCTGACTTTCCAACGCCGCCGCTATCTTCGGGCCGAGTGCTATGTCCCGGTTCGCATCACCGACCCGAATGGAGATCATCATCGGGGAAGACTCTGCAACCTTGGAGTTCAAGGAGCCCTGGTCGAAGCTCTCCTCCCCCACTCTCCGCTAACCACGGTCGCCCTCCAGATCGGACCTTTCGAAGAGCTTCCTTCCTTCCAGGTCGCCGGCTCCGTCACCCAGCAGTCGGCGCAGGCCGACTTGCTCAGCGTCAGCTTCGCCCAACTCACCCGCGAAGCCACCGACACTCTCGGAACCTATCTCCGCCATCTTCTGCTCAATCACTGGGAGTAGTCACTCACCCTGATGCGGCTACAGGTCTTCTGCCAAGGCCAATCGTGATTTCCGGCGATGAATACCTTGTGGCGATGAGGTAGCTTTGCCAACCATGCATCAAACTTGCGAACCTCCGATTGGTGACCGTGATTATAGTGGTCACCGGCGTGGACGAGAATATCTCCGTCCGGAACCTTGACATAGTCCTGCAGACCGTGAGTGTCGCTGATGCAAACGATGCGTATGGAAGAAGTCTAGAACTAGGTTTCTTTGAATGAGCGAACGGACAATTCGGGACTCTCGCTCTCCTCGAGTTCTTCCAATTCAGCCTCTCGACGAGCTTTACGGCTCTCGGCAAATGTCCTCAGGGCGTAGGGGAGACTGATGAGGAGACTCCAGATCAAAATATCGTCAAGAGAATGAATAAAGGGCATGAGAGGCGCATCACCCTCGGCTGGGTCATTCGTGACACGCCAAGCCAGGCAGATCGCCGTGAGCGGTACATAGGCCCGGGTGATCAGAGGCAGGTAGAGAAACAAGAGGAAGCGCCGGAGGCTCCAAGCCCTAGCTCCATTTCTCTTGGAAATTTGGCGAGCGCTGGAACTCAACCAAGCTAGAGTGACCCCAAATAGTACCAGGCTCCCTGGTACTACCACGAAGAGCCCATAAAACATCATGCTCGCGAAAATCAAGAGACACCCTCCTTCCTACTGTCGGCGATCTTATCCGAGCTTCTCCAAACTATCAAGGCGCCATTCTTACGGCAGAGTCAGAACCCTCATTTCTTGCTCCTCCCTGATCGCCGAATCCACTGCCGGACTCGGGTGACTCCAGTGCGGGAGGCGCATATGGCTCGAGTTCCCTTCTCCCTGGTGCCGGCAGTGCCAGGGGTCACTGAAACTTTCGAGAATTCCCGAGGGATGCTCACGAGAATACTCCTGCTCATCTGCCTTCTGCCAGCGCCATGCGGGGCCCAAAACTGGGATGTCGTGCCCAATAATCCCTCAGAGAGTTGTGTACAAACCCCTAAGCGCACAAAAGATGGAGGCTGCGGCGGGCAGGCTGCGCGACATTCTCTCCCCCGGCAACAAAGGCTCCGACTCTCGTATTTGGTTTTGTGAGACACGGGCGATAGTGAAGACTTCCCAGCTCCATCGAGCTTGTCTTGAGTGGTAAATGTCGTCTCAAATGGGTCTGGAGCACCCTCACCGGTGGGGTGATACAAGGTTTTGGATGCATCGATGCATAGCGTTTATTGCATCACCCGGCGAAAGAGGCTCCGACGCTCGAGAGGTCAGTCAACGCACTACCCTCGTCGCCCCACCCGTAGGAAGGTTTCCGTTGCGTTCGATCAGATTCGTTAGAGTATCTCTGAGTCTCTTCCCGTGCTTTGGATTCGCTAACTTCAATATACGATGGAACATCGGGAAGGGTTCGTAAATTGAGCGAAGTGAGAATCGAGGTCAGGCGAAATGCTACGGCATTCCTTACAATATTGTCTCTTTGCGCCTTTGCAGCTTCAAGGAGCAGAGAGCCGCTCGGCACAAGCACGTCCAACGTGATTTCAGAGTCATGCCCAACGTTTGGGATTTCCGATGCCGCTCGACAGTTTCTTGTCCTATCGAACGACGCTGCACCTCCCGTACTAACTATCAACGGAATCTCTCTCAGTATGACGATGGATGAAGTGGAGAAGGTGATCGGAGCGCCCACGGACCCTCAGCCACCTTGGGCCAAGCGAGATCACGTCGTTCTCCACGGGTTGGGTCCGGGCACTCTCGGCTTCTTGAACACGACCACCGTGAAATATGATGCCAAGAAACAGGTGGCCTGGGTCAACGGCGTCTCTCTCGAGCTTCATGGACATCAGATAGGACGTGAAACTTGGAATAGCAAGACCGCACCGGAGTGCTACCGGATTCGAGAAGCTTTGGGTGCTCCCGATCGAATTCGGTCTAACGAGGGTGTCGAGCAAGAGTGGCTTTACGAGCGGTGGCATCTCAGTGTCGATGTCGAGCGTTATCCCTGGCACTTCCAGCTCGGAAGGGACCAAGCAAACGGGTAGTGGGAGGAACGCGTTAAGCCCCGAAGCTACCCGACATGCAGTCACAGGTTCGATGGTTTGTCGTCGTTATCTTCGCTGTCGCTCTCTGGGCAAGTTTCCGGGCCTCATCGCAACACGTGGAGGGGTGTCAGGGCTATCAAGACTTCTACTACCTCAGTTGCTCCGGCCATTATCATCTCGACGCCGCCGTTAACTCGCCTGCATTTCCCAACGTTGGGATGGGTTGTATGTGGCGCGACGAGGATCAAATGCGAAGAGCTTACGGGTATCTGGGTCACCGCTGAAGAGTCTTTCAGGACAGTGACCCACGGGATCAGATGCTACCCAGAGCCTACTAGTCGTAGCCACCACCTTCGACGCGGAGTAGCCGGAAGTCTCCACCGTCGGGAAAAAGAGTCAGCCAGTCTAGCTGAGATCATCGAGCCATCGGTCGCCCATTGCCCGACACGATCGAAGCCGATTAGCCTCAGTCGGGAGAGATTGTTGGCGCTCATCGCTACTTTAATGAGCTTTCCGCACAAGTTGGAACTGGTCCACGCTCAGAACGTCCCTTCGTTCCAGGACCTCAACGACAGCCTCATGGCCGCTGGGCCTGCCAGAGGCATTCATTCGGCTCGAAAGTGCCTCGAAAACACGTTCCCAACTGCTCTCCAGTTCAGTACGCCACGGTTCACCCAGCTGGGAGTCGTGAAGGTCAGGGTCAACTCCGGCACGACGCCTGCGACCGAGCCAATCACTCTCTTGTCGCCGAGTCCCCAGGTAGAGTCCACAGAAGACTCGATCCCAAGCCCAGATCCGAAAAACCCGAATCCGAGCGGAGTCGATCTCAAGTTCCATGCGTACCTGCCGGGGACCGCCAGGAAGCTGAAGATGGCGGTGGGCCCTCAGATCCGGCTTCTCACAGTAGCACCACCAAGGAAGCCCACCTTGATACCCCTCAATACGTTCCACGAGCTGTCGTCTCAGCCATTCAAAGGAAGACGGCGGTTCGGCAGAGCTCCGTCGCGCGGGGTCGACTCGTGCCTCGCCGTTCTTAAGTATCTGCTCCCAAACGGATAGCGGCTGGATTGTCCACAATCTCAAGTTACAGGTTCCTCAGGTGTGGTTTTGCCCCTGGGCGAACATAGCCGCACCCAGCACACAAAGACGCTCTAACGGCGCAGTAGAGGTTACCCATTGCTCGCAAAGTAAAGCGGCAATGCTCGAGGCTCTTGAAATTCGTTCTGTTATGTATGAAGGCCTGGCTACGGCTTGATAAATCTTGGGCTCTCGAACTCAAGAGGGCATACGATTCAAAAGGGCGGAATTCCGTAGCTAACGAACGGTCTCCCTTCACCAACCAAGTGTGCCGAGAGAGGAAGAGTCATGACTAAAAGTTTGACCATCTATACCCTTGACTGGGTACCTCCAGGTCCGCGGGGGTTTGTGCGTGATCTGCGTCTACGTTGGGCAGCGGAGGAAGCTGGCCTTGCCTACAGTGTAGGCACTGTACCCTTCGAGGACCGCGAAACCAACCATCTTGAAAGCCAGCCTTTCGGGCAGGTTCCGTTCATAGTCGACGGCGATGTCACGCTCTTTGAAAGTGGAGCCTGTCTGCTGTATCTGGCGCGTAAAAGTGAAATCCTGATGCCGCGAGATGCGGCCGGTGAGGCGGAAACGCTCCAGTGGATCGTGGCCGCGCTCAATTCGATCGAAATGGTTTCGGTGCCATGGTGGTTTCTGAAAATCAGCGGCCGCGAAGACGAGGGCCTAGCCGGATGGGTGGACAAGCGGCTCTACCAACTCGAGGCGGTGCTGAGCCAGCGTGACTGGTTGGCCGCCGACCGCTTCACCGTGGCGGACCTACTGATGGCGGACGTGCTACGGATTCCCGACCTGCGCGCTCACGGCGACCGTCCCGCGTCCGAAGCCTACATCCAACGCCTCACCGCCCGCCCCGCCTTCGGTAAGGCTCACGCGGACCAGCTCGCCCATTTCGCCAAGGCAGACGAAGAGCGTTCAGAATCCTAGATGTCTCTTCGTCGGCAAATGACCACTAAGAGCCGCCCGAAGTGAGAAGGACAAGGGCCCAGTTAGGTAACTGGGCCCTTGTCTTACTCGATTAAATCACCCATCGTTGGATGGCTACTGGTGTCACGGGTCTAGAACCAGAGACGACGATTGCCTCACGCCGTTGAGAGTGGCGGTGATATTGACCACCTTCTTGCTCGTCGGACGAGTGGCGGTGACCAACCCTGAAGCACTGACTGTGGCGCTGGGATCGGAGGAGGTCCATGTCACCTCAGTGTCCGCGTCAGCCACGGCGCCGTTGGCCCTGACAATTCGCGCGTGGAAGGCCATTTGGAACTGGTTGGAGGTATAGCTGCCGGAGGAGACATGATATCGCAGGGGCGAGAGCAAGATACCGGTGACGGCGGGTTGGGTGAAGGTCAGACTGGGAACCGTGACGGTGCCCACAACATCGTTGTAGTGTGCGGTCACGGTGAGAGCCGGCGCTCCAGAGGTGCGGTAAGTCAGAACTCCGTCGCTGCCTGTAACGTTGGAGATTCGTGCCACGTCCTCGGTGACCGGGCTGCCGGTGGAGGTATTCGCTCCCCACCTAACAAGCTCGGTGACGTTTCGATTCGAGCCGTCGCTCATCCGCGCGGTAGCGGTGTAAGACACACTGTAGGCTGTGCGTGACTTCTCGGAGATACTGATACTCTCGATCACGGGAGCGTTGCGAACGAGATAGAAAGCCACGCGTCTGCGAGTCTCCACATCGGCGTGACGATCATAGTCGATCAGCCATTCCCGAGAGCGTCGGAAGTTGGAGACATGAACCATTGTACCGCTGCCGCGGCCCCAATCATTGGTTAGCACCAACCAGCTAAGATCTCCGATGCGCCAGTCGCCGACCATCGAGGCGCCGTTGATAGGAAGGAAGCCATCACGCAGCATCCCCAGTTCGGTGTGCTGGTCGATGCCAGTTCCGCCGGTGGCCGAGACCAGGGTAGCGAGTTCGTCGGCCGTGGGTAGTCGCCAAGCGCCGGCGGGAGCGCCGTCAAGCGTGTAGCCGCGAATCAGTCCGTCGATCGCGGTAGCGTCCACGGCCACCAGAGGACGCCGGGTCCAGAAGAGCTTGGTCTGGCGGTCCAGCAAGACGTTCTCCTCATCGAAGGGGAGTGGATACTGTTGCACCTGAGACTTGTAGTTGGCGAAGTAGGTGTCGATGGCGCTCTCGGCGTCGAGCAGTAAGGATGGAGTTTCGTAATGTAGGGCCTCAACCATAAGGTTCAGAACCATCTGCTGGAAGTCGAGCGAACGTCGCAGGTGGTAAGTACCACGGTCTTTCGTCGTCGCGCTGTAGAGGCGCGGCACGGTGCCTTCCAGATAGAGACCGGCTAGACCCGGCTCTTGACCCGATGGACCAGTGGAAGGCAGCTCCAGGACGGCCGCCGTCGTAAGGGTGCTGTTGTAACGCTGTCGGATCTCGGTCATCTTCGCGGCGATCTGCGCCTCCGTCGGAGGAGTTAAATTGGTGGGACTGGCCCACTGAAGCAAGGTGAAGGTATCGGTAGATGCGTCCGAGCGTTGCGTCACCAAAACGTTGTCCTTTGCGGTGTAAGCTTGAATGCGCGCCTGAGTGGCGATCTGATCGCTCAGTCGCTGGATATCTTGACGTAATCCGTCAATGGCGTTGAGAACATCGTTGATGGTAGGGTCGGACGGAATACCGATGACGCCCTGCAGCCATCCTGTAACGGCAGTTTTCAGCTCTCCTTCGATATATTCCAGAGCCGAGTTCGCCAGTTTGGTAGCGATGCCGTTGAGGCTGATGCCGCTGGTGATGTTGGTCTGCAGAAAACGTCGAGGAGTGCTGTTGACTCGCCCTTCGAGCTCTTCTTCAATTTGAGCCAAGAGAGCGTCGACCCCTCCCACGGTCTGAGCGTGGGAATAAAATACGGAGCTTTCAAATTCGGTGTCCGTAAAGAGGTGTTCCGGGGAGGTGTCCATGGGTAGTCCCAGATAGTCGAACACTTGGGCGGCCGCTTCTGCGAAGGTTAGGTCCGGATTGGCTCTCAGGCGATTCGCGATCATCGAACTGACAGCATCAACACCGACCACGTGGCCGGAGACCGGGTTGGGCACGACGGCTCTGAAAGTGGCCGGTCCACTTCCGGCTCCTATCTGCGCGCCGTCGTCGAGGGTAAAGTTGATGGTTATTGGTAGAGAACTTTGAGCCCGAACAGTGCTGTTAGTGAGCGCGCTCGGAGGTAAGTTCAAAGAGGCGACCCCGGCCGAAGCCTCGGCCTGAGCCAATATCTCCCCATTTTGAGAAAGAACGGTCACCTGACCCGTGGCGGGAGGTCCCTGCATATAGAGGTTGACTTGCGATGAGTTGCCGGTGGCTCCCGGCTCACCGGTACGTGCGCTAAAGTCTTGAGAAGACCCGCACCCGGCATAAAAAAAGACTAGAAACGCTAACGCGAAACGACGGAATAACATACAACCCACTTCCCCGGATGCTTAGATCCGGCAGCGAGACTTCTCTCTACCCCCAGTAGATCCTTTGCAACTCTCGTTCATAACCATGCCTCGACTTTTCACCCGGTACTCTACCGGCCGATGTTTGGGGTATAATGGTTTGAGCTGCAGGGCGAAGCAGCTACGCGGGTGACCTACTCACTACGAGTGATGCCGGACCTCGCGTGGCGAGTTGTTCGTCTGATAGGGCTACTCCAAAGTTTGAATCGGGTTTTCGACCTTCTATTTCATTCGATTTGTCTCGAGTCACGGAAGGCATCTCACAAGCACCAAAGGTGTCTTCACCAAGCTGTTTTCTCCGGTGCCTAGACTTTGACTTATTAGAAGCTTTATCCAGAATGAGTGCATGAAATTCACTTTATTAATCCTGCTCACTGGCGTCTCTCCGTCCTTCTCAAACTCGGTCCCGAGGACGTTCATGAACTGGCCCGCAAGGCTGTGGGAACTTTAACGGCCTACAGGTTGGTCGTGGGGTCGCTGTCTTTTGGCCATGCACGAATCAAAGGGCTATAAGAAGCATAGCTGTTCCTCGGCGATTCACTACGCCACTTCGATGTTGGGGTTGAGTGCGCCGGTCGCCAGAGAGTGCCGTCGGGTCACTCAGAGGTTGCAAGGTCTGCCGGAGCTAACCCTGGCCGCCGAGCTTGGCACGGTGAAGTGGATACCGAGGGCACTTCCTATCGCTCCGAGTTGCGCTGCGCGGCAAGCCCCGAACTTTTCGTCATGCTCGACCAGGTGCGACGAGTTCTCTCGGTGGAGAAAGACGATGCGGTAACGACGGCCGAAGTTCTGGAGATGGGGTTGCTTACGGAATCCGAGTTTACAGGACCCGAGCTGACAGAAGTGGTGAGGAGCAAGGTGACTGGGCGGTGTTCGTGAGCTAGATCCAATGACCCTGAATTAAGGCGGTTCGTCCATATTTCACGCCGCCTCGCGGTCGATGAAGGTTACCTCTAGATCGAGAGGTTATGAACGGTTATTTTCTCGCTTGAGCTTAAAGTTGCTCATCTTTCTCTTGACCAATCGAGGGCATTGCCGTTTCCGTGTCTACTCATCCGAGATCGCTCGATACATCTGAAACGTTCCTCTATTTATAAAGCTGGGTGACTGCATCTATGTGGGGAGGGCCAAAGGGAACCGTGGTAAGAAAGCAAGGTTCTCAAAAGCGAGATGAAGACTCCTTCCATGTCGGGCCGTATGGTCAATCTGCTTCTGGTGATTTGCTTGGCCTGGCTTCTCTGGCCAGCCCTGAAGGGATTGTATTACAAACACTTCTCCCCGCCCATTCCCGCTGGTCGAAGCGTGGCCTGGCGCGAGGACTTGACCACCGCGCTCTCGGCCTCAAGCGAGACAGGTCAACCTGTCCTACTGGTCTTCACGGCCGCCTGGTGTCCCCCGTGTCAGGTTATGAAGCACGAGGTATGGACTGATCCGGCGGTTCGCCAGCTCGCCGAATCTCGTTACCTTCCCGTCCTACTCGATGTGGACCAGTCCCAGAATCATCCCGCCGCTCGGCGCTACGAGGTCGAATCCATACCCACCATCCTGATCCTCGACTCCGGTGGAGGTATTACTCGGCGCGCGTCCACTATGGGAGCCTCCACTACCCTGGACTTTCTCGAGTCGGATTCATAAGTCAGGACGGAGCCGCCACGACCTCGCGTGGCGAGCGAGTTTGCTAGAGCTACTCCAAATCCACGGGGACAGGCAGCGCCAGTATTCACTACGCTTCGGATTTCTCGGTACACCAAAGAGTCCATCATCGTACACGTCGCCGAGCAAACGCCGAGCGTCCTCGGTACACCAGGTGTTGATGGAGGCCGCTTTCTCCAACCACTCGATGGCTTGAGTGGATCAGCATCCCCTCCCTCTCCGAGAAGCAGGCTAAACTCGATCTCATACATCGCCCAACCGTCGCCTTGAAGAGCAGCTTGCAGATACCAATGCCGACTTTTCACAAGGTCGGGAGTTCGCAAGGTGGCATAGTAAATTCCCAAAGCAACCTTCGACATCTCTGTTGTCGGTCTGGCTCAAACGCTTGAGCCTTCGACTTAGGCATTCGAATGCCTTGGCTTCGATTCCGATAAAGAGCAATCAAGAGCTAGCGTACTCCGCACAGGTTTTGTCCGGTGGGAACGCCTTCGGCTTTCGCCGCCAAGATTATGCAAAATATTATGGATGTGGATATAGGCAGAGGGCCAGGGCATATGACCCTACCGGAGGCGCGCGAATCTTTGATAAAATTTCCCCGTGCGTACTCCTATCCTTTTCCTCATACTCCTTCTCACTCTGGCAGGTTGCTCCCCGACGCCTCCTCAAGAAGCCGTCGCTGGTGGAGCCAACGACTATTTCGCCTACCAAGTATCCGGTTCTTGGGAGAACAAGGGTGGCGAGTGGTATGAGAAACGAAAGCTCCGCATGCGGGTGTTCGAGGGACGAGTGGACCCACGCACCAGGATGGCGGAGAAGATGGCCACAGCTCTGCAAGTCCTCGACACCTCAGGTCCTTACTCGACTTCACAATTCCTTTACCGATTGCACCCTATCCAGTTCAATCAAGTGCCACCGGACCAAGCCCAGCTCGATACACTCTGGAAGCAGGTAGAAAGTGCCCGCAAGCTGCTTCCAGGGACGGTCAAAGCGAAGCCGGACCCCGCGCGAGTTGACTCGGCACGCGCCCTACTGCGAAAGACACAGCAAGACTATGCTCAGTTAGATGGAGATCTGCAGAGCCGCGCTCGTCGCTTTGGAAACCTCGTGACGGCCTCCCCCTACGACTTCACGAAAGCACAATCGACATCCGTGATCGTGGATGGACATCCCGCGCTTTTTCTGATCACGGAATCGTCCGGTGGGAGACAAGACAGCGGTTATATCGGCCTCCTTGTTTTCGAAGCCAAACAAGGCCTCGCTGGTCTTGCCCTTTACTCAGAAAAACCTATCGAAGCAAGCGAGGGGGAGATGTTGGCCTCCAGTATCCGACTCGGCGTGGAGCGCCCGCTCAAACCTTCTCAAAAGAAAGAGAGAGCCAAACCTTTGACCCAGCGGCTCCCTCGCGGTGTACTGTATGGGCTTATTGTGCTATTGGCCGCCTCCTTGCCTGCCGCCTTCGGCGCGGCGTCGGGTTATGGCCCTAAGGGACGCGGAATCGAACGCGCGGCTAGTGCCGGAGCGGGTGCGTTCTTTTTCACAGGGGTCGGAATGTTCCTCGGAATCTGTATCCTCTTTATCCTTGCTCTCAACGGGATTTCGAATGCGCCGACATCAGGAGGGGGACTGATGGTCGGCGTCGGTCTACTCATCTTTCTAGGTTTCTATGGGACGGCGGCGGCTGTATCTTGGCTTCTGACCTGCTGCATGGCCAGCCTTGGGGCCAAAATGGGAGCCCGTCAGGGACGATTCACCGCCTCGCTCGGCGCCGGAGTGTTAGCCGGGCTGGGAGCATTGTTGATTCCCGCTTGTTTGGGGTGGATACGTTGACCTGACTTGCCCCCCCTCGTCGCGGATGGTATTCTACCTCCACGTTAGCGGCCTACTCCGAGCCCTGATCGCGAGTATGACCCGATGAGTTTTCCGGCGTCACTCCTGGTCTCTCTGAGGTATGCCAGATGAGCCTCTCCTCGACTTTCTACGTCGTCACCACGCGGTTCATCCCCTGGAGCTACCCGACACTCAAGCCTTTTTGGAAAATGGAGGTTATGCTCACGGGCTCTCTCTTCGTAACCGCCGACGTCGGTTTCGCTCCCAGCTCCAGCATCCGTTGGCCGTTGACATGGTCAATTCAGCGGCTGACCAATTCGATACTTTTGCGTGGCTCGGTCATGTGGCTGGGCAAAAGGCTTGGGCGCGTCAACTCTGCCGCCTCCTGAGCCCGCGAGACCGTTACCGTTGTCGAGAAGCGGCTCGCCATTTGGTCCGTCGCGGAACTCGAAGAGAAGAGGTGACCGTCGGTCTTCTCTTCCTCCTCTTTCTGTCTGAACCCGAAGACCTGGAAGCAACGCGAATTCTGGCTCGCAACGGCGCATTCACACCATACTCGCTCGGGATTATCTCGAGGTACTCCCCTAATCGCGACCAAGACTATCGCGATCTCCTTCGCATTCTCCAAGGGCCGGAGAAAACCGCCATCGTGGCCCAGTTTCTCAAGGCTCCCACATCGGAGAAGATCCAACTTGCGCTCGCGTTTGGATTCCCGTCCCTACAATTGCCGATCTGGAAATTCGGACGTACCGGTGACTTCAATGAGCGTCGTTTTTTGGGAGGTGCGGCCAAACTCTGGACCAGCAAACCCGAACTTCAAGAGGCCCTGCTGACCCGGCCACGATGGGCCGCTCTGGTGGCGGCAGCCTACGGAGACCATAGCACCTTTCGTGAAAAGGTTCTCAAGCAGCCTACTCTGATTACCCATTACTTTCTTAACCCCAATGCCGAGGAGCAAGATTGGTCCGAGCTTATTTTACCAGCTCTGGAATCGGAGGACGGGTTCGAACGTCGTCAGGGCTGGATGGTGGCTCGAGGCACAGGTCATGATCTCGATATCCTAGCGGAGAATCGTCTAGTCCAAGCTCCCGAAGACTACGTTGCCTGGGAAGAGACCGCGCCATTTCTGTCTCGAGTCGATCTGTTCGAACGAGTTCAGATCGATCCCGAGCCGGGAGGCCCCGCTTTCGAGTTGGGACTGTGTCCACAGAGATGGAAGTGGGCTCGTGTTCTCGAGCCGGTCTTGAGAGGTCTCACCCGCTTTCCCGGTTACCGACTCGATCTTGTGGCTGAAGGCCTCACTCATCCGGTGATCGCGGTCCGAATGGCTGCCTTAGGGCTTGCGGCCGTATGGCCCGAAGACCACTTCCAGGAGATGGTTCAAGCGGTGTCCACCTCGGATCCTGTGAGCGCTGTGCGCGCTGTCGCCTCCAAAGTCGCTTCACGCACTCTCCTGCAACCGCCCTACCTCGACCTCTGTCGGAAAGCTCTCTCCGAGATGACAGAACTCCCCCCGGGGATAGCCTCCCAGCTTGAAACTTCATTCGTCTACGAAACGACGCGTCCGGAAATGCTGGTAGCCGACGTCAAGTTCGTGCCCTACCTGACCGCGCGCGGTGTGAAGTCGATCTCTCAAGACACCAGCCTTGGAATCTGCATCGTCGATCTCGACCCTCAAAAGCAGCGGCTCCTTTGCATCGAGATCATCTAAGCCCCGGCGTGCTTAGGCCGTTGATAGCACAACGCATCTCGCCGTGCTCTCCAAGGCCCAGTCTTAGCTTTCCAACGGGCCTGGAGAAATCTTGCAGTGGAAGAGCCGTGGCTTGAGAGGCCCCTCGCTAGAGAAGGACTGGCCATACTATCTCGTTTCCAAGGTGGCTCCATTTTCTTGTTGAGGAAGCTCGTAGATGCCGTCCTCACATTTCTGTACAAACTGCTCGGCTAGAGATTTCAGCTCTTCCCAGGCCCGGCGAATGTCTTTCGCCTCCGAGGAGTCGATGCTACCGTCATCGGCATAGCTGGACGAGATCGCTGAGAGCAGGTCGGAAAATTCTCTTAATAGCTTTTGGGTGACCTCCAGAATTGCCCCCTGGTGACTATCCATACACACTGAATTCATGACAAAAAATCCTCCTCGCGCCTGGCAAAGCCACTCTACCGGCCGGTTGTCGTTTGTCACCTCCATCAGCTTTTGCAATCGGTCCAGAGGATTGTCCGCTCCCGAGGATTCAGGCCCATCCTTGGGTTGGCACCACTTGTAGACTAAAGACGTGGAAAGGCCCAAGCGTGCGGCGACTTGCTTGACCCCGTGGTCGGTAACGACTGCCTTGAGCACATGATTCGATGTCATCTTTCACCTCGTCTCTATCCCGCCAACGATGTTGGAGGACACTAAATTCATACGGAAGGTCGCCATGGGCCAGCCTCTGCAAAGTCCTTGCTCAGGTCGCACATAAGCCAGCTGACGCCCCTGGGGTTACAAATACACTCGCAATTTATAATTGCCCACACTAGCTACTAGTCCTATGTTGAATAAGTACTCTAAATTCAGGGGGTTTTCCATGGACAAAACTTCACGCCAACTCGCTCTCGGGGGGCATCTTCTCATTATCGGCGGGATTCTTCTAAACACCTTTTACTATGGGGGTTTGCTCTCCTCGCTGGTGGCATCGGCCTTAGCCATCTGTCTGACCCTCGTGGGGAAGTTCCTAGCTACCGCGCCCGCTCAGCTCACTGGACAAGATAGCCCTCTGCGAACCTCACTCTCATGCGACGTCATCGGCTTGGTTCTAAGCGGGATGCTCTTTTTGGGAGTCTTCTCCTCGATGAACACCATCGCGATGGTCATGATGACTATGGGGTTGGTAGGATTGGGTAGTTCAATCTTCTTTCTGCTCTACCTCGGAGGCACCGCGCAACATTTTGCCGAGCAGACCACGACCATCTCTACCGGAGCACAAACTGTCAACCTCTCGGGTTCCCAGCTCGTACAGGTCTATGGTTATCTCTGGAAGGGTATCGGCATCATCTTTTTGCTTGCCATCCTTGGCTTCGTCATGCCCCCAGTCTGGCTCCTCGTCGGATACCTCTTGCTCCCCGCCTGGCTGCTCGGCTATGTCCTCTTGATCGCGGGTACCGGGCTTTTCATGGCCAAAAGCTAAGCCTCAGTCTCACAGCTGCTTGACCGTTTCTGAAAATCGTGCGTGAAACTTTGCTCAAACTTCCCGGCATCGAGCGAAGAGGGCGCCTCAGTTCCGGTTGGAAGTCGAAAACTTTACACGGTCGAGAGACTGGACTGAACCCGCTTGGATATCGTGTGTAGAGCGCGTCGCTGAGACTTCCAACCCGCACCCAACGAAATACAGCTTGATAGGAAATAGAAGGTGTTAATTTCAATTCGATCCTTTTTTCTGGTGACGGTCCTGGGGATGATTATGCTCGCGGGCTGTTCCCGCAAGAGCAACGACCCCCAAGAGAAAATTTTGGGAGCCTGGAAACAGACCGCCTATATTCAATATAAGTCGAACTCCCCGATCGGCGAGGGTAAGCGCACCGACATGAAAAGCGATTGGGTGCGGGATTTTCTCCCAGGTGGAGTGATAGTAAGCGAAGGCATCGACAACATCGGTGACAAGAAGTTCGAAGCTTTCCAGCTGGGAAAATGGGACCTCATATCTGAGGGACACGTCCTTATGGTATCTAGTGAAAACATCTATGCTTCTCACCAGGCCTGGGCGACAGCGGGTATGGCGCGCTTCGCGGGAGATAAGGAACCCGAGCTGAGAATCTTCAGGGACGGGGGAGATATGGTCCTGACACGACAACCCGGGGACTTCGAGCCGAAACTCCTGGGTCTGTGGCTCGAGAAAGGCCAAGCTGAGGACACCTGGAAAAAGGCGGAAGTTTTCACCCACTCCGGGCTCAACGTTACTTTTATCAAAGAAGGCAAGAAGGCCACCCACCGTATTACCCGTTGTACCGTGGAGGGAGATTCACTACGACAGGTCGGCATCCGCCCCAAGGGTGATTTCCAGAGGACTTTCACAATCTCGGCTGATGAGCTAACTCTTCTTCAGGACGGTGAAACCACGATCTTTCAGAAGGTCACCGACATGCCCGACGGAATGGCTCGAACTCTCACGCACTAGCCTCCGGCATCATGAGGTTCAAGTAGCGGACTATCATTTCCCAAGTCGAAGCTCCTAGCCTATTTGAGCCGATAGTTGAGCAGGCCATTGATGAAGTAACTCTCCGGGTTCGACTTCGGGTCGGTGGATTTGATCCCGCTGAAGCTGACTTGAACCTGGCGCCCTCCAGCACAGTTCATAATGAGCGAGAAGTCTTTGATCTGATAGGTTCCGTGGCCAAGAGCCGCTGTCATATCACGAGTGACATTGGCATAAGAAATCCCCTCGTTAAAGAAGGTGCCGTCCTTGCGGAAATGGATGACAGGGGGCTGCTTGGGTTGCGGTAGGACTCCACTCTTGATGTTGTTATAAAAGTCGAGGTCGGGTGTGTAGGTGCCCTCGAGTCGCAAGCCGTCGACCGACTGGCAACGATACCAGGTGCTGGAAGTGTAGTTGGGGCTCTCCATCTCGTTGGCGCTCTTTGCCACAAAGGTGATATTACCGTAGCTTGAGGTCGCCTGGACGCTGTTGCCGGAACGAACCGCCTTGCCCCAACTCTGCCCGCTACGTTGGGGATCAAAGTTGTAAAAGCCACCCTCGGGAAGATATGGAAAGTAGTCTCCATTAGGGTAGAAGGCCACCCATTCCTGTCCCATTTCCGTACGCCCTTGAGCAGCCTTGAGCTTCAGACGGTTGACCATCCAGACCTCGGGAGCGGGCTCTGAACTCTTTACAGTTGGAATGGGCTGCTTAGCCACTTGGGATGATGTGGCTGGTGCCTGGAAAGAGAAAGAGTCACTGAATGCCGTTATCGCTTCTTGGTGTCCGGCGGCATTGGTCACGATGACCAGATTAACCAGGCTATTCCCACGAGTGTAAGTAGCCAAAATGACGGCGCTCTTCGTCCCCTCGTGCTCATAAAACGCGTGCCCGGCGAGCGCGTTCCAGCCTTGATGCTGATCCGGAGCCTCCATCTGAGGAGAGACCGCGAGGCCGAGCGTCTCACGCACCAGACTTTGCCATGCGATATCAAAGTTCTTTCGCGAGTCGTCGCTTGCCTGGATACCGCGATACAAACACATCATGGTCGAGCTTCCGTCCGCCTCTTCTTTCGTGTAGATGACGGAATCGGCGCTCTTCGTTTCCTTCCATCCCTGGGGCGCCTTGTAAGAGGTAATGTCGAAGGTCTTCGATTGAGCGATAGCAGTTCCGGAAAAGCAGAAGAGGAGAATGGGTAGCGCCAGAGTGTAGGTTCGAAGCAAAGCTCTTTTCATGAAATCCGCGTTTCGCCGCAGGGGGCTTGTCTCCGCTTAGTCCTGAAACCCAGCGAAAGTGGAACCAAAGAGTCTAATCTAGAGCCCACATCACAGGACATGGATAAGCCGTGATCAGCGCGTCGGCCGTGAGTAAAGTCAATCTTTCGCACACTGCCTGAGCAACCAGTAGGCGGTCGAACGGGTCTCTGTGATGGTCGGGAAGGTCCGCGACTTTCCATCCGTGTTCGTGGAAAATATCCAGGCGGAGAAAGCCGTTGGTCCTCAAGCTATCCTTCACTAGTTCCCCAGGACGTGCCGGGAGTTCCAGCTTTCCGAGTCTCCACTTTATAGCGACTTCCCAGCTAGAAACGGCTGATAAGTAAACACTGGTCTGAAAAGATTGGAGCGCCTCACGTGTCCGAGGCCCAAGCCGAGAAGGCTCGCTGATAGCCCAGAGCCAGACATGCGTGTCGAGAAGGAGCTTCATTCGAAGAATTTCGTGAACTCTGGCGGCATGGGGTCGTCAAAATCGGGAGAGATAGAGAGCTTCCCACTCCATTGCCCGAGGGGGCGCTTCTCTTCGCTTTTGGGCACTGGAACGATCTGGGCCACAGCTGTGGTCCCGCGCTTGAGTAGAATTGTCTCGCCAGACTCAACGGCACGAATCAAAGCGGAAAGGTGAGTTTTAGCTTCGTGAATCGTGACCTCTCGCATATAGTTAGTCTATGACTAAGCTACAGTCTGGTCAAGAACCAGGCATCCCCGAATCGAATTGAGAATTCCTAAAGCATGTTCAACGGCTCCTGCGCCTGTGGCGCCATCACCTTCACGGTCCAGCTGGACGAACTTCCCGCACCGGACGCATGCCACTGTACCCAGTGTCGAAAGTTCTCGGGCCACTACTTCGTCTCTAGCGATGTCCCTAAATCCGCTTTCAAGCTTGGCGATAGCTCCGAGCTTCTCCGTTGGTACCCGTCATCCATCAAGAACGTGCGCAGAGGCTTCTGCTCCCGCTGCGGCTCGTCACTATTTTGGGATCCCACCGAGCGAGAGTGGATCGGAGTCGCCATGGGCGCCTTTGACCAGCCCACCGAAACCATAACCCACGTGCACGTCTACACCCGCGAGAAGGGCGACTACTACACCCTTGCCGATGACACTCCTCAGTGGGAGACCGTGCCTCCGTCTTGATGGCGCAGCAGTCGCCCAATCACACTGCCGCCGCTGACCGGATGGCGATATCGAGGTCTTCCCATAGATCTCCCGCGTCCTCGATTCCGACGCTGAGACGTAGAAGTGAAGGAGGAATGTGGCCTTGCCCGGGTACCGCCGCTCTTCGCTCCATCGTGGATTCGACGGCTCCTAAGCTGGTGGTGTGGTGGATGAGCTTGACCTTTCGACAGACCTCGTCGGCGAAGTCCGCTCCCTCACCAAGGTCGAAAGAGATGATCGTTCCAAAGCCTTTGAGCCATCGCCTAGCCATGTCATGAGTAGGATGCGAGGGCAAGCCGGGATAGCGCACCCTGGTGACCAGGGGATGCTTCTCCAACTTCTCGGCGAGAATCATCGCCGTCTCTTGAGCGCGCTGCAAACGGACCGCCAGGGTCCTCGCCCCGCGCACGGCGAGAAACGACTCCAGAGTGCCCGGAGTGGCTCCCGCCAATTCGCGCGAGGTACGAAGAGCTTGCCAAAGCGCCTCATCCCGGGTGGTAGCCACGCCCGCCAGCAGGTCGGAATGACCGCCAAGAAACTTGGTCGCGGACTGGAGAGAGACCGTGGCTCCCAACTCCAGCGGCTGCTGATTCAAGGGTGTCGCGAAAGTGTTGTCCACCGCCACGATGGTCTCGGGCTTGCGTGGAGCGGTGCAAATCGCCTCGAGATCCGCCACCGTCAAAAGCGGGTTCGAGGGCGACTCCAGCCAGATGAGGTCGGCGTCGGCGCAAGCCTGAATCCAGCCGGTGGTATCAACGACTGCGATCCGGTGGAGTTTCCAGCCTCTTCTCCGGACTCCCGCCTCGGCGAGTCCCACAACGCCTTGATAGCAATCATCCGGGAGCGCCACCACGGAGCCGACTGTCAGCTGATCGAAGACAGCGTCGATCGCTGCCATACCGGAAGCGAAAGCTATCGAACGACCCAACTCTAGACCGCCCACCAGATCCTCTAAAGCCTCCCAAGTTGGGGTTCCGTCATCTCGGGAGTAGGCGCGGTTTTCCCCAAGGATAAAATTGGAGGCGGGTATCAGTGGAACGTTCAAAGGCGAGCCGAGCTCGCGGGGGCGACCGCCCGCGACAAGCCAGGACTCGGCACTCATTGCGAAACTACGACTCTTCATCAACCAGCAACTCCTCATCAACGTCGTTTCGAACAGCGAGCATAGCCTCACTGATCACCTGTTCTCCTTGAGCGAGCAAAGCTTCCGCGGCGCCACGAAGGTCTCGCTCCCCTTTATTTTGACCAAGCTTAAATTTTCCCACTAGACTCGTGATCTCGATCTCCAGTCCGACGATCGCTTTGAGCATACTCGCCATGGCCTCCTCGTTGAGGTCCCGCATCTTCCAAGGCTCAGGTTGGGAGGCTTCGTGAGTCCGAGTCAGTCGGGCCACCACACCTCGCACATAGCGCTCGTCGTCACGAACGGTGACCTTGCCATGAGCGTGAACCACCCTATAGTTCCAGGTGGGAACTTGGTGATGAAGTTCGTGCTTGCTCGGGTACCAGTTGGGCGAGATGTACGCGTCTCCAGCGCGAAAGACTACCAGGACGGTCTCTCCGTCGGAGAGTTCTTGCCAGACCGGATTTTTTCTAGCCACGTGAGTATGAAGCACGCCTAGGGAGCCCTGTTGACCTCTCAACTCAAAAGGTAGGTGGCTAGCGTCGGGTCCATTCTTTCCGTTGGTGAAGAGAATACCCAAGGGATACTGGGAGATCAGTTCATGAATCACCTCGGTGCTCGATTCTTCAAAATAGGAAGGTAGGTACATCAAGAGGCTCCATAGGTGATAACTGCTCGATCAACTTCCGTTCCGGAAAACCCTTGCCTTCTTCTCGACTCTTGGCCACGAGTCAAGTCACTCGGTGTTGTCTGTTAACCTTCTTGTAACCTGACGGTAGGAGCCAGGTTTGGGTCAGTCGTCATAATCAGGAAAGGAACCGGTCCAATTCTTACCAACGCACAGGAGTGTCTATGTCTTATCTTGTCAAACAGTCCCAGACCCATACCTGGTTTCTAGTACTGGCCATCGTCGTGACCGCTGTCGTCGTTCAGATGGGGCGTCCTTTTCTTCTCGGCACTGAGCAGCGAGCTATACCCCAGCAGCCCACGTCATCGCGAAGTGAAATGCGAAAAGCCGACCTGGAAGGAGCGGTCTCCGGCGCCATCGGCATTGATAAGGCACGAGGAGACTCCGTTTCTGTGATTTTGGTAAATCCCGACGAGTAGTCGGACCGCTCGAAAGTAAGGCCAGGCAGGTAAGCCTGGACAGCCGTCCGATACGAGACATGCGATGCAACGCAACGGTATCCCCGGCATGGCGGTGGTGCGGGGTGACCAGGTCAGCCGTCCAGAACAGGTCTACCCGGACACCGTGCGCTCTAGTGTGTCATGTCCATCGGGGTTAGGCGGTTGCCGTCGCGACTTCTCTGCTGGCCGAATGAGCGATGCCCATCCCCAGACCGGCGATAAATAGGGCCGCGCACCCGGGAAGGAGGGAGCCGCCCGTGAAAAGGGCCTCCGCAATCTTGAACGTGCCAAAACCGTTGGCTCCGGCTGCCACTATGTTGGCGATTTCGACTAGCGCGACGTTCTCAGTCGCCTCGCGTTTCCGGATGTCCTGAAATGCCCGCAGCGTACCGAGGATGGGTGTCGTGCCGATCACCTGCCCCTTGGAGAAATCGTACACTCCACGGGCCAATGACACTATGTCGCTCGGCTCGGCAGGCTGTGGAGTCAGCTCCTGGTCACGGGAGACGGCATCGACGGCTTGCAATTTGCTGTAACCAAGCGTTTTGTGACTGGTGATGTGCATTCAAAGTGACCTCTCGTAAGCTTGTAACGAGACTTTACCAAGGATGCGTCAAAGGAGTGTTAAACCCAGTGGACCACAACAAGCCCCTACACCGTCGGTCTGTTTCACCGATGAACACTATCGCGATAGCTCTGATAACTATGGGTAGGTCCGGGCGTTTTCACTCAAGTTCCGTAGTCTTACGGAAGAGGGACGAACTTTCAGGATCTAGCGCGCCCGTAAGCTAATCTCTCGTCACCGGCACTCCCTGATGTCGACGGATTTCCAAGGCCTCCGAAGCTCTAAAAGGGCAGGTTCATCCAATCTCTTACCTGCACGGTCTCGCGGAAACGGCTGATGGCGACAGTGACCTCTCCGCGACTACGAGTTTCCTTGATGCGATCCATGTATAGGCAGCGATGAGCCAGACCGTCAACCTGGAAGCACCAGTACATCGACATCAGAGGGTTGATCAGCATGGTGCTGCCTTTGGTCCGATCACTGGCGTGATGATCACCGAACTTTCCCTGCCCGGCAAGCACGACCGACCCAGCGATGATACTAGGCCGCGCTTCTTCCTGCCTGGCTGTGTACTCCACGGCGTCAGCCAGGAACTGAAACTCAGGCATGTGGGGAAGCAAGGAAAAGGCGCCTAGAAAGTCTCCGCTGGCGGTAAGCTCGGCTGCTGCTTCCAAAGCGTAGGCGTGGCAAACGTAATGATGAGCATCCAGCCCGAATCCTAAACACGCCAGAAGGCGCACGGGAAGTTTCAGTTGATGGATCGCCGCCAAGCTAGCGACATCTTCACCGGGAGAACCCAGCCCAGGCTCATCCCCTCGCATTACACTATCGGTTCCCCCATCGACTAGCACCAGTGCGTCGAGCTCGAGGTGTTCCTTGAGAAACTGGTAGTGACGCAGCAACGCTTGGGCGCCGTCGGCTCCAAAGCAGTAGATCGGAATCTCCTCTCCCCGCGAATCGAACCAACTGCACAGACAGGCCTCAGCTCCGATTCGGGGGGGACGCGTCTTGGGCGTACTGATTTCGACAAGTCCTGGACTCAAAATCTTACCCCAGCTGGGGTTTGGCGGACTGAAGGCTAGACTGGCCAGAAAGACCTCTTTGTCCTGATTTTTCAAGTAGGCATAGAGCGGTAGCCCGCAATAGATATCGTAGCCACCTCCGGCACCAGCTAGCAGAATCCTACGACTACCACGGAGTTGTAGCAGGAATGGGTTCACGTCCATGGTCAGCACGAATTCTCTTTCAACAACAAAGTGGAAGGATCCCGCGCCATGCGGCACGGCTCGAGAGCTACCATGGTATCAACCTCTGAATCGTGAGGTGAGCCGGGATGCCAAAATTTTCGTTCGCCTGGAACGCCGGGAGACTGACATCACTGAGTTTAAGGTGGCGCGTCGACCAACTTCTGACCCACGTTCAAGAAAGGCTGGTCCGACTGATTCAAAAAGCTCACCGCGTAGGCGCCTTCCTGAATCTCGTCCGTCTGGGCGCTGACCGTGGCGCCGTTGTCTTCAAAGACAAGTTTGTAGCGAGCGCCTTCCCGCAACTCGACGGTACCTTGTTCGCTATTGGTTAGCTCTTGGATCAATTCACCATCGTCTTCGTATAAGGACAGGCTCTTGAGGAAGGGAGAATCCAGAGAAGGGTGATAGGCCCACTTGCGGGGGCCACCATCAAAAGCTCGTCCGTCCAAGCGGTTCCGCTATCGTCAAGCCGGTCGCTTCCGTCATCGGACTGCATGATCGCGACCTCACCGAGGTCCAAGGCTATCTCGGGACCGTCATCGAGCTGGCTTTCAAAGAAAACCGTGGAGCGATCCAACTGGAACGAGACAGCGGGCGCGTCGGCACCCGTGACGACGAAGCTCTCATCGCCACTACTACCTCACATCCACCCAAAAGAAAGGCGGACAGGGCGCCGACGGCAACGTAGTGAGTCAGATTTCGCATAGGCCCAGTGAGTTCCAAATTCCGCGATGTCGACCCTTCCTAGAAAGCGCCTACGAACTCTTGAGAGGAGAGAAAATTACTTGACAGCGATTTGCCGGGGTCAGCTGGCGGGTCGTAGCGCGTGGTACTCGACCAGAGCGGCATAGAAGTCATCGAGGCGCATCTTGCTCTGGCCTCCCTGGCCCTGGAGGGTTCTTTGCGGTCCGCTCACTCCGTTCTCGCCGTAGCCCCAGGGGTTGTCGAGGTACACATAGTCTCCTTCGATCCGGATGACGTTGAGCATGTGAGTGCTTTGGCCATCCCAGCGCAAAGTGACCTGCATGCGCTGGTCGCGGCTGGAGAACTGGCCCAGACGTCCCTCGAACTCGGCTCTGTGGTAGAGGCGGTGCAGCCTGGTGGGCCCGTCGATGTAGGAATGATTCTCCACCTGTCGTCCCAGCATAGCGGAGATGACTCGAGCCGACTGATGGCTGGCCAATCCCGTGCCGGCACTCTCCGCGTAGTGGCAGCCTCCGTTGACGGTCCGGTCGATTCGCTCGTGGCGATCGAGCGAGGAGTTATAGGTAAGCTCGGCACCGTTGCCGTACTCCATCATGGTGTCCTGGTAGACTCTCTCCACCTGGGTTCGGTCTCTAGGATCCGGGTAGGACAGGTCCAGCTGGGCCGAGGGAATCACCGAGCAGTCCTGGCCCACCGTGCGCGCCTGGCGCGAAAGTAAGTCGGTGGTCACTCGGGCGAAGTCGGCGGGGTTGGTCCGAGCATGCTCGCGACCGATGGAGGTCACCGTGCACGTGCCTTGCTGGTCCTGATTGAAGGATTGGGGGTCGGCCAGGTTCTGAGCCAGGTCTCGGACCGCCTGCTGGCGGTCGACGCCGGGCTGCAGTTCTTGCCGGGACAGCCGGTCGAGGTGGGCGAGCACGGTCGCGCCCTGACGGTCACGCGCCATCAGGCGGCCCGAGCTCAGCAGCTGTTCCAGATGTGCCGGCGGGAGGCCGCCCTGCTGCGTGCTTTCGGCCAGTCTCAGGAACTGCTGTTGCTGTTGCGGGCTGAGGCGCGCGAACTGCTGGCCATGGGTCTGGCTGTAGCGCGCGCGTAGCTCGCGTTGGCTAAGGCTGGGCGACGGGCTAGCTCCTCTTGCCTTCTCACCGAGAAAGCTACCCAACAGCTGGGTGGCCGAGCCGCTCTGGCGGGTCGAGCCGAACCGGCCGTTTCTCACCAGCGTCTGGCCGGTGCTGTAAGCTAAAGCCTGGCGAACGGTCTCGCTGACACGGCTCAGGAGAGCAGAACCGGCTCGTCTGCGGGGCGTTCTTGCTTCGACGGTCGTGACGGGGCGGTTCCTGGCGATGGTGCTGCTGCTGGCGATTTGCATAGGAGAAGACTAATCTCTCGACCTCACCAAACATCCTATTTCTTCTCTTCGATGTTACCGATTTGTGAAAATCTGCTCCTCGAAAGCGGGTCGCCAAAGAATTTGTCAAAAATTGTACGCTAACTTTTTCCCTTCAGGTGTAGAGGCCGGAACCGCCCTTCCTCAGCCCTTCTCCTTTGCCACAGGTAATCACCAGTAAGACCGATGTCGTCAAGAACTCACGCAAGGAAGACCTCTAAAGTGGTGATTCCACGGGAAGCGGATCATTTTGTGCTGACCGGACTGTTCAGCGGCGAAACTACGCCTCGGTGGCGTCCCAATAATAGCGAAGCTCATCGTGGTGGCTAATCGGTTGGTCGAAGGGCAGTCCTGAGAGGTGGCCTCAAGCCTCCGAATAGTCCCTACCGGCCTTTATTCATACGCGACATGTACCATTCTGGAAAGCGAGCGGTGAAGATGACCGCGGCAACCGTCAGCACGTTGGGTAGGATTTCGTTCATCAAAGTGGCGCTACCGATGTGGTCGAGATACAAAAGCGCGAAGACCGACTGAAGCAGGAAGATGATCCCCCAAAAGCTCGAGATCACTTTGTTGATGGTCCAGAAGATGGGAGAGCTCTGATGTTCCTCGGGCACGCTCTCGCGGGCGTACTGAAGGGTGAAAGGTGTCCCTAACGCCACCGAACCAAGAGCGGTCAGGCTTAAGGTTAGTCCAGCCGCCACGAAGGCATACTTCGCCACCAGCTCAGCGTTTCCAAAAGAGAGAGCCCCGACCAAGGCGAGAAAAAAGACCAGCGTGATCCAATCTAAGATCTTCTTCCCCACCAAACCGCGCCAGTTCAGCACAACCAGAGCTCCCAGGGCCAGTCCCGCGCCCAACCTGGCTTTCTCGGGGTCGGAAAAGACGAAATAGAGAATCCAGGGTACAAATCCCCGCACAATGTCCAGCATAGGAGTATACTATACCTTCTCGACTAGAACCCAAACTTTGAAACCCACGGCTCTTCCAGCAACCTAAAAGTTACACCGGAGTTGGCTCAGATAACGGCAGGACATGGCTCTTCCCCCGCAAAGGCACCTGCCGAATCTAGCCACAGCGTGAGGTTTTATGCAGACAGAAACCAAGACTCCCACTGAAGTCGAAGATTTTCTCCCCCTCAAGCGTATGGACCACGTGGAATTCTACGTGGGCAATGCTCGCCAGAGCGCCCAGTTCTACCGCAACGTCCTCGGATTCACCATCAAGGGGTACCGCGGACCTGAAACCGGACATCGCGAATCCGCCTCCTACCTTTTACAGCAAGGCCACATCAACGTGGTTTTGACCGGAGCGATGAATAGCTCCCACCCTATCTCCCAGCACGTGCGTAAGCACGGTGACGGGGTGAAGGTACTGGCTCTGGAAGTCGATGACGCCGCCAAGAGTTTGGAAGAGACCGTCAAAAGAGGCGCCGTGAAGGTTAAGGACCTCGAGGTCCACAGTGACGAGCACGGCACGGTCAAAACCGCCAGTATCGCCACCTACGGCGAGACCGTCCACACCTTCGTGGAGCGCCACGCCTATGCCGGTACCTTCCTTCCGGGATTTGAGGCTCGCGAGGAAAAGCCGATCAACGGCGACGCCGGACTTCAGGCGATCGACCACGTGGTGGGCAACGTGGAGTTGGGCAAGATGAACGAGTGGGTGAAGTTTTACGCCCACACCATGGGATTCTCCCAACTTATCCACTTCGACGACGAGGCTATCTCCACCGACTACTCGGCTCTGATGTCGAAGGTGATGCAAAACGGCACGGGCAAGATCAAATTCCCCATCAACGAGCCGGCCGCCGGCAAGAAAAAGTCGCAGATCGAAGAGTACCTCGACTTTTACGAAGGCCCCGGGGTGCAGCATCTGGCTCTGATCACCGGCGACATCATCGCCACCGTGGACAAACTCAAGGCCAACGGACTTGAGTTTCTCACCATCCCGCCTGCCTACTACGAAAACTTGGACGAGCGGATCGGCGCCATTAAAGAGAACATCGCCGATCTCCAGCGTCTCGGGATTTTGGTGGACCGAGATGACGAAGGATATCTGTTGCAGATTTTCACCCGGCCCATCCAAGACCGTCCCACCGTCTTTTTTGAGGTCATTCAGCGTCGCGGATGTCGAGGTTTTGGCGCAGGCAACTTCAAGGCCCTGTTCGAAGCCATCGAGCGCGAGCAAGCCCGACGAGGGAATCTGTAGAAGGAGCGCCGCCGATGTTGGTCCTGGAGTCTCAAGAAGTCCCCACTTTAGAGGGAGAGAATCTGGTGGTCTTCACCGGAAACTCCAATCCCCAACTCGCGGCGGCCATCGCCTCCTATCTGGAGGTTCCGCTCGGTAACGCCTTGGTGAAGAATTTCTCCAACGGCGAGACCCGCGTTCAGATCGACGAGAATGTCCGGGGAGCCGAGGTCTTCGTGGTGCAGCCGACATGCGGCAACGTCAACGACTCGTTGATGGAGCTCCTGATCCTGTGCGATGCTCTAACCCGCTCTTCGGCCAAGTCGATCACGGTGATCGTGCCCTACTACGGCTACTCCCGCCAGGAGAAAAAGACCACCGGTCGCGAGCCGATCACGGCCAAACTGGTGGCCAATTTGATCACCGTGGCGGGAGCCGACCGGGTCATCACCGTAGACCTTCACGCCGCCGCCATCCAGGGCTTTTTCGACATTCCGGTGGATAACCTGATCGCCATGCCTATCGTGGTGGAGTACTTTCGCCACAAAGGCATCCCTAAAGAGGATCTAGTCGTGGTCAGTCCGGACGCCGGCGGCGTGAGCCGAGCTCGCATGTTCGCAGAGCGCCTGGGTTGCGGACTGGCCATCATCTTCAAACGGCGGCCTCGCCCCGAGGCCGTGGAGCTGATGGACTTCGTGGGAGAGATCGAAGGCAAGACGGCGCTCATCGTCGACGACATCATCTCTACCGGAGGCACCCTCTTAAAAGCTGTGGAGATGCTCAAAGACAAAGGCGCCGCCCGGGTCTTCGCGGCCACCACCCACGGCCTGTTCGCGGGCGATGCCATCGAGGCCATCGAGGCTTCTTCCATCGAGGAGGTGATCGTGACCGACACCGTGCCCATCCCGGCCGAAGCCAAACAGGGCAAGATCACCGTTCTTTCCGTCGCTCCCCTGTTAGGAGAGGCCATCCGGCGTAACTATTTCCATCTCTCCGTTTCCAAGCTGTTCAGCTAACCCAAACCAAAGAGAGGGCACCATCGTGAGCACCACCCTTCCCGCCGCCATCAATCTGACCCCGGACTGGGCTGCCTTCAGTCAGCTCTATCACGAATATCCCGAAGTCGGATTCACTCTAGACCTATCCGCCTCCGGCGTCACCGAATCGATCCTGGATTCGCTGTCCGGGCCGCTCTCCAGGGCCATCGAGGCCATGGACGCCCTGGAGAAAGGCGCCATCGCGAATCCCGACGAGAAGAGAATGGTGGGCCACTACTGGCTGCGCGCTCCGCACCTGGCCCCCTCCCCCGACCTAACGGACAGGATCGAGCAGACCGTCAACCGCATCGAGCAGTTCGCCTCCGACATCCACAGCGGTAAGATCACCACGCCCGAGGGGCACCGCTTCGACACGGTCATCTCCATCGGCATCGGTGGTTCCGCCCTGGGTCCCCAACTGGTGGAGAAGGCTCTGGCCCACAGCCGCCAGCCGATGGACGTCTTTTTTCTCGACAACACCGATCCTGACGGCATCGAGACCTTGCTGGACATGCTGGGGCCCGATACTCTGGCCACCAGCCTAATCCTGGTCACCTCCAAGTCGGGCGGCACTCCAGAGACGCTCAACGGCATGCTAGAAGTGGAGAACGCCTACGTCGCGCTGGGCCGTCACTTTGGTAGCCACGCCGTGGCCATCACGGGTGACGATAGCAAACTTTATAAGACCGCCGAGCAAGGCGAGTGGCTGGAGATCTTCCCCATGGAGGACTGGGTGGGAGGCCGTACCTCCGTCACCTCCGCCGTTGGACTACTTCCGGCCGCCCTGGGAGGCGTCAACATTCGCGATTTCCTGCGGGGCGCCCACGACATGGACCTGGTCACTCGCGACCTCGAACCGCTGCGCAACCCAGCCACCCTTCTAGCCGCCGCTTGGTATCACATCGGCGAAGGCAAAGGGACCAAAGACATGGTCGTCCTCCCCTACAAGGATCGCCTGGATCTTTTCAGCCGCTATCTGCAACAGTTGGTGATGGAGAGCCTGGGCAAGTCCCACGACCGGGACGGCAACCGGGTGGAGTCGGGCATCGCCGTCTACGGCAACAAAGGCTCCACCGACCAGCACGCTTACGTCCAACAGCTGCGCGACGGACTGCGTAACTTCTTCGTCACCTTCATCGCGGTGGACAAGGCGCGCCGTGGCTCCTCCGTGGAGATCGAGGAAGGGATCTATACCGAGGATTTCTTGAACGCCTTTTTCCTGGGCACCCGGAGCGCCCTGGCCGAGGAAGGCCGCCCCAGCCTGACCTTGACCATCGCCGACGTTACGGCTTACCACGTGTCGGCCTTGATCGCGCTTTTCGAGCGCGCGGTCGGCATCTACGCGGAGCTCATCAACATCAACGCCTACCATCAGCCCGGCGTGGAGGCTGGAAAAAAGGCCGCCACCAGCTCTTTGGAGCTGCAGAAACTGATCCAGCACCAGTTGGAGAGGGCTCAAGGCTCGCTCTCCATCTCCGAGCTCGCCGCCGCGGTACGGGCCGACGACCAGGAGCCGCTGGTTTTTTATCTCTGCCGGCATCTGGCTCAGACAGGGCGTATCAAACGGGAAGGGCGCGGCGTGAATTCAACCTTTCGCGCGCTCAAGGCTTAGAAGATTTGAGTACCGTACCTCTCGGGCACGTCGTACGCTGGTTCGAGGACACCGAGTGGAGTCTGCTCAAGGTCACAGGCTCCGATCGCGTGGACTTCTTCCACCGCCTCACCACCAATCGCGTCCCTAAAGCCGGTGAGCCCTTACTCCATAGCTTCTTTCTCTCGGTCAACGCGAAGGTTCTAGCTGAATTTTGGGTCGGCGCCGAGGAGGAGAGCCTGTCGCTTTTTGTGCCCAAGGCTCAAAAAGAGGCCGCCAAGGAGAACATCGACCGCTACCACTTTGGTGAAAAAATCCACCTGACCGAGGCCGAAGGATGTCTCTTCGTGGTTCTGGCCGAGACTTCGACCATCGAGGAGTTGGCGCCGCTTTCGGCCTACGCTGCCCAACCGGACCCCCGGTACGGCCAGGAATCGGTCTGGTTTTTTGTGGAGGCCGGGGCCCGCGAGGCCTTCCTAGACAAACTGCGGAGTTTCGGCCAGCCGCTCAGCGAAAACGATATCGAGAATCTGCGTCTTGTGACCGGACGTCCGCGTTACGGGAAAGACTACACCGACGAGACACTCTTTCTGGAGGTAGCCCAACAAGGCGACTTCTCCGAGAGCAAGGGCTGCTACCCTGGTCAGGAGATCGTGGCGAGAGTTCTGCATCGTGGCCGCCTACAGCGCTTCTTACGAGCCTTTGAATCCTCGTCGCAAGTGCCTGACGAGTGGACTTTGACCCTGGAAGGCAAAGAGATGGCCCGCGTCACCACCAGCGTTTCTCAACCGGACGGAGGTTCTCGAGGTCTTCTCTATGTGCGCCGAGAAATAGGCGACGACGGAGCGCGACTGAGTAGCTCCGATGGAGAGGTCACCCTGACCGTCATCCCTCGCCAGCTGGAGCTACCCAGCGGAGAATCTTAAATGAAGAACTATCTCAAACTCCTGGCCGATATCCGCCACAACGGCCATCGCAAGGAAGACCGAACAGGCACCGGGACCTATTCCCAGTTCGGAGCTCAACTTCGCTTTAATCTTTCTCAGGGGTTTCCAGCGGTTACCACCAAAAAGCTTTTCTTCAAGTCGGTGGTCACCGAGCTGCTCTGGTTTCTGCGCGGAGAGAGCAACATCGCCTATCTCAAAGAGAACGATTGCTCCATCTGGGACGCCTGGGCCGACGACAAGGGCGAGCTTGGGCCGGTCTACGGCGTGCAGTGGCGTCACTGGCCGACACCCGACGGGAAAGAGATCGACCAGATCGCTGAGCTGGTTCAAGCCTTGAAGACCAATCCGGATTCACGACGCCACATCGTTTCGGCCTGGAACGTCGGCCAGATCCCTCAAATGGCGCTCCCCCCCTGTCACACGCTTTTCCAGTTCTATGTAGCCGACGGAAGACTCTCGTGTGGACTTTACCAGCGTAGCGCCGATCTGTTCCTGGGTGTCCCCTTCAACATCGCTTCCTACTCGCTTTTGACCCACATGGTGGCTCAGGTTTGTGATCTGGAGGTGGGTGACTTCGTGCACAGTTTTGGCGACGTCCACGTTTACACCAACCACCTTGATCAGGTGGACGAACAGCTCAAGAGAACGCCCAAACCTCTCCCCACACTACGACTTGACCCCAATATCAAGGAGATCGACGCCTTCGCACCCAATCATATCGAGTTATTGGACTACCATCCGGACCCTCCCCTGAGGGCTCCCATTTCGGTATAAGGATCCTCAGAGTGCACTTTTATCAAAACCCGCTCCAGCCCACCACCGGCGCCGTCGGCATCGATAAGGACAAAGCCGCTGCTTTGACCTTGTGGAACAAGATCGAAAGCGCCATTCGAGAGCAGGCCGGAAGCGATCAGATCCTGTTCCACGCCGAGGTCAAACGACTCTGCCTGGTGGTGGAAGCCGGACTAGAGCTGTGGGATCCCAAGAAAAATGAGAATCAAGACGCGAAGGCCCTGTTCTTGCGTCAACTTTCCATTCAGTTAAGAATCCTGGCTCACATGCGCAAACTTGACCCGGCCAAGGTCGAGCAGGCAGCTCAACAGGCCGCAGAGCGCTCAAGTCAAGATACCAGCGGCATCAAATCAGGGGCCGAGTACCTTCTCGAGTCGCTGCAAAATCACATCAGTCTTAACGAGGAGCAACTTCTGGAGGGGATCGGAGTCCAGCCCTTGGCGCTGGTTCTGGTGGAGAAGCAGAGCCTGTTCGAGGACCTCGGACCCAACTTTTATCGCCTCCACGACCATGTGGGGAAGCGCCGCGCCGACGCGGAGCGAACCCTGGGTCAACTTCTCACCCTTCATTCCAGAAAGGCCACCTAGAACGCACCCGCGCCAACGCGGTCAATGACGGTTTACTTCTATGATCATCGAGCTTGAAAAAGACGCCACCGAAACTTTCACCATCATCGCCCAGATGGCCACCGAATACGGAAATACCCTGGAAAGAATTCAGGGTAGTGGACCGGTCGACACCCTTCACGTGATCGGCGACCCACGCGAGCTGCATGCTCACGCAGAATACCTCTCGACGCTGGCTGGCGTCGGGCGTGTTTGGCGAATCTCTTCCTCTTACAAAAATATCGCACGCAAGGTCGCCTCGTCCGAAAAGCACCAGGCTCGGAGAGACTCTCGCGTGGTCGAGATTCCAGGTCCCGACGGACATGTCCGCAAGTTCGGAGACGGCCGCTGCCTTTTTATCATCGGCCCCGACTCGGTCCAGACCGAGGAGCAGATTTTCACCGCCGGCCGAAAAATCGCCGAGATGGCGGACCGCCTCGGCGTTCGTGACCGGGTGATGTTGCGCGCGGGAGCCTTTAAACCGCGCACCAGACCGACCGACTTCCGCGGCATGGGAATGGAAGGTATCCGCCTTCTCGACAGGGTCCGCGAGGAGACCGGTCTCCCCTATGTGTCGGAAGTCATGGACCACACCATCGTGGCGGAACTGGCTGAGCATCTCGACTGTTTTCAGATCGGAACCCGCAACGCCCAGGATTTTAAACTGCTGGAAACCATCGGCGATACCGGCAAGCCCGTCATTCTCAAGCGCGGCTTCGGTAACGACGCGGTGGAGTGGTTCAACGCCGCCGAGTACATTGCCAACCGGGGTAACCTCAACATTTTACTCTGTGAGCGCGGGGTCAAGACCATGTTCTGCGGCAGCGGCTATAACCGCTTTACTCCCGATCTCAACGTCATCACCTACGCCAAGAACGAAACCGTGTTACCGGTTATCTGGGATCCTTCCCACTCGGCTGGTGATGATGCCCTGGTGGTCCCCAATCTACTCTCCGCTCTCCCTTTCGGCCCCTCGGCCGTGCTGGTGGAGACCATTCACGAGGAAGCCTTCCGCAAAGAGCAGATGTGTGACGCCCGCCAGGCGCTGGCTATGGCACCGATGGAAGCGGCCGTCAAAGCCGTTCTTGAATATGAGAAGGCGATCGCCCCCATCCTGGCCGGGGCTCAAGAGTACTTCACCCACCGTCCCAGCACCGCCGCCGCTCACTAACATGTCGCGGGCTTATGATCTGTGCGCCAACACTGTTTCACTCAACAATGTTCAGAAAGACTTCGCTAACGCTGTCCTTTGGGAGCGTCTCAACGTCGTAGGACAGCTCTACGATCGACACGGAGCCGGCGGTAATCTCTATATCGGTGGTTCCGTCGGGCTACTCCAGCCTTCACTCAAATGTGAGAATGGCACCCCTGTGGGTGTGAAGAGCGATCTCGACCTCTTCTACCTGGGCAGCCAGCTTACACCTAGTGTCGAGGAGGAAGCTTTCTTCGAGTCAGTCAGCAGCCTGCCGGAAGATGTCGACATCAGCATTCACTTCATGCCCGCCATCAATCTAGAAGGCTCTATTTACAGCCTGGCTCTCGACGATCTGCGCTCCTCAATGGAGAGGCCGCTAAGAAAAGGTTTCGAGTTCGAATTTCCTCCACAACTCGAAACTCACGAGCTTAAGACCGCAGTCCTAGCGACAGTCTCATACTACGCCTGTTGTTTTATTCCGTACTACATCGCCACCCACAAATTCGCCAATGTAGAGGGGAACCGTGTGACATGCGGCCCCGCCAGTTCCGACAAAGCCGCGTCAATGTTGTTGAGAGTGGCCTGCTATGAGTATCTGGGCGAGCGCTTTTCTCATCGTGCCGTCCTGGATTTGGCTAGAGAAGGATTTTACGACGCCATCTGTCCGCGCGAATTGGTGAGCGAGATCTTCACTCGTCGAGAGCAGGTCGACCCTTCGCTTCCCCCTTTAGGCCTATCGGTTACACAGCTGTTCGACCAGGTCTTCATCCAACAACTTGGGCTCCCAGAGGGAACCCCCAGAGACAAAATCGCCGAATCCGTTATCGACAACTATCTCCACGAGGCCACTCCCCTCGACACGGTTCACTCGCTAGTTCTGGTCATGGCTTTGTGGTTAGGAAATCCAGGGAAAGCGACTCTAGATCTCGTGCGCCGGCAGATACCCCGTCAAGCGTTCCTATCGCAAAGCTTGAGACAGGAGCTCGAGGAGTGGGAAGCGAGCCCCGAGTTAGAACTCGGCCGCGAGCTCTGCCTAAAGGCCAAAAGCCTATCTTTAGAAGTCATCACGGAGCGAACCAGGACTTTCATCGCCAGGAGGCTGTCGGAGTAGTCGGACCGAGTCCGCGGAGAAATTCGACCCCATGACCACCATCACTCAGCAACAAGAGGACCTTCATCTCAAAAATCACGTGGTCCGATGGGGCTGCCTGCTCTCTTTTATCTTTTTCTCCCTGGTCACCGGGATTATCGCCAGTATCGACAACGTCATTTTGCACGATCCAGACATCGTCAACGGACCCAATTTCGAGCTCTCGCTGTATGTGCTCACCTTGCTCTTTTCCGTCACCTTTCTACGGCGCTTGATCATTTGGAAGGCGAACAAGCTCAACAGGGACTATCTCCAGCGCTTTACCCCGATCGACGATCTGGGGGCCTTCGAGGAGTCTCGCTCCAAGTTCTATCTCCCAGGGCCTAAACAACACAAACACGCCGTGCTGTTGCTCCACGGCTTCACCGCCTCCACTCAGGAGTTTGCTTTTCTAACCAAAAAGCTCGAAGCCGAGGGGATCCCTTACGTGGCCCCTATGATTCCGGGATTTGGAACCGACGAAGCTAGAGTTCTGCACAACGTTAGCCGTAAAGACTGGTTCCGCGCCGCGGTGGAAGGCTACGATCTGATGCACCACATCGCCGACGAGGTGAGCGTGGTGGGCCATTCTCTGGGCGGAATGCTGGCCGTCGCCGCCAGTAAGTACCGACAACCGAAGCACCTGATTCTCTCGGCCCCCGGGCTCTATTCCGTCCCTAGCGACCAGAAGTACAAAAGCCTCCTCACCCGGCCGATCCTCTCCGACCTCTATATCACTCTCATCCCTTATCTGCCCAAGCCAATCCGCAAAGGGCGCGTCTCTCCCAGTGACACTCTCGACGCCGACTACTGCCGTAAGGTCTTCCAATTCATGGCGGTCCCCATCCGTTCGGTCAAACAGCTTTTCATGTTGCAAAACGAGACGGACGTGACCAAAGTCCAGTGCGGGAGCCTCTACATTCTGTACGGCGCTCAGGACCTGACAGTCGACACCGACATCTTGTTCCAGACGCTGGACACGGCGAAGGTCCCCTATCAAAAATTCGGATTCCACAACTCCGCCCACAACGTTCTAGAGGATCAAGAGCGCGAACAAGCCTGCCAGTTGGTGATCGACATCATCTCCGACCGCAAGCCTCCCCAGTGACGGGTTTTCGTCCCCTTTTGCACCTGTCCGTGCCGATCATCTCGGCCCGCTTGGTACAAAATCTGGGCCTCTTTGTTGGCTCGCTGATGGTCGCCCAACTGGGGAAGTCGGCGCTGGCGGCAAGCGCGATCGCCACTAGTATCTCCTTGACGCTGTTCACCTTCGCCTCCAGCTCTTTGATGATTCTGGCTCCGCTGCTGAGCGGAATGCGTCGACCAGAGCAGCACCAGGAGCGCGACCGAACCTTGCGTCAGGGCTTTCTCATAGCTACCGCTATGGGGCTTGTCATCTCCCTTTTGTTGTTTCTCCTCACTTTGACCATGCCGTGGTGGAACACCAGTGAGGAGATCAAAAGTCTGCTCCAGGTCTATTTCTGGCTTCTGATTCCGGGCAATCTTCCTATGCTCTGGACAGCCGTTTTCCAGCAATATCTCTTAAGCTCGGGTCGTCAACGCGGCGTTTTCTGGTACGCCGTGGCCCGTTTCATCATCGGCACCGCGGTCAGCTATGTCTGCATCTTCGGCCTTCCCGGAGTAGTCCCCGGATTGGGGTTTCACGGTCTGGGCTTGGGCATCACCCTGGGCTCGATACTGGGCTGCCTGGGCCTCGGGGCCTATGCTTTATCCCGCCCCGAGCTTGCGCCCGTCACCCTCTGGAGTTTGCTACGCCGGGAATCAGGGATCCCGACGCTTCTGCGCAAGGCGGTGCCGATCGGGGTGATGTCGTGCCTCGAGCTCGCCGCCTTCGCCACCGGAGTGCAGCTTCTCACTCCTTTAGGGGAAGCCGCCCTGGGAGCCCATCAGATCGTCTTCCAGTTCGTCATGCTGGGCACCATGATTCCATACGGCCTATGCGACGCCGTGGCCCTGAGCGTGGGGCAAGCTCGGGGAGAGAAGAACTTCCAAGCAGCTCGAGAGGCGACCAAAGTCGGAGGAGTCCTCGCGCTACTCTCCACCGGAGCGCTTTCCCTACTCTATCTTCTGGCTCCCGATCTTCCGGCCCATCTCTTCCTGCGCAGCCACTACGCCACTTCCGGCGACATCTTGGCCATCGTTCGTCCCTATTTTCAGATCATAGCTCTCTACCAGATCCTCGACGGCAGCCGCCTGATCACCATCGGCGCGTTGCGGGGTCGGCTGAACACCTCAGCGGCCATGAGCACCAGTATCCTCACCTTCTGGATCATCGCGCTACCGCTGGCGGCCTTCTTGATCCTTGTCGTGGGAAAAGGACCACTGAGTCTTCCCGTGGCGCTCACTCTGGGGATGGTCGTCGGGACCATCGCCATCCGCCGGGTCTATGTCGGAGTCAGGGAGAAAGAGGATTAGTACGGTTCAAACCAGGGGATCATTCTCTCCAACATGGCGGCGGAAAGGTTGCCCCGCGCGGCGGATTCTTGCAAGAGCCGGCTCGCGACCTCGAACTCTCCCTCCTCCAAAGCCAGTTGACCCAGCACCAACATGCCCAGTCCTTCATTGTCACGTCGACCCTGAGCCAACAGATATTCCCCCTGGGAAAGCGCCTCGTGTCGACGATCTAGCCGGTAGAGACATACAATTTCAAGGGCTCGAATCATAGAGATATAAGGTCGTTGCAAAAGAAAGGTCCGACATACCTTCAAGGCCGCTCGGTAACGGCTCAACAAGATAAGGTAAAAGGCGGTGCTGGCCGCAACCGCGACCCGAAATGGATGGCGAGCCCATAGCTTCCACAACTGGTCTACCATATCCAGTTGAAACTTCCGATCCGAGAGGCTGTGCGTCACTAAATCGCCCCAAAAATCTATGTCGGTTTCCGATGAGGGGACAGGCTCCGACCAAAGCCCGGTAGCACACAAAGGCAATTGAGGATACAAGAAGACGAAGAATTTCTCTACCTGAACTGGAGAGTCGAGCAACTTTACCGGGAGGGTGGCACTCTCCGGGAGAGCTTTGTCTCGTAGTGGACATGGCGCTGAGAAACACGAAAAATCCACTGACATCAAAGGCCTACCGTCGATGAGCACAAAATCCAAGGGGTGAGTACCGCTTCGCCCAAGTAGGTCTAAAGCTTCCTTGAGCAACCTCCTGGCTGTCTCGGGTTGGCCCAGGTCCCACTCCTGCCAGGCTCTAGCATGCATAAACCACGCCTGATACTTGGTTCCGACAAGCGGCAACGCGCCGTTCACCGCGTCTTCATAACGAGCGAGCCGGAGTAGGCCGAGAGACAGCTCCGCCCTTAGGGCGAAATTCTGGCTCATATGGTCGGGTAGAAAATTCATGGAAGTCGTTACAGTCGCGGAGTTAAAGCTTCTCTTCCCAAATGTGAGTTCCGCCACACCGTGCCGGCTTTCACAGAACTCCAATCTAGCCGGGGATATATTGAGTCCACAATCACTAGAGGAGCTCAAGAAACAATGCTCAAGAATCTTTGCAAACTCGCTCTCGCCGCCACTCTCGCCACCTCCGCCGCGCAGGCTCAAGACCTGACCTCCTGGTACGACGGCGTGGTGGCCAATCAGAACGCTCAGATGCAGGCGATGACCAACGGAATCGTGCAGCAGAACATGAATAACCCGCAAGTCCAAGCGATGTACCAACAGCATCGAGCCCAGGGCGGCCAATACAGCTTCGAGCAGTTCTGCTACATGTATGCGGCCACCGCTGGTTTCACACCCGGGGGTACCGCTGCCTGGCAACAGAACGAAGCCAACATCTCACGCCAGCAACAGCAGGCCTGGTCCAACTACCAGAACGCGCAGGCCCAAAGCGCGGCCGCCATGCAAGACTGGAGAAACGGCTACTACGCCAACCAGTCCGAAGCCGGAAACATCATGCAAGGCTATCAAACATACAACACGCCCGGCGGCGGCAGCCAGGTTCTCCCCTATACCTGGCAGCCCGGATACCAGAGCTACAACAATCAGAGCTACTATGTGGATCCGTCCTACAACTACTATCAGCAGACCCCCGGCGGCTATTACCAGCAGGTCCCCACGTACTACAACAACGGCTACGGATACTAAGCCTAGTGGCGCATTAGAGCGAGGAGCGCGCGCGGATTCACAAGGCGTTTTTGGCAGCTTCCTTGATATCACGTTGAAACATGCTGATCTCAGCGGAAGTACCATTCACCCAAATCTTCTCAATCACTGAGCTGGGAGTTTCGGCGGGATTGTAGCCCAGGACTCCACTGAGTTGTCTATGCCAGTTGCTTGCCTTCTGGTCATTGATCCCACGTTGGCCCGGGTCTGATTTCGGCTGGAAATCCGGTCCCGGCAAGTAGACTTTAAGGTTATCACGAGTGATAACGTCACCAGCCTGACCGAATCGACCGTATCCCTCACCAGGGGCAGCGGTGCCTTCGAGGACATCGATCTCTCGTAATCCATCCTTGTTCGCCACATGGACCTTGGACTCATAGGGCCGCCCACCGGCTCCTTCAAACATGGACACCACCACGACATCGCCGTTAGGCATCCGCGCGGCGCCCGTAGGACTCCAATCCGGGCCGGGAATCGCCTCCATCATCCGTTCTGTCACGGTTGTGGGTAAGTGCTGGCCAAGCCTACCAATGATACCACTCACCGATGCTCGGCTCTGCTCGCTCTTTGATCTAGGCAGAAGAGAACACGTTCCTCCTCCAAGTACGGTCTGGGCGGCGACATCCTCTAAGGGCTCCATGTAGAGGAGTCCCCCAGGAACCCCGGGAGTCTCATGAAGGAAAACCTTCGCTCCACCGACCGCTCCCGAACCGTTCCAGGCAATGTCCATCGAGACCATGCCTTCCGGCTCTCGCTTCACCTCTCGGGAGACCTGCCAGGCCTGCTCACCGAATCTATCGGCCAGAGCTTCCCCCACTTCGGTCAGCACCTTTTGAGTTTCCCGATTTCCCTCTTTGTCGTGCGCCGCCATCTCGGGCAGGTCCGCTACCAACGCTGCACTGTCATCTAGCGATCTTGATTCGTGACTCAAGGAGTTTAGGACAACGACATCTCCCACTTCTATCTGCTTGTGCCCTGGTAGCGAGGCATTGCGATGCCCTTCGAGACTTTTGAGCCAAACATTCTGCCGAGCGGCCTGGGTCGGGTCAAGAGAAACTATGTTCGACATATGATCGCCATCCTTTCGAGCCGAAGAAGCTCTACGAACTTCCGGTTCATTACTATGAGACTAGCCGTTTGAGATGGGAGCAAAATGTGGACACCTGCCGAATTTGTTTCCAAATAATGAAAGCTATGAATTAGCTCAATCGCCCCTGGCTGTTGCTAGGACGGTGCGACCCGTCAACTGCTCTATCTTCTTGACGTAGGCTTTCGGGTCGCCCTTTCGCTCTAACCCTGAAGCCATCATGCAGCGTACGGTGCCGTAAATCTCTCGTTCTTGCCAGGGCCGGTCATGGAGTCCGAAGAGCCAACCGACATTGGCGAACGAAACCGGATCGCGACCGTCCAAAAAATACTTGTTGTTGAGAAACAAGGTCGTTTGGTAAGCGTATTCAGGACTCGAGCTCCACTCGAGAATCTTCTTCCCCCAGTACATGCGCATGTAGTTGTGCATGTAACCTGTCTCGACCATCTCGATCTGCGCGGCGTTCCAATATGGATCGTGGGTCTCGGCATGCTCGAGTTCTTCTCTGCTATAGAGATGGGGTCTCGAGTCACTCTTATGCGTTTGGAGCGTCTTTCTGGCCCACTCCGGCAGACAGTCCCACTGGTCATAGCCCCGGGTGAAGTGGCAGAAATTCTGACTCAAACCGCGCCGAACCACCAACTCCTCTAAGAAAGACTCGGCCTGAGGGTCCTTGGGAGGCGCGGCCTCCCTTACGGAAAGCGCCAGAGAGACCGGAGAGACCATTCCATAGTGCAGGTATGGGCTCATTTGAGAAGTAAAGTCCGTCTGGGGCTGATTTCGCTGGTCGTCATAACGAGACAGCTTTCCCTCTAAGAAGCTCTGAAGTCGTCGTTGGGCCTCGGTTGGACCGCCCCGAAAATATCGCGAGACCGGTCCGATCGAGCGGTCGAGGTGTTTTCCTTTGAGAAACTCCGAGAGGTCCATCAAACCTCGGTCCAAACTCTCGAACTCTCCTGGCTCCTTATTCTGAATCTCCGGTACCTCGACTCGATGGAGAAATTCCGCGAGATGTCGATGAACGCGCGGTCTTAAGGTTCGAGCCGCGTACTCGGCCTTTTCCGAAGCCTCCTCTACCGGAACGACCGCCTCTCCTTCAACCTCGAACACTCGGCAGGTCACTTTGTCGAGAAGCTCCGCGACATCATCGCGATGCAGGCGCAAATAACCACGGTCCAAAACGACCTCACAAGCGGCGCGGGCCAATCTCTCCATCTCTTCGGACCATCGTCCTCTGACAAGCACGGGCTCGGCACCAAGCTTTCGAAGGGCGGGAAAGGTCTCGGCCAGGCCCTCCAGCATGAAGGTAAAATGGCGCAGATTCGCCTCAGGAAAATCGAGCAGAAGACAAAAGGCGACCACGAGAGGCTTCGCCAATTCGTTGGCCCTGGCCGCCGCGAGAGCCAGGGCTGGATTGTCCTCCACTCGCTGGGCCGAACGCATGGCGTAGAGAACATAGTCGCCCCCGTCCCATGTGGGAGAAGAGTTCAGAATCCGCACACGCTCGTCCGGCATCAGCTTTTTCATCGACTAGCTTTCTGTAACCGGCACGGTGCGACCTGGAGCTGTTCTCCGGTTTCATGACATCAGCCGATGTCAGAAACCGAAAGGCTAGTCAAGACGATCATCAAGTCCCGCGGTGGTATGGAGGGCGGCATTTTTGTCCACCTCCCAGGCCAACAGACTGAGTCCTCCCGATATGAGTCCACCCACAAGCCAGCCGGGAGGGCCCAAGAAGAGCGAGCCCGCACCCACGACCCCGGCGGCGGTGGTCAAACCCGCGGACACCTTTTCGTCCTCGGTCTCCGCGTTCCACAAACCGTATCCCCCGATGCCCAAGCTCACGAAGCCCGTGCCCGCTCCAAGCAATCTGCCGCCCAACGTGCCGTAGGCGGTAACATTGGCCAGAGCGCTCGCTCGACTCGCCAGGGCTCCCTCTTTAGAAAGAGCGCTGACGGCGGCGGAGAGACTGTGCGTTCCTCCGGCCACGAATCCAGCTCCGGTCGCCGCCTGCTTCACGTCGCCGTTGACGATGCCGTCTCCAATCTGGTAGAGCCCGTAGGGAACGCCCAGAATGTCCAACCCAGCTGCGACCTTACCGTAGGGTTTGGTGAGCGGCTTGAAGCTCGGGCTCAGCCATCGAGCGGTATTGCCGGGAACCTGACTCGCCCCACGCGACGTTTTGTAGATCCCGTTGAGTAAAGCATCGGTGGAAACCGAATCACCCAGCGCCTCGGAAAGTTTGTGGCCGCCGAGATCGAACTCCCCGATCTGCTCCTTGTCCGCGAACACCCTTCCTTGCTGGTCGATGCGGAGCTGACTCGTTTCCGATTGGTAGTTGCCGCCGTCACTATCGGTGGAGCCGTTGCTCACCGTGCCCTGAATGGGAGGCCGTCCGGCGGGATCGGTGACCGTGGAAAGTCGAGAGTCGGAGAACCCGCCATCTTCGCGGTTGGATTTCTGATAAGTCTCAGCCACCTCGTAACCATCGGCGTTGTCAAACTTGTAGCCGGTGACCTCATGGCCGAGTTGAACCGGATCGTCACCTTGCTTTATCAGCTCTCCATCCTTGGTCAGGCGTTCCGCCTTCTCCTCACTGCGTTCCACAAAATAGGGTCCGCCGCCGGCCAGGAGGCGCTTGGCCTGCTCCTGAGTCAATTCTCCGTCGCTGACGGCTTGACGCACGTCTTCCCTGGACAGCTCTTGACGAGTGAAGCGACTCGAGGAGATCGGATCGTCTCCATTTTTGGTCTCCGAGATGACCTCGAACTCCCCCGAAGAGTTGGTCGTTTTCTGCTCGTAAACCGAAAGCTCCGTGCCCTCGACCACGGTCTGCTTCTTATAATCTTTGCCGTCGTTGGAGACTTCGGAGTAGGTCCATGACACAGCGCCTTCATCCGGGTGCTCCCGAGTCACCGTCCTTCCATTTCCGTCCTCGTCGACTTGGCCGTAAGTCGTGCTCTCGCCAACCACCCCATCCTCGTTGAAGGACACCGAGTGGGTGAAGTCGGTGGACTCGTAGTCGCCTTCCAGACCTAGCCACTCTCGTCCCTGTTCGGCGCCCGGGACTCCACGTTGGTGTAGATAGGAGTAGCTGTAGCGGTCGGAGACATCACTGGGATAGATGGAGTACTTCCCACTACCGGGCACTCCCACCGGGGTGTCGTAGTCGGGAGTCAGGACGGTTCCGAGCTCATCGCCCTTGAAACCTTTGGCCGAAAAAGAGGCGTTGCCCTCGCCGGCCGAGTTCCAGGAGTCGGTCCGGGTGAGCGAGACTTTCTCTCCGTCCGAATTTCGATGAGCCACCAGTTCGAGGTCCTGGCTGACCCCGGTGGATTCGACCAGCTTCCCCTCCTCGTCACGAGTTTTAACCCGAGTCACGGTTCGCGTGATACTCGAGCCCTCACGATCCGGATCGAACTCCCCGGGAGGAAACTGAGTATATTTAAAGTCTAAGTCGGTACTAGATTGAGAATAGGTCTCTTCGGAGTACTGCAACTCCTCGACCCCCTTGGGATCGGTGGTGACGACCTCGACCTGGCTGATTGTGGTGTCACCCCGGTCGTCCTCGGGCAGCCCGGGCGGATGGGCCTGGTCCGGCTCTTTCGGAACCTCGATCAGCGACTCCAGCGGTTCGGAAACCTTCTCCGAACGCTCCGTTCGAGTCTCGGAGGAGCCATCCAGATTGGTCTTGGTCGTCCGACGAAGCTTAAGATCGCCCGGCTCGGAAAGCAGCACATTGGTGGAATAGGTGTACTCTTCCTCGCTCGTCCCGTTGGGTTTGGTGGTCTTGGAGTAGGTCGAGGCTCCGTCTTCGGGTGTGACGACCTCTTCTTCCACCGTGCGGGTTCCATCCGGCTCCAAGGTCACGCCACGTGTCTGGCTGGACTCCTTGCCATCGACAAACTCGGACTGCTCGGCGGTGAATGTGTCGGTGACATTGCCCTCACCATCGGTTCTGACCGTGCGAGAAAAAGAGCCCCCTTCAGAGTCGAGCGTCATCTGGAAGCTCTCGCCGCCGTCTTTGTCGACCGAGGTCGTGTAGCTCACTCCGTCTTTTTCGAAGGTCGTGGTGGCGGTGCCGAACTCTCCCTTCCTGACCGTGTAACGCTGTCCGTCAATCTTGTAGACGTGCTCGACGCCTTGTTCTCCGACCTTGTTTTCTTCGTCGGGGTGGTAGTTTGAAAAGTTCGGAATCTTCGGAATATCCGTGCCGGGGTCAAACCCTTTCGGGGTCTTCAAATCCGATCGAAGCTCATCCACAGACGGGTCCTCGACGGGACCGCCTCCAGATTCCGAACCGGGTCGCTCTTCGGCCAGAATGGGAATGATGGTGGTGTCACCCGAGTCATTCCGAACCGGGGTCGCGCGCCGAAACCCCGAGGGACCCGTCAAGTCCACCGCCAGGTCGGTCTGCTTCTTCGTCAGGGCTCGGGAGCCGGCGGGGTTGCTGGGCGCCGGGGTGTCTTTGTCCAGCGCCACGGCCTTGGAACGAATGGAAGGCTCGGTGCTGGTGGAAGATGAGCTCTCTTTAATCGGATTGGGCTTTGACTTGGGGGTAACCGGAGCGGCCTTCTTAGGCTCTGAGACCGGTTTAGTCGGTGACGATCCGCTGGTTCGATCGATAGGTAACATCTCTCTGGAACTCCTAGTTGGCCCAAGCCGCGCGAAAGTGGTCCATGCAATCCTTGCTCTCGGCCTGGATCACCTGCAGGCCCACCAAAAGGCGTTGACCATGCTCTGCCTCGGCTCGAACCGCTTCGCGGTCAACACCTTTCGTGAGTCCACTACGAAAGAGCTCGAAGGCCCGAATCCAGGCTTGAATCCCTTCGCCCAACAGGCGATGTCCGGCTTGAGACTCCTCGCTGACCTCACAGAGTAAGATGTCGCTATCCAAGTATCGCGCCCAGGCATTCTGGAACTTTGCTCTCACCTGGTCAAGCCAGCGAGCGACTCGAACGGTCTCACCGGCGGCGACCGCCTCCAGGGCGGCCTCGATATCGAGCCAAAGACCCGTTTCCAGCTGGACCCGGCCCAACTCCGAGATCCTCCGGCGCCAACGAGACTCCACTGAAAGAGCCGTTTCGTGGCGATGATAGAGACTGACGAGGCCTTTGACAGCAACCTCCACTCCAAACCCTTCGGCAAGCGCCGCGTCGATCTCTTCGAGCGACTCGGCCAGTGCGTCGGTGAAACGGGCGTCAATGCTGTCGTCCTCCTCTAGTTGGAGGACGGCCCGCTCCAACCAGATCGTCCAAGAACTCAATACAGACCCAATTTTGCCCTTTTCGATCTCAATAACCAGTTGGTCGAGTCCATTGGTCTTGTCTAGAGTTAGCATCGTCAGTCTCCCGGTTTGGTATTCTTGAACTCAAGTTACCAGTCGAGAGCGACCCCTCGGTTGCGAGACCTCGCGAAATGTTTCCAGATTGTAAATCCTCTTGCTTTTTCGCAGCCGCTGAGCGGCTCAGGCCAGCGTATCCAAACGTCCGAGAATCGTCTTGGAACGGGCCGACGGCTGATGGGTCAGAAAACCGCAGCCTCGACCATTCTCGTAGGGTACCGGCGTCTCGAACTGGTCGGCGGTCGGGTCCACGATGGTCCCATCTTTGTGCTTGAGATACCAATGCGGACCGCCCTCGTGCTGGATCGTCTGAGGCGTCCATCCCGCGGGTTTGCCGCCCAACTCGTGATAGATGGTTTCACTCGCCACGTAACAATGTCCAGCCACCTGGTTGGGATTGTCGCGGTAATTGGGTTTGCGCAGTTCGTCCGACAAGCACGAGCGGACATCCATAACCAGGTCGCGATGCCGGTCGTCCGTGCAGACAAAGGTGGTCACCTGATCCTTCGGGCTACTTTTCTCAGTACGCTCGGCGAACTTGCGGGTCGGTACGAACTCTTGGCGGATCCTCATGCCCTTAGAGTAGGCGCGGTCCCTGAAAGGATCCTCAAAGCTCCTATACCGCGACGTTGGCGCAACTATATAGGATAAAGTCCCCGCAATGAAATCAATGTGACCGAGGAGGCAAGGGCAACTTTACGCATCAAAGACTATTCTACACATCCACTTCATCCGCCTCGCCCGAGCGCTCCATAACGAACTGGTAGCGGGTGGACGAGTCTTTTCCGAAGCAGTCGCGGATGGCGCGGTCGGCCTGGTCGGGGCTGGGGATCAAGACGCGGAAGAGGGTACGGCTGGCTGGGTCCAGGGTGGTTTCCTTGAGCTGCTGGGGGGTCATTTCGCCCAGTCCCTTAAAGCGCGTGATCTCGGGCTTGGTGCTGCCTTTGACCTTGCTTAAAACCTTGTCTCGCTGGGCTTCGTCCCAGGCCCAATCGGTCTTTTTCCCATGCCGGATTCGATAGAGCGGCGGAC
Source organism: Selenomonadaceae bacterium (assembly GCA_037189585.1). Taxonomy (GTDB): domain Bacteria; phylum Vulcanimicrobiota; class Xenobia; order Xenobiales; family JADMJV01; genus JAEXNA01. Next base: position 358,605 of record JBBCJA010000011.1, on the reverse strand, counting down.
GTCCCAGGTAGACGTGGCCGAAGCGTACCAGGTCCGTCATGTAGCGGAAGAAAAAGGTGAGCAAAAGTCCCGCGATGTGGTGTCCGTCGGAGTCGGCGTCAGTCAGGATCACGACGCGCCCGTAGCGCAGCTTGGAGATGTCGAAGTGTTTGCCCACTCCGCAGCCCAGAGCCGAGACGAGGTCCGAGATCTCCCGGTTCTGCCCGATTTTCTGCAGGGTTGCCTGTTCGGTGTTCAAGACCTTACCTCGCAAGGGCAGGATGGCCTGAAAGACACGGTCGCGGGCCTGTTTGGCCGAACCGCCGGCGGAGTCGCCCTCGACGATGAAGATCTCGCTGATCTCGGCACGGTTGTTGGAGCAGTCGGCCAGCTTCCCCGGAAGGTTGAGCCTTTTGGTGACCGATTTGCGCGAGACCAGAGCGCTCGCCGCCTCGGCGGTGGCGCGAGCTTTAGCCCCTGCCACCACACGGGCCACAATCCCGTCGGCAAGACTGGGGTTGGTCAAAAAATACTGCTCCAAAGCCGGAGCCACCACGCCGGTGACGGAGGCGGTCACTTCCGGATTGTTCAGCTTGTCCTTGGTGTTCCCCTTAAACTGAGGGTCTTTGACGTAGACGGAGAGCACGGCGCGCACGCCGTCGCGAATGTCCTCGGCCGTTATCTTGAGATTCTTGGAGGCTCCTCCCTGCACGTCCATATAGGTTCGAACCGCGCGCACAACAGCGGTCTTTAAACCCTGCTCGTGAGTGCCTCCCTGCTCGGTCTCGATCCCGTTGACGTAGCTTTTGATGTTCTCTCCGCCGGCTTCAACCCACTGCAAAGCGAGCTCCACCTTGGGCTCTTCACTGGTGAAGCTAAAGATCTGATCGTAGATCGGGTCTTTGGCCACATCGTGAATCAGTTTGCGGAGATAGCCCTCCAAGCCGTCGCCCGGGTCGAGTCGATGAATGATGTCATGCACTCGGTCCTTGAACACCACCCGGCAGCGATGCAGGTAGCTCTTGGCCTCGAGCACGGTGTGGATGACCTTGGGGTCGAAGTTGATCGAAGGGAAGATCTCCGGGTCGGGAGAAAAGATGATGCTGGTTCCCGTTCCCCGAGCCTCCCCCACCACCTCGAGTCCCGTCACGGGAACGCCACGCTCGTAAGTCTGCTGGTACAGCTTGCCGTCACGCTTGACCTGGGCCACCAGTCGAGTGGCCAGCGCGTTGACCACACTCGCACCCACGCCGTGCAGACCGCCGGAGAAGGTATAGTTGTTGCCTTCGAACTTTCCGCCCGCGTGCAGCGTGGTCAAGATCAGCTCCAGAGCCGGTCTTCCTGTCTCGGCGTGAACGTCGACGGGGATACCTCGACCGTTGTCGGTCACCTTAATGGTGTGACCATCGGCCTCGAGCTCCACCTCCACGGAGGAGGCGAAGCCGTTCATCACCTCGTCGATGGCGTTGTCGACGATCTCCCAGATCAGGTGGTGGAGGCCCTGCTCATCGGTCGAACCGATGTACATGTGGGGGCGTTTGCGCACCGGCTCCAGGCCGGTCAGGACGGTAATATCGGAAGCACTATAACTGGCGGCGCACACGAACGGTCAGCTCCTTATTCTCTTTCCAAATCTGAGTCGTCATCGGTTGCAGTCTCACTCACGACTCCATCATCCACAGGGAATTCTCCGCCAAGCGGGGCCAAATCGGAATCCCCCGAAGCCGCTCCGGGAATCTCCGGCGGGCCGACCACCGTGAGCGGTTCCACCACCACCTGCAAGAGCCCTCGCTTGAGCAAGCTTTGACCTTTGCCGGCGCGACCGGTGATCTTGACATCGCTGGGGTGAACCAAAATCTCACGACCCCCTTCATCGCGAATCAAGCGTAGCGCGTTCTCCTTCGGCCCCTCCGGGTCAAAGCAACGAAAGCCCACCAGTCGATCCGCCTCGGCGAGCTTTAAGACGGTCACTCCCTTGCCCGCCCCGGAGAGGAAGTTCACTTCCTCCAACCGGCACAGGGCGCCCCGACCGAAACGGGTGCCGGTGGCCAAAAGGTCGGTTTTCGGGCGACCCAGCCGAACGTCCACCACCGTCTCCCCCGGAGCCGGCTTGGCGAACTTACGGCCGTTGCGGGTGGAGGGCTCGGTCAAGCCTTCAAAGGAGGTTCGAAAACCTCGGCCGTCAGAGGTTAAGGCTACCACCTGAACCTCCGGCTCGACCTCGGGACTGTCCGAAGTGATGGCGCCCTTCAACAAACGCGGGTCCAGAAGGTGACAGGCCACGATCTTTTCTCCGTCGGAGAAGGCGCAGCGGGCCTGAATAGGCTCACCGTTGCCGCGGGGAGAGACCGGCATGTCGTTGACCCTGAAGGTATAAGCAGTGCCGTAGTTGGTGAAGAAAATGATGGGCGTGAGCGTTGACCCGCGCACCGCGAACTGGAGCTCGTCCCCTTGGCGCAGGCGTGCCTTGGAAAGGTCGCCCACGCTGGAAACGCGGCGCACCCATCCGTCGCGAGATAAGAGCACGGTGGCGTCCTCGTCGACGATCAGGCTCTGCTGGTCGTAGGTCACGACCTGAGTCCCTTCCTCCGCCACCTTGGTCCGTCGGTCGTCACCGTGGAGCTTGGACATCTCCAGCAGTTCAGACTTGACCACGCCCCAGAGCCTTTTCGGAGAATCCAGCAGCATCTCGATCTCGTCCTTGGCCTGAGTCTTCTCCTCGAATTCGGTCAAGACCGCGCGAACGTCGGGGCGACCCAGGCGGTAGAGGCGCATGTCCAGGATAGCGTCGGTCTGTCTTTCATCTAAAGGAAACGCCTCCATCAACTGCTCGGCCGCGTCGGCCCGCCCGTTGGAATTGCGGATAATCTCCAGCGCCCGATCGAGATCGGCGAAGATGATACGAAAGCCCTGCAAAATATGCAGCCTTTCGATCAAAAGGCGAAGGTCGTGCTGCAGGCGGCGGACCGTCACCTCGTAGCGAAACTTGTTGAAGTAGCTCAAGGCCTCGACCATGCTGACCTTGTCGGGACGCACGCCCACCTGGCTGTTGTCCGGAACAAGACATGTCATGTTGACGTGAAAGTTGGACAGAAGCTGAGTGTGCTTGTAAAGGTAGCCCATCACCGTTTCCGGGTCGGCTTCCTTACGGACCACCAGGACGATGCGGATAGTATCGGTCGATTCGTCGCGCACGTCGAGAAGCTGGGGGATCTTCTTCTCCGTGATGATCTCCCCGATGGCTTCCACCAGATTGCTCTTGTTCACCATATAGGGGATGGAGGTGATGATGATCGAGCGCTCCGCCCGCTTGCCTTCCTCGAGCTCGTACTCCCCTCGGACCCGAATGCGCCCTTGCCCTTCGGTGTAGACGGTGCACAGGGTCTCTCGGTCTTCTAAGAGCTGACCTCCGGTGGGAAAGTCCGGACCTTGGAGTTTGCCCATCAGGTCCCGGACGGTGGCCTCGGGATGGTCGATCAGGTGAACGCCCGCCGCCACTACCTCGCGCAGGTTGTGAGGTGGGATATTGGTGGCCACACCGACCGCGATACCGGTGCATCCGTTGACCAAAAGCTGGGGAATGCGGGAGGGAAGAACGGCCGGCTCCTCGGCCGAGTCATCGAAGTTAGGGCGAAAGTCGACCGTCTCCTTGGTGATCTCCTCTAAGAACGGGACCGCGACTTTCTGCAGTTTGGCCTCGGTGTATCGGTAAGCAGCCGCGCTGTCGCCGTCGATGGAGCCGAAGTTTCCCTGTCCTTCAATCAGGGGATAGCGCAGCGACCAGTCCTGAGCCATTCGGACCAAGGCCTCGTAGACCGCGCCATCGCCGTGCGGATGGTAGTTGCCCAGCACCTGTCCGACGATCTTGGCGCACTTTAAGGTCTTCTTGTCCGGGGTCAGTTTGAGGTCCCGGTACATCGCGTACAGGATACGGCGCTGTACTGGTTTCAAGCCGTCACGCACGTCCGGCAGCGCGCGTGAGGTGATGACCGAGACGGCGTAGTTGAGGAAGCGATTCCTGGTCACCGAGTGCAGGGCGACGTCGACGACCTCGCCCACAAACTCTCCCGGAGCCGGGGTGCCACTGCTATGTTTTGCCATGTCTTCTCTATCTCTCCAAAGTTATGAGCTGATCGAAGCCACGATCTCTCGGGTCGGGCAGCTGTCGCGATGCTCCCACAGGTAGATCCCTTGCCAGGTCCCGAGGAGCATATCGCGCGAATCCGCCGGAATGGAGAGCGACGTCTCCATCATCACCGTCTTGATGTGGCTGGGCATATCATCGGGCCCTTCGGCGGTGTGTCGAAATCCTGGCTGGTTGAAAGGAACCAGACGCTCGAAAAAGAGCTCCAGGTCGTGCCGCGCGCTGGGATCGGCGTTCTCCTGAATGGTCAAACCAGCCGAGGTATGACGGCAGAAGAGATGCACGAAAGCGATCTTCTCACGGTCCTCCACGCGACTGAGGCAGGCTCTAACCTGGTCGGTGAACTCGAAAAGTCCGCGACGCGGCGAACGGACCTTCAGAACCTCTCGATACAGCAAACTCACGTCTTTCTCTCACAAGTGCTCATGCGTTCACTGTGTCACAGAAAAACAAGAATTCCTTTCAAACAGCTGTTCGAAATCTTAAATTTAAGGAGTTTTTGAGGGCAAGGGATGAAAAGCAAGACGTTCGCCAGGAGCGATCGCCCGGAGGAAGAACATCCCGCGGGTACCCCGGGGCTTGATTTTCACAAGCTCTAGTAGCAAAGGAACTCCAGAAATTTCAAGTTTGAGCCGCTTCTTCCAAGGGTCGGCATGGGCTATCCTCGTGGCCTATGCTCTGGCATTGCCGTGTTTGGCCGAGCCAGATTTCATTGCCCCCCCTATCATCACTTATACTATCACCTCACCAGAGCTTGCCAATCACAAGCTAAGGGTCGAAGCGGAATTTCCCGCGGAGGCGTTCGAGGGCGCGGAGAGGACGCTGGCCCTCCCAGTCTGGACTCCGGGCTCCTATAAGGTCCGGGACTACTCCAAGTCGATCTCCGAAATGGAGCTTCTGGATAGCCCAGGCGCCCGACTGGAAAAGACGGCTAAGAATCGCTGGACCGTCCAGGGAGATCTCCCCGTCAATAGGCCGGTGAGGGTAGCTTACACTGTTTACGGTCATGAACTGACCGTTCGAACCAACTTTTTCTCGCCCGAGCTTTCTCTCATCGTCGGAGCGGCCACTTTTCTGACTCCCGCTCCCATCGACGGGGACGATATGACGGTGTACTTGGTCAAGTTCCCAGAGCTCAAGTCTCCCATCAGCAGTGGTCTGGAGCGTAGGCAAGACGCTCCCTATCCAACCTTCGCCGCCGAAAGCTACGACGAATTGGTCGACTCACCGCTACTTTTTGGGGACATCACCGAACACCCGTTTCAGGCCGGAGGTGTCCCTCATTCCCTGGTCCAAGCCGGGGACAAGCGCTACTGGAAGACCGAGGAGTCGGTGCGCGACGCCGCCAAGGTGGTCGAGAGCGTTCAGAAGTTTTGGGGCCAAACCCCTTATCAAGACTACCACTTCCTCAATCTCATCACTGAAACCCGAGGTGGACTGGAGCACCTGAACTCCTCCGTGCTGATGACCTCGCGGTTCGCCACCGATGATCGCGAGAAATACATCGAGTGGCTGGCCCTGGTCTGCCACGAGCATTTTCACGCTTGGAACGTCAAACGACTTCGACCTAAAGCCCTCGGTCCGTTCGACTATGAAAAAGAGGTGCTCACCCCATCGCTATGGGTGGCCGAGGGGGTCACCTCTTACTACGACGACCTGTTGGTCCGGCGCGCCGGCTTGTCCACCCGCGCGGAATACCTTAAGGCCCTTTCCGGCCAGTTGAACACCTTGGCGAACACTCCGGGACGGCGGCAACGCCCTTTGACCGAGGCCTCTCTTGACACCTGGATCCGTCTGTATCAACCCACCGACAATTCGCTCAACGACGACGTGAGCTACTACAACAAAGGAGCCGTGGTGGCGTGGCTGTTGGATACGGAGATCCGCCGGCAGACCAACGGTTCGAAAAATCTCGATGATGTCATGCGCGAGGCCTATCGCCAGTTCTCCGGATCCGGGTTCGAAGAAGCCGAATTCCGTGCCCTGGCGGAAAAAGTCAGCGGCCTCAAACTTGGGGCATTCTTTCAAAAAGCCCTCGATAGCACTGATGAGCTCGACTTCGAGCCGGCCCTGAAGTATTGGGGATTAGAATGGAAACCCGAGGACGAGAAGGTGGCTCGACAACCCTATCTTGGCCTCAACACCAACGCCAACGATCCCCGTTTGGTGGAAGCGGTGTTGGCCGGGGGACCAGCCGCCAAGGCCGGGTTATCCCCGGGAGACGAACTTCTGGCCATCGAGGAAGTCAGAGTGCCACCGGCCGGACCGGGGGGACTTTTGAAGTACCTCAAGGCCGGCCAGAGCGCTAAGGTCCTTGTCTCCCGTCAAGGCCGTGTTCAAGAAAAGCTTGTCACTCTGGAAGCTCAGCCCGCGCCGAAAAGAACTCTGAGGGTAAAGGAAGGAGCGGGTGCTCATCCCGGCCGGCTTGACGACTGGCTGGGACCCGAAGTGCCCTCTTCGACGACGAAGAAGGGGTCGACTTGATAGGTACGCTGGCTAACGAGCTGGCGGACATGCTGTTCGCCCTCCCCCCTTATCAACTCGACCCCGAGGACGATCGGACCGGACGCGAACCCTTACCCGAAGGAACTCGACTCCTACGCGACCGGTATGTCCTGGCCGAGGAGATCGGAGCCGGAGCTTTCGGCATCATCTACGCCGCGACCGACACTCGCAACGGCCAGAGTCTCGCCGTCAAGGAGTTTTTTCCCAAAGGATGCGCTCGCGGACCGAATCTCGTCCCGGCACCCTCGGGGGACTGGGGAGAAGGCGAGGTGAGAACTCTCGTCGAGCAGTTCAAAGAAGAGTTCCGCGTCTTGGAGAGATTCGAGCGTCCGGGAATCGTCAAAGTCTACGATCTCTTCGAAGACAACGGCGGCCTCTATATGGCGATGGAGCGGCTGCGCGGAGCGACCCTGGAGGAGCTTCTTCATTTCCACCTCAAGCTGCGCGAACCGCAGGCTCTGTATGTCATTCGCCGGCTGGTCAAGACGCTCGAGACCATCCATCTTTCCGGTCTCATCCACGGTGACATCAAACCGCAGAATCTTTTTTTGACCTACACCGCCGAAGTCATTTTGCTGGACTTCGGCGCCGTCAATCACTATCTGACCCAGGACCGAAAGGCTCCAAGATTTTTGACCCCGGGCTACGCTCCACCGGAACAGTATCAAACCAAGAAAGCTCCCGAGCCTGCCACCGACATCTACGCGGTGGGCGCGACCCTCTATGAGCTGTTGACTGGATTCCCTCCGCCGGATGCCTTGGAGCGCCTTAAGGGCAGTCGGCTGCCCTCTCCTTCTCAAGGCGGCGCCGAGGTCTCTCCCGAAACCGTGCAGGCCATGGCCCGTACCCTGGCCCTGGCTCGTGAGAAGCGTCCCAGTTCGGCCAATGAACTGCTCAAGATCTTGCCGGGAGAGGAAATCGTGGGGATGAACGCCCTGCCCTTGCTCGAACCGCTAGAGCCTTGGCTCGGGCACCAGACGACGGTTCGTCGTCTGCAGCTCACCAGTAACGGCGCATATCTTGCCTCGGCCGACAAAAACGGCCAACTCCGACTCTGGTCGGTCCCTCAACAGCGCTGCCTGGGAGTGATGGAGTTCGAGTCGGAAGTTCAGGATATCGCCATCCATCCGGATGATAGCTGGTTGGCCGTGGCGCTTGCCGGGGGACAGGTCGAGATCCTCGATTTCGGCAGTGGACGCGCGGTCGGAACGCTACGCAAAGGGAATCCTCCGGTGAATTCGCTCTGCTTTTCACCTGACGGAAAGACTCTACTTTGCGGTCTGACCAGCGGTAAAGTCGAGATCTACGATCTCGAGAGAAAAAAGGTGAGAGACGCTTTTCAAGCCCACGAAGCCTCAATCAACCGAATAGCCTTCAACCCGTCCGGCCGACTGGTCGGCTTAGCCTCCAACGACCGCTCCGCCTCGGTCTGGGATCTCAAGACCAATCGGAGAGTTCGTCATTTCGACTCATCCCGGCGACCCATTCAATCCGTGCTGTTCTGCGGGAAGGGACATTTTCTCCTTACCGGTGGCGGTGAGATGATGTTGCGGGTGTTCGATGTCCGGCAGGGAGATCAGTTTCGCTCCCTCAAAGGCCATGAAGCGCTGGTCTGGGACATGTGGGTTTTAGAAGACCAGGAGCTCGCCCTCTCCTGCGCGGCCGACCGCTCGGTCCGGGTCTGGGATCTCCGCTCTTTTCGAGAGCTCTTTCGAGTGCAGGACTCCGAGGGCTGGCTGCAAACCCTGGCTTTCACCTCGAGTGGAAACTTTCTCTTCGCGGCCGGGGTGGATGGCAAAATCTATCGTTACTATCTCAACGACCGAGCCATCGCCCGATAAAACTATGCAACTGGTACTTTTAAGACACGCCCAACCCCAATGGACCAGCGAGGCCGGTACGGGAGTGAGCGATCCCCCCCTAACAGCGGAGGGTCGGGCCCGCTCTTGCGCTCTTTCCGCCAGCCTCGGACAGGAACACTTCGACTCGGTTAGCGTCTCTCCTTATCGCCGGTCGCAAGAAACAGCGCGTGGAGTCTTCTCCGAACAGCCGCGGTTCCATTGGAACACCTACGAATGGCTGCGGGAGATCCGACTTCCCGATCTTTCCGAGCAGCCGGCCAAGCAGATCGACGAATTCTTCGGCTCTTTCAAACGCCGGCCCCTAGTCAAATGGTGGGATGGAATTCCAGGGGGGGAGTCTTTTCGCGACTTCCATTCCCGAATAGCTCTGGGTCTGGAAGGATACCTGGCCGATCTGGGCATCCGTCGCATGAGGCCCGACGCCGAACACGATCGGCACCTGTTCTCGATTCCGCCCGATCTGCTGGGACAAAAACACCTGATCATCAGCCACCTGGGAACAACAGGCCTCATTTTGTCGGAACTTCTTCACCTTGAACTGGTTCCTTGGGTCTGGGAGAGCTTCGCTTTGGACTGGAACGGCGCGGTGAGATTGGAAACCGTCGCCATCGCCGACGGGCACCTGTTCTGCCTTCGCGTGTTTAATGAAAACGGGCATCGGGACCCAACTTTGGGGTATCATGTCGAAGTGGGTGTTGGGTAACTATGGATCCTAGCGTACTTTTGAATCTAGGTGGAGGCGTCGTGGCCGGCATCGCTGTCGGAATGGCGCTCAAAACCGCGCTACGGTGGGCTCTGATCTTTATAGGTCTGGTCATTCTTGGTTTAGTGATGCTGATGAAAGCCGGTATTATCGTCATTCAGTGGGATGCCTTGACCAGTGGGATCGAAGGCGGTGTGACCTTCCTTGGTGGCATGGTCAAATTAGCCTTGGCCGACCTTTCCGCTCAGCTTGTCGGGTTCTCCGGTGGCATGATCATGGGCTGGAAATGGCGCTAGGAGGTTGAATTTATGAGCGCCAAACTTCTCATCATCGAGGACGACACCGCTGTGAGCGCCTCCCTGCAGCGCCGACTCCGTTTCGAGGGCTTCGACGTTTCCGTAGCCGATCGTGGGGAGGTCGCTTTAGAGTTGCTCCCCGAACTCTTACCCGATCTCATTCTTTTAGATGTGATGCTTCCCGGCTTGGACGGGTTCGCGGTGGCCGAACGGATCCGTGGATTGAGCAATGTTCCCATTCTGATGTTGACCGCTCGCGACTCGGTGGAAGACCGAGTCAGCGGTCTGGAACGAGGCGCCGACGACTATCTGGTCAAGCCGTTCGAGCTGCCCGAGCTGCTGGCTCGCATTCGGGCACTGTTAAGACGCTCCAAGCTGGTCGCGGAGAATCCCAGCTCCCTCGACCACGATGAGTTAACCTTCGCCGGTATCTCACTCAACGGGAAAACCCGCGAAGTCAGCTTCAACGGAGAGGCACTCGAATTAACCCCCAGGGAGTTCGATCTGTTGGAATATTTTCTCCGCCATCCTCGCCAGGTCTTGACCCGCGATCAACTCCTGGCCGGTGTTTGGGGATACGACGCCGACGCCTCTTCCAACTTAGTCGACGTTTATGTCCTTCAACTGCGCAAGAAACTTGAGGCCCAATCCGGCCGGCAAGCCCGCCGTATCGAAACGGTGCGCGGTGTGGGATATTCACTACGGGACCCGGGCGAATCGAATCACTAGTGCTCGAAGTCTAAGGCTCACTCGTCCTCATCCTTGCTGCCCGCCGGGGTGAAGACCACGTGAAAACAAGACCCTTCACCGATCTTACTTTCCACCAAAATGTCTCCCTTCTGAGCTCTGGCCAGGGCGCGCGCGACAGGAAGTCCTAGCCCCGTACCTCCAGAACTGCGGGTCCGAGAGCGGTCGATGCGAAAAAAGCGATCGAAAAGACGCGGTATCGCCTCCTCGGGGATACCGCAACCATCGTCGCGAACCGAGAGAATCACCCGTTCACCTTTGGTTTCCACCGAAATCTCTATCGTCCCCTCGGAATAAAAGATAGCGTTCTCGATAAGATTGGTCAGAATCTGTTCGGTTCGTTCGGCATGCAGCAGAGCGATAGGCGGTTCACCAGGGCATGGCAGAACGACCAGACGTTCGGCATTCTCCACGAAAGCCTTACGCAAACGACTGGCCACCCTCTCGGTCAAGGCCTGCACGTCGGTCGCGGTTAACTTCACCGGCTCCGACAGGGCCTCGATGCGAGACAGCAACAGGAGGTTCCGCACCAAATTGGCCATGCGCTGGACGGTGGCCTGCGCCTCGGAAACAACCTCCTCGCGCTCGTGAGCGGGCAAGTCGTTGCGCAACAGGTCGAGATCCGTCATCAAGACCGTCAAGGGGTTCCTCAATTCGTGAGAAGTGTCGGCCAAGAGCTCCTTAGCGACTTCCAAAAGGTGCTCCACACGACCCATGGCGGCGTTGAAAGCCTCACCCGTGCGGCGAATATGCTCCTCTTTGGTGTCTCCGACGTCGACACGCTGAGTCACGTCGTCGGTACTAACGATACGCTCCGCCGTTTCCACAAGGTCGTCCAGCGGAGCGAAAGCTCCTCTGACCGCCCAGACCCCCAGAACACCGGTGACGGCCAGAAGGACCAGAGCCAAAAGGACTGATTGGCCTATCGAGGCCTGTAGTGGAGCGTCGAGATGAGAGAGCGACTCAGCCACCACGACGATGATGGGTGTACCGTCGCCAAGTTCGGCCGAAAGGGAAAACTTCCGCAAACGTAAACCGTCCGGCAGCTTTAGAGTCTGAAAGCCGAGCTCCGCGAAGGCCTTCTCCACCACGTTCGGAATTCTTGTGCCCGTCAGGTTGTCGGACATCCACAGACTTCGCCCCGAAACGTCCACCAGGTCCACGTAGACCTCGGGAGTGGCTGTCCGCAACAAGGGGGCGTTGGCCAATCGAAATTCGGCCAGGTCCTCGGGCGAGTCGACCCCGGATTTATCTAGAAGCTGCGTGACCTCCTCAGCCCGGCGAGACAGACTTTCATCAACTTCATGAAGTAAGGCGCGCTTCACCAGATCGTGATGGAGCACGCCAAATAAGGCCAAGCTAGGCAAAACGACCCCGAAAAGAATGCCCAGGAGCTTTCCTTTCAGGGTCGTGGGGTGGATCCGTTCGATCAACCCACGAGGCGCAACCGGTCGTCGGCTGAGAGCTTGCTGAGCGTCTGCCATTCCATCTTGACTTTTCCACCCTGCCGCTCGTAAAGCCTCGCGAAGTCCTCGATAGCCTGAAGACACGCGTGGTCCAGAAAGAGTAGGGCGTCGAGATCCAGGGTTACCTCTTTCTCGCGCTCGATCTTCTCTAGAGTGGCCGAAAGTTTCGGGAGCGAGAGGAAAGTCGCGGCTCCGGAAAGCGTGACATTGACCGTATCGCTGGAAGCGCCGTCCACCTTGATGTTCAGGTGAGCCAGCGAAATCACCACTCGAATCACAGCCAGTCCCACACCCGCGATGACGCCGGTCAGAAGGTCGGTAGCCACGATGGCTATCAGCGTCACCATATAGATGGCGACTTCCCAGCGGGAATACTTATGAAGGCTCTTGATGGCCTGCACGTCGACAAGCTTCCAACCGATGTAGACTAAGATGGCGGCAAGCGCCGAGGTCGGAATTCTCGCCAACAGGCCCGGTGCCAGGAATACGAAGGCAGCCAACCAGATACCGTGCCAGATAGCCGAGGCGCGAGTAAGCGCTCCGGCCTTCACGTTCGCTGAAGAGCGAACGATCACTCCGGTCATCGGGAGCGCCCCTAGCACCCCGCAGCAGAAGTTGCCGATACCCTGAGCTTTGAGCTCCTGATTGTAGTCGGTGCGCACACCGTCGTGCATCGCGTCAACCGCGGTCGCGGCGAGCAACGTCTCCGCTGAGGCGATGAAGGCGATGGCGACGATGGAAACGATGATAGCGGGATTAAAAGTCGAGAAGAGATCCGTGGTGGGTAGCGCCACGAAGTCGTTCAGCGAGGCTGGAACATCGATTTTGGAGACACCCCAACCGCTCATCGTGGCGAAGATTGTGGCCACGGTCACCGCGACCAGGGGGGCGGGGACCAGGTCGAGACGTTTAGGCTTGAGCTTCTCCCAGGCGATAATACTAATCAGAGCGACGATGCCGATCATCGCGGCCAAATGGTGCACCGTGTCATCCGAAGGCGCGACGCCCTTCGCGATCGCCTCGGGGATACTCAACAGGTTGTCGAGTCCGCTCTTGCGTGGCTTGTCGTCGACGAGGACGTGAAACTGGGAGGCGAAGATCAAGACACCGATACCAGCCAGCATTCCCTTGACCACCGCCGGAGAGACGGCCTGGAACACACGGCCGAAGCCAAGGCGTCCGGCCAACCACTGAAGAAGTCCAGCCCCCGCCACGGCGACTCCCAGCCATCCAATTCCGTAGGTCGAGACAAGTTCGTAGACCAGTACGGTCAATCCCGCGGCTGGTCCGCTAACTTGAAGTGGAGAGCCTGCCAGATAGCCGGTGACGATTCCGCCGATGATACCCGTTACGAGTCCCCGAGCTGGCGGCACTCCCGAAGCGATGGCGATTCCCATACACAACGGTAGGGCTACCAGGAATACGACAACCGATGCTAAGAGGTCTCTTCTGTTCAAAAAATCTTTCATGCTCATCTCCAGAAAGCCTGGGGGCTCTTGGCGAAGCATAGGTTTCAGGAATGAGTCACTTATGAGACAAAAATGAGGATTTTATGAGGAATCTTGATGTAAAGATGAAAGAACATCCTTATTTCACGCGTTGCGCAAAAAGATGGTTTCTTCCAGCTGGTCGAAGTAAAGACATACTTTCCCAGCCTTCAACGCGGACAGAAGTTGCCGACACCGCGTCTCGATATCGATCTCGTCCGGCTCTCCTCGAGTCACCAGATCCTGCAAAACATTGTCGAGTGCCTCAGAAGAAAGATCCCGCCAATCAATGGCGATGGAACGCTCCGGATCGCTCACGGGTCATCCCGTAGTCGGCGACTCTGACTATCGAGGGTTTGTTTCTCCGCTTCCGTCAATGAGTTCATACCCTCGAACCGAATCTTGTCCAAAATCCGATCGAGCTCTTTTTCCGAGGCCGTGTCCAACTTGGAAGGCTTCACGGACTCGATCGTCCTTGGTCCGCCTTTTAAAAGGGGCGTCGCCGTGCCTCCCTCGAGAACTTGAAATCGGCTCTTGCGTTGAGTTCGTTGTCGTTCCTTCAACCAACTGACGGGACCGGTCGACCCCTTAGGTCTCGCACCTGTCGAGAGAGAGCCGTAGCGTGACGCCCAAAGCCAGGAAGCGCCCATCACAATCACGGCGGCGAAGCCGAAGAGCGGTCCACGATTGTCGAAGAACATCAACACCCCACCAATAAGCGCGAGATAGCGGGCTTGAATCGGTATAACGAACATGGCGAGCACTGTGAAGTCTCTGTGCAGCGCGGCCCAAATGGTGAAAATCCCCGCAGCCGGTACCCTCATGCTCCAGACCGGCGCCACCGTGGGAGGAAGAGATTGAGTCGCGGCGCCATAGGCGAACCACTCCATCAAGGCTGAAAAGAGGGTAAGAACCACGAACACACGGCAGAAGCGGAGGCTCCCCCACATGCGTTCCAGAGGACTGGCGAAGAGGGTGAAGCACCACGCCCCCAGTGCCAACCAGAGAAAATCTCTGGGTGCGACAGGATTGGCCAACGGATAGGTCAGCCAACGCCAGGCGTGACCGACATCGAGCTCGCCGCCGAGCATCATCATCGGAGCTTGCACTCCAAAAAACGACAAAACCCAGATGAGAACCGACAGCAAACTCAATGCCATCGTCCACGGTGTCTCTCGAAAGGCGCTCTTTAACCGGTCCAAGGCCTACTCTCCGTTATCCGTCATCGGAAGATTGCAGTAATGCGATCAACTGATCGGAGTCCAAACGAGTTTCCGTGTCGGTTCCCTCCAAGAGAGAGCTGGCGAGGTCTCGTTTGCTGCGGTGCAGTTCGACGATCTTTTCCTCGATGGTGCCGCGGGCGACCAAGCGGTAGACGGTGACCGGCCGGGTCTGTCCCATACGGTAGGCGCGGTCACTGGCCTGGTCTTCCACCGCCGGGTTCCACCAGGGATCGTAGTGGATGACGAAGTCGGCCGCAGTAAGGTTGAGCCCCGTACCACCGGCCTTGAGCGAGATGAGGAAGAGGTCTCCCTTGCCCGCTTGGAAGTCGGCCACTCGCTGGGCGCGCTCTTTCTGAGGAGTGCTGCCGTCGAGGTACTGGTAAGAGACCCCCATGTGATCGAGCTGCTCGCGTAAGATCTCGAGGACGTCCACGAACTGGGAAAAGACCAGAGCCTTGTGTCCGTTCTCCAGCAGTTCGGCCACCAGTTCGCGGAAAGCGTCGAGCTTGCTGGCCTCCACCTGAGCTCCAGGCACCACCAGGTCGGGATGACAGCAGAGCCGGCGCAGTTTCATCAGCTCGGCCAACACGGCCAGGGTGTCCTTCTTCTCTTTCTCGTTCTCGAAGCGTTCGGCGGCCTTGCGGCGCAAGCTCTCGTAGAGCGCCTTCTCTTCGGGCTCGAGCTCGATGCTCAGGGTGATCTCGGTGCGAGGCGGCAGTTCGTGCAGAACCTCGCTCTTGAGGCGGCGCAGGATGAAAGGCCTCACGGTGTCGCGCAGGCGAGCCCGAGCCCGAGGATCGCTGCCGTTCTCGATGGGAGCCGAAAAGCGCTTGGTGAAGATGTCCCGAGTGCCCAAGAGTCCGGGATTGAGGAAGTGGAACAGGGTCCAGAGCTCGTCGAGATTGTTCTCGATAGGTGTTCCGGTGGTGGCCAGGCGAAACTCGGCCGGCAGCTCGGTGACCGACTGGAACCGCTTGGTCTGGTAGTTCTTGATGGCCTGCGCCTCGTCGAGTACCAGAGTCTGCCACTGTCGCGCGCTAAATCGCTCGGTTTCCCGAGTCAAGAGGCCGTACGAGACGATGATCACGTCGAAGGGACCGGCGTCGGAGACAAGCTTGGCCCGGTCGTGCTCGGAATAGAGATAGGGGCGTAACGACGGCGCGAAACGGTGCGCCTCGTCAAGCCAGTTGGGACAGACCGAGGTAGGAGCGATGACCAGCGTCGGACCTCCCGCGGCACGCTCCAGGATCACGGAAAGAGCTTGCAGCGTCTTTCCGAGACCCATGTCGTCGGCAAGACATGCTCCCATCCCCGCCGAAGCTAACCGGCTCATCCACTGGAAGCCCATCACCTGGTAGTCGCGCATCTGGGCCTGCAGGTTCTGGGGAACCCTGGGCACGCTCTCCATGGCGCTACCCACCTTTTGATGCAGGGCCTTCCAGTCGGAATCTCCCTGCAGCGAAACTCCGGTCTCTTGACCAAAGGCGGCCATCGCTGCCAGCGGGTGAAGAGCCACCTCGTCGCCTTGAGAGATCGAAAGGTCGGCCAAGCGCTCGAGCTGCTTTTTGATCTTCTCGGTGAGGGCCACGAAGCGTCCGTGCCCCAGGGAGAGAAAGCGGCCATGGCCGTTCTGATGGGCTTCCAACAACTGGCGTACGTCAAGCACCGTGTCCTCGTCCACCTTGAGTGAGGCGTCGACGGCGAACCAGTCGTTGCTCTTCTTGACGGTGAACTCGGCCGGTGCTTGCGGCTGAGCCACACTCATCGACTTGCCTTCAGGCCAGTGGAAGGTTATGTCAAGGTCCTCACTTTGGGCCAACGCATCTAGGATCTCCAGGCAGTCGACCGATTCTTCCACCGCGAAGTCGAAGCCGCCCATCGAATGTTTACGGAGCGAGGGGCAGCGGACCAACAGGTGGTCGCGGGCGCCCAACTCGGCCTCGAAGTCGCGAACCGTCTGCAGTCGACCCGCTTTGGTTTCGGCCATGACG
The DNA here is from genome assembly GCA_037189585.1 of Selenomonadaceae bacterium. Lineage (GTDB taxonomy): Bacteria > Vulcanimicrobiota > Xenobia > Xenobiales > JADMJV01 > JAEXNA01. The sequence goes on along the minus strand of JBBCJA010000011.1, from coordinate 342,202 downwards.
TTGCGCCCACCCTGGCCGGGACGAAGGATCGGTCCCTCACCTCCCAGAGGAAGCGTTCGGATCTCGAACTTGAGCCCAGCGTTGTGGGGCAGTACAAACAGATGCAACGAGCTGTCGGGCTCGACCGCCTTGGCCCCGGCGAAGCTACCCGCGAACTCGGACTGCACACCGATGACGGGTGAGAGCGCCTCCACCGTGTCGGAGATCTCTTCCATAGCCTCCACCGGGACGCGGAAACCTCGGCCCAAAACCTGGGCGATCGATTTCTGGGCCTCGGTCAGCCGATAAACTCGAATACGGTGAGTTCCCTCGGAGAGCACGCCCACATCGGCCGAGAAGTATGGCAGGACCGGCTGAATGTCGATCACGACCTGTTCACCCTGGCGCAAGACGCGAAGCTCGGGAGCTCCGCGTTCGATCTCGAGTTTTAACTCCGGCTGCTCCTCCCAGTAGACGAAGGGATGAGCCACCAGCTCCGCGAGGGTCGTCTCGTCTCCCACCCGGTAGGCGTCGAGGCCCTGCACCATGGTACGAAGCGCGCCTCGATCTTGCTCGGTCAGGCAATCGGCATGTTTGTTCAGAATTCTAGCCGGCGACAGCTCTCGTCCGGTGGTCCAGCCCCCCCTTTTGGACTTCTTTTGCAGAAGCGGCTTGGCCGAAAACTGTCCCTGGTCTTCCTCCACTCGCCAGATGATCCGTTCATCCGTCTGAGGCCCGATCTCTTGAGCGACCTGGCGCAAAGCGTCCAAAGTGCGACGCCACGCCTCGGTGGGAGCCAGCACATCGAGAAGGGTGGAGTCGAGAGGTCCCACCGCCTCGAAACCTTCCCTCGGGGTGGGGTGCTGGGCCCAAAGCCGGCGTAACAGCGCGCCAATCTCGCGCTCGACCCAGAGGTACCCTCCAGCCCTGGCCTTCTCTCGCAATTTTTCCAAAGCGGGGATGAACTCTAGCGCCTCCTCCACACCCGCCCAGTAAAGACAGAGAACGCAGCTGAAAAATTCCAGCCCCGCGGTTTCGGGGTCCTGCTTGCGTAGTCGCGGCAGCCAGAGAGGCTCTCCGATACCGCCCCGCTGACGGATGTCGACGAGCCACATCAGCGCCTTCATGTCGAGGCCCCGCAGGCCGTTGAGGTAGCGACGGGCCTGCTCGTAATTCTCCGCCTTCAAAAGAGTCAAAGGATAGAGAAAACCCGGATAGCCGAACAGCGACACCTTGCCGGAGGTCTCGCGCTGGGAGGCGACCAGGGCTTCCTCGAAGAGCATTTTGGCTTTGGCGTGGCGCCCCTTGATGAACTCGTACCAGCCCAGATGAGCCGAGCATTCCGTCTCATTTTTGATCAAAGACTTCAGCTTAGAGCCGTCGGTAAGAAACAGTTCCTCGAGATAGAGTTGGCGAAAGGTGCGATTGCCCGAGCTATTCTTGGTAAGCCAGGCGCTCACGCTAGGGCAAGGTTCCAGCCTCTGACTGCCTTTCAGAACGACACCCTGGACAACCAAAGCTCGAATACCGGGCTCGAGATGGTTGAGCCATTCGGAAGCGTGATGACCACCGGCGATGCGGCAGAGCGGCAAGACGCGCTCGTAGTCCTCCGGGAAGGTCTTGACCAACTCGGCCAACGACAGACAAAATTCTTGCCGATCTCCCCGATACAGGTCCAGGCGAAAGTCTCGCACCGTCTCAGGAAAGCTGCGCAGCGCCTTGGTCAGACTGCTGGTTTTGGGTAGCGACTTGGCGAAGGCCACCAACTGCCCACTTTTGAGTAACTCGGCGGCCACTTCCTCACGCAAGGAGTGAGGCAATCGATAGGCGTTCTTGTCCGAGATGACCAGGCCCACTTCCTCGAGTTTTCCCAACTCCTCAGGGATATCGAACTCGAAAGGGCCTTTGAGTTTGTTTTCGCGGGCGGATTCCTTCAGGCGCTTGAGAGACTCGCGAAGGGGTGTCAGACGAGTGGGAAGATAGAACAGGCTCAGTAAGCGGAGCAGGATGCGACCTTCTTTGGTCACCTCGTCGAGATGGGGCTTGAGACTCTCCCAGGTGGGGAGGGCGCGTTCGGTAACGGTGGTCAAGTTGTTTTTCTTTTCCTTTTATCTGTCGTTCCGCGGCCCCCCCTAGCCCACGGCGGTAACACGGGAGCGACTTTAATTGTTTGCGACAGGCGTTGGGAGTCCTGTGCCCGCGGTTACAAATTCCAAGCCGGAATGGAAAGCTCGTGCTCGCAGTAGACCCAGGACCCTGCCGAACCTCTCGCTCCAAAGTTGACAGACCTCCGGCTCGAGATAAGGGGACACTTTCCCCTCTTCGGCACCCAGATAGAAAGCTCGATTGAACTCCACTTGAATGGCGAAACAACGACCTTCCCCGTGAGTGGAGGTGATATAACCTCCATTGAACGGATGGTCTATGAGAATCTCGCTGGTGGGGATCTCGTAAACCTCAGCCATAATCTCTCGCAGGCACTCCACCAGCCACAAGGGCGCGGTAGCTCCGCCCCGATGGCCCAGATTGATCAAAGGGCGAGGATGGCCGGGCCGGTCGGGAGAGACGGACAGTCCGTAAGGAGCCATGGAGTGACAATCCAGCAGAAGGACCACCTCGGGATCGGACACCGCCCTGGCTAGCGCCTCATGATATGGGACAAAAAGTCGATCCAGCACGGCTTGCACAGCCTGACGATCGGGAAATTCGGAAAAAACGGGAGCATCCGTGTGAGTCATGGACTTTACCACGCCGTCAGGGAATCGCTCGCCCCACTGCTCGGGGGGTCGGTTGAGGTCAACAAAGGTCCGAGCGGTATCGAAGATCACCTGATGCGCCACCGTCAAGTCCGGCTGGGCGAAAATCTCCCGAGTCAGGTGGTCGATATCCTCCCGTTGGTCATCAGCGGTGGCCACGAGTAGAGGTCGAAATTCTGGCGGTACTTCCCATCCCCCGTGGGGAATGGACAAAGCGAAGGGCAACGGTTTCATCGAGCGGGTTCTGCTCCATCGCCGAAGAGGCTCCTGCCTCCGCCGCATCGTATTTTCCAGCATGCTCGGTGAAACTCTGGACCCTCAATTCGAATCAGCCCTTTTTGCCATGGCAAGCCAGGATTGGAGCACCGCTCGGGAACTGTTGGCCCAACGGCTCGACCTCGTCTCCACGCTGGGGCGCAAGCGGCTCAATCTCTACTTGCTGTCGGTCGTGGCCAACGCGTCCGGGCATGCCGAAACCGGCCTTCAACTCGCCCAGATGGCGCGCTCCACCCCTATCGAGCTCTCCGAGCCTCGTTATCTAGGAAGCCCTGAGGACGACCTACATCGCGAGGTCGAGCTGGGCTGGTGGACCTTCAATGGATGGAATGTCGACCCCACTCTGGCCAGCACCCCGGCCGTCAGCCTCTCCGGCGAGTTACCCTGGGCCGACATTCTCGACGGCGTGGTGGAAGGCCGGGCCGGAGAGCTGGAACGCCGTTGGTCATCGGCTCTCGAAGGGGACCACCCGGAGCGAGCGATCTTATGGAACCTGATAGCCCTGGCCTACCTGGAACAAGGCGATCCTCGAACCTACGACGAGATGCGCGAGCAAGCGCCCTCCGCCGGCGCGGCGCCGGAAGCTCTCCTGGAACTACTAAAGAGCGCGAATCTTCACGCCGCCGCGGAAGCGATCGCTCAGGGACGGTGGCTAACCTCGGAGACCCTACAGGTCGATGAGGCACTCCTTGATCAAAGCCGGGCAACGTCACGACCGTGGTCCGAGGGGATGGAGGAGGCCTTCTCCTTTCTCGCGGTGGGAAGGTCCGACGAGGCCGCTCGGAAATTTGGGCCGCTCTGCGAACCGCCTTATGCCCAGTCGGAGCGAGGCTATGCGCTACGTGGTCTGTCTCTAGCCTTAGTCGGTGCCGGTGAATACACCGCCGCACAGGAAGCCGACGAGGACAGCGCCACGTTACTAGCCACGGCTCCCGACCCCATCCTGGACGAACTCTTTCGAGGTTGGCGAGAGTCTCTCTCCCCCGAGGGAGCCGATTCAGCCGGTATCTCCAATGCCGAGTTCTCCTCCTCCGCGGCTTCCGACTCAGAGCTGTACTGGAGTCTTTTCAGCGGCTCCCTTGAGGCTTTGTCTCGGAAGGATGTACCCTCGGCCAAGCTGGGCCTCCGACGCTTGTTCGGTCTCCCACTCGCGTCCGGCGAGCCCACCCACGGATTTTTAGTTTCACTCCTCTTCGCGGCCACGGCGATCTTGGAAGGCGATACCGTGGAAGCCCAGGACGCTATCGCCGAGGCCGTTCGGCAGGCCGAAACCGGACCGCTCGCGACGGAGATACTAGCCCAGGCCCAGGAGCTCTTTCAACACATCGGAGCCAGCACCGTAGCCGGTAAGCTTTCCTTGGAGGGCCTCTCCAGTTTGGATCCGTGGAGAGACTTCCCGGCAGATTTTAGCTAGAGATCAGCTCTTGTGTGAGAGATAGCGAGAGTTGGCGATCAGCTTGCTCGCGTTCATAGGTCTCGAGCAAGCTCCCCCAGGCCATCTGGGTTCGCACGGCCCTTTGTCGCATAGGGCTCAATCGTGCCAGCAGCGTTTCGGCGGAGGCTGCATTCATGAGTGAAGCGGCCAATCCCAAATGGTCGATAGAGCAGCTCTCCAGCCAACTTTGAGCCCTTTCAGGTTCGAGAGCGTGGAACTTCTCCAGCCACTCGGGTGTATCCGACTCCGGCTGCTCCTTTTCTAAAGAGACCGAAGTCGACTCCGTGGACATCGCCGAAATGATGGTCGGAGACTCTCCGCCCCTTTGACGCCAGGAAGCTAGACGGCGTTTCCCCGAGGGATCCTCGACGGAATTTGAGGGAGCCTCCTCCTCGCTCTCCTCCTCATCAGCCTGCTGGAGAGCCTGCGAGCCAACGATGATGGGTGGTCCCGATGGAACCTGGAAAGGGCGTTCCTCCTCCACAGGTCCTGGTTGTGTTAACTCGCTCGGGTCTTCGAAGAGGTCCGACTCCACGCCGCCGCTCTGCTCGGAACTCTCCTTAAAGATAACGACCGGGCTGTCCGAAGAAGGACCGGAAAAGAAAGAATCCGCCTGAAAGAGATCCGGTTCGGAAAACATGGAAGGCGGCGCTCCCTCAAAGGTGTCCGAACCCAGAAAGTCAGCCGTACCGTCCAGGCTTTCCGTGGGCTCCCCAAAGGAGACCGAAATCGCTGGAGCGGCGAAAAGGTCCATACTTAGAGTGTTAGCCGCACTGATGTCACGAATTTCCTGGCGTTCCACAAAAAACTGGGGAAGGTGAGTGGGATGGCTTAGTCGACAAGCCTGGATAGCCGAGCCCGCCCAGGCGACAGCCTGTTCTCCCTGGCCTTCCCAGCGGGCTAGGCGGTCAGCATAAAGGGGGGCCAGGTCGAGCTCGGGCAGCGTTTCGACCCGAACTCTCTGAGCCAACTTCTGACGCGAGGGCGATAGACCTGAAAGAGTCACCGTCTTTGGCAATAGACCGGAGTGTTGTCCCAAAACCAGGGTCGGTTGGTCGGAATACACCTGGGTGGAGCCGGTGGGTAAAACCTGCTCCAAACCCCATCCATCCAACCTAAAATCCGAAAGCAGAGGCGGGCTTAACCGCACTTTGAGACGCTCGACAAAAATTTCCACCGACTCGGCTGTCCCCGCGCACAAAGCCCCTCCGCTACGTTGAGCCAATCCTTCCAAAGCGCACCGATACGGTTTGCGACCTGTGGCGAAGACGAAAACGGGAAGCTCTCCCAGGGTCTGCCGCGCGGGCCTCCCCTCAGCCCCATTGGTGGCCATCACGATATGAGTCGCGCCGCGCGCCTGGGGTTCAAGTTGAGCGAGATTCGCCCACAAGTCCGGCGCTCGACCGATGACGGAAGGCTCCAACAGCCTGGCTAGAATCTCGTCGGTCACCGCCTCCTTGGCGGTCCAGGAAACCAGTCCTTTGGGACTATCGGTTCCGAGCAGCCAGAGGCTGAGCTCGTCACCCGGCCGCAGGATCTCCGACAGCCCTTCCACCATCTGACGAAGAAGGAGGACTTCCTGAGGATTGCGAGCCTCGACCATAATAGCGAGTCTCACCGGCTCTCGTGCTAACTGAGCTCGAACCGGAGCGATCACCGCGACCGCGGCGGCGCCTCGTGACTCGTCGTCGGGAGCGGGACTAAAAACAGCGACCGAGGCCGCCTTTTTCTCATCGAGCGAGAAATCGAGCCAGGCTTGCTCTTCCGAGGAGATGGTCAGAGGCTCACTCCAGCGGTAGCGAGCCCCCTCCAAGGTTTCCACCCGGCACTGGGCCGCCGCTTGCGAGAAGCTGATACCGGCTCCAGCCAATCCCGTGAGGTCCCAGCGTCCGCCGAAGTCCACCTTCTGGCTTCCACCTCGCGCTCGAAAGGCCAGCCCACCTCTATGCCAGAGGAGATCGAGGGCCAGAAGAAACTCCATAGCCACGATCTGGACCTGTTGGCCGGCGGGAAGCTCGAGCACCGTGAGGTCACTAGAGATCCCACCCAATTCGGCTTCCACAGCCTGAAGCTGGGTGGCCACCAGGGTACTGGGAGCCGCCGGTCGAGACTGGGGGTCGAGAGTCTGTCCGTCGCAAGTCAGTTCGCACAAGACGGCGTCCCAGGGAGTTTCCAGAAGAAAAAGCCGTCCCTCCCCTTCGCCACCCGAAGCGAGTTGGAAAGTCAGTCGAACGGTAGCGAAGACTCCCCTCCCGTCGATCTGAACAGTGGTGTGGACCGGCGTCTCGGTACCGTACTGCCCAACCAGGGTGCCAAGGCCAAAGGTTTGATGTGGTCCAGGTGCATTCATGGCTTATTGAGGTGGCTCGATTCGCTTCTCGACGGAGCTCTCCCTGGTCCACTTCCACCAACCATGAGCTGCCAATCCACAGAAAGTCAGAAACATCGCGGCATAGTAGTAGAGGTCGGTCCACAGATACAAGATAACCGACACGACATCCACCGCGAGATAGATGGGCCAGGCTTCGACAAACCCCCAAACGATGAGGGTCTGACCCAGCAGACTTCCCACTGTGACAAAGGCGTCGAGTTCGGGAAAAACTCCACCCCGGTCCGCCAGAAACCAGCTTCCACCCAGAGTAGCCAACATCCAAGCACAGACTAGTGTCAGGCGCTGACGACCATTCAAGGTTCGTCTCGACTGGCGCAGGTCGGCGTTTCCTCGCTTGGCCCATCGATACCAGCCGATCAGTTGAGTCGGGAAATAGTAGAGTTGAAGCAGTGCCGAGCCGAAGAGAAGGGACTTCCAGTAGACCCAACCCGAGAGCACGACCATGACCACTCCGGTCGGCCATCCCTTCCCATCTCCCCGGGCCAGTTGGGCGACTGAAATGAGTCCAAAGACAAAGGATAGAAACTCGGCCTCAGCTACGAAGCCATCGGAGAAGGCGATGCTCGGCATGGTCGCGAGAGACGATTCGTTCTAGCCGACTCTAGCTGGCCCTACCGTCGCTGGTCATCCCGAGCTGCTCCTGCAGGAAGATCCACTTGTCGGCTTCAGCCTCAACCAGCTTGCCCACCGGCTTGCCCGCACCGTGACCGGCGTTGGCTTCGATACGCAGTAGAACGGGATTCTCCGCCTGGTCGTTCCCCTGAGCCCGTTGAAGCTCGGCGGCGAACTTGCGTGCGTGAAGAGGGTCGGTGCGGCTGTCCCTTTCTCCCGCCATGATATACGTCGCGGGATAAGGTGTACCAAATCGCTCCAGCTTGCTCTTGACGTTTTGGTAGGGAGAGTAGTCGCGGATATACTCGAACTGCTCCTCGTTGGTGGAAGAGCCGTACTCGGCTCGCCACAACTTGGCGATGCCGAACTCGTCGTAGCGCACCATATCCAACAGCGGAACCTGCACCACGGCGGCTTCAAAGAGCTCCGGCGCTTGAGTGACCGCGGCCCCCGTCAACAGACCGCCGTTGGAGCCTCCGGCCACGGCCAACTTGTCGGTGTTGGTGTAGCCTGCCGTGATCAGGTGCTGGCCTGCGGAAATGAAGTCGTCGAAGACGTTCTGCTTACGGTCGAGCATGCCGGCCTCGTGCCACTCGGCGCCGAACTCACCGCCGCCGCGCAGGTTGGCCACCGCGTAGATGCCGCCTTGCTCCAGCCAGTGAGCGGTCGACTTGGAGAAACCAGGTGTCATACTGACATCGAATCCACCGTAGCCATAGAGCAGCGTGGGGGTCTCTCCATCAGCCTTCAGGCCCTTCTTGTGTACGATGAACATCGGAACCTTGGTACCGTCGACCGAGCGGAACCACTCTTGCTTGACATCGTAGTTCTCGAAGTCGAAAGGGACTTCATCCTGGGTCTTCACCACCGGCTTGGTCGTGCCGGGATCGAGCTCGAGCGTCGCGTTAGGAAAGTTGTAGGAACCGTAGGAGAAAGCGACCTTGCCGTCGCCGGTACGACGAAGACCCGACACGGTACCCAGGCCGGGAAGCTCGACTTTGCCTTCGCTGGTCAAACCGTTCTCGGTGGTCTGGTAAACGGAGAGCTCCGAGTGGGCGTCGCGCAAGTAGTTGGCGTACAGCTTTCCGTCGACGCGGGTAACATCTTCCAATGTCGCCTCGGGATCCTGCGGTAGAAGCTCTTTCCATTGGTCCTGCTTGGGGTCGGCCAGGTCGATCTCGAGCAGGCGCTTGCGAGGAGCGCCCAGGGTGGTCAGGACCTGCAGCTTGGAGCCGTCGTCCACGAATTCAGCGCTGGACTTGGCTTCCTGGCCCTCGATCAAAACCGTGCGCTCACCGGACTTGATGTCCTGCAAAATCAGGTCGTCTCGAGTCCAGCCCTGGCTGACGGTAAAAAGAAGTTTGGAATTGTCGGGCGACAGGCTAACCGAGGACCAGGCCTCGCGCGGTAAACCCTCGCCGTAGATCTTGGGATCCTTCTTGGGGTCGTCGCCAAGCTTGTGGTGAAAAACGTGACGGTGGTAGTCCTCTTCGCCGGCCGGAACCTCTCCGGGCGTAGGATACTTAGTGTAGTAAAACGATGACTCGTCCGAGGTCCAGGCCAGACTCGCCGCCCGAGTTCTGGGGATCACTTCTTCCAGCTCTTTGCCGGATTCGAGATCCAAAATGTGCATCCGGCTCCACTCGTCCCCACCGGAAGAGCGTCCGTAAGCGATATAGCGCCCCTGGGGAGAGTGGTAGGACCAATCGAGCGCCTCGGTGCCATCCTTGCTCCAGTTGTTGGGGTCGACGACCGGACGGAACTCGCCGCTTTGGGCATCCTTCATGAAAAGCGCGGCTTGATTCTTACCCGGCTCGCGGCGATAGACGAACTCTTTGTCTCCTACCTTATAAGGCGTCTCCGCGTTCTTCCCGGAAAAAAGCTCGGTCAGTCGGTTGACCACGGCGGCTCGCTCCGGGATAGAGTGCAGCTTGGCGTCGGTGTGCGCGTTCTGAGCCTGAGTCCAGGCCTTGACCTCTTCGGATTCTCCGTTCTCCAGCCAGCGGAACTTGTCCACCACCTCTTGTCCGTGATACTCGTCGACCACCGGACGCACTTCAGTCTTGGGAGCGAGCGTGGCGGGCTGAGTCAGAGAGCGTTGGGGCGTAAAGCTGTGGCTAGAAACAAACATGGAAACAGTAAACCTGAAGATCCAGCCTCACCGGTTACAAGGGTGTGAACACGTCGACGGGTGGGCTTTCTGTCCAAAGTTTCGACTTGGAGGTTCAATGAAGCTAGGCGACGGTCAGGACCGTCGCCTAGGGCGTCTGCTGTCTTTTGTGAGAATACTGATGCTCTGAGGGACTGCTCAGTCTTCCGGGGATCGAGAGGGTTCAGCCGGAGGTCCCGCCGCGGACGGTGTCTTGCGCTTGAGCCAAGGCTTGTCGTCAATGACGATACCGGCATCGGCGATCGCCTTCTTGTCGGACTCGGTGCGGTCTGGAGCATCCGTCAGGGGACCGAAGTCGATGTCGGTCATCTCTTCCAACTTCTCCATCTCGACCTGGTAGACTTTGAGGGGAGGCGGGGTCGTGCCGGGCAGCGGCCGAGCGGGGGCCTCGCCTTTGATCAGATCTTCTTGAGAGATCACGAACGCCTGGGCCTGTAGGCCACCAGCCTCCTCGTTGTTCCAAACCTGAACTTTCCAGAAAGCCGTCGGGATCTGAGTCGCCCTCTTCATCAACCCGTTGTTGTCGAAGGTGGGATCGCTATCGCGCAAGATCGGTCCGGTGAAAACCGTCTTCTTTTCCTTTTTAGCCACCGCCCCGAAGAGAATGTTGTTCTCGAGATCAAGCCACGACTTCTGATTGAGGTCGCTATGCTGCAGGCCCGCGTTCGGGTAGGTGAAGGTGTCGCCACCGGCCTTGCCGGCATCGGGTCCCCACTGAGCCTCTTTGCGACGTACCATGTGGCCGCGGTCGATGTCGTTCTTCTTGTACGCCTCCTTGCCCATCTGGTGCTCCCGCGCGATGCGGGCGTCAAACGCCCATGAATCGCTACGATCGATCTCCTGATAGCTGGCCCCGTCGATATTCACGGCGGTCAGCATGGGCATCGCTCGCTCGGCGTGCTGAATGACGGAGAAGTGCGTATATGTCAGTTCGATCTTCGTGGGGTCAGCGAGTAGCGGCGCCGCCTGCTGCCTCAGACGAGGGCTAAGTGACGGCATAGGAAGCTCATCCCCCAGAAAACTTGGATCGTAGCCGTCCCGTCCAGGGAAGGTGTTAAACTTACCCTCATGCGTGAAGTAGCTCTCCCCGTCCTGGCGGATAATCGTCATGTTCTCCACGGCGGTACCCGCTGGGCCGACCGGCGTTGGCGGAGTCGGGCTCTCCTCCGAGCGCTGCTTCGGAAGAGCGTATTGCCTCAGGTTGCTATTGGCGCGAAGAACATTCATCGTCTTAAAACTAGCAAGTGGAGATGGACTAGCTTCCCAAATCGCCCACATGAATGTGACTATTTTGTGAAGGTTTTGTAAACAAAGACTGGGTAAGACCCATCTCTGGGACGGTCTGCTTTTACTCCGAGGGCAACAGTTGGGCTTCTCCGGCCCCCGGGAGCTTTGGCGGAGGCTTCCTCGGGGAGGACACTCCTCCACCGCGATCGTCCGGTGGAGCCTCCGGCCATTCTCCTTCCTCCGATGAGTGGAGGTCTTCCCCGTCAATCCGCATGTGACGAGGTTTGATCTCCTCCTTCTCTAGGGGCAAGTTTTGCGCATATTCACGGTATTTATAGGCTTCCTCTTGCCTTCCGTCGGAGAGGAGAGCCTCCGCGAGCGCGAGATGAACCGGGCGGCTTTTAGGCCTTACCATTGCTGCCATCTGAAGATAATCAAGGCGGTCTCGCCCCTGGGTCAAGAGACCCAGAAGTAAATACGCTTCAATGAGTCTTGGCTGGAACCTGATCGCTTGCTTGAGAACAATCTGGGCCTGGCTCGCGAGATCAAGCTTCCAGAGCACCCAGCCTAGATGAAAATACACGTATCCATCAAACGCGAGGCACTCGGTAGCTTTACGGAACGCATCCTCAGCCTCTTTCCACCTCTCCAATCGACACAAGGCTACGCCCAGGTTGTTCATCAGTCGACCATTGCCGGGGTCGATGGCAACGGCATCCCGCCAGAGCGAGAGTGCCTCTTCGAACCTCTTCTGTTGCAGAAACTGGAGCGCGGCGCGGTCCAAGTCACGAACCCGCGCGGCGTCCACTGTCGGCAAAGTCATGTCTGGGTAGAGACACCTGACGAGCTCCTCGACGCTGGCGAACCGAGCTTCGGGATTCTTTTCCAGACAGCGAGCTATGACGGAACCGACGTTCCGCGGGTAGCCACTCACGGTTCCAACGTCGTCAGGAATCCGGGTCAGGACTTGGTCTATGAACATTGGCAGGGACGCGGCACTGAACGGATACGCTCCTGTTGTCAGACGATAGAGCAGCATGCCCAGGGCATAGATATCATCGGCTTGAGTCGCTGGAAAGCCGACCGTCTGTTGAGGAGACTGGTAGAATGCGAGAGAGGGAAGCTTTTCCCACAACCGGTCACTCGTTCTAAGATCAAGGACCTCTGGAGCATAGCGCAAGACCTGCACTCGCCTGCCAGGAGAAAGGAGAATCTGCTCGGGGCACAACTCGCCGTGCGAGATGCCGTACCCGTGAGCGTACTGCAACACGGAAGCCACCGCCTCAATCAAGATTCTTACATCCGTTGGGCTCAGGCTATGACCCTCGGGTGAACCATCTAGAAAGTTTTGGAGACTTCGTCCTTTATGACGGTCCGTAACGATATAGAGATGCTGTTCATCACCCCCCAGGTCGTAAAGAGCCGCGACGTGAGGATGATAGACGCGCGCCCAGCTCCGCGCTCCCCAGAGAATCTTGTCTAAAATTCCTCGACGTTGCTCGGGAGACCATTGGCCAGAAAGAGTCACGGTTATCTCACGCTCAAGCATGAGGTCCTTAACGTCGAACTTCCTGGCTCGGTCATAGGGCCCGGGGTCCGACGGGGAGAAATAACGACTCATCTGACTCCCACCGGAACCGGTTTCTTGCTCGCTCTAAGTTCGCCGAGACTCAGCACGCTCAGACCTCGGATGGGAGAGTTGCAAGAAAAGTCCTGACTCGGCTCGCGTCGATCAGGATCTTATGCAGTAGCTGAGAAGCGCGCGTATCCGTGTCATCCAACATCGCTAACAAGAGATGGCCCGTCCCTATCTTGTGTGGAACACGCTGCCCATCAATGGGCGAGACCTCGCCACCATCGTCGTTGGCGATGTCGAAAGCCCGCTCCATCAGCGGAGTATTCGAATCGCTCCCGAAGTCTTCCAGACCTTGCAAGGCTTCCCGAGCTTTTCGATATCGATGTTCTGCTGCCGCAAAGCGCCGGCAGCATGGCATGGAGAGGCCAACAGTCCTCTCAGGGCAGAGAGACTACCAAACCAGGCTTGTCCTCGACTCAGCGCCTCTTGTAGGGCTCTCGACTGAAAACGATAGAACTCGTTATCCTGGGCCCGGTAGATGCCGTCGTCGATCAGGGCCCACCACGAATTCAGAACGCTTTCGACCAGGTTATCGACTTCGGGCACCACAGCCATCTCGTCCATCCCACAGAGGTCGTTCGCCAAGTCGCGGAAGCGGCTCTCGAAAGGGATGGGACATCGTTGGTCCAACGGCGAGGAAAAGCTTGACCAATAGGGATCCTTGGGATCATTGACAAGGATCGCTTGAAATTGTGGGGAGGTGGTCACTCTCTCAAAAATAGCCGCATGCTCGGCTGACAGGTCCTGGAGAGCGTGAACCAAGAGCCAGCCCAAATCCTCATGTTCGCTAATCCTGTCCGACCTCATCAACAGTCACTTCCGCATCGAGCCGGTATCTCTTCCGTATCGATCAAGGTCGTTGCGTGGCTGGCTCACGAAGTCGGCCCGCGAGAGACCGCGTAGCTCAACCTCTCCGAGAAGCTCAAAGATGATAGTTCCGCTCACCGTTGCACTCCGAGCCGTTCCTCCAAGGCACGATTGTAGAAGGACTGGATCCGCTGATAATCCTCAAATTTTCTCCGAACTTGAAGTTCGTAGGCCACTCGCTGCTCCTCGCCCCCAGGGAACAGTAAGCAGAGCCCCTTCCAAACCACCTCATAGAGTAAAGTAGGACCTGCCTGGTCAATCAACACGAGATCCACCGGGGCAGCTAGGAGTTCCTTGAGTTCAAACTCCAGCCTGGCCAACGTGGCCATAAACCGCACAGAGGCCATTTTCTCCGGGAAGCCGATAGCTATATCCCAGTCACTCCCCGTTCTCTCCTCGCCCCGTGCGCGCGAACCAAAAAGGTAGGCTATCGTGACGCCTTGGGCACGCAGATACTCGACCACGGAGGCTCTCGCGATGTCCTGAGTCTTCACCAGTCTAAGTATAGTGCCCTACACCTAGAGATGTCATCCCGAAGTTTCGTATGGTAATATTAGTAGGCCACTCGACGTGACAGCTCAGAAGTCCGTGCTATCGATGGAAAGTTTAACGCACGTCTCTCACCCAAAGATGCGGCGCAAAACCGACTGGACGGCGTGGTAGCCGCCCATTCCGTGGACGCCGCCGCCGGGTGGTACGGAGGCCGAGCAGCAGAAGGCTTTTCCTCCCAGGTAGTACGGGTCGGTTGAGAGGAAGGGGCGTTTGACGACCTGGGACAAACTGGTAGCACCACCTAAAATGTCTCCTCCGACGTAGTTGGGATTTTCCGCTTCGACCCGGGCGTTTCCGTAACTGCACTTAGCCAAGATGAGATCACGAAATCCGGGGGCGTAGCGCTCGATCTCGCGCTCGATGAGCTCGCTCGCGTCGTCTCTCCAGCCGTTGGGCGTGTGAAGGTAGACCCAGAAAATGTGCCGGCCCTCAGGTGCCCGGGACGGATCGAACAGAGTGGGTTGGACGCCCAAAAGATAGGGTCGCTCCGTCACCTCCCCTTTCCATACCCCAGCCTCCGACCGAGCGATCTCGGAAAGCTCTCCGCCCAAGTGGACCGTCCCGGCTCGCGCGACATCAGGGTCACTCCAGGGCACCGGCCCCGACAAGGCATAGTCCACTTTGAAAATCCCAGGACCGAGGCGAAAGCGCGACAGAGCCGCGCGACGACATGGGGAGAGCAAGGGACCCATCAAGCTTAAAATAGGTTTGGCCGAAAGATCGAGAATCAGCGCCCGATGTGGCGGAAGGTCGCGAAGACTCTCCACCCGTCGTCCCAACTCGATCTCCACCCCTTGCTCGCGCAAGCGACTCTCCAGAGCGCGAGCGATGGAAACCGCCCCGCCTCGAGGCATGGGCCAACCCACCAGATGAGCGTTGGCGGCCAACACGCAGGCGATAGCGGAAGAGGCAAGCGCGCTCATCGGCAGCAGAGAGTGAGCGGCCAGCCCCGCCCACAAGGCCGCGCCACGGGGGCCGAAGGTCGGCCCTAAAAGCTGAGCCGAGGTCAAAGCCAGCGAGCCGAATCGAGCCAAACGGGGTAACAGAGCGGGCGACGGAGGTCGCAGCGGCGGCCCCAGTAAGGTGTCCTGCAGCTTCGGCCAATCCGAGGTGAGAGAGCCCATCACAGCGGCGTATCGGCGTCCACCTCCCCCACCGATGCTTCGTGCTGTCTCACCGATGTCGCGAGACAGCAACACCGCCGGCTGCTCGAGCAAGGGGTGAGCCAACGGAAGGTCCGGATCGACCCATTCCAACCCGTGCCGAGCCAGGTCCATGGAAGACAGCACCGGACTCGAGCGCCCAAAGGGGTGAATAGCCGAGCAAACATCGTGGTCAAACCCCGGCAGGGTTAGTTGCTCGGTGCGCACCCCTCCCCCCAGGCTCTCTCGTCCCTCGAGCAGTAGGACCTCAAAGCCGCGGGCACGACACAAGGAGGCGGCCACCATCCCGTTGACGCCGCTGCCCACGACCACCACGTCGTAGGTCCTGCCTCCCTCGTCAGCTCGCGGCATGGACACTCAAGACCTCTAGCGTGTCTCGCGATCGATTCCGGCTTCCTCACGCACAGTCCGCTCGACTAAAGCCTTCATCACGTAGCGATGGGAGACCAGAAACTGGACATAAGTATCCATCGCCTCTAAGAAAAAATCTAAGGTGATAGGAGATTCCGGTTTAAGGCCCATCTCCTCGGCCTTGCCTCGGAGCGCCTCCACTCTTTTGAGGTCCGGGCGCATCCTCTTGACCGCGTTGGCGATAGCCTGGTCTTCGAAGAACCCCTCCGCCTTCATCCATTCAAAAGAATCCATCTCCGACATCCGAACCACTCCGCCTTTGAAAAATATTCTATAAGAGCGCGTTCTTCTTGGTCTCGCCCTACCCTGCAGCGAGGAGCCCTAAAGTTTCTCCTCCGGGGCGGTGAGCAGGTCCGCGAAAGTCTCCCAGGCCGACCCCGGCAGCGGCTCCGGCCGGGAAGTGAAGGTCATCTCTTTACCGCTGGTCGGGTGGATCAATCGCAACCGATAGGCCCACAGGCCGATGGCGGGCACGATCTCACCATGGCCCTTGCGCTCGCCCCGCCCAGGAGCCTTGCCCGAAGTCTCGCGACGCTCGGCATGAGCCCGGTTGGAGTACTTAACGTCAAAGACCAGGGGATGGTCGATGCGGGCCAGTTGAGCGCGAATCTGGTGTTGGCGGCCGGTGATGGGATCAACTTCCAAGAGTGATCTGGTCCGATCGGCGGAGACGCCCAACACTCGGTAGGAAAGCTCGGCCCGAAGACTACCGTTCTTCTCCTTGTCTAAAGCCACCATCCGGTTGACCCCGGGCAGCTTCTTCAAATAGTGGACCAACTTGCCATGTTTTTTTGAGGGAACGCCGTGGCAAACGGCAAGATAGGTCTTCTTCACCCGGCGTTGGCGGAACTGATCGGAAAGACGCGCCGCCGCCTTGGAGGTGCGGGCCAGGGCCACGACCCCACCGGTGGGCCGGTCCAGCCGATGCACCATGCCGATGTACACCTCTCCCGGCTTTTCATAGCGGTGCTTGATGTACCCCTTGGCTATGTCTAAGAGGCTCGGGTCACCGGAGGTATCTCCTTGGGTCGGCACCCCGGGCGGCTTCACCACCATCAGGAGGTGATTATCCTCATAAAGGATCTCGAGCTTCATGAGAGGTTCTCGGTCGTGAGGCTGGGAAGTGGCAGCCTTATGAAACTTCGCTTGATGCCCATGGCATGGGCCCTTCTTCTGCTTTTTCTGACTTCCCCCGTCAGCGCCGAGACCCCGTGGAAATGGGAAGCCAAAACTCTCGACGTGTCGGGCGACGGTTACCATTTCGAATGGTCCTACCCAAAGTTGACAGCGGGACCGGGCGACATTGCCAACTGGCAAAAACTGCTCGATCGTAAAGTGGCCGACTGGGCCAACGAGTTTCAAAACGACTACGAAGATAGCTGGAAAGAAAATCGTAAGATTCGCCAGGAGAACCCCGACTACAAACCCGCGCCGTGGGGATCCGAAGGTGCCTATGAGGTTGTCTGGAAAGACGAGCGTCGCCTCATCTTGTTGTGGCAGGGATATGATTATCGAGGAGGCGCTCATGGCGCGCACTTTCTTGAAGTGACCGTCCTTGATGCCGAACAGCCCGACAGTCTACTTCCTCCCTCCTCTCTTTTCACCGATGAAACGGAAGTTCTACGCACTCTTTCCGAAGTCACCAGGAGCAAACTCGAAGAGCATTTTGGCCAGAAACTCGATGATTGGGCACTCAAAGGTAGCGAGCCCAAATGGGAAAACTTCACCATCGTCTACCCCAACAATACCGGAGGCCAGGCTCGTTTCGAGGTTATCTTCCCTTCCTATCAGGTCGCGCCATACGCGGCGGGAACTCCCTCGGTGGAGTTTCCCTTCGAGGTTCTAGCCCCATGGGCACCCACTCTATTGGAGGGTGCCGGAGTGTCCCGGCCTTGACCTCCCCCACCGTGAATCTTACCGGTCTCCCTCATGCTCGCGAACTGGGTCTGGTGGCTCTGGACCTCGACGGTACGCTGATGTGCCCCTTCGGGCAAACTCCGATCACCGAACGGCGCCTGGCCGCGGTCGCCGCCTTACAAGCAGCCGGGATTCCGGTGACCTTCGTGACCGGCCGCACGGAAGACTACGCCCGCCCCATCGCGGAAAGATTCGGTGTGACGACTCCTCTAGTCACCTACAATGGAGGGAGACTTTACTGTCCGGTGGAGAAACGGGCGCTTTACCAGGCCAGCATCGACGCCGCCGAGGTGCCCTCCCTACTAAGATGGCTAGAACAAAGAGCTGACGTCGTCGCGGTCTACCTCGGTACGGAGAGTGGCCTGCGACTCGTGCAGAACCGCTCCTCCGGAAACGAGGCCACCGACGACTACCTTTTTGGAACACCGCGCGAGGTGGTCGGCGCTTTCTCCCCTCTCTGGTCGGAGCCGATGAGCTTCTCCAAGGCCATCGTGGTGACCCGGGACAATCACGAGGCGGAGCTCGTATCCAACTTTGGAGATCGCATTCAAGTCGTGCGGACCCATCCGGACCTTTTCGAGATTCTGCCTGGAGGGGTCAGTAAAGGGAGTGGAGTGGCCCGCCTATGCGAGCATCTCGGGGTAGAGCCCTCTAAAGTGCTGGCCATCGGAGATCAGGAGAATGACGTCTCCACCTTCCAAACGGTGGGCTACTCCGTCGCGATGGGTGATGCTCCGGAGACGGTGAAAGCTTCCGCTCGCTGGGTCACGGCGGACTTCGAGCAGGAGGGCTGCGCGATGGTCCTGGAATCTTTATTGCGAGACTACTCAATTCTTTAACATCTGGTGGGATCCGCTCCAGAGTGAACCCACTCCAAGACGCTAATGTGAAAAAAACGCCCGAGGAGTCTACCCATGTCCTTACTGATCAACCCGGATGCCAATTTCTCCGCCTGGAAGAACGTAGGGAAGACACTCCCAAATCCTGAAAACAGCATCGGTTTCAGGTTCGACCCCCTAGAGTCGGCACCCCCGGAAGAGCTCGCGGGTCCCGCTGGCGAGCAGTTCGTGGCCAGCGCCAACCCGGAAGAGGCACCGACAGTGGAACTAATCCGCTCGGTCGTCGCCCAAGTTGATGAGCAGTCGGCCAGAATCCGGGCCTTCGATGATGTCGAAGGGAAAGATGTAGCTGAAGGCAAGTTCGTGACCTCACCGGAAGGATCCGAGGAGACCTACAACTGGGAACCGGACTTCGTCAACTGGAGTGGCGAACGGGGTAGCTTTTCCCTTAACAACGGGAGAGGTTCACTCTTCGAATACGCCAAGCTCGACGACTCTCTCGAGATTTTCGCCACTCAATCCGGCACAGCCCCCGCGACTTTCGTTCTCTTCGACCGAAACGAGGTGAGCTATACCGTGGTCAACCAAACGGAACTCACCGCCTCCGAGGAGAGTAACAACTATCTCATAGGTGGCTAGAAACATCGAAGGGGAAGTTTGGTTGGCTCCGCCAAAGGAGTTGTGATGAGCCAGATCAACGAACGCCCCGACCTTAAAGATTCCCTGACCCCAGAGCAGTACCGAGTCACCTGTCAGTGTGGCACCGAGCCGCCTTTCCAGAACGAGTACTGGGACAACAAGCGCGCCGGTGTGTACCTCGATGTCATCTCGGGGCGCCCACTGTTCGCCAGTCTTCACAAATTTGATTCCGGTTCCGGATGGCCTAGCTTCTGGCAGCCCCTGGACCCCGGAGAGATCGTGGAGGTCACCGATGACAGTCACGGCATGATTCGAACGGAAGTTCGCTCCAAATCGGGACAGGCACACCTGGGGCACGTCTTTCCCGATGGCCCTCCGCCCACCGGACTGCGCTACTGCATCAACTCGGCTTCTCTTCGTTTCGTCCCTGAAGGGGAACTGGAAGCCAAGGGGTTAGGACACCTCAAGGAACTCTTCAGGACTTAAGCTCCGAGAGAACTCGACGCCAGGCCACGGCTTCCGGCGCCGTGCTTTCCCCCTGAAGCGCCACCCAACGGGAGAAAAAGCTCTGAGCCGACCGTCGCACCTCCAGGCGAAAACGTTCGGGGTGTTGTCTCTGCAAGATCAGAAAGTCTTTCGCGACCTGGTCGAGCAGATCCCTCACCGAAGGCTCCTCGTCTCCCAGTAGCGGCTCCAGCAACCCGAACAGCGGGGTCGCTCGGAAAGAGTAGATGTCGTCCGTGCGAGCCAGGTCTTGCCCCCACTGCGAAAGAAACAAAACCAACCGGCGTTGGACCGAGGAGCGGAGATTCGCCGGACATCCCGGATGGGCCGCGACCGCGGCCAGAGCTTCCAATCCCATATTCTGAACCTCTAAAGACAGAACAGTCTGTAACCGCGGACTCTCCTGACTTTCATCCAGGGCGACCCTCAAAGCCTGTTGCATACTGTCAGGTCCTGATTGAAATAGCCGCTGGAGCAGGCTCGAGACGAAAGTGCGCTCGGGTAAAAACGGGGAGTCCTGTCTTTCAAACACCCGCCGGATCAGACCGAAGGTCCAGGCTAACTCCTCGGACGAACCGGTTTTAAGCACTCCAGACCAGTCTAGCAGAATGCATTCGGGCTTCTCGGTTCGGGAAAGGGCGAGGCTCGCCGCCGAGAGCAGCGCTTCTTTCTCGTCTTCAAGTCCAGCCTCTAGACTTCGGAACAGAGAACGCGCCACCTTGACGATGGCCTCACGCACTCCGGGGCTGACCGTGGGGAAACTGGCCAAACGCCGCATCAGGTCCCAAAAATAGAGATTTCGCCGAGGCCGGGTCAAAAGTTCAGCGACTCTGACTTCGACGGCGGGACTGATCTTAGGTGGTCGCGCGGCCAAACATTCGGCCAACCAGCTGAGCTTTTGAAAAGACAGAGTGGGCCGCCTCCACTCGCTCTCCCAAACATCGTCTTGTTCCCATTCGAGGTCCGAGATGGCCTCAGCCACCAGTGGGCGATTTTCCACCGTCAAAGACCAGCTCTGGCCTATAAAGACAAGCCGGCGCCGGTCTTGGACCGACAGCTGCCGGCACCAATCCACGAAGGCCTCGAAAATGATAGTCCGCTGCAAAAGGGAGCTCTTGAGCAAAAGTCCCCAGTGGTGCTCGGCCGTCTTTAAAGCCAGAACAAAAAGCTCCGCCACTCGAGAGAGAAGCTCCGGACGGACCTCCGGACTGCCTAGCGCCTGGGGCTTGAAGGCTACACTAGCAACGGCCAACTGCTCCCACATCCCCATTGCATTCAAGGTCTGGCGCTCGCTAAGCTGATCCAAACTTGAAAGCGCCGTGTCAGTCAAAACACTAGGTCCGAAAGCTCCTAGAAGCTCTCCCAGGGCCCGTGATCCGGCCGTGCTTCCGACCGATAGCGCCTCGGTGGCGAAGCGACATCGCAGGGCAGTGAGCTCCCTTTCTCGTCCGCTCTCGGAAAAATGGCGGCGCAGTGTCTCTCCGAGGAGAATTCGTTCCGAGATATCACTGGAAAGCTCCAAGCGCGACAGTAGCATCTCTTCAGCTGTAGCCTCTTGTCGAAGAAAGCCGCCGAGAAGATTCATCAAAGCGGACCGGGCTTCAGGAGCGAGCGCGTCTTGCCCCGTCAAAAGCGCGTCCACTAAACGCGGAGTCAATACTCCGCACTGGCCCAGGCGGGCGACAGACTCAAGAGCCTGCAACGACTCCCCCAAAAGTTGGCGGCCCGCCTCGTTGCGAACCAAACTCTCTAAAACCGTACCCCGGATTCCGCTCCAGAAGGCTACCCATGTGGGAGGGTCGAGGCTAGCCTCGGTCGCCAAAAGAAAATGCAGAGCCGTGCGCCCCTCAGCCTCGGGCTGGGAAAAGAGCTGTCGCAACGCTTTCCCCAGAGGCGGCGATATCTCTTCCAGCTTATCGGCCACCTCGCGGTTGAGCTCGCCCCGATGACGTGACAGAGCCGTCGCCACCACAGCCGCCCGGGCCGAACCGCTGGGAGCGGCCCGAAAGAGATGGCGAAAAGCTTCCACCAGCTTCTCCTCGGATTCGCCGTCCAACAGGGTCAAGGAGGCTTGCTGAAGCTCTTCTTCTTTCCAGGCGCCGCCGGCTCCGGGAGCGTTCAAGAGAGAGTGAGAGCCGTAAACCGAGCGTAACGGCACCATCGCTTGCCCCGAGCTCTCCGAGAGCTCCTCTACGGAGGTCTCCCCCGGTTCCAGCTCACCATCGAGCCCCACGAGAAGAAGGTTTTCCATCACAAGCCATGACCAGCCATGCTCGGAAGCGAGCTCTCCCAGGCGATCTCGCGAGTCGATCAGACATGAGACCGATGTGACGGTGAACTCTCCGGCCGACCAGGCCTCGAGAAAAGCGTAAGAAAAAAAGATACCAGCCTCGGCCGCCCCACGCAGGCTGACCAGGTCCCGAAAACCGAGCGCCAAGCCCTCATCCTCGAGAAACTTCTTGAGAGCCCGATTGGATGCGCCCAAGTCCGGGCGAAAAAAGTCCGCGAGTGAAGGAAGTGGCATTTTCTGCCCAACTTTTCGCTCCCATGGGATTCCGCTCCCTCCACTTTCTTGCTATTATCGTTCCAAGTGGTTGCTGAGGCTTCAAAAAGTGTTCACAAATAGTTAACAAACATGGCACTTTACGAATCCTGATAGCGCGGGATACGATAAACGAAAGCAAGACCGCTTAATCGAAAGGGAGACACAACGACAATGGCACAGAACAATTTCGGACTGGACCCGTTCAGCCAAGGCATCAACCAGATGCAGCAGTACATGAATCAGCAGCAGCAGTTGGCCTCGCTGGCCAACCAGCAGCAGATGCAGCGGGCTCAGATGGCTCAAGAAGCCAACTCCACCTATCAGCAGATTTCGACCATCCAGCAACAGATGCTGTCGGAAAACCAGAAGCAAGCCGCTCAGCGTCACCAGATTCGTCAGGAGACGGACAACAAGGTTCGCGAAATGGCCAACGAAACTTACATCAACCGCCTCAAAACCTCCGACAAACACCAGAAAGCTGTTCTGGACTACGTCAAGGGCTAGTTAGTCGTCTCCTAGAGAGCCTCTTTGAGGCTCCCTCGTTACTTCGAAATCCCTTTCATGGCAAGGGAATAGACAGAGGCTCTCGCAAAAGAGAGGGGTATCCCCCCTCTCTTTGTCTATGTCTGGACGTTTTCATCTGGCTGCGGTATATTGTTTACAACTATACCAATCCCGGGGGTGGGGAAGGACATGAGCTTGGACACCATCGACAATCCGCTTCAGGTCGCCGAAAAGCGTTGCCTTCAGCCTTTTCTACCTATGATCTATATCGCTTGGGCCGGAGGTGAGTTGTCACCCGGCGAGATCAGGCACCTGCGCGGGCGTCTGGAGAGCTTGGGGAATCTTGACGAGAACAGTCAATTGCTCTTAAGTATGTGGCTCGATCCCGATGCTCCCCCATCGGCGGCCCAACTTCAAATTCTTCGCTCCACCATACGCCGGCGGGTCTCGGACCTACCCGCCGAGGCTCGAAGCACCCTGGCCGACCTGGGGGAAGCCCTGGCCCGACAGTCCGGGCCCGTGCCGTCCACGGTCAAAGAGTTGCTCGAGGAGGTGCAGACAGCGCTGGGGGCCCACGACCCCGAAGCCAGTCGGGAGATCCTTCAGCACGGCCTGGCTAAAGAAGAAGTCCCGTCCGGTCCGCAGTCCAGCGAGTCGACTCCCTTTTCCGTCGAAGCTTTGAACGCCTATCTCGAAAAACCGTTCGGGGACAAGTATGAGTGGGCGCGCAAACTGTTAGCCCATCCACGCTTTTACCACCAGCACGGCGAAACCAAAGAAGTCTTGCGCGAACGAACCTGGACCTGGTGCAAGGAGATCGCTCGCGAAGGGCTGACCGCCTTACCCTGGCCCAAAGAGTTCGGAGGCCAGGCCGACATCGGTGGATTTCTCGCCGCGGCCGAGATCATGGGGGCCTTCGACGGAAGTCTTTTGATCAAGTTTGGAGTCCACATCGGACTTTTCGCTGGTTCGATCTACAATCTCGGCTCTGATCGGCATCATCAGCAGTACCTGCGTAAAGCCATCAGCCTGGAGCTTCCCGGGTGCTTTGCCATGACTGAGACCGGTCACGGCAGCAACGTTCGGGACATCGAGACCACGGCGGTCTACGATAAAGAGCGTCAAGAGTTCATCATCCACACACCTCACCTTGGAGCGCGTAAGGACTACATCGGTAACGCCGCCCTGCACGCCCAGATGGCCACCGTTTTCGCCCAACTTGAACTCGATGGCGAAGAATACGGAGTTCATGCTTTCTTGGTCCCAATCCGGGATAGCCAGGGCTCGATTCTTCCTGGGATCAGTATCGAGGACGACGGTCCCAAGATAGGTCTCAACGGGGTCGACAACGGACGCATTATCTTCAATCAAGTTCGCGTCCCCCGAGAAAACCTGTTGGACCGCTTCGCCCAGGTCTCGGAGTCCGGTGAGTACACTTCGGTGACCAATAACCCGGGCAAGCGCTTTTTCATGATGCTCTCCACTCTGGTCATGGGGCGCGTCTCTATCTCGGCCGCGGTCAACGCCATGTCGAAAGTCGGCCTGACCATCGCCGTCCGCTATGCCGACGGTCGCCGGCAGTTCGGTCCTCCGGGAGGCCCGGAAGTCTCCATCCTGGACTACCAAACCTATCAAAAGCGGCTCTTTCCTCACCTGGCGACGGCTTACGCGCTGACCTTCGCTTGCCGCAACCTCATCGACTTGATGAGTCAAGACAACGAGGAAAAGCGGCGCGAATTGGAGAGTATGGCCGCCGGAATCAAGGTCTACTCCTCCTGGCATGCCATCGAAAGCCTTCAGGTCTGTCGCGAGAGCTGTGGTGGTCAGGGCTATCTCAGCGTCAATCGATTCGGAACTTTGAAGGCCGACTCTGACGTGTTCGCCACCTTCGAGGGTTCCAATCCGGTTCTCTTGCAGCTGGTGGCCAAGGGGCTTCTGACCGAGTACCGCCACCAGTTCTCGGGCAACAAATTCTTCGGTATCGTCAAGTTTTTGACCAACAAGGCCGCGGTCGTATTAAGCGAACAGAACCCGTTGACCACGCGAAACGTCGATCCTAATCACCTTCGCGATCCCGAATTCCACCTCTCCGCCCTGCGCTACCGGGAAGACTCTTTGCTGGTCTCGGCGGCCAAGCGTCTCAAGAGCCGGCTGGACAAAAAGATGGATTCCTTCCAGGCCTTCAACGAGGTTCAGGACCACCTATGCGTTCTGGCCACAGCCCACATCGAGCGGGTTATCTTCGAGAGCTTCCACAAAGCCGTGGAAGCTTGTCCGGACGTCGAGTGTAAGGCGGTCCTAGGCAAACTCTGTACCCTCTTCGCTCTGACCCGAATCGAGAAGGATTCGGGATGGTTCCTAGAGTCCGGGCTGCTGGAGCCTTCCAAGTCCAAGGCCATTCGCGCTCAAGTTTACCAGCTGTGCGCCGAGCTTCGGCCCAACGCCCGAGCTCTGGTGGACGCCTTCAAATTCACCGACAAAATTCTGTCGGCCCCTATCGCCCTGGGTGAAAATCCAGCCTAAGCTGATCGACTCTCACTGCCATTTCGACGATCCGCAGCTGGATTTCGAGGTGGCGGTGCGGGTCGCTCGAGCCGCCGGCGTCGATGGCGCCGTCATTCCCGGCTATGGACCCGAGCGCTGGGCTCGGCAGAGCGAGCTTCTCCTTTCTCGAGGCGATTTCGCTCTCTGGGGCGGGTTCGGGATTCATCCCTGGGTCTTAGAGCCTTCGACTTCCTCTGAGGCCTATCGGGACATGCTGGCCCAAGGTTGGGTTCAGTACGCTCGGCGATGGGGGGAGCGCCTGGTGGCAGTGGGAGAATTTGGTTTGGATCGCTCCAAGACACGAGGCGGCACGCTTGAGCTCCAGCGGTCGGTCTTTTCCCACCATCTCGATCTGGCTCGAACCGCCGGTCTTCCCGTCATCCTCCACCTGGTTCGCTCCGACGGCTTGGCGCTTGAGCTCTTACGCGAGCTCCCTCCTCCACGCGGTGGAGTGATCCACGCCTTCTCCAGCCAGCCTGAGACCGTCCCCGCCTATGCCGAATTGGGACTCTCTTTCGGTTTTGGAGCGGGACTGCTTCGCTTCTCCAAGGTCCGTGAAGCTCTTCGCGCCGTCGGTTCCGATCGTTTCATGTTCGAAACCGACGACCCAAAAGACCGCTATAATCTCAGGGAAATCCTGGAAGCGGCTTCGCAGGTGTTGGGAAAGAGTGTAGAATACCTGCGGAAACAGCACAGCGAAAACTGTGCCAGAGTTTTCAGACTGTGAAGGAGACGACATGTCATTGAGCACCGAGACCGCCATCGCCCCAGAGGTCGATGAAAACTACAAACTTCACCGTCGATTCGACCGTATGGGGCGTCTGGTCGGTGATCACGGCATGGCCAAGCTGTTCGGCTCTCGCGTGGCCGTGATCGGTCTGGGCGGCGTGGGAAGCTTCGCGGCCGAGTCGTTGGCCCGGTGCGGTATCGGGACACTCGACCTGGTCGACTTCGACATGGTGTGTATTACCAACTCCAATCGCCAACTCCAGGCCATGAAGGGAACGGTGGGAAAATCCAAAGCCGAGGTCCTGGCCGAGCGATTGACCAGCGTCAATCCTAAGGCTCAGGTCAACGCGGTTCAGTACTTCTACAACGAGCGAACCTCGGAGAAACTGCTCCATCCCGAAGGGCAGCCCCTGGACTTCGTGATCGACGCCATCGACAACGTGACGGCCAAGTGTCACCTGTTGGCCACCTGCAAGAAACTCGGAATCCCTGTGGTGACCAGTACCGGAGCCTCGGGTCGCTGGGACCCCACCGCCATCTCGGTTCAGGACCTGGGAAAGACCATGGTCGATCCACTGGCCCGCGACGTACGGAAGATTCTGCGCAACGAATACGGCTTTCCTGACGGCAAGAAGAAAAAATTCGGCATCCCCGCGGTGGTCTCCAGCGAAGCTCCCAGCGCGCCTTTGGATCTGACCTACGACAACGGAGAAGGCTTCCGCTGCGTGTGCCCCGGAGGGAGCAACGGCATGCACTCCTGTGACAAGCGTTCGGTCATCTACGGAACGGCGAGTTTTGTCACCGGGACCTTCGGTTTAGTCTGCGCGTCAGTTGTGGTCAAAGCCTTAGCCGGCCCCGAAGCTTTTGTTCCTCCATCACAAGATTGAGCGGCTTTCTCGGCATTCATCTGGGGCGAGCCAGCCTGCGGGCGCGCCTCTTGAGCGAGGGCGGTCACAGCATGGACGCGTCCGAACACCGATATCGGGGCACCGCGGAACTCGCCGTGGCCTTGAGCCGGTTACTTGACGAGACGCTCAACAAAGGCCGGCCGCACTCGATCATCATCGGCCTGGAAAAGGGACATCGTAGCGCACTTCCCTGGCCGGAACTCAAGGCCAAGCTGAATCCGGAGGTGGCGCTTTTGGTCATTCCGGCCACCTTGGCCATTTTGCTGGGAGCGGTTCCCAGCGGTCCGGCTATGCTTTTATCCTTAGGTTCGGACCTGCGCATCGCGACTTTAGACTCGACTCACAGCTTTCGAGAATTCCGTCTGCAGGAGGGCGGCGGCCAGTGGTGGACCGCGGAGCTACCCAGGTTAGCCCAGCACAGCGCGCGCCTGTCTCGAGCGCTGTCCCAGCACGATACCGCGCCCAAACTGATGAAAGCCCTACCCCATCTACTTTTAGCCGGCGACTTTCCCGCACCCGATCCGGTCCTGAAGGCCCGCCTGGACGGACTGAGTCAAACCGTGGCCGAAAGCTGTGTGAGCCTGGCTTCTCGCCTGCCGGGGGTGCGCCGCATGGTCATGTCGGGCTTTCTCCATCCCAGCCCTATGTCGCGTCGTGTCATGGAAGCTTGTGAGGGCGTGCTCGGCCTCCCCCAGCCACGCTTTCCGGCCGAAGTGGGCGCGGCGCTCTTGGGACTTGCTTTGTACAAAGAAAATCAGGAGCGCTTGCATCTAGGCAAACCGCTCGAGAGTGGCCAGCTTCCCTTCACCGAATGGGGCGCCTCTCCCGTGCTTTTGCGACGCCTGTACCGTCTGCGACGCCCTTTTGACGACTTCTCTGGAGAACGGACTTTATGACTTCGGGCTTGCGCAAAGAACAGCGTCCGCGCCTGGGCTTGATCGGTGAGGTAGCCTGGGGCACCGCTCTGTCCCTCTATGAGTGCTGCCTGCTTGGTCACAGGGCGTGGTGGTGGCAGATGCATTACGGACTGTGGAAGGCCTATCGTGGATGGAATCCCGACAAGGTCCTGGCCGGCCTGTCCGAAACGGAGTATCGCGACACCCTGGCCTACGGAGAAACCCCCGCCTCCACTGTTTTACGAATGTTGGAGATCGCTCGGAGTCACTTTCCCGAAGCGGAGTCTCTCCTGGATCTCGGAGCGGGCCGCGGGATCATGGCCATGACGGCGGCGGCCAGTGGGTGGGAAGTGATGGCCGTGGAATACCTTGGAGAATTTGTCGAGCGTTCTCAGCCTTTAACCTCGAGATTGGGACTTTCCGTCTCCTGGGTCAAAGGCGACTTTCTCGAACTCCCCCTACCGCCTTGCGACCTCCTCCACATCGCCGCCACGGCGTATCCTGAAGCCACTCGCCAAGCTCTGCAAGAGAAGTTGGCGATCGAGTGTGAACCCGACCAGGGAATTGTCACTCAGGACTGGATCCTTGACGAAGAGCGCTTTGAAGCGCTCTTGGGAGCTCGCCTACCCGTGACATGGGGGAGCTCCTATTTCACCTTGCATCGTGTGAGGTCAGCTACTCACCATCTTTGAAATCCGCGCATTGCCGGTATTTATACCTGCGTACTTAATTTGTCGACACGGTTCGAATCCGCGCATCGCCGGTATTTATGCCTGCGAAACTGATTTGTCGACACGGTTGAAATCCGCGCATCGCCGGCATTTATGCCTGCAAACTTGATCTTCTTAGCCGACAAATTGAGATTGATGAGCAGCCAGTCCGTTGCCTAGAAGCAGCAAGATGTCATCCGCTCCCACCTTAGACCTCGCCAGCGCCACAGCCTGATCAGGATCATGACTCTCTATCACTTCGAGATGCGGAGCGGCGGCGGAGGCAAGGCGGGCCAACTCTGTCGCCGGTAGGTCATGCGAGTCGTCGGGATATTGGCATTGCGTGACAACGAGGGTCCGCAAACGCGGGTGAGAGGCGATGTAGGCGACCACCTCTTCTTTGCCGTGCACCCGGTCGAGCAGGCTCAAGGCCATCACCATTCGTGCCTCATCTTTTTCGAATAACGACTCCAGCGATTCCAACATAGCTTGCACCTTGGGAAGACTCGACGCCACACAGAGAAGCTCCAGGGGCTGCCGGCCCGTCACCTGAAGGCGCCCCGGGATCTGGTTGACCCGCGCCCCTCTCAGAACCGATTCGAAATCTCCGCTGCCCCGTAGCTCAAAAAAAGCCATGGCGGCGGTGGCGGCATTCTCCACTTGAAACTCGCCCAGACAGCCCAGCTCCAAGACTAGCTCCTGATCGCCAAAGCGCAGCCGTCCCCTTCCGCCCCACAATCCTGAACTGACCTGATCCAAGAAGAAATCTCGACCCAGGCGAGGGCCAGGGCGGTCCGTCAACCGGTCCAGCTCCTCCTCGGTAATGCTCGGCTGCCTCCCCACCACCACTCGAGGCGAGGGGCAAGCGCTCAGCTTATGCCACAGCGGACCTGAGGGAACGCCTAGATGGCTCCACTCAGGTGGAGCTTGGAGCATCTGGGCGTGATCGGTGGCGATGGGGGTCAGCACGGTCAAAACCGCCGGTATCGCTCCCGCCGGATCGTGGCGCAGCCCGATGTTGGCCTCCACGATCCCAACGTCGACCTTCCACTTCTTGAAAGCGTTGAGCAGAATCCATGTCCTGAGATCGTAAGGGGCCAGTGGTCCCAGATCTTCCGGTAAATCCTCGACGAACTTCGGAAGCTCGGTCACGATCTCGGTGAAAAGCTCGCCCGAGATCCAGTGCGCCCCCTCCTGGTCAAAAAGCTGATACCGCTCCCGATGGCCGTCGGCCGACTCCGACAGCGGCGGCTTGCTCCCTAAACCCACACGTAGCCCGCCCGCCCGTAGCATGCAGGCCAAAAACCGAGCCGTGGAGGCCTTGCCACAACTGCCCGCCACCACCACGATCCGAGGGAGACCCTCAAACAATCGGGAGCGCCGCGCGAGCTCCTCGAAACGTCGCGCGTGGAAGTGCCGAAGATCCTCTGGGAAGCTATGCTTCTCCTCCACCCAGGACATCGCTTCAGAAAACCTGTTCATCGTTTCACCTGAGCCCAACGCACACCGAAGAGAACCAGGATGGTCCCGAGAATCTGCAGGGTGGTCAGAGACTCCTTCAAGATAACCGCGGCTATGACCAACACCAACGGACGTTGCAAGAGATTAAAAACGCTCATATTGGTCGAGCCGACCAGAGAGAGCGCATACAAAAAGGCGACGTTGGCCACCGCCGCTGCCGTGCCCACCCACAGTCCGACCCCGTACCCTTGAGTGGAGATAGGAGATAGAAAGGGTAAGATCAGTAGCAGACTGACTGTGCCGTTGATCAAAAAGATGTAAGTCGAGACGATGATGGGCGGAAAGGTCTTGGTCACCGTCTCCATACGGGTCC
Organism: Selenomonadaceae bacterium; assembly: GCA_037189585.1. Classification (GTDB taxonomy): domain Bacteria; phylum Vulcanimicrobiota; class Xenobia; order Xenobiales; family JADMJV01; genus JAEXNA01. The sequence continues at coordinate 312,157 of JBBCJA010000011.1, read as the reverse complement.
GATAGATGGTGGAGCTGACGATGGAGCCGACCACGAAGAGCACCCCGAGCGGCTCGAAGGTCAGGGTCTGCTCGAACACGTTCAGGCTCATCAACACGCCGAGAAAACAAAGCGACAGCCCCAGCCAGAACTTACCCGTCAGCTTGTCCCGCCCTTGCCACTGGTTGGCTAAGGCCACGAAGGCCGGTGTCGTGGTGACCAGAGTGATCACGGTGATGGCCGGCATCTTAGCCAGGGCCCAGAGGGTGCAAGCGTTGGTAATCATCAGTTGCAGGCTGACGCTGGCCACCGTGACCACGCCGCCCCAGCCGACCCAACGCCAGCCGCCCACCTTTTTGGCGGCGAAATACGACACCGGCAAGATAGCCAGCATGGCGAACATGTTCTTCAAAAAAAGAAGCTGCCACGGTGTCACACCGTCACGATAGCCGAGCTTGGCCACGATAGGCTCGAGCGAAGCCGACAGTAAGGCGACCAGAACCCAGGCCGAGGACCCCTTCACCACTTCATCCATTGCCGGATCTCCCCGGCGCCAAAATCTCCCCAACCCAGACGCTCCAAGGTCCGGCCGGTCTCCGAGAACTCCTCGCCGGCGATCACCGAGGCCATCGCGATCACGCTGTCGATGACCGGAACCGGCACCTCGGCCAGTCGTGCCAGTTGGCTGACCGGCACCAGTGTGCATGGAACGTCCTCGTGAATGTAGCGAGTGTGGAGGCTCTCGGGAGAGACCGAGAAACGATAGTTCGGAACCGTGCGCATCGCTTCTAAGAGCGAAGTCGTCTCGCAGCCGTAATAACGGTTGAGAATCTGACTCGCCGGTAAAGTCGTGGTGTCGTAGGCCTCGGCTACCGCGCGAAACTCTTTCTCCATCTTCTCTAAAAGAGCCACCGTCCGTTCGGTGAACCCCTCGTGGTAAAAAAGAAAGCTATCTTTACGGTCGATGCTGTTGAGATTTACCAGCACGGTCAAGGCATGAGTCAGGGCTCCAAAGTCGGTCAATCCCCGCTGAACCAAATTCTCAGCAGCTTCCAGCTTGGGAAAGAAACGACCCACGATCTCCCGGTTGGCCTCGGTCTGAGAGCGTCTAGGGGAAGAGAAAAGCGTCCACTCTTTGATCCCTCTCACCCAGATCGAGCCGTCTTGCTGGAGTCTGCAAGCGAACAGCGCGTCGGTCTCCACCACCTTGACCCCCAGGCGGCGAATCCCATGAAGCTGATGTTCGACCAAGAGCGAACCGCCAAACTTGGAAGAGAAGAGAACGACCTCTTGACCGGAACTCAGATAGGGGCCGAGCTGGGAGACCACGTCGGTATAGTCGTTGGTCGTCGTGCAGACAAAGATGGTGGGACAAGCTTCCACGAAAGATTTTGGCTCGGTTCCGACGGCGCAAAGCGGAAAGGTCCCCTCCACCCGGCCGGTGGCGCGGACCGCCTTTTCCTCGACTAGATGGCGCAGCTTCTCGGGGTTGCGGGCGTAGATGTGAACGTCGTGCCCCTGCTGGACAAGATAGCTCGCCAATGCGTGGGCTGAGTTACCCGCGCCGACGATTCCGCAGCAGCGTCCCCCGCATGTGTGGCTATCCATCGCCCAAATTTAGTGAAATGATCGAGTGGTGTCAACGAAAATCAAGGAGACCTTTGAAGATTTTCTTGGCTAACTTTACCCCGGAAGCTAGGCGTGCCTAATTTTTCTCGTAGGCGGACCTTGCCATAAAATAGGCGGTGGGGTAAACTCTGGCAACTATGCAGCCCTCCCCTATCTTTCTTACTCTTCGACGAATCAGCTTCGGAATTCTCACCGCCCTATTTTTGGGCCAGCCATCCTGGGCCAATCCCGAGGTGCAGACAGCCTGGCGCCTCCTCGATTATATCGCGGTCGACTACCGTGAAGCGGTCCAGGACGGCAAGGTGGTCAATCCCGAAGAGTACACCGAGATGGTGGAGTTTGCCAAATCAGCCAAAGAGAGGATCGACGGCTTGGCCGATTCCGCCGAGAAAGCCACGCTGCAAAAGGATGCTGTCGCCCTGCAACAGGCTATCGAAAAGAAAGCAGCTCCGGAAGAGATCGCCAAGCTTTCACGAGGATTAGCGACCAACCTGATCACCGTCTATCCCGTCCCCTTAGCACCGAGCGAGGCGCCGGATGTGGCACGTGGCGCCAAGCTCTATGTAGCCCAGTGCTCGAGTTGTCACGGCGCCAACGGCGATGGACTCGGCCCAGCCGCCAAAGGGATGGAGCCGCCTCCCATCGCTTTTCTGGACAAGGAGCGCGCGGCCGAACGTAGCGTCTTTGGACTCTACCAGGTCATCGAGCAAGGTCTCGACGACACGCCCATGGTCAGCTACAAGCACCTTCCCGCCGAGGACAAATGGGCTCTAGCCTTCTACGTCGGCAGTCTCGCCTACCAGGAGAAAAAAGAGGCGGGGAAAGCCGACTTTGAAAGCGACAAAGCCTTCGCCGAAACCCTCACCTTGAAAGATTTCGTCGGGCTCACTCCAGCCGAGTTCAGTGCTCAACTCGGTCCCGAGAAAGCCGAGGCGCTCATGGGTTACCTTCGCTCCAACCCCAAAGCTTTGGAAAAGGCGCCCAGCGGCTCGCTCGCGCTGTCCAAGACACGACTCGCGGAATCCCTGGCCGCCTACGAAAAAGGAGACAAAAAAGCCGCTACCGATCTGGCCCTTTCAGCTTACCTCGACGGCTTCGAGCCGGTGGAAGCCCTGCTTTCCACCAAGGACAAGGGACTCTTAAGCAGAGTCGAAGGCGCTATGGGAGCCCTTCGCTCGGCCATCGGGTCGGGCGCTTCCTCCGACGAAGTCAAAACCAAAATTCAAGAGGTTGAATCGCTTTTTACTGAAGTAGAGCAAACTCTGGACTCCGACGCCGGCTCCTGGGTCTCGAGCTTCTTCGGCGCATTCGCCATCCTCTTAAGAGAAGGTCTCGAGGCGCTCTTGCTGGTCGTGGCCATGTTGGGATTCTTGCGTAAAGCCGAGCGGACCGATGCGATCCCCTACGTCCACGCCGGTTGGGTTTCGGCCCTGGTGGCCGGAGTCGCGACCTGGGCCGTGGCCACCTGGCTTATCCAGATCAGCGGCGCGACCCGCGAACTGACGGAAGGCTTCGGCTCAGTCTTCGCCGCTTTGATCCTGCTCTGGGTCGGGGTCTGGATGCACGGCAAGAGTCAGGCCGATGCCTGGCAGAAGTACATCAAAGACACCATGACCGGCGCTCTGAACAAAAACTCGGCCTGGTTTCTTTTCGGGCTCGCCTTTCTGGTCGTCTACCGCGAAGTCTTCGAGACCATCCTTTTCTTCTCCGCGATGTGGGGGCAGGGTAACGGCGGCGCGGTGTTAGCCGGTGCCGGAGTTGCCACCGTGCTGTTGGCCGTCATCGCCGCCGCCATGCTCGCCTTCAGCAAAAAACTCCCTATCGGGAAGTTTTTCGCCTACAGCTCTTTTCTTATCGCCATCCTCGCGGTAGTGTTGATCGGTAAAGGTGTCTCGGCCTTGCAAGAGGCGGGAATGCTATCGCTGCATGCTCTGAACGGATTCCCCCGGGTGGAGATTCTGGGGATGTATCCCACCATGGAGAGCGCCGGCGCTCAGGCGGTGATGATAGCTCTCTTGATGGCGGGCTTTTTGTACAACCAGAAAGCAGCGGGTGGAAAATAAAAGGAGCCTAACTTGGCCCCGAGGTAAGCTAAGGTTCCTTTGGACTCTTCTCTGCATAACGGCCCGTTGATGGGAAAGCTCCGCGAGCGTTGCCTCCCCTACCTGGAGACCGCGCATGAGCGGTCTCCTCACTTGGAAACTCGTCCCGCGGCGGTTTTCGCCCCCCTGGTGTTGCCCCACTGGGAAGCGCCCCTGGAAGCGGCGAATCTTCTCTTCATCAAACGGTCCGAGGGGCTCCGCCGGCATGCCGGACAAGTGGGTTTTCCCGGTGGGATCGTGGAGAGTCAAGACGCGACCATGCTCGACGCTGGCTACCGGGAATCGATGGAGGAGGTCGGTCTGCGTCCCGAGACCGTGGAGGTACTTTGCCCTCTACCCGCGGCCGAGGTGCCATCGGGATTTCATCTGTACCCATACTTTGTGGCCACCGATCAGCAAGAGTTCGTGGCCCAACCAAGTGAGGTCGAGGCTATTCATCAAGTGGCTCTAACCTCGCTTCTCAGCTGTCCTTTCCGACTGGAGTATAAGGAATGGCAAAACAAGACCTTTCGGGTGGTCTACTTTGATCTGCCGGATCTCTGTGTGTGGGGCGTGACGGGGCGGATCGTGGAGTATCTCTTGGAAACTTTTTTTGACTGGAAGGCACCGGCATGAGTCCTAAGGTCTGCCTTCTCTGCGGCGGGGTCGGAGGTGCTCGGGCGGCGCTGGCGTTGACCGAAAACCTGGCTCCCGAGAATCTTTCCTTCGTGGTCAACACGGGCGACGACTTCAGCCATCTGGGGCTCGAGATATGGCCCGACTGGGACACCTTGCTCTACACCCTTTCCGGAACAGGGGACGCGGCTCGCGGTTGGGGTAGGGCCGACGAGGGGACCAAAGCGATGGAGGAGTTCCGCCGTCTGGGGGCACCCGACTGGTTTCTCTTAGGAGACCGCGACCTGGCGCTGCACGTGGCTCGCACCTGGCAACTCTCATTCTCCTCCCCCGACTGTGTAGCCGCGGAAATTTCGCGACGCTTCGGTCTCTCCGTTCCGATCCTTCGAGCCACTCAAGGGACGCTCTCCACTCAATTGCGGCTTCAAGACGATACCTTGATGGACTTCCAGACCTGGTTCGTGGGCCATCAGGGGCTGCCCCGAGTCAAAGCGGTCGAAGTTTCGGCGGCGGCCTCCGCCACCGTCACGCCCGGGGTCTTAGAAGCGATCGAAAGCTGTGATCTGCTTTTGATCGCGCCTTCCAATCCCTACCTCTCCCTCTTCCCCATCCTCGAGGTCCCAGCCATCGCTCGAGCGGTGCGAAAGCGCCGGGCCCAAACCTGGGCGGTCAGTCCGCTGCTCGACGGCATCGCGGTCAAGGGTCCACTGGATCGATTGATCGCTGATCTTTCCCCCCACCAAGGACAACGCGCCATTCTGGTCTGGTACACTCCTTGGGTCGAACGCCTGCTTCTGCCGGGCAAAGAGTTAACCGACCTGCCGGCGGAACCGACCAAACTCTCGGCTTGTCGCACCCGCCTGGGAACGCCGGAGCAGCGGGCGGAGTTCGTGAATGACCTCTTGCGAATCTGGGAAACCCCAAAGAGATGACCACCTTTCTTCTCCCCTTCAAGGGGCTGGCCAAGGCGAAGACCCGTTGGGAGCTGGAAGAGCACCAAAGGCAAGAACTGCTGATGGAGTTGTTGGTCCACAATCTCTCCACAGTGGCGAAAGTCGTGGGGCCCTCCTCCACCGTCCTGGTCTGCCCCGACCTCACGCTCTTCGAGCGTTTCCCGTCGTACGCCCACTGGCTTTGTCCAGGTCAGGGCCTCAACACCGACCTGGAGGCGGCCCGCCAAGCGCTGATCGCTCGCGGTAGCTTCGCCGTGCTCTTGCCCGACCTTCCCGACCTGACGGTCGAAGATGTGGAAGCGATGGTCGAGAGCGCCGGGAAAGCTCAGGTCACTCTCTGCCCCGACTCGTCTCGGGTGGGAACCAACGGACTGGTCCTGGGAGAGAAGGTCGATATGCCCTTTCTCTTCGAAGGAGCGAGTTTTCAGCGCCATTTGACTCGGGCGAACCAGTTGGGACTAAGCATCGAAGTGCTTGAGCGACCAGGTCTTGCCCGCGACGCCGACCTTGCCAGCGATCTCTTGAGGAGCCTCACCCCATGACCTCGGTCACTCTTTTGGCCATTGAAAATCTTCCCGAAATCTCCCCAGGAGATGATCTGGTGACCCTTTTAGCCGGTGCGAAACCGGCCCTTGAAGAGGGCGACATTCTGGTGGTGACCCAGAAAGTCGTGTCCAAAGCCGAGGGTCGGGTGGTGCGGCTCGACTCCGTCATTCCCTCGGAAAGAGCTAAAACTATCGCTAAAGCGATGGATAAAAACCCGGCTCTCGTCGAGCTGATATTAGGCGAAAGCCAGGAGTTGGTGCGCCGGGAACGTGGCGTGATTGTCAGTCGAACCCATCACGGTTTTGTCTGCGCCAACGCCGGCATCGATCTCTCCAACGTCGACGGAGGCCAAAGCGCATGCCTGCTTCCGGTCGACCCCGACGGTTCGGCTCGCAAACTGTATGAAGGTTTAGGAAAGCAGCTAGGCTTCAAAGTCCCAATCCTCATCTCCGACAGTTTCGGTAGACCCTGGCGGCAGGGGATCACCAACGTCACTCTGGGGAGCTGGGGTCTGGAGCCCCTGCTCGACTATCGCGGCCAGCTTGACGCCCAGGGGCTGGAGATGAAGGCGACCGTCACCGCGGTAGCCGATTCACTATCCGCGGCGACGGAGCTGGTGGTCGGAAAGTCCACCGGCGCGGGAGCCGCCATCGTGCGCGGCTACCGTTACACACCTACCGAGTCGGCCGGTTTTCTCTCCACCTTGCGACCTTGGGAGCAGTGCTTTTTCCAATAAGGCGACGTACGGTAGGAGGCCCCGAAGCTCTCGCAGAAGAGCGGCTCGGATGCCGAGCAAAGCTGGAAAAATAACGGCTGGGAAAGCCCGCGAGCGAATCGAGGGGCTACGGGAGAGTATCTCTTCTCGGCGCCATCGTCTGGATCAGTTGGGAACCCGTTTGGAGCGGTCCGACGTGCCCGACGAACGGCTTCTCTCGGCTAAGACTCGCCTGGAGCGACGCATCGAACAGGAAGAAGAGCAGTTGGAAAAACTGCTTCGCCTACTTGATCGTCAGGACGACGAAAGTCCCGAGGAGAGTACCGACTTCGAGGCCGAGGAAGAGATCGAGGATCTGCACCGCTCCTTCGAGGAGATACGACAGAACGTCGCTCAGCTGCAAACTCGTATCGACAGCAATCCTGAAGTACCGCGGGATCTCGATGGACGGCTGGCCGCTTGCGAGTCGCGAATCTCGCGACGGGAAGCCGTCGATTCGGAGCTTTTCGCCCGCGTCATGTCTCTTCAGACTGCCCTCGACCAGGAGCGTCAAGCGGCTCGCCGACTGGCCCGCCGGCTCAAAGACCAGGAGCAGAACATGGAGGCGTTGCGAGAAGCGGTGGAGGACGCCGTGGTCACCACCGTGGACCTAGCCGAACGGCTCGAGGAGTTGGCCGAACTTTCCGCGCCGGTGGATGAGACAACCGCTCCAGCTTGGCTTACCGATATCGAGGAACTACGAAAAGTTTTGGCTCAATCCCAGGCCAACCTCGAAACTCTCCAGCGACACACCGACGATTCGCTTCAGTACGCCGCGCGAGAGCGGGACGAGCTAAGGCTCGCTCTCTCCGTCGAACCTTCTCCCCCTCAAGCCTCCGAGGAACTCGCCGCTTTACTGCGACGGCTGGAGGCCTTGGAAAAGGTCTCTTCGGAGAGCGCCGAGCTTCGTCCTAACGTCCTCGGGCGATTGGAAAGCCTGGAGTCGCATCGAGCTAACATTATGGCCCAGGAGCTGGAGCCTGCTCGCGGCAACAACGGGTCCGCCGATCAGGCCATAGCTCTACAATCCCGGCTGGAGAGCTTGGAAGCCATGGTGGCGCTCTCGCTAACTAATCGGACGCCCGATCCTGGGGCCGCCTCTCCCATCCCCATACTAGAGTCTTCCCCATCGACCCGAAAAGCCGCGCTCTTCGCTTCCCCCAGCGAACAGGTCGGGCGCGCTCTCGCGGTCTTTGGGAAACGCCCTGGCCGAGGAAAGTAATCGTGAGCAGTCGCCAGCTCAAGGCCGTGGTGATGGCCGGAGGCCAGGGTAGCCGGCTTCGTCCTCTAACCTGCCAGTTACCCAAGCCCATGGTTCCGGTCTGCAACCGACCGGTCATGGAGTACTGCCTGGAGCTTTTACAGCGCCACAAAATCACTCACGTCTACGCCACTCTCCACTATCTGGCCGACGAGGTGATCGCGCATTTCGGAAACGGCAGTGAATTCGGCCTTCGCATGCAGTACAGCGTGGAGCAAGAGCCGATGGGCACCGCCGGTAGCGTCGGCATGCTGCGCGACTCGCTCGACGGCACGTTTTTCGTCATCTCCGGAGACTCCCTGACCGACTTCGATCTGCAAGCGGCTCTGCAGTTTCACAAACAGAAGGGCTCCAAGGCGACTCTCGTTCTGACCCGCGTTCCCGACCCCTTAGAGTTCGGCGTGGTGGTGACCGACGAGGAAGGCGCCATCCTACGATTTCTGGAGAAGCCGACTTGGGGAGAGGTCTTCTCCGATACCGTCAACACTGGTCTTTACATCCTGGAACCGGAAGTTCTCGACTTGATCCCACCGGGTCAAGCCTTTGACTTCTCCCAGGACCTCTTCCCCGCTATGCTCGAACGAGAGATGCCGCTTTACGGCTACGTGGCCGACGGCTACTGGTGCGACGTCGGCACCTTGGAAAAGTATCAGGAGGCTCATCACGATCTGATGTCGGGTCGGGTCGACCTGACCCTACCAGGGGCGCTTCTGCGTCGCGGCATCTATGTCGGCAAGGGAAGTCGCATCCATCCCGGCACGCAGTTGGAAGCGCCGCTGGTCATCGGAAAGAACTGTCGCATTCGAGAAGGCGCACGACTGCTCGAAGGGACCGTCATCGGCGACAACTGCATCGTGGAAGAGGGAGCGACCCTTCATCGCGACGTGATCTGGGAGGACACCTTCATCGGACGGAAAGCCCGATCGCTGGGAGCCATTATGGGTCGCAAGGTGACCTTGAAGGCTAACGCCGTGTTGGGAGAAGGGGCCGTGGTAGCCGATGACGTGGTCATCGGCGAGGGAGCTCAGGTCCACCCTCGAGTCAAGATCTGGCCAAAGAAAAATGTGGAGCCGGGAGGCAACGTCTCCCTTTCCATCGTCTGGGGCAAACGCTGGCCCAGCTCGATGTTCGGGCGTGAGGGGATCATCGGTCTCGGCAACATCGAGATCACCTCCGAGTTCGCCCTCAAGCTAGGTTCCGCCTACGGATCGGTTCTGCCCAAGGGCAGTGTGGTCACGGTTTCCCGTGAAAACCATCCGGTATGCCGTATGATCAACCGCTCCTTGATCTGCGGTCTGGTCTCGGTCGGGATCGACGTGCAAGATCTTCGTATCATTCCCACCCCGGTGGCCCGATTCGTCCTGCGCACCACCGCGGCCGTCGGCGGTATCCATTGCCGGCTGGCCAAGGACGACGTTCGCAACCTTCAGATTCAGTTCTTTGACGAACGGGGTGTCAACATCGGCAAGACTACCGAGCGAAAGATCGAGAACTCCTTCTTTCGCGAAGAGTTTCGACGCACACTCATGGACGAGGTCGGACAGATCGATTTTCCTGGGCGAGCTATCGAACAGTACACCAAAGAATTCATCAACAGACTCGATCTCGCTTTGCTCACGGAGGCTGGATTTAAAGTAGTGGTCGATTATGGCTCCGGCGGCTCCTCCACCGTCCTACCTCAAGTCCTGGGGCGTCTCGGTTGTGAAAGCGTCAGTCTCAACGCCCATCTCGATCCTCTTCGCGCCCGAGAGCTGCCGTTCGACTCGGGGCTTCGTCTCAACCAGTTGTGCGACATCGTCTCCACCCTCCACGCCGACCTCGGCGTACTGCTCGATCCCGACGGCGAGCGTATGCTCTTAGTCGACGATCAGGGGACTCGTGTCGACGGTGCGACCCTGTTGAGCCTGATGACCGTTCTGATCGCTCAAACCGAACCAGGCGCGTTGATCGCCGCTCCCGTGTCCGCGCCCTCGGTGCTAGAAGACATTCTCAAGCCGACCAAGGGCCGTGTGGTCCGCACGGGAGTCGACCTACGCTCCCTGATGCATCGCAGCCAATTGGGACGAGACCGCATTAGGTTGGCCGGAACGGCCGAGGGAGAGCTTCTCACGCCGGATTTTTCCTCCGGCTTTGACGCCATGTTCTGCTTCGTCAAGCTGCTCGAGCTGATGGCCAGACACAAAGTCGCTCTCTCCGAAGTGGTGGCGCTGACTCCCAAGGTTCACCTTCTCAAGTCTGAGGTGGCCTGCTCCTCTTTGGAAAAGGGTCGCCTCATGAGGCGACTGCTAGAGGAGACGAAGGACCGCGAAGTGGAGATGACCGACGGACTCAAGATTCACTACCCTACCGGCTGGGTTCTGGTCGTGCCGGCGCCGTCACGCTCCTCTTTGATGATCTGGTCGGAGGCCGAAACGGTGGAGAAGGCTCAAGCCCTGATCACGACGATCTCGACCCTACTCTCGGAGCTGATGGAGACTCCGGCCAGCTCCGGAGAGCTCCTACCCGTGACGCCGTCTTTGACCCATCAGAATCCCACGCTTCCCGAGGAGAAAGCCTTCCATTTTTGGAACTCGCAACGCTACCTTGGGGTACGGGCCAGAACCTTCAGTGAATTCCTGGACACTCTCCACTATATCGAAGCTTCCTCGCTAACCTATCATTTCCGGCGGGGGGATTTTTCCAACTGGGTAGAACACGAGCTGCGCGATAGCTGGCTAGCTGACCAGATCCGTGTGCTGGAGGCTGATCCCGATCGATTGGATTCCCTCAGAGCAAGCCTGGTTCAACTGCTAAGCCAGTCGGTACACCATAGGCGACCGGAAGAAGCCGCCGAACGAAAAGAAAGTGAGACGACGACGTGAAGGGCGCCAAGGGAACGGATTCCAAGTTTATGATGAGGGCTGGTATCCTCGTTCTGATCGGGGTTGCCTGTTTTTTTCTCGGCTCGTTCGTCGGTCCCGCTTGGGCCCTACCCGGAGAGCCTTTGGCCTACAACCAGTTCGAGAATGACGTCAAATCCAAGACCTACAAGGCCGCCACCGTGGACGGCAACATCATCGGCTTGGAGACTGCCGACGGGAAGCGGTTGCGGACGGAAGCCCCTGAAGTGGGACGCGCGGTAGGCCTCTTGATCAAATTTGAGGTTCCTGTTCAGGTATACCGGCCGGTCCCCGCCAGCGGATTGACCTGGCCCGTGGTTTTCGCTCTACTGGTGCCCTACGGGATCTTAGCCTTCTACGCCTTTGCCCTGGCTCAAGCCTCGGCTGCGGCGGGTGCTCCCATCAAAGAACTTCCAACCGCGTCCGAGGCTTCCCCCGAAGCCGAGGAAGAGGAAGCCTGAGACGCCCCCTAGCGTTTCCAGTAGACGGTTTGAACCTGAATGCGCTGGTCCGGGAGTTCGCGGACATAGTTGTTCAAGAGACTTGGGTTGTAGATAAACTCGATGTTCCGGCAGTCGACGAATTCGATCCCGTCGGGGTCACCCGCCATCTGAGGAGTATTCCGCTGGAGAGCCACGATCGTTCCCTCGAAACGCGCCCTACCGGCACTGCCCCCTCTCATCTTGATCCCTTCACGGGCATAGACCAGACCGCGGAAGTTCCAGTCCTTTGTTTGGTCGGGGTTGTTCAAGATGACGTTACGCCCGGCATAAACCAGAAGTCCCGCTCCGTCCTGTGTCGTATCCACAGTCACACTGTCGGTGTTCTTAGGTTGGATCCTCACGTCGCCCTGGCGTGAGATCAAACGCCCCAACCCTTGAGTGACGCCGTTCTCGATATTGATGGTGCCTTTGGCCACAATGGTGGCTTTAGAAACACCGCCTTCAGCAGTGTGGTCGGCTTTGTAGCCCAGGTCCAGCACCGGCGGCGGCGTCGACGTTGGAGCTTCTGGGTCGGTATGCGAGGTCACCTGAAAAGGACCATCCACCGACACGGTGGCCCCGCTATTGATAGTGACCTCTTGTTTGGTGAGGTCAAAGCGAATCTCACCGTTGTCACCGTAAGTCTTAGCGTCATTGGCCACAATCTCGCTGGGAACTTTGAGCGCGTCGTAAGCGGGGATCTTGAAACTGGTCAACTTCACCGTTTCCTTATCGAGCTTGAAGTCACCAAAAAGACCTTCTTGCTCCTGGGGGATAGAGTCGATGATGTCTTCCTTGCGTTCGGCTCCCCGATACACGGCGGTCGGAATGGTGTCCTCGGGGTCATCGTAAAACTCCAACACATCCACCCACATGGTTCGGCTTCCCCCTCCGTCTTTGGCCTCGCGACCGAAAAGGCCATTCCTGGCATACTCAGCGGTGAATTGCACCTCGGCTTGCCGTCGTACAAAGGTCCAGCGACCTCCATGTTTGGCCTTCTCGTCGCTACTAAGCGAAACGATGGTCGCGTCTTCCGGCAAGTTCAGCTGATTTTCGTCGATGTCGAAGATCTGAAAGTGGGTCGCTCCATCCGGTACGATCTTGCCGTGGCTATTCTTACGCGCGATAGCGAGCTCTTCGGCCGTGTCGACCATCTCAGGCATTCCGCCGCCACCAGAGTAGATCTTCTTCTTCGTCCACAGAAGGCCCCGCTCGTCCGGACGGTCATCGTCGGTGAGGAACTGGGTGTGCTCTCCGTCCAAAAGTCCCGGAACCTGAATGTCGCCTTCGGCGCGAATCATGTTGCGGTCAGGATCGGTGCTGCGAATGGTTAGGCGGTCAGCGTCGACTTTAAGGTTGGCCCGCGTCAGGACCGAGGAGTCAAAAAGAGGTGCCACGTCGAGCAAAAACTCGGCTCGCCGCGTGGAATCGCCACAGACAGCCGAAACCACGCAATACGCCGTCCCCGCTGGCGCTTTGTTCTGTATCTCCAGGGAGCCACCACCTTTGAGATTATTATAAATCGTGGCCGTGAAGTCGGTGTCCAGAGATTCGATACGCCCGGTGAAGACGTGACTGCCCGGGACGGTGGAAAGGGTCAACTCGGAGTTGAGTAGCTTCGCGCTTCCCTGATCGGAAAAGGGAACCGTTCCCCAAGCCCGATCGTTCTCCAGCCGAAAAGCCACGTACTCATACACGGCTTCGCAACCGGCCTGGGCGGCTTGCGTCGAGAGAGAGCTACGGGTGAGAGCGAAGTGGGAACGGTAGATCTCGAAAAATGCGGCGGAGAGCAAGCTCAGGACAGCCAGCATGAGCATCACGGTTATGAGGGCGATCCCATGAGATTTAGGTTTTAGGGTTTTCATAGTGGCGGCCATGTATTCTTCGGGCAAAAGATCCAAAAGACCTGGAGATGATTCTCCGCCTTTGCCATGGATTGAGCCCGATAGTTCCCTTTCTGCTGGAGATGAAGCTTCACTTCTAAAGTGGCGTTGGAAAGTTTGGAGGTGACTTTGAAATCAGTCACGCCAGCCGAAAGGTAGCGCGTGGATTGAACGGAGTCGTTATTTTCCGGACTCACGTTGGAGCGATTGTCGGCCAGGGCCTTGTAAGGCTGATCGAGGTAGGTAGAAGGGGCTTGTGGAGGTGGTGCGACGACCTGTCGGATGAGTCGACCAGGAGTCTCCTCGGTGGCGTACCAAACCAACTGCCGGTCCCAGGCGGGTCGCTGCGTGCCACTTTGAAAAAGGGAGCTGTTGTTCCATTCCGAGAGGCCCACCATGGCGACACCGTCGCGGGAAGTCCCGTCGCCGAGAGAGCGTGCATCTTCCTGGATCAACCAGAAGCTGGTCAACTCCAGATCGCGCTCGAGCAAAATTCGAATCGTATTGAGTTGCTGCTCAGCCGACTGCCGCATGGTGTTCTCGCTGAAGACGCGTGTGCTCATGCTGAAGGCTCCAAAGAGCAAAAGGAGTAAAGCTCCGAGCATTCCCAAGGACAAAACGAGGTCGAGCAAGGCATGGCCCGCTTTCTTTTTAAGTCTCAAGGTAGACGAACCTCACTACCTCGACCGCCTGGCGTCCGCGCTCGACACCAGCCCGCGAGGAGTCGCTTGCCTCGTCCCACCAGACCTTGACTGAAACTTTCTGAAACTTTCCCATGCGATGACGTCCCGGCATGACCGTCTCGTCACCCACCAGGGTAAACTTCGGTTCCTCGATCCGGAAATTCGTGGCAGTCGCTCCCTGTCCGACCATGGCCGAAACGAGCCTCTCCTCATAGACGAACTCGTCTCCGAGAAGAATAGCGTTTTGGACCGCTCCCTCAGCTAGAAGTCGAGCCACGGTCTGAGACGAGGAAGTGTCTTGAGCCAACATAACCCTGGTCAAGGCCGCGATCAGGCCAAGTCCCGCCACGGCCAACAGAGTCATGGCGACCAACACCTCCAATACCGACATGCCTCTGGTACATCCAGACCTCACAATCCTAACTTTAGCACAATAAACAACTTAAGGGTCTGGTCCGGAATAACTTCACGGTTTTGGGCGGCAAGAACCTCTTCTACTGGCTGAAAGGTAGGAGGAACCTGGCCCCATCTCTCTCAAACTTCCAACCCATGACCCTGGAAACAAAGAGTTTGGGACTTTTGCGTCAAGCCCTGGAGGTCCTGGAGGAAGGCTTTCAACAGCTTCCACCTTTTCAGGCCGAAGCGGACCTGGAAAAAATCGGCCCCATCCTGTTGGAAGTCGCGGAGAAGATGCGGGACAACTACCCGTATCCGCACCCTTTCTATCTCGGACAGATGCTCCAGCCCCCTCACCCTATGGCGCGTCTGGCCTACATGTTGAGCATGTGGATCAACCCGAACAATCACGCTCTCGATGGAGGTCGAGCAAGCTCGGCTTTAGAGCGCGAAGCGGTGGCCGAAATCGCGGCGATGTTCGGATGGTCCACCCATCTGGGGCATCTTTGCAGTGGCGGTACCGTGGCCAATCTAGAAGCGCTCTGGATCGCCCATCGTCTCGCCTCTGGGAAAAAGACCGTGGCCAACGCTCAGGCGCATTACACCCACGAGCGGCTGTGCGGCGAGTTGCTACAGATCCCGTTCGCCAAGATCGACCCCGACGCCGAGGGACGAATGTCCCTAGATGCTTTGGAACAGGAACTTGCCACAGGTGAGGTCGGGACCGTGGTCGTGACCATGGGGACTTCCTCGGAGGGTAAAGTCGATCCGCTCCCGGGTGTTCTGAAGCTTCGCGAGCGTTATCCTTTCCGAATTCACGCCGACGGTGCCTATGGCGGGTACTACGCCTTGTGTGGTAACCTCGCGCCCGATGTTCAGGAAGCCTTCGAGGCCTTGTCAGAGGTCGATTCCATCGTCATCGATCCCCACAAGAGAGGACTTCAGCCCTACGGCTGCGGCTGCGTCCTTTTCAAAGATCCCTCAGTGGGTCGTTTTTACAAGCACGACTCTCCCTACACTTACTTTAGTTCCGACGAACTCCATCTGGGAGAGATCACGCTGGAGTGCTCTCGGGCCGGCTCCTCCGCGGTCGCGCTTTGGGCTACTCAACGCCTGATGCCACTGGTTCGAGGGGGAGAGCTAGCCCAGACCATGACTACGACTCGTGAGGCAGCTCTCGATCTGCACCTGCGAATTCAAACCTCGGAGCACTTTCAAGCCCTTTTCACTCCCGATCTCGACCTGGTGGTGTGGGCACCTTCCGGAGACTACGCCTCGGAAGTATCGCGGCGCTCTCAAGAGATCTTCGATCGATGCGCCGAACGCGGACTCCATCTGGCTCTAACCCGCTGTCGGCGCTCGATGGTGGAGCCCCACTGGCCGGAACTCGAGTGGGGTAAGGAATCTAGTCTGCTGTGTTTACGGTCGTGCTTGATGAAACCGGAACACAAAGAGTGGATGGACCGAATCTGGTCCGTCCTAACCGATTGCGCATAGGATCCGTGCTGAATTGGTGGATGGACGGATCGATGCACAGTGGGTTAGCGGCAAACGGGCGTCCAGCGTGGCGCGCAGAAACCTGAACCGGGATAAAAGCCACCGCCATAACCACCACCCCAAAACCCGAAGGATGCTCCTCCGAGGGGACCGAGTCCTCCGTTGAAAAACGAAGCCCGAGCCCTGGGCTGACTATAAGCTTGGGTTTGGCCATAGACCATCCTTGGAGCTGTGGCGTAAGCTCGCCGCGCCGCTTCTCGCCTCGTCTCGGCTTCAACCAATTCGCGCTCGGCTCGGAGACGTTCGATCTCCAAGCGTAGCTCTCGTTCTTTTTTGCTCTGCCGCTCGAATTGCGCCCGCTGGATCTGAGTTCTCTGTCGAGAAAGAACCTCGGGTCGTGTCTCATGAATCACGATCACGGAATTCCCATTGGAATCGGTCGAGCGGTTGACCTTGAGCTGGCCTTGGTCGGCTGACACGGGACTCGCCACGGCGAGGATTCCCAAAACGGCTATGACTCCTAGAAATCGCATCGATCACTACCGCCTTAAAAATATATGTTTAATTATACGAAACTTCGCTGGATTTCTCAATGCAGTTTGTACAACTTTAGAGAACCTTCATTTAAGTTCAACATTCCATGAAAAAAGCCGCGCCTGACAAAGGGCACGGCCTTTTTCATTCTCTGAAGGGCGAAGCCTAAACCTGGTAGACTCCCATCTGGAAGAGCTGCTCTGTCAAGTGACCGGGCAGAACCTCGTCAAAGCGCTTGGGCGGCGCCTCAGTAGCCATCGCCATCATCTTACGGGGATCCAGCAAGAAGTTTTCATCCGACTTCTTAGCGGAGATGGTGTTCTTCTCCTCAGCGCAAGCCGCGGCGAATTCCCGATTGTAGTCGAGAATGGCCTGATGGTCGGCGCTCTTCTCTTCGGATTCGACGTGTCGATTCTCCATATCGCGAAGGTCTTTCATCCCCATCTGAAGGCCTTCTTGAATCTCGTCCGTCGGAGGCATGTCGGAGCGCCATCTCTCATCATCTTGATCTTGCTGAATCTTGAGCGACTTTTTCTTGCCGGCCACGATCATCTTCTGCAGTTCGGACTGAATTCCAGGGTCGTTGAGGTGGGCCTGGTTGTTCTGTAGAAACGATCTCGCTTTATCCGCCTCCCCCCTGGTGAAAGCGTCCATCTGCTCGGCGTGCTTGTTGGCTAAAGCTAAACGGTTCTGAGCTTCGAAATTCTCACGCACCATTCGGTGATCGCTATTCTCGGCGCCCTTCATCACTTGGGGACGTCCCGTGTCGTCGAGGACCAATTCGGCACGCTTACCGAACTCCGTTTTGTAGTGATTGTCCTTGAAGAAGTTGTTCTTCACCTCGCCGAAATCTTTGCGCAGCTTCGACTCCAGCCCCATTCGCTCCGAGAGGTTGTTGTTCTGTAACTGGTTGAAGTTCTTGAACGCCTGGTCGGGATAGTCGACGTAGATCGAGGTCGAGGGTCCTGCCATAATGCCGCCGGGCTTGATGTTGAGCCCGTTCTGCATTCCGGCTTTCATCTTTTGCGCGGCAGCTAAATTCTGCTGCTGCATCTGTGCCAGCTGTGCGTTCTGCTGGCGTGCTTGTGCGGCACCCTGGATGGTGTTGACCAACATCCCGATGCCCATGACTGCCCACATCATATATCGTTACCTCCGAAAGGTTAAGGTTCGTGAATCTCATGGTAGCCGATAGCCCTGGAATTGACAACAGGACCGTGGCCTACTTAAAGGAACTTTCGACACAATGAGATGTTTCTCCGTCCTCCTGGTCGTACTTTTTGGAGTTTTATTCCCTGTTTGGGCTAAAAATGGAGAAGTTATCTTTTCAGCCTCTACCGACTGGGGGAAAGTGGTCGTCCGCCAACAGTCGGATATTCGTACCCTTCTCTTCGTCGAGGACGGGAAGGAAACTGAGGAATCGCGGCTGTCGATTCGCGCTCCCCATCAGCCCATCCTGGGCTACGTCCGCCAAATGCTAGCCGCCACCGCTATTTGGCAAGCTCAAGAAGGGAAGCATCCCCAGGAGGTTTTGGTCGTGGGATTGGGGGGTGCGAGTCTTTCCAACGCCTTAGCTCACTACTATCCCACCGCAAAGGTGACTTCGATCGAATTGGAACCCGCCGTGGTGGAGGCGGCCCGCCGCTACTTCTTCTATCGAGAAAGCGACCGAGTCGTCACCGTCGTCGACGACGCGCGACATTTCCTGGAGACATCATCGGAGCGCTATGACCTCATCTACCTCGACGCTTTCGCCGGACTGGAAGTCCCCGCACCACTTCGCACCGTGGAGTTCGCGCGCTTACTCGAGGGCCATTTACGTCCCGGCGGCGCCGTGATCGCCAATATCCACTTCATTCCGGAAGAGCCCAGCTTGCGTTATCAGCGCAGCTTACGGGACGTGTTTCCGCACTCTCTCGTTCTTTCCAACGTGGCGCAGGGAGTCGGAATCTACTCTAAAGAGACCATTTTTCTAGATGACGCTCCGGCGGAAGCGTTCGGGCTGGAATTAAAGACCTACCTCCTCCTCGCCCCCGAGCCAAGCTTTGAGGGCGTGGAGCCGTATCGCGACGAGTTGCCAGAAGCGAAGAGGGCCTTTCGGATGAATAGTCGCCGATTCGTGGCTATCGCCGACAACGCTGACAACACCATGCGGGTCAACGTTTACCGTGCTGAAGCCGAGTTGATGTCGGGAGCAGCGCCTCTTCGCTCAAGGGGTTCCGTTCGGGAGTAGCCCTAACGTTTACGACGAAAATTCGTTCATTATCGCTCCAGCTCCCGACAGCAGTGGTGGATTGGATATCTTCGCGGAGAACAATTTCGGCTACACCCCCGCGACGGACGGCGCCGGTATCACGGAGCCCGGGTTTGCCCGAATGCGCCTGCTGCCCAACGGAGATTTCCAGGTCGCCAGCGTGAACAATACCGTCCGTGTTCCTACCGTCGCTTCCAAAATGAGCGTGGCCAACAACAACACCGTCTACACCTATGAAAAACGCGCCTCGGGTTAGTACATGACCGGACTTGACGCCACCGGCCTCACTCAGGTGAGGTTCGCTGTTCCCGTCGGTCCAGGGGGTCGCTCAGTACAATAACCACTATGCCGCCCTTTCCCTCGACCCGGACGGGCAGTCGATCTGGATCGGAACGGTGTTCGGAGTGACGAAAGTCCGCCTGGTTCCTCAGGCCTACATTTCGCACTTTTCTCGAATCTTGCTTCCCGAGGCATCATTATAGCGTTGCCGACCCTCGTTTATGTACAATCGTACACCGTACTCGGCTACTATCAATAATAATACCTCGAAAACCAAGCCTAGAGAGGAGGAGGCTTGCGACTACCAGCCCATAAAAAACCGGGATGGAAAAAGGCCGTCTCATACTCCACAACCCTGCTTGGTTCGTCGCCGCGCTTGTTTTCGTGGCGACGAGCGTGCCCCCACGGGCTCAGGTCTGGCAAGATATCGAGCGGATCAACTTTCGAACTCCTCAACGCAGCTATCACATTCGATTCGTCGGTCGTTGGGAATTCTGGGTGGAACAGCCACTAGCCAGGAAGAACCGCGAGCTCGCCGACATGGCGGTAAAAAGGACAGAGAAGTCGCTCAACCAGATTCTAGCCTTCCTGCCATCCCATGCTCTACCGGTACTGAGTAAGCTACGTATCGTCATCTTAGAAGGTCCGACTTCGCCCGGAAGCGGTTGGGATAACGGGATGCGATACATTTCCCAAAGCGGTGCCGGCGATGAGCGAGTAACTGACGTGGACGCTCGCTGGGGGCATACGATCGTCATTCATTGCGCTACAAGCCATGCCAACCAGTCAGAGTTCTGGGTTATTAAGCCGTTGCTGCATGAACTCGCCCATGCTTATCATCTCTCCCGCTGGGGGGACCGCGGAGAGGCACCTGCCGCTCTCGAACAAGCCTGGCGGAATGCTAAAGCCACGGGCCTGTACCGAAACCTTCGGGACACTGAAAACCCATCCGTAACCTATTCTGAAGGCTATGCCCTGGCAAATCTGCGAGAATACTTCGCGGAGCTTACGGTTATGTATTTCTCTCGCTGTAACTATGGTCCTCAGTCTCGCGAGGAACTCAAGCGATACGACCCGGCGGGTTATGCGGTCGTGGAGAAGATGTGGACTCAACAAGGTTTGTAGCGGGTTGAGCCACCAGCCCTAAATCCAGAAGCGCGCCGTGAAAGTCACGGTCCCATCAGGTTGTATCGTCAACCAAGAGTCGAACGGTATTAGGGTTTGGACCCAACCGGCCGAGACGAGACCGTCGGGGAGATGGAATACGACCGAGGATCCGGCATCAAGTCGGGACAAGTGAGTCATGGCCCCGCTTATTTCGTGAGGAGCTCCGGCTGAAAAAAGCGGGAGCGGTGTGTCGCGTCACGAAGACGGTGACGCGTGAGTCGCCAACGAGATAGGGGTGACTTTTAGGCGATGAAATTGAAGATGCTACCGGCACCGCCCGTCGCGCCCTGACGGGGCTCCCGAATCATGCAGTCAAAGTACATCGGTTGCGAGGCGCTTTCCGAGGAAGGCTGAAAGATGTCGACCGGGCCAAAGGAGTTGCCGGGGTTTGACAAAGTTCGCTCGTGCTCAATCCACCCCATGATTTCAGGAGACTTCGGCTGTACTGCCGGCTGGAAGTATCCCGAACCGGGATTGGTCAGCGTGCGCTCGTGTTCTATCCATCCCATGATTTTGGGCTGTACTGCCGGCTGGAAGCCTCCCGCATTGGGATTGGACAGAGTACGCTCGTGCTCGATCCAGCCCATCATCGAGGGAGATTTTGAGTATCCGTAACGTGAGTTCAAAGGAAAGTTCAGCATCGTGGTCACCTCAAGTGTTTAGTCTTCTGATACTTAAGATAACGCTCAAGAATATCTGCAGAGCGGCTTTCCCCGGCAAAACATTGCCAAAATGTTACATTTCAAAAAATTTAGGACGCGGAGTCGTCGGCCAGTCGCAAGCCTAGTGGCAAGGAGTCACCGAAGAGGGCTGCGGAGTCTTCCAGAGTGCGCGCGGTCTCGCCCCGCAGCTGAGCCAATAAACTCTCCGAGGCCCTGGCTCGAACCAAGGCGTTCTCGACTTCGGCGAAGAGCTCTGGGGGTAGGTCGCGTCGAGCGTCGTCGCAGCGGCGGGCGATCGTTACCAAGGCCAGCGGTCCGAAAGCATCGGAGTTCCAATTCGCGGCCAGCAATTTTTCCAATAACGGAACCAAAGCTTCAGCCCCGATGACGTGTCCCATCGCCGTCGGGTCGAGGGGTTGGCGGGCCAAAAGGCGGGCCAGCAGCCACAAGTCCTCGCGCCCTCCCTTGAACCCATTGACCAGCACTTGAGCCAGAAGAGTTTTCTCCTCCACCGGAACCCGCTCCAAAGAGACCGCCATGCGCAACATCTCCTTGGCGTCCTCCTTGCCCGGATTCCCCTTGTTGCGGGTCTTCATGTGTTTTCGACCAGGGATGTACAAAGGGTGGACCTGGTCCCACAGATGCCGCTGAGTGACGGAGCGAAGGCCCGCCGCGACCCGCCGCCACATGATGAAAAACTGCGATTTGACCGCATCCTCGCGGGAGAACTGAAGCCAGGCCTCCAGCACCTTCTCCAGTTGCATCACGCGCCAGTCGTCCAGCGGCATGCCGAAACCCGGACGCAGACAGAAACCGATGCCGTTGAGCCAGGCCGCCTCATACTCCGGCTCTACCCGGCGGCGCGATTCGCAGGCCCAGTAGCTGTCCCACAGAGTGCGTAACACCACCGGAGCCCACTCGTCGCGGGATTTTCCCAAAGCTTGCTCGAGACCCAGGAGAAGATTCTTGGGCCGCACCTTAGCCGCCTTGAGATCCTTAGGCTTGATGGCGAAAGTGCTAAAGACCAATTGGCGAGCGTCTTGAACCTCCGGCCGAGCCAGATCGGCCGAGGCCGCCCCGGCCACACCGTCGCGCACCGAAAACTCCAAACGAAACTCTCCGCTCGGCTCCCCCTCGGCCCTGATGTCCAGCGTTCCGACCGGAGTCACCTCGGCGGCCAGGTGAACCTTCACCTCGCCCGAGCCACCTTCCACCAAAGTTTGCAGGGTCGGCAGAGGGGTGAGGTCCCCCACCGTGACCAGCTCACCCGGCGCGTCCTTGGGTCGACGAGAGGAGGAAAAGAGCGGAAAGGCCACCGGCTCCCCCACCCGCAAGGCGAGCTTCGGCTCTTTCAAGACCACCTGCTGACCCTCGCGGGCCGAGGCCGGGATCACGCAGACCGCCTTCTGGTCCGCCAAGCCCAGATAGTAAGAGCGGGCCGTTCCACCCTCCACCAGCAATCCGTCCGACTGTCGCTGATGGCCGTACCAAGCCGCCCCGCGTGCCACCGCCAGGTGGGCCTCGCTATTTTCAAGCTCCAGAATGGGACCCTCCAATCCCAATTGAGCCCGCCATCCACTGACCACCTCGGTCACCCTCTGGCGCACCACGGCGGAGGCACAGGCACCGCCGTTAAAAAGAATTCGAGTCGGGAAGTGCTCGGAGTGGGCGTGCAAAAAGCGAGAGAGATGGCGCGGGACGGCGGGGTCGGATTCGAAGGGGAGACCCAGCTCTTTCAGGGCGCGAGCGCTTCCTTTCAAGACGATGTCCTCGTAGTCGAGCTTGGGGAAGAATCCGTCCAAGACCAGCCCGAGCACCTCCTCACGGAGAACTTCGGTGGACAAAGCGCCGCCCAAGAGCTTCGAACCGCTACCCGGCACGGTCACGGTCGCCACCTCCGGCGCCTCCTCCCCTAGCAGTAGCTCTTTGCAGTCGCGGCACTGCTGGCGCAAGACGCCCCACTGCAGCCCGTTCAACTTCTCACCCAGGCGAGGCTCGACCAAGTAGGCCAGCGCGATGTCCAGATTGTCGCCGCCCAGCATCAAGTGGTCCCCTACCGCGACCCGCTCCAGCTCCGTTCCGTCGTAGCGGATCAAGGTGAAGTCGCTGGTCCCGCCGCCGATGTCGCAGATCAAAACCACGTCGCCCGGAGTCAAGAGCTTCTTCCAGCCCTTGCGCTGACGCCAGAGCCAGCTATAAAAAGCCGCCTGGGGCTCTTCCAAGAGTCGCACCGGCAGCCCCACCGAGGCGGCCGCTCCCGCGGTCAACTTGCGGGCCAGGTCGTCGAAACTGGCGGGAATGGTCAAGACCACCTCGCTGCCCTGCAGCGAATCTTGGGGGAAGCGGTAGTTCCAGGCCTCGATGATGTGTTCGAGGTAGCGAGTGATGGCCGCCACCGCCGAGACGGGATTCAAGTCGCTGGCCCTCTCCCAGGGCAGCATGGGCGAGGTCGGGTCCACGCTGCGGTGGGCAAGCCACGACTTAGCCGAAACCACGCAGCGCCCCGGCACGCGAGAGCCTTGAAAGCGGGCGAACTCCCCCACCAGGTAGTCGCGCTCGGGATCCCAGGGGAGTGAGGTCGCTTCCGGCGGCAACTCATAGGCGCCGGGGAGATAGAGAAATGAGGGTAGGAGATAGCGTTCAGCGACTTCGGTGGCCGAGATCCGCTGGGTGATCGGAACGGTCTCTAAGGCATTACCGCGCGGCTCGAAACGAGCGATGGCGGTATTGGAAGTCCCGAGATCGATGCCGACGACCTGGCGGTTGCTCATTCGTCCTCGTGGCGAACGTTGAACTCGAGCTTCCAGCGACCGGGACCGTCACGCTCCACGCAATAAAGCTCTAGGGTTCCGATCTCGGTAGCCACCGTCTGCAGGCGCACTGGTACGGCCCGATCGGGCTCCCCTTCCTCGGCTTTCAGGGTCGCTCCGACGGCGGCCAGCTGTTCGATCCCCTCGCTCTCCCACTCCTCTCGAACCTTGCCCACTTCGTCCTCCGACCTCTCGGTGGCGGCGAGAAAGGGAAACTCCACCGGCTCGCCCAGAACCAGTCCGAAATCCTGATCGGGCACCTCCAGAGACGTCCCCTCCTCCATCCCTTGCGGGGCCACGCAGACCGCCTTGATGGGAGGCTCCATCCCTGGGATGGCGGGCATGGCAAGCTCCACGCCGATGTAGTAAGCGCGGGAGAGCCCGCCCCGGATACGAATACCGTGTCCTTGTTTGACCAGTCCGTAGCGAGCGGCCCCCTTGGCCACGGCAAGCTCCAGATCGGTGCCTTGAAGCTCTCGCACGGGGTCGCCGTACCAGTTCTCCAGGACCGACATCAGGCGGCTTCGCATACCGGCCGCGCAGAAGACGCCGCCGTTAAAGAGCACCGCGGTAGGCTTGCGGTCGCCCAAAAATCCGCTGAGGTGGCGCGTGATGGCGGGGTCCATCTCGTAGGGCAGGCCCAGCTCGGTCAGACCGACCTTGCGCTTTCCGGCCGGGGCCGAGCCGAGCTCGACCTCGGGGAAGAAACCTCCAAAGAGGGCTTTCTCGGCCTCCTCGCGGGTCACCGTGACCTGGACAGAGCCGCCGATGAGAGAGCTTCCGCGTCCCGGAATGGTGATGGAGAACTCGTCCGTCTCGCTATCGGAAAGCAAAGTCTCCTTGGCTTCTCGACAGCCGTAGGTCAGCACCTGGAACTGCCAGGAGTCGAGGACCGTCCCCTCGGCCTTCAAACGCTGGCGAACGACCATCGCCAAGGTGAGGTCCATGTTGTCACCGCCGAGCAGAATGTGCTGGCCCACCGCGACCCGCTCGAGCTCGAGGTCCCCCTCCGACTCGTGAACCTGGATCAAGGTCAGGTCGGTGGTACCGCCTCCGATGTCGCAGACCAACACCAGGTCGCCCTTCTTCACCTGTTCTCGCCAGTCGTCCCCACAGTTCTCAAGCCATGCATAGAAGGCGGCCTGAGGCTCTTCCAAGAGGGTGACCTTGGAGAGTCCGGCCGAACGCGCGGCTTCGGCGGTCAACTCGCGGGCCACCGCGTCAAAGGAGGCCGGCACGGTCAAAACGACCTCCGACTCGCCCAGCGGCTCGGTCGGATTTTCAAAGCGCCAGGCGCTGACCAGGTGTTTGAGATACTCGGTGGAGGCAGCCACCGGACTCATCGCGGTGAGATCCTCGGCCCCTTTCCAGGGCAAGATCGCCTTGGTCCGGTCCACTCCCTCTTGAGACAGCCAGGACTTAGCCGAGGAGATCAAGCGATCCGGTTTCTTCGAGCCCTCCTTGCGCGCCATCGTGCCCACCGCGACCAGGTTGACTTCGTCCCATGGCAGGGAGAGTTCCATCCCGCCAAGCTCGTGAGAGGCGGGCAGATAGATAAAGGAAGGAAGAGTGTTGCGCGGCTCCACCGTCGCGGAGTCCACCAACTGCGGGATGGCGAAAACGCCGTCGTCACGCTGTTCCCCGTCCTCACTGACGCTGGCGTAGGCCAACGCGCAGTTGGTGGTCCCTAAGTCGATTCCAAAAGTCTTCATTTGGCCGAGCCCTTCCCCTCCGGTAGGGCGACCCCTTCCTCCTTAATGTTGACCAATATGCTTGGTCAAGGTAGCATCAATGTGTGGAAAAGCAAGAGAACTCACGACCTCAACTGCTAGGGCTTATTCCCGGGATTTGGATGGCGGATGATTTTGACACGCCACTCGATGACTTTGAGGACGATAGAATTCGCCCGCACCGGAGCCTACGTGACCTGACTCCCATATCACTGGGTGAAATCAAAGTTCCCTTCAGTGGCGAGGAAGACCGACTCGACGAAATGCTCGATGGGTAGCGGCTTGGCTCTGGCTTTCTGGCGCGACTTCCTTATTCAGTCAGAGGTCCGACTCTGGCCAGTTGCGGTAGCCTATCAAAATCAGAATCGCGGTCAAATAGAACAAGGCTGTGTTGGACGGTCAGCGCTGCTATCCAGAGATCATTAGTGGGAACTGGAGTTCCTTTCGCCTTGAGATAGGCGAAAAGGTCGGCGTAGAAAAAGGTCGTCTGCTCGTCCGGTTTCAAAACGAAAACGCCCGGTTGATTCAGAAACTTGTTCAATAACCTCTCATTCTCGGCCCGACGTGTTCCTGCGGCGAATCCGGCTCGCTGTTCGGCAAGCACTATCAGGGGGATGTGAATCTCATCAACCTGGCCGAGAAAGTCGGCAACCTCCTGGTTCCCACGGCGTAGATCACTGTAACGATTAGAATCTATGACAATTTTCACTTCCAGATCTCGGGATCGATCACGTGTTGCGCGGCGATCGCCGCGTCTATCAATTCAGCCTCATCCATCGGCAACGTCCCAAAGATTTCGCTGAAGTCTCTTTTAGGACGAGGAGAATCGCCCGCTCCCGCGGCCAGCGCTTCCAACGCGACTTGATTGAAGCTCTTTCCGGACTCTTTAGCCCTGCGACGCAGAATCAAATCGACATGCTCAGGAACATTTCGAATGGTGTATTGACGAGATGTATTCGCTTTCATAGATGCATTGTATACACAGTGCGCCTGTATGAAAAGCTACAGCTCGACTTCGGCGGGGAGTAGGATCTCCGCGTTGCCTAGCGGGGGGAGCGAGTCTTTCTCGAGCTTCCATCCGTGATGGCGAAGGACTCCGGTGAAGGGCGGATTCCCTTCCACCTTACCCACCAGGGCGATGCGATGGGGGTCGAAGCCCTCTTCAACCGTGACCGACTCTCCCTCTTTCTGGGTCAGCACGGGACTCAGGCTCAGGTACTGCTGCATGACCTGGCGGCAGCCTTTGTGGACGGTGCGGGCCACCGAGCCGACCTGAGCGTCGGGGAAGCTGGTCAGGTCCTCCTGCAGAAAGTCGATGAACCGACCCTCTTTCTGGAAGGCGGCCAAAAGCTGAGCCGAGGAAGAGACCGCTGGAGTCTTGGGAGGAGGGAGAAGCTGCTGGTTCTCCTGCTCCAAAAATTCCGCGATCTTATCCGAGGTCGGTCCTTTTTTCAAACAACGAAAGAAGGCCTTGAAGGCCAATCTCAATCCAGCCATGCCGTCCGGCTTGGCTAGCCTTCAGGGAGATCCTTCATCCAGGCGCGGTACAGCTCGGTCTCGTCCAGGCTCTCGATGTCGCGTAGATAGCGACCGGTGTGGCGAGACAGCCCGGCCGCGCGCGCGATATCGAGGGCGTCTCGGAAAGCGGCGACGGCCTCCGGGTAGCGCTTCTGGGCCCGGTAAAGTAGTCCCAGCTCATAGTGAGCCTCGGCTCGCCAGGCTTGGGGCCCTTTCTCGGGCAGCTCCTCGATGGCTTCGGTGTGAAGCCTCTCGGCGTTGGCATAGTCTCTCTGTAGGCGGCAGATCACGCCTTGGAGACATTTAAGGAAAGCTAACTCTCGATCCATCTGCTGCTCTTCAAAGATCGACTCCGCCTTGGCTGCGACATCTTTGGCTTCGTTGGCTCGTTCGGCCTTGACGTAGGCTTGAGTCAAATCCATGTAAACCCGACCCAGGTTGATCTGGTCCTCCACGTACTGGAAGAGGCCGATACTCTCCTTGAGATTGGTGATCGCCTCCTCTGTGATACCGACCTGGATCAGAGAGCGACCGAGATTTCGGTAAGAGTAGCCGAGGGCGTAGTAGTTGCCGTTGCGCGAGCTGATGTCGAGGTCGCGACGGAAATATTTGACCGCGGTCTCGTAGTCTTCGCGAATCATATAGACCTGGCCGAGTTTTCCGTAGAGGGTGGCAAGCTCGGAGTTGGCTCCCAGGCGGCGGCAGATCGACTCGGCCTTCTTGTAGGAGAAGATCGCTTCTTCCATACGGTTGTTGGCCGCGAAGGTTCGTCCGATGGAGTCGTAGACCTTAGCCTGACCGTACCGATTACCCGCCAACTTATAGATCCGCAAGCCTTCGAGATGATGCTCGAGAGTTTTGCGGTGCTGGCCGCGCATGCTGCACATCACCCCGAGGTAGCGGTGGCTGGCGGCCGCTTCCAGGCTGGCCTGGTCGCCCAACACGTCGAGGGACTTTTGAAAAGCCTCGGAAGCCTGAGTGTTGTTCCCGGTACGGAAAAAATAAAGTCCCCATTGCGAATGATAAAGGGCGCAGAGTTCCCGCTCGATGTCATCCGTCGGGGTTTCCGGTACCAAAGGACGAGCATCCTCGAGGATGTTCTTCGACTCCTCCAGTTCACCGGTCCGGCCGGAAGCCGCCGCGATGTGGCACATCGCCTCAGCCTTGCGATGCGGCAAGCCCAACTCCTCAGCCACGTCCCTAGCCTCCACGAAGTGATCGCGGGCTTCATCACGCTCGCCCCGCCGCGACATGGTCACGCCCAATCCGATCAGGGCCTCCGCGATGGCGGAGCGATCCTCGCCCTCGAGCTCGGACTCCACCACGCGCCGGTATTCGCGCTGGGCGCGGTCCCAGCGTCCGACCACCTGGCATGCCTTGGCATAGCGGTTGCGGGCCTTAGCCACTTTGAACTCACGCCCATCTCCGGTCAGCTTTTGGGCCGACTTGAGAACGCGGTCGTAATGGCGCAGAGCCGCGGAGTAGTCGAGCTTCTTTAGTAGCTCCTCCCCTTGCTCCATCATTTCGTCGAAGGGGCGCTCCTCTTCAAGTCGTGCGAGAATCTCCTCGGTCGTGCTCACGCTGGCTTCACCTCAAGGCTTTCAACAAATTTGGGCCGGTTTTCGGCAAGGTCGGCAAAAATCTTTCGGGATTTCCTTTAAGATTCGAGATTCACCGCAACTCTCAGGGCTTTGAGTCCGTGCACTCCCTGAAGATCCTCGACATCGAGCCGCTCGATCCCTGGCGCCAAGACCTCTTGTTGCTGTAAATAAGTGATGAAATGGCGATATTCTTGCTCTTCGGAGGTTTGACTGTAGAAGATGGAGATCTTCGCGGGCTGAGTGACCCGCTCATCGCTTCCCTTTACGTGAGCCTTGTCGATCCGCTTTTTAATAATCTCGTAGCGAGTGTTGTAGGCGCCATCGACGTTAAACTTTTTCTCTTCCTGAGAGAAGCGCAACGCGATAGGATCGGTTTGCGCCAGAATGAGGTGCGCGACATGAAGCGGCGCGATCAGCTCCGACTGTAATTTGACCGAGGCTTGGGCCATCTCGGCCACCACCCGTACCTGCCACAACTTCAACTCCTTATGATAAAGTGGAGAGAAGTCGGTTCGCTCGGTCAGCGAGTCTCCGATGTAGATGGTGTGCTCCACCCCGTCGGTCCGATACATCTGAAAGAGATGGGGAAAGACAGCTTGGGCCCGCTCCTGGGCCGCGGTCAAGATCTCGGTCTGCACGCGAGCCAGGCGGTCCACGGCGTGCTCGTAAGCTCGTCGCTCGGTATGGACCATTCCGTGGTCCTCCTCTTGTATCACCGCGCGGTAGCCTTCCACGCTATCGTGCACATCGGAGCCGAAAGTCTCCAAGGACCCGAACACAGGTTCCACCTCGGTGGAAAGAAATCGCGCCACGCGAGCTTCGTCACCCGAGCGAACGCCCGTCTCGAGCTCTCCCACCAAGCCGTCCAGGCGATAGACAAGCGCGTTGAGATAGTCGATCTGGCTACGCCGCTGGGCCCTCTCCAAAATGGCCCTGGCCACTCCGATCTGGTGGATCAGGTCGGCCTGGATGGCCCGATTTCGCATTTCCGAGGAAGAACGGATGTCGGAGGCGGAGTAAAGGCTATAGACGTCGGGGAAGACAAGGTCCCCTACTTCTCCTTTTCCTCTCACGAAGTTTAGCGCGGCGGCCCGAAACTTCCATTCCACCGAAGGATGGATGGAAGTGAACTTCTCTTTGAGCACGGCCTGAACTCTGTTTTGAACGTCGGCCAGCGTTCTTCGCAGAGCCAGCGAGAAAACCGGGGCGATCCCCTTGAGGGCCACTTTCGTTAAGGTGGAGAGCTCCCCGGGCTGGTCGGTGGTCAGACAGAGCGCGCCAGCCAAACTATCGTCGCCTGACAGCGGCATCAAAAGCAGACTCCGCGCCCCTTCTCGATAAGCGCACTCCATAAAAGTCGAGGTCCTGGGTACTTCGGAAAGATCTCGATAGACAATGGTTTCACCACAGGAAAGATTGTCGCGATCCTGTCCGCAGATGAGAGAATCGAGCTCGCGTGGATCCAGATCCTGACGCAAGCCGTCGAGACCGTCCATGCAAAAACCGGCGTCTCCCTCGATTCCGATCAGCGCCAGCTCCAGGTTGGGCAGCCGAAGATAAGTTCTCAGAAGCTTTTCTATCTCGTTGAATCGCCGCAAATCGACCAACGGGTCGGGCTGAACCAGTAACTCGGTCAAATGGGCCCGGGTCACTTCCTCGGTCACGTCAAAAGCTTCATACACCACCAGTCCGTAGTATTCGAACTTGTCCCCAGGCAAAAGGTGCTGCCAAAGCTCGAAAGAACTGGTGCTCTCTCGTAACTGTTGCAACAGGTCATAGTCTAAAGGGGGTAGCTCGCCCACCGAACGAATCCTTACCATGTCGAACTGGGCTCGCAACTGGTAAGTCCCGAGTAGTCCGGTCTCCCGATTCTCGACCCGCAGCAGCACCGATTTCTCGAAAGGCAGGCTGATCCCGTAGCAGTGGCGCAGAACGGCGAGATAAGAATACAGCTTGCCCAGCGCATCCCAGGTCATCCCGTCGGTTAAGATCTCACCTCGAAGGTGACCCTGGGAATCCAAGAGTTCACGTTCAAAGCGCGAAGTGGTATGAAAAAAATCCCAAACGCCGGCGGCCGACAGAGCCGTGCAGGCGAGCCCTTTGAGTCCGGGCGGCACGATGGCGTGGAAGACGGTACCCAGTAACCCGCGATGCCGCTCCAAAATGGTCATATCAGTGAGAGGGCCTCTCAACTCGGGATGTTTGGCCACCTCGGAGTTCAGGCGTTTGGCCAGGTCCGCTAAGCCGTGGGCGTTCGAGCCCTCCTCCTCCCGCCAGAAATCCAAGACGAGATCCAGGCTCAGGACCGAACGAAAATCGAAGGGCTTTTGAGTGAGGTTAGGTTGGAGTGGAGTGTCTAGCATAGCGGTCTGCTGTCCGCTTCGACCCGGCCTTAAAAGGCTCCCGTCGAAACTTTCCCAATGGAGGAATATTCCGGGAACCGGAGGGGAATAGGGGGGTTATCAGCATCGTCGACTCGAGACGTGAGGCGACGGATTAAAGTTGGAGGATTTATGAAAAACGTTCTAGTTTCCCTATTCTGCGCGGCTGTTCTCATGGCCCCGGCCATGGCTGGTGGGGACTGTTGTAGCAAACAGACCTCGCAAGCGACTCCCCCCGCCGCCGCCTGCGCCAAGGATGGAAAGACCGCCAAGGCCGACTGCTGCGCCAAAGAAGCCAAGGCTGAGCAAACCGCTGAAAAGAAGGCTTCTTGCTGCTCGGACAAACAGCAAGCCAAGGCTCCGCAAAAAGCTTGCCAAACCTGTGCCGACGCCAGCTGGATGATGGATAAGCCCAACACCGACTGCAAGGCTTGTCAGAGCGCCTCGCTGTAAGCTACCGCTCTCCCAAAAGAGAATAGTCATGGCTCGTGGAGTTTTCCGCGAGCCTTTCTTTATCGCCCCAGAGCTTCTCTCAGTATCTTTATTAATACCATACGTTTGTATGCCCCTTGACGGACTAAGAGTGGGGGGATTGCGGAAACAAAGCGGTGATAAATTTCGTGGAGCAATTCTAGCCTACGAAATGAGGTTCGGTTTCTTGAACATCTTGCAAAGATTAGTGGCTATTTCAGCCATCTGCTTAACACTGATCGGATGCGGCGACAGCTCGTCCGATAATCCCTTTGATTCGATCAACGACTCCGTGCAGCGAGTCGAACACGTTAATTGGGACACCTACAATCTCTATCGTTTCGAGCCGGGAGGGGTATGGGCCCCCGTGGTTTCAAGGGGCGACGTGATCGCTGACCTTCCCGCTATCGGTAACAGCCCTGTCATCATTCTGCATGGGCTGGGCTCGGAGATCAACGCGGGTCGATTCAATGCCCTGGCCGAGTCTCTGCGCAGCTCCGGCGCCACCAGCGTTTTCGGTTTCGAGTACGACTCGCTCGACGGTATCGTTAAGAACGGCGGATTCTTTGCTGACGCTTTTTCGATTCTGACCGAGGCCGCTCCCAATACGCAATGGACGGTGGTCGGACATAGCATGGGAGCGCTAGTAGCCCGCCAAACGCTGGAAAACGGTATCCCCTTTGATGTGGCCGCCGGCAGTCGCGCTGTCTTCGTGGCCGGACCTCACCTGGGCAGTCCCGTCGCGAACGCGGTTCAAGAAGAAGACCCCGACGTGGTTCAGAACGCCCTTTCCGTCCTGGTCCTCAATAGCAAGATGGAGTTCCGCAACGTCGACACATCGCGGGTCCGAGTGGACGGTTTCGAGCAAGGCTTCACCGACCTTCGCACCGACAGCGCGGCACTCGCGGCTCTCAACGCCAACATCGCCGACCATCCCCAGTTCGAATACCGCACCATCGCCGGTAATTATAAGGACGGAACTTACGCCGCCCTCAATGACCGGCTCGGAGTTGATACCGACGACGGCATGGTCGACGTGGAAAGCGCCAACGCTTTGATCGGCCAGGTGGACACTTCGCTTTTGAACTTCGATCACAGTACGCTTGTGGAAGCCAACGACGCACTAGTACAGATCGCGCTGTTCGCGGGATTCTAAACCCCTCGTCTCTTGAAAGAGCCCGCTATCCTTAGGGTGGCGGGCTCTTTTCTGTCCCATGAAGGGGTTTATCTCTCCGCCAGCCGAGGTATTCTTTGCAGCGATGCTCACTTTGCGAAAATGCCTCTTTTGGCTCCTCCTCTGTCTCGTGCTCCACGGTTGCGATGGTATCGACTTCGTGGACCAGACCTACAACTCGGTCCAGCAGACCGTCACTCGCGCTCCTCACGTCGAGTGGGACACTTACAATCTTTACCGTTTTGACGATGAAGTTTGGGTACCGATCATCCTGGCCGGGGAGCAGGTGGCTGAAATCCCCGCGGTGGGTGATCGACCAGGCGTCATCGTTCACGGCCTGGGCTCGGATATCGCCTCCGGTAGATTCAACATTTTGGCCACCGGGCTGCGAGACTCTGGAGCGACCGCCGTGCTCGGCTTCGAGTACGACACGCTCGATTCCATCGAGAGTAACGGCAATCTCTTTCTCGAAGCGATGGGACTCTTGACCGAGGCCAATCCGGACAAAAGTTGGCGTATCGCCGGTCATAGCATGGGCACACTGGTGGCGCGGGTCGCCCTGGAGAGCGGGATTCCGCTCGACGTCGCCGATTCCGGAAATCGCGCCGTCTTAGTCGCCGGCCCTCATCTGGGAAGCGAGATCGCCGACGAGGTCCAGGAACGACCCAACATCTTTCAGGAAGTCTTGCAACTTCTGGTGCTCAACGGAAAAATGGAATTTCGCAACCTGGATGGGACGCGATGCGCTGTCAATGGCCAAGAGCAGGGCTTCACCGATCTGAGAACCGACAGCGTCTTCCTTTCCAATCTCAACTTCGAGGCGGCTAACCATCATCCCCAGTTCGAATACCGCACAGTCGCTGGAAATCGGCGCGGAACCGATTACGAAGCGCTCAACCGCCTGCTCGGAAAGTTCCTCGACGACGGCGTGGTCGACGTGGAGAGCGCCAACGCCGCGGTCATCGGGCAGGTTCAGATGGCGGTCGGAAACGCCGACCACACCACCATCGTCGAACGAGACGAGGCAGTGACCCAGATCCTGCGGTTCCTTGGATTGTAGGATCCTTTCACCGGAGTCACCCACTCCGACTGGGAGATATCACCGACTCTGGTCGGGTGACACCACTTTCCTCGGACTCATCCACTCTGACTGAGGGATATCACTCACTCTGACCGAGTGACACCGCGTCCCCAAGGTCTAAAAGACAGGGCGGGGACGGTCCCACAGCCAGAACAGTAGCATTCCGACAGCGACTCCGGCGGCGATTCGGCCGGCGTGGTCGCGCTTTCTCAATTTTCTCTTCTCCACCGCGGCGACCCCGCGATGGGCTCGCACCGGTAAAGCACAGAACTCTTCCAGGTGGCGGGCGGCGTGTTCGGACAACACCTCGAAGGCCGCCTCCCCCATCTCCGCCGAGGCCACGTGGGGCGAGCCGAAGTAGCCGCGATGAGCACGCAGGGCTCTGACTCTTTTCACCGTTCCTTTGGGCACCGGGTGAGGTGGAAGATAACGATAAGTCGACTCGACCAACTCCGGATTGAGATAAAGCATAATGGAGGTCTCCCACCCGGCCCCATGGACGTCGCCGCGTAAACCCGCCGACTCCTCCTTCGTGTAGGCGCGGCCCAAACGCTCTTGGACCGGCTCGTGATAGTCGCCGGTCAAGAACCCTTCCAGCATCCGGCCCGAGGGCGACGAGACCCGCATTCTGGTATTCTGCTGGAGCCAGACGGCCGCCTTATTCAACGCCTGCATGTGACTGTCCGCCCCGTGAGACGAGAGAAAAACCAGTCGTCGAACTCCCAGTTCGGCGAGCTCCAACCCGTATTCTACCAGAGCCTTGCGCAAAGTGATCTTGGACAGGCGCAGACATCCCAGACTGCGTAGAGCGCTCGCCCCCTGATACCAGGCTGGAAGAATGACGGCTCGAATCTCGCTCTTCTCGGACCCGATCGCTTCCACCGGCCGCACCAACTCGGCCACCCGCTTAGCCAACGCTTCACAGATGATCGGGTCGGTTCCACTGGGCAGATGGCTGGCGTGGTCCTCTAAGGGAGCCACGGAAAGAAAGAAGAGACTTCCTCGATGGGCCTCCCTTCTCAGTCGGTCCCAACTCAGTTCCTCGGCGCGCAAGATCTCCATAGGTCCGGCGCCTTCGTCTCGCCGGGGAGAGGACCCTTGGGCCGGCCTTGGAAAACCATCGAGTGAAAAACCTCGCCCTGCTCACCGACCTGTATCAACTGACCATGATGGCCGGCTATCACAGCTGCGGAAAGCTCGAACAGAAAAGCTGCTTTGAACTCTTCTTCCGAAGACTCCCATTCTCTGGTGGATTCGCCGTGGCCGCGGGATTGCGAACCGCCCTCGACTATCTGAGCGACCTGCGCTTCGAGCGAGACGAGCTCGAATATCTCCACAGTCTCAATCTTTTCTCGGAAGACTTCTTGACCTGGCTTAAGGATTTTCGTTTCCTGGGAGATGTCGAGGCCGTCGCCGAGGGCGAACTCGTCTTCCCGGGAGAGCCACTGCTGCGAGTGAGCGCCCCGATTCCTCAAGCTCAGCTGGTGGAGTCCGCCCTGCTGAACATCTTGAACTTCCAGACTCTGATCGCGACCAAGGCGGCCCGCGTGTATCTCGCCGGCAAGAAAGCCCCGGTTCTAGAATTCGGGCTGCGACGGGCCCAGGGGGTCGATGGCGCGCTATCGGCGTCAAGGGCCGCTTTCATTGGAGGTTGTGAGGCCACCTCGAACGTCCTGGCCGGACAAAAGTTCGGAATCCCCGTCCGCGGCACCCACGCCCACTCCTGGATCATGTCGTTCTCCTCCGAACTCGAGGCCTTTCGCGCTTACGCCAGGTTGTACCCGAGCAGTTGCACCTTGTTGGTCGACACTTACGATACGCTCGACTCCGGTGTTCCCAACGCCATCACCGTGGGACTGGAGCTGGCAGAGCATGGTCGAAAACTCTTAGGGATTCGACTCGACTCCGGGGACCTGGCCTACCTATCCAAGCGGGCTCGTGCCATGCTCGACGCGGCCGGACTGACCTCGACGAAGATCATCGCTTCGAACGACCTGGATGAAGAGGTGATCGCCGATCTGATCGACCAGGGAGCTCGCATCGACATTTGGGGCGTTGGAACGCAACTGGTCACCAGCCACGACCAGCCGGCGCTCGGTGGCGTCTATAAACTGGTGGCGGCCGAGGATGAAGATGGACGGATGAGGCCACGGATCAAGATCTCGAGCAACCTGGAGAAGATCACCATCCCGGGAGTCAAACAGGTCTATCGCGCTGTCGATAACACCGGTCGTATGCTTGGGGACTGCCTAGCCACCATCGAGGAGACCCCGCCCACCGGCTTTTGCACCACCTATCATCCCCACTACGCCACCGGCCAGCTGACCCTTGACGCTCCTCTTTGGCGGCCGATGCTCAAGCCCGTGATGTCCCAAGGGAAAGTTCTGCTAGAGGAAGAGCCACTGCCGGTGATTCGCGAGCGTTTTTTGAACAATCTGCGCGGCCTACCCGAGGAGAGCCAACGCAGGATCAACCCCCACGTCTACTGGGTTGGGCTTTCCGGCGAACTGCGCGACCTACGAAACCAACTGCTCGACGAAGCGCGAGAAACTTAGTGGGCCTCGACATAAATTCTATCGTCAGAGCTCGTCTCCAGGTGCCGCTATGACGGTAGCTTCGACGACGACGTGTACACAGACGAACATTAGGAGTCGGGGGTGCCGACCGAAGCGGTAGCGCCTTTGGCTTGCAGAGTTGTGCTTGGGGGCGAGATATGGTGATGGAATTTGTGTCGAGGCCCACTTAGCGTTTTTGGGCCACCACATAGCGACAAGCGCCCTGGGTGAAGCCAAATCGAGTACTGATATCGTCAGCGAGTTTGGCTAACGGCAAGAACAGCATATGTCGCTGAGGAGTTTTTCGCCCCATCCGCAGGTACAAGTCCAAAACCGATCTTCGGCGCTCCTGGTAGCGAATGGCGAACAGCTCCTCGATTCGAGTCAGCACGTGACTTTCGGTTGGTTCGGAATGCCGGGCCAGCATGCGCACGGTATCAAAAAGATAACGCTGACGCCAAAGCCGGCGCCAACTCCAAGGATCACTGCTGGGGTCTTTCCACCGGGCCCAGAAGTGATGCATCGTGGCCAAGCGGTCAAGATTGCCGGCCGGTGGCTCGGTAGCGTCATGGTAAACCAGCCAACCACCGGGACGAAGAGATTTGTAGATCCCCTGCAAAGCTTCACCCGGATCGGAACAGCGCGAGAGAATAAATCCCGCGTGCACGAAGTCGAACTTCTCCTCCATCTCATCCCAGGGCAGAGCCGCCACATCCGACTGGAGAAATCTTACCTCACCAACTCTGGTACCGCTATTTTTCAATCGGTCGACATAGTATCGGCCCCAATCGAGCAGCCTTCCGTCGGTATCCACCGCCTCCACTCGAGCCGACGGATTACCTCTGGCCACCGCGATGGAAAACCATCCCCCACCACAACCGAGGTCGAGGACCGAGCTGGAGCGCCTGGCTAGAGCCAGTGTTCGACGATGCAGGGTCAAGCCCTCGAGATAGAGCTTAAGCCACAGCCGTGGGTTACGACGGATATCGGGGTGGTCCGTCAGCTCAAGCCATGGACCCGCGCCCGTGCCGTCATCGTTTAACACAGCGGGACGAGGGAACAGAATGGTCGGCTCAAGAGCTGGCAGAGCTTGCATGAAGAGGCTTGCGATGTCGCCGGGAACGACTCCTCTTACCTGGGGAAGATAGCCACCCGATTGCCACCCAGGGAACGGGCGTGGGCGATCGCTCCAAAGGCCGCATCCTTGAGCCTCTGGGCATCCGAGGCGTCGTGCGGAACGCCGGCGACGCCGACCGAGACGGTCAATCGCAACGGCTGACCCGGGGTACCGAAGGTGGTCTCCGAGACCTCCTGGCGAATCCGCTCGGCGATAGGGATAGCGTTGTCGCGGTCGCTATGAACTAGGAGAATACCGAAGTCGTCGGCCTCGACTCGAGCCGCTGTATCAGTGTCGCGAATCGCTTCGATCAAAAGTCCCGCTAGTTGACGTAGAACGTTGTCGAGAAGCTCGCGACCCAACTTTTCCACCATCGGAGTGAATCCGTCGATATCCACCAACAGGAGGGACACGGGATAGGTGTAGCGGCGCCCGCGACGAACCTCTTCCTCCATACGCTCGGCGAGATAGAGGCCGTTATGAAGCCCCGTGACAGGGTCGTGCAGACCGCTGCTGGCGCGATAGCGAAACTCTAGACAGCGGGCCACAGCCAGCGCGGCTAACTCCACGAACTCTTCCACCGAGGTCAAATCGTGGTCGCGATATCCTCCCGCTTCGGCCCGGCTCATGTAGATCACGCCCATGACGGGAGCGTTCTCGACTTCAGAGTTGCGTAGCGGTATCACCAGGGCACTGCGGCCCTGGCCGGCCAACACTTCGACCGGTCCGTTCTCCGTCTCGCGCCGGGTGTCGTCGATCCTCAAACTGCGGCCCGACACCGCTACCCACCCCACAGCCTGTTCGCCAGCGGGAATAGCCAGTTCACGAAAAAATTCCGTGTCGGCGGCGTCGGCTACCTCGGGATAAAGGTACTGCGAGCCCTGCACATCCTCGGTCATGAAGACCACGCAACAGGTGCTTGGGAAGCGCGACTGCAAGTGGGTCACCAAAGCCAAAAGAGTCTCTTCTAAAGACAAGGAGCCCGAGATCTGACGAAACCCCTCCAGAGTCCGGCTTCGCGTGTTCAGCTCTTGCTCGAGTCGCGTCACGCTATCCTCGAGAGCCTGGCGCTCGCGCCACATCTCGTCGGAGATCCGGCTGACCTTCTCTTCCGCCTGGCTCTCCTTGGAACTCATGGCCATGCGCGCCTTGGCCAGATCTTTGTAAGCCTCTTCAAGGTCATGCTGCAAGTGGGTGAGCTCACGGGCAAGAGTGTTGGCTTTCTGCTCTTTCTCGTTGAGCTCTTCGAACATCAGGGTGTTCTCTTCGGTCCGCTCGGCCAACTGCCCGTAAAGAAGCTGTGTGGTCTTTGCCGCCGTGGCCTTGACCGAATTGGCCTTGGACACCTCCCCCACAGCCAGCGCGTAGAGCCAGGCCAGAAGTAATGAACAGGCGGCCTGGACGCCGGTGAGGGAAAGCCGGAGATTGAAAGTTTCCGCGGTGATCACTTCATTTTGATAGCTGACCAGAAGCGGCTGGGCGTAGACCACCGAATAGAACATGATCCCGAGCACCGCTGTCACCAGTGCGGCGGTCAGACCGAAGGCGGCGCAAACCTCCAGAACAGGCAGCGTGACGGTGAGCAAGAAGTAAGACTCCCCATAAAGGTAGGTCAACCCTGCTCCGATCGCGAGATCGGCCACGATAAAGAGCGAGGCCAGAGCCTTGCCGTCGCTATAAGCCACCAGCACACAAGCGATCAGGTGATAAAACACCACTCCGCTGGCGACCACCCAGCCGATATCCTTGAGCTGCTCAGCCATCGCCAGCGGCGTGGAATGCAAGTTCGAAACGGCCAAAGCGCAAATCACGCCTAACAGACGCACCCCGACAAGAAATAGTCGAAGCCCGCGACTGCGGCCTTGATCTTCTTCCGGCGGGGAGCTCATGGCGGGGTTGGTTCTCAAAAAAGCGGTCCCTCTCCTGGTCGAGACGGGGAGGTCCTGGCCTGACTCAAGTTGTACCTCAAGCCGCATGACACGAACCGTATCCGCCAAGGCGCCGTCGCAAGTCGTGGAGCGACTTCTCGGCCACATCAAAGAGCGCGAGGAGATGCGCCGGCTGGTCCAAGCCGTCATGCGAGCCGAGCGACTAGTGGTGGAGGGCGTGATCCGTCCCGCCCGTGGTCCTGTCTGGGCGGCCCTTCGCGCAGCTACCGAGAAGCCGCTCCCAGGGCCCTCCCTTTGGGTCACTCCCTCCACCGACGGAGCCGAGAGTCTAGTGGAGGACCTGCGCGCCCTCGGGCTACAAGACCGCCTGGTCTACTTCCCCTACCGGGAAGAACGAAGCTCAGGGGGCGAGGCCTGCCCGGTCGACCCCATGCAGCTTAAGGCCCTGGAGCAACTGCAGCAGGCCAAGTCGGGCGAATCGCTTCTGGTGGTCGCTCCGGTGCGGGCGCTTCTGCAAAAGACGATGAGTCGAGAAGCCCTGGAGGCCGCTCGCTGGACGGTGAAAAAGGGCGAACTGACCGACCGCGACACCATCCTGGAGATGCTGATCTCCGAAGGCTACCATCGGGCCAGCATGGTGGAGCGTCGGGGCGAATTTTCGGCCCGGGGGGATATCATCGACATCTATCCCATCACCGGCGAGCCCGTGCGTGTCGAGCTGTTCGGCGACGAGGTCGAGTCGATCCGGATTTTCAACCTGGACACGCAACGTTCGGTCGGTGAGATCTCGGAATTTTCCGTCAGCCCCATCTCTCACGAGGACGAGGGCTCCCACCTGTCCGACTTTCTGCCTCGGGGCAGCCTGATCTGCCTGGAAGAGCCGGCTCAGCTTCGACTGCAGACTCTGGAATGGTCCCACGAGGGTTGGCATGGAGAATGGGGGGACTTCATGGCCCTTCTCACCTCCTTCAGACAGCTCTCCTTCACGACCTGGGAAGACGCCGAGAGCCGTGCCGCCGCCGAGGGAGTGGAGCGGGTCAGCTTCCCCTTCGAGCCCCAGAGGGTCTTCCCC
Source organism: Selenomonadaceae bacterium (assembly GCA_037189585.1). Lineage (GTDB taxonomy): Bacteria > Vulcanimicrobiota > Xenobia > Xenobiales > JADMJV01 > JAEXNA01. The sequence continues at coordinate 272,203 of JBBCJA010000011.1, read as the reverse complement.
GACCGGGTGGACGGTATGATGGCCCGCCTGCCTCAGTGGGTGGCGGAGAATCGCACCGTTCTGGTGATGAGCCGCCAGGCCTCACGCTTGGAAGAGCTCTTAACCGAGGCGCGCTTGCTGACTGGCGAACTTGCTCCGGGGCGTGGCGTCGTCTTGCTCTCCGAACCTCTGGCCGAGGGTTTCACCCTGGGCCAGCTGGAGGTTCTCACCGATCGTGAGATCACGGGAACCAAGAGGCCTCGCAAGTCCCACCAAAAAGCCGAGCGAGCCTCGCTGATACGCCTAGAAGAGCTCAATCCCGGGGACATGGTGGTCCACCTGCAGCACGGCATCGGACGCTACGGCGGCGTGAAGACCCTGGTCATCTCGAGCTTTAAGAAAGACTTCCTGACGGTGGAGTACGCCAAGGGTGACAACCTCTACGTCCCTGTGGAGCAGCTCGACCTTCTACAGCCCTACAAAGGCTTCGAGGGCCGCGAGGCCAAGCTTTCCAAAATGGGCGGCCAGGATTGGTCACGCACCCGCAACAAGGTCAAAAAGAACGCGGCCGACCTGGCCGAGGAGCTTTTAAGACTCTACGCTGAACGAGAGACCGCCCAGGGCCACTCCTACCCTCCGGACACCCCCTGGCAGGCCGAGATGGAAGAGGCCTTCCCCTACGATGAAACAGAAGACCAGTTGCGCGTGATCGCCGAGGTGAAAGGCGACATGGAACGCCCTCGCCCCATGGACCGCCTGGTCTGTGGCGACGTGGGATACGGAAAGACCGAGATCGCCATCCGCGCGGCTTTCAAGGCCTGCTCTGAAGGACGTCAGGTGGCTGTTCTGGTCCCCACCACGGTGCTGGCGCATCAACACTTTCAGACCTTTTCCGAACGCCTGGCCGCCTTTCCGGTGAAAGTGGCCGTGCTCAGCCGCTTTCGCAGCAAGGCCGAGATCAAGGCCGCCCTGGACGGCCTGGTTTCAGGCGAGGTCGACATCATCATCGGCACCCATCGCTTGCTTTCCAAGGACATCAAGTTTCGCTCTCTAGGCTTGCTCATCGTGGATGAAGAGCAGCGCTTCGGAGTCAAGCAGAAAGAGAAGATCAAGGGCCTTCGCAAAAACGTCGACATCTTAACCCTGACGGCCACGCCGATCCCTCGAACGCTGAACATGGCTTTGGTCTCCATCCGCGACCTTTCGGTCATCGAGACGCCTCCGGAAGACCGTGTCCCCATCAAAACCTACCTCTTCGAGTCCCACCCTGACATTTTGCGCGGCGCCATCACTCGCGAGCTGCAGCGGGAAGGGCAAGTTTATCTGGTCCACAACCGGGTCGACAGCATCGAGCGACTGGCCGCCGACATCCGCCGCATGCTCCCCACCGTCCGAGTCGGGGTCGGCCACGGACAGATGGGCGATGAGGAGCTGGAGAAAGTGATGATGGACTTTCTCGAGGGAGAGTACGACGTCTTGGTCTGTACCACCATCATCGAGAGCGGCCTGGACATCCCCAACGCCAACACCATCATCATCAACAACGCGCATCACTTCGGACTGGCCCAACTGTATCAGATGCGCGGCCGCGTGGGTCGTTCAGCCCGCCAGGCATACTGCTACCTACTCTACCCGCCAGCCCGGTCCCTGACCGACGACGCCACCAAACGCCTGGAGACGATCCGCGACTTCACCCATCTGGGGGCGGGATATCAGATCGCCCTTCGCGACCTGGAGATTCGAGGAGCCGGAGACATTCTAGGTGCCGAGCAGTCCGGTAGTATCGCTGCCGTGGGCTTTGACCTCTACTGCAAGATGCTGGCCGAGGAGGTCTCCACGCTCAGAGGAGAGGCGCCAAAAGCCGAGCTCTCCGATCAACCCATCGTGTTGGAGCTTCCCGTGCCGGCCAACCTTCCTGACGACTACCTCGCCGATCCCGATCAGAAGGTGGTTCTGTACAAGAAGATCGCCTCCGTCGGAACTTTCGAGGCCTTGGAAGAAGTCCGCGAAGAGCTGGTCGACCGCTTCGGCAAACTACCCGAGGAGGCGGAGAACCTGCTCTCCATCGTGGACCTCAAGCTACGCGCCCGCGATCTCACCATCCCGTCTATTCGGGTTAAAGAGGGACGCATCACTTTCTTGACGCCGTTCATGGAGCCACCGAGCCTCAAGCGGGAAAACGACCTCTTCAAGCTCACCGGTTGGAAGACGCCGAATCCCCGGGACAAGGTTCCTCAAGCGCTGGTGCTAACGGGACTGCAAGGCGTGGCCGCCGGCAAACCGGAATACCCTCCGGCCCGGGTTCTGCTGGAGAAGGTCAAAGCGGTCCTGATCCAGCTGCAGCGCTGGAAGGATGGATAGAGCAAAGTTTACATCTTCGCAACATCATTTCGGGCAACTCCACCTCCGTTCCGAATCTTCAATCTATTCTTAAACGAAGAAAAGAGCCAAGAGGGGAAACGATAATGAATGCCATCAGCCAACAGCATCCGATGATGTACCAGGTACCCTCGGGGTACGCGAACTCAAATTCGATGTCACCCTATGGCATGCCGCAATCGATATCACCTTTTGGTATGCCGCAGCCGACGTCGCCTTACGGAGTCCAGCAGCCGGAAATGACCGGTTCAGCCGGGATGAACTCCCAGATGATGATGATGGCTCAACTCATGCAGATCTTGATGATGCTGCTGTCACAGATGGGCCAACAGCCGTCGGGCGTCGGCGCGGAGCAAGGGCTCGCTCCGGCGACCTCCGACTTCGGACAGGCCTCGTCGGAAGGAAGCAACCCTGGAGTCAATGATTTTCTCGGCAATCCCACCAATTCGGGCGGAGAAGTCGCCAGCGGTAGCCCCGCGACCAGCGAGGGTGGCACCGAGTCGGCGCCCACCACTCAGGCGCAGCCGACCTCGACCCCACCCGCCACCACTCCGGCTCAACCGACCTCAACCTCACGTACCAACAACAATGGGGAGTGGATCAATCCGAGCGATGTCCGTCTTTACAACCAGGCCGCGGAGATCGCAAAGAAAAAGGCCTACTCCGAAGGCCGCACGGTCTTAGTCAATGGCCAGTATGTCCACCCCAGCGACGTCCGTCTCTACAACCAAGCCGCGGAGGTCGAAAAGAGAAAGGCCCAATCCGAAGGCCGCACGGTCAAAGTCAATGGCCAGTATGTCAACCCTAGCGATGTCCGTCTCTACAGACAAGCCGCGGAGATCGAGAAGAAAAAGGCACACTCCGAGGGCCGCACGGTCCGGGCTCCTCAAGTGGCGGTCTAAATGAAGCAAAAAGAGCGCGACCGGGAAGTCACGCTCTCTTTTCGTTGACCTCGAATCCGACCGGAGAGGTCAATCGCTCAAGCTTGTTCGGGTCAGCCACCGCGTGGCGGCCAACATCTTGGGCACGCCGCTCAGGGTGTTCCTGGAGAGTTTCGTCTCCTTCAACTTGGTCATCGGCAGCGGCTGTGACCGCCTCACCGGGACGGGCTGAGAGACAGGTGTCGCGGGCTTTGGTGCGGTCCAGACTTCGACAGCGTAGATTCGCCATCCGTCGCCGGAGAGAACGAAGCGGACACTTCCAGCCTGCTCACCGGCATCGTTGATCAGTTGCGAGCGGATTTGCCCGGCTCCCTCGGCCTGACTGCTGCCTAAGCGCAGTCGCTGACTGGCAGAACCTAGTCCGTGCCGGAGATTGCGCAGAAACGCGACCTCCCCGGTTCGATGGCACTGTTGGGAGATAAGGCGTTCGAGCTCCGGATGGAGCCAATGTCGAACCGCCGCGAAACTTTCCGTCGCGAGCGCTCGGAAGAATCCGGCATAAGCCTCAACCAAGGTGTGCTTGTGGGCCAAAATGGTACCTGTCGGCATACCACCTCCAGAAATTTAGTTCTTCGCGCGGTGAGCGCATCGGAACAGTGGTAACCTATGAAATATTTCTTACAGAATTGTGAACAGGATGTTAACAAGACCCCGAACGCGACATGTCTTTAAGCATCTTTTCAGGGTGCATCCCGGGGAGGCGGCCCGGCTAAGAGGCTTCAGCCACCTGGTTTCGTCCGGCCTGCTTAGCCTTGTAGAGGGCCTGGTCGGCCCGCCTCATAACCTTGTCCCAAGTCTCGGATGGACGCCTAGTCGCAACCCCGATGCTGACCGTCACGCCCACCGAGGGAGTCTTCTTCTTGGAGGCGCCCTTGGTACTCTTACTCCCCTTGGCTTTGGACGCCTTGGGTTTCTCCTTGGGACGGTCCTCGCCACGCAAGTACAAGGGTGAGGATTCCACCAGTTGGCGTAACCGCTCCAACTCCTCGCCTACGTCGTCGACCGACTTTCCGGGGAACAGCAGTGTGAACTCCTCACCGCCGTATCGAAAAGCCGCTCCCCCCTTACCGACAGTGGCGATCCGAGCGGCTACCATGCGCAAGACCTGGTCACCGACTTCATGGCCGTGGGTGTCGTTAAACTTCTTGAAGTGATCGACATCGAGCATGGCCAGGGTAAAAACCGAACCCGGATCATCGAGCGCCTCGACCAACGCCCTTCGCCCCGGGATCTCCGTCAATTCGTCGATGTAGGCCAGGCGGAAACTGTGACTGATCAGGCTGACGAGACTGGGAACTCCCGCCAAAAGTGCCATGAAAGCGTATCCGGAAGAGCTCCAAGCCTCAGGCACGTGACCCCGGGTCAGCAACAAAGCGACCGACCAGGTCAAGGAAGCCAGAAGTAGCGGTTCCGTGATTGGAGCGGAGCGCTCCTGGCGCACTCGCGCGTAAATTAAAAATCCGCCCCAGACGGCCAGGACCGCGGCAGCCAGCGCTGACCGCCGATGCAGTTCCAACAGAGTCGCTGTCCCGAGAATCCCCACCAGAGCCGCTCCGGCCCAGATAGCGGAATTAGGGCGAAAGAGTCGACGATCGGGAGCGGCAATGATCATCAACCCTCCGACACCAAGACTCAAGCCGGCCACGGCCGCCTCTATCCATCCGGTGGAGGCAAGCCATGTCATGGCGAGAAGCAGAATGGAGATCAGCGCGGCCCTGGAGCGGGAAAAGAGAACCGATAAGGCGATCACCGCGAGGCAGACGACACCATGCAAGGCGAAAAGCTCGCGAGCTCCCAACCCGAAAAAGTCGACATCGACTAATCTAGGATGTCCACACAGCAAGTATATCGAGGCCCAAGGTAATCCCAGAGCCGACAACCATCTCCACACCCAACGAATTTCGCCCGCCGCATTTCCCCCCGCTGCCGCTCAAAGGAAACTCCCCTGTCACGTTAGGTGGAAAAGACAACGGCCCGGCGCTCTCCATAGCCCAGGCCGTTTATCTTTCCTATGAAAGCTTATTTCTGATAGAAGGCGGCGTTGACCTCGAGGTACTTCTCTTGTCCCTCGGGGATATCGTCGTCTGGATAGATGGCTTCCACGGGGCATACGGGTAAGCAAGCACCGCAGTCGATGCACTCTTCCGGATCGATGTAGTACATGTCCTCATCATCCTTAGAGTGAATGCAGTCCACGGGACAGACTTCGACGCATGCCGCGTCCTTGACGCCTTTGCAAGGCTCGGTAATAACGTAGGTCATCGAATCCTCCTAGATGAAAATGTCAGTTCGCGATGAACCGGGCTAGAACCCTGCTACCGCTTTGGTGATCCAATCGAGGTAGCTCTGACTTCCCTGCTCCACCCGAGTCCAGATCGCCTCGGGCACCTCGTACGGATGCTCCGCGGCAAGCACAGCCAAAACTTCATCACCCTTGGCCATCGTGGTCTTGACTAAAAGCAGTGTCTCGCTGTCGCGACAAATTTTACCTTGCCATTGATAGACGGAAGTAACACCGGGAATGATGTTGACGCAGGCGGCCGCCCGCTTCTCGACGAGAGCCAGGGCGATCTTCTCCGCCACTTCCAGACTGGGACAGGTGATCTTGACCACCGCCTGGTCCGTACCCCTGGCGAGGCTTAATTCTCTGGCCAATCTCGATCCTCCATCGAGCCGGAATAGAGGCGATGCTCTTTGTAGCGCTTAGCCACCTCCGCTGACAGTTCACGGTGAAGATCAAATACGTCGCACAGTTCGATCATCAGCTCCACCAGGGCGTCCTTCTCCAACACCGTCATGGCGTTGTAAAATCGGGGGTACTTAGCTTCGAAGAGAGCTACCAGATCGCTGGTCAGCTCTCCCATATCTCGAACCAGTCGTTCGTCGGTAAGGGGCATCGACATAGACTGGCCTTCTCTTAGGGCGGCGGCCCTTCCTTGCCCGGTTGAGTGGCTTGTTAACGTCTTGTCCAAATCTGAGATTTCAGGATCGGCTAAGGTGTCACCACAAGACCACAATACTTTTCCAATGGAGTCCATACTCAAATGAATATCTCGAGCAGTTCACCCATCCCTCAGTCCCGCCCGGCTCAGACCCCCGCGCCGGCGGCTGAAACGAAAACCTTCACCCATAACGCCCAAGATCCTAAGGTCCATTCCAATGACACGATCTCGATCTCCGTCAACAACGACAACGGGAAACTCTCCACCGACTCGGTGAAGCTCGAGAACAAAAAAGCCGTTTTCGTTTTCGGCCAATTGGTTGGCATTCGCCCTGATCCCAGCTACAAGCTGGATCCAGGCGCCGACGGCAACTACGTCTATCCCGAAGGTCACGCCAAGGCCACCGGTTCGATCGCCTTCTCCGCCGTGGCGAACACCGTCAACAAGTTCAACGAAGTGTCCCAGCAGGTGGCCGGTAAAGAGATCGAATGGGCCTTTGGTAAGAAACAGCTGATCGTTTCTCCGGAAACCGGCGAATGGCCCAACGCTTTCTACGCTCGCCAGATGGAAGGTGTCCATTTCTTCGACTACAAATCCATCTCCACCGGCGACTCCGGTGAGGTCGCCTCGCACGAAGCCGGCCACGCCATCCTCGACGCCGTTCGTCCCGGCTACCTGCAAGGCACCGGTGCCGAAACCGGAGCCTTCCACGAAGCCTTCGGTGACAACCTGGCCATGTTGATGACCCTGCAGAACGACACTTCGATCTCCAAGATCGTGACTCAGACCGGTGGAACCGGAGACCTCTCTTCAGGTCCTAACTTGCTCTCCGACATGGGCGAGGGCTTTGGTAAGGAGCTCGGCCTGGGTGACCGCGGCATCCGTACGATGCTCAATACCTTCACTTACAAGGACCCCGCCACTCTGCCCGAGCGCGGTGATGAGAACAACCTGGGCCACGAAGTCCACGACTTCGCCCGCCTCTGGGCCGGCGCTTTCTACGACGTGGTCGACGGGATCTCCGATGCCAACCGCGCCGCTGGAATGTCCCCCGAGCAAGCTCTCAAGTCGGCCGGAGAAGAAAGCTTCAAGCTCCTCGTCGGACAGTTGAACCAGTCGCCCAACAATTCCGAGACCACCTTCAAGGAGATGGCGACGCACCTGGTCGCCGCCGACGCCGCCTACAACGGCGGAACCCGGCAGGACCTCATCAAGGAAGTCATGGTGCGCCGCGAGCTGCTCTCACCCGAAGCCGCCGAAGGCATCTTCAAGAGTGAGACGCCCGTGTTCTCCGGCAGGACCGTGGAGCGCCAGCATACCTTCGGTGCCGACGCCGGAGTTCTCTCGGGAGTGAAGTTCTCGACCCAGGTCGACCAGCCGGTCTTCGGATTCGCTCCGGTGAGCAATAACGTGGCCGCCGAAGCAGAAAAAGGCGCTAAGTTGATGCTGAAAAACGACGAGATCCTCTTCACCGACAAGGCTCCTGACATCAAGGACCTGTTCCGTCCCGACGGCAGCGTCTACAAAGCTTACGTCACTTCCAACGAGAAGGGTGAGCAAGAGCTGCAGCGCGTGGCTATCGTCTCCTGCGACCATGGTCATAGCCACATCGCCGGTCACGATCACCACCACTAGACGATATCACCGTCAGCCAAAAGAGAGTCGAGTTCAACTCGGCTCTCTTTTTGTTTAGCAAAAATTTGAAGGGAGCCTTGACCCCGTGGACCGAAGGCGCGCGCTATGCCAAGATTTGAAAATCGTCCCTCCGACGCCCTTCGTCCCTGGCTTTTTGAAGTCAATTATCTTCCCCATGCCGAAGGGTCGGTGATGGTGCACTCCGGCGTCACTCGAGTGCTCTGCGCCTGCTCGGTGGAAGAGCGCCAGCCCCCCTGGATGAAAGAGCCGGACAAAGGCTGGGTCAAGGCCGAATACGCCATGCTTCCTCGCTCGACTCATCAACGAAGCCGGCGCGACTTCAACAACTCAAACGGGCGCACCCATGAGATCCAGCGGCTGATCGGCCGAGCCCTGCGCGGAGTCACCGACCTACCCCACCTGGGTCCTCGCACGGTAACTGTCGACTGCGACGTGATCGTGGCTGACGCGGGAACCCGGACGGCTTCCATTACGGGAGGCTGGGTGGCCCTGGTCCTGGCCTGCGACAAATTAGTCAAAGCCGGAAAGCTGAGCGCGATCCCCATGCTCGACCAGGTCGCCGCCGTCTCTTTAGGCATTGTGGATGGCGAGGTTCTCACCGACCTCGACTACGCCGAGGACTCTCGAGCCGGGACCGATCTGAACCTGGTCATGACCGCCTCGGGTGGACTGATTGAAGTCCAAGGCACGGCTGAGGGGGGAAGCTTTAGTCGTGGAGAGCTTGATCGGATTCTCGACGCGGGTTGGTCGGCGCTACAGAACCTGTTCCGAATGCAAAGAGAAGCTCTCGAAAGCGCCGGCGTCGCGTGGAACCGAGCCTCGGTCTAGCTCAAATGACGGGTGGGAGGACATCGCCCTGCGTCCGCTGACCCGGCTAGAAGCCCACTTTCTTCGTACCTTGCGACGTGCCGTCCAAGAGCGAGAAAGTACGAAGGTCCCGATTTGCGAGGTATATCTCCTCTATCCCGGGGAGGAGCCTGGACTCCAACTAGGCCTTCGGTTTCCTGGCTCTTCACTTTTCTTTGCCACTGTTTTGATCTATGGAGCGCGACCTGTCCGTTATCAGGTGGAGTTTGATAACGACGGAAACTCTCGTCGTTCTCGTCCTCTCTGGGACCACTGCCTGGGCTCGTCGAGCCTAGTGGCCGATAAGAGCGGAGTCCGACAAAACAAAACCCAGCTCTTTTACGAAGTGACCTATCCCGAGGCTTTTCTCAAAAAGCTGGGCGAATAGGATCTAAAAAAGCGACAACTGTTCGGCCGTCGCGGAGACTTCAGGTCCTCGCTCGATACCGCCGTAACGGCCGCCGCCTCCGTCGCGCCATCGCACCTGACCAGCCCGAGCGGCCAGAATCCGATCAGCGAGTTCATAGCCCACCGCCGCGGCCAATCGACTTCGAGGCGCCTCGTGCATGGCGATCATCTCGCTACCGACATGTTCTAGAAGACGATCGACGGTTTTCGGTCCGAACCCCTCCAGATAGGAGAGCGGAACTTGATAGCGATACTCTGGTCTCGACGCGATGGCTGACTCCGACGCGGGGGTGGGACAGATGTCCTCGATGCGGTCACCCACTCCCAGAGTAAAATTACGTCCACTCTCTCCGCACAAAGGACAGGAGAGCACCGGCGCCGGCCGGTCCCCCAAACTCCGGTCACATTTCTCGCAGTAGGAACGAAAATAGCGGCCCAGTGAGGGACGAACGCCGTAGTTGGCGATAATTCCTCGCCCACCCTCGGACTTCAAAGCCCTCACCAGTTCGCTAAAATTTACCCGCTCCATCCGCATCAGATTGACCTCGCGACCGATCCTAGGCAGCGAGTGCGCGTCCGAATTGGTCAAAAGCGGTATCCCCTCGAGCTCTTCAAAGCGCGCCGCGAGTGTCAGGTCGGCCGAAAGCCCAATCTCCACCCCGGCCAGCTCGGGAAATCTGTCTCCAAACAGGTCTTTGAGCCGCCGGCATGCGTTGCCGTAAGCTCCCTTGTGTGGTGTGAAGGCGTGGGCCACCATCATGATGCCGCCGGTGGAGCTGACCAGAGCCAGCAGCTCGGCCGCCGGTAGCCCGCAGCGCTGAGACGAGAGCTCCATGTTGGTGATGTGTCGACCCATCACTCGAGAGAATTCCGCCAGATTTCGAAGGTAGGGGAAATAGCAGAGGTGGTGAGAGACTCCCCCGCTTGGCTCCACGGCTTCGATCTCGGCTCCCGGAATGAGCACGACTTTCGAACGGTGGAGAAGACCTCCCTCCGGCAGTTCCATCAGCTCGCCCCGCTCGATCATCTTCCGAAGATCGCTAAGAACTCCGGTGCAGGCGCAGTCGATGATCCCGATCAGCTCGATCCCCTTGCGTTCGACGCACTCGGTCAGAATCGACTCCAGGGTCAGCTCGGCCGATGCGGTGATTTTGACCTGCCGACCCTTACCGTTTCGGCCGATGTGGATATGAAGATCGGTGTAAACAGCACGAAGTTTGGATTCCTGGTTAGTTTCTGTCATCTGGATCCCCCCACACCACGTAGGTCTCACGAGCCCTTTCCCGGACCTTCTTTTCGACCTGACCGATCCGAGTCTCCATTTCGGAAGCTTCATTATGACGGCCCGCCAAGCGCAGCATCTCCTGGGATGTTTCCAAGCACTTTAGTGTCTCGGGATGGTAAGGGCCTCGGCTGGATAAGGCGATGGTGAGGGACTTGCGCAAAAGCTGTTCGGAAGTTTCGAAATCTCCTAACTCTAAATAGAAAGAGGCCAATCGCCGGTGAATCTCTCCACAGGAGAAGTGGAAGGGTCCGAAGACCGCCTCCCTGAGCCTTAAGGACTGTTGAAAGGAGGCGATAACGGCATTCGTGCGCTGGGAAAAGTCGGTGGACAACGAACCGGACACACCGCGAGAAGCCATGTACATAGCCTTGTCTAAGTCGCCGCGCAGAGCTAGTAACGAGGATAACCAGACAGAGTCCATCTCTAACTCTCCCTCGATCAACGGCCTGGCTTCTTCTAACAACTGCTCACATCTGGCCAGACGGTCCTGTCGCAAGGCGACCTGGGCCGAAGTCAGGTGAAAAAGCACGCGACAGGCTAGTTTCTCAGGCTCCAGCGACTGGACTCTCTTGAGAAGAGTCTCGGCCTGAGCGTCCCTCCCCTGGTCCGAACAGAGCCGGGCGTACAGCAACAGAGCATGACAAAGCAGCTCATCGCGCTGATGCTCTTCCAGGAGACTGATGGCTTTACCATAGAGACGGCGGGCTTCGCCCAGACGGCCCTCATCGTGGAAAAAGCAAGCCGCGTTGAGCAGGCCCTTGGCCATCAAAGGGCTCCGGCGGTCGACAGCCTGGAAGATCCGCAAGGCGATGTTCGACAGGTCCTCGGCACGATCGCGCTGGCCACGCAGGCGTTGGATTACCGCAAGCGTCGACAGGGAGATACCCAGGCGAGGTTCGAACTCACCAATGAGCTTAGCCTTGGACAAGCTCTCCCAGCAGATGTCTTCCGCCTTGGAAAGATTCCCCTCTTGGAACGCTCGTCCGACCGAACGGTTGAGCATCTGCCAATCATGCTCTAAGGTCTTAACTGTTTCACTACCCAGCATATGACGACGCTACTAAGGACATTTCCCTTCAAACTTCAACCCGCCGGAGGCCCCTTTGACGACCCCGCCCTGCTGGTGATCCCCACCAACCAAGACACCGCCATACTCCTGGATTGCGGTACACTTCACGGGCTAAAAACAAGAGACCTCCAGAAAGTTCGTTGGCTTTTTCTCAGCCATCTCCACATCGATCATCTGATCGGCTTTGACCATCTTCTCCGAGTGCGACTTTTCTCGCCTTTACCTCTCACTGTCTATGGGCCAGCGGGAACCGCGGAAGCCCTCACCCATCGCCTGAGAGGCTATACCTGGAACCTGACCAGCGGATCTCCCTTTGTCATTTCCGTCTTCGACATCTCTCCCGAAGGCCGAGCCGTGCGCTTTTGCTGCCACGACCGCTTCGAGGCAACTCCACTCGAGACGAGCCACGAAGCGCCCGTTGCGCCGAACCAAGTTCGTCTTACTCCTGAACTTGAGGTTTTGAGCCATCCGGTCGAACACGGGGTCCCGTGTCTGGCCTACCGGCTCGACCGCGAGCTCCCTCCGAAGTTTTCCCTCGAAACGGCGCGAAGTCTAGGGCTTGAGCCGGGTCCGTGGGTCAAAGTTCTGGTCTCTGGCCTACCTGTGACAAAACTCGTGGGAGATGTAGAGCGAGACCAATCCTGGCTCTCCGAGCGCCTGCTAAGTCCACCGGCTCGAAACAGCCTGGGCTTTCTCACGGACACCAAACTCGATTCCGCACTGAGAGAGAAGCTCACCCAATTTTTTTATGACGTGGACCTTCTGTGTTGTGAATCGGCCTACTTGCGGGACGAAGCCGGCATGGCCCAAAAGAACCTGCACATGACAACCGACCAGGTGGCACGCCTAGCCCTGGCTTGCCGGACCAAGGAGCTTCGAATCTTTCATCTCTCCCGGCGGCACCAGGAAGCCGGATACGAAAAACACCTGGACGAAATCCGCCAGGCGTTCCCTCAAAGCTATCTTCTTTCCGAAGACTAGAGCATGTCATCAATCAGCCTTCCGTCGCTACACGTGCCCATTTCCGCCCTTCGCGGGCGATATTTTTCTAAAATACACTTAGTATTAGGCGAAAAACTCACCCGCGGAGGACAAAAATGTTCTACGTGTAGCTCGAAACACCAATTGATAACACGCCCTAACCGTGCTGCTTCTGGAACTCTTTCATGAAGGCGACCAGCGCGTCGACACCTTCGGGAGGGAAAGCGTTGTAGATGGAAGCTCGTAGGCCGCCGACGTCGCGGTGGCCTTTCAGACCATCGAGCTCGGCCTGGGTAGCCTCCTTGACGAAGAGTTTCTCCAGCTCCTCCGAGGGGAGACGGAAGGTCACGTTCATCAGAGAGCGCACCTCGGGAGCGCTGTGGCCCCGATAGAATCCGCCGCTTTCGTCAATGGCTTGATAAAGTACCGCGGCCTTTTTCTTGTTGCGCTCGTGAATGGCCGAGAGTCCGCCCAGGTCTTTGAGCCAGCGCGTCACCTTTTCAATCACATAGATGGAGAAAGCCGGCGGGGTGTTATACATGCTGTCGGCGCCCGCCATCTGGCCGTAGTCGAGCATGGTGGGGAGATTCTTCCCGACCTGCTGAGCCAAAAAGTCACCGTCGACGATCACGATGGTAGCGCCCGCCGGACCGACATTCTTCTGCGCTCCGGCGTAGATCAGGGCGTAGTTCTCCGCTTGTAGAGGGCGATGGAGGAAGTCCGAGGAGGCGTCGCAGACTAGCGGGACCTTTGACTTGGGGCAATACTGGAACTCGACGCCCTCGATGGTCTCGTTGCTGGTGATATGACAATAGATCCCGTCGGTTACACCGTTGAAGACATCTTGGCCGGGCAAGGTGGAGAACTTTTCCGACTCGCCATCCCAGAGGACGTTAACACCGCCGACTCGCTTGGCCTCCTTGATCGCTTTCTTGGCCCAAGCGCCGCTACGCACGTAGTGGGCGGTGCCGTCGGCTGGCAGAAAGTTCATCGGAATCATGGAAAACTGGGTGCTGGCGCCCCCCTGGAGGAAAAGAACCTTATAGCGCTCGGGTAAGCCCAGGAGGTCGCGGAAATTCTGGCGCGCGCTCTCGATGATGGCTTCAAAGTTTTTGGAACGGTGAGAGATCTCCAGAATGGAGGCGCCGGCACCGGGCAGACATATCATCTCCTGGGCCACTTCTTGCAGAACTGGCTCGGGAAGGACGGCGGGTCCGGCGGAAAAATTGAAGATTCGCTTGGTGGATTGGGCTTGTGCGGTACTCATCAGGGCAGATTCTCAGACCCCGCCGCTTCCCCTTCCGATCCCGCCTGAGCCGCCAACGCCTCGGCGATCACCCGCTCGATGTCCTCCTCTCCGATCACCGGAACGCCTAACTCTTCGGCCTTGGCAAGCTTTGAGCCAGCCTCGGAGCCAGCCAGGATGAAGCTTGTCTTCTTCGAGACCGAACCAGTAACTTTGGCTCCGTGCTTACGAAGGATGGCCGTGGCCTCGTCACGCGTCAGAGTGGGAAGCGTACCGGTCAAAACGAAAGTCTTACCCTTCAAGGCGTCGCTTCCCTCGCTACCCTCAGAAATCTCACTCTTCATCTGAAGCCCTGCCGCGATCAGTTTGTCGACCACGCAAGAGTTCTCTTCATCAGCGAAAAATTCATGCACCCGCTTTCCGATCTCCGGTCCTATCTCGTGAACGTTGGAGATCTCCTCGGCGCTGGCTCGACGTAATCTCTCCATCGAACCAAAGGCTTCGGCCAGAATCTCTCCCACTCGACGCCCCACGTGTCGGATTCCCAAAGCCACCAGAACCTTAGAGAAAGGACGGGTCTTAGCTTTCTCCAGCTGGTCCATCAGTAACTGGCTGCCCCGGTCGCGCAGTCGCGACTCTTGCCCGCGCTTGTCCACAAAGACCAGCTCCTCGGTGATCCGCTCGGCGGTGAGTGAAAAGAGATCGGCGGGATCCGAGACGATCCCCTCATCCACCAATTTGGCCACGATCTTTTCTCCAAAGCCCTCGATATCCATAGCGTTGCGACTGCAGAAGTAACGGATCGAGGCTTCCACCTGGGCCCTACAGCGACGGTTGGGACAGCGGGTCACCGCTTCCCCCTCGGGGCGTATAACAGAGGTTCCACAGACCGGGCAGTGGGTCGGCATGACGAACTCTTTCTCCTCGCCTGTCCGCTCCTCGGCGATGGAGCCCAGCACCTCCGGGATCACCGCCCCTGCTTTGTGCAGCCAAACCCAGTCCCCGATTCTCAGGTCCTTGCGTCGAATCTCGTCCTCGTTATGGAGGGTCGCGCGGCTGACCTCCGAGCCGTCCACGAAGCGCGGCTCCATCTCCGCCACTGGCGTCAACGCACCCGTGCGTCCGACTTGAACGGAGATATGGAGTAGCCTGGTTCTCACCTCGGTGGAGGGAAGCTTGTAGGCGATGGCCCAGCGCGGACTACGTGAGACTTGGCCCAGAAGCTCTTGCCAGCGAAGCGAGTCCACCTTCACCACCACACCGTCGACCTCAAACGGCAGTTCCGAACGGCGATCGTGCCAGGAATGACAAACCGCGATCACCTCCTCGATCCCGCCGCAAACCTTCCAATGCCCGTTGACCGGGAAGCCCTTTTCGCGCAGTCGCTCTAAGGCCTCGGAATGGGAAGCGCAGCCCTCGGCCATCGAGCCGTCGAGGGAATAGGCGAAGAGCTTCAGCGGCCATTTTGCCGTCTCGGAAGAGTTCTTGTTACGCAAGACTCCAGCCGAGCAGTTGCGGGGATTGCTAAACCCGTTGGCGCGAGGGGCCACGATCTTATTGAGTCGAGTCTCTTTCACGCTCTGCTGAAGTTCACGAATCCGCTCGTTGATCGTTTGGGCATCGCTTTCTGTCTTCCGCTCCTTGAGCGCGGCGATCTGATGACGCATGCTCTCAATGGCGTTGAGATTGTCGACAGCCTCGGCATTTTTGGCGCGAAAGTCAGCCCAGTCCATATAGACTTCTCCTCGCACCTCACCTGTCGCGGTCTCGTCCTCAAGACGTAGCGGCACCTGCTTGACCGTTTTCAGATTGGCGGTGATGTCGTCTCCACGCTGGCCATCACCGCGGGTCGCGCCCAACGAGAAGAGTCCGTTTTCGTAGCGTAACGAGACCGCCAGACCGTCAAACTTCAGCTCGGTGACATAGCTGACCGCGCCTCCGTCGTAGTCGGGAAGGTCGAGCTCAACCAGTCGTCGCCGGACTCGCTCGTCGAACTCCCTGAGGTCGTCATCGGAGAAAGCGTTTCCCAAACTGAGCATCGGCCGCTGGTGCTCCACCACCGCGTGGCCTTCCCACGGTGTGCCGTCGTCGTTGACGTAGCCCACCCGTTGGGTCGGAGAATCGGGTGTCAGAAGATCGGGATACTCCTCTTCCAGACGCCGCAACCTGTGAAACATCTGGTCGTATTCGGTGTCGGAGATGGTCGGCGCGGCATCAATGTAGTACCGACGATTGGCCTCTTGAAGGGCTTTTCGCAGCCGGGCCGCTTCCTCAGACACTGATTGGGACAAGCTCGTGCTATGGGTCATCCCGCGCCATTCCAGCGAACTCGCCCGGCCCCTTTCAAAGACAAAAGCCCTCGCGATCACGAGGGCTTCTGGCTTCTCTCGAATGAGACTACAGTCGACGCAGTTTGCTACGCCCGTGGTCGGGCTCCCACTCGAAGCGGTCGGTGCGCTTGAAACGTCGCAACGAATCTGCCGCGGTCCATCCACGGTTGCGACTGATATGACGGTACCACTTGCCCTTCATCTGCTCACCGGTGTAGCCGGAGCCGACCTGAATGGTCTTGCTGCGAAAATCGTGATGCACTGGGATGCTCAGAGCTTCCGCCGCGCGGTAGAGGTCGATCATCGTCACGCCGCCAAAGCGAATGGTTTCGACCTTTTTGCCTTCGGTGGTGACCAGATGGTCCAAAGGCTCGATCGTCTCGGCGGGAGTCTTGGCGAAACTCCAACCTTTATAGTAGTGGGCGCGCGGTACACCGACATAGTCGGAGAACGCCTCAATTCCGACAAAGGGCCGATCGTTGACGATCGCCCAGTTTCCATAGAAGGGATTGCCGTTGACGGTCAACTTCACGTCGTACTTGCCGCAGCTCCGACCGTCCGCGTTAACAGCTCCGCCGGTGGCTAGAACGGCACCCGCGACCAGTCCCATGATTAACTTCTTCATCCTAGTAACCTCCCTCGGGACGGTCGTGGCGACACACCGTACCCAACCTCGCCAAGGCGATACCTTGGTTTGAACAGGCCGTTCGTCTCGCGACAGGCATCCCCTCCATGGGAATAAAGGACTCCATTCGAGAGTATCTTGAAATATCTTAAATGCCAGCAGGAATGGACATGTCCGCAGGGTAGATTTCCACGTGAACTTCGCGCTACTGAGCGACCCGTTGCTCCTTTTAATCATGGCGATGGCGGGCTTCGTCAGTATGTGCACCTCGCTCCAGGTCGCCACTCGCCCAGCCGCGGTGGAAACAGGACACGTCACCACCTCACTGACCCTGGGACAGTTGGTCTTCATCGTGACCCGTTTCGGGAACATGTTTTACC
The DNA here is from genome assembly GCA_037189585.1 of Selenomonadaceae bacterium. Taxonomy (GTDB): domain Bacteria; phylum Vulcanimicrobiota; class Xenobia; order Xenobiales; family JADMJV01; genus JAEXNA01. The sequence goes on along the minus strand of JBBCJA010000011.1, from coordinate 255,136 downwards.
TTCCACTACTGGGCAACTACGTCGACCAGGCGACCCGAACCGGGAACACCTCGCTCTTGATGGATCAGATCCGATGGGTGGTGGTCGGGTCAGCCTTCGGCGGGCTGGTGGCGCTGTTGCTCCTCCCCTCCTTCGTGGAGCTGTGCGCCCACGGGGTGCGCTCAATTTATCTGCGCGGCGTACCTCGCGCTGGAATTAACTTTTTACGCTCCCGTCGCGCTTGGGGCAAAGCCTTCCATTCCCTGCGAAGGCCTTCTTTGATGGGCACGAACCTTTTCAATCTCGAAGGAGTTCCGGTCAAGTTTCTCCTGGCCAACGTGTTGGCCTCGGCCATCTGGACCGTGGGGGCTCTCGCGGCCATTACCGTCTCGGGCTTAAGGCCGGAGTTCAAACAGACAGCGCTTCTTCTGAGCGGCCTGGTCAACAGTTTCGCGGCTATCACATTCTCTATCTGGGTCGATCCTCAGGCGGCGGTCATCACCGATCAGGCGGTGCGCGGACAGCGGCCAAAACGACATGTCACTATCACCGCCTTCCAACTTATCTTGGGGAATTTCTTGGGTGGGCTGCTAGGATTGATCGTGCTTAACCCGGGGGTCTCACTCATCTCTCGAGGGGCAGCTTCCATCGGTCAAACCGCCGCCCAGATGGACACCGCCATCGGCTATCTGATCGCCTGCAACGCCTTTGTGCTTCTTCTCCTCGGTAGTATCTACAGTTCACGAGTTTCCGCGGTTACCACCGGCTCGATGGCTAGCGCTCTAGCTGTTTTCAATTTTTTCTCCCTGGTCGCTCGGATTGGAGGTCAAGCGGCGGCACCCTTCATCGGAGCCGTCACTGACCAGTTGACACATCGCCCTCCTCACACCGCGTTACCCCCGGAAGCTCTAGCCAAGCTGGAGTTTTTCTACCGTGGTCTGATCGGGGGAAGCACCATCGGCTGTCTGCTCTCCGTTCTGATGATTCCGACCTTCGTCCGTATCTATGAAGTCACCATTCGAAATCTTCAAAAAGAAGAATCGCTCTCGGCAGTCTTGCTGAAAGGTCTGCATCCCAGAAATTGGAGTAAGTATCCTCGCCTCTTGACCGCGCCCTGGAAACAGCACGTCAGCCGGGCCGCTTTGAGCCGATTGCCGAAGGGTTTCCTCTGGGCCAACGTCATCGTTTTGGGCTTTATGACGGTTGGTCAACTCGCCGCGATCTATGCCGGAGCGACGTTCTCTCCGGAACTGGCCCGTACGACGACGCTTCTCTCCCCACTCATCAACGGGATCGCGACCATTACTCTGTCCATATTGGTCGACCCTACCTGCGCCCGAATGGTGGATCAGGCGGGTAAGGGAGAGCGCGCTCTCGAGGACATCGAGACCATGACCTTCTGGCTCGCCATCGGAAGCGTTGTGGGGACGGCGGTCTCCCAACTACTGTTTCTCCCTGGAGCGGTGCTGATCAGCCACGGCGCCCAGATCTTGGACCGTGTCCTCTAAACCCTGTTCTCGAAGTCGTCCACGCTCCAGATAACCCCCCTCGCTCTTGTTCATAAACAGGCAACAGACTTTTCAGATCCTGGACACAACCTTGGAACCACTCGTTCACAACTTCAGGATAGCGTGGAATTAGCTCCCGCGCCCTTAGTTCAAAGGCAACTTCCATCCGCGGGGCCCAAATAGAGAGGGATGTGTGATATTCTATGACCGTGACTTTAGCGACGGCCGATTACGACGAAGATGCCCTGGAACGGGCGATGGCACATCTGGTGACCGAAGACGACACTCCCGTGGATAACATCTTCTCGGAACGCCAGCAGCATCTTCTACCCGATGTATTGCACACATCTTGGCCTGAGGGGAAGCCGTTCGTCGCCTTGAGCAACGTGGGTCTATTCACCTCGATCACCGAACAGGCTATCGTTCCAGACTTTATGCTAAGCCTTGGTGTCGAGCCTCGCCCGGTGAGCCCAAGGAAGGCCGACAAGTCGTACATGACTTGGATCTACGGCAAGTCTCCCGACCTGGTGGTGGAGATCATCTCTAACCGAAAGGGTGGCGAATTGAGTCGTAAGAAGCTCAGTTACGCTAAGGCCGGGATCACTTACTACGTCGTCTTTGACCCCTTTTTGATCCTGGGTAAACCGAATCGAAAACGAGAACTTCGTATCTTCGTCCTTTCTGACGGCCGGTATATCGAGGCGACCTCTGCTCACTGGCTCCCCGCCGTCGGTCTCGGCTTAACTCTATGGGAAGGAGTGGTGGGCGACATCAGCGCCCGCTGGCTCCGCTTCGTCGACGCCGAAGGGCGAGTGCTGCGCAGCGGCCAGGAAAGAGCTGAAGAAGAGCACCAGCGCGCTGAAGAAGAACGGCAACGCGCAGACGAAGAGCGTCAACGCGCAGACGAAGAGCGGAGGCGGGCGGAAGACGCGAAGCGGGAAGCCAATCAGGAGCGAGCCGAGAACGAGCGCCTGCGGCAAAAATTGCGGGAGCTAGGTCTCGAACCGTAACGGTCGCAAGAAAGCTCCTCCTAGTCGGCTGGCTTTCCAACCACCGAGCCGCTCGGGACGCCTTTCTTCTTCTTATAGGCGGCGTCCGTTTCCAGCGTGCCCGAGTGGACCGTGACATTGCGTCCCAACACCGCGCCGGAGGGTATGATCGTATCGCGTCCCACCAGGGTTAACCCGGTGTTGAGCGCCTGAGGCAAGGCCTTATTGGCCGTGTTGTCGTCGCCGGCTCCGACGTGAGCGTCGGCGCGAATCACACAGTTCTTGTCGATGATGCAGTTGTCCACGCGGGCTCCCGCCTCGATCACCGTCTCGTGAAGAATGATGCTGTTGGTCACGACCGCGCCTTCAGCCACGCGCACACCGGGCGACAGAATGCTCCTCTGAACCGTGCCGTTCACGATACAGCCGTTACTGAGAAGGTTGTTGTCGACCTGAGCTGTCCGCCCCACACAGACAGGCCCCTGGTCCTGACTTCTGGTATGGACGGTGGCCTCGGAATTGTAAAGGTCCAGCGCCGGGTCTTCGGACAAAAGGCCCATGTTGGCCTCCCAATATGACTGCACCGTTCCGATGTCGGTCCAGTAGCCGGGGAAAGTCGCGGCCCGAACAGAGGCTCCGTTGGCCAGCATCCGAGGCAAGACATCCCGTCCAAAGTCGAGACACGTTTCATCGGCGAGAATCTTCATCAGAGCTGACCGCTTGAAGGCATAGACCCCCATGGAAGCCAGTGTCTCCTTACTTCTTTTCGGTTTTTCCTCAAATCCCACCACACGGTCATCCGGCCCTTTGAGGATCATCCCGAACCTATGAGTCTCATGAGGGCTGACCCTACGGCAGGCCACCGTCAGATCGGCGCCACTGGCAGCGTGGCGGTCCAGCAGAGGCCGGTAGTCCATCGTGTACACATGGTCGCCGGCCAGGACCAAGACGTGCTCTTCGGACTGCTCCCCCACGAACTCAAGATTGCGTCGAACCGCGTCGGCGGTGCCTTTCTGCCAGTCTCCGAACCGACCGCCCTGAAAAGGGTGAAGAACTCGCAATCCCCCCTTCATCAAATCCAGGTCCCAAGGAGCGCCCGTTCCCAGATGTTCGCTGAGACTATGCGGACGATACTGAGTCAACACCGCGACATTGAAAATCTCGGAATTGACGCAGTTGGAGAGAGAGAAATCAACGAGGCGATACTTGCCACCGAAAGGAATGGCGGGCGCTGCCCGCACTTCGGTCAGGACCGAAAGTCCCGGGCTTGGCCCACCGGCCATGATGAGGGCGAACGCCTGACTCATTTTCCACGCTCCACGGTCGCTCCGTCGGGAACGACTCCTGTTTCATCAAAGTCTTTTTCATCGACATCGGCTTCGACTAGCACGTTGCAACCGAGTTTAGTTCCACCCGGAATGACGGCCCCTTTGCCGATCACACTGATACCGGCTTTGAGATTGTCCGGATTCTTGACGTTGGCGACGCTCGCGTCGCCTCCACCAAGTACGGCGCCTGCCCCGACTCGGACATCCTTGTCCACCACCACGCCCTTGAGATGAGCTCCAGGACCGATCCAAACGTTGTTCATCACGACCGAGTCTTCCACGACCGCGCCCGGAGAGACGTGGACGCCGGGCGACAGGACCGAGTTCTTCACCAGCCCCTTCACCACGCATCCGTTGGAGACCAGAGCCTCCGCCACTTTTCCTTGGGGGCCGATCTTTACCGGCGGCTTCTCTTCCGACTGGGTCAAGATCGGCCAGCGCTCGTCATAAAGGTCCAACGCGTCCTGCCCCTTGACCAACTCGAGATTGGTGTTGAGGTAGGAGTCGACGGTTCCGACGTCTACCCAATATCCCGAGAAACGATAAGACTGAACCACCGATCCGTCGGCGAGCATCGACGGGATGACGTGCTTTCCGAAATCGAGGTCGGGGTGAATTTCGATCTCCCTGCGCAGGACAGCATCGAGCGCCTTAGCCCCAAAGATATAGATACCGAGCGAGGCCAGGTTGCCCTTGCTTTTGTCCTTCGGCTTCTCGGCGAACTCCACGATTCGCCCTTCTTCGTCAACTTTCATGATGCCGAAGCGGAAGGCTTCCTCGATAGGGATTTCCATCACCGCGACGGTAAGGTCCGCGCCTTTGGACACGTGGGCTTTGAGCATCTCGCGGTAGTCCATCTTATAGATGTGGTCTCCGGAGAGAATCAGGACGGCGTCGGCCCGATGATCGCTAATGAAACCAAGATTCTGGTAAATCGCGTCGGCTGTCCCGGCGAACCACCGCTGATGTCCCCTTCCCTGATAAGGCGGCAACAGACGAATTCCTCCGCGGGCACGGTCCAAGCCCCAGGGCTTTCCAATACCGATGTGCTCGTTAAGGCTATGAGGGCGGTATTGGGTCAGGACCCCTACCGTCCCGATCCCACTGTGCACACAGTTGGAGAGGGTAAAATCGATGATTCGGAACTTACCGGCGAAAGGGACGGCGGGCTTAGCGCGCTGCTCCGAGAGCACCGTCAAACGACTACCCTCGCCCCCGGCCAACAACATGGCGACTGTCTTCATCCGCACCCATTCGAAGCTTCGCGGGGGAAGGTCCTTCTACGAAGACGACTTCGTCTCTTCGCTGAAGTCCTTCTCAAAGGTGGAATGAGTCGGTTCGAGTTCCACCGCTTTCTTGAAAGCCATTTTCGCCGCCGGCAAATCTCCTAATTCCTTGAGACAGACCGCGAGTTTTAACCATCCAATATCATAATTAGGAACCAACTCCAGCAATTTCTCCAAGGAACGCTTGGATTCGTCAAACTTCCCCTCATTGAAAAGCGCATAGCCGAGATATTCGTGTGCCAGAGGGTCCCTGGAATTTCGCTTAAGGGCTACCTGCAAGAAGTCGATAGCTTCCTTGGCTCGTCCCATCTCCACGAGAGCTTTTCCAAGAAGACTCAGTGGAAGCGATTCAGAGGGAACTAAGTCGGCGGAACGCAAGAGAGGACGGACAGCCCGGGCCTGGTCTGACATCGCCAACAGACATTGTCCCACTCGCAAGCAGAGGTAAGCCTCCGATCCTGGAAGTGGTTTCGACAGCGCGGTGAGATATAACTCCGCGGCCCTGGCGTGACGCCCCTCACCGTACTCGAGATCGCCCCAGAACAGCGAGATCAAGGGATCCTCGGGATACTTCTTTTGTGACCCCTCAAAAAGTTTGGGAACAACATCTCGGTTCCCCTCACTATCCGCCAACTCGAGACGCCCGGCCAGCGCGACGAGTTCCGCGGTACCTTCCCTAGACTCTTCAAGCATCCGGCGTAAGGTTCTGAAGTCTTCGCGATTGGCCACAGCGAAGAGACGTCCCAACAAGGTCTCGGGTGTCTTCTCGACACCGGGCGGCAAGGAGGGCTTGAGATCAGTCCAGAGCATCTGCTGTGTGTCCTCAAACCCGTGCCGATACAGACTTAGTGGAGCCGAGAACTCAAGAAGAGGCCGATCATCGGTATTCATAGGACCTTCGCCGGCCCGTTGGAGCGCCTCCTCCCGACTCATCAAATAGTGTCCGGGAAAATAGTCAGGCTTATAGATCCAGGCGAGAAAGAAATTTCTTTGAACGTCTACCGAGGAACTCCAAAACTGCCGAACTCTGTCGAGCGCGAAGGGGACCTCGGAAGAGGTGCCTATCAGAATAAGATCGCCTCCCGAGGATTGCCACAAACTACCGTTCGGGAAGACGTCGTAGAAGGTACGAATGACCATGGCGGTATCCGCCTGGCTGACGTGGTAGAGATTGAACCACTGGCACATGACTCCACCAGGACTCAACTTCTCCCGGCTCTTAAGATAGAAGTCACGAGTAAAAAGACTACCGATGCCCGCGATCCAGGGATTGGACGGCTCGCTGACAATGACGTCGTAGAGCTGTCGAGAAGCCGAGACAAAAGTTCGTCCGTCCTGCAAGTGAACTTTGACTCGGGGGTCATCGAGAACCCCTCCGTTGAACGGCTTCCAAAACTCTCCAGCTTCAAGAACGGCCGGCTCGAGCTCGACCACGTCGATACTCGCGACCTCTTTAAGTTGAGCCACAGCCTCGACCGTGAATCCGCCGCCCAGTCCGATGATGGCAACATTCTTTGGAGAAGGATGCAACAGGGTGGGGAGATATCCCAGCATATATTGGGTCAGTCGATCGCCTTCCCCCAAGGAGGCATCCACCTTTCCGTTCACCCGCATATTGGGAAGCTCCCAATATTCGCCCGCCAGGTGAAAACTCACGGTAGAACTCAACCCGTCGCGATAGAACATAGGTAGAGAAAAAACCTGACGCTCCTCACCGAGATACTTGTTGGCATAAACAACCACACCGGAAGTCATGACAGCCGAATCCCACCGGGGCAGGCTGAGCGCTCCTGTGGCGACGATCAAGCAGAGCACCGCTCCCAGCCCGCGTGGCCGCCCTCGCGCGGCCACGAGCAAAAGAACAAGAGCCGCGGCCAGGTAAAGTACGGAAGCGATCTTGAGGGTCCACTCGGTCCCCAGTCGCGGAACAGCGAAGAATCCGGTGACGAACGAACCCAGAATACATCCGAGGGTATTGGCCCCATAAATCAGTCCGACACTTCCGCCCAAACGGTCCATCGAGCGCGTGTAGACCGCCGTGGCCAGGGGAAAGCCTAAGCCCATCGCCAAGGTGGGGAGCAGCAGTACCAGGCCGACCAGTCCGGCCTGACAAAAAAGAGCTTTACCAAAGCTCTGCCCCACCCAGGGTACGAGGCTAAGGTAAGCCTCGGGTAGCCAGGCCATGGCCGGAATGGTCAAGGCGCCTGAACAACCGATGGCCAGATAGAGCCAACCAAGGTGCTGGGGCGATGGCTTCCGCCGGTTCATCAAGCGACTGTAGAGCAAACTACCTAGAGCCAGTCCCCCCAAAAACGCGACCAAGATGGCGCTAAAGGCATAAACCGAGGAACCTATGGACAAACAGATAGCCCGATTCCAGCCGACCTGGTACGCCATGGAAGAAAACCCCGCCAGGCCGAAGGTCATGACCACCAGGTCGTATCCCCTATCCCGCCCTCCGGTCTCCGGCATTTCAGGGAGAATATCCGCCGGGCGGTCTTTCCGAATTTTCCTAGAACGCTCGCTCCTCTTGTTCTTGGTCTTAGGTGAATCGGAGCTCTCGTCCTGGGAGAGAGGGTCGGTTCCGAGCCGGGCGACACGAACCGCTCCGAAAGCGATGACCAGGTTGACCAGGGCGGCCAGGATCATGGCCGCCTTCAGACCTAAGGCGGGCAGCAGGACAAACCCACCCGCGGCCGCCCCCGCCAACGCGCCCAGGGTGTTCAGGCCGTACAAACGCGATAGGGTTGGACCGACCTGCGCGCGAGCGCTCACCATCAGCCTGGCCAAGAGTGGGACCGTCGCGCCCATCGCCGCCGTGGGAGGAACAATCACCAGAGCGGAAGCCGCGAAACACGTCAGATGGAGAGGCAACCCCTCGATTCCAACGGTGGAGACCCGAACGTAAAGGTCCTCGACCAGAGAGAGCAGGTACAGACTCAGAAGTGCCCACAGTCCGATAAATCCCTCGAGATAGCCATACATTCTCAGAAAGCCCGATGGAGGATAGGTTTCCCCCCTTCTGTCGACCCAACGTCCCACTAGGAGACTACCAAGAGCGAGACCTCCCATGAAGGCCGTCAGCACGGTTGACACGGCGAGCACGGTATGACCAAAGGTCAAGGTCAGGCGCCGGGTCCAGAGAACCTGGTAGATCAGTCCGGTCGCGCCGGAACAGAAGAAAAAGGCATACACCCATCGCCAAGAGAGGTCTGACCGATCTTTTGTCACGCGAGCGACTTCGTGACCGCCCCGGAACTCCCTCACTCGAGAACTAATTTCTTTACGACAAGAAAGTAAACCACCGGTTGACTCCTAAGCGCCTCCGGTAGTTTATATTCGGAGGAGATGGTTCACATCCACACGAGGAGGAGATTATGAAGAAAGACCCACGTAAGGGTAAACGAGGAGCGAGCGTACTACTCCTCAGCATTGTCCTTATGTTTGTGCTTCTTTTGCTATCGGCCACGATCTACAATCTGATCCCGATAGAGTTGCACACAGCCAATCGCTCGCACCAAGACCTTAACGGTCACTACGTCGCCCGCGCGGGAATCCAGGAAACGATGTCCTGGCTCCGGCATCAGATGGTCAAATTCGAAGGGGTTCAGAACGAGCAAGACCTGCCTGACTACACCACGAACGGCACGTCGTTTCCCAATATCGAAGCCTTCGAAAGCGCGATCAATGCCCGCCGCCCCTTCACCCAGGGGAACTGGAGATACGAGATCGACATCGTTCCCCAGCAGAACACGATGGGTTTCACCAACAACTTTGAGTCCCGTCTCTACGCGGTCTCAAGCACCGCCTTACTCAACGACAGGCCTATACGGCGCATCGAGGTTCTTCTACGCCAGAAGACCTTCGCGTCTTTCGCCTTCTACACCGAGGCCTTCGACCAGAATTCTCAAATGCTCCTGACCGGTGAAAGCAAAATTTTCGGCCCCGTGCATACCAACGACTGGTTCCGTTTCAACGCTACCGCCGTGGCCTCCGCGGGCTGGAACACCGAACCCTACTTCACCGACGTCGTCACCCACGCCAAAAAGGACCCCGCGGCTCCCGCCTATGGTGACGGCAACACCTGGCTCGGCGGCGCTCCTTATAACACCAACGGTCCCGTCGCTGGACGCTACGAGAGCGTCTTCGAGGGCGGCCGCAACGACCTTCGTCAAAAGAACGCCATCGATCTGCCGAGTTCCACCGACACGGTCATCGCCACCACCTGGCCCGACGCGGCGAGTCGCCCCACCGACTTCGGTGCTTTTGTCAGCAAAGATCCCAACACCGGCAAGGTGAATGGCGGGGTTGTCATCAACGGAAACGCTCAAGAGATGAACCTTCGCCTGGACAGATACGGTAACCAGCACACCGTGATCAAGCAGGGTCACAACTACGGTACCAACTCCAAGACCGTTAAAGCCTACAAATACGTCTCTTACAATCCCAAGAAATACACCAATTGTAACGGAAGCTGTAAGACCTACGGACCGCCGCCCACTGGTAGCGGCGGGGGCGGAGGAGTCGGGGGCGGTAACGCGGCCTCGAACGCCCCGTGCCTTGAGTACAATATCGTTCAGTGCGAGGTGACCCAACAGGTTGAGAACGGGACTACCACGCAGACCTCCACCGATGCCGACCAGATCACCACGGAGATCTTCGAAATCACGGAACCGGTCAACTATACCAACGCTCAAAAAACCTCCCTCGGTCTAGTCAACCCCGACGGAACTTTCATTGATAACAGCCAGCTCACGGTGGGCAAGACCCTCATTGTTCGAAAAGTGACCGTCCAGGCTGACGACACGACCTATGACGCGAACGGCAACAAAACCTACTACGGCACCGAGGTCGCCAAGCCGGCTTCCGGGTCGGTCACCAAAGTCGTGCAGGTGGAGTCGCTCGACGGGCAGATCAACGGCAACATCTACGCTAACGGACGCATCGGTGGAACCGAGGACCAGCGGACCGGCAACTCCGAACTGGGCGTGAACTCCATCGGGCTGTGGGGGATCGCCAAAGGCTCGGCGAAGACCGACCCTAACACTGGTGACTTCGTCCTGGACAATCAAGGGAACAAAACCTACAACAACAAGGCCATCATCACCCCGCTGAACCAGGGTAACAGTATCGCCCTAGGTGGAGACATGCTGCAGTTCGATCCGGCGAAGTTCAATGCTGTCAAGGCCGGCAACGCGAACTACGATTTCTCTGGTATCAACAACTCGACGCGAGCTCGAAACTGGACCCAGGCGGCCCTTGACCCAAACAGAATGGTGAACGGCAAATCTGATCCCGAGCGGTCTCCCACCGCTGAGCACTCGCTGGGGTTGATCAGCCTGGACATCTGGATGAAAGGTCCCACCAACCATTCCTCCGGCAATCAGATCAGTAAAAACCACAACACGGGCAAGGAACTCACCGGAGGTGACGGTACGAGCGACTGTTACTTCGTGGCTCTAGCCGGTAAGACCGAACTCGACGCCAATGGCAACCCTCGTATGGTCAATGGTGATACGGTAAGCTCTGGTGGATTTGGTACTTGGCGTACTCATAGGGACAACCTCAACGACATGCTCGGAAAGTTCCGGGTTATCGGTGGAGTCATCCAAGGAACCGTGGGTAGGAACTACAACGACTCGGCCAATGACACGCACCACTGGGTGGACAACTCCGGAAGTGTGGGCTACGACCTGGATATGTTCTACGACATCGAGGCGACTCGACAGAGAATCTTCCCGGTGCAGTCCGACTTCGCCATCATCCGCTTCATCGAGATGACCGCGCGGTTATAACTTCCGCTGTCGGCTAGCGAAGTCGCCTCGCGACTTCGCTAGCCGACTTCTTCAATTTCAAACAGGAGTTATTAATGTTCGTTCCTAGCTTCGCTAGAAAAAAAGCTCCGCGTCGCGGCTTCTCGCTGGTCGAGGTGTTGACGGCGATGTTCGTCATCGTGGTCGGCCTGAGCGGGGTGACCGCGACGCTCTGGTGGGGAACCCGGCAAACCGACAACGGGAAGGTGATCACCGAGGCTTCCAACATCGCTCGAATCTGTATGGAGACTCTGATCATTCAAGGACGTTTCAAACAGTCGGTGAACGTCAACGACGCGGCCAACGTGCGCAACCCCGTGTCGGCCCCTCCTCTAGCGGCGGCGGATTTTACCACGGTAGGAACCACGGTGGCGGGAGACGATCGCAACATCGCCTCGATGACCGACCGCTTCACCCGAAACATCAGCATGCAACCCTTAAGCAATAATACCACCGACTACGACTACCCTTTGTGTCGCGCTACGGTTCGGATCTATTGGAAAGACAAAGAGAATAGGGAGCGCTCGGTCACCCACGAAACCATCACTCCATGGAGAGACCCACCGGCGGGTGCGGGCGGCTCAGGAGGTACACCATGAACAGAGCCAAATTCTTCAGAAGAGATGGGTTTACCCTCATTGAGCTCCTCGTCGCGGCTGGTGTCAGTATCATCCTCGGGGTGGCTGTTCTGGGCGCGTTCATCCAGTCGAGACGCTCCTTCGAGCACTCGATAGGAACGGTGGACCTGGTCAGGGCAACCCGACCGGCCATGGATCGCATCGGCCAGTACCTGACCTCGGCCGTCGTCAAACCGGGAGAGGAGACCATTTTGTTTCCTCAAAACAGACCGGGTGCCGCTCTCAACCTTGGAACGCCGGGAAAGACCAACGAGCGAGGCCAGACCATCGTCGCGGACCAGCCCTCGACCTGGCCCTCCTATATCGTTTTCCGCACCACGGAAGATTTTCTTTCCCCGACCTTCGATCCCAACGAGATCATGAACATCATCAATGGGGTTCAAGGCTTGACCCACCAGCAGTTAATGCAGACATATAAAAGTGACTCCCATAACGTGTATGACTACATTCTGTGGTGGGAAGACTCCCACTTAGATAAGCTGCCTAACATCGACAAGGCCCTGGTCCTGGCTCGGATCGAGCAATGGGATTCCAATGGAGATGGGATTTATGAGTATCGACCCGATTCCTGGGCCGCCATCGGCGCCGACCCGTGGGCGGATATTGAACCCAATATCGCTCCCAGGGTCATCGCCATGGGAGGCGGCGGAGATAATGGGGGCGCCGGTTTGGCCAGCGTGAATTTCCTTCCCCTCGGTTCGAACGGGATCAATGTCAGTATTCTCGGTCGCCAGCGCGTCCGGACCCATACCAACGTCGAAGACAAAGAATTCCGTCTCGACTCCGTCATCCAGTTGCCGTCCCTCACGATGGCACAGTGAATTTGGTGTCGCTCATGAAAAAATATCACTTTCCCATTGCAATGGCCCTCTTGGGCCTTTTTCATTTTTCTTGTCAGACGGCGCCAAACCCGGGCCCAAGCGCATCTCCCTCTCTCCCGACCTTCACAACTCAAGCTCTTGCCATGCCGACGGCAACCCCAAACGCGCCCCCAAGCCTCTCCCCCTCTCCTCCCCTGTCGGAAGAATTTAACTATGAACCGTATCTCTTCCAGGTGGAGGAAGAACTTATCAGCGGGAACCACGACTTCGGGAAAGTACTCCAAGGAAAGAAGGTCACGCATACCTTCACCATACAGAACACCACATCTTTCGCTATCACCCTTGGGGAACCGCGCTCCACGATATCCTGTTGCGTGACCGCCAAACCGAGTCAAACGCTCATCGAACCCGGGCAATCCGCGGACCTGGTGGTCACCCTGGATTCGACTCACCAGGACAGCCCTCTGGCCGCGAACGTGGTCCTACCCAATGATGGCCAAGAGCATCCCAACATTTATCGTGTTTTCGCCGATGTCCAGAAGATCATCTGGATCGAGCCGTATCTGGTTGAGATCTCAAATGGTCAGGGAAAGCTTGAAGTCAAGAGTGACAGGTTCAACAAGGGTCTCAAGATCACTCGGACCGAACCCGATACCCCGGACCTGGAAGTCATTCCAGGCGAGCAGACCAAGACAGGCCAGACTTTCAAACTATCAACTAAGAAAGACATCCAAGAGTACGGTTTTGTTCGTTTCCATACCAATGACAAAGAAATTCCAGATGTCATTGTCCAGTACCACTTCAAAAAGAAGTAGTTTCACAAACTCAGGCCTGGATCGGCCTGAGACAGACTTACGGTCATTCCCGGGAAGACGACGGTGAGAGTATCTCCCGCGACGCCTTTGACCGTTCCTGAGCCCCAGCGAGTGTGGCGCACTCTGTCTCCGGTCTTGAAGTTTGTGGGGCGTTGAGTGACCGTTTCGGTCGCGTCTCCGGTCACTTTCTTGAGGAAGCTGCTCTTGAGTTTACGAATCGATCCGTTGACAAAATCCACGGTGAGGATGTCGCTTCCGCTTCCGTCCACGGCGGTGACCTTTCCCTGGCCGAAGACTTTGTGCTCCACGGTATCCCCAGTAGCGAAAACGCTGGGCACGGTCGCCTTCCCCACTCCCGCGCGGGAGGCCGTCTGGCCGAAACCCTTCCAGGACGAGGAGCCGATGGCGGGGGCTTCGTCGTAACGACCACCTCCTTGCCGGACGGCAGCCTTGGTCTTGGGTTTGTCAGCGAAAAGCTCGGCGGGGATCTCGTCGACGAAGCGAGAGACCTTCTTGATGAAGCTGTTACCGTGAACCTGGCGCGAGGCGGCGGCGGTTAGAAACAACCGTTCTTGAGCGCGGGTCAACCCGACGTAGCACAAGCGCCGCTCCTCCTCCATCTGCTCGGGGTCGTCCATGGAGCGACTGTGGGGAAAGGTCTCTTCCTCCAACCCTGCCAGATAGACCACCGGGAACTCCAATCCCTTGGCCGAGTGAAGGGTCATCAAGGTCAACTGGTCCCGAGCCCCATCCGAGCGATCCTGGTCGGTCAAAAGCGACACCTCGACCAGAAAACTCTCCAAAGGAGAATCGTCCCCTTCCTCGAGTTCCGATAACGAATAGGGTCCACTCTGGCGATTCTTGTCAAATTCACCCGTGACGTTGGCAAGCTCCTCCAAGTTTTCAAGCCGAGCCTGAGCCTCCACCGAATTGTCAGCCTTCAGGGCCGCCATATAGCCGGAACGGATCAAGACCTGGTCCAACAGCTCAGCGATGGGGAGAGGATTAGAGCTCGCCATCACCTGGGCCAGCTCTTGCATCCAGACATACATCTCCTCGGCCGCAGCCGCCGCCTTGCCGGTCATTCCGGCCTCGCGGGCCCGCTCTAAGACATAAAAGAGCGGCATCTGAGATGCAGCCGCCAACTCCATCAGTCGCTCCACCGATTTGGCGCCGATCCCCCGGGTCGGTTCGTTAATAACCCTTCTCAAGGAAATCGAGTCGGACGGATTTTGCAGGACACGGAAGTAGCTGAGCATGTCCTTGATCTCCTTGCGTTCGAAAAAGCGCAAGCCGCCGATGATCTGATAAGGAAGCCCCGCCTGGATCATCGCTTCTTCGATCAGACGCGATTGGGCGTTGGTCCGATACAAAACGACAAAGTCCGCCAGCGCTCGGGGCTGGGAAGAGTCGGAGCGCAGAGAGGAAATGGAGCTTGCGATGTAGCGCCCCTCCTCTCGTCCGTCGGCGGCCCGAAAGAACTCCAGTTTATGGCCGCCTTTCTTGTCGGTCCAGAGGTTCTTCCGCTTTCGGCTCTGGTTGTGAGAAACAACGCGATTGGCCGCGGCCAGAATGTGCTCGGTAGAGCGGTAGTTCTGCTCGAGCCGAATCACCTTCGCCTGGGGAAAGTCTTGCTCAAAGCGCAAAATGATGGAGATATCAGCGCCGCGAAAGGCGTAGATACTCTGATCATCATCTCCCACAGCGCAGATGTTGTTCTGAGGCGCGGCTAAGAGACGAATCAGTTCGTACTGTACCGGGTTGACGTCTTGATACTCATCCACGCAGATGTAGCGCAAGCGCTCCTGAAACTGCTGGCGCAGCGGCGCGTCCTCACGAAGCATCTCCACCGCCTTCCAGAGAATGTCGTCAAAGTCGAGCGCTTTGTTCTCGGCCAGCTTCTTCTGATACTCCTCGTAGAGCAGGACATGAGTCTGAAGATGAAAGTTGGAATTCATCCGTGCCTGCAACGGATCGACTAAGCGATTCTTCCAGGAAGAGATCTGAGCCAACACGGCGGCCGGCTTGTACTTTTGAGCGTCGACGTTCTGCGCCTTGAGCACCTCTTTCATCAACACTTGCTGCTCAGCTCCGGCATAGATGGTGAATGAGGAATCTAGCCCGATCACGTGTCCGTAACGCCGTAACCAACGAGCACAGACAGAGTGAAAGGTTCCAAGGTCGGGAAAGCGACCAGGCCCACAGAGATGGGCGACCCGCTCGGCCATCTCCTTGGCCGCTTTGTTGGTGAAGGTCACCGCCATGATCTCGTGGCGGCGGGCCTTGCGGGTGGCTAAGATATAGGCGATTCGGCGCGTCAGGACACGAGTCTTTCCCGAACCCGCTCCAGCCAGTAGAAGAAGTGGGCCCTCGGTGGTCAGGACCGCCTCAGCCTGTGGGGGGTTGAGATCGGAGGTGAATTTCTCTTGGATTTCCATCGACTCTTTGGAAAGAACGCTCATAGGCTCACATTTAGGGGTACGTCGGTCCTCCTCCTTGGGAACAAACCGGCGAACAGTCTAAAAGAATGTACGAAACCAGCGCCAGAAGAAATGGGGATTGAAAAGGCGTAGACGAGATTTCGAGGTTGCCGGCTGAGTGGTTAGGGCGTGCAAGCCGGGATGTAGCCGGCGGGTGGAACGGTTCAAGACCGGCTCGAGCTCGGCGAAGATCGCCTCCAGGCGTTGACGAACAGATTTGACCGAAGCCGGTCGATCCTTAGGCACGAGCTGCAGGATCTCGGAGAGAAGCTTTTCCATCTTGTCCACCCCTGGTTCCGAACATTGAGAGGTCAGAAGCGGAACCTTGAAGGCGTAGCTCTGCAGATCGGCTCGAGTGAGTAGAAAGTAAGCGGTCGTTCCCAAGGCGTAGATATCCGAGCGAACCGTGGTCTGGCCCCGGCCATATTGCTCGGGGGAACAAAATCCTGGAGTTCCCAGGTCTTGAGTATCCTTGGTCTTCTTTGGGTCATGGCGGCGCGCGATACCAAAGTCGATCAAAAACACAGCTCCGTGATCGGAGAGCATCAAATTGGAGGGCTTTAAGTCGCGATAGATGACCGGGGGGTCCTGGCTATGTAAGTGTTCTAGGATATGACAGACCTGCAACAAGATGGGCAGAGTCTCGTGCATCGAGAGCGGCCGGTCGATGGCGTCGAGCAGTTGGTCTAAAGGAACTCCCTCGACCCGGCTCATAACGAAAGCTGGCGCCCCTTTGTCGGTCGTGAATTCATGAATCACTCGGGGACATCCAGGATGAGCCACAGAACTCAAAATCTCGGCTTCGCGACGAAAAAGTTCGATCGCCTCGTCTTTCTCCTTTTCCAGAACGACACCGAGGTCGAGCTCTTTCAAGGCCCACCGAACCCCTTCGAGGCGCTCGTCGGAAACTTCATAAACAGCGCCCATGGCTCCCTGCCCGAGCACCCCAACCAGCTTGAAGCGGTCATCAAACCTTGTTCCTACCGAGCGATTCATCCTAAGTCCGCCTAACCCACCAGCGCAGGTAGTGGATGTCGTCGGCACTGTCGATGTCGAGAGCCCATCGGGGGTCGATGAAGGCGGTGCCGCAACGCAATCGGGCCCATTTAGAGAAAGCCGCTTCGACCTTGGACTTGTAAGCTCCACCGGACAGCCGCCCCCACAGTATCGGCAGGCCCAAGGCCAACGCCATCCGGTAACTGTTTTTACGGGTCGCGAAGGTTTGGTGAAACTCTCTCTGGCGCTCTAGAAACGGCTGGGGCCGGACCACGGTCACTCCCCCACCGGTGAAATACCCCTCGCGAAGCTTGACGTAAGTGCGGGGGTAGGCGGGAAAAACTTGCTCCATCTGTTCGCGGGTCGAGACGGAATAGCTGACTTCCAACGCCGGATCGCAGCGGGAGACAAAATCAGCCAGCGCCTGCCCGCTGGCTACCGGCAGGTCGGCGGTGGTGCAGACCACCCGTCCGGCCTTGTCACAATGACGAAGCCCTCGCAGAAAATTCTCAGCTCCCCCGCCGGGCCCGGCGTCAAGCCACTCAACCTGCAGATGGGAAAGACGCTCTTGAACTTCTCGAGGCGCGATCACGAAATAGCGCTCCAGTTCGGGGAGTTCGCGGACCGCGCTGACCACCCGTTCAAGGCAGGTCATCGTTTCCATCTCGCGCTGAGCTGCGGGGACCGGCATCAACGCCTCCCAGGCCACTCCGCTCAAACGGGCCAACTCCACCGAGGTGGGAGCGCCCGCGGCTGTCACCGCGTAGAGGCTCACTCTTTGAGAAGAAAACCGTCCATCGACTGCTCTTTGGCCAGCGAAAGATCGATCCAGCCTTTCTCGACGTTGACGTCTTGCAGGGTGACCCGCACGGCGTCTCCGACCTCACCACCCAGGGCGCTTTTAACCACGCCCGTCACATTGAGCCCTTCGAGCTTGACCAGGGTCGATCCGTTGGCCAGCCCACGTGACTGCACACCGTCAAAAGATCTTCCGATCTTATCCTTCATCAGCTTGGCCGAGGCGCTCCGGTGCACCTCGCGCTCCACCCCGGAGATCACCCTCTCCTGAGCGGAGAAGTGAGTGGCCAACTCCTCCATCTCTTCCGGGGTGTAAGGGCAAGGTTCGCCCTGAGCGTAAGCTTTCTCGATTCGCTGGTTGACCATGTCGGCGGCCCGTCGATTGGGCGCTGTGGTGTGGCCGTAGTCGGGGGCAGCGAGAGCGAAGTGCCCCTCGATAGGCTCGCCGGGTTGGGCCACCACGTACTCTCCGCGACCGACCATGCGGACAACATCGCCGCACAACTCTTCATGTTGGCGAGGGTCGGCGGCCTTGCGAGACTCTAGGAATTCATTGAGCGCCTTGGCGTCCGGGTCGGAGGGGAGTTCGAAATTGTACTTTTTGGCAAGATCAACGATCTTGTCCCATTTCTCCGGGGTCTTCACGATACGGCGAATAGTAGGCATCCCCGCACCATCGAGCACCTGCATGGTGGTGATGTTGGCCGCCATCATGTTGAACTTGACCTTATCCTTGGCTCGGCTCTGCTCTTCTTTCTTGATTCCGAGAACCTCACCGTCGGAGATCTTAGCCTTGGCTTCGCTGCTTTCGATGTCTAGCGAACCGCGAGCGTGAAACTGGTGATAGAGGCGCTGAGCGGCCTCGTCCTGCAGCGAGATCTGCTCGGCGATGGCGGGGTCTTGCAGCTGGGGCGGCTTTGGCCCCGAGCCGTCGGTCAGCCATTCGTTGACCGAGTCGTAAGCCATCTGAGCTCTATTTCGGATAAAGCCGCGATAGAGTTTGGGCTCCACGATCTCCCCGTCGGGGGTGACCTGGAACTCCTTGATAGTAGCTAAACGCTCTTTCCCTTCATCTAAAGAGGTCAACTCCTCGGAGTAAGCGGGCGGAATCATGGGGAAGATCTTGCCGTCGGTGTAAACCGTGGCGCTGTGCCGCATGGCCTGCTGGTCCACCGGATCGCCCTTTTTGACCAGGCTGTCCACGTCGGCGATGGCCACCAGCATTTTGATGTTCCCGTTAGGCATCCGTTCGGCATACTCACACTGGTCGATGTCCTGGGATGCATTCTCGAGCTTACCGGTGAGCGGGTTGAGATCGCCGTTATCCACCGAAATCATATTCAGGTCGCGCAGGTCGACCACGCTGGGGTGGTCCGGAGTGGCCGCTTGAGTGGCCGAGGCGGCGGCCAGAACTTGACTGGTGAAACCCGGCAGCATTCCGTTCTCGGCCATTCGCCGCTCGGCGATGACCCCCAAGTTCTCGGTCGGCGTGGTGTCGGCCAGCACCTTCTCCACCATCTCGCCCGCCTCTTTATTGTTCAAGGCGTCGCTCAAACCGAGACGCTCTCGCGCTTGCAGCACCTGTCCGAAACCGGCCAGTTGGGCCTTCCAGTCCTGCCCACCCATCTCCAGCCGGTCTTTTGGGCCGCTCTCGGTCTTCTTATTCTTGACCTGGCCTTTGACCGACTTGGTCGTATAAGCGGCGGTTGTCCCGCCCGCAATGATGGGGTTCATTCCTTGGGTCCTTCTTGGCTGAGATTAGGGAAATAGTTGGCGAGATCCGCGAGGTTGTTCAAGGAGACCGTCGACGGCTTGGTTTTGGGCGGCATCTTCACCCGCTCTGGTGGTTCGTAGGCGGCCATGGTAGCTGCCGCCTCGGGGTCACTGGGAGAACTCTGGTCCACCGCGTGAAGCAGGCCTTCAACTCCAACAACCTTACCGTTGTCAAAGATCAGGTCCGCTTGCCCCACGGCGCGTCCGTAAGCGTCGGCCTCGGCCACCCAGGCTTTGCTGCCGTCGGCTCGCTGGACCTCTTCCGGCCGCTCGGTCGCCCGATGGTCGTGCGCGGCGAAAACCAGGTCCACGCCCGGAACGTCGCGCGCGATATCTTTCGAGTTGCTCAAATTGTCGTGAGCCAACACGACCACTGCCTGAGCGCCCTTATCTTTGACCTCGGCCACCAACTCCCGCAGCGTCTCCTCGATAGGAAGCGAGGTCAAGGCCGCGCCGGCGGTGGGAAAAACGGCTGACGTCAGGTCGCGAGTCACCACTCCGATGAAAGCGATGGCATGATTTTGCAGTTGGCGGATAGTGTACGGCTTAGTTCCGGCGATGGGACGCCCGTCTTCGTGGCGAACGTTAGCCAACAACACTTCGCCCTTGAACGGCTTGATCAAACCCTCTTCTAAGCTTTGATAGCCGTTGGAGGGGTCCTCGAACTCGTGATTCCCCAGGCCCATGATGTCGACGCCCGCCTGGTTGAAAAGCTCGGGGATGGGCTGGAAATGATCGATCCCTTGCGTCGTGTTGTCTCCGGTAGAGTCGCCCACGTTGACGGTGATCGCACCGGGATTGTCCTTCTCCAACTGCTTGATCGTACCGACCAGTCGGTCGGCGCCGCCCTCGCCACCTTTGAAAGGGTTCATTCGACGATGGAAGTCGTTGAAGTGAAAAAGGCGAACACGCTGCTGGAAAGATTCGGATTGCATGAATTCTCTGTCCAGGGGACTTTTCCATCGAACGGAAAATTCCCGTTTCGCAATGAAAATAGCTATTTTGTGTACCGCCTTTTTGGCACTTCTTCAAGTGGGTCTGGCTTTGGGCATCTCGCGCATGCGCTGGAAGTACAAGCTCTCCGTGGGCGCTCCCGAAGACAGCGACCACCCAATGTGCCGCGTTCGCACCGCCTTCTCGAACTGCGCCGAATGGCACCCTACCCTAATCGCCTTGATGGTGATCTTACAAATGGGGGGAGCGCCAAGCTGGTCGGTCTGGCTCTCCCCTTTCGCCGTCGCGGCACGCTACTGCCTGGTGATCGGACTGGTCACTTTTTCCAACAAACGTCCCAACCTGGCACGCTTTCTCGGCGCTCTGGGAACTTATCTGTCGGTGGTCCTCCTGTCGGTCCTGATCCTTGTCACTTACTGGCCGAATCCGGTGGCTGCTCCCCCAGTTCATGTCGCCCTTTGAGCAGGCTTAGGTCAAGGTTGGCCAGAATGCTCGACCAGGGGTTGCCACATGCTTAAAAAATTTGCCACAGATCTGTCCCGGGGGCTGCGCTCCATGGTCCGAGGGCTGGACGCGGATTGGGACTTCACCGAGCGCCGTCGTACCATTCGCTTCAACTGCCGCTACAAAGTCGACATCGTCAGGGGCGACGAAAGTAAGGTCGCCTATGTCATCAACTACTCCATGGGCGGTCTGCGTTTCACCACCACCCAAAAGTACAAGATAGGAGAACAGATTGGCGTCAGCTTTCCGCTTCCGCTCGAAGGCGTCTCGGTCAAAAGCATCGCCTGTGAAGTCATCTTCTCGCGCAAGAACCCAAAGACGCTCGAGACGGTGGTCGGAGTCAAGTTTAAAGAAACGAAACAGAGGATGGCGGCGTCTTGGATTCGTTATTTTTTTGACGAAAAGAAGGCTACCAGCAAAGACTTGATCGAGGATCGCAAGATCTATCGGGCCAACTGCAAACTCGAAGTACTCGCTCGCGGTGTCGGGGACAATCGAGGGACCGGACACGCCATCAACATCAGCACTCAGGGTGCCTGCATTGTCATCGATAAGGCCGCTGAAGCCGAGGATATCTGGGGTCTCGACATCAAGGGGCTCTCCAATCTGCAACCGATGCACATCAAGGCGACGGTACTCGAATGCGAGGAAGAAGCAGCCGGTCTGTATCGTCAACGGGTGTCCTTTAATACTCCGCTCGATGAGACGACCCAAAATCTTCTGGTCAGCTATATGCAACATCTGGCCAAAGACTTCTGGACCGAGGCTTGATGGCTCCTCATCAACTGTCGGTGGAAGAGGCCGTGGATCTCATTCGTGGTCAAGGTTTGCGGCTGCAGATGGAGGTCGAGCAGAATCCGGCTTCAGAATTCTGGGAGGCGCTAATTCGAGACGCCGACGGACGCCTCGTCGATTCCAGCGAGTACGAGACCAAAGGCGAGGCGATGGCTTTTGTCGACGGCGTGGCCAACCAGCTTGAGGCTTCGGAGAAGCTCTGAAGATATGGCCATGAGAATTTCTAAAGTCGTCACCAAAACCGGTGACAAAGGCCAGACCGCGCTGATCGGTGGAGAGCGGGTGAGCAAAGGTTCGCTTCGCGTCTCGGCCTACGGCGAAGTCGACGAGCTCAACAGCTGCTTGGGCTTGGCCGTCGCTCACCTGAGCGACGCCGAGTGTCGAGAAGTCTTACAGGAGATCCAGCATCGACTATTCACCGTGGGCGCCGATCTCGCCTCGCCCCGAGAGGTTGCTGTACCACGTGTCACAAGCGAGCACGTCGACCGGCTGGAGGAGATCCTCGACGGCCTGATGGACGAGCTCCCCCCTCTAGAGGAGTTCATTCTTCCCGGCGGCGGACCTGGCGGCGCCACTCTTCACCTGGCTCGCACGGTAACGCGTAGAGCCGAGCGGACCACCGTGGCGTTGGCCGAACAGAGCGAGGTCAATCCGATGGCCGTTATCTATCTCAACCGGCTTTCCGACCTGCTCTTCGTGTTGGCTCGAGTAGCCAATCGACGGGAAGGCCGGCCCGAAACGCTGGCTGACTTCTCAGAAAAGAAGAGCCGTCGCCGACAGACCGAGTGATTTCCAGCCACAGCCTGCAAGACAGGCTTCCCGGCTTGCCCGTGGCCGCGGTTTTAGAGCAGCTCGAAGAGTCTCTCTCCTCCCCCGCCGAACTGTGCGCGCTGACCGCTCCACCCGGTAGCGGAAAGACCCTCCTGGCCCCCACCTGGCTGTGGGAAAGGATGGGATTTGTCCGCGTCTTCGTGTTGGTCCCCCGCCGGGTCAACGCCAGGCTTCCCGTGCTCTTTCTGCAAGACACGCTAGGTCCGAAGGTGGGCTATCGCATCCGCTTCGAGAAGCGCTGGGACGAAGCCCAAACGCGGATCGGATACTTGACCTACGGCACGGCCCTTCGCACCTTTGTGGAAGACCCACCTGGCTCTGACGACCTGGTCATCTTCGACGAATTCCATGAACGCCCGTGGGAAGCGGATCTCCTCCTAGCCTACCTCCGCCGAGAAAAAGGCCCTCGTCTTCTTTTAATGTCGGCCACCTTAGATCAAGCGAATCTCTCTTCGACAACGCCGGTGGTGGAAAGCGACGGTCGCCTTTTTCCGGTGGAACTGTCGTGGGAAACGACCGAGCCTATGCTCTTAGCCCGCCCCGAGGGTCTGGCCTCGTTGGTACGGCAACGCTCGGCCGAGCTGTTTCGCGCCGACCCAGGAGAGCAGTTGATCTTTCTTCCCGGAATTGCCGCCATTCGCGAGGTGGAGAGCGCTCTGCGCGCCGACCCACTGGGAGGCGAGATCGACATCCTCCACTCCAGCCTGCCGGAAGGCGAGATCCGGCGCGTGGTCGAGCGCCCGTTGGAGCGAGGCTTTCGCCGAATCCTTTCCACCGATCTGGCGGAGTCCTCGGTCACCCTTCCCGGCGTGACGGTCGTTTTGGATTCGGGACTCAAGCGCCATCCGCGACGTGACGCCTTCGGCCTCGGAATCACCCTGGAGACAACTCGCACACCGCTAGCCTCCTTGGTCCAGCGCGCCGGTCGCGCGGGGCGCACCAGCCAGGGGCGCTGTCACAGGCTGCTGACCCGTCAAGACGAGCTCGCCCGCGAGCCCTTTGTACGCCCCGAGATCAGCCAGGTCGACGGCAAAACGCTGGCTCTTCACCTGGCCTCGCTCGGTCTGTTGGAAAGGTGGAAAGAGCTCCCCTGGCTTTCGCCTCCTTCGGCTCCATCCTTGGAGGAAGCGGTGGACTGGCTCAAATCTTTCGATCTTCTGCGTGCCGGTCGCCTGAGTCAGCGTGGTGAGCGAGTCTTAAGATCTAGCTGCTCTCCTCGGGCCGGCCTGTTTGGCTGTCTGGCCCGGGAAGAAGGTTGGCCGCTAGAGAAGGTGGTCGATTGGACCTCGGCCTTTGACGGCGACCCAAAGCCAAACAGTGGCGCCCTACCGCTGAGTGACCACCTGGCCGACAAGGCCTGGAAAGCCTCGCGAGAGAGCCGGCTCCTGGAGCGGCTTCGCCAGGTCTACAGTTTCGCCCCGAACAAGAACGCCTCCGACACCACTCCCCTTTGTCGCGCCTTCTCCGACACTCTGGTGGCTCTACGAGGCGACCGGGCTGTCCCCGCTTTTGGCAAAGCCGAGGCGCTCTGGTTTCGCTCCTCTCATCCCCCAGACACCTCTTATGCCCTACTTCTGGGCACCGTCCCCGCCGGAGGGGGAGGTCCCAATTCCGCCGTCAGCCTCTACCACCCCGTAAGTACGGACGAGGTGTGGGAGGCTTTTCTCGAGCAGATGGAAGAGACGGTCGAGAGGACCTGGGACGCTAAGTCTCGCTCGATTCGCGAGACGCGGCGAACCGTTCTGGGACAACTCGTCTTGGAAGAGGAGAGTCGCGGCGCGGCGCCCGGGCCGGAAACAGCTCGAATCTTTCTAGCGAATTTGCGCCCGGAGGAGTTGGGGGACGACTTCGCTCACCTCTCTCGTCGTTTGAGCCTGTTCTTCCCCACTCGGCCCGAAGTCGCCCAAGAGCTGCTCAGTCGCCTGACGGTGGCGGCCCCAGATATCCCCACAGCCCTGCTGACAGACTATCTCCAGACTCTCACGCGATGGGGAAAGAATAGCCCTGAAGAGTTGGTCGAGCACGCGCGGGGGGTTCTTGGATACGGGCTCCTGCGAGAGCTCGACCAGGCACTCCCCTCCTCGGTACAGCTACCTGGTCGTCGCCACCGCACCTCGGTCGTCTACCCTGAACAAGGTTCCCCTTACGTCGCTAGCAAGCTGCAGGACTTCTTCGGCTGGACTCCGCCTCGGCTGTTGGGCGGCGCTCTGAAGTTGGCTTGCCATCTGTTGGCCCCGAGCGGGAGACCGGTTCAGATCACCGAGGACCTGGAGGGCTTCTGGCGTGGGAGCTACGCCCAGGTCCGAAAAGACCTGCGCGGCCGCTACCCCAAGCACGACTGGCCGGAGAATCCCCCGTAGGAACTTGAGGCCGTCGATCAGAATGGGCCGCGCCATGCACGACGCCCTGGTCATCGACGACCTGAAGAAAACCTACGCGGGAGGAGTGGAGGCCCTCAAAGGGGTCAGCCTCCGGGTGACCGACGGCGATTTCTTCGCCCTGCTCGGGCCCAACGGAGCCGGAAAATCCACCACCATCGGCATTCTCACCGGCCTGGTGAAAAAGTCGGGAGGTCGGATCTCCGTCTACGGACACGACCTCGACACCGATCCTAGCGCGGTGAAAGCCTGCCTTGGTGTGGTTCCTCAAGAGTTCAACTTCAACATCTTCGAAAACGTTCTCAACACCGTGATCTTTCAGGCCGGCTACTACGGCATCACGCGCCAAGAGGCGATGCCGCGAGCCGAGCGGTTGCTGCGCTCGCTATCGTTGTGGGAAAAACGCGACGAACCGGGACGCCATCTTTCGGGCGGAATGAAGCGACGCCTGATGCTGGCGCGAGCGCTGATCAACGAGCCTCGCCTTTTGATCCTCGACGAGCCGACCGCTGGCCTAGACATCGAGCTGCGCCGCTCGCTGTGGGACTTTCTCATCGAGCTCAATGAAAGTGGAACAACCATCATCTTGACCACCCACTACCTGGAGGAGGCCGAGAACCTCTGCCGTCATGTCGCCATCATCGACGAGGGGAAGCTTCTGACCAGCGAGCCGGTGGCTGAGTTTCTCAAGAAACTGGAGTCTCAAAGCATGGTCTTCGACCTTTCCGACGACTGTTCCGACCTTCCCGAGCTCGGCGACGGAATGAGCGGTCGGCTACTCGACCCCAGACGCCTGGAGGTCCGAGTGCATCGAGGGCTATCCTTCAATCAGGTTTTCCATCGCTTAGACCAAGCGGGGCTGACGGTAGAGGGGATGCGCAACAAGGCCAACCGCATTGAAGAGCTGTTCATCGACCTCACGGGAAAGAAGAAAGAGGGTCTGAAGGTATGACACGCCGCCAACTCTGGGTGGCTTATTCCACCATCGTGACCAAAGAGGTGGTACGTTTTACTCGAATCTGGACGCAAACCATGCTGCCCCCCGCGATCACCATGGGGATCTACTTCGTGGTCTTTGGACGGTTCATGGGCGATCGCATCCAAAAGTTCGGAGACTTTAGTTATATCGAGTTCATCGTGCCTGGGCTGGTTATGATGGCCGTCATCACCAACTCTTTTTCCAACGTGGCCTCGTCTTTTTTCGCCGCCAAGTTCCAACGCTCCATCGAGGAGATGTTGGTCAGCCCTATCCCCGACTGGCTCTTAGTCAGCGCCTACGTCACGGGCGGGGCGGTCCGAGGAGTGGCCACGGGGCTGGTGGTGCTGGCGGTCAGTCTCTTCTTCACCCATCTGAGCGTCCACTCGGTGGGTATGATCGTCGTCTTTTTAGTCCTCACCGCCCTGACTTTTTCCACCGCGGGGTTCGCCAACGGGATGATGGCCAACAAATTCGACGATATCGCCATCGTGCCGACCTTCATCCTGACCCCTTTGACCTACTTCGGTGGCGTCTTCTACAGCATCGACCTTCTGCCCGAGCTGTGGCGAAATCTGTCCAAGGCCAACCCGATTCTTTACATGGTCAACGGCCTTCGCTACGGCTTTCTTGGGGTCAGTGACATCCCGGTGGGGGCCGGGATCGTCATCCTGAGCGGCTTTTTCGTGGCCACCTTCGGGCTCTGTCTGATCTTGATGAAACGGGGCCGTGGCCTGCGATCTTGAAAAAGGTTCCTAACCTTCCTAGACGAAGGCCCGGTCCATGGCAGAAACCACGAGCAAGACGAAATTTGGTGACGTTCATCCCCTGGGTCATCTCCTCGATGACTGGGCCGAGTGGATCGAAATTCGTGGAGCCGGAAGTGTCTCCATCGAGTACGACGAGGATGACGACTCCTTTTTGGTCAGTCGCGACGGAAGAAAGGCTGTGCTCTACACCTCCGATGTCGATGAATCTTTTTATGGCGAAGCTCAAGCGCTGTTCGCCGAATCCGAGATCGGAGTGCCGCCGGAACATCTGGACTGGAGCCAGACTCTCAAATTCTCGGGTAATGAGTTGGTACTCTCCCGCATTTCGCTCTCTGACCGCGATGAGAACACTGTACTTCTCGTGGAAGGCGCGGTTCCACTCTCCAAAATAGAGTTTCCCCTTTTCGACCTCCTGGTGCGAGAAGTCGCCACTATCGCGCGCGACCTGCGACGCCATCTGGCCGACGTGCTGGAAACACCCGCGATGGATGACGAGGACGAACGCGATGTGGAAGAAGCCCAGGAAGAAGCCAGCGCCGCCGGTTAACTCTCCGGTCCAGATCCTAAAGTTGGATTTTTAAAGCGCTTGGTTCGCGGAGCCTTGACCGGCTCATCGGTGCGGACTTCCGCCTCTTTCGGAATGGAGATGAGACCCTCGGGTGGCAAAGGCGCCGCCGGGGGCTGCTCCGGCGTTGAGGCGCCGGCTTGTTCTGCCGCCCGCATGCCGGCATGATAGAGCGGCGGCAACGGCGCTTTAGGAATTCCGCTCCCTCCGATCACCTTTTTGTTGCCAGGGTCGAACGGCGGCGCGGACACAGGCTGTTGAACCGCGGTCTCCGCGACTGGTCGAACTACCGGTTGAAAGCTTGAGGTGCGAGGAGGCGGGCTCTCGACCGGAAGGACCGAGGGTTCGGCTGCCGAGGGCGGCTTCGGGGTCGACGGCGGCGCTTGTGGCGCCCCCAAGTTGGCAGACGAGGACACCTCTATATCGGACAGCGAACCGACCGGTCTTGCTGGAACAGGGGCGATTAGCTCTTCCCACGGGTTTTGAACCTCTCCAGAGATCACCCCGGGGAGCGGAGTTCTTAGATAGGTCCCACCGAACTTGGCCTTGCCGGGCTCAGGAATCATGGGAGGAGGGGGTGGGGGCGCAGGTCCCCTGCGCTGATATTCGGTGTGACGAAGATGCGCGATCCCCTGAGCCGACCCAAATCCCTTGCGAGGCGTGTCTTTAAAAGGGTCGGCTCCGGCCGAAATCGAGTTGAACCGATGGCGCATCCGATTTTCGAGCTCAAGCTGATTCAAACGGGCCTGCAAAGCGGCGTCCGACGGCTCAGGCTTATTGTTGTCACTCATGGGCTTTTTGAGAAATTGGACCCAAGCTCGGTCAAGCCCTGCAATGATGGCTCACAATGAAGATCAGAAATTCTGGGTTTCTGCCCAAAAAAGCGAGAGGTTGAAGGGGGTTCAGTGACGGAGCGCGGAATCTAGCTCAAGTGGACGCCTTGCGCCAAGCCGAAGCAGTAGCTTTTCTCCGAGCTCTTCGAGAGGTCGGTAGTCTCCGATTGGAACGACTGGGGACCCACGCCTTCGTTCTCCGCTTCGAGGCGGTGACCTCACTTGAGGCACTGCGGGATAACCTTTTCTTCGACAAAGAGGTCCCTCTCGAGGAGCTGTTCGAAAAGTACGGAGCCGACCTCTTCCGGCTGTTGCAGCAAGAAGCGGGATAGGAATCGCCCACAGGCGGTCAGAACGTGGCCGCCATGAGCCAATCCGCGACAGCCTTCCCTCCCCTTCGACACGCCCTCGACAGTCTGCTCCGGCGCGTGATCTCCGATGTCTCGGGACTTCCCGCCGGCGAATGTGACCCTATCCTCGCCCTAGCTAAGAACCCTAACTTTGGAGACTACCAGAGCAACGCCATGATGGGACTGGCGAAAAAGCTCGGGAAAAACCCTCGCGAGTTGGCAAGCCAGGTGGAGAGCCGACTCACCGGCGATGCCGAGGCTTCCAAACTCCTCTCCAAAGTGGAGGTCGCTGGGCCCGGCTTTCTCAACCTCCACCTGGTCGACACCGCTCTCATCGCTCGACTAGAGCAGGGCGACCTGGACACCTCGCGCCGGCTTCCGGCCACCCACGTCAAAACCGTGGTGGTGGACTACAGCTCTCCCAACATCGCCAAGGAGATGCACGTCGGACACATTCGAAGCACGATTTTGGGCGACGCCATCTCCCGCGTGCTGGAGCACCTGGGACACAAGGTCCTTCGCCAGAACCATCTGGGCGACTGGGGCACTCAGTTCGGCATGCTGGTGGCCTATTTCCGTCGCCATCCCGAACGCCTCGACGACGCCGGGCTCTCCGACGTGGAGGAGAACTACCGCCTGGCCAACGACCTGTTCAAAAACGATCCCGAGTTCGAAGCCGCCGCCCGTCAGGCGGTCGTCTCCTTGCACCAGGGAGATACCGAGGCGCTGACTCTGTGGGAGAAGATCGTGGCGCTCTCCAAACGCCACCTTCAGTCCAACTATCAAAAACTCGGTGTGGCTCTAAAGCCCGAACATGATCGAGGAGAGAGCTTCTACAACCCGATCTTACCGGAAGTGGTCGGCGAGTTGCGGGAAAAGTTTGGCCAGTCCGGTGGGCGGGCCGAGGTACGGATCGATGACGGCGCTGTCTGTGTCTACCTTAACGACGAGAACGGCCAGCCGCTGTATCGTAATAAAGACGATGAGTCTCTCCCCTTTTTGATCCAAAAGTCCGACGGCGCCTTCCTCTACGCCACCACCGATCTCGCCGCCATGCGGTTTCGGGTGCGGGAATTGGGGGCCGACTGGATCATCATCGTGACCGACAACCGGCAGAGTCAGCAGATCGAGATGATGTTCACCACCGCCCATTTGACGGGCCTTGACCGCAAAACTCCTGATTCTCCTCCGGCTCGACTTCAGCACATCACCTTCGGCACCATCCTGGGCCCCGACCGCCGCCCACTCAAGACTCGCGACGGCGGTTCGGTGAAACTCTCCACCCTACTCGATGAGGCGGTGGAGAGAGCCGGTGAGCACGTGACCGAGATCGCCACCGAAGGCGGGCGCTCCGCCCAGGAAGTGGCCGAGAAGATCGGGATCGGCGCGATCAAGTACGCGGATCTGGCTCAGAACCGCCAAACCGACTACCTCTTCACCTGGGAGAAGCTTCTGTCTCTCAAAGGCAATACGGCTCCCTACTTCTCTTTCGCCTACGCGCGATGCCACTCGATCTTACGAAAGTCCGGACAACATGAGTTCAACGCCGAGCTACGCCTAGAAGAGCCGCATGAGCGCGCACTAGCCCTGACTCTGTGTCGTTTTCCCGAAGTGCTCGAAACCTTGCCCAACGAGTGGCAGATGAACTTCTGGACCGACTATCTGTACGGTTTGGCCTCGGCCTGCATGCTGTTTTTGGAAAACTGCCGGGTGCTGAACGCCGAAGACGAAGGCCTCAAGCAGTCACGACTTCGCTTGTGCTCACTAACCGCGCGGTCGTTGGAGCGCGGGCTTGGGCTTTTGGGTATCGAGCTCGTGGATCGAATGTAAGGACCTGCGCAGGCCCTAACCTCAAGCTCGAGAGCGGGTTCGCGAGCAGAGCTTTAAGATCAGCATCTGCAAAAGAAGCCTTGGATCAGCCCCTCCGGCTCCGCCTTTGGACTTAAAGTCGGCTCGCAGCATCCCCTCGAGTCCGGCTTCGAGATCATCGTTGCTCCAGGAGCGTAGCTCTTCTAAGGTTTTCTTCACCTGGTACTCCTTCTTGCGGGGAAGAGCCTCGGCCACGGCGGCCGCGCTCCCCAGGCGACGCATAAGACCTTGAGTCTCGATAAGCGAGCTCAAGTAGCTGTGAAGATATCCCAAGATCGCGCCCGGCGCCTCGCCCCGGTCCAACTGATGGTCTAAGATGGCCAGGGCTTCGCGGTGATTACGTCCACCGATGGCCGCGGTCATCTTCCACATGGCGACTTCGGCTGAAAAAGGAACCAGCTCCTCCACTCGTTGAGCATCGAGAAGCTCCCCCGGGCGAAGCGATAAGAGACAACGCTCGAGATGGGAGATCAGACCGCGGACATTCTCCCCCACTCTTTCCCTGAGTGCGCGCAAGACCGCGGGATCAACCTTGGCTCCTTGCTTTCGCGCGAAGGCCGCCAACAAGGCATCGATCTCCACCCCCTCGAGAGAACAAGTCACCGTGGTCGCGCCGGTTTTCCCCAACTCGGCGATCCACGGGCTATCCTTGACGGCGCCGCTGTAGCTTGCCACCAGGACCGTGCCGTGGGCGATGTCCTTCTTCCAGGTCTCCACCAGACGCCCGCTGTGGTCCTTGGCTATCGCTGAAAGATTGTGCAAGAAGACCAGTCGATGCTCCACCAGCGTGGGGAGCTCTGAGAGAAGTCCCGAGATCTCACCGGAGGACGTCGACTTGCCGCAGTCGAGCCGGCGCAGATTGAAGTCGCGAAAGTCCGGATCGATGTAGCGGGCCTCCAGGCGTCTTAAAACTAACTCGTGCAGATATTCGTCCGAGCCCGACAACAGAAAAATCTCCGGAGAAAAATTTGTCTTCTCCGCCTGTTTGAGAAAATCAAGTATGCCTAGCTTTAGAGCTGCCAAGGCTTAGATGGAGGCCCCACCAGCGGCCGCCACCACGGCTCGTAAACCTTCGGAGAACGGCGGCTTGATCACCCCGCGCTCGGTGATGATGGCGGTGACGAGCTCCGGCGGAGTCATGTCGAAGGCGGGATTGGCCACCGGCACGTTGTCCGGAGCGATCTGTTGACCTTTGATGTGAGTGACCTCGGTGCTCGGGCGTTCCTCGATGGGAATGTCGCGACCGTCGCTCAATTTGACGTCGATGGTGGAGTACGGAGCGGCCACGTAAAACGGAATTTCGTGAAAGCGGCACAAAACCGCCAAATTGTAAGTTCCAATCTTATTGGCCACCGCGCCGGTGGAGGTGATCCGATCAGCTCCCACCACAACGGCGTCCACCTGGCCGCGCTGCATGAAGTGAGCCGCCATGTTGTCGCAGATCAGTTTGCAGGGGATCCCCTCCTGCATCAATTCCCAGGCGGTCAAGCGCGCTCCCTGCAAGAAGGGGCGGGTCTCGTCGACCCAGACGTGGGAGATCTTGTCTCGAGCCGACCGAATGACACCCAAGGCCGTTCCGTAGTCTCCGGTAGCCAGAGCTCCCGCGTTGCAGTGGGTCAGAACCTTCGCTCCCTCGGGAATCAAGGCCGCTCCATGATCCCCCATAGCCTTGCACATCGCCTCGTCCTGCGCCGCGATGGCTTTGGCGGCGGCCACCAGGTTGTTCTGAAGCTCTCGGAGGCTGGCCCCCGAGGAGTTCTGGCGGCGGCCCACCTCCAGCATTCTTTCCAGAGCCCATTTAAGATTGATAGCGGTCGGCCGAGTGGCGTCGAGTTTCTCCGCCGTGGTTTCGAGATGGACCAGAAGCTCCGAACTGCTGCCCGTGAACCGGAGAGCCTCTAGAGCCAAACCGTACGCGGCCGAGATCCCGATGGCCGGCGCTCCGCGCACCACCATGGTTAAAATCGCCTCAGCCACGCCCTCGGCATCTTCGTAAGTCAGCCAAACTTCTTCCGTGGGAAGAATTCGCTGGTCGATCATCTCGACTTTATTATCTTTCCAGATCACCGGTCTCATCGTTAAAATCTCCTCTTCAACTCGAATATTCTTGCCCGTGGCGGAACCAAGTCCTTCCGACGGGTCCTACAGTTCCTGCTCCGGGGAGGGGTGACGCGGCCATTCGAACTCTGAAGCCAAAAGCCCGTACATCTCGACATCCAGCCGTCTTCCCGCCGTATAGTAACCCTGTCGCTTGGTCCCCTCATGGCGAAACCCCAACTTCTCGAAGAGTGCGCGTGAGGGACGATTCATGGCCAGGATCTCGGATTCGAGGCGAGCCAGTCTCAGGTCCTCGAAGGCATGAATCGTTATAGCGGACAGGGCCTGACAGCCGTATCCACAGCGCCAATGGTCCGGGTCGATGACCAGACCGACGCTGGCCGTTCCGTTACGCCGGTCGATATCGTGCAGATGGACCCAGCCCAACATTTCAGCCTGGGAACTCTTGACCGAATAGACGTTCTGGGTCTGATCGTTGTGCAAACTGGCAAACCAGGCCTCGAGTCGAGGCATGGAACGTGGCTCGGGCGGAATCCCCGCCAGGCGGCGGAGAGTGTCGTCGTTGGCCCACCGATAATGGTGACCCAGGTCCTGGCGTTCCAAAGCCCACAGATGCACCTCTCCAAAATTAAGCATTAAGAGTGCTTTGTCTCGGGCTCGCTGGGCTCCTTGCCTTCAAAAGAGTGCAGGAGCCCCATAGCGGATTCTGGAATACGAGCAGAGGAATATCGTAGAAGTCGCTCCAGTTTACTTGGGGATGCCCTATATGGGGCCGTTGATTGGGATGTCTAGATGGCTGAAGTTACCTCACCAGAAGTACAGAAATACTCGACTCTTGTCCGCCTACAGCCGGACAATCCAGACGCGCATTTCAAATTAGGGTCCGCCTTTGAGGATTCGGGCAATCTTGGGGAAGCTGTCAAGCATTACGAGACAGCTATCAAGCTCAATCCTCGGCATGCTCTTTGCTTTTTGCACCGCGGATTTATCTTCGCCCGCGGCGGAGAGCTGCAGTTGGCTCTACAGGAATGGGCTAAAGCTTTCGAATTCGACCCCCACCTGCACGCCAAGATCTCCACTCCAGAGCTCGCTCACATCTACAAAGCGAAGTTCGACAGCGCCATCCAGCAGCTCGAGCGTCCCATCATTATTAACCCCAAGGACGCCTTCGCCCGCTATCAGCTCGGGACGGCCTACAAATTTTTCCAAAAACCCGAACTCGCCCTACAAAGCCTCAAGCGCGCGCTGGAGATCAACCCGTCTTTGTGGGAGGCCCATCTGCAGTGCGGAGAGATCTACGCTCTGCTCGGTCAGAACAAACTGGCCATCACCAACTTTCAACGCGCCATCGACGCGAACTCCCGATTCGCCGACACTCACCATCAGCTCGGACTGATCTACGAGAAAGAGAACATGAGCGCTCTAGCCCTGCGTCACCTGGAGCGCGCCATCGAACTCGACCCCGAGTCAGCCAAGTTCCACTTCGCCCTGGGCCGGGTCTTCATGAAACAGACCAAGTTCAAGCGCGCCATGAAGCAGTACCAAAAGGCGCTGGACTTAGACCCGAACGACGCCCGTATCCATCTGCATCTGGCCGAATGCTGCAAGCAGATGTATCGGCCGGACCTTGCCATTCACTGCTACGAAAAAGCCGTGGAGCTCGATCCCGAATCCTCCGAAGCCGTCTATGAGCTCGGTACTACCGCCCTGCAGCTGGGGGACATCGAGCGCGCGATCAAAGGATTCAAGACCGCGCTCAATATCAACGCGCATGACGCCTACGCTCATTACAGCCTGGCACAGGCCTACCACCGCCAAAAAGATTATGAATCGGCCGCCGTTCACTACGGTGAGGCCGCGCGCCTGAACCCGAAAGACGCCTACGCGGCCTATAACCTCGGACTGATGCGTGACGAGCTTGGCCAGTTCGACCAGGCGGTGGAAGCCTATCGCAAGGCTATCGAGCTCAAACCGCACGACGCTCAATATCACCTCAACCTGGGACGCGCTTATCTGGCCAGTCAGCGCGCCGCGGAAGCCGCCGCCGAACTCAAGCAGGCTATCAAGCTCAACCCGAACGATCTCGAGACCAACTTCTTGTTGGCCGACGTGCAGATGCAGCAAGGCCAGTATGACGACGCTATTACCCTGTATCGCAAGGTCGTGGAGCTCAATCCCGAGTCGGTCGAGGCCCGCTACCGCATGGCCGAGGCTTTCGCCACCTTGGATATGCCCGACTACGCCTTCGAGGCCTATCAGGAAACGGTCCGCTTGGATCCCCGTCACTACAAAGCGCTGCACGGTCTGGGCACCATCTATCTGTCGGGACGCAACAAACCAAGCATCGCTGTCGACTTCTTTCAACAGGCGCTCGACGTCGAACCCTCTCATGCTCCTTCGATGACCTCCCTGGGCGAGGCTTACGTGGCCCTCGGCCAGCCCGAGAAAGCCCTCCAGTTCTTCGAACGTAAGCTGGACGAGAATCGGAGCAATCCGAGTTTCGTCAGTAAGTACGCTACAGCTCTGGCCGACGCTGGGCATCAGGATCGGGCCGCCTCCGAGCTGCGTACAGCCCTGCAGCTCAACCCGGAGAACCAGGAGCTTCGTCGCTCGCAAGCCGAGCTTTTCGCCAAGCTGGGTAAGCGTCAGGAGGCCCTCGACGCTTGGCAGTCGCTGGTTCGACTGGCGCCAGAGAAACTCGACTACCATCTGCAAGTCGGAATTCTCAGTCAAGAGCTGGGTCAAGAAGATCAAGCCCGGGCTGCCTTCCGCCAAGTTCTCGACATCTATCCGAGCCATCAGGAAGCCAAACAGCGCCTCGATGCCATGGCGCCCTATGTACCGCCGGTCGACGACCCGTTCGACGCTCCGGCTCCGGCTCCGACGCCAACGGCCGAACCAGTCTCATCACAGCCGGTCGCAGCGCCACCCACGACGCCCAGAGCCAGCTCCATCAGCAGCGACGATGTGCAGCACGGGTCCTTTGTTCCGGAGGATGCCGACTTTGGGATCAGCGAAACGGAAGATTTCATTCCGCCGGCTCCCATGGCCGGTGGCTTGCCGACCATCGGCGCCATCCCCATCGGTTTAACCGAGGGAGACGATGAGGCGCTTCCCGCGGCTCCTCGACTAGGCATGGGCCAGACTCCGGTGTCCGAGCCCGACCCCTTCGAAGATGATCCCTTCGAATCAACTCCAGAGCCTACTCCGGCCGCCGCGGTCACCACACCTGAACCGGCCATCGACCCGGTCGATGATCCCTTCGCGGAGTTGCCCGCCGTCGAACCCACTCCAGAGGAGCCGGAATCTCTAGACGATGACAATCCGTTCGCGGATATTCCCGAGCCGGCCGAGGATGTGGACGAGACCTTTATCGGAACCTTTGAGAGCGAGGCGGCTCAGGCCACGCCGGATGGGACCGAAGACCTCGACGCAACTTTCATTGGTGAAGTGAATTTGGGCGAAAGTGAGTCGGAGGCTTCCGCGGCCGAGGCCGACCTCTCGAATCCTTTCGCCGACATTTCAGACTCAGAACCTGAAGCGGCTGCCGAGGACCCCTTCGCCTCCACCACCGCTCCCGTGCCTAGCGATGAGGCTGAAACCTCAGGGGATCAAGCTGACGATCCTTTCGTCCCCGTGGTAACGGAATCGGACACCCCCGTCGTGGTTGAAGCTCCACCCGTGGAAGACCCTTTCGCGGCACCGGCCGTTATCGAGTCTGACAGTGTGGCTGAGCCTGAAACAGCCTCCAGCGAGGAGCCCGTCGCCACGGAAGACCCTTTCGCCGTCGCCGAGATTGTGCCGGTCTTCGAGCAGCCCGAGGTTGAGGTTGAGGTCGAGGCTCCCACGGAACCCAGACCGGAGCTTGTTTCCAGTGCCGCTCCCGAATCGGACTATCCGGCGGAAGAGGTCTTACAACAGGCGATCCTGGCCAATGTCACCGGACGTCTTGAAGACGCTCGAAGCTTGTTTGAAGAAATTCTGGCCAAAGCCCCGGAATATGCTCCAGTTTACTTTCACTTCGGACAGTTCCATCGCAGTCAAAGCAATTCCGCTCAGGCAGTCGAGCTCTTTACCGTTGGATTAACAAAAGCTGAAGCTAGCGGTGATGAGAACCTGTTGGCTCAACTGAGGTCCGAAGTTCAATTGACGCAGATTTCAACCGAGCCGGTGGCTGAAGCTCCCGTCGTAGCCGAGACACCCGCTGAGGAAGTCTCTGTCCCGGCTGAAGAAGCGGCCGTGGTCGCTGAAGCTCCGGTTGAGGAAGCACCCGTCGTGGCTGAAGCCCCGGCTGAGGAAGCTCCCGTGGAAGCTGAAGCCCCCGCCGAGGAAACCCCCGTCGTGGCTGAGGCTCCGGCTGAAGACGCGGCCGTGGAAGCTGAAGCCCCCGCTGAGGAAACCCCCGTCGTGGCTGAGGCTCCGGCTGAAGAAGCGGCCGTGGTCGCTGAAGCTCCGGTGGAGGAAACACCCGCCGTGGCTGAAGCCCCGGCCGAGGAAGCTCCCGTGGAAGCGGAGGCTCCGGCCGAGGAAGCCCCCGTCGTGGCTGAAGCCCCGGCTGAGGAAGCACTCGTGGAAGCTGAGGCTCCGGCCGAGGAGGCCGCTCCCGCCGAACCGGAATGGAAACAAGCAGCCGATCGCGGAGACCTCTCAGCAGCCCTCGGGAGTATCCCCGATGACGAAGAGCATGAGAGCGAACGCCATCGAATTTTTGGACAACTGGTCACCTCGCAAGAGGAAACCGAGCTGGCCCAAGCTCTCGCCTCGGCTGACCAATGGTTAGCCCGCGTGGGGACTGCGCTTCACGACGAAATCCAGAGTGTGCGGGCACGCCTGCTGAAAAAGCAGATCGCCAAAGCGGACAGCTCCAGCATCGTCTCGGCCCTTCATGGACTCAAGGGAACCGGTGCCGCCTCCGCGGTAGTCGGTGCCCTAGCTCTCCAGGCCGCCAAGAAATTTCTCGAGGAGGCCGACCCCGAAACAGCCGAGCAGGTCTTGCGCAGCTTGGAGGTCGATTCCCTCAGCGAAGCCCAGAAGGAACAAGCTCAAAGCGCCTGGGAGCGAATGGCGCGAAGCCATCGGGAAGAAGGCCGTGAGGTGGAATGGCAACGGTCCCTGGACGGACTGCGAGCTCTTGGCGCTACCACATTGGTGGAAACGCTCGAAGGTGAGGTTCAGACCGCACGAGTCGAGAGTCTGATCGCCGCGAGCGATTTTGATGGAGCGCTCACCGAGCTGGAGCGCTCGACCATTGCAGCGGAGCAGCGGAAAGCTTTAGAACTCTCCGCACTACGTGGCCAGGTGGGCGCCGCTCAAGCCGCTTCCGAATCAGAAAAGGTTGAGCTTCTCCTGAGCAAAATCCGTGACCTCGACCCAGAGGACGCGGCGGCGAAAGAGTTCTTTGAAGCCAAAGCTAAAGCGGACGCGGAAGCTGCCGCGCAGGCCGAGGCTGAGGCTACCGCTCAGGCTGAAGCTGAGGTCAAAGCCAAGGCGGAGGCGGAAGCAATCGCTCAAGCCGAGACGGAGGCCGCCGCTCAAGCATCTGCCTCCTCCGGAGCTGAAGCCGTGGCGATGGAGCTGCCTGAAAATCACGACGAAGCGATCGCCAAACTCAAAGAAGTACTATCGGCTGATCCCAAGGATCTCTCAGCTCACCGCGGTGCTTATGCAAAATTTGGCGACAAAGCGAATGCGCGCAAACTGATCGACCTGTATCGCGACCTGCAGAAACAGAACCCTGATAGTTCAGAGTTCCTTCTCTACCTGGCCAGAGCTTACTGCCATGTGGGCAAGGACACGCTAGCCGTGGTTCAGTTCCGCAAACTTCTCAGCAACGATCCCCAGCCCGAGGTCTACCTCGACCTCACCCGGGCCTATCGTCGACTGAAAAAACTCGGCGACGCGGTGAAGTCGGTGGACCAGGCTCTGGAAGCCATGCCGGGCCACCCCGACCCCAAAAAGGAACAAGTGATTGTTCTGTCTTTGTCCGAGGCGTACGGCGAAGCGGAGAAAGCGGCCAAGCAGGGCTTGGAAATCGCTGACTTGTCCGCGCAAGACAAGGTGTGGTTCACGAAAGCCGCTGAACTATCCGGCGCCAAGGCAAAGCTAACCGACGATCTGTTGGAGACTCCCAACGGTTTCTAGCAAACCTTCAAGAGAAAGAAAGAAGGCCCTCAGAGGGCCTTCTTTCTTTCTAACCTACTGTCTACCGACGAAAGACTTAAAACAGGAGCACTTGCCGACCCGTCTTCCCACTCTTTTCAAAGGAAGAGGCACGCAAACTGAACTCCCCTTTCGACTGCCCCCTCAGACGAACTTCGAAGGAACCCTCCACCTCGCCAACGGATTCGAGCACGTCCGCGACCAGGGTGCCGTCTCGGAAAAATTCCACTAAAGTCGTGGCCGAGCCTTCGCCCAGTTCACCCACCCTGCGATTCCAGCGGTCGTTGGAAAATAAGACCTCTTTGCTCTCGGCATCAAAGACCATCAAGCCGGCCGGAAGTTGGTCCAACGCCCCGTGAATCCAGTCCCAGCGCTTACGCAAAGTTTGGGTATGCGACTTCAGACGGTCCTGAATCTGCTTGATTTTAAGTGTCGATCTCACGCGGGCTAGCAGTTCCTGCGGCTTGAACGGCTTCGTCATATAGCCGTGAGCCCCTAGTTCCAAGCCCTTCACCACATCCTGAACTTCGCCCTGAACGGTCAAAAAAATCAGCGGAATGTCCTTTGTGTCATCCTGACTCTTGAGCACCTTACAGGCGTCAAAACCGCTCATACGCGGCATCATTCCGTCCATCAGAATCAGATCGGGAAGAATCTCCCTGGCCTTCTCCACACCTTTCTCGCCGTCACCCGCCGAGACCACGCGACAGCCGATCGTTTCCAGCCATGTTTCGAGCAGGGTGACGATATTCGGCTCGTCGTCCACGACCAGAACGGTGGCGTTCAAGCCACTTTCCGGCTCTAATTCCAGACTATCGATCACGCTCGTTTCGCCCGCCATATCAATCCCTTCTCGGCTCTTTTAGTGGCCCTCGACACGAGTTCCACTTCAGTGACGGCCGTTCGATACCGGCTTCAAGGTGGCCTTCAGGCAGTCTCGGACGACCCAGTGCTGCGCCAAGTTTAAAAGCGGGCGCAGCACTAGGGCAGGCGGAGAAGATCTCAAAACCGAAGGGGCTCCTTATGTCGCTGACCACCGCATGTCTACCTCCCACACTTTCACCCGACGTGGTGAACCTCAAAGAAGAGTTGATCGCTCTCCGTCGCGATTTTCACCAAAATCCGGAACTCGGCTTTGAAGAGGTCAGAACCTCCGGTGTGGTGGCCGACTACCTGCGCAACCTCGGTCTCGAGCCCCGCACAGGGATCGCCAAAACCGGAGTCACCGCGGACATCGTGGGCGCGCTCCCCGGCCCCACCATCCTACTCCGCGCCGACATGGACGCACTTCCTATCTTAGAGGAGACGGGACTCGAATTCGCATCTCAGAATCCAGGAAAAATGCACGCCTGCGGTCACGATGGTCACACCGCCATCTTGCTGGTCACGGCCAAGGTCCTGATACAGCGTAAAGGGAGCCTTCGGGGTACGGTTCGCGTTCTCTTTCAACCAGCCGAGGAGGGACCAGGAGGGGCCGCGCCCATGATCGCCGAGGGGGTTCTCAAAGGTGTTGACGCGGCGCTGGGACTACATCTCTGGCTCCATCTCAACACCGGCCACGTCAACTTCTGTTCCGGCCCGATGCTCGCAGCCACTGACGAACTGGACATGAAAGTGATCGGAGTAGGCACCCACGCGGCCTCGCCTCACGAGGGAGTCGACCCTATCACCACCGCCGCCCATATCATCACCGCCACCCAGACCATGTTGACCCGGGGCCTCGAGCCCAAACAGCCCAAAGTCCTCTCCATCACTAAAATCCACGCGGGCAATACCCACAACGTCATTCCGCCCTTCGCCGAACTGGGCGGAACGCTGCGCACCTACAACGAAGATATCCGTAAGAGCGCTAAAGAGAAGTTCGAAAACCTGGCCCGCTGTACCGCCGAAGCTCAGGGCGCCACTATCGAGCTTCGTTGGCGTGAAGGGTATCCCGTGCTGGTCAACGATCCCGGCGTGACCGCCGTGGTCGAGGAAGTCTGCCAGGAGATGCTCAACGTGGCTCCCGTTGATCAACGCCCCGACCCACGTTCGATGGGCGGGGAAGATATGGCCTACTATCTCCAGAAGGTTCCCGGCTGCTTCTTCTTTCTAGGCGCTTACAACGAGAAGGTCGAGGCCAAGTACAGCCACCACCATCCCCGTTTCACCGTGGACGAGGACTCGCTTCCGATCGGGGTGGAGCTCTTTTTAGCTTGCGTGGACAAGCTCTCGCGTAAGCTTTCATGAGCGCTCCCATCCCCGAACTCACCTCTATCTCTGAAGGGATCACCAGATCTCTCGAAAGCCAGTCGCAAAAGTGGTTGAAGCTACACGCCCTACCGAACTGGGAAGTTTACACCGACGGATCCGCTCCCATCATAAACCCGGGCGGGGTGATCGGATTCGCCAGTATCTTTGTTCTGGGACCAGGTGAGGCGTTCGAGGTCAACGGTGGAGTACCCGCTCGCAAAACCGAGCCTCCGACCTCCAACAACCGAGCCGAGATTGCCGGAGTGATCG
Organism: Selenomonadaceae bacterium; assembly: GCA_037189585.1. Lineage (GTDB taxonomy): Bacteria > Vulcanimicrobiota > Xenobia > Xenobiales > JADMJV01 > JAEXNA01. Next base: position 214,368 of record JBBCJA010000011.1, on the reverse strand, counting down.
CGATCCTTGAACTGATCTATCGCACCCACACCCAAAAGCTGCCACTACCCCAGGCGGTCGAGATCGTTTGCGACTCCCAATATGTGATCAACTGCGCTCAAGGGAAGTGGAAAAAGCACAAGAATCGCGACCTCTGGCAACGGTTTGATCAACTCGCCTCGGTCTGCCGTGCCCAAAAGGTGAAAGTCACCTATCGCTGGACCAGAGCCCATGTGGGAACCGAGTGGAACGAGCGCGCCGACGTTCTGGCCAAAGAAGCCGCCATGAGTATGGAGGCGCGGCCCAACAAGCCCGAGAAGCCTACCGCTCCTAAAGTCGCGGAGGTCTCACCCGACTCCGAGCAGCCCCACTATCAACTGCGCCTCTTCTCGGCCATGTCCGGCAAAAACGGAGCGGAAGGGTACTACGAAATCCGAACGCCCAGTCGTGCCCGCCAGGCTAATCTGGCCATCGAGGACTGCATCACGCTTGACGAAGCCGAGTATCAGACACTTCACCGCGCTCTTACCGACCTCTTGGGAACGCTAGAAACAGCAGGGCGCGATGCCGCGGAGTTTCGTCTGGAGGTCAGCTCCAGCCGCGAACTGATGCTCAAGCAGATCCAAGGCCTGTATGGAGTCAAAAGCGAGCGACTCATCCCTCTTCATAAGAAAATTCGCCAACTGATCCGACGTTTTGCCTCGGTCGCCTGGGTGCAGGCCGATAAGAAATCTCTCAAGGAGCTCACCACTGTATGACGGAGATCTATCATCCCATTCCCGAAATTCTGGAGAAAGCCCGAGTTCCCGACTGGGATGCTCAAAAGGCCGAGGCCGACCGCGACTTCGAAGCCTTCTGGGAGGCGCAGGCTCAAGAGGTCGAATGGTTTGAGCCCTGGACTCAGGTTCTGGACTGGCAAGCACCTTTCGCCAAGTGGTTCGTCGGCGCCCAAACCAACATCACCCACAACTGCATCGACCGCCATCTCAAAGGGCCTCGACGCAACAAACTGGCTTTGATCTGGGAGTCGGAAACAGGAGAGACCCGCAGCTTCAGCTACCTCGCGCTTCATCGCGAGGTCTGCCAGTTCGCCAACGTGCTGCGCAGCCTTGGAGTGCAAAAAGGCGATCGCGTCACCGTCTACATGCCCAGAATTCCCGAGCAGATCTTCGCCATTTTGGCCTGCGCGCGCCTGGGCGCCGTTCACTCGGTGATCTTCGGAGGCTTTTCCGCCGATGCCCTGATCTCGCGCATCGAGGACGCTAAGAGCCGCGTGGTCATCACTGCCGACGGCGGACTGATGAACCGCAAGACCATCCCTCTCAAAAGCATCGTCGACGATGCGGTAAGAAAAAGCGCCAGCGTCACCTCCGTGCTGGTGGTGAAACGTCTCGGCGAACAGCTCCCCGTGGAGATGGAGCCGGGCCGCGACTTCTGGTATCACGAACTGGCCGGTCTACCGGTTTCCCAGCGCTCTTGCCCTCCCGAGCCAGTGGGCGCCGACCACCCGCTCTTTATCCTCTACACTTCCGGTACCACCGGAAAACCCAAAGGGATCGTGCACGTGCACGGCGGTTATCAGGTCGGGGTGCACTACACCATGGCCGCGGTCTTCGACATGCGCGAGGAAGATCGTTACTGGTGCACCGCCGACGCCGGTTGGGTGACCGGGCACTCCTATATCGTGTACGGTCCGTTTCTGACCGGTGCCACCCAGTTCATCTACGAAGGCTCCCCCGGCACTCCCTACCCCGACCGTTGGTGGCGCATGGTGGAAAAGTACGGTATCAACATCCTGTACTCGACCCCCACCGCCATCCGGGGGCTGATGCGCTACGGCGAGGCCTGGCCGGACAAGCATGACTTGAGTTCTCTGCGTCTCTTAGGCTCGGTGGGAGAGCCCATCAATCCTGAAGCCTGGCGCTGGTTCCACCGCGTGATCGGAAAAGAGCGCTGCCCCATCATGGACACCTGGTGGCAGACCGAGACGGGTGCTTTTATGATCTCCCCTACCCCGGTGGTGCCTCTCAAGCCTGGCAGCCCGACTCGGCCTCTGCCCGGAGTCGAGGCCGACGTGGTGGACGAGAGCGGAACTCCCGTCCCCAACGGCGCTGATGGTTACCTGGTGGTGAAAAAACCCTGGCCTTCCATGCTGCGTACCCTCTACCAGAATGACGAGCTTTACAAAGAGGTCTACTGGTCCACCATCGAGGGGATGTACTTCACCGGAGACTCCGCCCGCAAAGATGAGGACGGCTACATCTGGGTGATCGGTCGCATGGACGACGTGATCAAAGTCAGCGGCTACCGCTTGGGCACCGCCGAGATCGAAAGCGCCCTGGTTTCCCACCCCGAAGTCGCCGAGGCCGCGGTCGTCGGAGTCCCGCACGAACTCAAAGGCAACGCCATCCACGCCTTCGTCACCCTCAACGCCGGTGCTGAAGGGTCCGAAGAGCTAGCGGATGTACTCAACGCCTGGGTGGGAACCCACCTCTCGAAGATCGCCCGCCCAGAAGAGATCCGCTTCGTGGACAAACTTCCCAAAACTCGAAGTGGAAAGATCATGCGGCGACTGTTGAAAGCGGAATTGATGGGCCAACCGATCGGAGACACCTCGACACTGGAGGACTAGCAACAACTATCGCTTTGGCCAGGATCGGTCTTAAAACGAAGGCGGGGCAATTCGGCTTCCGCCGCCGCCGCCGCCTCCACCACCACCGTAATATCTAGGCGGCGATGGTGCGTGGTAAGTCGGCTGCGAATAGCTGGCTCCACTACTTGAATAAGAGGAGGAAGGCTGAGGTGCGCTCGCCACCCTCGGAGGAGCGGCCTTGAGCGCGATCTGAAGGCTCTTTTTTGAACCATCGGCGAACGTCACCGTCTGTCCGTAAGCTTGATGCGTCTCGGTCTTGGCGACTTCAACTTTATACTTGCCGGCTTTGGGTAAAATAATTCCAGAGCTGGACTTCCCTTGCAACTTGGTTACCGTCGTGAAAGTAGCCCCGTCACCAAGCTCTCTGACCTTCACCTGGACAGGCTTGTCTAAAGATTTGCTCAAGGCTACCGTCAGGGTCGGCTGCTGAGCGAGGGCCTCACTAACCTTTTGGCCTACGGCAAGAGGAACATCCGAGTCTTCTGGCACCTGTAGGCCCAACCTGACCGTCGGGCGACCCGGAGCGATAACTTTCAAGTCGTACTTACCCGGGGCCGCCGAGCCCAGAGCAGCAGTCTCGGTCCGTTGTCCCTGCCAGAAGATCTTGCTTCCCGCTGGAACTCCAGACCAATCGAGTTCCGTTTTCGGAAGCTCCTTCCCCTGGCTCACTTCCTTTACCGGCGGTTCGGGAGCGACAGCTACGGGAGCGACAGCTACGGGAGATACCGCCGGCTGAACCTCTCGCGAGTCGACTTTAGAGGCGACCGGTGCCTTTGCCGGAGGGGAGGTGGTCGCGGGCTTATTACCTAGAAACACAACGATGACGGGAACGGCGATAGCCGCCAAAGCCGCCATGGCTCCTCCAGCTAGAAGCGCTGGCTTAAAGTTCCACTCCCGCTTACGCGGTGGCGGTGCCATCGGCATTGGGGGTGCCGAGGGCGTCTGATCAAAAACCAGGTCTGGATAGTCAGCTTCCGAGGGGAGCGCCATCACGGGAGGAGGCACCGCGACAGGCGGAGCTGGGGACGGCGGGGCGACCGCTTTGACTTCCATCGTCTCGACCTCAGCCTGATTACCCTGAGAGTGCCAAGCCCCGCTTTTCGGGGAGGTCGGTTGATAGTCGGCCTTGGAACGCGCCGTACCGGGATCGGCCCAGCCCTGCTCTAAAAGATGACGCAGAGGTGTGAGATCAAAGTCTCCCGACTCCTCCAGGCCTTGAACCTGTCCGACGGTCGCCGAGAAAGTTCGCAACTGGTTCTCCACAGCGCTCGTTCTGGAGTCATGAACGTCTTCGACGGTCGGTTCGGTTGGACTGGCATCGTCCCAGGACAGCTCTCCGAGCTCTTCCGCCGGTTCCTCTGGCTTACTAGACGAACTCCAAACCCAAGAACTAGCATGAGCCGGTCCAGCCTCTTCCGGCATGGAGCCAAGGAAGTCACTGGTGGTTCTTCCCTCTCCACTGTTCCAGGATGCACTCGCCATCTTCCGTGTTTACTTTGACCCCGCCGTACAAGGTTCCTCGCGGATATCCTGAGAAGCTCAAGAATTGTGAATATCGAAGAGCTGCGTTCCCAGACACCCGGTTGCCGAGAGTTCATCCACCTCAACAACGCGGGAGCCGCGTTATCGCCTCAACCCGTCCTCGACGCCGTTTTTGAGCACCTCCAGCTGGAGAGCCGCATGGGGGGTTACGAAGCCGAAGTCGCCAAGGCCCAAGAGCTGGAAGGGGTCTATGTCTCCCTGGCCCGATTGATCGGGGCCAGCCCGACCGAGATCGGAATCGCGCAGAACGCGACCCGCGCCTGGGACATGCTGGTCTATGCCATAGATCTCAACCCAGGAGATCGCATTCTCACCTGCCGGGCGGAGTACGCCAGCAACTACATCGCCCTTTTGCAGCGCTCGAAAAAGACCGGAGCCGAAATCGTGGTCATCGATAACGACGACAGCGGGTCCGTATGTCTCGAAAGCCTTCGACGACTGCTCGACGAACGGGTCAAGCTAGTCGCGATCAATCACGTTCCCACCAACGGCGGCCTGGTCCAACCGGCGGCCGAGATAGGGGAAATTCTATCCGACCATCCCGCTCCCTATCTTTTGGACGCCTGCCAGTCCTTGGGCCAAATGCCGATCTCGGTGAGTGATATCGGCTGTGACATGCTGACCGCGACCAGCCGTAAGTTTCTACGTGGACCTCGTGGCGTGGGGTTTCTCTATATCAAGGAAGAGCTGATCGAAGGACTCGAACCGCCCTTTCTCGACCTCCACGCCGCCCGCTGGACCAGCCACGACAACTACACCATCCGGGCCGACGCTCGCCGATTCGAAACCTATGAGACCTTCGTGGCCGGGCGCCTGGGTCTGGCCGCGGCCGCGGACTACGCGGTGAAAGTCGGGCAGCACTGGGCCTGGGAGAGAATCCAAGCTCTAGCCGAAAGAGCCCGCCGAGGGCTCCGCGACATCGCGGGGGTCCGGGTCCACGATTTGGGACAGGTCCAGGGAGGTATCGTCACCTTCACACTCATCGGGAAAGACGCCGAAGAGGTTCGAGAAGCTCTGCATTCTCTGGGTATTAACGTCTGGACCAGTTCCGTTTTTTCGGCTCGCCTGGACATGGAAGCCCGGAATCTAGCCCACGTTATCAGGGCTTCTCCCCACTACTACAACACTGAGGACGAGATCGATCAGTTCCTGGAAACCCTGAAAAGGTACCGAGGTTGAGATTGGAGTATCCCCTCAGGCTCAAAGCGCAAGTCCAATCCGTGAGGTGCTCCATGAATTTTCCCCCCTTTGACCTCGAACGTCTTCTCTCCACGGTGTTTCGCCCAAAAGCCGGCGAGCGGATCGGGATTCTCATCGACCTGGAGGAACCCACGGACGTCAAAGACTTAGCTTTCTTAAACCAGGACGGCCACAGCATTCAGAAGATGGCTCACGAGCACTTCTATCTCGGCCTCAAGAACGGCGTGCTGGACAAGCTCGGACTCCAGGGCGGTGAGCTCTTCTGTTATAAGATGACCGGTGGCAGCAATCTCGACCTCGACGATGAAGCCTATACCCCCGATGGCCGCCAACTTTCTCTGGAGAAAGACATCTACCCGAACTACGACATTCTGCTCTGCATCTCCACCAACTCCGCCACCGCGCCGCTGACATCCACAGCCAAGAAAATCGGTTTTCGCGGCGCGACCATGCACGGCCTGAACCCTATCATTCTCAACTCGGGACTAGCCGTGGATTATGAAGAGGTCTCCGAGCGAGCCGAGCGATTGCGCCAAGGGATGACCGGCGCCGAAGCCGTCGAAATCGACTTTCGAATCAACGGTCAAGACTACATGCTGCGCCTCGAGCTCGATGGACAAGAGGCTCAGAAGAGCCACGGCCTTTGTCGTGTCGGCCCGGACATCGCCAACCTTCCGGCTGGCGAGGTCTACTTCGTGCCTACCGGCGGCGCAGGTCACTTCCCTATGAAGCTCGAGGACCAGAGCATCGCTCTCTTAGAAGTCAAAGGCGGTAGAGTCATCGACGCCAGGTTCGTCTCCGGCAACCCGAAGACCGTGGAAGAGTATGCCGAGCGGCTCAAGACCGATCAGGCTACCGGATTTTTGGGCGAGCTCGGATTTGGAACTCAGGAGCTTCCTGTTTCCGGACACGACATTCAAGACGAAAAGATTTTCGGTACCTTTCACGTGGCCACCGGTCGTAACGACCATCTCGGCGGTGATGTCACCACCGACAAATTCAAGTCGAAGCAGAACGCGACCCACGACGACATTTTGTTCTCACCGGAAAAAACTCCTGAGATCGATGCGCCCACCGTGCGTCTGTACCGCAAAGGCGGTCACGTCGACATCTTGTTCCATTCCTACCAGGCGGGCGATTACCTCAGACAGCTCGCCTACGGTTCGGTGAACGTTTAACCGAACTCTTCGTGTTGACCAACCCTTACGAGACCCAGTCGCTGCTGGAGGAGTATCTGCTCCTGCACTATGCCGATCCGGAAACGATCCTGCCGTGGAGCTTTGGCCCCCGGGAGGCTCTGGAGTTTCCGACTCGCTGCGTGCGAGAGCTGATCTCCCCTAACGCTGGGGCCAGAGCACTGGAGCTTGGCTGTTCGGTAGGCAGGGCCAGCTTCGAACTTTCCGTCTTCTGTTCCGAAGTGGTGGGTATCGATTTCTCCCAAAGCTTTATTGGAGAAGCCCAAAGGCTGAGCATTGATGGCACGGCTCGTTATTCTTTCGCCGTGGAAGGTGAGCTCACTGACCATGCCCAGGCCACCCTCAGTCCCGACTTTCACCCGGAACGTGTTCGATTCGAGGTGGGCGACGCCACCGACCTTCGTCCCGATCTGGGCCAGTTCGACATCGTGCTCGCCGCCAATCTTCTGTGCCGTGTTCCGAACCCTCAGGCTGTCTTGAAGCGCTTGCCGTCCTTACTCAAATCCGGAGGGCAACTGGTGATAACCTCACCTTACACCTGGCTTGAAGAATACACGCCTCGTGAGCGCTGGTTGGGAGGCTTTATGCGAGAAGGCGAGGCGATTCGAAGCCTCTCCTCTCTCCGATCCGCTCTGGAGTCGAATTTTGAACTCCAGAAAACGCAAGACATGCCGTTTCTGATTCGAGAGCATGCTCGAAAATTTCAATGGTCGGTGGCTCAGGCCACAGTGTGGAGGCGACGTTGAACGCCATTCTTCTAATCGTCTATGGCCTGGGCTCGCTCTACTATGCCACCAACATGTTGGCGCACGCACTGTCCCTGGGCGCTCCGCTGGAAACCCAGCGAACTCTGGAGTTGCTGGCGCTGGCAGGCCTTGGGATTTCCGGCTCTGTTTCCATCGGAGCTGGACTTATGTTCGGCCGTCTTCAAGCTAGAAACTCCAGACTTCCCCTGGCCAGCGCCATCTCCGGACTGGTATTCTCGCTACTGACCTTCTTCTTCCCCGGGTTGTGTCTGAGCTGCTACCTGGTTTATCTGCTCCGTCAGACGTCGGCGGAGGCCTCACCTCTAGCGGACGATTCTGAAAATTCTGAAAATTGACGAGCGTCTCTCAGTCGTCCGCCGAATGGTCAAGAACCGGCCAAGTGTCGTGATAGCGTAGGGCAAAGGCCGCGGCGGCATAGACTTGCAGTATGTCCGGGTTAGCGGGACTCACGAATAAAGAGCCATCCTCGACCACAGCTTCGTGCTCACCAAGCCAGAGATTGTGGTTGCGCCGCGTCAGCTCTCTCACCGGTCCCGCCTCCCCCTCGTCTCTCAAGGTGAAAGACTCCCCTTTTTCCACCTCTCGAGCCAGCTCCAGGGCTTCTCGCAGAACCGGGGTGGAGACGGCCGGATAGCTTGCTTCCACGATCCAGCCGGTCTCGGTCACTCGCCCAACATAGCGATGGAATCCGAGCGGGTGCTCCTCTTTGGAGGCTCTCGGATCGTTTTGTCCACAGCAGAGTTCCCAAACGGTACCCACGGGTAACCCCGAAAGCCATGGCCCCATCTCGGCCAAAGTCCTCTGGTGCTCGTCAGGCACTTCGTCGTTGGAGAAATAGAGATCGATCCGCCGATCTGTGGTGAGCACAACGGCGCGCTGGCTCTCTCCAACTCCCTGAAGGTCCCGAAACTCTCCCTCAGCCACGACCTGAGGCACCGCGTAGGGATGGCAAAATCGCGCCAACCCATAGAGATGAGCCAATTGAGAACTCGCGATAGGAAGTGGTCCTCCCCTCAAAAGGGAGGTGGCCAACGACGTCATCAGGGGAGCAACCTCGCCGACGTAGACCCAATTCCCCTCTCCGATCTGGTGCGAATCTTTCTGAAGATCACGGGCCTCTAGACCGCGGGGGCAAGCATCAGGCCGCCTGGCTCCGTTCTCGGAGGGAAACCAACCATCCGGCTCCTGGAAGGTCCTAAACTTGCCTGGCTCAGGGTCGACGGTCAGATGGACCAGGAAGTCGATCGTCTCGGGAAGCTCCTCATCATCGAGAATCTCCACCCCTTCCCATTCAGACTCGTGTCCCGGATCGATGGAAGGGTCTTCCACGCACCTTTGCCGCAGCCAACTGGGAAACACCTCTCCACCCCTGGTCTCCCTCCACCAAGCTCCGAAGGGCTGGCCATTTTCGGTCCTGTCGGCAAACTCGTCCAAGACGGCATCCGCGTTAAGTCCGGGTAGGTAGGTGTAGAGGCCGACCTTGTAGCGACCCGGAGGTACCGAGATAGTCTGAAGATAGGCTTCAAAGTAGGCGTCCTCAGCCGTGTAGTCCTCGTGGGTGAGCACCGCTCCCCCCGTGAGAGCCAACCAGCCGTCCGGCACATCGAGGGACCATTCCAGTCGAGCCACCCACTCTTGGGATTCCTGCTCAGCCAGTTCCTGGCCGCCGACGACCCTGACATTGATAGGATCATCCGAAACCAGAGTCAGCGGAATCAACTTGCCCTCTCCAACCGACTTAAGCCAACGTTTGCTCCCCTCGCTGATGGTTTGCCCCGCCATGCCCATGGAAGTGACCACAAAGCCATTAGATTCGTTGTAAACCTGGACATCGACCCTCAACGGCCAGGAGGTCCCGGTCTTTTCCGGCTCGGGCTGAGGAGAGGCGGCGACAAGCTTCTCGGCTTGCGAGTCCGCCGGTACAAAACCTTTGGCCAGCCAGCCGGATACGAGTTTTTCCATCTCGGTCCGAGCTCCCAGATCGCTACCGCATTGCAAAAAACCAGGTAACATCGAATAGTCGCCTAAGTGCTCTTGGGCGCGTACTAAAGTCCCCACCTGAGAGATCTCCCAGACTTGTCGCCTCGTCCCTTGCCCTCTCTCAAAACGCGCCACTATCTCAGCCTCCTCGGTTTATCACCGAGTGGAAGTTTCGTGGCCGATCGCTATCGAAACCTTCTAGGAGGCCATAGAGTGCTTAGGAAGTTCGCCCGCGTCGTCTCGTTTGATGATCTCGTCAATCAAGGCATGACTGGCTTTGGCAACACGCTCGGTAATCACCGGGATGGTCTTGGGGTTGGGCTGGAACGAGCGTCCCATCTCGATGGTAAAGTTGAGGATACCATTGAGATCCTGAGTGTCGTCGGAAGTTCCGGAGGCCGGATACAGCCCCACACTCTGCTCGAGGTTGAACCCTGTGGTGGCCTCTTGCATCTTCTTTCCGATGGACTTGTAGAGCGCTTCGTTGGGGGAAGGGTTCTTGGTGTGCCCATAGGGATACAAGATGGTATCGCCATACGAGTGGTAATCCACCACCGCTTTGATGTTGGAATTGTTCAACTGCAGGCCCAGAACCGCTTTCACTTCCGGCTCTGAAGCGCCAAATGGACCGCGGTAGGTGTCGTCACTGGGATTGTCCGAGGTGGCGGAAAAGTCGTCCCGAGTGTTCCCTGGAGTGTCTCCCGGAGGGCGGTAGACGTAGTGATGTTCCGGCTTTCCGTCCCAGTAGTTACGATTGAGGTCCACTCCGACCGCGCTCGTCGGCTTCCCGTTCTGGTCGACGCCCAGAGGTCGGCGGTTCTTGCGCCAATAGTTGCTCACGTTTCGGGAGTATTCGTAGCCGTCAGGATTGACGACCGGAACCACCCAGACTTCGGCGTTGTCGAGCCGATTCTTCACCGCGGGGTCCTGAGCGCCATCGGTCAGGTCCGCGATCAGCTTCAAGGGCGCTTCCACCGTCATCCATTCGCGGGCGTGGTGGCAGCCGGTGATGACCACCCCGGACTTGTCGCTAGTATCGCCCTGGGCGCCGCTACTGATCTTGAGAGCCCAGATATCGCGTCCCTCGGGGGACTTGCCCAGACTGACCTTTTTGACGATGTCGGGATGATCTTTGGCTACCTGAGTCAGCTCTTTCTCCACCTCAGCGAAGCTATGGTAGCCGTTGGCGACGGGATTCGGAACGCTGGCGAGGTTGGCTTTAAATTCCTTGAGCAGGTCCACGGAGGCCCCTGAGTTGAGAGAAATCGAGTCTCCAACCACCGCGCTTGCAAGCTCGGCGTTGCTCAGATAGCGGTCGCCGTTAGTGTCGTATTGCTGAGCCCATTGCGCGGCCTGGGCGGGGAGCTTATGGCGTTGTTGTCCGATGCGGAGGGAATAAGGGGCCAAGTTAGCGGCGGCATTCGCGGAAGTCACTTAACGAGGGAACTCATTTCTCTTTTGATAGAGAAACTGTACCTTCCCAATGTCATAAGAACGTTTCAGATTTGTAAACAAGGTCCCGCTGAGTTTTAACTAGCTCGGGCAGCCAAAAACTCCTTGGCCGAGTACTTGGTGACGATGTTTTGTCGGGAGTCTGCCAAAACTAGAGCGAGGGCCGTTTCCATCTCTTCTTGCCCGAAAGGAGCTGTCAGATAGCCTGCGACGCCGATCTCATTGCAAAGAGCGACGTCTCCTCGCTGTCCCACCGCTGTGGCGACCACCACGGCGTGCTTTCCCTTAAATTCGACGAGTTGACGCACGAAATCCCATTGACCCAACTCCAGATCGACGATCACGAGATCGAAATCTCCGCTGGGCAACAGCTTCTCTGCCTCCTCTCGAGTCGTCGCTCCACTGACCCCTGGGCGCTGGCTCAACCAGGCTGGAACAAGTGTCGTGCTCGCGCTAGCGACCAGAACCTTTCTCCCGTGGAGATCCGGCAAGGGACTCAACTGTCTCGACACGACCTCCGGCAAACGCGCGGTGAACCAGAAAAGACTCCCTTTCCCAACTTCCGACTGAACCCCAATGTCACCGTCCATGCGCCGCACCAGCGCTCGGCAAATCGTTAGCCCTAGCCCTGTCCCTCCGAAGGTGGAATGGACCTGCCTGTCGGCCTGCTGGTAGGGCAAGAATATTTTCTCGAGCGCCTCCTGCCGAATGCCGATTCCCGTATCCTCAACGGCGAAATAGAGCAGGTCGTCTCGGCGGGAAGCCTGGAGTGTGACCGAGCCGGACTCGGTGAACTTCAAGGCATTGTTCATCAAATTGGTGATCACTTGCCTCAGACGCCCCGGGTCACCATTGACAAAGTCCGGAACTGAGGGACCCACCTGGCAATCCACACGCAATTGCTCGGGATTCTTGACCAGCAAACGAAAGCTCTCGGTGATCGACGCCAAAAGTTGGGGCAGATGAAAATCAGCAGCGGTGAAAGAAAACTCTCCCTGGCGAATATTGGAGTAGTCCAAAATATCGCTGACCAATCCCTTGAGGACGCCCGAGGATTCATTTATCAAATCCAGGTAACGGGTTGTCTTCTTATGATCGGTCCCGAACTTGGCGATGAGCGATGCGGCTGTCGATATCACCGACAAGGGAGCTCTCATGTCATGCGAAATCTGAGCCAGAAGTCCTTGAACGGGATCTTCGGCCGATCGAACTATCCACGCTTTCAAAACAGAACCCGCGCACTCTGTTCGGAGAGCCTCGGAGGATAGCCAAAGGCATCCATTGGGCAAACCATGGGGGTCGGAACAGACGGCTATCGCGCGCGTCGGATCGACCCCATGGCGGTCGAGTTCTTGAGCAATCTCCTGGCCACTGGCGGCAAAAACTAAGACAGCTCTATCTCCGGCTGGGTCTTCAAACTCCTTGAGTGCCACTCCGAGTCTTTCAACCAGCCGACGATCATCTTCGTTGAAACCTCTTAAGGTGAGACTTTCAACGACTTTCATCACACCACTCATCTCTAGATCCCATAGCTAGAAACCTATTCTCCTAAAAACCACTGTTATTCCCCCCTGCCCTTCTATCTCGAGGCTGGAATTTCCCCAATCGCTCGATCGTAAATGTAGAGAGGAGCCAAAATGAAGGAATTATTAACCGACTTAGTAATTCTCCGAAGAGAAATCATCGAGGGGACTAAGGCACTTGGAATCTCGTTCAGTGAGACACCGTCAGGACAAGATCCTCGTCATTGATGATGACGAACAGATTTTACAGTTGGTCAAGCGACGTCTGGAGCAGAACGGTTTTCAGAATATCTTGACCACGGCTCTACCTAAGCTAGGTCTCGAGTTTTTCCGGTCAGAAGAACCGGATCTTCTGATACTCGACCTCAGCATGCCGGAACTCGACGGTATTGGAGTCCTACAGGCGCTGCGAGAGATCCATCCTGAGCAATTAGCTCGAACGCCGGTGATCGTGTTGACCGCCGAATCTGTCGAGAAGAACAAGATGAAGGTTCTTGACCTGGGAGCTCGCGACTTTCTCTCGAAACCCTTTGACGGGGAAGAACTCGTCATTCGTGTTCAAGGGAATCTCGAAGTCCGTTCTCTATTGCGAAGACTGGAACTCCATTCGGAGGAGCTAGACTTCAAGGTTCGCCAGCGAACACTCGAACTCGAGAACGCCAACTCCGAAATCATTCAACGGCTCACCGCGGCTGCGGAGTATCGCGATGACGACACCGGAGATCACATTCTCAGAATCAGCGGCTATTGTGCTCTGGTTGCACAAGCTTTAGGGCTGTCCCCCGAGGAGTGCTCGCGTATCGAACGTGCGAGTCCTATGCACGACGTGGGAAAAATCGGAATTCCCGATGCGATTCTTTTGAAACCAGGAAAGCTCACCCCAGAAGAGTGGGAAGTGATGAAGACTCATACCACAGTCGGCTCCAGCCTTCTTTCCGGAAGTCAGTCGCCCTTGATGCAACTTGCTGAAATCATCGCCTTGACCCACCACGAAAAATGGAACGGTTCGGGGTATCCCAACGGCTTGGCGGGCGACGACATACCACTGGTAGGTCGCATCGTCGCGATATGCGATGTCTTTGACGCGCTCATTTCCGAGCGCCCATACAAAAAGGCTTGGGAAGTCGAACGCGCCCTGGAGGTTTTGAAATCTGACAGTGGGTCCCATTTCGACCCGGACTGCGTGGCGGCGTTTTTCCAGGTGCTACCCGATATTTTGCGGGTCAAAGAAGAGTTCGGGAGCCGTGAGAAGCTCACCCAAAATCTAAGCTAAGAGGACGCTAGTTATGAACCCGTTTGAGAACATTTCAGCAAGGGCGGAAGGCGGCTCTGTCTTTCGTATCTTCCTGTGTGACGACCAGGTCAACCTGCGCGAGCTCATGAAAGACTGCCTTGATGGGATCTTTCAAGGTTACTCTATCGACGAAGGGCGAGACGGGTTGCAAGCCGTGGAAGCCGCACGCGCCAGTGTTTACGATCTGATCCTTCTCGACGTCGATATGCCGAACATGGATGGATTCACGGCGCTTGAGGAGATTCGCAAAGACTCCAAGAACCAAAACACTCCTATCGTGATGTTGACAGGCCGTTCCGAGCCCGACGACATCATTCGGGGTAGCGAACTCGGCGCGCAGACCTATATCACGAAACCTTTCGACTTCGACATCATCGGTGACTCGATGAAAGAGCTTTTCCCCACGTTGGTCAGAGCTTAGGGAGGGTGAAAAGAAATCGCGAGCCTCCTCCGTCCCCAGGCTCGTACCATATTTGTCCTCCCCATCCCTGAACGATTCGAGCGCAGGTCGCCAGGCCCAAGCCTGATCCTTTCTGAAGCTCCTCGTGATCGCCACGAACAAACGGTTCGAAGATCGAGCTTCGCGACTCGTCGGGGATACCCAGACCGTTATCCTCCACCACAACGATACACTTGTTGTCTCTATTTTCCACCCGAACCCTGATCTCGGGAGTTCTCTTTGATCGGTACTTCAGTGAATTTGAAAGAAGATTCAAGAGAAGCTGGCGCCCTTCAACATCCCAGATGACGACCGTTCCCAGCGACGGCTCCGCGTGAATGGTCCCTCCTGATTCATCGATGGCCGAGCGCAGATCGGACTGAACCTCTCCAACCACCTCGTCTAGCTTTCGAAGCTCTCCTTTCGGCGATTTTCCAGAGACTGAGTAAACTAAGAGATTGTCGATGAGCGCTCTCATCCGCCCTGACGACTTGAGAGCAAAGTCTAGAAATTCTCGCCCCTCGCTAGTAAGCGCCGCCCCCTCCCGTCGCTCCAAGAGGTTCAGGTATCCAGAAATGACTCGAAGCGGCTCGTTAAGGTCGTGCGCCGCGGTGGCGGCGAACAGTTTCGCCTGCCCTAGCCTGGCTTCTAGCTCCTCAAGTCTTTCGATTCCTGGGGGAGATCCGTCTGCTATTTCGTCCCGAGACTTCGAGCTATCTTGAGCGAGCACATTGTAGGACTCAACAGCCAGTTTGACACAAACGCGCAGCCCTTCCGTCAGGCCCGACTCGAGCCACAACTTACCGTCGTGCTGCTTAGCAATTCTTTGGCAAAGAGCCAATCCCAAACCGGTCCTGACTCCGGAAACATTCGTCTCAAACAGCTCGAGCACTCGTTCTCTGTCCTCTTCAGGGATTCCGGGGCCTCGGTCCTCGACGCACAAAAGCGCGGCTCCCTCTTCCGAGGTTATGGTCACCACGACGGGATGAGCGCTCCGTCCGTGAATCGCGGAATTTTCCAACAGGGAATGGATCAGCCTCGTGAGCAGTTCGGAATGTCCCTCGACAAAGGCGTCCCCCTTAATGACCACCTCGATTTCGGGATGGCTCACAAGCACGAGGTCTCGAGCTAGTAGGGCCGATCGCGCCAAAGATGCGTTCTCCTTGAGAATCGGCTGAAAGAGATCGAGATAGGTCGAGAAGTCGCGCATCACCGATTTGGCTCTCGCAACTCCCTCTCGGACATAGCCTATGTATTCGGAGGCGCCGTCTTTAAGAAGTTCTCGCCGGCTCAAAAGAGAGACAAAACTCGCGATCTGCCTTAACGGCTCCTGCAGGTGGTGAGCCACGATGAAAGAGACGCGAGAAAGCTCTTCGTTGAGAGCCTCGAGCCTTCCGGCGTGTTCCTCAAGGCGGAAGCTCGTCTCCAGGCGCTCGGTGATATCGCGCGAAATCTCCACCACAAGAGGCTCGTTGGCGGAGGATTCGGGTGTGACGACACGGGTCGTGGAGTACCAACGGCGGCTGTCGTTGGCTTGAACGGTCACGTCGATCTCCTCGCGAACCTCTGGCTTGCCCGCGGTCTGACCCCGTGGATCAAAAAGTGACCTCCCCAGCTCTCGATCGGTGCTTCCAATCAACTCTTCGGGGTCGTCGTTGCCCAAGGCACGCGCGTAAGCTCGATTGAGACGCAGGTACCTTCCCTCCAAATCCTTGATGGAGATCAGATCCGGAGTATGTTCCATCAACAAGTTCAAAAGCGCTTTCTCTTGAAGTAGGCGACGCTCTAGTTCGAAACGCTCGACAGCGCGTGTGACTAAACTTCTGAGTTGAACTGAAGACCAAGGTTTTGACACGAAAGAGTAGATGTGCCCCCGGTTCACCGCCTGCACCAGATCTTCGAAGTCGGTGTAGCCCGTCAACAGCACCCTGGTGGCGATGGAGCGCTCGGCGACTCGCGCCAGAAATTCCTCACCCTTCATAGTGGGCATGCGCTGATCCGAAAGCACGACTGAGACGTCGTGCTCTCCGAGCAGCTTCAGACCTTCGGCCGCGTTGGAAGCTGTCAAAACAAGAAAGTCATCCTCGAGCAAGTCAGCGAGAGCATCCAGAATAGGAACCTCATCGTCAACCACAAGGACCGTGGAAAGTTCAGACTGGGACATCGAAGGCCTCCCGTGACAAAACGATAGACAAGTTAAGTTGGCAGTTTCGCCGTCTCCAACCAAAAATACCCGATCGACTGAACAACTCGGAGAAAGTCATCAAAGTCCACCGGTTTATTGATGTAACAATTGGCGTGGAGGTCGTAAGAGTCCAACACGTCGCGAATCGCGTCCGAGGTGGAAAGGACGATCACCGGGATCCGTCTCAGATGAGAATCATCTTTCATGGCCCGAAGGACCTCTTTTCCGTTCATCTTAGGAAGATTGAGGTCTAGGAGTACGAGATCTGGCCGAGGAGCATTTTCAAACTCCCCCTCTCTTCGCAGAAAGTTCAGCGCCGAGTGACCATTTTTGGCTACATGAAGCGCATTGTTCATCCCAGCTTCACGCATGGCCTCTTGGGTCAATCGAATATCACCAGGGTTGTCTTCGACCAATAAAATGTCGACCATCTTCATTGTTTCACCTACTCTCGAGGATTCTTTCCGTCGGCCACAGCAAAACGACACACCCACTCACAGCCCGATCCACCCTCAAGTCTCCACCATATTTCTCGGCCAAGGCTTGAGCGATGGTCAAGCCAACCCCAAGGCCGGGGTACTCATCTCGGCCATGAAGCCTGCCAAAGAGCCGGAAACACTTTTCCACCGCCTCCTGGGGAATTCCCAACCCATTATCGCAAACACGAAATTGGGAAAGTCCATTATACCGCCGGAATTCCACGTGAACTTCCGGACTCACCGGATTAGCGAACTTTAAAGCGTTGGACAGAAGCTCCCTAAGAAGAATCGTGAAATGGTCAGCCGAAACCATTAAATAAGGTTGCTCTCCCACCCAACGAACAACATCGCTCCCCGGCAGGTCTTCCAAAACCCGATGGTAGATCTGCTCGACGGATGTCGGGTCATCCCGAAGCGGGGCTTGCAAAACGCGCGAATACCTCAACACACCGTCGAGCATCTGTTGTAAACGTTGCCCGCCTTCCAAGGCATAATCCAAAAATTCTAGGAAATCCTGTGGCAGGGCATTGCCGGCACGGCGCCTCAGGAGCTTCAGGTACGAGCTGACCATACGTAAGGGCTCGTGAAAGTCGTGAGCCACAACATAGCAGAGGTGGCGTAGATGCTCTTCCAATTTCTCCTCGGTCGATCCCACGGACCTTTGACCAGCGGTACTAGGGATGTCTGGCGTTCTCCGCTCGGGCTCCCCTTCGTACTCATTGAGAAACGACAGGATGTCCAATTCTAATGAGCTTGTCTCCGCTTCATTTCTTTCCATCTCCCAGTGCTTGACCCCGTTAGCTTCCGGGTCCGTGCCCAAAGGCTCCCCGTGCACGGGAAGACTGAAGATAAACCGGCTGCCGGCCCCAGGGGTGGAGTCGACTTCGATTCCACCTCCACAACGCCGAGCGATACCTGCCACCGTGGAAAGACCGAGACCTGTACCCACCCCACGAGGCTTGGTCGTGTAGAAAGGCTGAAAGATTCGCCCCACGGTCTCCGAGTCCATCCCCGAGCCGTTGTCTTCAACGAACACCGAGCCATAGCGACCGGGCGGTGGAGCCTCTCCCTGAGAGGCTCCCTCTTGGACAACCTCACACGCCCGTGTCGATATCGTGATGGTGCCCCCGGCCGGCATGGCGTCTCGCGCGTTAACTACGAGATTAACGATCACCTGTTCGACTTGACCTAACTCCGCCCAAACCTCAGGCACGTCTTTATCGAGATGGTAGATCACTTCGATGCTCTCGGGAAGCAGTTGAGTAAGCATCCCCCGAAGTCCCAAAATCACTTCGTTGAGGTTCACGGTACTCAAAGTAGAGACGTCTCTACGGGCAAAGGAGAGAATATTCTGAGTTAAAGCGGCCCCTCGTTTTCCGGCCTTTCTGATCTCCAACAGGTCGCGTTCACCAGGTTGCCCGGCCATGTCCTCGAGGAGCAGGTCGGTGAAACCCACGATCGTGGTCAAGATGTTGTTGAAGTCGTGAGCGATCTTCCCCGCCAACCGTCCCACAATCTCAAGGCGTTGCGCCGCGCGTAAGCTTTCCTGCGAACCGCTGAGAGCCACCTCGACCCGCTTACGCTCAATAGCATGCAAGAGAACTCGCTTGAGAACACTCGAAGGGGTGTGCCCCTTCACCAAAAAATCCTGACCCCCCTCACGAAGAGCTTGAAGAGCAACCTTTTGGTCGTCTAGCCCTGTGTAAACCACGATCGGAAGTGAGGGGAATTTGTGACACAGTCGGGTCAGACCTTTGAGTCCGACAGAGTCAGGAAGAGACAGGTCGAGGAGCACGACGTCGGCCCGCCCTCCGGTCAGCTCCCTCTCAGCATCGGCCAGCCTACCGGCCTCCAGAGATCGGAAATGAGGCTCCTCGATCTCAGCCAATTCAAGACAGATCAAGCGCCTCTCTTCCACGGAATCTTCCACCAGCAAAACGGTGATCTCTTCACCCTCCAGCATGGAGTCCACTCCCCTATTCTCACGTCTCAACTGGTTCACTATGGTCGGCACACCGATACCCTCCCCCCACCACCGCTGAAGAGAGACAGCGAAACCACGAGCCTATCGTGTATCACCGCATAAAAGATTACGTAGTTCGTAGGTTTTCCCTTTTTTTTGGAGCATCCAAAATACTCTCACTCATAACTTGTATTACCGGAAGTCACACACCGACTCCAAGAAGTCGAAAGGGACAATCAACGACAACACCTAACAATATAAATAGTTTGAGCGAGTCCAGAGCGATATTAGTGTGTAGGGCCGGTTCTCAATACTGCGCGATTCGTTTAGGCCACGTCCTGGAAACGATGCGCCCTATGCCCAAGTATCCCGTACTCAACGAGCTCCCCGAGGGGGTCGAATGTTCCTTGATCCGAGGCAAGCTCTGCCCCGTGGTCGACCTCGCTCGACTCGTAGAAAACACGGCTCCCGCGAAACGTCTGGTACTCCTCCAGCTCCCTAAAGAGCGAAACGTGGCCTTGGCGGTCACCAGCGTCGAAGGTGTCTTCGAGCTGTCCTTGGAGAATCTGGCCAAGAAGCCGCCCCTGTTGACCGGCGTCCGGTCGGACTGGATCGAGTCCTTCGGCTTTCTCGACGGACAGCTTCTTCAGATTCTTAAAGTTGGAGCACTCCTGTCCGAGCAAGATTGGACCCACATCGAAGCCCAGTGATCACGTCACCTCCCCCCCACGATCCGCTGCAGACCTTCGTCGACATTATCGAGGACTCTCTGGGTCTGCATTTGACAGCCCAGTCCATGCCTCGCCCATGGGAGATGCTGACAAGTCGAGTTCGGAGCAAAAACGTGACGCTCGAGGCCTACCTCCACAATCTCGTGAACGACCCTTCTGAACTTCAGACATGGGCCCAGACTCTTACCGTGGGTGAAACATATTTCTTTCGCCATCAAGAACAGCTCCGGGCTTTCTCTGAGCTGGCTGTGGCAAGGAAGAGAACCAGAACCGAGCCTGCCTTGCGAATCTTGTCAGTCGGCTGCTCCAGTGGAGAAGAGCCTTACACGTTGGCGATCCTAACTCGGATAGCGGGATTGTCTCCATGCCAAGTCTACGTCACGGGTTTCGACGTGAACAGCTCATCCTTAGTCCGAGCTAGAGCCGGTCGTTACACGGCCTGGTCTTTACGAGAAACCTCCGCCGAACTCCGTGCTCATTGGTTCCGGCATCAAGGTGAAAGTTACTATCTGGAAGATTCCATTGTCAATGCGGTCAATTTCGTCGAAACCAACGTGGTGAGCCCCAAGGCTCAATACTGGCTTCCGGAAAGCATGGACGTCATCTTTTGTCGCAACCTGCTCATGTACTTTAGCCCGAGCAAATTCCAAGCCGTGAGTGAGCTCTTGTATCGCACTCTTGCCCCCGGCGGATACCTTTTTTTGGGACACGCCGAGTCGTTGCGAAGCTCGTCGTGCCCTTTTGAACTCCTCAACACCCACAACTGCTTCTACTATCGCAAGCCCGAGCGTCAGCCGGCCGGTGGAGTGAGCTCCACGATCTGTCTCCCTTCCCTGGCCTATTCGAGCAACAGACCGAAGCCTTCTCCCTCCAGAGGTCCATGTCCAGCCAAGGCCTCTCCCGGAACCGCTATTCGTGACCGACTCACGAGGGCGCGGAATCATTTCGGCGCGGAGCGTTTCGCCGAGGCCCTGCAGGCTCTCCTAGAAGAGACCGGGCAGGTCCCAGAGCACGGCGACTGCCAACTGCTCGCCGCGCTCATCACGGTCAACCTTGGAGACTACCAGCGGGCCAAGCAGACTTGTGATCAGTTCTTGGCCACAAACGGACCAACAGCCGGGATTCATTATCTGCTGGGGCTCTGCTTTGAAGGTGAAAACGACCTCCAGTCGGCCTGGCTCGAACACAATCGAGCGACCGTCCTTGATCCCAGCTTTGCCATGCCCAGAATACATCTGGGCCTCATAGCCAAACGTTCTAGGAATCTCGGTGGGGCGACACGAGAGTTCGAAAGAGCCTATCAGCTCCTGCATCACGAGAAATCCGAGCGACTCCACCTCTTCTGTTCTGGATTTCCGCGGGCGGCGCTGTTAGCTCTTTGTCGCGACGAAATCCAACGACTGCGCAACGAGATCAACCGTGAACCATGACCTGAAACTACGATTGGCTCACGCCTTCGACAAGAGCTTCGAGCAAGTACCTGACACAGAGCGCTCCGTCAAGGAGAACCTCTTAGTCATCCGACTAGGTGGCCAGAGATTTGGTCTACGTTGCTCCGAAATCTCCGCTGTCATACGAGAGCCAAAGATCACCGCACTCCCCGGCGGTCTCTCAAGCCTTCTCGGGTTGCTCGGTCATCAAGGTCGACTTGTCCCTGTTCTGTGCCTGGCCCATTGGCTCGAGCTCACCTCTTTGGACGGTCCCAAGTGGCTAGCTCTCGTCCAAGTCCCAGACGGAACTCAGCTCTCTTTGGCCTTCGAACCTGGTATCGAGCACCTCTGGGTCGATCCCCAAGATTTCGTACAAGAAACCCATGCCGGCGGGATTTCAGGTTTTCTCAACCAAGCCACTCCCTTACCGATCATTTCCGTGCCGTCCATTATTGACCGATTGAGCCAAATGTCATCTGACGGAGCCACGACCTGATGGCCAAAGATCTTATGGTCTATTTCAGGGCCGAGGCCAAGGAACTCGTCGAGAAAATCTCGGAGGCCCTTCTCGACTTTGAGAAAAGTGCCGACAGCGAGGTCTTGACCCATCTCCTTCGATATGCCCACACCCTCAAAGGAGCCGCGCGAGTGGTCGGACAAAAGGAGTTGGCAGCCTCCCTCCACGCTTTTGAGGAGCTTCTAGCCCCCTACCGAACCAGCGAGCTCAAGCTTTCCTCAGCCGCAATGTCCGGTCTGCTCGAGACTCTCAATCAGATCTCAGACCTCGTCAAGCAGCTCGACGGCGCCTCCCCATCCGAGAAAAGAGGCTCTCCTCGGATCTCCGGTAACGACATCACGCCTCTAAATCTTGAAAATGAAGCTGATTCACTTCGATCGAGTCTCCGCTCGGTGTTCGAGGAACTGCACACCTTGCGACGAGACCTTGTTGAGCTGGAGCGCCACAAGGATCTCAGCGAGCTGCTGCTGTCTCAACTGCGGACCAATCAGAGCCAAAGAGAGGCCCAGGCTATCGCTGAAACTCTCAAGAGCCAACTCCAGGTCCTCAACCAAAAGCTGACGACCAATGTCGAGCGGCTCTCACGTGAACTGCACCAAGCTCAAGATGAAGCTGAAAGCTTGAGGCTGGTCCGCGCGGAATCCCTCTTCCCAATTTTGCGGCGGGCGGCTCGGCAAGCATCTCTTCAAATGAATCGGAAAGTTGAGATGACCACCGTGGGAGGCAAGGTCGGTCTGGAAACAGGCTTACTTCACGCCGTGCAAGGCGCATTGCTTCAGGCCGTCTACAACAGCGTCGCCCACGGGATCGAGCTCCCTCAAGAACGTCTACGCAAAGGCAAGTCGAGTCACGGTAACCTGCGGATCGAAATCTTTCGTCTCGGAAGAGAAGTCACATTCCTTTGCCGGGACGACGGTCGTGGTGTCGACCTGTCGGCGGCTCGCCGAGAGTTCGCGGCTAAAGGGATGGATGTTGAGGGCTGGGATGAGGCCAAAATCCTAGAGGGACTCATGGGCTCCGGCATCAGCACCGCTTCGGAGGTGACTCTGGCCTCGGGACGCGGAATCGGCTTGGGTCTCATTCGCCAGGTCGCGGCAACCTTCGGTGGGAAAGCAAGCTTATCCACCGAACCGGGCTCCTTCACGGAAGTGAAGCTTCAGTTACCCTGGAGCAGCGTCGTGTTGGAATTTCTCCAAGTCTCGACGGAATTACATCCAGGAACCGGCCTTCATCGCATCCTTTTGCCGTTTGAGACGGTTCAAGCCGCCATGTTGCTTAAGAATACGGTATCGTCCCACGGACCGAACGGAGAATCCCTCGTGTTTCAAGGAAAGACACTAAGAATGGTCTCCTTGAGTAGCCTACTGGGACAGCCCTCTGCTCAAGAAAATGCGGCGCTCATCCTCCGGACAGGCCATGAGTCGGTCGCTTTGACAGTCAGCTCCATACGAGGCCGCAGAACGGGCGCGCTGTTACCAATACCGGATTGGACCCGACCTTCACCTTTTGTAGCCGGTGCGGTCATGGACTTAGATGGAACTCCCAAGCTGGTTCTCGACGTGGAAAAACTTTCTGACGAGGCGCCTCGACTTCCAAGAAAAACCATCAAACCTGCGTGGAACAGGCACCGTCTCCTGGTCATCGACGACTCTCTGACAACTCGAACGTTACAAGAGAACATCCTCGGTTCCGCGGGTTTTTCCGTCCACCTAGCCTCCTCTGGTGAAGAAGGCCTCGAGGCCTTGGAAAAGAGTACTTTCTCTTTGATCCTCGTCGATGTCGAGATGCCAGGGATCGACGGATTCACCTTTATCCAGCGCCTTCGGGAGGGTCCGCACGGAGGTCTTCCGGTCATCCTCGTAACCTCGCGCAACTCCCCCGAGGACAAGTTGCGAGCGGAGCAAGTTGGGGTTCAAGGCTACATCGTCAAAAGCGAGTTCACCCCGAAAATCCTCCTCCATACGGTCAACGATCTTCTCTCATCACAGGTCGACCCTTTATGAGTGTGGAGGATATCCGAGTGCTCATCGTCGACGACTCCTCCACGGCACGGCACTTTCTTTCTCGAGTCATCGAACAGGCCCCAGGCTTTAGGCTCCTCGGAATGGCCCGGGATGGTCACGAAGCCGTCGATTTGTGCAGCTTGCTTAGGCCCGATGTCATCATCATGGACCTAAAAATGCCGGAGATGGATGGGCTCCAAGCCACCGAGCAGATTATGGCCCACTTTCCGACTCCCATTCTGATCGTCTCTTCGGTCACGAGTCGCGAGGAACGAGTGGCCACCGCTGAGGCGTTGGCGGCGGGAGCCGTCGACGTGTTGGACAAGAAAACGGATGATGAAACCGACGAGATTTGGGGGAATCGCTTCCTGCACTCCTTGAAGCTCGTTTCCAAAATTCGGGTCATCACGCATCCTCGAGGCCGACTTCGGAAGCTCGCTAGCTCTCCAGAAGCGTATCGTGGAGGCTCTCGGCCGATTCGCCTCATCGCCCTGGGTGGCTCGACCGGAGGCCCCGGAGCCGTGGCAGAAATTCTCCGAACCCTTCCCACGACACTCATGGTCCCCATTTTGCTGGTCTTGCATACCAGCGAATCGTTCGGAAACCGACTGGCATCCTGGCTGGACTCTCAGTCTCTCCATCGCGTCCGATACGCTCATGACGGCGAGTCGTTGTCGAAAGTGACTGGTGTCGTGATGGCTCCACCCGGCCGACATCTCGTCCTAAGACAGGAGAGACTTTGTCTCACTCTCGACCCAGAGCGCTACTCGTGCCGGCCCTCGGTTGATGTCTTGTTCGAATCGCTCGCCCGTGAGGTCGGTCCTGACACCTGCGCCTGTCTGCTGACCGGCATGGGCAAGGACGGAGCGCGGGGCTTGCTTGCGCTGCGCAAGCAAGGTGCCATGACCGTGGCTCAAGATGAAGCCAGTTCGGTTGTCTACGGAATGCCTCGTGAGGCGATCTTGCTGGAAGCCGCGACTCATGTCGCCCCTTTAAGTCAAATCTCTCAACTCATCAACGACGCCATCCTAAAGAGGCAGCCCTCCAATGGCCAGTAGCGTTCTCATCGTCGACGACAGTCTCACGGTTCGAATGGATCTGGGAGAGTGCTTCCAGTCCGCGGGCTTTGAGGTGCATCTTAGCTCGACCCTGGGAGAGGCCCGCCAGATTCTCACCCAAACTCGGATCGACGGCATCGTTCTTGACGTCATTCTTCCCGACGGTGACGGAACGGAGTTTCTCGAAGAGATTGGCACCCTCTCTCAAACGAATCCTCCGGTCTTACTCCTGACTTCGGAAACCCAGGCCAAGAGTCGTATGAGAGGGTTGCGTGCAGGCGCTCATGAATACGTCGGAAAGCCGTACGACAGAAACTACGTCGTGGTCCGACTTGACGAATTGATCGGAGCCAATCGGCAGAGCCGAGGCAAAGACAGTATCCTGCTCATCGACGACAGCTTGACCGTCCGTGAGGAACTCGGGGAGCTTCTGCGCGAAGCTGGCTATCATGTCCTCACCGCGCCCAATGGCGAGGAAGGTCTGCTCTCTCTGGTGCTTCATCGGCCCAGTCTTGTCGTCGTGGATAGCGTGATGCCGGGGATCAATGGAGCCGAGGTTATCCGGCGCATACGCCTCGATTCCGCCCTGCGGGGAACGCCGTGCCTGATGCTTACCGGCTCCGAATCCGAGCACGCCGAACAACACGCGCTCGATGCCGGAGCGGACGCGTTCCTCCAAAAAGATACCGTCGCTCCCCTTATCCTGGCTCGCATTCGCTCGATGCTGAGAAGCGCCGGAACTCCGCTGATGCCCCAAACCAAGGCCTTGGGCTCGTCACGCGTCCTAGTCGTTGACGGAGACCGAGAATTCCTCGAGAGTATGCTCGAAAGCATGGCGGGGGAAGGATTCGGTCTTCTCCTGGCCGCCACCGAGAAGGAAGCGATGGATCTCTTGGAAGCCCAAACTGTCGACTGTATCCTCTTGGGTCGAGGGCCGGAACTCCACGGTGAAGCGACCTGTCGGCACATTAAATCCGAGGAAACGTTCAAAGATGTTCCCTTGTTGCTTCTCACGGAAAGCCATGACCCCAACTCCATCCTTTCAGGCCTGTTATGTGGAGCTGATGATTGTGTTCCCAAGTCCACCAACCAGGAGGTCCTAAAAGCGCGAGTTCGGAGCTACCTGCGACGACGACAGCTGCAAGAAGAGAAGCGTCGCTCCGTGGACGAGCAGCTAGAACGGGAACTCAAGTCAGCCGAAGCCAAGGCTTCCAAGGAGCTGGCTCGTGCCCGCGCCGAACTCATCAGCAAGCTAGAGGCCAAGAATCGCGAACTCGAGCGAGCTTACGAAGAGGTCCAAGCCACCCAGGTCCAGTTGGTTCACACCGCCAAAATGGCGTCGCTTGGGCAATTGGTGGCTGGACTCGCCCACGAGATCAATAATCCCATCGCGTATGTCAGTGGAAATCTCGAATCCGTCGCACGATGGCTCTCCCAGCTCTCCCCTCAGGCGGAGAAAGCCTTCGAACACGATGCTTTTCAAAAATGGCTTCGAGTCCAAACGAGAATCGAATCCGCGGTCCAGGGCGTTGAAAGAGTCGCCGAACTGGTGCGAAAACTTCGTACTTTCTCGCGATTGGATGAAGGTGAGTTCAAATCCGTCGATATCCCGGAGACGATAGAATCCGTTCTTTGCTTTTTGGAACACCGTCTGAACGAAAAGATCGAGGTTCGCCGCCGGTATCAACCGAATCTACCCCGTTTGGCTTGCTATCCTAGCGCGCTCAACCAAGTGATCATGAACTTGTTGGTCAACGCGGTCGACTCCATCGAGTCCCAAAGTGAAACCGGCGTCATCATCATCGGCACGGATACCGACGACGAGTGGTTTCGAATCACCGTCACGGATTCCGGTCCAGGCTTGACCCCCGGAATCGAGGAGCGTCTTTTTGAGCCCTTTTTCACGACCAAGCCGGTGGGAAAGGGGACCGGACTTGGACTTTCGATCTCTTTTGGTATTATCCAGAGCCACCAGGGAAGAATTTCTGCTAAAAATATCGTTCGTGGTGGGTGCGAATTCACCCTGGAGATTCCTCGAGACCTAGAAAAACGAATCCAAGCAAAGAACCTGAGCAACACCGAACTATACTAAGAACGCCATACATAAGGCAGGAGCCCTCTTACTAGAGGATAAAGCTCTGGAGACTCGTTTTCTGGGGAGGTTTCAATGACGCGGGAATGGACATTCGGAAAACGAGTCGGATTCGGATTCGCCGTCACGGCGACGATTCTCATCCTGGTCTCCCTGATCGGCTACCTCTCCACCGAAAGCCTGATCTCAAACGATCTCAGAGTCAAACACACCTACGAAGTCCAGGCCAAAATCTCACACTTTGACCGTCTCCTCAAAGATGCTGAAAGCAGCCAGCGCGGGTTCACTCTGACCGCACGGGAAGAATACCTCAAGCCTTTTCAAGAATCGGTGGAACAGCTTCCGACGGTCCTCGAGGAGTTGGCGAGTCTCGTGGTCGACAACCCCAAACAGACTCGGCGAGTCGAAGAGCTTCGAGAGGCCACTCTCTTGCGCTTGAGCCAGCTCAGCGAACGTATCGAGACCACCCAACATGCGGGTATAGAGGCCGCCCTTAAGCAGATCTCAAGCGGAGTCGGCAAACAGACCATGGACCAGATCCGCTCTCTTGTTTCTCAGATGGAAAACGAGGAGTCTCAACTCTTCGAGGCCAGAAGGTCTCGGATGGATATCGGCGTTTTCGCCACGAAACTCGCCATCTTGGGCGGCTGCATGTTGGGACTGTTAGCGACGTTTTTCGTTGCGCGATATACGGTAACGACTCTGACTCGCGAGATCGGAACCGCGGTCCAACAGGTCCAAAGCTCATCGGCTGAACTTCAGGCGGTGGCTAAACAGCAGGCGACCAGCGCTAAAGAGCAGGCTAGTGCGATGAATGAGATAGCTACGACATTGACCGAGCTTCTCGTCACTTCTCAACAGATCGCTGAAAGCAGCGTCCGGGTGTCACACATCGCCATGGAAGCCACGGAAGTCGCCCAGGAAGGCGACAAAATCGTGGACACCTCGCGTCAATCGATCATTGAAATCGCCCAACAAGTGGAGCGGCTTGTCGAACACATGCTGGACCTAGGTAAGAAATCTCAACACATCGGATCCGTTGTGGATATCGTTTCCGAGCTCGCGGAACAGACAAATATTCTTGCCATCAACGCGACGATCGAAGCGGCGGGCGCGGGGGAATCAGGGCGAAGATTCTCCGTGGTTGCTGACGAGATCCGTAAGCTCGCCGAGCGGGTGACCGGGTCGGCAAGGGAGATCCGTACCCTTATCGATGATGTCCAGAGCGCCGTCTCCACAAGCGTGATGGCGACGGAAGCCGGCTCGAAGTCCGTCGAACTGGGGACGCGAAATTTTAGCGACCTGACAGCCTCTTTGAAGCAGATCGTGGACGTCTCTTTGTCGACGATGGATGCCGCCCGTGAAATTGAACTTTCGACCAAGCAACAGGCCACCGCCGTGGAGCAGGTGAATGTGGCTATTGGTAGCGTGCACCAGGCCACTCTAGAAACCGAGGCCAGTTCCGCGCAGACTCTCCAGACAGCCTCCCAGCTTTCACAGCTATCGAGAACCCTCCGCCGCATCATTATCGCCGAGAAGCAGCCCAGCTTCTCTGCCCTCGAAGTCGAGAGGTAGCTCAACGATAAAGCGGCTGCCACGACCAACGACACTCTCCAGAAGAATCGTTCCTCTGTGGGCTCGTACCAGCTGAAAAACGATCGCCAGGCCAAGCCCAGTCCCCGATCCTACCGGGCGTGTCGTGAAAAAGGGGTCATAGATCCGATCTCGATTCTCGGGGGGAATACCCACCCCATCGTCTTCGATGGAAATGGTAAAGGTCTCGGAGTCTCTGGTCGTGGTGATCGTGATCTTTCCTGTCTCAGGTATGGCAAAAACAGCGTTGGAGAGGAGATTCATGGCGACTTGCCCCAACATACTAGGGTAGCATGTGAGAACTCCGTCCTCGACATATCGGCGCACAATCTGGACCCGATCTCGAGTCTCATGACGTAAAAAGAGTAGCGCGAGCTCGATCTGCTCGTGGACATCCACCGTGTCGATCTCACTTTCATCTAGACGCGAGAATCTGCGAAGGTTCAAGACCAGTTCCTTGATTCTTTCGAGCCCTTGCTGGACCTGAGATAGCCGTGTTTCCGTCTTTTCCCAAAGAGACTCCAAGGCGGAGTCATCGCGAAGCTTGCACATCCAGTTCTGTATGCTGTGAACATGGCCGAGGCAAAACGCTAGTGGGTTGTTGACCTCGTGAGCCATACCCGCGGTCAAGGTACCCAGAGAGGCCATCTTCGCGGAATGAACCAGCTGAGTCTGAGCGTCTTTGATCTTATGGTTAGCTTCGGCGAGTTCGGAGTTAGCTCTAGCCAAATTGGTATTGGCTTCCCGATAGCCCATCAAGGCCATCTCAAACGGAGAGAGGGCCTCTTTTAAAAACTCAAACGCGAGTTCTTTAGGGTATTCAGAACAAGGCATCAAGACCTGGCGATGCAGCTCCACCAATTCTAAGAGACTCATGCCCGCGGCCAAGGCACTCCTACCAAGCTCGTACCCCCGAGATAGCGACTCTTCGGAAGAATCTCTCAAAAACTGTTCTAGACCGGCGCGATACTCTTGCCTCAATCCGCTCATCGAACCTGGCTCCGATAACGTGCCACCAAAACCAGGGCGTCATCATCAGCCTTGCCGTATCCAGCCAAAACACCACGCGCGATCTCACCGGGGGAGCCTGAAAGTGACACTCTCGACAAGTATCCTGGCTTCACCCCGTCCGTCGCGAAGATCACATAGTCCCCCTGTCGAAGAGGCAGGACCTCGGCCTCCCGACTCTGGTAACGATGTCCACCAAGAATCCCAGGGCGCAGGAATACCTCATCCCAAGAACCCGTTTCAGAGTTCAAAAGTGCGCAAGAGACGTTTCCGACCGACAACCAGCTCAGTGAATTCAACTGGCTATCGACTTTGGCTAAAGTCATGACCGCCCCCCTAGTCTCCCTCAGGTTTTGATCGCATCGGTCCATAATTTCAGGAAGAGACCGCCCGGAGTTCTCTCTCACGGTTTGTAGAGCGCGATGGGACGCCGCCGCGGCCTCCTCCCCATGGCCAAGCCCGTCGGAGACAGCGAGAAGGGTAACGTTATCGAAAGACTCAACACAAAACTGGTCGCCCGAGACCGTTTCACCTAACAAGGGGCGCTCCGCGACAGCCCACTCGAGCCAACCCTTCATCTTACCCACATCTTGAAGGTGACGGTGGTCCCCTCTCCCAAAACCGTGACCAGAGAGAAATCATCAGCCAACCGCCTGGTTCCAGGTAGTCCCAAGCCTAAACTCCCTCCCGTGGAGTAGCCGTCTCTCATGGCTAGCTCGGGATCGCTGATGCCGGGACCTTGATCCATCGCGCTCACCTGGATGCCTCGTCGACTTCCTATGGCTATGGCTGACAGGAGAACCTCCCCCGTACCGGCATACTGCACAACATTTCTTGCCAACTCTGAGATCGCCGTGGCCAATAGCGTCTGATCCGTTGAGGAAAACCCCAGCTCAGCGGCTAGTCTTCGGCCGCCCTGGCGTGCAAGCACAATGTCGGCTTCCGACTTAATAGGAACTCTCTGATACTCTTGACTCACACCAAGGCTTCTGCCATGTCGAGGCCGTGCTCTAAGTTGAGCGCCGTCAAAATACCGTCGAGGCGCTGCGCCAATCCCAACTGCACCATGGCTATAGCCACGTCTGGCTGGATCCCGACGAGAATTGTCTGAGCCCCACGAAGGGTCACCGTCTGAGCGAGAGTGCGGAGAACACGGGTCGCGAAAGAGTCCATCACATCCATCAAGGTCAGATCGAGCACCACTGCTCGGGCGCGCAACTCTCCGATTTGACTGGAAAGGTCCGCGCTTAACTTCATCCAATCCGCGTCGGTAAGGGCAGACTGAATCGAAGCCACGAGAACGTGTTTCCGATGGAGGATAGGTATCAAGGAGCGGTCTCTACCTTAACCACGCGGTAGCCGAGCAACAGTTCCGCCTCCTCGATCCCGCTCTGCAGGTCGCCGGCGGTCTTCACCGAGCTGAGGTCCACACCTATCGCGACCAAAGCTTGGGCCACCTCTGGAGTGAGTCCCGTCACGATCACCGTCGCTCCCATAAGACGTGAGGCCGCGACGGTCTGCACCAGATGATTCGCAACCTTGGAATCCACGGCAGGAACTCCCGTCACGTCCATGACGACCATTTTGGCTCGACGAGACGCGATGGCTCGGAGTAGCTGTTCGGTCAACTGGCGAGCCCGGGCCGAGTTGAGGGCACCGACGATGGGAAGGATCAGCAGACCTTCTCGAAGCTGAAGAACCGGTGTGCTCAGCTCCTTGATGGCCTCCTGTTGTTCTTCGATCGTCCGCAGATAGACTTCCATCGCCAAGCCAACATCAAAGAAAACAAGCTTGGTCAACGACAGGAGTAATTTCAAAGCGTGACCGGGGTTATCCGCATAGGCCTCGAAAAAACGGTTCGCGACGTTGCGCAGATACCAATTGTACATTCCGAGGTAAGTTTGAAAGGGAAGACCGATCCGCTGATGGACCGCGCCGATACGGAGACGATTTTTGACATACTCGGGCCCGTAGTCGCCCCGCGTCAGGTCTAGAAAATAGTTTTTCTGAGCCTGCTTGACCCTGGCCAACACCACGGGATCTTGGAAGAAAGACCGCCCGTGGGAGAAGGACAAAAGATACTGATAAAAATCCTCGATGACGGGCTCGGCGTACGTCTGCGCCATTTCGTGCGCGTCCACTAACGCCTTCAGATCATCGTCTCGAAACTCGAGGAAATCTTTGCGTGAAATGACTTCGTCTTCGGAGATCGTCAAGGTATCTAGCTTCATAGCCTATCCTTGACGCGTTGGTTGCGACCCATCGTCTTCATGGAGCGATCATTCTTCCTGATTCAAGACTCGTCCTCCGATGAAAATAGTTAAAAGACGGCGATCAAAGATCGCCAGAACGAGAAAAACACGGTAGCGAAACTAAAAAAGCCGCCCCCACGGGCCGTGTCCTATCTAAGGAAAACGTCCCGCCGTGCAATTCCACAATCTGGGCAGCGACGGCAAGCCCGAGACCAAGATGTCCGACCGGGCCGGAACCCCGCTCGCCACGTCCAAAAATCTGCTCAGCGTCCTCAGGTCGAATTCCGGGGCCGAGATCCGCGACAGTAATCACGGCCTCATCTTTCCTCTGACAGAGAGTGACCGTCACCTCGGTCCCATTTGGGGCACAACGCAAAGCGTTCTCCACGAGGTTTTCCACGACTCGCTGAATCTTGCTCGGGTCAGCGGTGATCGGACACTCGTCGGGAAGCTCATCAACGATGTTGACCAGACCACCATGACGAAAGCTATCTAAGACCGTATCGACCAAAGAAGAGAGGTCGAAGAGGCGGGGCTTGAGCTCGTAATACTCTAGCTTGCGAAGCTCTAAGAGCAACGTCGTGAGGCGGACCAAACGTTCCGACTCTCTTTCGATCGTGGCGAACAAGGGATGATCGGGACTGGACTTTTTCATCCCTTCCACAGCTCCACGCAACCCCGTCACCGGGGTTTTGAGTTCGTGGGCGATATCTTCAACGAAACGGCGGGTCTTGTCTTGCTCCTCCTCAAGTTGAGCGACCTTGGCTCGTAAAGAATCCACCAGAAAGTGCAAGCTCTGAGAGACCCGTTCCACGGCGTCGCCGGCCGGGGGTTGAAAGCCCTCAAGCTCGGAGACCTTGCCAAGCCGTCGAAGGTCCTGGCTGAAGTTTCGAACGATCCAAAGTGTGCCAAGAAAAATGGTCGCGCTCATAGCCAAAAGCGCGCCGTGAAAAGAACGACGAATCACTCCCAGCCGCTGTAAGATCGCATCAGTGGAACGGGAAACGTAAACCGCTCCGATCACCTTATTCCTGACCGTCACGGGAACCGCCACGTAAAGAGCTAGAGAGCGCTGAGACTCGTCAGCGAAGCGAGTGTAGGCGCCGTATTGACCGGTGAAGGCCGCTTGAATTTCCGGACGAAAACGAACCGCCTCCGAATTCTGAATCTGTCCGAACGAATCCGCCACCAGATGTCGATTGGCATCTAAGACCCGCAGCCGCGTCGTATCCGCTTCCTGGGTGGAGAGTAGCAGCTGCTCGAGCAGCGTCTTGTCTCCCCGCGCCAACGGATCCGCGACGGCGGCCGCCAAGGTTCGAGCGATAGTTCCGAGTCGCTGCTCGAGGTCGAAGAGTTGGTCCTCCTCCACTCTGGACAACACGAGATTCATCGCCAGCAAAGCGAGACCGACAACGCCGCCCAACAGGCAGGCTAAAAGCCAGGATCGCCGGCTCATCGCGACAGTCTGTATCCGAGGCCGCGCACCGTCTCGATAAGGTCGGCACCGACCTTCTTGCGCAGCCGCTTGATCGTGGTATCCACCACCCGAGCGTCTCCCTCGTAATCATAACCCCACAGCTTTTCCAACAGATGGTCACGACTCAGGACATGATTCTGATTGAGGAAGAAAAGTTGCAACAGCTCAAACTCGCGCGCGGTCAAGAAGAGCATCATCCCGGCTCGACTAATCTCGGCGCGACGCCAATCGACCGCCAAGTCGCCCAGTCGAGTCAATCCCGACTCCGAAGGAGATTTGCGCAGATTCGCCTTCAGTCGAGCCAGCATCTCGCGAGTGGAGAACGGCTTGGTCAGGTAGTCGTCAGCCCCTCGCTCGAAAGCCTCGACAATGACCTCCTCATCATCCTTGGCCGAGATGACGATGACGGGTATGGCCGAGACACGACGCAAGGCCGAGAGCACATCGAGTCCGGAGAGTCGTCCCAACATCAAGTCCAAAAGGACAGCTCGAGCCGAGACCTGTTGAAAGCATAGGAGCGCCTCCTCTCCGTCAGCGACCCAGACGGACGCGTACCCCTGCTCGGACAAAGCCGCGCTAACAAATTCAGCGATGGAAGGGTCATCCTCAACTACGAGCACGGTTTCCGAGGTCATCTGGAGAAAGATTAGGAGCGCGAGGCGCGGAGTTCCTCCCAAACCAACAAAGCGCCCTCAGAGGCACCGTGGAGTCCGCTGAGAGGCCCGGTCAATATGGTCTCCACCTCGCTATCGGAAAGCCCGAGTTCGCCAACCTTCTCGAGCACCATCGGACCCCGCGGCACCCGGGCCAGAAGGGGCACAGTGAAAAGGTAGCTCAGCTCCTCACATCCATAGAGCAGCTTCTCCATCGACTCGGGCCGGCTCTTGAGCCAGGTGAAGAAGGCGCGGAACACTCTCCAGTTCTCCCCCAACTGAAGTATCGTGGCGTCTCCTTCATGCACGAGCAAGGGAGCGTAGACCGGCCGAATCCCTTCGAGAAAGCTCTGCTCGACCTCTTCTAAGGAAAAGGGAGCAAGCATGCGGGTCCAGCTCCAAAAACCGTGAAGTCGATGCCATTCGGGCTCTAGACAGAACTTGGCCAGAGAGCTCAAACGTGACGTTTCAGCGGCCAATTGGCTCGGTGTTACTCGTCGCAAATAGGCGTGCAAGCCGCTGAGCGCCTGGTAAAGACCAGCGCTGAGCAGCTGGGCGCCTTGGACTTGTGACTTGTCGCTGCGGTGGGCCGGACGATCCGCCACTTCCCGCAGTCGCCCCAGCAGCCAGGTCTCTTCAAAGCCAGCCCACTCCCCCGCGACGTCGAAGAGGTTCGGACCGACCACGGGAGTCAATTCATAGTCCAGCGCGTGGCGAACTTCTTCCCAGGAAAACCCTTCCTCCACCGCCACTCGTACCGCATAGGGCAGATACCAGCGTATCTCGGTGTCGAGAAAGAGAGCGGAAAGAGCAAGCCAGAGCCTCTCACGAGGGGTGTTAGCCAGCCGAAGCTTCCTTGGCCTGCAAGCCTGCCCAGGCGGCGCCGAGCTTCGCCCCGCCCTTCACCAGGGCGTAGGAGCCGCCGAGGAGACCGACATACTGGCCCAAGGCCGCGCCGGTCACGCCACCGGCGGCTCCGGCCACCGCCGTTCCCAGAGCTTGTCCCAAAGCGTTGCCGGCCATCCCCCCGAGGACCGCGCCACCGACGCCTCCCACCACGGTGGGAGCCACCAGTTTGGCCAGAAGCTTCTTGTCCGCTCCGGTCAACTTCTCATCGTCTTGACGAGCCATGAGCCCGAAAGGCTGAGGCTTGGCTTTCTCGCTGACGAGATAGTTCATCCCGAGGCCCAAAGCCGCTCCGGCCAGTCCTCCGACCCAGCTTCCGGCGGCGGCCGAGGAGACCAAAGAGGCGGTTCCTCCACCCACCAGCCAGGGAGTCAAGATACCGCCCGCGACGGCGCCGGCCGCGAAGCCGCCGCCCATGGCCCAGGACCGCTCTGTCTTGGGCGCTGAAGCGAACATTTTCACCTGGCCTTTCTCCTGCAGAAGACCCGCCTTATCCAACTCCTTCTCGATGGAGCCCGTGGCGAATCCCACCGGGCCGGTGGAGACCGCGAGCGATGCGTCGGCCACCTTGTCGGCCTGAGCCTGGGTGATGGTGCCGTCGGACAGAAGCTTCCCGGTGATGGCGTGACCCACACCGATGGCAAGCCCCAGCGGCGCCACTCCGGTCAGCAGCGCGGCGCCGGACGCCAACTGCATCTTGCCGTCGAACTTGGCCTTCTCGTCCCCACCCTTGAGCCCGACTTCCAGATTGGTGGCGCCGCGATAGATCTGAAAAGGCGAGACCAAACTGCTACCCAAGGCGATCAGATTGCGCAAGTAGGGGGCCCGTTCAAAAGCGGTTCCGACCTTGCGCCCCGCGTCTCGAACCGAGGGGCGGTCCAGGGCTTGATCGACAAGTCCTGGCTGCTGGCTGCGCGCGATCGCCTCGTACTTGGCCGGCGCCTTGGCCAGAAGCTCGTCAGGGCTGCTATGATAGTGGGCGTAAGCTTCAGCGTAGTCCTCCATCCGGTTGGTTCCGGCGTAGTCGGAGACGAAAGGAGCCTTTCCGAACCCTCCGCCCCAAAAATTGCGAGTCCCCACCGGACCCACGCCCTTTGTGAAATCGAAGGTGTGGCCGATCTCGTGTGTCGTCACCTCCTGCGCCCAATGGGCTCCCAACGCCATCTGATCGCGATCGAGAAAAATGCGGCTCTGGCTAAAGAGCGGCGTGGCCAAGCCGGAAGCCCCGGCTTTCTCTAGACCCGTGACCACGTCAATGGTGGGAGCGCTGGTCACTCCGCTTAAGGGGAGCTTGTCCAGAGCGCCATAAATCACGGCCTTCTCCGCCGCCGTGGCGTTGGCCAGCGTGGGATAGGCGAACTTCGGCAGCGAGCGGGCCAGAGCGCCGGCTCCAGCGCCCAGGTTCGCCAGCGTGCTGTTCTCGCCCGAATTGACCTCACGACTGGCCAGGTAGTTCCCCAACAAGGCCATGGCTCCACCGGTGACCGCGGCGCCGCCGGTGGCGATGTAGAGATTTCCGTAGTGAAAAGCTAAAGGGGCGAAGGCCAACGAACCTATCACCATTCCTGTCATCTGTCCGGCCATAAGTCCGGCAATCCCGCGCAGTTGGTGGGCCCCCTTCTCTTTAGTCCGCTGAACAAAGCCCGAGATACGAGCCGCCTGCGAAGGGTCCACCCCGTCGGCCCGCGCCGGTGTGAAAGCTTCCGTGACATCTTTCGAACTGTCCTCGACCTTCGCGGTACGCTTGGTGGCCGGTACGAGAGAGGATGAGCGAACATTGGGTCCTGACAGAATCTGCATAGACTTAATCTATCGAGACATTCAAGAAAGACGGTGACCGAATTGTAAACTTTCTTTCCATTTCCACGCGGAGAGTCCAATCTGGGGTAGGATAACCTCGTGGATATTTCTGCTTTAAGGTCGCCGGTTCTTCCGATCACCTCCGCGACGAAATCGGTGGCCAACCAAACCGCGCCGCCCTCCATCCCCAGCGACCGGGTCGAGATCGGGCACACCGGCCAGGACTTCGTCCCACCCAAGATAGCCGAGATGTTGGCCCAAGCGGGCAAACCTTACTACGATGGCGATGCCGACGCCTCAGCGCGGGAAAAGTACTATCAGGGGATCGACTTTAACGCCGATCCGTCCAAGCTCTTTGAACAGCTCGGAGAACGGATCCGCAGGACCCACACGGAAACTCTAGCTTTCAAACCGCTCAAGTATCTGCATGGCTGGGTGGACCTCAGACCGAACCTGCGGCTGCAGAGTATCTACAGCAACCAACCCGTGGCCACTAACGACCCGATCCACACGACGGGAGGGAAAGACTACGTTCAGAAGGTCAAGATGAAGGTGCGCGGACATGAACGCGCGGACGGTACCGTCGGCGAACGCACCGTGGAAAAGAAGATCGACTTTCGCGGCTCCGCTGGTCAGTGGCTACAGACGCTGCACGAAGGACCGACCGACGCGCTACAGATCGCCCACAACATCGCCATGATCGAGGGCTACAAGTTCTACAACGCCGAGCACTCCGTTCCCCAATCCACCTTCGACCGGGATAAAAAGCCGAAGGGCGACCTGCACCATCTTTTCACTTGCGAGCGTAACGCCAACAGCCATCGCGGCTCGATCAAGTACGGGGAGGTGGAGAAGCTGCCCCAGCACAAGCGGCCCGAGGGCTGGTCCACCTCCAACTACGACACTTACGAGCCGGAGAACGGCAAGGGGGCGGTGGCCCGCGCGACTTTGTACTTTCTGATGCACTATCCGGGCAAACTCGGTGACAAGCCGGGAGAGTACACCAAGAGCGACCTCGAGACCCTGATCAAGTGGCACAAGGAAGACCCCGTCGACCTCTACGAGCTTCACCGCAACGCCGAGATCGAGAAGATTCAAGGCAATCGCAACTCTCTGATCGACTTCCCGGAACTGGCCGACAAAGTCGACTTCAAGAAGGGCTTGGGTGCCTGGGGCCTGTCTCAATAGGTGATGCTCTGTTATAGTTGTCTGTAGCGTATGGAACCGTTAAGAAAGCTCTCCAAAGTCAGCTTCCAGGATTATCTCTCGTGGACCGACGACGAGCGTTGGGAGGTCATCGACGGCCATCCTTACCGGATGTCGGCTCCTAGCACTGAGCACCAGATCTTGTGCACCGATCTCTGTGTGATTCTCGCTTTGCACTTTAAGGGCAAGCCTTGCCGAGTCATCACCTCCCCCTTGGATGTGAAGCTCTCCGACTACGACGTGGTTCAACCCGACCTGGTCGTAGTCTGCGACCGCTCACAGATCACCAAGGGGCACATCGAAGGCGCGCCGACTCTTGCGGTGGAGATCCTCTCTCCCTCCTCGGTACGCCATGACAAAGTGCGTAAAGCCCGACTCTACGCCGCGGCCGGGGTTCAAGAGTACTGGATTCTACAGCCCTACCCCGCCATGGTCGAAGTCTTGAGTCTCGACGGGCCAACCTTTCGACTGCACGGCGCCTACACCGACCAAGAGATCCTGACCAGTTCGGTCTTCCCAGACCTGACCATCAACCTCTCGGAACTGTTTCCTTACCAGGAAGTCGATGAAGTGCGGGAGGGGGTCCCCACCTACCGAACCGCCGCGGCTGCCGCGCCCTGAGCTTTTCGTTATCGCTTCGATATCTGTTCGATAAAGCGCACGGTCCAGTCCACTCCCGAGGTGAGAGAGTCGATGGTGATCGACTCGTCGTGTCCGTGGGCGCCGTGCTCGGTGTTGAGGATAGGCACGAAGGTCAGCGTCTCGCTCTTCGGTGAAGCCTTGGTCAGGTGACGCACGTCGTTGGAAGCCGTGGTGTTGCCGAAGAGGATCGGAGTCTGGGGACCGTAGGTGTCCAGGATAGCGTCCTCGGCAGCCCGGAAAAGCTCACTTTTAGAGCTGAGGCGGCGAACGAAAGCATCGCTCGTCTCCTCCCCTCCCAATTCCTTAAGCTCGAACTCGTCTCCCAGTATACCTTGAAGCTCGGCCAGAACCTTCCTCACGTCCTCCCCCACGGCCACCCGAAGGTCGAGGGTCACGTGAGCCTTCACCGGCTGCCTGGTGTCAGGCTGGGAGGGGTCTTCGTTGCTCTTGTTGGTGAAATAGTCCACCACCTTGGTCTCGTCCGCCCAACCTTTCCACCACAGCTTACCCTGGGCCTTATCCAGCGCACGGTTCATACGGTTGATGGCGTCTCGATCGCGGTCGGCGATGGAGCCGTGGAAGGTTCCACCGTAGCTTTCCTGGGGAAGAGTCACACTCACGTTCCCCTTGTCGTCGAGCGACTTGACCACGAAGTCCTTTCCGACGGCCTTGCGAATCGTCGCGATCGCCTTCTCTCGGGTCTCGGCATCCAGATCGATGTTGAGAACCGCCGTGGTCGAGGAAGGTTTGGTGTTGGAGCTGTCGGTGCGGGCAGCGGGATTGTCGCTGAGGTAGAAATCGGTCTGAGAGAAATCGGTGCGGTTGGTGGCCGAAAGCTCGGGGCCCATCTTCTTCTGCACGATGCCAGACCACCAGAAGTTCTTCAGCATCCAGCCCTTGAAGCCGCCGACAACCTTACCGAAGCGGCGAAACGACTCCTTGGTCTCGCTCTTGTCACCTAAGAACGACCACTCTCGGTCCTCGATGTGCTCATCCAAACGGTCTAGGGCGGCCATAGTCTTGGAGATGGCCTGATTGGGATCGGTTTCGTTTTTGAGTATTACCTGCACCGGGGTCGAATACTTCTGAGCCATGGCGATGTAGGGGACATCGGTTTTGATGTCTCCCACCGACTTCAAGTTCTCTTTAGACATAATCCCGGAGCCTTCCACCACCCAGTAGCGGACATTCTCGAACAGCTCCGGCTGGTGCTCGGCCAGATAGTAGGCACCCTGGGTGCCGCCCGACTCTTCATCGGGAAAAAGATACATCTGAATGGGGCGCTCAGGTGTCCGCCCGCTCTTTTTCAGCTGTTTCATCGCGACCAGAACCTGAGCCGCGGGCCCTTTGGTGTCGATGGTCCCGCGACCCACCATGATCTCGCGACCATGCTCGTCCTTGGTGATGTCACCGGAAAAGGGACCGCCGAACTTCCACTCCCCCTCGATGTCCACCACGTCGGAATGCTGAACGAATCCGACCGAACCGAGGTCCGGATTCTTTCCAGGTAGAGTGACGACCAGAAGCTGCCGACCGTTGACCGTGGGAATACGCTGGGTCTCCAGACCTGCCTCTTTGGCGTAGTTCTCCGCCACTGCCACCACCGCGTTCTCACCGGGGACCCTATTCTTGGAAGTGGAGTCGATACGAACCATGGCTCGGGTCAACTCGATCACCTCATCGTAAGCGATCTTCTTGTCCGACTTCACCGCGACGGTGCCAGGGGTACTGGAAGCCTTGGGCCTCTCGGAAACCCGAGAGGAGGCCACGAATCCGTCGCCGGAAGCATCGTGAAGGTGAGAATGCTCCTCGATCTGACGTGGGGATCCGAGAGCTTCGGTCAAGATTCTTGGAGAAACGCCGTGAGAGTGAGCGGGATGGATTGTCGAGTGGTGAATGAGCATAGTCGTCCTTTGGGATCGTTATTATTATCTATAGGAACGACTATATCGCTTATGAAGCTTAAAAATTTGGCAAAATTTTGAACAAAATGTCACGGGCAAGGACTCCTTCTCCCCCCAGCGAAGGCGAAGAGATGGGTGTTCATGTTCGTTCTCTTCGTAGTGTCTGTCTTTGCCTCATCTCGGCCGCTTTACTGGTCCTTGGTTTGACCTCTTGCGACAGCGATAGTAGCGACTCCGAATCAGCGGCCGCGCTAGCGGCTCGATACGGTCAGTTCGGTAACCTTGGTGACGGCGGTAGCGGTGGACCACGTCTCGAAGACGTGAAGCCCGGCAGCGGGCTACCGGGCTCATTTAGTCCTAGCGGCCCGCTCGGAGGGTTCTCCGGACAGGTGACGCGAGCCGCTGACGGTAGCGTGGTGGTGGGAGCCACCGTGACTTTGCTCGATAGCGGCGGTGCGACCATCGCTACAACTACCACGGATTCCAACGGCGTCTATGGCTTCGGAAATATCTCCGCGGGGAACTACACGGTCAGAGCCGAGGCCCCCGACCTACTCACCAGCGAGCGTCCTATCACTTACAACGGAGGGACCGTGCAGATCGGGACCGCCCTCTCGGCTCCGGTTCCGACGGGACAGTTCCGCGCGGTTCTCAGCTGGGGAGAAAGACCTATCGATCTCGACGCTCACCTCTTCCTCCCGCCAACCACCCCGTACCACATTTACTACTTGCGCAAAGGTAGCCTGACCTCGTGCCCTAACGCCGCTCTGGACTTCGACGATACCAGTTCGTTTGGACCGGAAACGACCACGATCGTTTCCGGCTTCCAAGGCGCCTATCAGTACGCCGTTTTCAACTACGGTGGAGACTCCAACTTCAATGAATCGAACGCTTTCGTGGAAGTGTTCGACAGCACGGGACGAATCGGTGGATTTCGCCCTCCGGCCGGCGAGAACCAGCGGTGGTGGCACGTCTTCACAGTCGCTTACGACAGCGGCGGTAATAAAACAGTGACGCCGGTCAACCAACTTGTCGACAACTTCGCCCCCTATCCCGATACGGCTTCGGGCTGCAGCCCTTAAGGATACGCTTCGCGGGGCAGTTTGCACGTCCATGCCATTGGGCGCTTATAAAGGTCCGCCTTCATGCACCCCATCCGTAAATATCCGCGTACTCCTCATCTTCAAGGATCAAAGTTGCAGCCGGGCGACGAGGACCTCGAGCAGGTTCCGCTTCGCCACTTGGTGGGCCGTTCCGTGGTGGTGGAGGAGAAGGTCGACGGCGCCAACTGCGCGGTCAGCTTCACCTCCGACCGGGAGCTGCTACTGCAGAGTCGGGGGCACTATCTCGAGGGTGGGCCACGGGAGGAGCAGTTCGGCCTTTTGAAGACCTGGGCTTCATGCTTTGCCACGCAATTCTGGGAGCTTCTGACCGATCGCTACATTATGTACGGAGAATGGCTTTACGCCAAACACACCGTCTACTACGATCATCTCCCTCACTACTTCATGGAGTTCGACATCTACGACAGAGTCGAGGATGTCTTTCTCTCCACGCCCCGGCGGCATGAAATGCTGGCCGGCACTCCGGTTGTCTCGGTCCCGGTTCTTTTGAGCGGCGACGGCAAGGAGCTCAAGAAGCCCGAGGCGCTGCTAAAACCCAGCCTGTACAAGAGCTCGAGCTGGAAAGACAGCCTGAAAGACCAAGCCGCCTCGCTGGGCCAAGATGCCGAGAGGGTCTTCAAAGAGACCGACCTTCACGACACCGCTGAGGGCCTCTACGTCAAAGTCGAGGAATCCGGAGTGGTCAGCGAGCGTTACAAGTGGGTGCGCCACAACTTCCTCCAGGCCATCGCCGACTCCGGCAGCCATTGGCGTGACCGCCCGACCTTACCCAACCGATTGGCCCCGGGCGTGGACCTGTTCGGGGGTGGATCGTGACCTGGCTGCTCCCTGACATAGCCCAGGCGAAATTTTTCGACCGGCTGCTAACGGAGAAGACTCCCTGGCTTGTCCGTCTGGATGGCTGCGCCCAGGATCCTATCCACCACGCCGAGGGAGACACGCTGGTTCACACCGGCATGGTCTGTCGCGCTCTGGTGGAGCTTCCAGGCTTTCAGAACTCCACCCCCGAGGAGCAGCAACGTCTGGCCTGGGCCGCCCTACTTCACGATATCGCTAAACCGGATTGCCATATCGTTAGTGACGACGGTCGAATCAGCTCGCCCGGCCATGCCCTCAAAGGGAGCTTTCAGGCCAGGCGAATCTTGCGGGAGTTGGACTGTCCGTTCGAGGCTCGCGAGGAGATCGTAGGGCTGGTCGCTCACCACATGACTCCGACCTGGATCCTGGAGCGAGAAAATCCTGAGCTCCTGCTCCGCCGGATCAGCCTGGATTGCCGCTGCCAGCTACTCTCCATTCTGGTCGAGGCCGATATTTTGGGGCGCATCTGTAGCGATCAGAAGGATCTCTTGGAACGTTTGGAGCTCTTTCGCGAGCTTTCCCGCGAAACGGGGGTCGAGGAGCGACCGGCCGAGTTCGCCTCCTCTGCGGGCCGCTACCTCTATTTCCAGGAGAAATGGCACCTCCCCGATCAGGCACCCTTCGAGGACTTCCGCTGCCATGTCGTGATGCTCAGCGGATTACCGGGAGCCGGGAAGGACACCTGGATCTCCCAGCACTACAGAGATTGGCCGGTCGTCTCTTTAGACGCCCTGCGGATCAGCATGGGGGTCGCGCCTACCGAACCTCAAGGCGCGGTCATCGACGCGGCCCGAGAGCTCGCTCGTGAGCACCTTCGTAAGCGCCGAAACTTTGTCTGGAACGCTACCAACATCAGCGCCCAGATGCGACAAAAGCCCCTCGGGCTGTTCTTGGAATACGGAGCCCAGGTCACAATCATCTATCTAGAAGCACCTCGAGGCCGCCTGTTGACACAAAATCTTAACCGCGACGCGGTGGTGCCGGCCACCGTCATGGAGCGCCTGATTCGCAAATGGGAGATTCCTCGCCTGACCGAAGCCCACCAAGTGGAGTACGTCACCGAACTACTTCGATGAGAGACTTGCCCGACGACCCTCAACTTCACCCGACCGCGGTTTCTGGATTCTCCAGCCAGGCCGAAGCCTATGCCAAGGCTCGTCCCGAATACCCCTCCGAGGCTGCCGCCTGGCTCCGAGACTCCCTCGGGATAAGGCCCACCAGTCGCGTCTTGGAAGTTGGGGCTGGAACCGGCAAATTCACCAAGCTCTTAGTCGCCACGGGAGCCGAGGTGATCGCGGTGGAGCCCGTGACAGCGATGCGCGACCGGCTCCAGGAGCTCTTTCCCAACCTGCGGTCGGTGGAGGGGATGGCCGAGCGGCTCCCCTTTCCTGACGGTGCCTTTGACGCCGTGGTTTGCGCCCAGTCGTTCCATTGGTTCGCCACCGCCCAGGTCTTGGACGAATTCGCTCGCGTTCTTCGCGCCGGTGGGCAGCTAGGCCTGATCTGGAATGTTCGAGACGAGTCCGAGGGCTGGGTGGCAAGACTTGGCGACCTGTGGCGAGAAAAAGAAGGCGAGCTCCCTCGCTACAGCCCGGAGCTACTCGCCACCGTTTTCCCTCACCCCGAGTTCGGTCCGCTCGCGCGCCAAGATGCCCGGCATAGCCAGAGCGGACCGGTCGAGACCGTCGTGCTTGAGCGGATGCGCTCCATCAGCTTCGTGGCCGCGATGCCGCCTCAGGAACAAGAAGCCTTCCTGGCTCGGGCTCAAGAGATCATCGACCAGGAGCCTAGCCTCGCCGGAGCGACATCCGTCACCTTTCCCTACATCACCAACATGTTCTGTGCCCAGCGCCTGTAACTTTAGATCAGGCCATCTCGGCTGTTAGGGCAGCGAAGACCAGCGATTGGTGTTGAGAATGTCCAGCCAGCCTCGGGAGATTTTCACTCCGAAGGTCAGGGGGACCGCCGAGGCGGGATTCGCCAGCCGGCTCCTGTCGTAGAAACGGAGCGGCCACGCGCTGGAATCAAGCCAGAAAACCTGACCGAGATACTCCGTGGCCTGAAGCTGATCCTCGGTGACATCGCGAAGGTCGATCGGCTCTCCCCACCGGTCGACCAGAAAGGCCCACAAGGGCTCGGCGGCGGTCCAAGCGGTGACCTGGGTGAAGGCCTGCCCATCCCAATCAAGCACGTGAACCGGCTGCGGATAGACGTATCCGATCGCGCTATTGCTGGCGTTGACAAAAAGTGTCTCCCCCTGCCTTTCCACCCCGAAAGCTTCGTGGATGTGACCGAAAACGTGAAGCTTAGGACGGACCGAGGCGACCCTTTCGGCAAGCATCGGACAGCCCGCGCGCTCCCTGGCGAAGGTTCGATCCAAAATCCTCGCGGGCGGTCCGTGGGTGAGCAGGATATCGATACCGTCTGGAATTTTCTCCCACACAGAGGCAAGGTCCGATGACTGGAAAGCCCACACCCCGCCGAAGGTGGGCGTCCAGGGGCTTCCGTAGATGCGAAGCCCCTCGATGGTAACCTCCTGGTCCTGCAGATAGGTCATAGGCGAGAACAGCTCCCGCGTTTCATCCTCTGATATCTGCAACGCGAAGTCATGGTTCCCGGCCAGGATCACCTTGTGCGGGTGGGGCAAGGAACGTAACCAGCGAGCCGCTTGTTCGAGCTCCTGAGGACTTCCCCGTT
The DNA here is from genome assembly GCA_037189585.1 of Selenomonadaceae bacterium. Classification (GTDB taxonomy): domain Bacteria; phylum Vulcanimicrobiota; class Xenobia; order Xenobiales; family JADMJV01; genus JAEXNA01. The sequence goes on along the minus strand of JBBCJA010000011.1, from coordinate 169,765 downwards.
TGCTATGGTCACCCGTGTGAATCAAGAGGTCCCCTTCGGGGACCTCAAGATCGACATTGCCGTGAGTGTCGCTAAGGCAGACGACTCTCACCGTGAAAGGTCGAACTGCGCCTCAAAACGTGACTCTTTGTGACGTTCGAGATAGTAAAAAAGCTGCTTTCCGTCGGGAGAGAGCCGAAACGACCAGACGTTGGTCGAGGCTTCCGGCAGCATTGCCTTAGTCTCGTCGTCCGCCGGGAAAACCAGTTGTCGACCCAGGACCTGAGCACTATCGACTCCACCGTAGTTTGTCAGCTCGTCCGGAGTACCGTCGGCGTGACGGTGATCGTGCTTGAGCGAGATCCCTTCCGAGCCTCGACGAAGAATCCAGGTCCGAGAGCGGTCCTCCCCTACCTGAAACGGGACACGAATCTCATCTTGAGAAATGACTTTCACCGTGATCGTCATCGGCTGATTCATCGAGTGATTGGGGTCATCCGGATACACCATCCGACCGGAAAACGACTTCCCGTCGAGCTCAGCCAGAGAGTCAAAGACCGAAGGCCCGTCCGCGACGACGGGAAGAGCAAGACACAACAAAAAAACAATCAGTTTAAGATTACGATGGAACATAGGCATTTCTTTTTCGGAACATCAACTTCAGCTCCTTTGCTTAAAGCCGTCAAGGAAAGCCGCGCTACTTTTGGAACCTAACAGAGTGAGGGAAAGGCCTATTTCTGGAGCGGATCGGCTGATCGTTTTCCGCTCGCTGGCCACGATGTTTGAAGCGGGAATCCCTCTGACTGAAGCTCTGCATCTTATCGGAGACTCGGCGGAAAGCTCCCTTGTCGAGGATAGTTGTCGCTCGGTAGCCGGAGAGCTGACGCGAGGCGAGTCGCTTCCGGCCGCGGCCGGAAAACACCCACAGCTCTTTAACGCCACCTCGATTCGACTTTTGCAAGTAGGGGTCAAGACAGGAGCGCTAGTTCGGGTCCTGCGCGAGTTGGCCACCCTGGAAGAACGTGGACATCGCCTCACCCACCAGCTACGCGCCTCTCTTGGCTATCCCATCCTGGTCGTGTCTTTGTGTCTACTAGCGGCCATGCTTTTGCCCCCACTGATCTTCGGAGGCGTGCTTGAGGGCCTGGGCCTGCAGGGAAGACCGGTTCCCAGCCTGACACGTGGCCTGATGATGGTTTCCGACCTGCTCCGTTCTCCCTGGTTCTTCCTGGGCATGACGGTGCTCTTTCTAGGCCTCTCGCGGGTGCTGTTTCATAGCGAAAGTCGGGAGTATCTGAGTCGTCGAGCCGTCCTCTTCTTCATGGCGATCCCTCCCTGCCGCCGCATCTTGACCACAGCGGCCACCGTTCGTTTCGCCCACGTCCTTGGTGTGTGCCAGAGCGCGGGACTGAGTCTTTACGAATCCTTACCGCTGGCCGCTCAGGCCACGGGAAATCCTGTTGTCATCGATGGAGTGATGGAGTCCAGGAAACGCATCCTTGATGGCGCCGAGGTCGTGGAAGGTCTAGCCTCCAGCGGCGTGTTCGACAGGCTCTTCCTCTCCACCGTGGAGGTAGGGGTTGAGAGCGGCTCCCTTCCCAAGGCTCTAGCTCGTCTGGCCGGGTTGCTGGAAATGCAGCTCGAGCAAACGGTCAGATCGCTGCTGGCACTCCTGGAACCGTTCATGTTCGCTGTGGTGGGACTGCTCACGGGCTTATCCGTCATCGCTATGATGCTACCCATGGTCGCTTTACTCGAGTCGCTTTAGAGGGAAACTAAAATAACAGTGACGGAGGAACATTCACGAAGAAGAGGCTTCTCACTCGGCGGTGCCGTGTTGGCTCTGGCGATCTGCTTTCTGCTGGCCTTCACCGCGGCTTCGACGACCAGCTTCAACGCGATGTTCGAATCGCGTCTGGATACCCAGGCGCAGTGCCGCGACCTGGCCCGTTCCGCGCTAAGTCTTGCCTTCGCTCGAATAAAAGCCGACCCGGATTGGGGTACCCGAGGTTCCGCCGAGGAGACTGTCGAGGTACCGCCCGCCGAAGGGTACGGGGCTGAGGCTCTAGGCGTCGTCACTTTTAACCCGAGTCAGGCAAGGGGGCTCGGTGTCGAGACGTCGGTTAACAACCTCAGAATCGACGCCGCTGTTCCCGGAGAGGCCGGGTCCGTTCCGCGAAACTCGGTGCATCTCGTGGCCCTGGGAAAGAGCGGGCCCTCCCGGGTGATCATAGACGCGATCTACCATCGCCCGCCGTTTTCCACCGGGGCCGCCGCCTCGGGGAAAGTCTCGGTCAAAGGCCTCACTCTGGCCGCTCTGCGCGACCCCGGCCTCTACACCGCGGAGCGCGGCCTGAGCGGTGTGCCTCCCGATCAGCTTGAACCAGCCTCCATCCGCTCCTTGAGCGGAGAGCCCATGGAGATCGGGCCCACCAGCGATATCTATGGTGATGCCCAGAGCTCCGGAGAGGTCCACATCCATCCCTCCAGCATTGTTCGAGGGCGTATCCAAAACCGATCCGACCCGGCCGAGCTTCCTCGCATCGACATTCCAGCGCATATCGACCGCATTGACGCGTTGGCCAGCCGCCCACCCTACTTTGAAAAGACTCCCATCAAAGACTATCGGGTCTTTGACAGCAGTCAGACCGTGAGTTCCGTCGAGCTTGACGGAGGTCTGCTCTGCGTGCGAGGGGATCTCACCGTCAATGGACCCGTGACCGGAACCGGAGCGATCCTGGTCACGGGAAACCTCACCATGGCCCAGGGTTCCACCCTACGGACCGGCGACAGCATCGTGTGCGCGGCGGGCGGAGATCTCACTCTCCGTGGACGCGAAGCCAGCTCCTACTTCTTCCAGGGATTACTCTACTGTGAAGGGAGTGTCGTCTGCGAAGAGATCACTCTTCTCGGCACTATCGTGGTCAACGGCGCCGATTCACAAAATGATGGTGGGCTCAACCTGACCAATGTCAATCTTGTGCAGACAGGGACCTCGGCTTTTCTGTCGGGAGTCGCGCCCATTGATTCAAGTCGTCTCAGCAATGGCCTCGCTCAAGGTGGTGGCGGAGACCGGGCCCCCCACAACGATGACTTCTGGTTACAGATCAACCGTCGAACCGACAGCTTTGGCCAACCTCTCTACGACGTTCGCTTCCTCTTTGAGGAAGATGAGGATCAGCGACCCAACAATCCCGGCAGTGGCGGAAACAACGACAGACGCAAGATTTGGGACAAAAACTATCTTCTACTTGGGGTGACCGAGGAAGAGATGCGCTGGGCCGTTCGCTGCATTGCCAGCGATAACGGCCGCGACCCGCAACGAAACGACGTGAACAATCCCAATGTCACCATCCTGCGTGGGGACGAGGTCCGCCGGCTGATCTCACCGCCACGAGATTTCTGCCATATCGACCACGAGCCGTTTCGCTCCATGTTCGAGAACTATCTCAGCCTGGTCAACCAGGCTCCAGCGGAACGACTCTTTCTCGATTTTCGTCTGAGCGAGTTAGCTCCCGACGCCTCCCGTCCTCGTATCCTCATGATGAGGGAGCGCCGGGCCGAGAACTCACCGCGCTCGTGAAGGCCGTTAAAGCCTCTTCCAGGTCCCGATAGCGCTCCTCCGGCTCCTTGCTCAACATCTTGCCCACCAGGTCGGCCAACTCCGAGGAAAGAGAAGGTAAGATCTCGTTCAAACGGGGGGGAGCGACATTGAGGTGAGCATACGCCAGTGCGACTGAGCTGTCGTGGGAGAAGGGGGCTTGGCCGGTCAGCACCTCGAACAGAAGAACTCCCAGGGCGTACTGGTCGCTGGTCGGGCTGTATCGCCCATGAAACTGTTCGGGAGACATGACATTGAGAGTGCCTCCAATCGGGCTCAGCCCCGATCCGGCGAAACCCGCCAGTCCAAAATCCGAAATCAACGGATGCTCTTTCTCACCGGGAGGCACGTTCTTGAGGAGAATATTCTCCAGCTTGATGTCCCGGTGAACGATCCCTTTCTGGTGAGCGTAGCTCAAACCCGAAAAGACAGGTGCCAGCAGTTGTAAGGCCTCATCAGGCTGGAGAGGACCGTCGGCGATTCGATCGCGAAGCGTCCCCCCCTCGATGACCGGCATCACCAGATACGGCATGTCAAGGTGATGCCCAAAATCTAGAACGGGAATAATATGTGGGTGGACGAAACGGCTCGCTACCGCGATCTCGTTCTGGAATCGAGCTTTGGCCTCCGAATCTCCCAGGGTATGAAGGTGCCCTAGTTTGAGCGCGACCTCGCGCTCGGGTCTGGCCAGCTCGATCGCTCGATAAACCGTTCCCATACCTCCGGCTCCCAGAAGCCCGGTCACCATGTACTTTCCAATCGTCGATCCGACGACCGGATCCCGGGAAGGTGAAACTCTAGACTGAGCCGACAGAAGGGCTCGGTCAGCCATCTGAGCAACCCTTCGTGTCCGGGCATGCCGCCCGAGGTATCCCAGAAAGACTAGCGATAAGAGCCCTATCCCGGTCAGACTCAAGGCGTGACGTTCCCACACCGATTCCCACCTGCGTGGAAAGCTCACCGACACCTCGATGGTTCCATAGCTGGGAACACGGCGCAGTTCCAGAAGTTGGCGAGTCGGCGTCACTTGAATATTCTGACCCGACAGACTCTCCGGAACCTCTCGGTCAGGAGGCAGAACCAGAAAGCGCACAGTCTGCTGGTCATATGGCGTCAGCGTGATGGCTAGCGGCTGACGCGAAGACGAGTGACCAAGGAAGTCGAGAGATGTCTCACGGACCTTGTAGATTTTCATCCCCTCCGGCTCGGTGACAAAGAATACCGGGACGGTGGTGGATTCCGGCGCGGCCCATCCAAGGACCGTCATCAGAAGCCAGAACGCGAACAGCCTCACAAGCCGTTCTCGACACGCAGAGTGGACAACAGGCGCACTCTTTCGACAGAGTTAGCCACGGCCTGACCTGTCAGCTCGATCTCGAGTTCCAGGGGGTCAGGGATGTTAGGCGGAGTCACCGCGGTATGAAGGGACAGCTTGGAGACTCCCTCATACTCCTCACGTCTCGGAGTTTCAACCCCGAGCAACCGCGCGAACTCCTGGGGCTCCAGTCGTTTCGGCTGCAGAGGCGGCAGGGGCAAGGGAGGGGGAAAGACGGAGTTCCATTCGTCTCGACAAAGCTGTCGCCGCTCAGGGCGATAGGCCCAAAGAATCAGACGGTCCGAAGCCCGCTCCACAGTAGCCTGGGCCGTCACCCGAGCGATCGGTTGAAAGGCCAGGGCCAGGATTTCCCTCGCGGGGTCCTCCGGGGTCACAAGAGAGAATCCCGCCGGATTGGTGGTCTCGAGGTCGACTTGGAGCCGGCGCAGAATTAGCATCGCTCTTTGTTGCAGACGAGCCCGAATCTCGTCCCGCGCCGAATGGGCCAGCACGGCGCTCAAAAGCCGAACGATGATCCCCCCCAGGAGGCCAGCCAGGGCGAGCAGTACCAGAAGCTCCGCTAGCGTCAACCCACGGGTCCTGGAACTTTGGCCCCACCTTTTCACATCTGCCCTCGGGTGAAAATCCGCTCGCGAAACTCTTGGCGTGGAACGCTCCGATATGTCCAGGCCACCGTGCTACGCACTCGCCTCACCCCGACCATCGGCGGCACGACTTCGAACGCCTCGCTTCTCACGGTGTAGCTGACGTTGCCTTCCTCCAACACCTCGGGCTCTCCGTTCAGAGACAAAAAATTACCCCGGCCGGCGGCTTCAAGTCGTGTCGCGGCAAGCGTCGCGGCGAAGAGACGCTGCTCCTGTGTACGAATGGCCACTCGATTGGAGACCAAAAGACTTACCAGAGCCGCGCCGGCCAGAGAGAGCATGGTCATCGCGACCAACGATTCCACCAGGGAGACTCCCCGGTCCAACCATTTCTCCCTTCCCCCATCCCGTCGCATAAAAGAGAATTCTCAGCGACGACGCAAGGCCCCTCCGCCAGCTTGAGAAGTCACTCGACCTTGACCAGCAGAGCCGCGCTTCGGCCCGGAACTCTCCAGTGAAGTCGCCCATACGAAGTCGAGCCGCTCCAACCTGTAACAAGATCCCGATAGATTCCGGGTGCGAGCTCGGCGGTCACCTCAGTGGGAATCCCCGCCTTGTTGATGGCTAAAAGACCAACGGAGCCTCGACGGAGAGCTAAAAAGTTTCGACCAGCCGCCACCGGAACAGCTGGGAGTTCTTCGCAAAAGCGGTAAAAGGCCAGACCCGCTTTCACCTCCGGGTGTCGCATGTCGGTCCCGTAGATCAGAGGCGCCCCCTCTCCTCGCCCCAGGATGTAGGCATAGGCCAGGCGCCTGTCCGTCAGATCGGCGATCCGGAAGGTGGAAAAGCCCTTACGGTTTTTGATCAGGTCATGGTGGTTGACGAAGGGGACCGAGAGCGGACCCCAGAGACAGCGAGGATGAAGCAAGGAGCCGAGGTCTCCCCCGTGGGCGAAGGCGCGCTTGAGGTGCGCCGCCAGAGGGAAATCGTACCCCCTCATACTGCGCCAGTACTCCGCCGGAAAATGCTCGGGTTCCGTGTAGACGAGCTCTCCGAAACTCAAGACCGGCGGAAGACCCTCCAAAAGATAAGGAAACAGGTGAGGATCGAGATGCTTGGCCGAATCGAACCGGTAGCCTCGCACTCCCAGGTCGAAAAGATCATGAAGGTATCGTCGCAACTGGCTTCTGACCCAGGGAGATCGAGTGTCCAGAATGGGAAGTCCCCTCCCCTTTCCCAAGCGATGAACCCCGGACAGATCGTTGTGGCAAAAATTTGGATACTGGGCCGAGAGGATACGGCTTCCACGCATCCTCACGTATCTCGACTCGTTGCTGAGGTGATGAATGACGGTATCGGCTACCACTGCCACACCACTCCGTCGGGCGGCAAGGCAAAGGGCGTGCAGGTCTCCGGCGTCACCGAGCGGGCCCTCGATACGGGTAAAGTCGACCGGCTGGTATCGCCCCCACCAGCGAGAGCTGGAGTGACTCTTCTGCGGGGGCGATACCAGGATGTGAGTGACGCCGAGCTTTTGCAAGCGAGGCAGGGCCTTCTGGGCTTTAGCGAAAGGCTGGTCGAACAGCTGAACGATGATCACGCGAGAGCGTTTAACGTCCAGCGACGGCTTCGGTTTCTTGAATCTAGCCGATGACGAAACCGATAAGGGCCCCGGTTCCTGCTGCGCTGACCACCGCGGCGCCCGGCATACCCGCCAGAGTCGCGATCGTGGCTCCCAAAACCGCACCTCCCGCGGTGGTTAGCGCTTCCCGAGGCGAGCTGATCAGAAACCCACCCAAGGCCCCGCTCCCGGCCGCCGACATCACAGCCGAGCCGGTGAGTCCACCGCCGACGGCGGCGATGCCCGCGCCTAATAGGGCCCCACCCCCGATGTGGATGGCGGACCTGTATTCCTTGTAGAAACCGCTCACTCCACTAGAAAAGGAGTCGACCGGGGCCGATTCTCGCGAGGGTTTCTCGGTCTTAGGTTTGGCGACACGAACAGTGGTGTTGGCTACTTTGTTGGTGGAAATCTGCACGATGGAATCTCTCCTTTTCTCGATAAAGCCACTTTAGCTGTCCGGCGCCAAGAAAACGTCACCAAAACGTCAATCGCCTACTCAAGCGCTTCCCGGGCGAGCTGGAGGTCTCGCAGGAACAGCCCCTTCTGTCGCTCTTGCTCGTCCGGGTCGCTCAAGCGCAATAGAAAGCTCGGATGGACGGTGGCCATCACCCTGGGAGCCAGAGGAGAGTCGATCCATCGTCCCCGGTCTCGGCCCAGACGGAACCCCGAACCGAGAAGGGTCTGAGCCGCCGTGGCGCCAAGGCAAATAAGTACTCGAGGTTGGAGCAGCCGAATCTCTCCTTCCAGCCAGCCCTGGCAAACCTGAATCTGACGGACGGTGGCCCGTTGGTGGAGTCGCCTCTTTCCACCCGATGGTGAGGGCTCCCAACGAAAGTGTTTGACCGTGTTGGTGAAATAGAGCTCCTCTTCGCCAAGGCCCGCGGCGGCTAAAGTCCGGCGCAGGAGCTGCCCGGCCGGGCCGATGAAAGGTCGCCCTTTCCTGTCCTCCTGATCACCCGGCTGCTCCCCCACCAGCATCACTCGGGCCGAGCTCGGGCCTTCGCCGAAAACCGTCTGGGTGGCCTTTTGGTACAATTCGCAGGCTTGACATCCTCCAGCTAGTCTAGCGAGCTCCGCCAGCGTCCCTCCGGCTTCGACCAGCTCGGAGGCCCCCTGGGCGGGACTCACCCCCGGGTCACCCGCCCGAGAGTGAGCCAACATGCTCTCCACTCGAGCTTCGGCTTGGGCCAACATCTCGGGGATGAGCGCGGTTTCCGGCATGGTCTTCCAATGACGCTTGGGCATCTCCGAGGTCATGGCCCGGAGCTTCACTCGGGCCGGGTTGAAGATGTTGGCGTAGTACGTCTTCCACAGCTCCTCCACGCTATCGACGGTGGGCGTCCGGGCCTGGCTCAAACCGGGTCCGTAGGTCAGATTTCGGCCATCCCAGAAAGCGCAACGATCGGGAGTAAGAATGGACCAGCGCATGGTGTCGAAACGCCGAGCGAAAAAGGGGCAGGCGAGCTCCACCACCAGGTGGACCGGCTCGTACCAGGCCACGTAGGCCCCATCCTCGCTCTGGCGAAAGCGCACGAAGGCGTGCATCTTATGGACGTCGCGGTCCACGGCGCCCGCCATCCCCCGGAGTTTGAGCACGTCGGGGTCGGAGGCGATCTCGAGCAAGTTCGGCTCCCCCGTGTTGAGGCGCCAGAGGATCCTGTAGGGCAAGGCCCAGCGCGCTGGGTGTCGATAACAGCACGCCTTCTCGGCCAGGAGGAGAAACTCCCGAGGCACTCTAGGAGCGTTGATGGCGGTCCCGCGGCTCGGCGACTCCTCGAACAGCTGAGTCTGGCCGTCCGTCCAGCACGCCTCGGCCGGGGGAACACCCAGCTTGAGCAGCTCTCTAGCCCGCTCGCGCCACTGCTCAAAGCTCACGGCTCTCAAAGGCCAGGTGGAGCTGTTCGCCCGAAGGTAGAAGACGGCGAAGCAGCTCGTCTCCTTCGGCCCACTTGGGCGGGCCGCCGTCGGAGAGGATGAGAAACGGTCTCACTCGGTCAACCGCCACGCGCAGTTTGCGCAGATCGTCCCAACGCATCGCTCGATGTCGACGTTGTCGCAGGATCTTCTCGACCGTTCCCACCCCCAGGCCAGGCACGCGTAGCAGCGCCTCCCGGCTGGCTCTGTTGGCATCCAGCGGAAAAAAGTCACGATTCTCGAGAGCCCAGGCGGTCTTCGGGTCCACGTCGAGACGCAGGGTGGGCCGCTCGTGGGGCAACAGCTCGTCCACCTCGAACTGGTAGTAGCGAATCAGCCAATCCGATTGATACAAACGATGCTCTCTGACCAGTGGCGGAGCTTGCAGAGGCAGACGAGAGTGGGCGTCCGGGATGGGAGAGAATGCGGAGTAGTACACCCGTCGCAGCCCGTAGCTCCGGTAAAGGTGCGAGGCGGTGGAGAGAATCTCTCGATCGGCAGTGGAGGTGGCGCCGATCACCATCTGGGTGCTCTGGCCGGCCGGGGTAAAGATGGGAGCTCTGGCCCGACCCCAAGCCGGCTCCTGGAGTTCCTGGATCTTCTCCTCCACCACGGCCATGTTCTGCTCCAGGCTGGCTCGATTCTTCTCGGGGGCCAGTTGGCGCAGGTCCTCCTCGGTGGGGAGCTCGATGTTGACACTCAGGCGATCGGCATGCCGGCCGGCTCGCAAGAGCAGCTCATCGGCCGCGCCGGGGATGGTCTTGAGGTGGATGTAGCCTCGGAAACCATGCTCCTCGCGAAGGCGACGCGCCACCTCCACCATCTGCTCCATGGTGTAGTCCGGATCGCGCACGATGCCCGAGGAAAGAAACAGACCTTCGATATAGTTGCGCTTATAGAACTCCAAAGTCAGTCGAATCACTTCCTCGACAGAAAAGCGCGCCCTGGGAGTTGAGGAGCTGACCCTGTTGATACAGAACTTACAGTCGTAGATACAGTAGTTGGTCAACAGAATTTTCAGCAACGAAACACAGCGCCCGTCCGGGGTGTAGGAATGGCAGATCCCCATCCCCTCGGTGCTTCCCACGCCCTGACCCTCCCGCTTGGCCCGACTCCCGGAGGAGGCGCAGGAGGCGTCGTACTTGGCGGCATCGGCTAAAATGGCCAGTTTGTCTCGAAGTGCTCGCGCCATAGCTGGACTTAACCGCCGTGGGCTTCCCGAGTTGTCTCAAAAGCCGGGGCTCACTTCGTCTGAGTCAGATCGACTCGAAAACTAGGCTGCTTGGAGAAAGGAAGGCCGGCCACGGGGTGCATCTCGAGAAGAAACTTGACCGGCTTATCCTGAGCCGTCCCTAGGAAGCGAACGGTGGCGGTGGATTGACCCCCCGGAGGCAGCTCCTTGAGGCCAAAATCATCTTGGAAAGCGTTGGAGGCGTTGACCCCCGGAACTTTCGACTCACCCGACTCGGTGACCAAAAAGACTCCGTCAATCCCGTTGCTGCTATAGCCGTTATCCGCCATCCTGCGGGTCTTATCGCTACCGTTGGCCACGCTTAACTGAACCACCCACTGGGACTCCTCGGCGTCCCAGGTCACCTCTGCGACCTTGACTCGCCAGACTCCGTTGAAGAGCCACTCGTTGCGTACTCCTTCCGAAGCCGAGAGCTGATTGGCCCCGCCTTGAGTGGAAAGCTGAGCCTTCAGCTGAGCCAAGGACACGTAAGTCTTTCCGTCGACTTGGACGGAATCGAGAGTCACTTTTTTTCCAGCCAGCTCCACCGTCACCTGGGTAGCGGCGAAACCCGTGAGAGAGAGAAGACCGACGAGAGCAAGAACACGAAGTTTTTTCATCCCGTGAGCCTATCCTTCTCCGGCGCCAGCGTCAACGACGGATCTTCCGTTCGTAGACCTCGCACGAATCCTGTTCAAGTCCCGCAAAACCTCAATGCGCCCATCATTCTCCAGCCGAACGACCAAGGGCCGGCCGTCTAGAACACCGGCGGCTAGAATCTGGCCCTCCCCGGCGGATATCTTCGCCAACACCTCGTAAGGTGGAGAGAGAGACTGAAAGGTCACGCCGTCATAGCGGAATCCGTCCACCAGGACTTCCTGGGCGCGCAAGGCGGCGGGCCGAAAACTGGCGTCCAAGCGCACGTCGCACTGATAGCCGTAGACTCCACCTTGGCCGGAGAATCCCGGCAAACTCATCTTCTGAGAGTCGCTGCTCCAGTTGTCACAAACAAGCTTGCCGGTCACGATTTCCCATTCGCGGTAAAAGTAAGACTCGCATGCCGCGAAAAGGTAACGGTTGCAACCGCTGATGTCGAGGCAGGTGATCTCTCCTCCAAAGAAAGGAATCGGCTGGGGCAGCCAGCGCGCGACTTTGAGCAGCCGGGAGGGAAGCCTGTAAGCTAACCGGCCTTTCCAGGAGAGCGGAAAGACATCGCGGTGATCTCCGGGATGCTCCAGGCCGAACGAGCGGAGCATGGCGCCGGTGCGGGTGCAAAAGACATAGCAATCGCTGTTGATGCCCAGAGCGGCCAAGCTCCCATCGTCGGAGAGAGTCGCCCCCCGAGTGTAGGTCATATGTGGGGAGGGGCCTTGAGGACGTTGCAAGCGATGAAGTTGGCGACCGTCATGCCCGCAAACCAGAGCACCGGTGGCGTCGGAGATGGCCAACAGGATCTTCTCTCCCCGGCTGTCCATGACCACTCGTTCGAAATAAGCATAGTCCGGCAACTCCACCTGGAAGGTGAGGAGCAACTCCTCCGCCACCAAATCCCAAACCTCGAAGCAACCTTCGGGTGAGGCAGTCTTCACCATTCGGCGGCCGTCGCCCGACACAGCGGCGATGGGATGAGACCTGCTTCTTTCCGCCATCGCCCGTTGAAATCAGACGGAAGGGAGATTGAAGAGGGCGCCGGAGGTCGCGGCCTGTGCCTTGAGTGAGTCGAACTCCGAAAGGGCCTGCGCGGCGTTGGCGCAGATGGTGGTGAAGAAGGCTATAAGCGCGGCCTCGGCTCGCTTGAAGCCTTCCTCGCTCGGCGCATCGGCCAGGGACTCCAGCAGCTCCATGGCGGAGAATCCGCCGGCAAGTGCCTCGTCGATTCCCCGCAGAGTCTTCTCGAAACGAGGCTGGAGCGAACTCGAAAGGCGGCTGGCCAGGGTCGACTCGCGGGTGCGCCAGGTCTGCTCGAAGGCATCGAGCATCTCTCCGAACACTTCGACCGCGGCCTCGAAGTCTTCTTTATCGAGCTCCTCGGCTCGAAACGAGTCCAAGGCTCCCAGCAACTGGCTGACGTGATTGACACCCACCACGGGCGGACGAGAGTCGTGCTCGGCCTCGCACTCGGGACAGGCCTGCGGTTGGTCGTCGGGCAGCTCGGTTTCGCAGTAAAGACAGATCACAGACCTTCCACCTTAAGACCGAAGAGGTCCACCAACAGCGCATGAAAGAGAGCTTCCAGCTGTTCGGGAGTTTCCAAAACCTCGGTTGACGAAGAGGCCTCAACGGGCCAGAAGTTCCCGTTGAGGCCAAGCAGTTGATCGAGATCGTCGATCAGTTGTCGAACTTGAGCGAGTTCCAATTAACCGAGCCCGATAGCACGGCCGAAGCCCGCGATCGTTTCGTCGGCGGCGCGCGCCATACGCTGACCGATGCCGTCGTCAGAATCTCCGGCGCTGCTGCCGACCACCCGGGTTTGACCGTTCTGAGTTTCAGTGACGATGGTTTCGCCAGTGCGAGGGTCTTGATATCTGCGGATCTCGCCTCCGATGGACTCACCGTTGACGTCGGCCCGTTCGCGGTGGCCGGTGATCCAGTCGAAGCCGCGCCCGAAGGTGCGCTCCAAGAAGCCCTCGCGCTCTCGCTCAGTTCGCCCGTCACGCACAGTCACACCTTGACCTTCGTTGCCGTTGGTTTCGCGGGTGACTACACCGCCGTTGACGGTGGTGCGGGTGCGCCCGGCTTCGGTAGTGTATTCAGAGACGATCCCGCTACCGTCGTTGCGGGTACGGACGGTATCACGAGCCGATCCGTCGGCCGAGGTGCCGGTCATCCGGCCGCCGACAATCGTGCCGTCGCGGCTGACGGCAACCCCAGAGTCTACGCGGCCGCCGGGTGAGACCGACATCTCCGTATTGCTACCGGCATTGCGGTTGGTTCCGTTCTGAGTTCTCATCTTACCCAGAACGGTTCCGTCCCCAGCTACTCGAACCGAGGTTCCTGCGGTGGTGTTGCCGTTGCGGATGCCGGCGGATTGGCTGTCGCCGGGCTGCATCGCGTCGGCCCCGTCTCTACCACGAGAAGGAATATTGAGCTGCTGACCCGGTTGGATCAAGTTGGGATTCTTCAGTCCATTGCTGCTGGCGACGCGGTCGATCAAAGTCTGTCCGTTGGCGTCTTTGGCGTAGATCTCTTGGAGCGAGTAGCCCTGGTTGCGGAGAATGCCTTCCACGGAGCTGTTCTTACCTTTGCCCCAAGGCTCCACGGTAACCTGGGTCGAGGTCTGACCACCCGAGCTGACGCTAGCGGTATCGACCTGCTGGTTGGAGTTAACGGTGGGAGAAGCGCCGGTATTCGAAGTGGTGCTGACCGTGGTACCGTTGTTCCCACCGAAAACGGTGCGGATAGCCGGTAAAATAGCCGGTCGGGGACCACTCGGGAGAGGGCCGGCGGGATCATACCCGAGAGTTCTGCGGTCGAGGCGAAGTGTACCGTATGACATTTCATTCTCCTGATCGATGGACTGTAGGTAGACTATAGAGTGAAGATGTTACACGGATATTGACACCCGGTTACGATCATATGACCAGTGAAAAATTTCTGAAATGAGGGGGTGAATTGTAAACAGAATGTCACAATTTCATGACTATTTGGAAAACTTTCGCGCGTCGCTCTCCTGGCACACGAAAAAGCTGCCCCCTAAAGGAGCAGCTTTTTCGAAACAAGGAACAAGACGAGCTTACTTCTTGGCGCCGGCCATCTTGGCCGCTTTATGTTTTTCCACCATGTCGGCCTGGGTGTTACGCGGGACGGGTTCGTATTTGGCGAACTCCATCGAGAACTCTCCCTTACCTTGCGTCCCGGAGCGAAGCACTGTGGCATATCCGAACATCTCCGAGAAAGGCACGTGGGCCTGGACGGTCACGTATCCGTCGTTTGTCTCCGAGTTGAGGATTACACCGCGACGCTGATTCAGACCGCCGGTGACGGCGCCCTGAAATTCGTCCGGGGCGGCGGTCTCCACCAACATAATCGGCTCGAGGATGACCGGATTGGCCTTCATGTAGCAGTCGCGAATCGCGGCCTGAGCCGCGATACGGAAAGCCATTTCCGAAGAGTCGACAGGGTGATAGTTACCGTCGTTGACCACACAGCGTACGCCAACAACCGGAGCTTCGATCAACATGCCCTTCTTGAGAGCCTCTTGGAAGCCCTTATCACAAGCCGGAATGTACTCCTTAGGAATCACACCACCGACGACCTCGTTGACGAACTCATAGGTGTTGACCGCGTCAGCGGGCAGCGGCTCCATCATACCAGCAAGCTTAGCATACTGTCCGGAACCACCGGTCTGTTTCTTATGGGTGTAATCGATCTTGGTCGGAGTGGTGATGGCCTCACGATAGGCGACCTGAGGCGCTCCGACGTTGACCTCACAGGCATACTCACGCTTGATGCGCTCAACATAAACCTCAAGGTGAAGCTCTCCCATTCCCGCGATCAAAGTCTCGCCAGACTCCTCGTCACGCCAAACGCGGAAGGTCGGATCCTCCTTAGAGAAACGGTTGAGAGCCTTGGAGAAGTTCTGCAGACCGGAACGTTCCTTCGGCTCTACCGCCAGCGACATCACAGCCGCGGGAATGTGCATCGAGGTCATGGTGATTTCGACGCTACCATCGGTAAAGGTGTCGCCCGAGGCGCACTCGATACCGAAGAGGGCTACGATATCACCGGCCACGGCCGTCTCCACGTCGTGCATCTCGTTGGAGTGCATACGAACGATACGAGGGATCTTGACCTTCTTCTTGTTGTTGATGTTGTGGATAAAGTCTCCCTTGGAGATCTTGCCCTGATAGACACGGAGGTAGGTTAACTGACCGAAACGGCCATCCTCGAGCTTGAACGCTAGTCCTACGAATGGCTTCGCGGGGGAAGATTCCATGATAACTTCAGCTTCGTTGTTACGCTGGTCCAAACCGATATTGGTTCGTTCCGAAGGGTTCGGCAAAAAGGAACAGACGCCGTCGAGCAGATGCTGGACGCCCTTGTTCTTATAAGCCGAACCACAGAAAACCGCAGTGAAGTTGAGCGACAGGGTGGCCTTGCGTAACACGGGGACAATATCCTCAGCGGTCACTTCAGCGCCTTCAAGAAATTTCTCGGCTAGGGAGTCGTCAAAGTCGGAGAGAGCTTCAATGAGCGCATCCCGGTAGCCCTGAGCCTCCTCTTTGAGTTCGGCGGGGCACTCCTCGATGCGGATGTCCTCACCGTTGTCACCATCGAAATACTTGGCTTTCATGGTCAACAGGTCGACCACGCCTTCGAACTTGTCCTCGGCTCCGATCGGATAAGTGACAAGGTGGGCGTTGTGGTTGAGCTTCTCGCGCAACATTCCGACGACGCGGAAGGGGTTGGCACCGGCACGGTCCATCTTGTTGACGAAGGCCAATTTGGGAACGCCGTAACGCTTCATCTGGCGGTCCACGGTGATGGACTGCGACTGCACACCAGCCACGGCGCAAAGCACCAGGACGGCGCCGTCGAGCACGCGCAGAGCGCGCTCCACTTCCACCGTGAAGTCCACGTGGCCAGGGGTGTCGATCAGGTTGATGTTGTAATCACCCCAGGTACAGTAGGTCGCGGCGGACTGGATGGTGATCCCTTTCTCGCGCTCTAGGTCCATCGAGTCCATCTTCGCGCCCACCCCAGATTTACCACGGACCTCCTCGATCTTGTGGATCTTTCCGGTATAAAACAGGATGCGCTCGGACAGCGTCGTCTTACCCGAGTCGATGTGGGCCGAAATTCCGATATTTCGGACCATGCTGATGTCTGAGGTGGCCGAATCAGTAGCCATAACTTTATCTATTCTCCTTCGTGACGGCGGCTCACGCGCCAGGCTCCACCGGGCCGTCGATTTGCCTTAAACTGAAATGATGGGGCCAGACAAGCTACCTGGAGAACCCCATCTCTGTCAACACCCTGATGCTCCTAACGGCTCACCAGGGTTAGCGGCGCACCAGTGAATTGAATTTCCCCGCCAAAACTCCTGTTCGGAGCATTCCGAACGTATGGGCTGATTCTCCCCCGTCAGGGTCTGTCTTAATCCTCATCAAGGAGAGTACAGTGCGCTCTGGAGGTAAATTCTATGAATACGCAATCACTCTATGGCGGTTTCGCCGCTCTTGCCCTGGCCGCGACTCTGGCCGCTCCGGCTTCGGCCGACATCCTAACCGGAACAGTCTACCAGGTCAGTGGCGGTGACGCCTACATCACGATGGAGGATAGCACCGTGGCCAGGGTCCCCGTGGAAACGGCTCAGTTTCGGGTCAACGGGGTGCTGGTGCCCGTCAGCAGCTTGACCATGGGTCAACAGGTCGTGGTCGACTACACCCCCGTCTACGGATTTCAGCGCTATTATCACACATCGACCGATGTCAAGGAGCCAAGAACCGTCTACATCATCCAGGATGTTTCCCCTGACGACACCGCCGTGGTGGAGTGGGACGGCAAGCTTTACCGTTTAAAAAAGTAGTCCCACAACCCCCGAAAAGCTCCGTGACGGAGCTTTTCGGGCTTTAACGTAAGTCAAAGCCCATTCGTATGTCCCTGGTATACCTTCCCTGATCTGGCTCTGGCGAGCATTTCTCCTTACGCTAAAGTGGAAAAGAAGGAGTTAAGGTGAAAAGGAGGAGTGGTGAAATGAACACTTACCAGAGAACTCTTAGTCCAGCGTTGGCTTTGTCGCTCGCCTTCACGTCCCCGGGTTTGGCCGACATTCTCACCGGGCAGGTCACACAAGTCGAGGCTCAAGAAGTCTACGTTCGCATCGGCCCGACCACGGTGGCGAAAGTGCCCCTGGCTTCCGCCAAGTTCCGCGTTCACGGTGAGCCTGTTCATCCGGAGAGCCTCCTTGTAGGTCAACATGTCGTGGTCGACTATACGCCCATTCATGGGTTCCAGAGGTACTATCACACTTCGAGCGACCTCGAGGGCTCCCGAACAGTTTTCATTATCTCCGACGCGAGTCCCGACGATACCAGCTCGGTAGACTGGGATGGAGACTTCTATCAGCCGGTGGAGCGCTAGACCGTATACCTTGGGATATACTCAAAGGCGTCGATCGGTGCTCGACACTCGTTTCGCCCTCGTTTAACCTGATAGATGTCGAGCGGTGTCTGGAGAAAAGGACTCATGCACTCGTCTGAAGTTTGGCGGCAAAGGACGGCGCAAGAAACAATGGACAAACCTCGAATATGCAAGTTTTCTGACGACTATGAAGAGGAAGATTTCCCTCTTTGGTCAGGCGGCCTCTACTCGAATATGACAGTGGTTTCCACTGCTAGACCGGCGCACTCGGATAAGAGTGTCTGGCACGCGGTTGAAGAGCCCAGTCAGAGTTCGAGCGGAACATTTGGCAGATTGCTGCGCTCCACGGCTTATCGCAAGCCGGACAAATATAGGTACGGTGTCCAGGAAGTTCATAAAGTGGAACTCAACCTTCACCAGTTCCAATCCGAGAGCGGCGACAGTCTGGGAGAAGATCCCGACAGTTGGGCTCGACTAACCTTTTAATTCAAGGAAAAGCCGGGCCCAAACTCGTCCGTGAGGCTATGAAAAGTGGCCGAAACTTCATCGCAATCGCCGATGGTCATCTCTTCCATCTCCGAAAATGCGAGGTCGTGAGCCTCCAGTAAGTCGTCGGCCTCGATCTCCACAGTCTGATTGAGACTCATCTCCACGTTGAAGAGATATTTTTTCCGTCCCGGGCCTTCCACTTTGGTCGGTTCGTCGTCGGGAGGGATCAAACAAAAGCGAGAAGTCTTCGGATCCACAACTTTGACGATCAGCCCCGGAAAAAACTCCCGAGACAAAAGCTCGTATTGGAGGGATGGCTCAACGCGGCGACATAGCGCCAACACGTCTCTTTCCTCAGGCTCGATAGGTGAATCGCCGGTATCGGCATTGATGCGCCGGCGAAGTCGTCCCAGTTCATGACTGATCTCCTCGGCCTTGGCGCGCAAGTAGGTGTCTGACACGCCTACAGAGTTCCCACAGGACATCTCGAACCCTTTCGAAGCTCCTTGCAGAGCCCTTGGAGAGTCCCAAGGAGTCGTCGGTGTGACAGCCAATATCTTGAGATATGTTCAAACCTTTTCTGGCTTCTCTGCTTCTTCTCGGCTCGACCGCCGCGTCGGCTCAAACACTACTTTTCGAGGTTCAGGCCCCGATTATCGAAAGCGGGCCTTCGTACACCTTCGCTGTCTGGGGGGATCGAGAGGCCGGTTCGGTCACAGCCTACGGAGTCCAAGTCGTCAACCCGGACGGACGGGAACAGGTGCTACAAGAGTTCGAATCTCTTCTGCCCCCCAATTCCGAGGCCGACGCTCTTGTGGTGGAAGACATCAATTTCGATGGATACGCGGATCTTCGTGTTATGGAATATCTGCCCGGGGGGTCAGCTAATATCCCTTTCTTTTACTGGGTCTACCAACCGTCAAGTCAGCAGTTCGTCCCCGCTCCCGCTTTCAGTGGCGTTCTCAGTCCGGAGCTCGACCCCGACAATCGCCAACTCCTGTCGCGACAAAAGCTGAGCGCCAACGAATACGTGACCGAATTCTATAGTCCCCAGGGAGATCAGCCAAACCTGGTTCGTAAGGAGGTCCGCACCTATGCCGCCGACGGAAGCTCGAAACTCCACGTCTTCGCCATCAAACCCGACAGCCCGCCTCAACTGGTGGAGTCACGTCAATTGGGCCCCGGAGAGTGAACTTGAATCGGCGAATGACTCAACGAAGCCGCTTCCTCTCGCTAGTGCTTCGCCATCAACCTCAAGCCGCCGGGATCGAGCTCGACAGCGCGGGCTGGGTGGAGGTCGACACCCTTCTCCAAGGGATGGCTGCCTCTGGGCATCCCCTGACGAGGGTGGAACTCGAAACTCTGGTTCAAAAAAACGACAAGCGACGATTCGCCTTTTCTGAAGATAGACGTCGAATTCGGGCTAATCAAGGTCATTCCGTGGAGGTCGAGCTAGGTCTGTCGCCAGCTTCTCCTCCAGCCATACTCTACCACGGTACGGTCGAAAGATTCCTCGACCCTATCCTTACCCATGGGCTAAAGCCGGGAGAGCGCCACCACGTGCACCTCTCGGCCGATCGTCACACGGCCTTTAAGGTCGGAAGTCGTCGAGGGAAAGCGGTCATTTTGGAGATCGACTCATCGAGCATGGCCAAGGAAGGGTATCTCTTCTACCTATCCCCCAACGGGGTCTGGTTGACCGACGCCGTGCCGACGAAATTTCTAAAGCGCTTAGAGTAGCTCGGCCAGCCGTCGGGCCAGAGAGTCAGGAGCGAAAGGCTTGAGCAGCACGCCCGACAGGCCCTCGGGAAGGTTATCTTTGTCCAGAGCGTGGGGGTCCGCGGTATAAGCGATCACCGGAATCTCCCGATATTCCGGAGTCTGCCGAATCAGGTTCAAGGTTTCCAGCCCGCTCATCTCCGGCATGTGGTAATCCAACAAAATGGCGTCGGGACGTTTTTGAGCTAGAATCTCTAAGGCATGTTGTCCGGAGGTCGCCTCGATGACCTTCCACCCGGAGGTGATCTTCAACGACAGCTCCACGAGCTCTCGAATCTGCTGGTCGTCATCAATCACCATGATGGTCTTCATGGGTTTACCCTTCCGCGACGATAGCTTCGCCTCCTACACTGTGCCGAACAACATCAAGGAATCCCGAGAAAGAGTCCTAAATCTTACCCTCGATGTCTTGTGGGTTTCCCCTTCATTATGGCGCCGACGCTCCCTGGAACGACTTCACTACCGACTGGTATGGCCGGCCTCCACACCACTCAGCTCGCTTCTCGGTAAGTCTGGACGGCGACAGGCTTCTCTATCGCTTCGAAGCCGACAAAGCAGCCGAGTGCGACACAAGTCTTCAGACGAGACAGTTTGTCGAAGGGCTTTGGGAACAGGACGTGGCCGAACTTTTTATCATGGCTCCCTCCGGTCGCTATCAGGAATTCAATCTCAGTCCGACCGGCGCTTGGTGGTGCGCTACCTTCTCCGACTATCGAGAGCGGGAGGCCGTCCTCTCCAACCTTCGCGTGGAAACGAGCGCGCGACGCGACGAAACACGGTGGTCGGTCCAGCTTTCCCTCCGACTTAGAGATTTGGTCGTTCTAGAGGGCTTGGACGTGCGGCATGCCTTGTGGAACGTCACCGCCATCCTCTCACCCCGGGATCCCGAATATCTCAGTTGGGGCCGCAAAAATGAATATCCGCCCGACTTTCATCGAACGGATATTTTCCTGGCTCCTATCAGTCAGGTTATGGATTGACTTACTCTACTCGCCGGCCGCTTCGCCGGGAACTTGGTGGGCGAGCTTCTTCAAGTCAATGGCGCTGCCATCTTTATTCTTGTAGGTCTCTTGAAATGCGTCGGGCTGGATCAACCGGTAGGAGAACTCCTTACCATTGGGTTGGCGTATAAGCACCGCGCCATCCTCAAATTTCTGAGGGGTCGCCGCCGGACCCTGGAACTCTCCCGAGCCCTCCACGTAAACCGCATGGCAGACATCGCGGTCATCTCGGCGGAACAGGCCGAATTGTGGAACCCCCGTGTCGGAGGTTTCCAATGGATTCATCTTACTCTTGATGAAACTACGATCCGAATTGTACATATCTCCCACTCCAAGGTCGCTGTGGGCGAACTCTAGAGCCCCCTTGAACTCCTGCAGGTTCAGCTTGGCAGGATTCTTCCCGATCTTTTCCTGCAGCTTCGCTGCCTGCTCCTCGGTGACCTGATTGAGGATAACGACACCCTCGCCATCAGCCTTTACAGCCTGCCATGACTGGTCCTTATGATTGAAAAAAACCACGCCCTTCTCACCGGGTCCACCAATGGGTTTCCCTTGCCAGTCCGCGATCGGCTGGCCCCCAATATCCTGACCCTCTTTGTTCTTGGCACCATTAGGATAGACGAGGTCTTCCCCGCCTCCGTTCTCAAAATTCGGCACGGGAATGATGAACTTCTGGGCCCCCGAGACAACCTCACTCCCCTTGTCGAAGTCGAATTGCGAATGAGTCACGGTGCCTACGGAGGGTGGGGTATTCACCAGCTTGGCTAAAAAGCCGTCCAGGCTATCCGGAGCCTTGCTTTCATTGTTGGGAGCAACGTCCGTGAGCTGCAGGAGTCCGCCATTGTCGGAAACGGTAAGGCCGGACTTGGAGGCGGCCGTCTCCAGACCGCTGGGGGCGGGCTTCGTCTCGACAGGCTGCGGAGTCTGCCGCACTTCCGCCGGCGTGGCGACCAAAGTCTTACTGAAATCGATACTGGTGCCATCGTTAGGCTGTGTCGGTAGCTTGGCGGCCTCGGGCGACCCCACCTCCGCTTTGACTGGTGTATCGATCTTTACTCGGTTAGTGATCGGTTGAAATCCGGAAACCCCGGTCACATTCGCGTTGAAACTCGCCATCTTCCCTCCAAGCCTATAGGTCAAACTCAAAAAGAGCTCGATCAATTTTAATGATTCTGTAACATTTCGTCAATAAATAAAATCGATGATATGTTAGATATCATGACGACTCCTCCCCGTGATCTCCCCGAAGAGACGAAGTCATCCTACCTTCAGTATCTTTCTCAACCTCCTTTGACGCGAGAGCTTTTGATCGCCAAGGTACGGAAATATCTAGAGAGACTGCTGTCCGCGTGTGACCAGCTACAGACGGTGGACACAGCCACCGCTGGAGAGCTCGGACAAGGACTGTTGCGGCTACTGCGAGACTGCTCCGACGAAGGCTTGCCCCATGCCCAGGCCGCTACCTACTATTTCGTGGAAAGTCTTGACGCAGACCCCGATATCGGGACGGCCCACGGATTCGCTGACGATGCGCAAGTCTTCAACGCGGTTTGTCGCCACCTGAATCTGCCACATCTTCAGGTGGGTTAACTTCAGCCACCGTAGTCTTAACGATCTCGGCCACCACGTCGGCGGTATGATCGGCGAAAGTCGTTCCGTTCTCCAGACTGACGCTTCGAGTGAAATAGTCACCCTTGCCCGAATGGATCATCGGCCCTAGCTCCTTGATGGTCACTTGACCTTTGCGCAGGGCCCGGTTCCAAAACGATCCGCTGACCAGCTTCCATCGTCCCGGGAAAAGCACTGGTCCCAGATGGATGGTCCGGTCTTTCGACCCGGTCAAACAGTAGAGGTGATGGGCCAACGAAATTCCAGGAATGCTCGAGAAGACACCGCCGACGGTGATCACGACCACCTTCGAGCGTAGGCGGGTCAGGTAGCAAGCCGCTCCGAGTGCTACCTGCGCGCCTCCACTGTAGCCGATGAGAAAGATGGGAGCCCTGCTTCGAGGATCGTAGCCGTGGCGAAGTAGACTCTCGTAGACCTCGCGCGCGATCCCGAGATTAAAGATCGGACCGTATCGCGGATCGGAACAGACCGCCACCTGAAAAACGTTGCGCGCACCGATCCAGAACTCGAAGAGGAGACTCTTAGCCGTCAACCGGGCGCGATGGAGAAACGACCAGAGCCAGGCCAAGGGTCTTTCTCCGGTCAGCGGATTATTGGTTACCGAAAAAGGAAACACGTCGGTGACCATCACCGCATCGGGCACTCGCTCCTTCACTCGATCCACAAAGCCTTGCTCCCGCCGCGCCAGCGACTCTCCAGAGCCTCCGATACCGGTCAGGTAGACCACGTAGCACTCTCCAGGCTCCGGCGGAGTCTCTCGCTTAGGGGGTAAGCTCGGGAGAGTCAGGTCAACATCCTGCGCCCACCAGCGTAGTGCCTCGAAAGGAGCCGTCAGGGCGAAGGCCAGGAGCACCAGGGCCACGACCGAGCTCAGCTGTTCTAAATGAGCTAGTATCCAACTCATTCTCCCGCCATTCTCCGTTCCAGAAGCTCGACAGCGGCTTCCTTTGGGCGGACCCAGCGTTCTCTTCCCAACAAGGCCAGGCGAAGTCGCTCGATCTTGCTGCGAAACAGTTCGCCAAAAATCTGAAAGAGAAGCCATCCGACTCCGGAAGCCGCTACCGCGTAAAGTAGGGGGACCTGAAAATGCTGTTGTAGACCGGCGATCGTGATGAGAAGCATCCAGATCCGTAAAATCAGACTCCACAACAGTCCGGCATGAGGAATGATGGTGAACACCCCAAGGACGAGCGGCGCGTAGCTCAGGAAAACCAGAATCAGCAGGCGCTCAAAGGCGATCTCGAACCCCATGGCGGCACGCAAAGCGATCCAGATACAGCCCGACCACGTTAACGCCGCAATCCCCAGCATCACCGTCCCGCCCAGCAACCCCCGAACAAACTGGCCCTTGGTGACCCGATTGATCATCATCACGCCCGCATCGGAAAGGCCCTTGGAAAAAGCCGCCAAAACAAAAATGATGACCGCCAGGGTCATACCGCCGGGAGAGTCCAACACCGAAAAAGATGACTCTCGCAAACGCAAGCTGTCACCCCAGACTTGATAAACTTCCCACCCCAGCATCGTTGTCTAGCCCGCCGGTCCCAGCCAGCGATTGAGCGTGGTCTGATAGGTCATGCCGGCCTTAGCCATGACGTCGTTGTGCCCGGCGCCGGGAACGGTCACCAACTCCTTCGGAGTGGCGCAGTTGTCATATAGCTCTTGGCCGAGTCGAAAAGGCACAATCTTGTCGGCCGTTCCGTGAATCATCCGAAGTGGTGAACGCAATCCTTGGATGCGAGCCGCACTGTCGAAACGATAGGACATGAGCTCGCCCAGGGAACGCCAGGTGTAAGACGTACAGACGTCCGGAACGTTGGTGAAGGTGGACTCTAAAATCAGAAGGTCCGGTGTCTGGACTTCCGTGGCCAGGTAGGTGGCGACGGCTCCGCCAAGGGAGCGGCCGAACAGCACAAATCGCTGTCCCTCAGGGTGGAAGTGACGGGCCAATCCGTGGACGGACTCGGCGTCCCGATAGAAGCTGGACTCGCTGGGATGTCCTGAACTCTTGCCGTAGCCGCGGTAATCGAAAGCCCAGACATGCGCGCCGGCCTGATGGAGGGCTCTGAGCCGGGCGCCGCGCTCGGTAGGGAAACGGAGATTTCCCGAATTTCCGTGACAAAAGAGAACGGTCGGTCCATCCGGTCGTCCCGGGATGTACCAGACCTCCATCCCGCGATACTCGAAGCTATGAACCGGCAGTTCAAGGGAATAGGCACGGATCCAACCGGGAAGTGCCCAGAAGACACATCGATCGAGCAGACGTCCGACCATCTTTGCACTCGTCAGTCTTAGGACTCCTGGACGAAGAGGGTTCCGTTCGGCTCCATCTTTATAGTGGTCGCCTTGCCGAGAGGCTTTCCGGAGTTCCCTTTCAGAGTTTCGAACTCTCTGACCTTATAGAGAGTCGAGCCGTCTTCTTGAACCTGCTTGGAGAAACTGGACTCCATGGTATATTTCTTCCCTTTACCCACCTCATGGGATTCAAAGGAGGTCACCTGGCCCTCGGGATTGCGGTGAAGCACAGCGTCTTGTCCCTGGGGGACTTCGATTCCGGCCAGCAAGAAACTGGCAATGTTGACAAAAATATTTCCCGCGGTCGCGGCCGCGAACTTCAGGCCGTCGCGGTATTGGTCCAGAACCACCTGATTTGGATCCAGACTCTTATTGTGTTTGGTCCCGGCGAGTTTTTCCACCGAAGAGATCTTGGCCTCGACGCGATCCACGATGGCCTGGGCGTTGCCGTAATTCTCGGCCTGAGCCTGCTTGGCCTCACGCTGCTTGCGTAGATCCTTAAGGTTGGCGACACTTTGGTAGGTGGTGGTGGGGACATTGATTCTCTTCATCAGTGGATACTCCTAAACGTTGGCGAATATTCGCCAACGTTTAGGAAGAGCCTGCCACCGCGACCGAGGTTGCTTCCTCTCTAGACGCGAAGAGATGGATCTTGAGCCTTCGACGACGCATAGCCATCACCACGCTAGCCCTCTTGTCCACCATCCTGGCTTGGCTCCGCTGGACAGCCATCCCGGCTGAGCCCCAACCCTGGTTCGAGGCCCTTTCTCGACCTTTGATCCTGGCTCATCAGGGGGGAGAGAAAGAGTGGCCGAGCAATACGATGTACGCCTTTCGAGAAACCCATCGTCTCGGCGCCGACGTGCTGGACACCGATCTTCACATCAGCCGTGACGGTGTGCTGGTCCTGATCCACGATACGACGGTGGACCGTACCACCGACGGAACCGGCGCTATCGTGGAGCTCGATTGGGAGCAGCTGTCCAAACTGGACGCGGCCTATCATTTCAGCCCAGACGGAAAAACCTTTCCTCTGCGCGGTCAGGGAGTTCGCATCGCCCGATTGGATGAGACTCTCGACGCCTTCCCCGACTGGCCTCTCCAGATCGAAGTCAAACAAGCCCCCCTCGGGATAACCGAGGTCCTGGCCAAACTTTTGCGGGAGAAGAAAGCCGAGAAAAGAGTGCTCCTATCTTCCTTCGATGAGAAGATGATGGCGGCGCTTCGACAAGCCTGTCCCAACGTGGCGAGTTCCGCCACCCCGGCCGAGATCCGAACCATGGTTTTCGCCAGCTGGCTACACCTCGAAAGTCTGGTCTCTCCCGACTACTGCGCCCTGCAAGTCCCTCTCACGCGGCACGGCATCACCCTGGTCTCCCCTCGAATAGTTCAGGCCGCGCACTCCCGGGGGGTCAAAGTTCTACCCTGGACCCTCGACACCGACGAAGAGGTCGAAGTGTGTCAAAAAGCCGGAGCCGACGGCTTCAATACGAACCTACCTTCCCGAATGCTTCGCTATCGTGAAGGCTGGAACAATAATTTATAAGGAAACGGTTGCGAAATTTTTTCTACTATTGTAAACTCAAGTTATTCTACCGCGGGAGGGTTCAAAATGACGGCACTTGGCTGGCTAGTAATCGTGGCGGGGTCCTTCGTTTCCCTATTTTTCTCTGTCCAGATTCTTATCAAAAATTTCCAGGAAAATGTCCTCTGGGGTCTGGCAAGTCTGTTCTTCGGTCTGCCGAGTCTCATCTTCGTGGCCCTACGTTGGGACCAAGTCGGCTCCCTGTTTCTCAAGAGCCTCGCCGCTTCTTTCGGTTCAATACTCCTTGGCGGTCTCATGATAGCGATGGGAAGTTGACACCGTCCCAAGCTTTTTCTAAGAAGCCGGTCATTCGACCGGCTTTTTTAATTGTGTGGTTCTGGCAAGAAGATAGTCCCGTCCCAGGGTACCGTCGGAAAACAAGTTCAGACTTGTGCTCTCGGAACTCTCAAACTGCCAAAGGGTAACCTCCATCCCGTCTAAATCATAGATCGGATTCCCCCGATACCACCTCTCAGGCTGTTCCTCGGTCAGCACGGGATAACGTCGGGGGTCTTCATAAAGATGTCGCAGAACCAGACGCCGGATCCCGATGCGGCGGCAGCGTCGCAAAAATTCTGGAATCTCCCCCCGATTCTCTTCTGTGACAACGCAAGATAGTTTCAGCCGAGGCCCCAGAAGTTCCGCTATCCGTTCGAGATCGGGAGGCTTGGGCGTTCCCATCAAGCATCCGTAAGTCTCGGGCTCAAAGGACGGAAAAGAGAGACAGACTTTATCGTAGAATCGCACCGTCTTCACTTGCTTGAGAAGCAAAACGCCATTGGTGTGAAGGGAGATGTCAGCCCCCGTCACCACCTTTTCCCGAAGGGTCTCGAGCAGCCTCTCCTGATGACGATAGAGCAGAGGGTCGGTGGTCGTCCCTGTGAAGACCAAATGAGGAATCTCCAGGCGATTGACCTCGGAGATGAAAAACTCCTGGTTTCGCAAAGGATATAGGTCCAGGTTACTCCGCCGCACCCTCTCGGGAAGTTGTTGGCCGATGCAGAAAGGACAGCTACGGTTGCATGGACCTCCAAAGAGGATGTTGGCGAAATCCACTTTACACCGCCCTTCTTCCGCGAAGAGCCACCTTCTCCGCCAAGCGCTGGTTGTGCAGCATATCGGTGGCGGTCCGTGGATCGCGCTCGGCGAGATAAGCCTTGATGGAAGGCGCATGGAACAAGGCGACCACTCCAGGGAAGTGCTCGGCTCCGTGCGGGGTCAGACGCAAGGTCGTCTGGGTGAATTCCATCAAACCGTGGTCGAGAAGAAAAGCTATCTCCTGGGGGAAAGCCTGTTCGAGGGTCATCTCGAACTTCTCCTCGAAAGCCGACCGGTCGATCTCTCCAAAGTAGAAACTGACCGCGATCATTTTACCCATCATATGGGTGCGAGGCAGATCGTAGAGGTCTTGGATTGGTAGCTCGCCACGGTCGACGGACTTCAGGTAGGGTGTCAGGTCCTTTCCCACCGCCCCGTCGTTGTAGCTGACGGTGCGATGAGTGAAGGTCTGAGCCCCCAAACCCAGGCCGAGATAGGGAATCCCGTCGACCACTCGCCGGGTGATATAGGGACTCGTGCCGATGTCGCCGCGAATTCGGCTGTACGTGGTCCGCCCCGGATTGGCCCGATATCCCGCATTGGCTAAAATCTGTCGCGACAGGCGAATCTGAGCGCGGACGTTTTCCGTCTGCACCTGGTCGGCCTCATGCGAGATTCGGGTTAACTTGTAACGCATCCGGTAGAGGGTGATGTAGTCGGGGTCAAGCGTGATGGCGTGCTCTAAAGTGGCTTTCCAACTCTCCAACGACTGCTTGGCGAAGCCGTACATCAGGTCGACGTTGAACTTGCGAAAGCCCGCCTCGCGAATGTTGTCCACAGCGCGGTAGTGGTGCTCGATACCGTTACCGTCTCTATTGAGAAGTCGCAACAGGTCGGGCTGAATCACCTGGATTCCCATACTGATCCGATCGATGCCGGCGCGCTGATAGGCGTGAAGCTTGGACGGATCCGCCGCGGCGATGCGAGGAGTGGTCTCGATGCTGATCCCGTAGTCTGGCGCCAACAGGAACGACTCTGTCACGTCGGCCACCAGATCCGCGATCATCTCCGCGTCGACGAAAGCCGGTGTGCCTCCCCCGATATCAAAACCGCGAAGTCTCCGACTGGGCGTGTCGAGAAGCTCTCGATACAACGCCAACTCCCGATGGAGACGATCCATGTAGGGTTGGGTCTGGCTCAACTGGCCCTTCCCTACCACGGTGTATTCGCAAAAAGAGCAACGAACTTCGCAAAACGGAATGTGAGCGTAAAGACACAAGTCGTCGATTCCTTGGAAGGCCTCGGTGAGAACCTGGCGGTGGTCCTGACGTCGGATTCGGTAGGGCGCCCAGGTGGTCTGATGGGCGATGGGATAGGCTGTGCTACTGATGTGATGATTAAGTTCGCCCGCGGCGAAGCAATTCGCCGGAGCACAAATGGCCTGGTCGGCGAGGTTGGGCGGAGCCCAGTTTCGGCAAGTCACGTGTTTTCAACTTTCGTTTTAAATTTCGAACGCGCTCACCCAATATATACTCTCAAAGAGCATTATTGTCAATTATGCTCTTCGAGAGTTTTATTTCGAATCTCAGGGGACAAGCTGACCAAGGAACGAATCATCAGCTCTATGCCCCATCGAATCTTGATTTTTCTCTGCTTACTCCTCTTCTTACCCATAGCCTCGAGGGCTCAGGAGTCGCCCACCGCCCGATTCAACACTTTCCTCTCAACCTTGTCGAAAGCCACTTCGCTGTCTCAGCTCCGTCCCTACTTCTCCAAGGAAGGTTGGGCCAAAGCCTACGGAGATCTTCCTACCCTGCCTTCAGAGGAGGAGACGGAGCTGGTCAAGGCCACAGCCGATGACTTCAAAGGCTGGACCGTCAAAAGTGAAAAAATTCAAGACGGCAAGGCCTCCCTCGTGGTCGGACCGGCTAAAGGACAGACCACCGATGTCCTGATGATTAAGGAGAACGGCGCATGGGTCATTGATGGATAGCAGTAGCGTACGCAATCTCCAATTGACGTACGCAGCAAAACTCATTACCATCTCCCTATGAAAAAGATGGCGCCAACTCAACTGCGCAAAGATCTCTATCAGCTTCTGGATCAGGTCTTGGAAAGCGGAGAAGGGATTGAGATCGTCCGCCCTACCGGCAGCGTCATCTTGCTTCCCCAAAAGAAGCCCGGCAAGTTGGCCAACCTTGCCAAACGGCAAACCGTGATCGGCGATGTCGATGATATCGACAAGATCACCTGGGAAGACTCATGGCGGCCCGACTCTATTTAGACACCCACGCGATCGTCTGGCTCCATCAAGGAGAGCTGGCCAAATTTAGTCGAAGTGCTTGTGACATGATGGAAAACGCCGCGCTGGTCTACTCCCCTATCGTCATGTTCGAACTTCAATACCTTAAAGAGATTGGACGCCTTATCCCTTCCCCAAAGACAATTCTGACAGACCTGAGGCGAGATATCGGGCTAGAAGTTTGCACGCAGCCGTACGTCGCTGTGATGGAAGCGGCATGTACAGAATCATGGACGCGCGATCCGTTCGATCGGACAATCGTCGCCCAAGCTCGACTTCAGAGTTCCCCCCTCATTTCTCGTGACCACAACGTCCAGAAAAACTACTCGGCTGCGACCTGGTGAGCTACCTCGTTTCTAAACGTTCCCTCTCCTCCTGCCATCGGAGCTCCTGGGGGCGTAGCGCGCGAAGATTGTCCAGAGCTTGCCGTTCCAGGTCTCGCTCCTTGAGCGCTCGCGCCGAGTGCAGCATCAGCCGGTTGGCATTGAGTTGGTCGAACTCCTCGACGGCGAGTTTCACGGCCTCCTGGGAAGCCACGAGCGTCTCTTCCATCCTTTTTTCTTTATAGAGAATAAGAGCCCGTCGAAAGTTGAGCTGAAAACTCCGCTGGTTCTTGCTGAGCCCCTCATTGAGAATCTCCAAAGCCTGCTCCACCTGGTGATGCCCGCGATAGAGGTCCCAGGCGATGTTATCGTAGGCATCCACCATGCTGGGATCGAGAAGGCTGATCATTCGGAGCAGCGGCAAGACCTCAGCTTGCTGGGAGTTCTCGATCCCTTCATCATCAAGGACCTCGTGAAAAAGATCCATCTTGAACCAGAGATAGCGAGCCAGAACCGTGCGAAACTCTCCAAATAGGTCCAACATCACATCGGCCCGTTCCCGGCGCGAAACGTTCTGATGGGTGGAAGGTGAGGGCCCCAGGACGGCTCCAAAAAGAACGAGCACCATCCATCCGGCTATCACAAGAGCCGACCCTCTCACTGCTCGTCCTCCTCATCCCGCTTCCGGGGCAGAATCATTACAAAACCTAAAAGAACGAGGGCTACAGCCGTCAATATACCGTTCGCCTTCCAGACTAAACCGGCGGCGTCGTGGTAGCGCCAAGGACGGCTAAAGAAATCTCGAATCAAGTACTCGAAGACAGCGGGTTTCTCGAGTTCCTGGGCGCTGGGCCGGGAGCCGAAACCGTCCCTTCCCAAAACTTCACTCAAATCGGAATCCGCCGCTTTGGCCCTTTCCAAACCCACCAGCTTCACCTTGAAATACAAGGTCGAGTTCGCGGGAATCGGGCCAACGGCCACGGAGCCGTATCCGAGAGAAGGTGGGATCTCGAGCTCTCTGGTTTCGCCTTCTTTCATGCCGAGGACGCCCCGACTGATCCCGGGGACGACCTCCTTGGAGTCCACCGAGAATCTGAAAGGCTTATCTCGAGGAGTGACATCCACAATGTCGCCACCAGCCAAGCTTAGCGTATAGGAAATCGACACACTATCGCCGGATTCCACGCTCTCTTTTCCGTAGCCCTCCAGGGTCGTTCGAGACACGACCTGCTCGGATGGCTCCCCCAAACACAGCGTGGTCATTGCGACCCAAAGTAAAATCCCAATCCAAACTCTCACAGGTCTACCTCCTCAAAATGTGTCTTGGCCGCGGCCAGGCTCAGGGTCACCCATCCCGCGGCGTAGGTCACCAGCATGGCTAAGCGACTGGGGGCCACGGGTAGGTGTTCCACCGCGCTGTCTTTGAGCGCTAAAGCCGACAGATCAGGAAGAGTAGCCTTCGCGAAGACCGCGACACTTCCCGAAATGCCGAAGAAAAGAACCATCAGATCGTTGGACAAAGAGCCGACCACAAAGATGGCAAGTCCCACCACGGCCGAGAGAGAGGGACTGAGACGGACCGAACAGGCCAGGCAGATAGAAGAGACGATGGCCGACTGCAGAAAACTTCCCAGAATACCTTGAAAAATCCAACCATCGAAACTCCTTGTCATCAACCCGAGTGAAGCGGCCAGACAAAATCCCAAAACCAGGCCACTTAACGCCAGTACACCCAGCACGGCCAGAAGGTGAGCTCCTAGAAAGCCGGTTCTAGAAATCGAGCGCGCCAGAACCGGGTAAAGACGCCGGGTTTCGATCTCCTCCGGAAGCGAAGTCGAGCCCAAGAGAATCCCGAGGCCCAGCAGAAAGTAGCCGATCAAGGTCAATCCGAAGTCTGTGGTGACCTTCTGGAAGGCGTGAAGACCCAGACTGAACGCGTTGATGTAGGCTGGAAGCATGAACAGTAGGAAGGCGAGAAACAAGGTCGCCAGGTGGACCTGTTGGCGAAAACTCCCCACAAGGTAGAGTCGGGTCGCGGCAAGGATGGGTTTCACAGGTCCACCCTCCTGAAGATCAAGTTGCCCAACAACATGAAGATAGCCAACCAGATGGCGCCGTAATAAGAGATAGAGAGTAGATAGCCCGGAGGGAGCGGGAGTTGATGCACCATGGGATCTTTGAGAGAAAACAGCGTGAGATTGGGAAGAGCCCCCTTGAGGCCCTTAGCTAGGGCCGCCGAGACAGCGCTACCTCGGTCCTCCACCAGGAAAAACCGAATGAACGCTCCGCTGAGATTTCCTAGCAGCGCGGTGGCCGCGCCCACCGTTCCGGCCAGGGCTGGACTGCAGCGCAAGGAGGCGAGGATACAAACGGCGCCCACTAAGATCGACTGGAGAAAGACCCCGTAGCAAGCCCATCCTACCGAAAAGTCCACTTTGCCGGTCTTGATGCCTAAGGCCAGGGTCAAGCAGATATCTAATCCGAAGAGCGTCATCCCTAAAATGATGGCCAAAGCCAACAGATGCCCGGACAGATAGACTCCGCGCGATAGTGGGCGAACCAGCAGCGGGTAGAGTGCTCGGGACTGGAGGTCTCGCGCCACCGTGGTCGAGCCTATCAAAATGGCCATCACGATCCCGTAAAACCCGATCAAAGTCAGGCCGAAGTCTTTCGACACCCTTTCGAAGCTGTTAGTCCCCAAACTGAAAGCGCTGACGTAAGACGGAAGAGCCAGCAAAATCAGACCGACGAGTATCGCACCCGCGTAAACATGTCTTCGCAAGTGTCCTAGAAGATAGAGGTAGCTCAGATCCCAGGCTTGTTTCATGACGCTTGCGCCTCCGGTTCCGTGGTCAGTCGGTGGAACAGCGACTCTAAACTGTCCTTTTCATCCCTAAGCTCCAAAAGCTCACCCCCGGCCTGATTTACGCCCTCGAGAGCGGTTGAGATCTGGTCGCGACCGAGTCGGCAAACAAAGCTTCCGTCGCCTTGCCGTACCCAGGTTGATACTGGGCTCGGCTGATCCGGGAAGCGAACCGTCAAGCGGCACCACTGCCCGTCCCCCAAGACCGAATCGAGCGGTCCGTGACAACGCAAAACTCCGAGATGGACGATGGCGACCGAATCGCAAATCTTCTCGATTTCGCTGAGATGGTGGCTAGAGAAGAAGATGGTCAACCCTTCCGCCTTCAAAGCCTCCAGAAGAGAAAGGAGGTTGGCCTGGGCTTGAGGATCGAGTCCCGAGGTCAACTCGTCGAGGACCAGAAGCTTCGGCCGGGTCAAAATCGCCTGTGCAATCCCGAAGCGCTGTTTCATCCCCTTGGAGAACTCTTTGAGGCGCGAAGCTCGTCGCTCCCAGAGCCCGACGGTCTGGAGAACCTCGGGGATTCGCTCCTTACGATCCGCACGCGACATACCCGAGAGGCGAGCGTGCACGGCCAACAGCTCCTCGGCCCCCATAAATTCGTGATAGAGGGTGACCTCGGGAAGAAACCCCACCAGTTCCCGCGCGGCTCGGGTTCCGGCTTGATGGCCGAAGATCCGAGCCGAGCCGGAGCTCGCTTGGGTCAAGCCCACCAGAATCTTGATGCTGGTGGATTTGCCGGCCCCATTGGGACCGGCGAATCCATAGATCTCCCCAGCCGGCACGGATAGACTCAAGCCCTCCAGAGCCACGCGCCGCTCTCCTCGGGCCTGATAGACTTTGCGAAGATTCCGAAACTCGATGGCTGGAGGGGTCTGGGTCATAGCTCCTCCGTGACCGTGACGGTTTCGAGCCGGCGGGCCAAGCCAAAGGAGGTGATGTTGGACAGCTCTTCGGAGAACTCGGAGACAAGGGTCAACCCTTCGTCGACCCGCAAAAGATGAAAACCCTGTCCGCCGGCGTGAGCCACCAGCACGAAGCCCGTTTCCAGGATAGAGAAGAAATCGCTGGGAGTCTGGTCCAGTTCCAGGTGACCCTCCTCTTCCAGCTCGTCTTCGTGGTGATGAAGAAGAACAACCGCTTCCGTACCGCCGACCAAAAGGTCCTCACCATCGAATAAGACAGCGATGGCCATGGGGTCCTCGACCTCCTCGGGTAGCTCGAAGGTCTCGACCAGGGTGAGTTGCCCGCTCTCCTCATCCAAGGAGAGCTGGCTGACCGTTTGATCCTCGGTGTTGGTCACGAACACCTCGTCGTGCGCTATGGCCAATCCACCCCGGGTCGCTCCCGGAAGGCTGACCTCGGAGCTGCCCGAGACAGGTCCACCGCGCTCCCAGGAGAAACCGACGGCGCCCTGGGAGGTGGATCCCGCTCCTCCATGATGACCGAGAGCCACATCACTCCAGTCCTCGGTGTTGGGAAGGACAGCGGGGAGGGGAGCGAGCTCCCCATTCTCTTCCACAGGGAAGAGAGCCAGGTCGTCACCCAACACCGCGATGGAGTCGCCCTCGGGAGACAGGCGAAGCTTACGAGGGTTGGCCACTCGGGAGGGCACACTGGCTGGCTCTCCCAAAAGCCCGGTCACGCCGTTGATGGGGTAGTTTCTCAACGTTCCGTCGGTGAAGATCACGATCAAGGCGCGCCCGTCGGCTGCCACGACCAGCGAGAGAGCCGTCCCACCGGGCAAAGTGTAGGGGCTCCCGTCGAGTTCTACAAGCTCCAAGCCGGAATCTCCACCGTTTCCGTGCCCATGGTCGTGACCGTGATCATGCTGGGCGTGGACGTGATCATGATTGTGTCCTCCCCCTTCGTCCTCTCCAGAGATTTTATAGGCCAAGAGTTGGCTTTGATCGGCCGACAAGGCATAGACGAACTGTTGGTCGAGCTGAACCGTGGAGCTCAAGAAACTCCCCGAGCCCGCCCTCGACGAAAGTGAAGACGAGCCGCTTGTACCACAGGCCGAGAAGCCGATAGCGGCTAAAAGTATGAGTAAAGTCTTACGCATGGGTTCTCCTAAAAGCGGGCGTTGAGGTTGAAAAGAAAGCGACGGCCGGTGACAAATCGCGTGCCCGAGAATTCACTCAAGAAATTCAAGTTAGAGCGATTGTCGAATAGGTTGAAGACCTGGATGCCCGCTCCCAAGGTCCCGTTCCCGTTCTTGTCCTCCGGCATGTACTGAAGGTTAAGATTGGTGATGAACCTGTTCTGGCGGTCCCCCGAAAGCCCGTAGGGTGAGATTCCGATCGAGTTATAAAGAGGGAGTGCCTCCTGCGGGAATCCCGATCCGTAGAGCACGTCGGCGGCGGCCGAGAAACCGTTCGCCCAGGTGTGGGAGACGCCGGCGGTCGCCTGGACCCTCTGATCATGGTCGTTGTATTGAGGGAAGTGTCCGGCGAACAAACCCGGCTCGGTCGGCCTAGCTTCCCCGATGGTGGCCGAGACAAAGCCGTTCCAACCCACTTTGTTGTGCGTCGCCACCGACAGCTCGACCCCGGTGTATTCGGCCCGGGCGAAATTGATGGGAGCGAAGACGGGGATGTTGCTGTTGGGGATCAAAAGCGCCACGTCGATCTGGTCGCGAAATCGCTTGTGCACCAGCGCCACCTTCCCCACCACGTTCTTGGCGAACTGATTCTCGTAAGACAGCTCCAGGGCGTGAGTGCGCTGAGGCAAGACCTCGGTTCGGCCGGATACGTCAATCTCGATGGGCGGGGGTTGAAAAAGTCGGTTGTAGGAGAATCGCACGGCCTGCTCCTCGGTCGGGCTGTAGACCATGTTGAGACGCGGGGAGAGCTGTCCGGTGCTGACGCTTCGTCCGTCGTCGAAAGTCTCGGCGCGCAGGCCGTAGTTCACTATCAACTTCTCCGAGATCGGATAGGTGTGACTGACGTAGAGCCCTCCGTTGAAAGCCTTGCGCTCCACGTTGGCCGCGAAAGCTAGCGGGCTTCCCGGCAGGTTGAAGGGATTGGGAAGACCGCCGCCCCCCCCGGGATCGGTGATCGAAAGCTCCTGGTCGGCGGTGATAAAGTTCGCCGTCAGACCGGCCTTGAGCTGGTGGTTCTCTCCAAAACGGTGAGTCCAGTCGACACTGGGCTTAATCTGGATGATGGTCAGATCGCTGACGGGAAGATAAGGGCTTCCGGGGTTCTCGGGGTCGAGGGGGAAGTTCTCCTCGGCGAGCTCACCCTCGAGTGCCGCCGGGACAGCGGTGTAAGGTGTAAAGAGGCCGTTATTGTTGACCCTCTGGCGGTTGCGCTGAAGAGCCAGGCCCATCAACAGGTCATCGTCTTTGGTCAGTGAGTGGTTCCAGGACAGCAGCGCCAAAGAGTTGGACTCTCGTTGGTCCTGACTCACTCCCGCGGCAAAATTCTGAGGAGTTTGCGGAACTTCAAAGTCCGCGTCCTGATGCGACAGCGTCAATCCGTAGCGGTTCTTCTCTCCTTTACCCTGAAAGCGAACAAGAAAGGAGTTGAGACGCCCCGTGTTGTTGAGGTCCTGGCGGTCGGGATGCGGAGCCTCCAGATAGAGGTCCGAGGTCGAGCGACGGGCACCCACAAAGTAGGAGAAAGTGTTGCTCTCATTAGAGCCGCCGGCTTTGAGAACGAGCTCGCTCTGTCCATGGTCACCGAGCTTGGCTTCCAGTTGGGCGAAGGGCTTCTCTCCTTCTCCCCGAGTGGTCGCGTTGACCACGGCTCCCAGTTGTCCCCCCTGAGCGGCGTCGTACATACCGGTGGCCACGTCGGCCGTCTCTAAAAACTCGGGGTCGATGGGCTGAGTGATGGAAGACTCGGTGGAGACCGGAAGGTCCACGCCGTCGAGGGAAACGGTCAGCGCCTTGTGTTCACCACGGACGTGTACCTGCCCCAGGCTGTTGGTCTGCGCCCCCGGAACGGTGGACATCACGGCTTGGAGCGAGTTGCTCTGAGCCAACTGGCGATTCAGAAAGTTCCGGTCGCGCCGGGTGGTCGCCCCTTGATTCGGGTCCGAACCGTTGACCAACAAACGGCTATCCGTGATGGTCACTACCTCGGCCGTGCTGTCGGCGGAAAGATAAGCATCGAAGCGATTGTCGGCGCCTGCCGTCAAGGTTACCAACGCTCCGTCGCGTCCGGCCTCGGTCTGGGTCACCTCGACGTAGACGTCACCTAATGGGAGGTCCTTGAGGCGAGCCTTTCCTTCGGCGTCGGTGGTCGTTTCGGCCAGGATCCGGCTTTTGTCTCGACTGGTCACGCGAACGGTGGCCCCCGAGACAGCCGATTCGTCGGCCTCTCGGACGACGGTGACGACGAGATCTCCGCGATTTTCCGCGGCTAGCACAGGCGTCAGGTAGGACAGGGCTATGACAAAGCAGAGCCCCAAAGAGATCAATGGTCTCATGGAGATTCCTCGTTTGAAGTAGTGATTGGGAAATATCGGCCATTCTGGGGACGATGGAACGAAAGTCCTACCGGCCCGTAACAGGCTGATGGCGCGCGACTGCTCCCACTTAAAATCAGAGGCTGGCGAGACTCGAAAGCCTCGAGGCAAAACGCCATAGGGAAGCCGTATCGTCCGTCAGACCTCTAAAATCTAGGCAGCCAGAGATGGCGGCGCGCGTCCGCGCTCGAAAGGAGAAGAGAGTCCAGATGGGACCCGGTGTATTGAAGGCGCGTACTCGAAGCGCATCCACGACACCGCCTCCAGGTTGGTGGAGACGGGTGACAGAGTTAACGGAGAGCAAAGAGCGCACTGGTGGCTCGTGACCTTACCGCTCTCATGAGCGTGATCATCAAAGACATGGCTGACCGGATGGACCAAGAGGGCCAACAGCAAAAGCCAACCTATCCAGCGCGCGGCGCCTTTCATGGGAGAACAACTTCCGCTGAGCCGCCTACAATCCCTTTATGATAATCGATTCTCCTTTGTCAATCACACCGAGACTTAAACTTAAAGAGGTTTTTAGCCAAGGCTAAAAAAATACATCAGGTCATCGTCTGCTTTTGATAATCGATTATCTCTTGTCACTATGAAAACCCTACGCTATAACGATAAAGCAGCCTATCGTCGGCTATCTCCGACTCGGGAAGGAATATCATGCTAGCCTTACTCTCCCAAGGGGGAATCTTTATGATACCCCTTATCCTCGGCTCCGCGATCGCTCTAGGCATCGCTCTGGAGCGGGCCTGGCTGTTTAGCCAACTGCCGTCCAGCGGCAAGCCTTTTCGGGCCGAGCTCGACCGATTGCTTGAGCGTGGCGAAACCGAGGAAGCCCAGAAGATCTCCCTCGGCGAGGGTCCAGCTCGCGCCTGTGCTCGAGCGGCGCTTCGTCACTGGACCAGCTCTCCCGACCTGTTCGAGGCGGCCATGGCCGCCGAGGCCAAGGAGTACGAGCCGATTCTGCACCGCTTCCTAGGCGCTCTGGAAACCATCGTCACGGCCGCCCCGCTGATCGGCCTACTGGGCACCATCACAGGAATGATGGGCGTATTCCGAACCGTGGCCGCGAAACTGGCCAACGACCCGCACGCCAATACCACGGGCATCACGGCGGGGATCGGTGAAGCTCTCGTCGCTACCGCCACGGGTATCTTCGTCGCCGTCCTGGCTCTCTTTATCCACAACACCTTCCAGGCTCTGGCCGAGTCGCGAATGGTCGAAGCCGACCAGACGGCCGAGACGCTCCGTTTAGCCTACGCCCGGAACCGCGAGCAGCCTCGTGGCTAAGAAGAGCCTCTTCACTCCGCGCAAGAAACGTACACCGAAAATCGAGATCATTCCGATGGTCGACGTGATGTTCTTGCTGCTGGTTTTCTACATCCTCAGCACCATCGCCATGACGGTGGAACGAGGCATCCCCGTCTCTCTTCCCCAGGCCCAAAGCGCCGAGTCCACCAAGGTGGAGGAGACGACCATCACGGTGAACGCCCAGGGTGAAGTCTATCTCAATCGGGATCGGGTGGAGCTGTCGTCCTTGGGAAGCGCCGTGGAGGCGCTGGCCGAGACTCAGCCCGGCGGGCTTCAACACCTTCGTGACGGCTACGTCGTTCTCAATATCGACATGAACGCGCCCTACCGCTCGATGGTCCGGGTTATGGACCAACTCCGCCTCTTGGGGATCTCCAATTTCTCCATCGCGACCGAGGAGCAAAGCGGTTCGTGAAACGCCTGGGCCTGTGCCTGCTGGTCTCGCTGGTTCTGCACGCTCTCCTTTTTCCGGAGTTTCTGCAGGCCATGCTGACCTCAGGGGCCGCTGACGGTCCCGTGAAGACCCCGCCCAAAGTTAAGATTCGTCTCGTTGAGAAGAAGAAACCTCCGGTGACCCCGCCGCTGGCCAAAAAGGACCCTCCCCGGCGGGTGGAACGACCTCGTCCCGCCAGGCCCAGACCCACTCCTCCCAAGCCAGTTCAGCCCAGGGCGGAGCGTCGGGTGGAGAGGCCCGCTCCGAGACCCGAACCGGTAGCTGAACAACGCCCCCGTCAACCGTCGCCCAGCACCCAGACGAAACCCCAACCTCCGAAGCCAGAGCCCGCCTCTCGTCCCAATTCCGGTCAGCGCTTGACCCGAACCGAGCCAAACTCCCGACGCCCCGGTGGGCCACCTGTAGCTCATCAGCCCCACTCGGATTCTGGAAGGACGGGCATCGTTCCAGATGATTCCAACTCAAACAGCGGGGACAATGATGGACCCATCGGTCCAGGGAGAGGACCGACAGGCCTAGGTGACGGAACGCCAGGTCCTGGAACCGGAAACCCTGGACCTCCACAGCCGGATCCGGCCCCCCCGAAGCCTGAGCCTTCTCAACCTGAACCTCCCAGACCTGAGCCGAAGCCAGAACCACCGCCGAAGCCAGAGCCTCCACCAAAGCCAGCTCGTCCTTCGGCACGAGATGCCACCGTGTCGGTCCCTGGCACCATCAAGCTGCCAGCGTCTCTACGTCGTGACACGGTGAATCTCTCACTCCAAGTTCGGGTGGTGGTCAGTGCCGACGGAAGTGCCGACTTCAAGCTAGGCGACTCCTCCGGAAACTCCGAGGCCGATGACTTCGTTCTGGCTGAACTGCGCCGGGTAGCCGAGGTGACTCCCGCCCTCGACGACCAGGGCCAGCCCAAGCGGTCCATGAAAAGGGTCACGGTTAAGATCGAGGTCGAATAGAGCACGGGCCTAGGGAAAATCTCATCCCCACGGAACAGCGCGGCGATGTCTACCGTCATTTCAAGCCTTCCGCTAGAGCTCACTGACCCCGGCTCCTACACTCTCCAAGAGGACCTGGTCGGGCCCCCGGGGGAGTACTCCCTGAAAATTAGCGCCGCGGCGGTTTCCCTCGACCTGGGCGGCCACACCTTGACAAGCCATGCCGACGTCGCCATCTTGCTGAGCGCCCCCGAGTTCTCTCTTCGCAATGGCCGACTCAAGACCGGCCAACTCGCCTTGGCCCCCGAACCTCACATCCGCGCCGATCACTGCCTCTTGGAAAACCTCCAAGTCGAGGGGGGACTCTTCGTGGGGGGAGGTCACCTCTACGCCAAGTCTTGCAAGGTGTTCGGCGGAGCTTTCGGTATCAAAGCCGGCCTCGAGGCCCGAATCCAAGACTGCGAGATCTCCGGTTGTCTTCTCGGTCTGGAAGTCGGAGCGGGAAGCAGCGTTGAGAACTGTCACATCTCCGGCTGTGAGGAAGGCGTCTACTCCTACGGAGCGCGCGAGGCTCCAAGCCACTTGGAACGCGTGATCGTGGTCGAATGCGAGGGACTCGGGTTACGCCTTGACGGCCCCGGGGTCTTGCATCGATGTGAGGCCCACAACAACGGAAAGTCGGAGCCCTCCGGCGGCATCCTAGCCGGTCCCGCCGCCGTGGTGACGGACTGCGAGGCCTACGGCAACCAGGGTGGCGACATCGGCATCGTGGAACCATGCGAATTTTCCGCCAACCGCACATCCGACGGCTCCGGTTAAAGCCAGATCGTATGGCATCTCCGTCAAATCACGGCGATGTCACCAGTACTGCGTAACGTCTCCTTGCGGAGTGGGTGATGTCACTCGGTCAGAGTGGAGGATACCACCCGGTCAGGCTGGGTGATTTACGTGGATTCGACAGCCACATGTCCCGTTAAAATAGCAGAAACCGGATCCTCCGGTTAGGGTATTTCAGGGAACTTTCATGACCTGAAGCTATCTTCAAAGATAGATTCGACCTTGAGGAGAGTAGCCGTGACTCTGAACGCAACGAACCTGTACGTACCCAACGCCACCCCGAGAACTCAGTTGCGGGTTAGCGGCGAGCAGTTGGCCAAGTCTCTCCAGCAAACCGAGCTCACCGAGCAAAACAGTGACGATCTGGTGGTCATCTCGGCCCAGACCGGTACCTTTCACTTAGAAGACGGAGCTGAGGACGTGACGCTGCGAGAAGGTGAGTCGGTCCTCCCTCTACGCTTCGGTCCGCTCCAGAACGCCATATCCTCCATCGAGGACAAACAGGACTGGCTGCTGGCTCACCAGCCGGTCATCAAGACGGAGCGCGACGGCAACTCCCGAATCGATTTCATCAACTACGGCGGCTTCGTCTTCACCCCTGAGGGTGGCTATGTCTCGCATAGCGTCAATCCCTGGTAGCATGCGACGACTGGTCATCGCTCTGGTCTTGTTCCATCTTGCCCTACCCTCTCTAGCTCAAGAGATCGAGCGAACCAACAACGCGAGTCTTCTTATGCGCTCGGCGGCCTTCGCCACCGATATGGGACCGGGGGTCTGTTATACCCTTTTGGAAACCGAGCCCGGTCATTGGCTCGCCTATGCCCAACGCGGCCAGTTGACCTCGGTGACCTGGGCGGTGGTCTCCTCACCCATGAGCGGTCCCAACGCGGGATACGTGACCTTCATCAACGGAGAGAACGAAAAACTGACCCTCGACGTGTTGGAGATCGACACCTGTTACGGAGTCTCGGGAGAAATTCGCATCGGGTGGTAAAAAAAGGCTTGCCTTATTTACAAAACTAGGCTAGCCTAGCGAAATCGTCTAGGCCGCCCATCATGACACGTGATCCCCAGAAAAAGCCCCGATTCTCCTGGAAGTCAGCGCTTTTCACCATCCATCTCTGGTTGGGCTTGGCCAGCGGTCTTCTCTTTTCCCTGGTCTGCGCGACCGGCTTTCTGATCGCTCTCCATCCCGTTCTTGAAGTTCGTTTCAACCGTGAGGTCCTGCTAAGTCAGGGCGATGCGAAATCCGCCGAGGTGCGAGCTGACGAAGTTCTCGAGCAAGGGCTGAAATCACTAAAGTCGGCTCCACGCTCGCTCCTGATTCCAGCCGAGCCGGAGCGCGCCTGGGTTCTTCGTGGACAAGACCACCGTCTCTATCTCGACCCGGCCACTGGCCAGGCTTTGGGTGAGCTCCCTCCCTTCTGGGAAGAGTCTTATCGCACACTGGTCAGACTCCACCGTTGGCTTCTCCTCGACTCCAAAGTCGGGCGTCCCATCACCGGCGCGGCCACCATCATCTACCTTGTCATTCTTACCAGCGGGGCCGGACTGTGGCTGACCAAGTGCTATCGCAACCTGGGCCGAGGGTTGTCGTTCCGAAAGAACGTGGGGTGGAAACGCGCCGCTTACGACGCCCACCTGGTCTTTGGCGCTTACGCCCTTCTCCCGCTCTTTTTGATGTCGGCGACAGG
Organism: Selenomonadaceae bacterium; assembly: GCA_037189585.1. Lineage (GTDB taxonomy): Bacteria > Vulcanimicrobiota > Xenobia > Xenobiales > JADMJV01 > JAEXNA01. The sequence continues at coordinate 127,408 of JBBCJA010000011.1, read as the reverse complement.
TCTCTACTGGTCTTACCGAGAGCCCTACAAGGCCGTGGTCTACGCTCTACTCGACGGGGCCAAGGCGCCCGAGTCGACTCCTAAAAAGAAAAAGGGCGAGGAGCCGCCGAAGCACACCTCTCTCCCCTATCAAAAAATCCTCGACCGGGTCAATGCCGAACTTCCCTACCCTGGCGAGATCCGATTTGGATTTCCGCAAGTTGGAAGCAAGACGATCGAGGTGGAGAAGATTCGAGTTGCCGGGGTCTTTTTACTGCCGACTCGGGATGAGTTGGTCCTCGACCTGGAAACGACCGAGGTAGTCAGCCACAAACCCTTTGAAAGCCTCAGTCGTGCCCGCAAACTTCTCTCTCAGATCTACAATCTTCATACCGGAGCGATCTGGGGAGATCTGACTCTGGTCCTCTATCTCCTGGCCACCGCGGTGGGCACCAGCCTTCCCATCACCGGAACCATCATGTGGTGGAATCGCCAGCGCGGCCAGCGGAAAGCGCGCGAAATCATGGCTCGAAGAGCCAAAGAAAAGCCGAAAACTGAAGAGTCCACTTAGGGGGTAAGTGGGTCAGCTTCTTTCGTCAACGCCGCGGTTACCGCCTCGGAAACGAACGGACTCGAGGTGGAGGAAAGTCTTGGAGCCGTTCGAGGGCGTGACAGCGTCTCGTCATCGTCGCCCATCAGGAGACCCGAGTGGTGCTTCAATGCGCCGATGACGTAAGCGGTCTCCATCCAGTCGACATTAGAGAGTTCCAAGCTCGCCGGCACGAACTGACCGAGGCCCTGGGCTCGCGACACTCCCTCGACGCGCTCTCCCACCCCGGCGGTCTCGGCGAAAGTCGTCAAGCCTTTGCGCTCGAGCTTCTCGGGATTGGGGAACCCGGCAAGAGCCACCTGGTAAAGCTCGCGCTCCTCGCCGTTTCGCGAGCGGTTGGTCAAAACCCCGTCGTCGTTGAAGGTGAAGATCTTTTCGGGGTTCATGTCGAACATTGGTGTTTCGGGTAGAGGTGGATTGATCGGGGTCAATTTCGACTCGCGTCGTCCTTGGGAATCGATCTTATATCCCAGGACCGTGGCACCCCCCAGCTTTAATCCATCCGGCCCAAGGTAGAATCGGCCGTCGCGGGTATAGAGACGCTCGTCTTTGTCCTGCAAAATGAAAAAGCCGTCACCGTTGATGGCGGCGTGCGTCTTCTGCTGAACTTTGAAGATCTTTCCCTGCGCCTGAGATACCGGTGGGTTCGCCGGATCGATGAAGACCTGATAGGCCCGGTATCCGGGAGTGAACTGATTCGACATATCGTCAAAGCAGATGCGAACCAGCTCCTGGTCACGTCCCAATTGGGCTACCAGCTCCCGCCGCACGTCGGCTCGCTCGGCGGCCGCCTGGGTTCGCCCGGTCCACCAACCAACAGAGCCGGCTCCGGCCAGCGCCAACAAAAGAAATCCCGTCATCATCGATCGTCTCATGCGAATACCACTCCTCGAAAATGATTGCTGACCCGTCTTTGAAATCCGCGGGCTATTCTTCGAGGTTAAAGGCTTGAGATGGACCTCTTGAGAGTATGAGGTAACAAATTGGTGAACTCGTCCGACCGCGTGTCCCGAGTGTTACATTTCGTTTACCGGCTCCGGGGTAGACACTTTTTCGAACCAACGGATACTAGCGTTAGCGGTTTCGAATTTTCACGCTAGGGGATAGCTCATCGCGACATCGCAACGGCTGTAGTTTGCGCCGTGATTTTTCATCACTTCCTGATCGTAGACGAAGCCAAAACGTTCGTAGAGATGGACCGCGGCCTCGCACTTTCGACTGCTTAAAAGGTACAGCTCTCTAGCCTGCAGCTCTCTAGCCTTCTCGACCAACGCGGCCAGGAGTCGGGAACCGATCTTGTGGCCCTGTGCCTTGGGAAGAACTCCCATTTTGGTCAACTCAAAGCAGCCCGGCCCGGAGCATTTGAGCGCCCCCGCGCCCACCGGCTCACCGTCGAGCAAGGCGATCAAGATATATCCCCCGGAATCGAGAAGATGCTCCTTCGGATTCTTCAGCACCTCGAGGTCGATCGGTTCCGGCTGGAACAGTTCTTCGAGCCACTGCAAGTTGATATCGTGAAAAGCCTGGGCATATTTGGGTTCAAAGTCGACGATGGATACCATTGCGGTAGCTTAACCTCGGCGCTCCGTGAAAGGCAAACACTTTCGGAAACCAGAAGGCTCGTGGGTGAGCGACCTTTCCATTCTGGTCGAAGACCTGTATCGAACCGAGTCACGCCGCATCTTCGCCACCCTGGTCCGTCTTTTGGGCGACTTCGACCTGGCCGAGGAGGCCATGCACGACGCTTTCACCGTCGCGGTACGGCAGTGGGGCGAGGAGGGGGTGCCTAAGAACCCCAGAGCCTGGCTCATCTCCACCGGGCGCTTTCGCGCCATCGACACCATCCGTCGCAACGCTCGCTTCCGAGACAAACTCGAAGACCTCGCGGCGCTCAAAGACGAAGTCGAGCGAGAGCAAGCCGAGCGTGAGGAGTACGATGTTGAAGACGACCGTTTGCGCCTCATCTTCACCTGCTGCCACCCGGCGCTGGCCCCTGATGTTCAGGTCGCCCTGACGCTGCGGGAGGTCTGTGGCCTGACCACCGAGGAAGTGGCCAGCGCCTTCCTGCTCGCTCCCACCACCATGGCGCAGCGCATCGTCCGAGGCAAAGCTAAAATTCGAGCCGCCCAGATCCCCTACCAGGTCCCCTCGGCCAACGACCTCCCGGAGCGTCTGGACGCGGTGCTCTCGGTCATCTATCTGGTCTTCAACGAAGGCTACTCCCCCTCTTCCGGCCCCCGCGCGACCCGGGCCGACCTTTCCGGCGAGGCGATTCGACTGGCGCGGCTCCTGCTGGAGCTTCTCCCCGATGCCGAGGTGATGGGACTTCTGGCCCTGATGCTGCTGCACGAGTCGAGGCGGACCGCTCGAACGACCCCGGAGGGAGACCTGATCTTGCTCGAAGAGCAGGACCGCTCTCTTTGGGACCGGGGCCTTATCGCGGAAGGCCAAGCGCTCATAGAGAGGTCCTTAGCTTCCCGAGGCTTCGGGGTCTACTCCATCCAGGCCGCCATCTCCGCCGTCCACGCCGAGGCCGCCACACCCGAGGCGACCGATTGGAACCAGATCGTCGCCCTCTACGATCTTCTCAGGAGGGCTGAGCCGACACCCGTGGTGGAGCTCAATCGCGCCGTCGCGGTGGCTATGCGGGACGGACCGAAGGCGGGGCTGGAGCTTGTCGAGGCTCTCCTGACTGGAGGCCAACTGAGAAACTACCACCTGGCGCACGCGGCCAAAGCCGACCTCTGCCGCCGTCTCGGCCACTTCGAGCAAGCCGCGGCCGCCTATAAAGACGCCCTCGAGCTTTCCACCCAAGAGCCGGAGCGGCGCTTCTTGAAGCGCCGGCTGGAAGAAGTCACAAGGAGCGTCACACGATGAAAGACATGCTTTTGGTCTATTGGGATGGCAACGAAGGCTTCACCCAGGGGATCTCATAGAGTGAGCTTCCCCCACCCAGTCCGGCCTCTAAAATTTCTCGAATCTCACGCTCTGTTCCAGTGAACAGGCCGTCTTCAGAATGGACCGACCAGCCGCTTTGACCTCGATTGATGGTCATCTTGTAGGGTTGAGAAGCCGACTTCATATAAGGGCCGTATCTCGAGACCAGATGGCCCAGTTGGTCGAGTTGGTCTGGCGACGGGCTGGAGAGTTCGAAAGTGACGCTCGAGCCATCGAACCTCTGATAACTGACCGAGCCTCGACCCTCCGCGTCCACGATAAAGGTACGACCATTCCAGTCGGTCTCGGAGGCGGACACATTCGGATTGTCTTGTCGTAGGGAAATTCGCCAGAATACCGGAGGTTTCGAGACAGCAACCGCGCTTCCACTCAAGCTCTCCTCCGGCTCCCGCGGTCGGCTTCGAGTCGAAACAAGTCCGGCGGTCACGATGACGGCAAGAAGAATCAAGAAGGGAACTTTCGAACGCATCCCCGCCCTGTCGCGTGAAAGGCTAGCTTATTTCCGGTAACCCTGTCGATCCTCGCTCGCCGCGTTCGACTATGGAGTAAAATCAAATTTCAAGGAGGCAACAAAAATGACTCAAGATTGCGAGGGCTATCGTCTCGACCCGCCCCGCTGGGAGATCGGTGCCGAGCGCGTGATCGCCGGGCTCGATGGAGTGTTCAATTCTGAGACGCGCGATCAGATTCCAAACCTTTGGCAACGTTTTTCCGAGAAAAAGTCCCTCCTGCCCGCTCTGGGCCTCGACACTTACGGAGTGTGCCACGGCTCTGACGGTCGCAACTTCCGCTACCTGGCTGGCGTGGAGATCAAGGCGGGGGCTTCGTTGCCCGAAGGAGTGGACAGCTTGGTGCTGACGGCTCAACGCTACGCCATCTTCACCCATCACGGACCGGTCACCGAGCTTTGCCGAACCTTCAAGGCGATCTTTAGCAAATGGCTCCCCAACTCGGGACACAAGGCTGCCCATGCCCCCAGCTTCGAACGCTACACCGAGGAGTACGACCCCCGGACCATGTCCGGAGGGACCGAGGTTTGGGTTCCTATTCAGGAGTGAGGCAAGGAACTCCTAACTGTTGGGCTATCTCGGCTCCGATCTCATAGGATCGGAGTCGAGCCTGGTGGTCGTAAATGTGGCCTGACAAGATCAGCTCATCGGCTCCGGTCTGGGTTATGAACTGTCGAAGCTTAGCTTCCACCGTTGGCGGCGAACCTATCGCGGAATAGGACAACGCTTGTTCGGCCGCGGCCAGATAGCTGGGATGGATCCGCTCAGCGATGTCGGGCATCGGGGGCGGTAGCTTGCCCGGCGTGCCAAAGCGAAGGGCCACGAACTGTTGCAAAAGCGAGGTGTAGAGACGTTGAGCCTCTTTATCCGTGTCTGCCGCGAACAGATTGACCCCCACCATCACGTAAGGCTTGGCCAGGGCTTCGGAGGGTCGAAAGCTCTCTCGATATATGGCGATGGCTTCCTGTAGCAGCGCGGGTGCGAAGTGGGAGGCGAAAGCGAACGGCAGTCCTTTGCGGGCCGCTAGTTGGGCTGAGAATAGAGATGAACCGAGCAGCCAGATGGGAACCTGCAGCCCCGCTCCGGGAACGGCCCGAATTCTCTCCGAGTCGCCGCGAAAATAAGCCTGGAGCTCTTCCAAGTCTTGAGGGAACTGCTCCCCGGCCGTCATCGGATCGCGACGGAGGGCCCGGGCGGTGAGCATATCGGTGCCGGGCGCTCGACCCAATCCCAACTCGATGCGACCCGGATACAAGGTCTCCAGAGTACCGAACTGTTCGGCGATGATAAGCGGGGCGTGATTGGGAAGCATGACTCCTCCCGCCCCGACCTTGAGGGTTTTGGTTCCTCCGGCGATGTAGCCGATGACCACCGCTGTCGCGGCGCTGGCGATCCCGGGCATGTTGTGATGTTCGGCCAGCCAGAACCTCTCGTAGCCCCATTTTTCAGCGTGGCGAGCCAGGTCCAGGCTATTGGCCAACGCTTCCTGAGCTTCAGATCCCATTGGAATCGGTGCCAAATCCAGAATAGAAAATTTTGTCATAAAGACTTATACGCTCTCCGGGTTCGAACGTTTCTTATCCCAGCGTTGGAGTAACGTTTGCGCCACTCGATAACCCGCTAGCCGTAACGGAGTGTGATAACCGAAGGCGAAGCCCAGTCCAGCCAAAGCCACGGATCCGAACAAGACATCACTTAGCCAATGGGCACCCCCAACCAGTCGAGGGGTCGAGAGGAAAAGCGCGTACGGTAGGGCCAAAAAGCGGCCCGGTCTTCGAGAGTTGCTAAAAAGAAAAAGCGCCCAGACGAAGGCGACCGCCGCATGGTCGCTGGGGAAACTATGGTCGGAGAAGACCTTACTGTCGATGGTCGGAACAAGTTCGGTCAAAGAATTGAAGTTCGGAAAAAAATGTCGGCTAGGGCTCGGGCGCGGCGCGGTCAGAGCCGACGAAACCGCTCGGATCAAGCTAAAACCCAAAAAGGTCCCGAGAAACTCGAAGCCCGCGGTCAGCCACTCTCGAACTCCACGGTAAGTCAATCCCGGGGCGAGAAAGAAGAGTCCCATGACGACACCGGCTATAAGGTCGAAAGTCCGCGTGTTCAAGAAAGCCCACAGCTTGGCCCAGGACAAAGAAGCGGCGAGACTTCCATTGAGCCAGCGAAAAGCCGCTTCATCCAGACCCGGTAGATTTCGCTGGAGCGACGGCATAACCCAGAGTAGAAGAGCGACAGCGGAGACAGTACCCCAGAAACCGAACCGACTCGGGTTCCAAAACGGCGGCTCCTCGCTCGTCTTCTCCGTTCCCACCCGAATCAGATCGGGCTCTCCACACAGTAGGGTAATAGCCATCTCCGCCAGACGGGATAGAGCGCGGCGATGTCTCGAGTAGCATATTGATACCAGTTGCCAAGAGGGAAACTCGGGATCCAGAACTGCATAAGGCAAACTCTTCTGTCAGTCAGAAAACCCACCTGCCTGATTTGCCAGGTTGGAAACGCGACCGCTGCGAATGAGCCGGAGTGCTAGGAAAAAGACTCGAGCTGAAGATCCCTCCCTTAGTCTGGGCCGTCTTCTACGCCATGCTAATGAAATGCTGCCACCTCTGGCTTCCGGAGCTCTCTCTTCCCTTACCTTTCGCCCCCTTCTTCTGGCCCATCCTTGTCGGCTTGGGACTCTCGCTTTGCGTGGGTGGAGTGCAATCGTTTCGTTACGCCAAGACCACGATCGACCCGCGCCACACGGAGAAGGTCACCGCGGTCGTGGACACCGGCTTGTACGGTGTGACTCGAAATCCCATGTACGTGGGAATGATGTTGATCTTATTAGGCTGGGCCGTCCATCTGCAGAACATTCCCTCTTTTCTGGTAGTGGGACTGTTCGTGGCCACCGTGACACAGTTCCAGATCCGTCCTGAGGAGCGGGCTCTGGAGGAACGTTTTGGTGAGGCCTACCTTGACTATCGGCGCCGAGTGCCCCGCTGGCTCTTCAGGCTGACGGAGGAAGACCTCCAGCTCTGATGGGTCCAAACCCCTCACGCCAACTTTCCCCTTCCCAAATGGCCGTGCTGACTCTGCTCGGCCTCATCTTATTGGGTACGATTCTATTAGCGCTGCCGATCAGCCACAACCCTGGCGTGACGGTCTCGTGGTTTGACGCTTTTTTTACCTCCACCTCGGCGCTTTGTGTGACGGGGCTAACGGTAGTCGACACCGGCACCGCCTTTTCTCCCTTCGGGACGGCGGTCATCCTGGCTCTGTTCCAGTTCGGCGGGATGGGCATGCTCCTATGGTCAAGCATCATGATCGCTCTTTTAGGCGGCCAGCTCGGCTTGCGCCATCGACTGTTGATGAAAGACCAGCTTCCCGGAATGCCGATGGCAGGCGCCGGAAGGCTCGCGGTCCAAGTCGCGCTCTTCGTGGTGGGCGTGGAGCTTGTCGGCGCGCTCTTTCTCTGGATCTCTTGGCATGACAGACTGGGCATTCCCGCGTCATTTTACTACGCATTCTTCCATTCCGCCTCGGCTTTCTGTAACGCCGGATTCTCGCTTTGGCCCCATGGCCTGGCCGATGACGTAGCCAACCCGGGAGTCAATCTGGTGATCATACTGCTGGTGGCATTGGGCGGCTTGGGTTTCGCGGTGGTTCGCGACCTGGTCTGGGTTTTCAAGGGACAGAAAAAGCGCTTGTCTGTTCACAGTCGTCTGGTGTTAACCTGCTCGGTGGTCCTGACCGTGGGCGGAGCCGTCCTCTTTTTTTTCTTCGAGGCCAGCCGCGGAGGATTGCTCCACGGTCGCCCATGGCTTGAGCAGTTTCTCATCCCCATCTTTCATGCCGGCGCCCGCACAGCAGGGCTCAGTACCATCGACATCGGCCAACTTCGTCCGGAAACGTTACAACTCCTGATGGTCTTGATGATTATCGGCGGGTCTCCCGGATCGACCGCCGGGGGGCTCAAGACAACCACGATCGCCATCCTGGTTCTGGCCGCCTGGTCTCAAATTAGGGGGCGTGACGACGTGGAAGTCTACGGACGGCGCCTTAAACCCGAGCTAGTCCTGCAAGCTCTCTCCTTAACCGTCATCGCTTTCGCGGCCCTGATGGTCTTTGCCCTCGCGATCAATGTCGCCGAGCCGTTTCCGTTCTCGGACATCCTTTTCGAGACCACCTCAGCCCTAGGTATCGTGGGGCTGTCGACCGGCATCACCGCTGAACTGACCACCTTTTCTAAACTCTTGATCTGTCTTGCCATGCTGATGGGCCGCGTCGGTCCATTAACTCTGGCCATGGTGTTGCTCAAGCCGAACCGGCGTTCTCCGGTCCGCTATCCCCCCGAAGATGTACTGATTGGATAAGTTATGAAGAACAAACCGAAAACTGGACAAGTTTTGATCGTTGGACTGGGCCGTTTTGGACAGAGTCTAGCCCGCGCCCTGGTGGCCGGGGGCGTCGAGGTCATGGCTGTGGATTCGCGCGAGGATGCGGCCGAGGAGATCTCCGACGAAGTGACCCATGTGATGATCGCCGACTCGACCGAGGAGCACGTTCTCAAGGAGGTCGGGCCGGAACATTTCGACCTGGTTGTCTGTGCCATCGGTGGCGACATCCAGGCCAGCATCATGACCACACTCTTGCTCAAAGAGATGGGAGCCAAGAAGCTTATCGCCAAAGCCAGCACCGCGTTGCACGGACGAGCTCTAGAAAAGTTGGGGGTCGACCGGGTAGTCTATCCGGAGCGCGATATGGCTCAGCGTTTGGCTCAAGATGTTATGGCGCCGAATATCCACGAGCTGTTGCATCTCACTGTCGGTCATTCGATGTTCGAGATGCCCGCCCCCGATCGCTTCGTCGGCAAATCGTTGATCGAGCTGAACCTTCGTGAGCAGTATGGTTTCAATGTCATCGCCGTCAAGCGTGACGGCGAGACTCAAGTCTCTCCAAATCCGACCGAAGCGATTCAGGAAGATGATATCCTTTTAGTCCTTGGAAACCGCGAGAGGGCCGAGGACATCATCGATCATTAAAGGACAGCGGCGGCGACTGCGCGACCCGCTTTCAAGCCGGTGAAAAGACAGCCCCCGAGAAAAGTTCCCTCCAGGGCTCGATATCCGTGATATCCTCCCCCACCGAATCCCGCGGCCTCGCCGACCGCGTACAAACCGGGCACGGGCCGGCCATCTTGCCTTAGAACTCGAGAGTCGAGATCGGTCTCGAAACCTCCCAGAGTTTTGCGGGTCAAAAAATTGAGTCTCACCGCGATCAGCGGACCATGGGATGGGTCGAGAATGCGGTGCGGCTTGGCTGTTCTAACGATCTTATCTCCCAGGTAGCGCCGCGCGTTGTGAACCGCCAGCACCTGATGGTCCTTACCCAACCCATGCTCGAACTGCAGGTCGCGGGCCCTCACCACCCGAGCGACCTCCTCGGCTTGGAGCAGGTCCCGGCCGGTCAGTTCATTCATGCCGCGAACCAGACTGTCGAGGTCCTCTCTGACAATGAAATCGACCCCCTTGCTCTTGAAAGCCTCGACCGGTCCGGGCGCCTTCTTCCCTACCGCCCGGCGCGCCGTCATCAACCAGCTCTTGTTGGTGAAGTCGGGATTTTGCTCCGAGCCTGAGAGGGCGAATTCCTTACGAATGATGCTCTGGCTCAAGATGAACCAGGAGTAGTCGTGGCCTGTGCCGCGAAGATGAGCCAGCGTGCCCATGGTGTCCGCCCCGGGATACAGGTGTGGAGGCAGACGGCGCCCCTCGGCGTCGAGCCAGAGCGAGGATGGTCCTGGCAGTATTCGGATACCGTGGTTGGGCCAGATGGAGTTCCAGTTGGTGATCCCCTCCACATAGTGCCACATGCGGTCGCGATTGATCATGCGGCCGCCAGCGGCCTCGGCAATTTCCATCATGCGACCGTCAACATGAGCGGGAACGCCCGAGAGCATCACCTCCGGCGGCTTCCCCAGCCGGGAGGGCCAGCTTCTTTTCACCAGTTCAGGATTCCCTCCGATTCCGCCGGAGGCCACGATCACCGCCTGCGCCTCGATCCCGAACTCCCCGATCGGCTCACGGTTGGTCTCCACTCCACGTGGGGCCGCATCTTCTCGCAAGACAGTCCCCTTCACACCCGTGACGGCTCCAGCGGTCGTGGAGAGAGAATCCACCCGATGGCGAAACAAGAAGGTGATCAAACGAGAGCGCTCGCCTTCTCGGGCTCTTCGCTCGAAGGGCTCAACCACCCCGGGGCCGGTGCCCCAGGTCAAGTGAAAACGGGGTACGGAGTTTCCTTGTCCCAACGCGTCAACTCCACCACGTTCCGCCCACCCCACGATGGGAAAGATGCGTTGACCCATGTCATAAAGCCAAGGTCGCATGGGTCCCGCCGCGAACTCGAGATAAGCGTCGGCCCAGCGGCGCGGCCAGAGGTCTTCCTCGCGGTCGAAACCGGCCGTGCCGAACCAGTCCTGGCGGGCTAACTCCAGACTATCCTTGATCCCGACGCGACGTTGCTCAGGCGTGTCGATCATAAAGAGTCCCCCCAGAGACCAGAAAGCCTGCCCCCCGAGATAAGGACCAGGCTCTTGCTCCACCACGACCACGCGTCGACCGGCATCGGCCAGTTCACAAGCGGCAACTAAACCCGAAAGGCCCGCCCCCACGATGACGACATCGGTCTTCTCTCCCATCGAATCGGTCTACTCCACCAATTCAGGTTCGACCGGCAGTTCGGTGGCCATCGGCTTGGGCGCTCGGATCTCACCGAGGTCAAAGCCGGCCTCGGAATTGACCGTGAGGGTCAGCGTCTCCAAAGTCTGCCCACTAACCGCCGTCAATTCGAGGTCGAGCTGCAGGGGTCCGGCATCCTCGGGTAAGGAGACGGGAATAGAAAACCGCCCTTCGTCGTTGCTGTCGCCCCAGCTTCGTTGGCCTCCAAGCTCTTTCCAAGTGGAAGACTCGAGCTTCTCCTTAGCTTTCCAACCGGACAAGAGGACTGTCACCGCCGACAGCGGCTCTCCTTCCTCGGTGATGACGGAGCCTCGTAACGTCTGAATCTCGAACTGGCCCTGGTCTCCGGGACCGTCGAGTGGAATATGCCGCAACACCAGGTCCCCTCGTCCGGACAGACGCAAAAACTCCGGAAGCTCTCCAGCTTTGGAAAAGACTTCGAACTCCCCCTCGGGTCCCGAATAGGTCCAGGAAATCATCCCCTGAGAACCCATCAGATCGACGCGGATCCCGCCAAGACCTATCACGTCGGAGTCGACCAGGGAACCGCTGTACGAGTCACCATCGGCCGGCCCTAACACCCAACCCACGTCAAGCCCACGATGACGCATACGGGCCGACAATCCAGCCAGGGCTTCCTGGCTCAAACCTGCCTGTCCGAGCAGTTCCAGAGTGGCGTCGGTCAGATAATAGTCAAAATCGTCTTCCGACTCACGGACCAACTGCTGCTGGAAAATGCGGAAATCCTCGGGAGTCAGTTGGCAAAATTGAGTGCCGTCGGCGCGGTCGATCAGTGAAATCATGGCGAGGACTTCCGCCATCGTTTCGCTTCCCCTGTCACTGGGAAGCGGGGGAGTTTCCTTTGAGCGCATGCTCGGTCACGGCGCTGTGAAGGCAGGCCAAGACCATGTTCTGTTTGCAAAAGTGCCGGCCGGAGATCAACCCGGCACCGTCCTCCCCACCCAGCAGACGACGCTGGATCTCCTCACGAGAAACGCCTTGACGCCAGAGATCGTAAACATGTCCTCGCAAGTCTTCGAGATAGGCCAACTTGTTGGCTAGAGCCTGTCGACCGTTCTCCACCCGTCCCCGATGAGAACAGAAGAGTTGGTCAAAGGGCAACTGTAGAGCCCGTTTGAGACTTGCGATCTCAAGACTCAAGCGGTCCTCCGGCCGAGCGTAGCGCACTTTGGCCGCCACATACAAGTCCGCGGAAAATAGCCATCCGCGGTCGGGTTCGAAAAAACAGACCATGTCGTCGGCGTGGCCCGGGGTTGGTATCGCTTCCCAACGATGACCTCCCTGATCCACCGCCACGTGACTCAACGGCTCGGCCTTGACCCGTGGTGGAACTCCCCAGAAGACACGACGGTAAGGTTGAATCGGGAACCCGTCACGCAATAACTCGAGACTGAGCTCGGGGGCCAGAATCCGGGCTCCGAAACTTCGTCGCAAGTGCTCGGCGTTACCGCTGTGGTCCTCGTGATGGTGGGTGAGAAGCACCAACTCGGGAGGATTCTCGGCGGCGAAGTTCCGGACTTTGACCCACTGATTGGGCGGACCGGCGTCGATCAAAGTGGAGCCGACTCGATAGACCACGAACGAAGTGTTCACTCCCAAATGAAAAAGGCCCACACGGAGCCCCTCCACTTCTCCCCAGCGATATCTTTCGTTGAATCCGAGGCGAGGCCAACGGAGCACTAGCGTCCGAACCTCAAGATTGAGCGGGCCGTCGCTTTAGCGGCCTCTTCTTCTCGATCCTTAGGAGCGGCGTTGGTCACCAGATTCTCCAACAACTTCCTGGCGGCCGTGGTGATCTCATCGACCGCGGTGTCGAAGGTCTCTTGATTCGCCGTCGACGGCTTGGACGTCCCCGAAAGCTTGCGAACGAACTGAATCGCGGCCGCGCGAATCTCATCATCGGTGGCCGGAGGCGCGAAGTTGAACAAAGTCTTGATATTGCGGCACATTCACCTTCCTTCTCGCGGAGCGACTCCAACCCCTGGAAAGGGAAAGGTCCTCGACCGGAAGCCGAGGACCTTTCTCCCGACGACGAAGGTGAGAACTACCTGTCGTTAACAAGCTCTTCGGCCATGCGGGCCAGTCCCTTGTCGACAGCCTGATGGTAGTCTTTGACATACCCTCCGGTTTTGCTGAAGGCGTCGGTAAAACCGTCCTTGTAGCCGTGATAGGCACCGGCGCCCAACCCGAAGAGCGCACCGCCCACGAAACCGAGCGGCGCGGCGACCACGGCCAGCGGCGCGGTGACCAGGTGAGACACCGTCTTGAGCGGCAGGCTCATGTCGCTCTTGGCGATGGCGCGGTTGGCCGTGATGAAGGCCTCGGGGATCTGGCTGACGGTGGAGACTCCGATACCGACTCCACCGACCACGGCGTTACCGACTCCGGCGACAGCGCCGGTCACGCCACCGATGGGCGAGATGTCGAAAGGCTCCTCACCTTCCGGAGGCTTGGCGTCGGCGGCTTCGCGAATCCCCTCACGCACGTTGGGAGCGAGCTCGCGATTGAACGACTTGACGTCTTTCCCGGCGGCTTCGATGGCTCCACCCAATCCGTTACGGATGCCTTCGGTGAAGCCGCGATAGAGCCCGAAACCAGCCGAACCGATGGCGGTCAGTACGGGAACGGCCACAGTGGCGACAGGAATCAAAGCTGCGATGGAAGCTTTCAGGACCGGTCCGATAGCCTCGGTTTTCCACAGGGAGCGGTAGGCCTCGACCGTTCCGACGGCGGCGTGACCAACCGAGCCGACGGTATTTCCAACGGTCTCGATGGCGGCGCCGGCGACGGCCCCGACCAGACCGACCGCGGCATCTCCCCAACCCACGCTATCGCGAGAAGCGAAGGTGACGCTGTCGGAAGCGACCTGTTGTTCGGTGACTCCCGCCTTGGGGTTGCCGGCGATTGCGGGACGGTTCGAAACAATGACATTGGCTCTGGGAGCCATGGCTGCGATTGACATAGTGTATATCTCCAAATGGTTTTATCTAAGATGCTTTATTATCTGGAGATGAACTTAGCTGTGGGTTAAATATCGCAGCCTTTTAAGGGTGAATTGTGAGCAACTTGTTACCACCCGGGTATCAACTAGACCTCGAAGGAAGTTGAAATTCATTCAAGAACCGATTCCTTGTGACTGCTCACGAGTTTCTACATCAAAAATTTTACTGCGATGGACACGCGGACACTTTCGCCCGAGTCGCCTTCGCGGGTGCTGATTTCGTCTCCGGTCGCGGATGCGAGTCTTTCCATATCGACTATGGTCGAATGAAGCGTTCCGGACTGAGTCTCCAACTGATGGCGATCTACATTCCGCCTGAGATCGCCCGCCATCAAGGCACGGTCACCGCGCTCTGGATGGCCCAGTTCGTTCATCGCGCATGCGACCAGCTGGGCCCCGAATGCACCTTGGTCAAGACGAAGGCCGATCTCGAAAGGGTCGCCACCTCGGGAGGCAACCATCTCCTCTTGACCCTCGAGGGCGTGGCTCCGATGCTGGCCGACCTGGACGTTCTGGAAATGTTCCACCGCTTCGGCTTTCGTTCCCTGGGGTTGACCCACAACGCCAACAACTGGGCGGCGGGAGGGTGCTCGCCATCGGATGGCAGGCGTTACGGCCTGACCCCCGACGGTCGGCGGTTAGTACGCAAGGCCCTGGAAAGTGGCATGGCGATCGACTGCGCCCATCTGTCGCGTCAAGGTTTTTACGATCTGTTAGATGAGATGGACGGCAAGCCGCTCATCAATACTCACGCATGTTGCGCCCATTTCGTCGACATCGAGCGAAACCTCAACGACGATCAGTTGAAGAAGTTGGCTCAGACCGGCGGCGTGGTGGGGATCACCTTCGTTCCCGACTTCCTCTCTCGAGCTAAACCGGTGGAGATGGTGAGCTCGGAAGATGTCTTCCGACATCTTCAGCACGCGGTGGAGCTGATCGGGATCGACCACGTCGCCATCGGTGGAGACTTCGATGGGGTTCGATTCCTTCCCAACGACATTCAGAGCCTGGAAGAAGTCCCGACCCTGATCGCGCATATGATGAAAGCGGGGTGGAGCTCCGAGGACATGGCTAAGGTTGTTGGCGGTAACTGGCGGCGGGTCTTAGGACAGCTGCTCCCGGAGTAGCCATATGACGACCACCGAGCTCTATGTCCGAGGGGTCCTTGCCGTGGCTCCTTTGTTGGTCTGCCTTGCTTACAAGACGGAAGGCGCTTTGGGGGTCCCCTGGGTGGCGCGTGTTTCGGTTCTGTCCGGAGTACTTTTCGGAGCCAGTGTCTTGCGGCCGGAGCTGGCGGTCTGGGGAGCCGTGCCGTGGCTTTTGGTCACCGGCTTCCGAGCCGTGACCGCGCTCGTCACCGCGGTGATGGAGCCGGTCCGCGATCTATCTCGGGTCGCCAACCTGGCGGCCTATCTCTATCTGCCGGTGGGAGGGATGTGGGCCATCGCCGACCAGGCCAAGCTTACTCCTCTGGGATTTTCCGGCATCATCGTATTATTGACAGCAGTGCACTTTCACTACGCGGGGTTTGCTCTCCCCTGGCTGACCGGCCGCTGGCTGGGTCACAATCAGGTCAGTGGACCGAGCAAGGCTTGCGCGATCGGAGTCCTCGCCGGAGTCCCGCTAGTGGCCATCGGGATCACGAGTTCTCAACTCTCCTTACCGCCCGTCATCGAAACGGGAACCGCCACGATTCTCGCACTATCGGCGCTGGGAGTCTCGCGTGGCTATCTGGCCTGGTCTTCTCGGGTGACTCAACCGAGCCGGGCCTGCTTTATCCTGGGCGGCTCGGCTCTGGCCGGCGGGATGTCCCTGGCGCTTCTTTACGGCTGGAGGCATGTCGTTCCCATCGAGTGGGTCACCATCCCCAGCATGGTGGCGATGCATGGCACTCTCAACAGTTGGGGGTTTTGCCTGCCCTGCATTCTGGGCAACTTCTGGTTAGGGGAGCTAGAGACTCTCGAGGAGAACGCAGCGAGCAACTTATGATCAGCCTTATCAAACAGCTAGAGCCCACCCCGCTATGGGGACATTTCACCGACCTCAACGCCGTCCCGCGCGCCTCGAAAAAAGAGGAGCAAGTTATCGAGTTTATGCTCGACTTTGGAAAAAAGCTGAGCTTACCGACCCGCAGAGACGCCAGCGGCAATGTGATCATCACCAAGCCTGGAACCGCGGGTAAGGAAAATAACGCGCCTGTGGTGTTGCAAAGCCACCTGGACATGGTCCATCAGAAAAATTCCGACACCGTCTTTGATTTCGCCACCCAGGGGATTCAGATGCGGGTCGACGGCGACTGGGTCAAAGCCGAGGGGACCACGCTGGGGGCCGACAACGGGATCGGGGTGGCCGCGGTGATGGCGCTTCTGGCCTCGAGCGATATTCCTCACCCTCCTTTGGAGGCGCTCTTCACCATTGATGAGGAGACCGGAATGACCGGCGCCAAGGGATTTCAGGGGGGAGAACTGCAAGGCAAAGTTCTTCTAAACCTCGACACCGAGGACGACAGCGAACTGACCATCGGTTGCGCCGGTGGTGTGGACATCATCGGAGAGGGGCATTTCGTTCCTCTCCCGGCACCCAGCGAGTTTCGAGGGTTCGTCCTGACCGTGGTGGGTCTGACCGGCGGTCACTCCGGCATGGACATCCATCTGGGTCGGGGCAACGCGAATAAGATCCTGACCCGTATCCTGGTCGCTCTCGATCGAGAGTCCTCTCTAGCTTTGGCCAACATCGACGGAGGCGGCCTGCGCAACGCCATCCCCCGCGAGGCGAAGGCGACCTTTGGGCTACCGGCCTCCGAAGTCGAAGAGATGAAAGCCTGTTTGGACCTCCAGGTCCAGCAACTCAAGGCCGAGCACGCCACCACCGATCCCGAGCTTCGGGTCACCCTGCAGGAAGTGGAGTCGGGTCCCGACATGGAAGTTCTACCTCCGGACTTTCAAGTGCGTCTCACCCGTGCACTGCACTCTCTCCCCAACGGCATCCACCGCATGAGTCCCGATGTCCCCGGTCTGGTCCAGACTTCCAGCAATTTCGCGCGCGTGGTGGTCTCGGAACGGAAAGTCCACGTGGCATGTCTTTGCCGCGGGTCGGTCGACAGCGAGAAGATGGACATGGCCTCAGCCATTCAAGCCAGTCTCGAGCTGGGCGGGTTAGAGGTCCGTTTCGAGGGCGACTATCCCGGCTGGACTCCTCGCCCGGAGGCTCACATCGTGAAACTGATGAGCGAGATCTATTCCGAGCTCTTCGGCGGCACGCCTCACGTCAACGCCTGCCACGCGGGGCTCGAGTGCGGCATCCTGGGTACCCACTATCCCGACATGGAGATGATCTCGTTCGGACCCAACATTCGCGGTGCCCACTCCCCTGACGAGCGCGTCCAAGTCAGCTCCGTGCAAAAGACCTGGCGACTGTTGACGGAGACGCTAGCGCGACTTTAGACTCTTCGCGGAGGGAGTCGCCCGCGGAGCGGTGGCACCTGACCGGTAGGTCCGTATCTTTTAAAGACGAAAGATACGTCCATGAAAGATCCGCGAGTGCTTCGAAGTGGGTTGAATCTGCTCCGATTGAGTCCAGCTTTGGCAATCGCCGCGACAGGGTTGGGGTTCATCTCAAAACTCGGACCAGCGATTGGAGCTTTTTTTCTCTTGGCCAACCTTGTGCTTCTAGCTGGCCTTTGTTCATGCTACGTCGCGACCGAGGATCGGGTTCGGCGAGGATTTGGGTTAGCGCTCATACTATGGGCTATCAACTTTTTGGCGTCTTACGTTCCGCTGATTCCGCTCGGCTTTGACGGTCCTCTACTCAACGTCGTCTTCATACTGGCTTTCGCTGTCCGCCCAGCTCTGGAACTTTCCCTTCTTTACGGATGTTGGCTCCTGGCAATCCGTCTGAACTGCCCCAAACAAGCTACCCGGTTACGCTGGATGTCCATCTTGCCGATCGCTTCTTTCCTTCTTGGGTGGGCGGTACCGCACATGTTAGTTCTAGACGGTCTTCATGTATGGGCCTACAACGGATGGCTCGCCGTTCAGCTTATCTACGCCGTGCTTCTGTGGTTCGTCATCGAGGGACTACTTCTCCGACTCGATTCAAGAACTCAAAAAGAGGCTCACGAAAGTTCCTGGTAGGTCACAAAAACTTTGCTTCCAGGTCGCTATTCGGTTTGACTTCCAAGCGATAGGACGCGTTGCTCCAGTATCGTTCGAAGGTCATGCGACCCGTCAGTTCACGTTCACCCGACGACATGCCGATGCCAAAAGGCAAAAAGCCCCTAGATTCCCGGACCGTTCCAGAAACCTCCTCTTGGCCATGGAACTCGATGGTCCAACTCCCCGGCATGCGGCTGGCGAAGTTGTTGATCAAAACCGTCCAGCTCCCCGCTGGGCATTTGACTCTCCTTGTCATCGCCGTCTATCCGCCTTGCTTGCGAACGTACTTGGTCAAAATGACGATCAACTGACCTTCCACTCGTCCTTCGATCTGTCCGGTGTTGTTCGGAACCAGACGGATGTTCTTTACCACCGTGCCCATCTTGGCGTTGAGAGTGGAGCCTTTGACATCGAGGGTCTTGGTCAGAACCACGGTGTCGCCGTTCTCCAAGAGATTGCCGTTGCAATCCTGGTGCAGTTCCACCTCGCCGTCGCTATCGTGGTCACCGGTGGCTTTGGCCCAGTTCAGCAGGTCGTCTTCAAGGTACAAAATATCGAGGTTCTCGGATGCCCAACTCTCGCCTCGGAGGCGTTGGAGCATACGCCAGGCCACCACCTGGACCGCGGGGACCTCGCTCCACATCGAACCGGTCAGGCACTGCCAATGCCCACTGTCCAACGGCTCCTTCTTCTCGATCTGCCGAAGACAGCGATCACAGGCGTAAATCTCCGCGTCAGCGGCGGCCTTGCCCGGCGGAGGGACTTCATAAACGGACAGCTGGTTGTTATCGGCACACAGTTCACACTGCCCACCGCTGCGCTCTTTAAGGGCTGAGAGACTCATACCCTAAAAGGTCCCGATACTCTCAAAGATCTCCTGCCCACAAGCTAATGGGTGTAGGCTTCCAACACCCCACACCCGGTGCAGCGGTACCAGGTGACGGGCTCTAATAGGTCCGGATCCAGCCGAACTTCCCAGCTCTGGCTGACCTCGATGCCGAGGTAACTGACCTGTTCGGGGCGCGGCTCACCGGGATGCCAGGCGACCTGGCGACTCCCTTCGGGTAGAGGATGCGCCAGGAAACCCGACTCCATCCGAGCGCCGCAGCGGGCACAAGACCTACCGAGCACGAGAGATTAACGCCAAATCTCGTTGCGATTTTCCTCAGAACGTCGCATTCACTTCAGTTCTCCAAGCTCTCGGAATATCCAGTCAAAGAGATGTTAACCTATAGCCAAAGCCGACGAGTCGAGAGAGGCCTGGCCGGATGTGGCGCCGCGATGTCTCTTTGTCTATACTAGCGTGTGCGAAAATCCATACTGCTTCTCTGCCTCCTTCCTCTGTTGCAGTTGGCCTCCTTGGCCAATCCCGACCCCGACATGGCACGACTTCTCCAAGTCTGGTCCTCATTAGGAGGACGTACGCTCGAGGGTCTAACTCCCCAACAAGCGCGCTCTCTTCCAGATCTCGCGACCGCTGTCGAGGTGATGCGCCGAAAAGGGCAAGACGCCAATCCGGTGCAGGCCGTGGCCAAGGTCTATGACACTACCCTGCCCGGTCCGGCCGGACCGCTCAAGGCCAGGGTTTACCAGCCAGCCGGATCCGCTCCGTTTCCCCTGCTGGTCTACTTCCACGGGGGCGGATTTGTGGTCGGCAGCCTCAAAAGCGCCGACGCATCCGCGCGCGCGTTGGCCAACGCCGGAGGCTGTGTGGTCGTCTCGGTAGCCTACCGCCAGGCGCCGGAACATCCCTATCCGGCGGCGCTTAAAGATGCCTATGCCGCCTTCACCTATGTCAGCAAAGCGGCTAAAGAGTTCCAGGGAGACTCTCGACGAGTGGCCATCGGGGGGGAACATTCCGGAGCGAACCTGGCCGCGGCGGTTTGTTTGATGGCGTTAGACCAGCGGGGCCGCATGCCGATTCACCAGCTCCTGATCGGTCCCATGACCAGTCCTGATCAGAATTCTTCGTCCTACCGAAAAAACGCGATTGCCAAGCCTTACGGGCAAGCTGACATGCAATGGTTTATGAAACAGTATCTCCAGCGCCCAGCAGACAAAAAGAGTCCCTACGTCGCCGTGCTAAATAAAGCTTCAACCGACTTGCCTCCGGCTACCATCATCGTGGCTGAGCTCGACCCCTTGCGCTGGGATGGGGAAGCCTATCACCAGCGCCTGCTATCCCAAGGTTGCGAATCCGTCCTTGGCGTCTACTCCGGCGTCACGGCGGACTTCTTCGGTGCTAGAGCGGTGGTGGGCAAAGCCAAGCAGGCGAGCGAGTTTGCCGGAAGACGGCTGCGAAAAGCTTTCGAATTGCGTCCCAGCTACCGAAGCACAATTCTATGGCCGAGCGACACGCCAGCTCATCCCTCGCCGTGAACTCGGCGCTGAACCGCTAAGCGATCGTTGATGTAGCGCTCCATCGTGCGGTAGTGGCCGCGCTCGATACCGACAAAACGCACGCCCGAGTGAAAGGTCCCGTCGGCCTTGCACGAACTCCAACGAACTTCCCCGTTGAGCTTGATGGAAGGTACTGTGGGATCGTCGAGGTCCAGACTCATCTCGAGAGCCGTTCCTACCTGAAGGGCGGTTTCGCTAAGCAACCGCAGACCGCTGACCGAAAGGTCCTCCGTCAAGGCGAAGAAGTTCGGAAGCTGTGGCGAGGAAACACGAACCGCCTGTGAGAGTCGGGAGGTACCTCGGGCCGGGATATTCCACTTGGCGAGGGTTCTGGCGGTGTCGCGAACCTCGCCGCGGTAAAGCCGCGATGAAGCGTCATAGGAACAAACCTCGACTTGTCCCTGAATCGGTCCGAGATCTGTCTTAGCGGTAACCGTCATCGCTTCAAAACCAAGCGTTCGATCGCTACGGAAGGCCAGCAGCCCGTCAGCGAATTCCACCGGCTCGATGGTCGGCGTACTGTGAGTCAAGGCTGAGAGGAATCTTTTTACAAAAACGATCACGAGACTACCCTTTTCACCTGGCGGTCCAGGAGACTTCGACTCTCATATTATGAGCTCGTTCCGAAGTTTGTGAAAGTAACACCTATCCTACCAGCGGTAGGACATTTGCCCTTCTCGAAATCCGCACATCCTTACCAAACGTTAACCCTCGCGATATTGAAAATCTTCGCTAGCTGTGTGATAAATAGACCGAGAGGTCATTTATGCCAAAGAAAACCCTGACAATTCTCTTCTTATCCATACTAGTTCTCTGCTTTAGCCTACCTAGCTGGGCCCAACGTCAAAGAGTGACGGTTGGTCCTGGTGGTAGCGGCGGTGGCGGTGCCGCCCGAACCCGAGTGGTGGCGGCCCCCCGTCAAGTCTCGGCTCCTCGCCAAGTCTCGACTCCCCGTCAAGTCTCGACTCCTCGGGTCAGCGAGCCCCGTGTCCGACAATCGGTGAACGTTGCACCTCGCCGCTCGGAAAACCGGCCGAGCTACCAACCCGGAGGAGGAAACCGAACCGTGGTCAACGCTCGACCACGGGATAACTACAGGCCAGGACGGTCCAATCAGACCGTGGTTTCGGCGCCCTCCAACACCCCCGGGAACGAGCCGTTCCGTTACTACAACTCCGGAGGCGGTTCCCGCAACGTGGTGACCGCTCCAGGACAAAACTACGGCCCAGGCAGAGGTGCTCGAGTCACAGCCCCGGGTCGTACTCCCGTCTATGTCAACAACGGCGCCGGACACAGAGTGCCCGTTACTCAGCCCCCGAATCAAGTCATCTATAGCCAGCCGGCGCCGGTAGTGACCAACAACTATTACTATTCCAACCGAAACCGAAACTGCGCTCCCCGCTATAGCAACTGGAATAGCCCCTTTCTCTACTCCGACTACAACTTTCGACGCGGATATCGCTACTATCAGCCTTGCGCCGTCCCGTTTCTTAGTCTCGGCTTTTTCGCAGCTCGTCCCTATTCGTACTACGACTACGCGCGGGTCAGCTACGCCCAACCGTTTGTCTATGGGGACGACAACTACTATCGCTCCGCTCCACTAGCGGTCGACAACTCCGTGGCAAGCACAGCTCCCACCGCCCCGGTACAGAGCCTTGAACAAGAACTGCTGGGAGAGATCTCGCGCTACGTCGACTCGAAGTCTGTGGGCGGCCGGTTCCAACTGGCCGATCCAGCCTTCGGCAATCAGGTGTGGAACCTGGACCTGACGGAAGCTCCTGCGATCTACTCGATCGATAGCAATCACTACACGGTGGTTGCCGGCTTCGAGGGGACACTAGGAGAAAACACCATTCCATCAGCTGTCGGTCTTGAATTCTTCGTTGAGCGCGAGAACGGACGATGGAACGTCAAGCAGAGCTGGATCGTGAGCGCCAACGGTATTCCGCGAGCCAAGCGGTTCCAAAGCCCTTCCTTTCCCCAGGTCCAGACCTGGCAGGAAGGCGCTGTCTGTCCCTTCACCGGCCAGCCAATGGTACCGGTCACGGATTCGAGCGCTCAGCACGGCTAGCGCCCTTATCAGAACCGTCACCAACATCGACTGGCTGGTCTCGCGGGACCAGCCAGTTTTATGTTCCGCCCTCGTTGTCGCGAGGAACTCCCCATTGCTTGAGGAAAATTCCATCATGCGTTTCCGACTTGCTCTACTCTCCCTTGCTTCTTTATTACTTCTTCATTCCGGCCCCTCATTGGGTGAAAGCTACCCCTCCGCTCCCCAAAGTCGGATGGTCCCCTTGGACGGAACTCGCAACACTCGAGATCTGGGAGGTCTCCCCGTTCAGGGGGGCACTTTCTCCAAGGGGAAGGTGATTCGTAGCGGCGCGCTTTGCTTCGCCAGCAAGGCGGATGCCGAAAAATTTCATAAGATGGGGCTTCGCACGATCGTGGAGCTTCGCTTGGACAACGAGATCGGCAAAGACGGCCCGGACAAGCCGTATCTGACGGAAAAGGTGCCTCACCTTCACCACTGGCCGATGTCTAGCAGCAAGGGCCCCGGCCTTCCCGCCTATCAGACCTACATGGCGGAGAACGGCAAGCTTTTTCGGGATTTCTTCACCCTGCTCGCGAAAAAGGAAAACCTCCCTCTCCTTTTCCACTGCTCGGCGGGAAAAGATCGGACGGGGATTCTCGCGGCGCTACTCCTGGAACTGATGGGAACTCCCCGAGAGGTCATTACCGACGACTATCTTCATTCCATGCGCATCACGCCGAAGCTGAAGGTAGAGAAAGCATGGATCGACGCGGTTTACGCCGCCATTGACGCTGACGGTGGGATCGAGCCGTTCTTGAAAAAGCGTGGCGTGACGGAGGCTCAAATGGCCGCCGTCCGTGCCCATCTGACGACCCCTAGTTTAGCGCCACGATAACGCCCGACTCGCTTGTCAGGTCGGAGGAGCTCGCGGGTGTGGTCAAAGCGATCAGCCCGGCTAGAAGCAGTCCACTGATGGCGCACGGCAAGTAGAAGTCCATCACCAACTTTTCGGTTGTTTTGGCCGTGCCTTGCATAGCCATGACCTTACCAAGGCGAGAGTTGCCCCGCCTAGAGGCCCATGGCTGCTTTCCAGCCTATACCATGAGTACCCACCCGTATAAGAACATGCTAGGGGTAAGAGAAAGAGCGCCTCCGTGGAGACGCTCTTTCTTTTATCCTAGACCGACTTCAGCGTTTAGTAGCGGTAGTGCTCGGGCTTGTAAGGGCCTTCTTTGGGCACTCCGAGGTAGTCCGACTGTTTGTCCGTCAAAGTGGTGAGTTTGACCCCCAGCTTGTCGAGGTGCAAACGAGCGACTTCCTCGTCGAGGTGCTTGGGCAGCACGTGCACGCCCAGCTGGTACTGGTCGGCCTTGATCCAGAGTTCAATCTGAGCCAACACCTGGTTGGTGAAGGAGGTCGACATCACGAACGAGGGGTGGCCGGTGGCACAGCCCAGGTTCATCAGGCGCCCGCGGGCCAACAGGATGATCTGATTGCCGTTGGAGAGCTCGAACAGGTCCACCTGCGGCTTGACGTTGGTCTCCTTGGCGTTCTTCTCAAGCCAAGCGACGTCGATCTCGATGTCGAAGTGGCCGATGTTACAGACGATGGCCTTGTCTTTCATAGCGAGCAGATGCTCGGAGCGGATGATGTCCATGCAGCCGGTAGCGGTGACGAAGATGTCACCGATGGACGCGGCGTCCTCCATGGTGGTAACCTCGTAGCCTTCCATGGCGGCCTGCAGGGCGTTGATCGGGTCGATCTCGGTGACCAGAACGCGAGCCCCCATGCCGCGCAGCGAATCAGCGCAGCCCTTACCGACGTCACCGAAACCGGCGACCACGCACACCTTACCGGCGATCATGATGTCGGTGGCTCTCTTGAGACCGTCGGTCAACGACTCGCGGCATCCGTACAGATTGTCGAACTTCGACTTGGTGACCGAATCGTTGACGTTGATGGCGGGGGCCAAAAGCTTACCGGCCTTGAAACGCTTCCAGAGATTGTGAACTCCGGTGGTGGTCTCCTCGGAGATGCCTTTGATCTCCTTGAACATCTCGGGGTACTTGTCGTGGACCAGGTTGGTCAGATCACCACCATCGTCGAGAATCATGTTCGGTCCGCGACCCTCGGAGAACTTCAGCGACTCCTCGATGCACCAGTCGTACTCTTCTAAGGTTTCGCCCTTCCAAGCGAACACGGGAACTCCAGCGGCGGCCACGGCGGCGGCGGCCTCGTCCTGAGTGGAGTAGATGTTGCAGGAAGACCAGCGGACCTCGGCGCCGAGTTCCACCAGGGTCTCGATCAGCACGGCGGTCTGAATGGTCATGTGCAGACATCCGGCGATGCGGGCCCCGGAGAGCGGCTTCGACTTGCCGTAACGGGCACGAAGGGCCATCAAGCCGGGCATTTCTTTCTCGGCCAGGATGATCTCTTTACGGCCCCAGTCGGCCAGCGTTATATCGGCGACCTTATAATCTTTGGTTAGAGTTGACACAAATTCACGTCCTTTCGCCTACAAGATACCCAGTTTCGGCCGTCCTATACATACCGGCGATGAAGTAATCTTTTTGACACCGCCCCTACCTAATTCGAGGGAGAGGATGGTCTTAGGGCAGAACGCCGTGTTCGGCCGCCCAGCGAGCCGCGGCTGTTCGCGAGCTGACATCGAGTTTGCGAAAAATCGATCTCAAGTGGGTCATCACCGTTTGGGGGCTGATCGAAAGCTGTTCGGCGATCTCCTTGTTGGAGGCTCCCATAGCCGTAACTTTCAAAACTTCCAACTCTCGCTGAGTCAAGGTGTCCAAGGGAGATTCCTCGGTGCTCGAGTCCGGGCGAAGCTGCGAGAGCAAAAAGTCCAACGAGACAGGCTCATGACGAACCTCCTCGAGCTGTCCGGCCAAACGGCCCCGTAAGGTCGAAGCGATCTCCTCGTAGTCGAGACGATCCGAGGCTTCCAGCTGAACCCCGATCGATTCCAACAGACGGTCGGCGGTGCCTAAGAATCGGGCGGCTAAGACATCGCGCTTGCGTCCGGTCAAGACCCCGGCTAGCCCGATGAGGCAAAGAGCCAGCCCGTGGCGCGCCCCCGCCTGTCGCCAGAGAGGAAGGGCCTCCTGGAAACCTCGTTCGGCCTCTTCCCAGTTGGTCCGTCCGAGTTCGACGTAAGCCAGGTTCTGTAAAGACAAGGCGGCCAGGGAGAACTCGTGTAGCCCCCGGAAGATCTCGGCCGCGGCACGAAAGTGATGGGCGGCCTGTTCTCGCTCCTTTCGACTTCGGTAGACCTCGCCCAGGGCGTTATGGGCCCAGGCCTCCCCTAGCGGAAAAGCCAACTGCTGAGCCACATCCAGACTTCTCATCTCCAACTGAAGCGCGTGGTCCAATCTCCCTTCCATCCAGGCGATTCGACCCAACCCATTGGTGGCCTCGGCTTGCCGCCGTTCGTCCCCTTGGGCCAACGCCTCGACGAAATAGTCTTTGGCGGAGGAATAGTTTCCCTCCCGGAAGCGCAACTGGCCCAGCCCCGCGAGCGTCTCGGAAACTCGTTCTCGCTGTCTGAGCTCACGCCACCCTTGGAGGGCTCCGTAATACGCTTTGGCCGCGCTCTCGTAATCGCCCTGGTGGCGTAGCAGGGTGGCCAGGTACTGGAGAGCCAGGGGAGACTGCTCTTTTTCCAGGAGGCCCTCCAGGACCACCCGTCCCTCTTGCAACAGGCTGCAGGCTTCCCAATACCACCCTAGAGCCCCCGCCAAGGATAGCGCCTCGGCGTAGCGGCCCATAGCCTGGAAAGTCTCCAAAGCCTTGTTCAGATTTCCCTTTTCGCGCGCCAAAAACTTCAATCCATCGGCGTGAGCCGTTCCACCGCGCCACCCCTCAACCCGGTTAGCCAGCTTTTCATAATAGACGGCGTGGGCTAGATCGTAATGCCGGCTCTCGCCGGTAGCCTCCAACAGCCCCTGGGCGTAGGTTCTCACCGTCTCCAAGAGAGCGAAACGTGAATCTCCGGTGGCGGTCGGTTGGGCCCAGACCAGGCTGTGATCGCTGAGCGACAAAAGCTCGGTCGAACCTCCGCCGACGCCTCGCAAGGCTTCCGTGTCGAAGCCTCCCCGAAAAACAGAGAGAATCCGAAAAGTGGCTTGCTCCTCCGGCGTGAGAAGGCGGTAGCTCCAGTCCAATGTGCTGGTCAGCGTCTGCTGGCGAGCCGGGCGGTCGGGTCCACCGCCGGAGAGCAGGTCCAGACTGTTCTCCAAGCTTCGGTACAGCTCCCCAAGGCCCAGATGCCTCAATCTCGCCGCCGCCAACTCCAAGCTCAGTGGAATCCCATCGGTGCGGCGACAAAGACTCTCGATCAACGAACGATTGGCATCGCTCACCTCGAATTCCGGCCGCACGGTCCTGGCTCGTTCTAAGAAAAGCTGGCTGGCCGAGGTCTGATCCAGGGGATCCAGGTTGAGAAGTCGCTCGCCAGAGATCAATAAGGGAGAACGACTGGTTACCAACAGTTTCAGCTGAGGGTGGCGGGCGGACAGTTCGGCTAAACTGGTGGCCTGTGCCCGCAGGTGCTCGAGATTGTCGAAGACGATCAAGGTGGAGCCGGGCAGAACCGTGTCAAGCCGGGTGTGCCACTCCTCCCAGGGACACTCGGGCAGCTCTAAGGTCTGACCCAGTCGGGACAGGAGCGAAGCCTCACTGTCGGTTACGTCGTCGAGTCTCACCCAAGCCAGAGCTTCTCTCCACAACCCGGCCACCTCTTGAGCCAGCCGGGTCTTCCCGATTCCACCCATTCCCACGATCGTGATCAGTCGAATGCCGGGCTCATCGAGCCACCCACGAATTCGTGCCAACTCGTCGTCGCGACCGATCAACGGAAAAGCTGGAGTCAGAAAAGATCGACTAGCCATTCGCCCGGACTTTTGCCGTGAGACGTTCCGGTTCCCCTATTCTTTGTCAGCTTCTCCTAACCTTAAGTTCACAAACCTGTAATATAAATCCGGGGAAACCCCAAACCAATCCACTCCCAACGCTCACTATAAGCTCAAATCAACCGCCAGGAGACAATGAATGCTCGGACTACAACCCCCCTCACTCGGATCGACCAACCCCAACGGTCTCTTCGGAGCCAATACCAACAGCCTCTTTGGAGCCAGCACGGGCTTGGGAGTCAGCGCCGCCGACCCGACCCAACAGATGATGTCTCAAATGACGGAGCAGATGAGCCAGCTGATGCAGGCTCTTCTGGGCATGCTCAGCCAGGGTCAGGGGCTAGCCTCTGGAGGCGGTAGTTTCGGAGGAGGCGACTCTGGAGCAAGTAGCGGCGTCAGCGACTTCCTCGGAGGAAGCTCCCCCGCGGGCTCGACCGGTTCGGTCGGCGGCGATGCCGCTGGCGCGGGCGGTCAAAACGCCGCGGAGATCGCCAAGAAGTATCTCGGCCAAAAGTCCGGAGATCTCGGCAACATGGCGAACTTCACCCGCGGCGGCCAGGCGGACAACAACTGCGCCGAATTCGTCTCGGCCTGCTTGGCCAACGCGGGAGTGTATAAGAAAAAACCTGGCGACGCCAGTGTTCGGGTCCTCAAGCAGCATCTGATCGAGGACGGTTGGAAGAAGGTCTCCAAAGAGCAGACCAAGCCCGGAGACGTGGCGATTTTCAACGGAAACCAGCACGTCGAACTGGTAGCCGAGGCCGGAGGCAAGCAGTTGATCGGATCCAACAACAAGGGTGGCGGGAACGTCCAGACCGTGAGCATGGATTCAGGAAACTGGGGCTCGGTGGAGTACTACAGCAAAGGCTAAAAGAAGAGGCCGAGCGCGCGGAATGCTCGGCCTCTGGAGGGAGCTGGCAGAGAGCTGCCAGACTGGATCGGGTGCTAACCTTATACTAGTCTGTCACAGACGCCTTGGGCCCCCTCAAGAGCCTCGAGATGAGGTATCCCATCAGACTCCTCCTGGGATAAGCTCACGCAGACGGTTCAGGTAGGAAAAACTAGCTAGAGCAAGGGGAGAAACGGGTTCGGCCGATAACCGGACCCGTTTCCACATCTCGTCAAACGATTCGGCTAAAGCTCGCCAATGCTTCTCAGGTTGGGGAGTCACGGCCAGCGCTTCCAGCCGCAGCGTGAAATCCGTCAAAAGAGCGGCTCCGCGCATCCAGCCGGCCCTCCCGCTGGTCCGCGGCAACCTGCGAACTCGCTCTTGCCGTGTCGCGCTGAAGAACTCGCGAGCGGAGCTTTCGTGCCGAAGATTCCACCACAGACTCGGCACGTCAAGTTCAAGGCTAGAGACCAGCAAGGTGGGGGTGGGATCGAGAAAGTATTTTCCACTCGGCTCATGCACGGCACTCACTCGTCGGACCCACCGCCTCGGCAGGGCGTATCGCAGCTCCTCTAGGGTTCGGGAAGTGTAGGCTAAAAATCCGCGACGACGCGGCTGGTAGCTTGTCTTGAGCCATCCTTGGGGACCCAGTCGGGCGAGTAGCTGACTCCTCACTCGAGGTAACAGAAGCCATGCCGGCTGGCCATCGTGGGCGCGTCTTCCGGCAGGGGCTTAGCCACGAAGCTCCGCTCTCCCACCGTGACTACCCCTCCCAGCGGTAGAACGCCGCCCTGGGCGATCATCTCAGGGGGAAGAGTCTCCAGAACCAGGCGAGTTCTGGTCAACTCGTCCTCCAACTCGTCACCTAAGTCGCTGGGCACGGCGTGGCACAGGTCGGGTAGACCAAACTGGGCCATCCCGTAGGTTCGAAACCAGAGCGAGGACTCTCCACGATGAGCAAGTCCGCTGCTCACGAAAAGGTAGGAGTGGCCCGCCGAGAGGTCGTCAGGCCTTAAGAGTCGTAGCGTCTCGGCGCTGAGCATCGTGCCTCCCTCGGGAAACGCCACTCCTGTGGCTCCGAGCTCGAGCAAGGCCCACACCGGATAGGCCAGGGCGTGCAGGCGTGTCAACGGGGTGCTGGGACGAACCCCGTCATCGAGTAAAAAGACGAGAGCCGAGGCATTGGCGTCATCGAGTTTGCCCAGTACTCGCTCATCAGCGGCTTGGGGACCCTCGAGAATGGCCTTTTTAACCTCGGGGGCGACGCCTTCCGAATCGACTAAAAGATGCCACTCGGCCTGGTGCCCGAGGTCGGAAGTTTGAGCCTTCAATTCTCCAAAGCTCACCATTCTGGGCTCTTTAGCCGCTCCCCAGCGATTGGGATCGAGTGGAGACAACAGTGGATACTCCGAGGCCAGGCGAGTCGTCAACTCGGTCATCAGACTTTTCGGCATCTGCTCGAAAAACACCACGGCATGGGACAGACCGCGAACTGGAAGAGGGAGCAGAGGACTATCGACTTGAGACATCCAGTGTGACCCCCAGATTGATGACTTTGCCTTTGCGGAGGACTTCGAACTTGACCTTATCGCCGGCACGTCTCTTGTTGAGGGCGTCGGTCAGATCCGTCAAACCCAAGATGGTAACACCGTCGATCTTGAGGATGACGTCCCCCGTTCGGAAACCTCCAGCCTGGGCGGGAGAGCCAGGCGTGATGTTGCGCACCAAAACGCCTTTGTTGGCGCGGATACCGTACGATTCCGCCAGATCCCGGGTCAGGGTATCCCCTTTAATACCAAGCCATGGACGGTTGGTGACATTCTCTCCGGGTCGCGCCATCAAAGCCTTGACCACCATCATCGCATGGTCGATGGAGATGGCGAAACCCAACCCTTGAGCATGTTTGTAGGAGCGAGGTCCGGTGTAGACCAGCGCGTTGATCCCGATCACTCGGCCGTTGAGGTCGATGAGCGCCCCACCCGAGGATCCCGGATTGATGGCCGCGTCGGTCTGGATCAGCGACTGGTAAGTCACACCGCCGGCTTCCACCGTTCGATCCTTCCCTCCCACTGTTCCGATGGTCACCGAAGACTGGAATCCCAACGGATCGCCGATGGCGATGGCGGACTGGCCGAGTTTGACGGCCTTGGAGGAGCCGATCGGGACGGTCGGGAGATTTTTAGCCTGGACGCGCAAGATCGCCAGGTCGTGCTGAGGAGCCTGATGAAGGATCTGCGCGGTGAACTGCCTTTTGTCGGTCAAAGTGACTTTCACCGTGTCGGCGCCCGCGATGACATGATGATTGGTCAGAATGTAGCCGTCGGTACGGATAATAACACCGGCCCCGATGCCCGGCTCTCCACCGCTTTGTTTATAGGTTCGAATCGAGACGACTCCCGGCCGAGCTTTAGCAATGGCTTGGATTCGACGCTCCTCGGTGTCGGCATGGACGGCACAAGTCCACAGGAGTAACACTGTCAGTATCCTGGCGGCGCGGTGGATCATTAGCTCTCTCCCTCAACTCTTTCCCAACGGCGTCGCTGATGAGGATGGCGGTATCGATAGGTCAGGAGCCGACTGAGCTGTACCAGATAGGCCATCACTTCACGCGTGCCCAGCTTGCTCCGACCCTTCTTTCGATCGGTAAAGACGTAAGGGACTTCGGTGAACGTTCGATAACGCCCTCGGACCAAAACCTCGAGTCCAATCTTGAAGCCGATCGGATCTAAGGAGACACCTTCGAGAACCTCGCGCTGGAAAAGCAGATATCCTGAGGTCACGTCCTTGGCCGGACACAAGAAACTCCCGAGAAGAACAGCGACACGGGAGATGATCTGCCGCACGAGGGGCCAATCGCCCATACCGCCACCTTCGACGTAACGGCTGCCGACCGCGACTTCAGCGTAGCCTCCCACGACACTGGCGACCATGGCCGGCAAAATCGTCTCGTCGTGCGAGCCATCGGCGTCCATCACCCCTAGAAGCTCGCCTCGAGCCGCCCGCCACCCTTCGATGACGGCCGATGCCAAGCCGAATTTACCGCCCCGTTTCACCACCAGGATCGTCATTTGACTCTGGGGACGAAACTGATCGGCGAATTCCGCTGTACCGTCGGGAGAATTGTCATCCACCACGACCACCTCGAGATGCCCATCGATCTCGGGCGCGATGCGGTCCAGGCGCGGAAGTAAAACTTCTAAAGAGCTTCGTTCATTGTACGTGGGTACGACCAAGCTGAGCATTCACAAAGAGATCACTTTCCAAGCGGTCAATAAGACCTCGCAAATTTTGTGCATGTCGACCTGTGAGCCGACCGCGATCTTTTCCTCGGCCTCGATCTCGTCGAGAGATGAGAGACAGGACATAATCTCCACGCCCTGCTCCGACAATACGGTGAGTTCACAGATCACCGGAGAGCTGTCGACGGAAAGCTCCACCGCGTCATTGACCAACACGATAGCCCGGGGCTTCACCGCGCCGTGAGCCAACGCCTTGAGAAAGAGCTTCATCAACTTGAGGCCGAGCTCCGGGTTCCCTCGGCCGAGCGACTTGGAGCCTAAAAAAATGACGATATTCTTCTGCTTCGACGATGTCGGAAGGCGCTCCGGCAAGCCTTCTTCCAACTCGGCGAAGTCGCCACGAATCATGCGAAGATAGTAGTTGAGATCTTTCTCCGCGAAACTCGGAGGCATAGTGGGCTTCATCGAGTCGTCCCTTCCACAATCCGACGTTTCCCCCCTACAGTGATATGGTCGCTCACAGCTTTTGGCATGGTCGATTCAGGTTTCTGATTTGGGAGCCAGTACTCGGGTACCGCCTCCTTGCTCGCTCAAAATTCTCCGTGCTCCGCGATACATCTCTTTGTACCAGCCTTCGAACAGAGGTGAAATCACCACACCGGACCCGGAGGAGGCGTGAATAATGTTACCGTTTCCGGCATACATCCCCACGTGGGTGATGTCGTCATCGGACTCTCCGAAGAAAACAAGGTCACCCGCCTGTAGTTCCTCAGGCGCTACCGGCTCGCCCACCTCAAACTGTTGGTCGGCATCTCGCGGAAGAGTGACGGCGTTTCTTTGGTAGACGACAAAAACCAGGCCCGAACAGTCGATCCCACTTTTCGTCATGCCTCCCCAGAGATAGGGTGTATCCAGAAAAAGTTGAGCCTGCTCCACCAATGTCCTTCCCATTCTCGCGTATGGGACCTCCGCGAAGTCGACATGGTCGGAGCGAACCCAAGCCTTCTTTCCTCCCGGCAGTCGCGTGGAGAGCCAACCGGACTCTCCGGCTTTCTCCAGCGGTAAACGAGCGGAAAGGTAGGCCTGACCGATCAAGGGAGAGTCGTTCGAAGGGGACTGGCGCAATGCTACCCAGGGTTGGCTGACCGTCACCCATTCCGGTCCCACGGAGACTGGAGAAAGCTCCACCGCTTCGGCTTGGATCCAACCCGGATATCCTCGCTTGGTACGAAACTGGTCTGTGATGTTGACTCTGGCCCATCCCTTCTGGACCTCTAAGACCTCGACTTTGTCCCATAGCATGGCCTGAGTCACTTGCTCGCTAGCGGTGTTGGGCGAGGCCATGACAGGAACCAGACCCCGACAGATTCTACCGACCGACGGCTGAGAGGAGACCGGTGTCGCGAGGATAAGGGCCGAAGCTACCAGGAGAAATAAAAGAAGGCGTCTGAAGAGCACTGCCGCCACCATTTAGTGCAATGCCTTTTCGTCAGGAACCTTAAGGACATCCCCTGGAAAGATGGCGAACTCCGGCGCCTGCAGACGGTTGAAACGAGCGAACGCCGCTGTCACGTCAGGCCCGGCCTCGGGATAGAACTTGGCGGTGATCTTGGATAGAGTATCGTTCTCGACAACCTTGTAGAGTGTGATCTTCGCTGTCCCTCCAGCGAGCTCTCCTTTGGGCAGAGTCGGCGTGGGCGCTGGACCCGCGGTCTCGGGCGCTTCCGGCTCGGGACTCTCCCCATCATCCGGGCGCTGTCCTTCGATCTCTTCCATCCCCGCGGCAAGCTTCAACTGTTGATCGAGCAGTTGAAGGTCGGCCAGGTGCTGTTCCAGCTTGCCGATCCGGTCTCGAACCTCGGTCACCTGAGCGGAAATCTCAGCCTGGCTGCGTTCCAGACCTTCCACATTAACTTTGGTCGTCGGTGTGGGTCGAAACCAGATCAACAAGGCGTTGAGGACCAGCAAAGCCATGATCACGATGTCCTTGGGCCCCACGGGAGGCCGCTGAAGGCGTCGATGGATCTTTTCCAGGGTACGTTCAAGGTACCTCTGTTGTTGCTCCGGACTTGCCGCGACCGATGTCACGGTCGCTTTAGCGCCGGCCACCGGAGGCGCCGCCTGCTCGGCGCTGATCGCGTCGGCACTCGGCTTGCCATAGATGCAGAAGCCATTGGCCGCCTTGAGGCTTCCCCCGTCCTTGAGGTAGAAAATACGGTCCTTAGCCTTGGGGTCGATCCGATAGAGAACCTGGTGCTCCTCAGGAAAAAATCTCTTGTGAACTCCGAGCTCCTCAGTAGTCAAATTGAGGTCACCGTGCGACAAAGTGTGAAACCATCCGACCACACCGCGATTGGGATGGCGAGCCGCGGCGATGCGGCGAGCCCGCTTCCACAGCGACTCCTCGAAGCGGCCCACGTTTTCGTCGCCGATTGGCGACTCGATGGCATCCTCCACCAACAAATACGGAGTTCCATCCGAACGTTGACCAGTACGGCCGACCAACAGGCCGACTTGTTCTCGATGGCTTTCGCGAGTGGCGAAGTCGTCAAGCGCTTTAAACAGAGGGTAACGCAGATAGACGACCTGCCGGGTTTCGTTTTGTCCAACAAGAAAATACTCTTCGGGTTCGGCGATCTCGGTTTTCATTGGTGGAACTCCGCGCCCTTTCTAACGCTTGTTGGGTTTATGCCATCAGTCGGCGCTTGGTTTCTTTTTGGGACAGGGCGGCTCATCAGCTCAGCTTTTAGGATGCCTCAAAGCTCGACCGTCCGAGTCGAAAATATGACACTGTTCTGGAGAAAAACCGAGAGAAACCGAGTCACCAATAGCGAATTTTTGATGAGCTTCCGTTCTCACTGTCACCGACTCGCCAGACTTAGCTGTCCGGCAGAAAAGAAAATTCTCTGATCCTAGCGGCTCGATAACATCGAGTGTGGTGGCGAGTGCGATCTCTCCATCAGTCACCTCAGGATGGAAAACCTGAGGGCGAATGCCCACTGTGACCTCTCCTGAGGCGTTCTGAGCCTCGACCGGCAGAGGAAAGCTAAAATCGGGATGCTGTAGCGTCCCACCGCTGGCCTGGCCCTTGAAAAAATTCATCCCGGGAGATCCGATGAAACCCGCCACGAAGAGATCCGCTGGCTCCTCGTAAAGCTTCAGCGGCGTGTCGCACTGCAGGATGTGACCGTCTTTCATGATGACGATCCGATCTCCCAGGGTCATGGCCTCGGTCTGATCGTGAGTCACATAGATGGTTGTCACGCCCAACTTGTGATGGAGTCGCTGCAGTTCAGCCCGCATCTGCACTCGCAGCTTCGCATCGAGATTCGAGAGAGGCTCGTCCATCAAGAACACTTGAGGGCGCCGAACGATGGCGCGGCCCATCGCCACTCGCTGTCGTTGACCTCCGGAAAGCTCTTTGGGGCGCCGTTCCAAAAGGTGAGTGATATCCAAAAGCGCGGCCGCTTCTTTCACCCGAGTGGAGATCTCATCAGTGGGATATTTGCGGAGTTTGAGACCGAAAGCCATGTTTTCGGCCACCGTCATGTGCGGATAGAGGGCATAGCTTTGAAAAACCATCGCGATATCGCGGTCTTTGGGAGAAACGTTATTGACGATCTTGTCGCCGATCCGAATGTCCCCTTTGGTCACGTCCTCCAGCCCCGCGACCATGCGCAGAGTGGTGGACTTTCCACAGCCGGACGGGCCCACCAGGACCATGAACTCACCGTCTTTGATCTCGAGATCGGCGCCTTTGACGACGTGCACCTGGCTCGGCTTGCGACCAGGCTTCCAGAACTCCCACCACTGTCGCGGTAGCGGCTCTGAGCCCTGATAGATCTTGTGAACCCCTTGTAGTGTGACTCCGGCCATAGAAGCTGGAAGTTACCGGTTCTTTAGGAGCGTTCCTGCCGCTCCGGGCTCATAGGCCTGGCTAGTCGTAATCTTGACCCGAGAGGGATTTGTGCAGAACCGACTGTCCCTGCATCTTGAGCAACCGCCCGTACACCTTGTTCCAAAGCGCTTGCACCTCGGGGTGCTGCTGTGTGAACTCGAGACCTGCCCTGTAAGCTTTGCGTCGCTCTTCCTCGGCGCGCGACCAGATGACAAGAGCTTGAAGACTCAGTTTCGGTAGATCCGGCATCTCCAGCTCCAAAGTCACATTCATGTAGGTGTTGAGTTCTAAAAGACCCTCACACTGAATCTGCGCCCCGTGAAGAGAAAGGTCCACGGTGACGGCTCGAAACCCGGGAAGTTGTTGGCTCAACATCCGAATGCTGATAGGAATTCGCTCACTTCGACGAGCTAATCGACCTAGATCAGGCCTGGGTACGTCGGCCATAAGAGCCGCGAAACCCTCGAGTTCAGCCGGTCCGGCGACGACGTGAGAGACGACAAGGGTCGAGCCGTCAGGCAGGGGGCGAAAAGAGTCGATCACGACTTCAAGCTTGAGCGTCTGAACCTGTCCATCCACCGGCACTAAAAGTCCGATGTTGATAGCGGTTCCACTCTTCTGCTTCTTCTTCTTCGAACGGTAGGTTAAGACCGCGTCGGAAAGATCTATAAACTCGACCTTCTCAGGTCCAAATAGACCAAACATGGCGCCCCCACGATCCAACCCAGACCTGCATGGCTGCTCTTCTTCTTGTGTTGATGCCCGCTTCCTCTTCCACGAGTGCGCTAGAAGACCGGAATTCCTGAGAAATACTGGCGCATTCGCTTGCTCATCTTATCAAAGGAGCCTTCTTGAGCGCCTTTCGGGAGCAGTAGCGTCCAACGACAGCGATCCGCCTCAAAGCGTAATGACGCGGTTTGCTCCTGGTGGCTTATCGAAAACTCCCCTGGCCTGAGCGACACGACGTCAACTTCCTCTCCGAACCAATGCCGGAGTCGTACCTGCAGACAGCTTCGATAGTGATGAAGAAGGCGCTCCATACCACAGGAGTTCCTCCAGGGTGGCATGAGCGCCTTCATTGAAACAAGTTAGCGTATGCTAGAGAACGACCGAGGAGAGATTGTCCTCGAACTGCCCTCCGGTCGAAACCATCCAGGGCTCGACCTGAGGAAGTCTTAACGGAACGCCTCCCGTCCCCACGCCCAGCGGGTCGATGTCGTTTCGGGTGATTCTTGGAAAGTTCCAGGTCGGGATCACGGGATAGTTCGAGGGGTCGGGACCGCTCGGTCCATTGACCAACGGC
This sequence comes from Selenomonadaceae bacterium, assembly GCA_037189585.1. GTDB lineage: Bacteria > Vulcanimicrobiota > Xenobia > Xenobiales > JADMJV01 > JAEXNA01. The sequence goes on along the minus strand of JBBCJA010000011.1, from coordinate 90,777 downwards.
ATCGGGACGCTGACGGTCGGTAGTTTTTCCGCCGGGGCCTTCTCCTCGGCGCAGACCGACTTACCAAACACCGCGTCGATACCGGCATTAGTCACGCTTCCGACGACCTTTCCGACTTCGGTCTTACCGATCGCTTCACCGATCTTCTCACCGACCGTATCACCAATCCATCCTCCGACGACTCCGCCGATGAAGCCTCCGATGGCTGTTCCCGGACCGGGGATAAGACTTCCGACAGCGCCGCCGATAGCGGCTCCGATAGCCCCGCCGGCGATCCCACCAAGCATGCTGGCGCCGCCCTTGACCACGGACTCTCCAACCTTTTGATCTTTCTCGGAGGCGGTCAGGCTGGTGTCCTTACGAACATCGTAGACCTCGGCCGCGGTGACCGCGACCTGGGCGAGCTCTCCCACGACTTTGAAGGGCTTGAGAAACTTGGCTCCCGTTTTCAGAGCCTTGGCACCCTTCATGCTTTTGAGCAGGTCCCCGGCTTTGTCGGTCTTTTTCAAAACGCTGAACTTGTCGGCGGCTTTGACGAATTTCTCACTTTTACGAAAGTTGTCAAACTTATCGAGATATTCTCCAGAGTGGAGGTTTTTGATGATACCGCGTCCGCTCCCACCCGTCTCGGCCCACTCCGTAACGGTCTTGACCTCGTCCGCGATTCCGTCGCGCTCGCCTTCGGGAGGTCGGCAAAGAATACGGGGGTCGTAAATCTCTCCAGGTCCCATTGTCGGATAGTGACCGAAAGTGTCCTGAGGCGCCGGGTAGCCCAGCGGAGAGGGCATCGGCGCCAGCATCGGCTCCGGGGGACAGCAGTCAAAATTGTAGTTTTGATAGTTGTAGTGCGAAAAGTTCGATGAAATTCCAGTCACAGCGGTCAGCCTCCATCGCGACTTCAACGTCGCTTGTTCTCTGGAAGCAGAATAGGGGGAGCCGTTCCGAATTTCAGGAGATTTTAAGAGCCGATATTACAGTTCTGTAAACATCCGCCGATTGCTCTAACTTCTAGCTGGATTCTCGCTGAGACTTTGGGCTCGGTTTTCGCTGATCTTACTATGAGCCCAGATCCCGGCCGCACCCACAGCGACAACCGGAGCAGCGAGCAGCGGCGACAAACCAAAACCGGCGCTAACCCCGCCCACCACGGCACCGACCGCTAGTCCCGCCATTCCGCCCCCTAGCCCATACCAAAACTCTTCCGCCATGGCTGTACTCCCTCCCAGGCCTTTCAGGTATCCCAAACCTGCGCCAGTCACCCCGCCGACAATGGCTCCCACCGCCGCTCCTCCCGCTATCACACCGGCGACCTCTAGCGCCGGTCCCATCGACTCGGCAAGGTTCGAGACCGTCTCCACGATCTGATCTTTATAGACAATCCCAGCTCCCACAGCCAAGCCACCGGCTCCTAGGGCGACGGGCATCGCGAGGCCTTTCAGCGGGTTCGGGGAGGACTTCTCCAGTCGGTCGGTCGCTTCACTGGTGGCCGAATCATTCGCCTTAGCGGCGGCTTTGGAGCGCTGTGGTGATTGAACACTTGAGGCCGAGGTTGAATTGAGGATGTTCATGGATATTTCCTTAGACGATTTTTCTTGGTCCAGGATAAACCGAGGTGGTTTTCTGAAGGTGGATCCACCGGACCGCACATTGCTAAGATGTAAATCTTTTAGACCTTTGATTTGCAAACGAAGTGCTCCGCAGCGAAGCGAGAACACCCGCGTCCGAAAGACCCCCCAAACGAAGACGAGCCCTCGTGGGCTCGCCTTGTTCTTTATCGGTGGTGGAGGTGGCGGGATTTGAACCCGCGTCCGAAAGACCCCTCCACGGAGTTTCTACGAGCGTAGCTTCAGTTTTATCTTGGACCCGCCGCTCCCCGAAGCCGGATCGTCGAGCCCTGTCTCACACTTTGAGTTTCGCGTTGACGTCGTGAGAAGTCCGTCGCGGCTATCCGTTAAAGGTTGACACCCGATTCCTCTCCCTAACGGCGAGGAAAGGGCGGGTGTAGCAATTTAGGCTGCTAGTGCCAGTTTAGGTTTGGCAGTTGTTTTTTTCCACACACGTTTAACGAGATTACGCGGAAGTGCTCGGCTCGCTTCCCCGAAAAGGCCGATCCCCCGTCGAGACCAGTCACCCCCGGGCACGTGCCCGCCTAATCGGGCACGACCTCAGTATAAAGTCTTGAGATGAGAAGTCAACTAGCGTAACGTTGGAGCTCTGTAGAGTCCTAAAGAATCTGAATCAACTGGTTGACGTTCATGGGCTCCCTCAGGAAAATCCCCTGGGCGTACTGGCATCCGAAACTCGAGATCATCTCCAATTGCTCGCGTGACTCCACTCCTTCAGCCAGGACGGGAATCTCGAGCGCGGCGGACATTCGTGCGATGGCATAGCACAGTTTGGCGGCATCTCGATCGGAGGGGAGTTTACGGACCAAAGAGACGTCGATCTTCAGAAGACGAATGGGAAATTCCCGAAAAAGCGACAGTTCCGAGGCACCGCTTCCGAAGTCGTCAAGGGCGATTCCTACCCCCCACTGAGCCAAGGAAGCGAGGGTGTTGCGCGAACGTTCGGGGTCGGTGCCGATCGTCCGCTCGGAGACCTCCACCATCACCTCGTTCGGACGGACTTGGGCCCGCTCCAGGTGTTTCATGAAACGGGTGGGAAAGCTGACGTCCACCAACTGCCGGTGGCTGAGATTAAACGACATGAAACGACGCTTCATGAATTTCTGTTTCATGACCAGCATGGCCTCGGCCAGAACTTGATCCGAGAGGGGCAAAATCACCCCCGTCTCCTCGGCTAAAGCTAGAAACTCAGCCGGCTCAAGCAAGCCTCGCTGAGGGTGAGACCAGCGAAGCAGGGCTTCCAAGCCGACAACCTTCCCAGAGGGGATCTCTAGAATCGGCTGATACAGCATGGTGAACTGCCCATCGGCGACGCTTTGACGCAGTTCCCGTTCCAATCGGATCTTACGATCGCGGTTTTGGTGAATCTCCTGGGTGTAAAAGCTAACCCTGGCACGACCCGACTCTTTGGCCTTGTACATCGCGTGCTCGGCTTGCTCCAGCAGGGCCTCCCTGTCGGCGGCCGGACCCGGATAGAGCGCGACTCCCATCGAGGCCGTCGTCTGAACCCGCTGGTCGGCGATGTCGAAAGGCTTGATCAGCTCACCCAGAAGATTGTTGGCGATTCCACGCACTCGCGCCGAGAGCGCTTCCCCATCCACCGTCGCGCCCTCCAGGAAGGCGACAACCATGAATTCATCCTCGCCGCGACGGGCGATGGCGGTGTCCTTCTCAGTCACCGTGCGTTGGAGGCGGGCTCCGACCTGACGGAGCAGTTCATCGCCGGCCTTGGAGCCAAGGGCGTCATTGACCCGGCGGAAGTGATCGAGATCGATCAAAATCAGAGCCAGAGCTCCCTCGCCCCGACCGCTGCGTTCAAAACAGACCTGAAGATACTGGCCGGTCAGATTGTAATTGGGTAGTCCGGTTAAGGCATCGGCGTAAGCGAGCTTCTTGGTTTCCCTGTCCGACTCGACGGTCCGGCGGAGCTCTCTCGCCATTTCGTTGAGTTGCGCATGGGCCTGGGCAAGCTCGCCTTCGAGACGTTGGCGGTCCTCTCCATCTCCTCCCGACGAAGGGGGTGTCTGAGCCAGTAGCAGTTCCAACTCAGAGATGCGGGAGCGGGCTAAGTTGAGCTCTTCGGGAGAAGCCTCCGAGCGGGACCGCGCTAACTGCTCCTCGAGTTCGGTGACCCGAAGCTGAGCGGCATGAACCTCCGCGGTGTCCCGTTCAGAAGAGGTGGCGGTGGCCAAAGCATGTTCAAGCTCTCCGATGCGTATACGGGCTTGCTCTAGCTCCTCGTCGGCCAATACCGCGACAGCCTCCCCGTGGCCGTTACCGGTCGCCTTACTGGCGCTGTAAAGCTCCTGCAACTTGGAGAGATTGCCTCGTGCCTCGGCCAGCTCTTGCTCCTTGTGCAGACGCAATTCGGCCAATAATTCCGTGGTCTGGCTCAACTGGCGGCGGAGAGCCTCGGTGTCCTCTCCATCCCCCGATGAGGTCCCAGCGTCCCCTCCGGCTTGAGCCGGCTCGCTCAGCGCCGCCTCCAACTGCTGACGCAGATTCACACACTCGGCCTCTAGCGCCGCCACAGTCTCGCTCTGGTCCGGCTTCTCCTCGACCGGCTCGAGTTTGCCGCGTCGAAGCTCTCCTTCGAGTTCGGCGATTCGCTCGCGCAAAGCGATGATCTCGGCTTCCTCAGCTTGACTCCCAACCGAGCTGACAGCTTCCAAGCTGTTGCCGTCGAGCAATCTCTGGGCGCGCTCTAAACGCGCCTCGGCGGTGTGAAGTTTGGCGCTCAAGAGCGCGCTCTGCTCTTGCGAGCGCGTCATCTCGGCGTCGAGGTCCTCGTAGACCCGCCGATAACGCTCGGACTTTTCTTCCGCGTTACTGAGAGCTTGCTCTTTAGCCGTCAACTCCGCCTTGAGGGTGTCGAACACCTCGCTGGAGCGGTGGGTCGCCTCCTCCACCTGCATTCGCTTCTCTTCCAACTGGGTCTTGAGCTCGTCCGTCTCTTCTTTGAGACGCGTCAATCGATCCACCAGAGCGGCTCGCTCGGCCTTTTCCGTCTCGAGTGCCGTCCGCGCGGCTTCGAGTTTCGCCACCGACCGCTGATGAAGTTCGCGAAGTTTAGCCTCGAGCTTTTCCCGCTCTCCTTCAGCCTGCTGGCGCTTCTCGAGCTCCGTGGCGGCAAGCTCCATGGAACGCTCCAGCCGAGACTGCAGCTCCTCTGGACCTCCGGCTCCGTCGGCCGGATAGGTGGCGAGATACCAGGCGGGATTTCCTTCCCAGAGAATCTCCGCCCAAAGAAGGCGAAAAGTTGTCAAGCCGTCCTCATCAAGTTCGAGCTCGATCCGATCTCGATCCATCCACTCGCTGGGCAGAGGGCGCCCTTGAAGATGGCTGTCCCCAAACAGCGCCTGAGCTGGAGCGTTGCAGAACCGAACAGTTCCGTCCTCATCACAGACGATGATGGGGTAGACATACTCCTCCACCAAACTGCGCAGGTCGCTGGCGGAGGCAGGTAAGATTCGGCTTTGGAACTCTCGAGACTTCAAGGCGTGACTCACTTCTTTCTGACTTTTCCTCGACGCGAAGCCTTAGACTTCTGGCCGGGCGTCGTCGTCGCTAATCCGGCCGGAGGTTTACGACGTCGCGTGATGCGTTTTCGCTCTCCGTAATCGACCCCCTCGACCGACTCCTCGGCCCTCCCCCGCAAGGGGCGCAATGTCGGTAGCTGGGCGATTGAATCGGCACTTTCGCCCAGCTCGTTGGGGTCTCCCTCCGGGGCTTCAAAAAAGGCCAGGTTCTCTTCCAAAGGCCCACGCAACAAGGCCCGTCCCGTGATTCGAGCGAGCTCCACCAACTCTGCGGGCGCTCCCTGCCAGTTCTCGACCTGACGGCAAAGATCATAGGTTCGTCGCAAGATTCGAAAAAGGTCCCCACCGGCCAGCCCGCTGATCCCCTCCAGGGCCTCCCAGGATAGTCCCGTGGCCCACATCTCGGCCACCCCGCAGTAGATCATCTCCTGGGGAACCTCTCGGTCCACTCCGTGATCGAGCTGCTGGGCCTCGATCTCCTCGCAAAGCTGGAAGATCCGAGTCAAAATCGGTCGCGTCTTGCGCGTGATGGCGGGTGGCTCCCAGCGAGGATCTCGCCGCACGGGCTCCGAGATCAAAAGACAGCAGACCGCGGCGAACTGGCTGGCGTCGAGCTGGTCGACTTGCTCGAGTACCGGACCGAGAAGCGACTCCCCCACCGCGTAGACGTTGTCGGCTCTCAGTTGGGCGATCAAACATCCCTCCTCGGTCGGCTTGTTGTCCTCCAGATGTCCCGCTTCGGTCAAAACGCTGGCCAAAGCCTGGAATTCATCCCAGTAAGATGGCTTGTCCGATTCGCCCAACTGCTCATAGAGCTCTCCGCACTCGTGATAGACGGGACATCCGTGACAAGGGCTGGCCTGGCGAACCACCCCCAGCTCCGAGAGCTCTTGCTCGATCTCGTGTTTCTCTTCCAAGAGCGGCTTGACGGTGTCTTTAGGCGCTCTGGAGATCGCTCGATCATAGTCGCGCAACATCCCCTTGAGAGCCCGGCGCCGGCCACTGGACTTCAGATAGGCCTTACGGTCGCCCCGTTCACCTGGACAAGGTGGAACGAACTCCTCTCCCAGTCGGGCCAAGTCGAGCCCCATTCGCTCCTGGCGACGGCGGTGGAGAAACTGGCCAAAGGAGCGGTCGAGCAGCTCCTTTACGGCCTCCAACGGACGCCGCTGCAAGAGGTTCAAGACCATCCCGTAGCTCGGCTGAAAGTGACTCTCCAGCGCTTCCGGTTTAGCCCGAGCCAGGTGAATGACCATCTCCACCGGCTCTTTGGGGTGCGCGCCGATGACCACGTTTCCGGCCAGGTCCATGCCCCGCCGTCCGGCTCGCCCCGACATCTGCAACATCTCGCTACCGGTCAGGGGGCGCAATCCGTCGCCGGTGTACTTGGAAAGGGCCGAGATCACCGTGGTGCGGGCCGGCATGTTGATCCCGGCGGCCAACGTCTCGGTGGCGAACACCACCTTGACCAGCCCTTGGGCGAAGAGACTTTCGACCAGGGACTTCCAGACCGGCAAGATCCCGGCGTGATGAACCGCCATTCCGCGACGCAAAGAGTCGAGGTGAGGGTGGTCGAGGATCTCCGGATTGGCCGCGGCTCGTGCCAGAATGGCTCGGTCGAGAGCCTTACTTTCGGCTGAGGTCAGGTTCACGGCGCCTCGGCTCTCTTCCAAGAGCTTTTCGCAACCACGTCGGGAGAAGACGAAGTAGATGGCCGGCAGCATGTCGCGCTGTTCGAGTCGTTCCAGCAGTTTGCGCGGATCGCACAGGGTGGCGCCGGCCGGAACTCCGTCGCGCCGTCTGGGAGCTCGCTCCTCTTTGAAGCGGAGCATTCGCGGATTGATGGTAGGTTTACCCGTTGGACCGGCTTTGCGCGAGAAGACATCGAGCAGGTCGTTTTTACGAAAGTAAAAGTGACGCAAAGGAACCGGTCGGAAATCGGTGCTGATCAGCCGGGTGGGACCGTGAATGGCCTCCAACCAATCCCGCATCTCCTCGGCATTGGCCACGGTGGCCGAAAGACCGATGATCTGGACCTCAGGAGGAGAGTAGACGATCGACTCCTCCCAAACCGTTCCGCGGTCGGAGTCGTTCATGTAGTGACACTCGTCTAAAATCACCGCGGCCACACGTTGGACCGAGGGCGTCTCGACGCTACCCGGCGCGGTACCGTAGAGCATGTTGCGATAGACCTCGGTGGTCATGACCACCAGGTCGGCCTTGCCGCGAACCGAGACGTCCCCGGTGGACAGGCCCACGTACTGCTCTCCGAACAGTTGGCACAGGTCGAAAAACTTCTGATTGGACAGCGCCTTCAAAGGGGTGGTGTAAAGACACCGCTTCTTGGCGGTGAGCGCCGCCATCATGGCCCACTCCGCTATCGCTGTCTTGCCCGCGCCGGTGGGGGCGCAGACCAACACATTCTCTCCCGCGTCGATGGCCTGGCAGGCTTCCTCTTGAAAGGAGTCGAGAGGAAATTTAAAAAACGCCTGACGGTGAGCATGCATGGCCGCCCCCTTCCTCTCTTTCCGGGGAAGGCCTCTCTATTTTTCGTCTGCGCCCATCAGTGGGAGGCGCGGCCATTCGTACACCTGGCGGGCATGAAGGAGCTCTCGCGTCATCCTTTCCCTACCTATGGCGGAATTGTGGAAGATCGGCCCATCGTTCTGACGGTGTGTGGCAATGGCGCCTCCCGTGCTCTGATGGCCACCACCGCATGGCTTGCCCGAGAACTCGACCAAGTCGCCACGGGTCTCCAGGCCTCTCCCCTGGTGGTCGCCAACTTCGGCACCGCCGGGGCCTACCGTGACACCTGGGAGGTCGGACAAACCTTGCTCATCTCCAAGCTAAGCCAAGCTTCTTCCTCGAACGGAGCCGTTTATCCCGAGAGAATGGTCCACTGGGACGGAGGAGAAACGGAGTGCCGCACGGTCGAGACGCGACAGAGTGAAGTCGTGACAGTGGACCTCGAGCGCGGTCGCCAGCCCGTCTTCGATATGGAGGCTTTCGGCGTCGCGCAATCGGTACTCACCTTTCTCTCCAGCGCTCACCTGGTGGTCGGCAAATGTGTCCTCGATCTCATTGGAGATGAAACAGAGCACTCGCTCTCGGTGGCCCACTTGAAGGAGCGGGTCGAGCCCCTCTACCGGGGTGGCGCGGAGCGCTTCTTGCTTCACGCTTTGGAACACCAAGCTTGCCTTTCGGCTGACCCCCGACATCTTCGGGCTCAAGAGCTGACCCGTCAGGTCGCTGAGCTGAGCGAGCTCATCAAAGAGCTCGTGAGCTTGACCGTCAGCCAACAGCGCGCGCTGGAGCAAACGCTACGCGCGGCGCTGTGTGCCGACAACGCCGACCCGGTCCGACTACGAAACAGCATCCAGATCAGATTCGGAGAACTCAAAGGAGCGCCCAAATCCCAGCTCAAAGAAGCTCTGGCGGATTTTTCTCAGAGCTGTTTGGAGCCCCAATGAGCCAGTTGCCGGCTTTTTCCCACATTTACGTCGAGGAGAGTGTCTGGTCCCACCCCCGAACCGAGCGCGTGAGGAAGTCCTTTCCAAAGGCACGCTATGTGGAGATCGAGAGGGCCGGTGAGCTGACCGGACCCCGCTCTGGAGTTTGGAGCTATCAAAAGAAAGCGCCCAAGCTAATCTTGGCCGAGAAAACCTCGCAGCTGCTCTACCCGTGCTCGGACGTGGCGCCGGATTTCGGCTACAAGAACTTCTACTACGCCATTCCGATGCAGAACTGCCTGTACGACTGCGAGTACTGCTACCTGCAAGGGATGTACACCTCGGCTCATCTGGTGCTGTTCGTCAATCAGGAAGAGATGCAGCAAGCGGTGCGGGAAAAGACAGCCGAACTGGGCGAGCTGTATCTGTGCATCGCCTACGACAACGATCTTCTGGCCATGGAGGGCAAGTTGGGCCTGGTCTCCGACTGGGTCGAGGCTTTAAGAGACACCCCACGGGCCACGGTGGAAGTGCGAACCAAAAGCGCGAACTTCGCCTCCCTTTCCCAACTCGCCCCCCCAACCAACGTTGTTCTGACCTGGACCCTTTCCCCACCGGAGATCATCGAGCGATTCGAAGCCAAGACCCCCGGGCTCCAAGCCCGCTTGCGCGCGGCGATCCAAGCAGTGGAAGCGGGCTGGCGAGTCCGGGTGTGCCTGGACCCCCTTTTACCTGTGGGGGACTGGCGCGCTCACTATCAAGGACTGCTGCGTCTCTTGGACCAGACCGGGCTGTGGGATCGCTTGGACGACGCCAGCTACGGGACTTTCCGAATGAACAAAGACTACCTACGCCAGGCTCGCAAAGCTCGCCCGGAGAGTCAACTGATTCAGGGAGCCACGGCGCTCGACGACCGCGGCCTCCATATCCTCCCCCACCCCCAACTGCGAGAGTTGATGGACTGGATAGGCGGAGAGCTGATTCTACGCATGGGCTCCGAGAGGGTGTTTCAAACGTGAAAGGACCCGAGAACACCCGACCGGAGATCCTGGAGTTTCTGGAAGACCAGAGTTCCGAGGGGACCTACCAGTCGACCGGCATCTTTACCATCGACACCAAGTTGGCCACCCGCAAGTTGGCGGCGTTCCAGTTGCCATCTCACGAAAGCTGGGTGCTGGTGTTGGTTCAGGCCGCCCATCGCGGCGGGGCGAGCAAGGTGACGGTCACTCCGCTTCCCCGCCAAACCACGGTGACGATCTTCGGCGGGGCATCTTGGAGTTGGGATGAGTTGCGCGCAGTGCTCGACGGTGAATCGACCACTCGGCCTGACCTCTTTTCACTGGCTGTGGCCGCGCGGGCCTTGACTGGCCAGAATGGTCTTCGTGGTTTTCGGGTGATAGCTCCCGATCTTAGCGCCGCTGTCTGGAGAGATCAGGGGTTTCGGCTCGACGGCGCGCCCGCCCAGGAGCGAATGTTTACCGGTAAGCTGTTGGACAGGAGAGCCGTCTTCGAAGTCCATCACACCGGTAAGTTCCGCCAGGTCAACGCCTTCTTCCGGGCCTTATTCGAGCAGCGAGGCGACGCTAGAGAAGAGCAGGCGGCCATCCTTACCGCCCTGACTCGCGACTGCCTAGCTTCGGCAGTGCCGCTTTGGTGTGACGGGCGCCGCATCGCGGGGCTCCACCTGGGGCCGCCGCCACCCGCTCATCACCATCGCCGCCCACTGGCCTTGCTGGCCATCGAGGAAGGCCGCATCCCCGCCTCTAACTTCTCGGCGGCGATGGAGTGGAAGGCCTCCAGTGTCGAAGGGATGGACGTCTCCATTCCCGGCTGGGAATCCCCCGCTCCTCAACCCTGCGCGGCCCTGGTGATGGTCTCGGCCACTTTCGTCAAGGAGCGCTTCAAGGCGGTCGGGTTGGGCCCCGGAACTTCTCAACTTCTGTGGGTGCAAGACGGGGTGGCGGTCCATCGCGAGCGCATCGCCGTGCAAGGCACCTTGGGGGTGACCGTGGTGGCCTCGGCGGCCGGACTCAAAACCGACCTGTCGGGTCTGGTTCTGATCCAGGATCGGGAGCTGGACGAGCGACGAAAGTGGATTCAGGAGAAAGTGCGGACAAGCCTGACCGAGCTGGCGAAGCAAAGCCAGGAGGGGGTTCGGGTGGGCGCGCGGTGGGCTGAGGTCACGACGGCTCTCTATCAAGCGGTCAACTTCCTCAATGAAATCAAGAGCCTGGGCTCGATTTTCGGACTCTCGGACCGTCCTAAACGGCATACAAAGTTGAAGCGGGACTCGATGGAGAGGGAAAGGGCCAGGGCCCAGAGCAAGGTCTATGAGGCCGAGCACTGGGATCGCAAACTCGACGAGGAGCTCAAGAGTCTGGCCAAGCGAGTGTCCAACGGCTTCCCCGTGGCGAAAAGGTGACTTGATGACCCCAAGAGGCCTCCTTACCAAGGACAGAGAACAGTAAGGTGATGTCCTATATCAAAATCACCAGCAAACGACAAGCGACATTGCCAAAAGCTCTCTGCGAGGAACTCAATGTCGAACCCGGAGATAATCTTATGGTCGTGAGGAAGACGTTTGAGGGACAGACGTTCTGGTGCCTTCAGCCTGTCCAGGGGGTTGCGACTCCCTGGTTTGGCTCACTCAACAAGTACGCCATCGGGAAGTCCCACGATCTCGACGACATCCGTGAATCTCTAGACAAGCACCGTCGCGATGACTAACGAAGTCTTCGGATTGGATACGTCCGTGGTCTTACGCCTCCTGGTGGGGACTCCAGTTAGTCAGGCGGAACGGGCCTTAGCCTTCCTACAAACTCGGGCAGCTTCGGGTCGTCCGTGCATGGTCAACGACCTGGTTGTGACGGAGGCCTACTACGCGCTCCACGCACACTATGAAGTTCCGAAGAAGGAAGCTCTTCTCACACTCAGAGCGTTTCTCAATTCGGCGCTCGTCACAGCAAGCTCGGAGGCACTAGCATCTCTTGAGGAAATGACAGGGCAATCCTCTAAGCCAGGATTTGTTGATCGACTCATTCATCACCAGTATCAAAGCCATTCCACCAGGCTCGTCACCTTTGAAAAGAAGGCCTCGAAGCTTTCCGAGACAACCGTTCTCTAATGCCTACCACTACCGTCTCCATGAGAGGGTTGATCACAGGTAGCTCCTCGGGGATTGGACTGTCCATCGCGCGGCTTCTGCTGGAAAGAAACCCGGATCTCGAGTTGGTGGGATTGTCGCGTCGTCCGGGGTCGTTGGAGCATCCGCGCTTTGTCCACTGGAGCTCGGACCTTTCCAACCTTGAAGTGACCAGCGCTCGGGCTCGCCGTTTCCGACAAGAGAAAGGAGCCTGCGATCTGGTCGTCTGCGCGGCGGGCCAGGGAGGCTTTCGCCCGACCGACGCTTGGACCAGTGAGGAACTCGACTCTTTAGTTCGCCTGAACCTCACCTCTCCCATGCTCTTACTCTCCGAACTCTTACCAAGTCTACGACAAGCAAAGTCCGGCGCGTTGGTGGTCACCGTCAGCAGTACCTCGGGACGTGAACGGGCGTCTATCGGCGCGGCCTATGCCGCGACCAAGGGAGGCTTACAAAGCTTTGCCGAGAGCTTCTTCATGGAAGGACGAAAACAGGGGATTCGAGTCATGGACCTCTGTCCCGGCATGACCCTTACCCCGTTTTACGACAACGAGCGCTTCGCCCCTGAAGAGACAGCTCAGACGACGCTTGACGCCGACGCTCTGGCCGAGCTCGTCTGTTTCTTCTTCTCCGGTCCCGGTCGGATGATGAACCCCACCCAACTGGTCGTCGAGCCTCAGCGCGTAGGCGTTCGCAAGAAGGCCCCGGGATAGACCCGCCTCGAAAGTCTAGTCGTGGTGACGGCCGGCCTTGGTCGCTCGGTCCATCTCCCGTTTAGCGTCCTTTTTGTGCAGGTCGTCGCGCTTGTCGTGCAGCTTCTTACCGCGAGCCAGCGCAATACGACACTTGGCCAAGCCGCGCTCGAAATAGAGCTCCAGGGGGATGATGGTCAGACCCTTCTCTTCCAGCCCACGGGTGAGCTTTTCGATCTCGCGATGGTGTAGTAGCAGTTTGCGGGGGCGCGTGGGTTCGTGATTGTTGCGATTGCCATGCTCGAAAGGAGCGATATACAACGAACGCAGCCAGGCTTCGCCATTTTTGATATCGACGAAAGAGTCCACCAGATTCACCCCGCCGGCCCGCAGCGATTTCACCTCGGTCCCCTGCAGCACCATCCCGGCCTCGAACTTCTCAGTCAGGTGATATTCGTAAGTCGCTCGCCTGTTACTGGCGATCCGCTTTCGCTCCTCGGACTTCTTCTCGCTCATGACCAGTCCACGCCGTACAGCTTAGAATACTTGCGCTGGAGATAGTGAACAAAAGGCTGAACTCGAATCCCATGCCCGAGCACCTTGTTCACCAAGACTTCCGGCGTGTAGCGTCCCGCATGGCTATAAAGATTGGTGATCAGCCAATCGAGCAAAGGAGCGAACTCTCCCCGCGCCATCTGCTCGTCGATGTTGGGCAAGGCGTCGGCGATCAGAAGCCACAGGTCGGAAGCGATCAGATTCCCTAAGACGTAAGTGGGAAAGTAGCCCACCAGACCGTCCGACCAATGGATATCCTGCAGGCATCCCCGCGCGTCGTCGGGAACCTCGACCCCTAGCGACTCACGCATCTTCTGATTCCACAAGGCCGGAACATCCTTGGCCTTAATCTCGCCGTTGACCAAAGCTTGCTCGATCTCGAAGCGTAAAATCACATGGAGAGAGTAGGTGACCTCGTCGGCCTCCACTCGAATCAGGCTGGGTCGAACGCGATTGGCCGCCTCGAAGTAGTCCCTAGAGCTGTAACCGCCCGACTGGCGGGGGAAGACGGCTTGAAGCTGAGGGAAAGCCCACTTCCAAAAGCTTTCGGAACGACCGACCAGATTTTCCCATAGACGACTCTGGCTTTCGTGCACACCTAGCGACGCCCCACCACGCAAGGGAGTGAACTCCAGGCGATCAGGAGAGTGAAGTTCATAAAGTCCGTGACCGGCTTCGTGCAAAGTCGCGAACAGCGCCATCTGCAGCTCGTTAGGCCAATAGCGGGTGACAAGGCGTACGTCGTGAGAGGAAGCGGCCGAACAGAATGGATGCGTCCCTACGTCGAGTCGATTTCTCGCCGGGAAGCCGACGGCCTCGGCGAACATCCTCGCTAGCCGCTCCTGCCCCGCAGTCTCGTACTCCTGGTCTAGCGGCCCGTTGGCCAACGACTTCACCTTCGGCGAGACCGCGATCTTGGCCACTCCGGCGGCCAGGTGAGGGCGCAGCTCGGAAAAGAGAGTCGCCACCGTGGAGGTCTTCATTCCCGGCTCGAACTCATCAAGAAGCGCGTCATAACGCGCTTCCTCAAAACCTATCTGGTCAGCCTCTTGACGCTTGAGCTCGAACATCTCCTCGAGATACGGCTCGAAGAGCGAAAAATCGCTCCGCTCTTTAGCTTGGCGCCAGGCGTTAAAAGCCTCGGCGCTAGAGATCGCCAACTTCTCGACCAGGTCGGCCGAGACCGAGGTCGCGCGCCGGCGCTCGCGTCGCCAACAAGCCAAGGTCAGCGCGTCATCACCGTCCGGCTCGGCGTCGACGCTATCGGCCACTCGCTCGAGGAGGTCACCAAACTGCGAGCTCACCATGCGTTCATGAGCCAGGCGGGACAAGACGGCCTTCTGCCGTCCTCTGACACCGGTGGCCTCAGATGTCTGCGGCATCATAATCTGTTGATCCCAGTTGAGCACGCGAGACGCGTTGCGAAGATGACAGATCGTCTCGCTCTCTTTACGGAACTCCTCGAGGACACTCATTCGCGATCTCCTTATAGGTCAGCGGAAATAACAAAGCCACCCCGCCCTTTGGCCGCTCATCGTAAGAGCGATGCCAAGCGTGGTGGCTCCGCTGGTCGCCTTAGTGATGGTGAGCTTCGGCTTCCTCGCGCTTGGGCCAGTTGCGAGGCGCCGTTCCGCCGGTGGTGAAAACAAAAGCGGCGGCGGTGGCGCTGATCGCGAGCAAGACGCCAAGGCCATTGATGACGGCGTGCCCTAAGGCGCTCCAGAATACGGGGTCTGAAAAATCTGCTGAAACTGTAGGCATGACTAGCGGGTTCTGCTCCTCTTGGCCCGCTCCTGCTGCACTCGGTTGTTATACGAACTGACAATGCGAGCCACGTAGTTTTGAGTCTCGGCGTAAGGCGGGATCCCTCCGAAGGAAGTGACCGCGCCGGGTCCAGCGTTATAGGCGGCCAAAGCCAGATCCAGCCGTCCGAAGGTCGACAGCTGTTCGGCCAGGTAACGCGAGCCTCCAGCGATATTTTGATGAGGATCGGCGGGATTACTGACCCCCATCTGAGCCGCTGTTCCGGGCATCAACTGCATTAAACCCTGAGCCCCCACATACGACATTGCCTGAGGCTGAAAATTCGACTCCTGGCGAATCACTTCTTCGATCAGGAGTGGATCGAGATTGAAACGCTTAGCTTCTCTCTCCACGATCGCCGCGATGTCGATCCGCTCGGCTCCCACCTGAATCCAACGCTCATCGAGGTCCTGACAGACGCTCGAGGTGAAACTGACGGTGGTCGGAATCTTGAGATTCGCTGGGCTAAATGCCTTCGGCTTAGGCATGATGTCGGGCTTCGGCTGAACATTGTAGATCGTCCCGCTTCCACTAGCCCGCATGGTGCGATAATAGCTCTCGGCTCCAGCGTTGGAATAGCTGTTGACCGTCTGCCCTCCCACCGTGTAGCCGCCGGTGCGATGGATAGTGTCGGCGGACCCCGCGAGGGCGAGGCTGGTCCAAAGCAGGACTGCCGAACAGGTTACAAAAATCTTGCGCACGGTTGAACTCCTAGGGGCCATTAGGGATTTCCATGTGTTATCGGGGAGCCGCCACAATCCTGCTCCGAGGTGAAGGTTTGCATTGCCCACGCTGCGATGGGTCCGGACAATGCCCGGACTGCAAGGGGGAAGGTTCTCAAGAATGTCCGGCCTGCGAGGGCCGGGGACAACGCTCCACCAGCCGTGGGCACACCTACTCCTGTAAATCTTGCGAGGGTCGTGGAAGTATCCCGTGTCCCTCCGTATGCCCTTCCTGTGAAGGTTCGGGCCAGATCACCGAGGCTCTCCAGAGAGAAGTCCAGGAACGCCGAACTCTAAAGTTCGACAACTTCAATCCGACCAGTCGTCTGACTCGAATCCTTCTAGGGATCACCGTGCTGATATACGCTCTCCAGATAACGGTTCCGGCGGTTCCTGAAATTTTAATGCTCCGAGCGAACGTCTTCAATACCCATCACTACTGGGAGTTTATCACACCCGTTTTCTTACACGGCGGGTTGTGGCACTTAGCAGCCAATATGAGCTTCCTTTGGGTCTACGGTCCAGCTCTCGAGGGTATTCTAGGCCGTCGAAGGTTCCTTGGCCTCTATCTCTTCGCCGGCTTCACGGGCTGCCTGCTCTCCTGGTTCGGAAACTGCTATCTCCAAGGCGGCTACTGGGCCGGCCTCGGCGCCTCGGGAGCTCTCTTCGGCTTTGAAGGCGCCTTCTTGGCCCTCTTCTGGCGATGGCGAATGCTGGCCTGGGACCAGATTCGAGGTCTCACTCAGTGGAGCGCCATTATTTTACTCGGTGGATTCGCCATGGAGTTTTCCGGCTTCGGCTATCTGGACAACTTCGCTCACCTGGGTGGGTTGATCGGCGGCGTCCTACTTACCGCGACCCTGCCTCGACCGCGGGGACATTGACGGAGGGCGCGGTCTTCATCGAGAACCAACTCGCCATCCCCCACAGGCAGTAGAAGACGATCTGAAAGAAAAACAGGACCACGATCGCCCGGAGGGCCGGCTCCTGGTCGGCCGAGAACGCCATCAACACAGCGGTCAGAACCAGATGATAGCCTCCCGGCTTGCCCGCCGTGGTGGGACTGCCGAAGCTCATCACCACCAGGGCCAATACCAGTTCGCGTCCAGGGAAAAAGGCAGGCAAGATCAGTACCATGTGACAGGTGTAGAGAATCCAGGCCGCCAGTCCCCAGGAAAGCGCCGCGGGACCGCCGGGTCTGGTCCAAACCGAGCCCAGGTCGTGCAGCGTGTTGCGCACGAATCTCTCCACCAATCTAGCGTCGAGCTTTGGTAGCCGCCCGATCCAACGGCCGGAGAATCCCGCCATCGCCACTCGGTATCTCACCATCAGGGCTAAAGCTCCAAAGATAGCGAGAGTGGTGAGAATGATTCCCAGAAGTTGGAAATCCGTTCTCCCTTTGCCCGCAGCCCCTCCAACCAACAAGGCTCCGGCAAAAAAGAGGATGCGAAAAAGCTGGTCGGCCAGGCGCTCCTGAACCACCGCCGAAGTCCCATACTCGGCGGGAACACCATGCCGGGTCAGAGCGTAAACCCTGAGCGCCTCGCCGATTCGGCTAGGAATCAAAAGATTGCCGGCCATGGCGATCCCCTGGCTATGAAAGGCTACCAAAAAGCCGACTCGATAAGATAGGCATGCCCGCCACCGAGCGCAAATGGCCAGGCAGCCCGCCATAAAGAAGAGAGACGACAGGCCCATGTCGCGCCGAGGCACCTGCTCGAGAGCGAGAACCCACTCCCGTGGGGAAATAAACAGGGCTAGAATTCCAAACCCGATCAGGACAGCCAACACCGCCGAAAGCGTGTTTTTAAGTGGGCTCGTCTGTGGCGGAGATGGAACGGAGATTCGACTAACTTCATAGCTTCCCACGTTCCTTCCTGGTTTGCCATGTTGTGTATACCCTCGCGCCTCTTATGCGCGAGGGTATAGCGTCATCGCTCCGCGAAGGCTCGAGGGTGAAAAGAATCATTGTCGGCATGACTGGCGCATCCGCTGTCCTGTATGGAATTCGGCTTCTCCAGGTTCTTCAAGAGCTTCCCGAAGTCGAGACTCATCTCGTGCTTTCCAAAGCCGCCGGGGTGACCCTCAGCCTGGAGTGTCCCGAATGGAAGCTAGCGTCGGTGAAAAACCTGGCCGACGTGGTCCATCGGGAGAACGACATCGCGGCCTCCATCGCCAGCGGCTCTTACCCGGTGGACGCCATGGTGGTGATCCCAGCCTCCATGAAAACGGTCGCTCAGATCGCCCACAGCGTGGGGGAGAGTTTGCTACATCGAGCGGCCGACGTGACGCTCAAGGAACGCCGCCCCTTGATCGTGGTGCCGCGCGAGACCCCTCTTCATCTCGGCCACCTGAGAAATCTGACGCTTCTGGCCGAACTCGGAGCCATTATCGTTCCACCCTTCGTGGCCTTCTATCACCATCCCCAGTCCATAGAAGACGTGGTCGACCACACAGTGGGGAAAATCCTCGACCTGCTCCACATCCCCCACCAGCTTTTCCAACCGTGGGAAGGTCCGGGCGCCCCCAAGCCTAGGGAGTAGGCTTGGCCGCCGCAGGACCGGGACTGTAGGTGACCTCTGGAGTGGGGAAAACCTTGGGAAGACCGCCCGTACCGGGGCAATGCTCGAGATCGAACTTAGCCTGGGCCACCACATCTGAAAAGAAAGCCCGGCGTTTGGACATATCGTCCTCGGTCGTGGTACAGCAGATCACCACGCCGTGGCCCTCCGACTGGCGATGAACGAAAATCAGTTGGTGAAGGGTGAACTTGGAAAACCGGTGTTCCGTGAGCTCCACTAAGATAGGCTTCATCTGACCGTCCCCCGACTCGAGCACCTTAGCTCCCTGGCCGAGCTGAGCCCCTAACGAGGCCACCGGATCCTTCAACTGGTCGGCCGGCAGGCTGGTAGCCACGATCGACTCCCGAAACTTTCCTTTGACAGGGGGAGACAGACAGACGACATCGGCGCCTTCTAGCTTTTCTCGAATCTCCCAATCGCGTGGGACGCGAAAACAGTAACCTTCATCTTGGGCCAGAGGACTGGCCACCCGCACGTGGCCACGTCTGTCGACCTTTTCGAAATGAATTCCACTGTCGCATGCGGAGAAAAGCCAGGCACCAAGCAAGGCGCAGGCCAAGCCACGAAGTCGAGTATAACGCGGTCGAGTCACGGCGCCGCCGTTCGACGCCCCGCGTCGAGAAACCCTTTTGTCGCGAAGTAGGGTCTTTGCCCCTGAGTACGGAAAGGCTCCCCCCCATGTCCACTGACACTTCGAAAAGCCTGTTTGACCAAGCGATGAAAGAGATTCTGCGTGGAAACTTCGTGCCCGCCGAACACCTTCTGCAGCAGGCTTCGGAGATCAACGAGGAGGGCACTACCCTATACGCCGCCAGTTGGGCCGTACTTTTAGCTTTGCGCGACCGGGCCGAGGAAGCGATCGCCATCCTCGAGGAGCGACTGGCCACTTTCTCCACCGACACCAACCTGCTTCTCGCCTATGGCCTGACCTTGGAAAAGCAAGGCAACTTCGACGACGCCGAGGACGCCTTTCGGGAAGTGCTCAGCCAGGATTCCACAAACCCCGGCGCGCTTCGCGGGATGTCGGAGATTCTCAAGCGGCGTGGAGATAAAATGGAGGCGGCTCAGATGGCCGTACGAGCCTTCACCGAAGCCCCCGACAATGTAGTCTTCGCCAAAGCCGCCGCCGACATGCTCGAGGCTCTCGACCAAACCAAGACGGCCTTCGAGGTGGTGGACTTGGCGGCTCACTACAATCCCGAGGATGAGGAGATGGTGAGCCGAGCCCTCCAGGGTTGCCTGGCCAACAACATGATCGATCGCGCGAGAGAGATTCTGACCATCGTCGATATCAATCAACCCTGGGCCGCGGGCTGGAAGGCCAGCTTCCTTGACTGGCAAGGCGACCACGCGGCTGCCGACGAGTTGATCGAACGAACCCTGGCGCGACCGGCGGGCAAAGATCTCGGATTCCTCTTTCAGGCCGCCTGCGTCGCCATGCGGCGTGGAGATGTCGACAAAGCGGAAGGTTTCGTGGAATCGATCCTGGCTGCCGACCCCCAACACACCGGAGCGTTGCGAATCCGCGCGGACCTCTCCCTCGGACGGACGGATCTCGACGGCGCTATCGATCCTTTGATGAAAGCCTTCGCCGCCTCTAGCGACTCGGTGACCGGATGGCGCCTCTTCTGGTCTTGCATTCTCTCCGGTCGACTCGACGAAGCCGAGGAGACACTCTCGACCCTGGCTGACGACGAGGAGATCTCCTCGGATCCCCTGGAAGCCGCGCGACTGGAGCTGGCAACCCAGTTTCTCGAAGCGATGCGCGGCAATTCTTCCGAGGGCTCGCATTTTGACACCCTCGACCAACTTCCCGAGGAAGCCTCTGGTGGGCTGTTGATGGAGTATCTCGACGCTATCGACGAAAGCAAAAAGAAAAACGCGCACCTCAAAGCCTTGCGAACGGCTCTTCTAGAACAACTAGGTCTGCGCGACCCGCTCCTGCGCCTCAATCGTCTCTACGCGCGCTCGGACTGGTCGGCCATGTCTGGAGCTCTAGCCGAGCTCCAGGCGAGCATAGAATCGGCGGAACCCATCCTGGGCGACGAAACCATCAGCATCTACCGGCTCTACAGCTTTCTGGCGGCCCTGGCCCAGCAGCAACAGGAAAAGGTGGAGGAGTTTTCCTCACCGCTGGAAGGCGAGATGCCTCTGGTCGTGACCAACTTCTTGTCCGGTAGGGCGCAACGCAATCCCACGGAACAACGATGGCTGGATAAACTGACCTCCGAGTTTCGCAAGCCCGTCGCGCCGCCGCCGCCCCCTCCTGAACCGATTCAGACAACCCCCACCGGTGTCAATATCGACACCCGCCAGTTGAGCGGCGGTCTGATCGACACTCGCGAGGTTCAGGCCGGCCGTGCCAACGCCTCCGATCCTGTCGTTTACGAAACCGAGGATGGAGAGCTTCTGACCGACTTCGACGAAAGCGAGTATGAAGTGGTGGAAGAGGTCGAAGTCGGGACCGATGAAGAGTACGAGTATGTCTGGGTCGAGGAAAACGAGTAAGCTCTCGTTCTCCTCTATCTCTGAAAGCCGCCGTTAAGAAGGCCGGCGGAGCCGCTTCGAGCCGCCTGCCCCCAGACGCTCCGACAGGCTTCGGCCTTGCCGTTCTCCTGAGCCGTGGCTCGAGCTTGCCTATGAACCGTGAGGGCCGCCAAACGAAGCAGATCCTCGCGGGAGATGTCGTCCTGGGGTAGCCCGTCGAACTCTTCTTCCAGGAAATGAGTGGAAAAATCTCCCGCCTGAAATCTGGGATGTCCGAGCAGCCACCGATGGAAAGGCAACGAGGTGGAGAATCCCACCAACTCAAACTCCTCCAGTGCCGCGAGCGCTCTACGAATGGTAGTCCGCCGGTCACTTCCGGTGATGATCAGCTTGGCCAGCATGGAGTCGAAATCGTTAGGGACCTGATAGCCCGGGTAAAGATGAGTGTCCACCCGGACGCCAGGACCTGAGGGGAGTCGAAGCGCCTCGACGGTTCCGACCGAGGGGGTGAATCCGGCGTCGGGATCCTCGCAGGTGATACGGCATTCGATAGACCAGCCGCGAGCTCGAATATCTTCCTGGTCTACCGACAGCGATAGCCCGGCCGCGACTCGCAACTGCTCGGCCACGATATCCACGCCGGTGATCTCCTCGGTCACGGGATGCTCGACCTGAAGACGGGTATTCACCTCGAGAAAATAAAACGATTGGTCGGCGTCGACTAAAAACTCGAAGGTTCCGGCACTGGAGTAACCCGCTTCTCGAGCCCCTCGAACCGCGGCCTCCCCCATCGCTCGACGGGTCTCCTCGCTGATAAAAGGCGAGGGCGCCTCCTCGAGCATTTTCTGGAAGCGCCTCTGAACGCTGCATTCCCGTTCTCCCAGGTGGATCACATTCCCGTGGGTGTCGGCTAGGATCTGTATCTCCACGTGGCGAGGCTTGGCGATATACTTTTCCAGATAGACCGAATCGTTGCCGAAGGCGGCCAACGCCTCTCGCTGAGCTTGGCCAAACCCGGAGGTCAACTCCTCACGATTGTGAGCCCGGCGCATTCCGCGTCCACCGCCGCCGGCCGCCGCTTTGATCAAGACCGGATAACCGATCCCCTCGGCCAGCTCCAACGCTTGTTCCAGACCCGAACACGGACCGTCCGATCCCGGAACCAGGGGAAGTCCGGCTTTGAACATCATCTCGCGGGCTCGATTCTTATCTCCCAGCGCCGCGATCACTTCCGGACGGGGACCGACGAAAACCAACCCCGCGGCCTCACAAGCCCGGGCGAAGTCAGGATTCTCGGAAAGAAAGCCGTAGCCCGGGTGGACGGCTTGACAGCCGGTCCGTACAGCCGCCTCGACAACCTGGGGAATATCCAGATAAGCAGCCCTTGGAGAAGTGCCGGTGGGGGATAGCAAGGGGACTGCGAAGTCGGCTAGTCGCACTCCCAAACTGTCCTGGTCCACGGGATGAAAGCCCAGAACGGTGACGATCCCCTGGGCCCGACAGGCTCGTAGGATGCGGCAAGCGATTTCGCCTCGATTGGCGACAAAAAGTTTCTCAAACACCTCGGCTGACTTCCGGGTCGAGATAAAAATAAAGACGAGTGATGGCGTTCTGCTTGATCTCGAGAACGGCGCAAAATCGATGACCGCGAAAGTCCCCGCCGGTCGACAGATGACCACTGACGGTTCCCTCCACGACCACATTGCGGGCGACCGCGATGTAACTGAAATTGTCGATATCGAAGTCGATCCGCTCCCAGGTCGTCGACAGAGTCCGAGAAAACTCGGCATAGCGAGCCAAGCCCTGACACACCCCGAATCCAGGGTAGTAAAACTCAAGCTCCGGCGACAGCTGCTCCTCCACATCGCCCGCGGTGGCGAAAGCCTGAAAATAGGCCTTCGCCACACCGATCATCTCGTGATATTCGTCTATATTCTCGTGATCGTCCATATGGGCGAAGGGTTTTGCGGGGACGGGTCCCCCTCCTTCCGGACTTATTTGTGGGTCCTCCCCTGACCCTTCCACCACTTCTGGAAGTGGCGAGAACTTCGACGCCACCATACTCGCAAGGGATCGGTGGCGGAACTTTCCGCCATGGCGCTCAACATGGAAAGAACCAGAGCGGTGCTGGGACGCTCCTGGAAATTCTTTTTCAGCATATTCGTGACCAGAGCGTCGAAATCCGGGCTGAGCGCCGCGTTGAGGGAGGCCGGCGCGGGGTGAGTGAAAGTGAACTCCGGCGGGTCGTAGAGTGTGGCCGAGCGCAACAACGTCATGCCCAGCGCGTAGATGTCCGAAGCTTCGCACGTTCGCCCCTGATACTGCTCTGGAGGAGCGAACCCAGGGGTTCCGTAAGCGGTGGTGTCACCGACCCTGGCCGGGTTGACCGAGCGGGCGATGCCGAAATCGATCAGCTTGACCCCCCCCTGTAGAGTCATCATGACATTGGCCGGCTTCAGATCGCGATACAAAACCGGAGGTCGTCGATGGTGCAGATAGTGCAAGGTGTCGACTAGAGCCAACCCAAGGACCACAACCCGCCTCTCTGGCAGCGGTTCGGAGCGTGACTTCAACAGCCCCTCGAGGGTCGGACCCTCCACGCGTTCCATGACCAGATAGTCGCGATCATCCTCCTGAAAATGATCGATCACCAGAGGAAGGCTCGGATGGCGCAAAGCCTTCAGCAAAGTCGCCTCTTTCTGAAAGGCCGCTCGAGCCTCGGCGAACTCGTCGATAGGCAGAGCGGAATAGTCCACCTCTTTGACCGCCCACACGGAGCCACGCTCTTTGGTATCCCGAGCCAGATAGACCCGCCCCATGGCGCCTTCCCCTAGAATCCGCTCTAGCCGGTACCGGCCGGCCACGACTCGACCTCTCACAGCGACCACGCTTCGTCCGATCTTATCGATAGATCCTTTCCGCAAAGGTAAAGGTGCGAGGGAAGAGAATTTCTCGAATGTGCTTAAGAGCGATACTCTTCTCGAGGGTCGATACAAAATAGTAAAAATTCTCGGCCAGGGCGGGATGGGCGCCGTCTATCTGGCCGAGGACCAGAGACTTCCCACTCGCTGGGCCATCAAAGAGATGAAGCGCGACGGTCTGTCGGCCGAGGACCTCGAGCACGCGAGTGAGCTTTTCCGCACGGAAGCTCGCCTTCTCTCCGAACTTCGTCATCGCAATCTTCCCCGCATCGTCGATTTCTTCGAGACGGGCGGAAAGCTGTATCTGGTGATGGATTTTATCGAGGGAGAGACCTTGGAAACCCGGGTGGAAAGAGACGGACCCATCTCGCTGCCCTTCGCCACCGATCTCTGCTTACAGATCTCCGACGTCTTAGATTATCTCCACACTCGTCCGTCCCCCGTCATCTTTCGCGACTTCAAACCGGCCAACGTCATGTTGACGCCGCAGAACGAAGTCAAGTTGGTCGACTTTGGAATCGCCCGCATCTTCCGTCAGGATCAGGCTACCGACACGCGAGCGTTGGGAACCCCCGGCTACGCCGCGCCGGAACAGTACGGCCAGGGTCAGTCGGGCCCACGCACCGACCTCTACGCTTTTGGCGCCACCTTACATTACGCTCTCAGCGGTCGCGATCCCACCGCGGAGCCGTTCGTCTTTCCACCTCTGGTGGAATTTCGCCAAGACCTACCCACTGAACTGATCAGCCTGTTGGAGACTTGCCTGAGCCTGCAGGCGGCTGGCCGGCCGGAGTCGGCCTTCGCCGTCAAGCGCGAACTCGAGCGTTTGGCCGGGGTCACAGGTTCGTCGGCCTTAGCGGGACGCCCAACGACCACTCAACTGGGCTCGACCGCGGCTCCGCCGGATGCCCTGGCAACCGCGGCGGCCCCACCGAGTTCCGGGCATTCGGTCACCTTTATGCCCAACACCCTCCTGTTCAAAGACCTGTCCGTGGGGCGTAAGGCCCACGCTAGAATTCGAGTCAAGACGGCCAAAGCGATCACCCTCAAGAGCAACTCTCCTCAGCTTCTCATCGAACCGCTTCAGCTTTCTCCGGGAACGAGCACGGTCACGATATCGCTCGATTCCCAAGGCCTTGATCCCCGCTCTGTCTATCGCGGCGCGGTGGAGGTGGAGGAAGTAGAAGAAACCGATCTTCCGGTGGAAGCTCACCTGAGTACCCCCAAGGCCTCGACCGCGCTCATGTTCAGCGCCGTGGCGCTCGCCGCCATGACCCTCATACCGCTTTTCAACTTCATCAGCACCATGATCTTGTTGGTGGTCGTCCTTTCGACTCCCAAACCCCAACGCTCCAGCCTTCGAATCCCCTGGAGAATCTCGGCTTTTCTGACCTTATGCTGGACAGGCTTTTTGGTCGCCGTGGCCTTTGGTCTAACTCGAGTGGATTGGCATGGCCTGTTAGGATGAAGTCTACCCCAGGACAGAGAAGGGGGTCCCATGAGCTCCGGAGAGACTATCGTGATCTGCCAGATCTGTGAACACGAAAATGACCCCGACCAAAGGTTCTGCGACGAGTGTGGAGTGGAGCTTCATTCCGCCGCGGAGGAAGTCAGCCGGGCCCCCTCATCCCCCGCCCTGCCCGCCGACACGGTTATGACGACCGAGGACGGAGTGGAGATCTCCATCACCGGGACCCTCTCTTTGGGGCGACTCCATCGCTACTCTTGCCTTGTTGGACCAGAGAAGCAACCGGCCATGCTGCTGGAGGAAGCCCCCAGCGCGCCGGGTTTTTTAGCCGGCCGGCTGGATGCCGCTGACTCTCTGTCCGATGTGGAAGGACTTTGGCGCCCTCGGTTTCGATTTTCTCGCGACGAAAAAATGTTCGCCTGCGGTCCGATACCGCCTCTTCCCACTCTGGCCGAGAGGGTCGCTCAAGATGGTCCACTGCCAGCCGATGATGTCCGCGAACTGGCCGTCTGTCTCGGTCAACTTCTAGAAAAGCTTCACGCTAAGTCCTTTTTGATGCGAAGCTTCCAACCGGGTCGTCTCTGGTGGGACGGCGACCAGGAACTGACCGTGGACAACCTGGATCGGATGGTCGGCTTCCAAGCCGCCGGTGAAGACTTTCAAGTCGTGAACGGATTCTCTCCCCCGGAAGCTTACGGCGTTGGCGGTAGTCCTCTGGGTATCCCTGGTGACCTCTATTCGGTCGGCGCCATCCTTCACTTCGCCGCTTCAGGGGCCAAGACCGACTTGGAAAGTCGCGAGAACTTCTTTTCCTTCGGCCCTCTGCCGGTCTTAGGCGACAGCGTCTTGGAAGCCGCGATCAGCCGATTGACGGCCAAGAATGTCGACGACCGCTTCGCCACAGCCGGAGAGCTGTTGGAATTTCTAAAGCAAGAAGCCCTTCCGACGCCAGCTCCCCGACCGGTCCCGGCCATCGTCGGGCCGACGGCTGCCAGATCGAGCGAGCAAGTCGAGTCCGCGATGGAAGAGCCGGGCGAGCCTTGTCTTTACGATGTGTTTCTTCAAAGTCACGTCGGATGTGTGCGATCGATCAATCAGGACGCTTGTCTGCAGCTTCGGTTCACCTCCATCGAGAAGTCGATGAGCAAAGAGACCCACCTGGTGGTGATGATCGACGGAATGGGCGGTGAGGCCGAGGGAGACAAAGCCGCCTCCTTGGCTCTGCGCACCATCGCCCAAGACGTGGTGGGAAGCATACTGACCTTGCGAGACCAAAGAGCGACCTCCCCGCTACTTCCTGAAAGCTCCCGAGACCGAAATAAACATGTCCTGGAGCGGGCGCTCAAGCGAGCCAATCGTACCATCTTCGAATACGCCGAACGCGAGGTCTACCGGCGCGGGATGGGCTGCACCATTACCGCCTGCCTGTTCGAACCCGACGAGGTGACCATCGCCCACGTCGGCGACACCCGCGCTTACTTATGGCGAGAGGGCGCCCTGCGACGCCTGACCACCGACCATTCGTTGGTGGGGCGCCTGGTCGAAATGGGTCAACTGACCGAAGAAGAAGCGCGAAACTCTCCACAACGTTCGATTATATATAGAGCCATGGGTACCAACCCCGATGTCGAGGTCGATCTGTATCACCAGCGACTCCAGCCTGGAGATCGCTTGATGGTAAGCTCCGATGGAGTCTGGGAGTACTTTATGAGCGACGAGTTGGAAAAGCTGATGGGAGAGGGGAGTAGCCCCGAACCTCTGGCCAATCAACTCGTCGAGATCTGTTTATCACGTGGAGCCGATGACAACGCGACGGTCGCGGTGATCTTCGCCCACGCGGCCGCGGCCACAAGATAAGGATAGGAATTTCGGCCGGTCTCTAAGAAGGGCGGGCGAATCGGCAATTAAGAGAGGAATATCGTGCCTGAAGTTCACTTACAGTCCCACCTGAGCTACCGCAACATCGCCGTGGCAAGCGAGAATAAACTTGTCTACCTGCTGGTCGATGTCTCCCCATCGGCAGGGCTAGGCCTGGGGCCGGCGGCCTTGAACATGGCGATCGTGCTGGACAAGAGCGGCTCGATGTACGCTCACGAGAAACTCGAATACGTCATTTCAGCGGTGGGTCACGTTCTGGAGAAGCTTCGCTCCTCCGACATCGCCTGTGTCATCGCTTTCGCCGATAAGGCTCGCGTTCTGATACCGGCCTCCCAGATCTACGACCGAGAGTCGGCCCGCCGCATGGTGCGCAACATCGACTCGATCGACGTCGGCTCCGGCACCGAGATGCTCAACGGAATTCGAGCCGCCAACGACGAGTTGCGCAAGAATCTCTCGGCCGAGCGAATGAATCACATGATCTTGCTGACCGACGGCCTCACCCTGCACGAAGGGGCCTGTAAGGAAGCCTGTATGATGGCCGCCGCCGAGGGGATCTCTGTTTCCACCATCGGGGTCGGAGACGACTTCAACGAACAGTTCTTGCTCGACATCGCCACGGCTTGTCGGGGAACGTCCTACTACATCGATATTCCCAAGGACATTCCGGCCATCTTCGATCAAGAGTTGCGCGGTGTCCAGAACGTGGTGGTGCGCCACCCTCGGCTTTCCCTCAAACTCTCTCGTGACATCTCCATCCGAAAAGCCTATAAGGTCAAACCGATGATCAACGATCTCGGAAACCTTCCCACCGCCGACCGAGTGGCGCAACTCGATCTCGGAGAGCTGCAAAAAGACGAGACGCAGAGCTTTCTTTTCGAACTGGTCTTACCGTCGCGCAAGCCCGGCACCTATCGCCTTGGAAAGACGGAAGTTCTCTATGACATTCCCGAGCTCGGCATGCGAGACAAGAGCGTTTCCGAAGAGATTTTGATCACCTACACCGACGACCAATCCGCGGCCTCCGTGGTCACCCCTCAGGTTATGGCGGTAGTCGACGCGGTGTCCGTCTTTCGACAGCAGACCCGAGCGCTGGAATTCGCGGCCTCGGGGGATCGGGGCAAGGCGACCCAGCTGCTCCGCTCCGCCGCTACCCAGCTCTTGTCCCAGGGTCAGCAAGAGTTGGCCGAGCAAGCGCTGGCCGAGGCCGGGCGGATCGAACAGGGCGGCGGCGCTTCGGCGGCCGGCACCAAGAAACTTCAATACGGCACGCGCAAGCTGACTCAGCTGCTCGAGCCACTCGACCTCTCCAGCCTGTCGTCGACAGGACAGGAGTAGCCCCCAGCCTCGCTGAACGAGGGCGGGCAATTAGCGATGAGGAGTAACGTAAGATGGCGATGATCTGTACCGTATGTGGCGCGGAGAATATGGAAGGCTCTATCTACTGCGAGGATTGCGGAGCGCGTCTGCCGGTCAGCGGTGGAGGTGACGCTCCTAGCGCTCCTCCCGCTCAACCGAGCTTCACCCCCCCTCCGGTTCAACCGGAAGCGGCCGAACCGACCCGGGAGGCCTTCCCGGCGGTCGATGCCACCTCCACGCCCCCAGCCTCCAACGGTGGAGCCGGGACGACATGCGGAACTTGCGGAGCGGCTAACGGCCCCGGCGAGATGTACTGCGAGGACTGCGGCGCGGCCCTGGGGGACAGCGCCAGCGCGGGCATCCCCGCGCCGAGCATCGGCGACGCTCCGCCGCCCATTACCTCGGCCCCTCCGGCCCCGGCCGTTCCCACCACTCCGGCTCAAGCCGTGGCCGCCGCCGTGGCGGGCAAGCCACGCCTGGAGTCCCCCAGCAACGGTCAAACCTTTCTGCTGAGCAAAGATGAGAACGCTGTCGGCCGCCGCTCACCCGTGGACGGCATCTTCCCCGAGGTCGACTTGACCGAGGCCGACATCGACAGCTACATCTCTCGTCGCCACGGCAAGATCATCATGGGCGAACAAGGCCCCGTTTACGAAGACCTGGGCTCCTCCAACGGCTCTTTCCACAACGGCGTTCGACTGCAGCAGGGTGTCCAAGCGGTTCTTCGCGAGGGCGACCGCCTACGTCTGGGCAAAACCGAATTGGTCTATCATTCCAATTAGATCAAGTGAAAAAAGAAGCTCAAAGCCCCTGTGAAGAGTTCTACTCAAGAACTCCCGCGGGGGCTTTTTGATGAATTGAGAGGATCGGACAAGATTATGGACCGCGATATGTTTAACAATCTCAAGGGAGGGCTAGGCTTGGCCGGCAGGCTGGTGGGACGCTCCTTTGACGAAGTGACCAAGGCGATCGGAAAGGGAGAAGACGGGGCTGACGGAGGAGAGACCGGCCTCTACTTCGTCTCCGGACATCCCGCCATGACCGCTCGTCCCCGCATCGCGTTTCTCGAGCCACAATTGGCTCAGCGCTTCAACATCAACTTCCTCAAAGGTCTAACCATGTCGTCGAGCGAGCGGGCCTTCATCGACGCTTTGCGGCACGTCCTGTCCCATCAACACGAGGAAGCTTTGCGCAAACTCGCCGAGGCAACCGGTTCGAGTCGAGACGCCAAAGTGGGCCTGACCGACGCCTTTTTCACCCTGGGGGCCTTGCGGGTTCATCGAGGAGAATATCGGGACGCCGTCGCCGCGCTCAAAACAGGACTTCTGGCCCAACAAGGGCTGGGCAAGACCCTGGTGCGCTATCTGCCCAGCTTTCACGTCGCCGTGCCGCTCACTCCGACGAGTCACTTTTGCCTCTTCCCGGACCTGGTCGGACTTAACATCTTGCTCTCCTGCGCCCTGTTCCAGGAAGGCGAGACGGCTAATGCCTTAGATACACTAGAGCAACTCCTGGGACTGATGCCGGGCGAGCCGAACGCCGTCTTTTTCGCCAATCTCTACCGCTGCGCTCTGGGCAAGCATCGCGATGTCTTCAGCTCGCTGCAGAAACTTCTGCCCGATTCCAATCTGCAGATCGCCTGCATGGTGATGCTGGGACAGGCTTGCCACGCTCTCGACGATCCGATGACGGCTCGAGAGATCTTTCGCAAAGCTCTGGAAAAGGAGGGGACCGACCCCGTGTTGCGATGTGACTTGCGTTACGCCCTGGCGGCGGCCCTGGAAGTCGAGGGCTGGACGGAGGAAGCCCGCAAGGAGCTGCAGACCATACACTCCGAATTCCCCGACTATCGCCCCTTGTTCGAACGCTTCTCCATGCCTGTGGAGACCCCGGCTCGGGCTCCTAAGCCGAGCGACGAACGCAAGCCCGAACCGACCTCATCGTTGGAAAAGGCCGAAGATGTCCCCGCTCTTCCCGCCCCCCGACCTATCCGCGAGGAATCCACCGGCCCTCTCACCCTGGTCTCCTCGGATGGGAAAAAAGAGATCGTTTTGGACAAACCGATCCTGACCATCGGACGAGAGGAGGGGGATGTCGTACTGGGTGGCGACACCGCGGCCTCGCGTTTGCACGCCCAGGTGAGCGTCGAGAATGGTCGAGTCTTTGTCGAGGATCTCGGATCCACCAACGGCACCTGGGTCAACCAGCACCGTGTGGGGCGCCGGGTCGAGCTTCATCGGGGCGATTGGCTGCAAGTGGGAGAGACCAGCTTCCAGCTGCGATAGCTTGCCCCGCAGGAAGTCCCTCCCGGAGACGAGAACCTGCCGTCTAACCTGGGCCCTCCCCCATCGGAGGTCCAAGCTTTGCGGAGGATCGATGATGAAAAAGTATCTCTATGGCGCCGCTATACTCGCTGCCCTGAGCGCCCCTATTTTCGCCGAGGAGCTGTTTGTACGAAACCGCGCCTTTGGTGACGCCTATTTTGTGGGCGGTACAACTTACGTTCCGGTGTCAGGATTCTTAAAAGCCGTCGATGTCTCTTGGAGCGACAGCGGCTCCACCGTCCGCTTGGGAAGCGGAGATTCTCCCGAATCAGCCTTCGACAGCGAGGCGATCACGGTCACCCAGGGTGACAAGTCGATCGACCTGACTGGTGTGATGCGCGGCGGAAAGCTCTACGTTCCGGTCAAGAACCTGGCCAACTTCGTAGGATACACCGTCATCCACAACTCCGACACGGGTGTTGTCGATGTCATCAAGACTCGAGAGTACAACTCCGCCGACGCTCAAGCCGAAAAGGATGTCGCGGCCACCAAGGCGGCTGAGAGCGACGCCCGCAAGGCTAGCCGCGAGGCCCGTCAAGCCAAGGAGAAGGCTTACGCCGACGCCAGGGCGGAATCGTCTGAAGGCGAGGAGGACGAGGGTGAGGAAAGCGCCGAAGCCAAACCGGCTGAAAGCGGCGTGAAGGAAGGTCAGGCCACGGCCGGCGAGGGTGAGGAGAAGCCGAAAGAGCCGCCCAAGGCCAATGTCGTCATTCTCTCCTCGGAAGCCAATCCCAACTACTACACCGGCGAGGTCATCTTCCGCGCGGTTGTCCAAAATCAAGGTTTCGCCCCGGCCGAGAATCTGACCGCGCAGCTGACCGTGACGGGTCCGGACGACAAGGTCTGGCTGACCAAAAACTATCATCACGCTCCTCTAGCCGTGGACGGTCGTTGGGAGATCGAAGAGAAATACAACCACCGACTTAAATCGGCCATGCCGCGCGGCGACTTCAAGGTCGTCGTCACGCCCAAATTTACTAGCGGCGTTGTCCCCGAAAAGAACTAGAAAGGTCCCCTATGATTTCCGTCAACGACTTTAGAACTGGTATTACTATCGAGATCGAAGGTGACCTGTGGCAAGTGATCGATTTCCAGCACGTCAAACCGGGCAAAGGTGCCGCCTTCGTGCGAGCAAAGATCAAAAACCTGCGTAAGGACTCGACCCTCGAGCGAACCTTCCGTGGCGGCGAGAAGGTGATGCGCGCCATCGTGGAGCGCAAGCCTTATCAGTACCTCTATGCCGAAGGCGACGACTACGTCTTCATGAACAACTCCTCGTACGAACAGATCAACGTTCCCGCCTCGGCGATGGGCGATGGGCTGAAGTGGCTCAAGGACTCGATGGAAGTCTCCATCACCTTCCACGGCGATACCATTCTGGGAGTCGAAATGCCGAACTTTGTCGAACTCAAGGTCACCCAGACCGATCCAGGAATTCGCGGCGACACCGCTCAGGGCGGCTCCAAGCCCGCCACGCTGGAAACGGGTGCGGTGGTATCGGTACCGCTCTTCATCGAAGAAGGTGACGTTCTTCAGATCGACACCCGTTCGGGCGAGTACCTGCGCCGGGTGTAAAGTCTTGCCCATCCTGATCTTTGGAGCAGGCGCCATCGGCCAATGGCTGGGGGCGCTTCTTTTTTCCAACGGATGCCCCGTGCAGCTGCACGGGCGTCCGTCGGTCGCAAGCGCTATCGCCGAACGCGGGGGGATCGTTCTCGACGGCTCGGAGCCGCTCGACGTGCCCTTCTCCAGCACCCTTGAAGAGTTGCGAGGAAGCTCCTACAGCGCGGTGATCTGCACGGTGAAGACCTACGCGGTCAAATCCGCGCTCGAGGAACTGCGAGCCAGCGGAGCGACCTTCGAGGAGCTAGTCAGTTTTCAGAACGGGTGGGGGACCGAGAAGTACTATACCGAGCTGTTTCCCGATCATCACCTCTGGACGCTGACCACCACTCGAGCCATCGGAGTGGAAGCTCCGGGAGCGATCTATCAGGCCGACAAAGGAGGGCTTGCCATCTCTCCTTGGGATCCTGAAAAGACCAATCACAGCTCCCCGGTGGCTCTGCGCCGCCTCCCCATCCCGCTGGTTCAACCGGCGCGCGGGAGCGATCAGAAGTGGTCTAAGCTTCTGCTCAACGTCATGGGGAATGCCACCGGCGCGGTGACCGGTCTAGCTCCCAACGATTATGCCGACCACCCCAAGTTGATGCGGCTCGAACTTCTGCTGGTTCGAGAGGCCATGGCGGTAGGACGCGCTCTCGGTGTGGAAAGGGTTGATCTTCCAGGATTTCCCGTGAAATTTTTCTCCAACCTGATCGAAAAACTTCCCCTACCGATGGTCTCGCCCGTGGTGGCCAAGAAGATGAAGACGGCTCGCGGCGACAAGCTCCCATCTCTCTTCGAGGATCTCAAGGATCCTAACGCACCCTCGGAGATCGAAGCCATGAACGGGGCAGTGGTCGAGGTTGGGGCTCAGGTGGGTGTGCCCACCCCTTACCAGACCCTTCTGATGGAAGTCTTTCATCGCTGCCGTCAAGAGCCGACCTTCTGGGAACGGTTACGCAACAAGCCGGAACGTCTGGCCGATCTTCTCAACCCGAAGGCGAAACGATGAGCGAATCCGACAAAAATGCCGCCCAAGAGTTCGAGAACGTCCTGGCGCCCCTACGGGAAACGAACCGGCCTCGACCCGAGGACGACATCGTCCCAGGTCGAGCCCGTCCAAAACCCGAGGATGACATCGGGGGAGGGCCCACGCCGCTGGTCAAAGTTGACGGCCTTCGCAAGACCTACGGCTCTCATGTGGCTCTGGCCGGTCTCAGCCTGGATCTCTATCCTGGGGATATCATGGGTTTTCTCGGTCCCAATGGGGCTGGAAAGACCACCACCCTTCGAATCCTTGCCACCATCCTCAAGCCTGACCAGGGAAGCGCGACGCTGGCCGGTCATCCGCTAGCGGAGGTCGAGAAGGTGCGCCAGAAGATCGGCTACATGCCCGACTTCATCGGAACCTACGACGACCTTCACGTCTTCGAGTATATGGAGTTCTTCGCCCGAGCTTACGCGGTGAAGTCGGATATGCGAGAGTTCGCCATTAACGAGGCCCTGACCACGACGGCTCTCATGGACCTCAAAATGCGCCCGGTCGACGGGCTTTCCCGAGGGCAAAAGCAACGACTGGCTTTAGCACGTCTGTTGATGCACGACCCTCCCATTCTGCTCCTCGACGAGCCGGCCGCGGGGCTCGATCCCAGGGCTCGCGTGCAGCTGCGTGATATCCTCAAGTCCCTGCAGCGCAAGGGGAAGGCCATCATCGTCAGCTCGCACGTGTTGGAAGACCTGGCCGACCTTTCCAACAAGATCGCGGTGATCGAGCAGGGGCAACTCCTAGCCTTCGGCGGAACGTCGGATCTTCTTGGTCGTCTTCGAGATTCTCGGCGTTGGAAGGTCCGACTGCGCCAACCCGAGGAAACGGAAAGACTTCGAGTATTCCTGGAGGCTCAAGCAGAGGTTCAAGAGGCGGTCTATGCTGGAGACGCTCTCTTCGTTACCTTCAAAGGGGGCGACGAAGTGGCCGAAACCATGCACCAACGCATGTTCGAGAACCAGTTCCGACTGCTGGAGTTCGCCGAGGAAGCCCTCGGACTCGAGGAGCTCTACCTGCGTATCACGGGAAGCGGTCAGTGACGGTAACTCAACAGCTCTTACTCGACGACCTCGAGCGTTATCAGAAGGCCTGGCCTGAGGGTGACGCCCAAGTCCTAGAAAGCTATCGCGCCTTTGTGGAAAGCACACCCACCTGCTGCGAGCGCTCCCACATGGCCGGACACTGCACCGGCTCGGCCTTCATTTCGTGTCCGCGGGGCGAGAAAGTCTTGCTACTGTTTCACCCTTTCTTGAAGCGCTGGCTACAGCCCGGGGGGCACGCCGATGGGAATTTCGATCTGTTGGAAGTGGCCCAAAGAGAGGCCGAGGAAGAGACGGGTCTCAGGGGGCTTCTCCCCTACTCCCTTGATGGTGTCACCCGAGTTCCCTTCGACCTTGACATCCATCCGATCCCCGCTCGCGGGAGCGAGCCGGAGCACTTTCACTACGATCTCCGTTTTCTCTTGATAGCCGATCCGGAGGCACCCTTGACGCCGGAGACCCCCGAGTTACAGCTGGCCTGGCTGAGACTCGACGAGGTCGAAGAGCTGACCGAGGAAGAGAGCGTGCTACGGATGGTCCGCAAACTTCGCCAACTGCCCCGAACTACGTGCACTCGGGGTGCTCCTGAGGGGACTCTTTTCCGGTTGGCAAGTCACGGGGCTTGAAGTAAGTCGATCAGAACCTGATTCTGGGACTTCTTGGCGATGACCAGAGCGGTCTCGCCTTCATCATTGCGTCGTGCCCTGTCCGGGCCGGCCTTCAACAACGCTTTGGTGATTTCGACATTGTCGGCGGAGACTGCGAACATTAAAGGTGTCCACCCTTCTCTCGGCGCCGTATCGACTTTAGCACCACCCACCAGCAGTGCCTTGACGGTCTCCGAGTTGCCGCCAATGACGGCCCGGTGGAGCGGCGAATAGCCTTCTCGGTCAATATGGTTAGGGTCGACCCCCGCGGCCAGGAGAAGACGTACGGTCTCGGGATCCCCTCCCAAGACAACGGCATGTCCGAGGCAGTTCTCATCGATCGGGCCTCGAGTCTCGACATTGGCACCCGCGTCGATCAATTGCTGGACCAGCTCGGGCTGTCCTAGAGCGCAGGTCTGCATCAAAGGGGTACGTCCGTTAGAATCACGCCTTTCCAGATCAGCGCCAGCTTTAGCTAAAAGTGACACCACCTGCACCTTCGTCGGAGGAAACGGATCCGTCTGTTTGGCTGACAGCAGAAGTGGGGTCAACGCGGCCGAGAGAAGCGATACTCCGCCGTGTGCCGAGTTCGGATTGGCCCCATCGGTCAGATACCGTTGGACCGTCGCGACATCGCCGTCACGAACGGCTAGAAATAGCTCCTCGGACGCCTCTGGCGCCGGAGTGGAAGCGACGATGCTAGAGCTAGTGGCCTTCGGTGTTGGTAGGCTCCCCGTGGTCGTTCCGCGGACGCAACCGCCTCCCATGAGGCATAGTAGACATAGAACAATCTTAATGGCTGCGCGCATGTCGAAATATTGGCCCAGCGGGACGGGATACCTTTGCCGCAGTCGCGTTTTCAGACTGGCAACCTGGGGGCCCAAGCCCATGGCCGCTGTTTGTGAGCTCAGAGCGGGAAGGCGGGCCTTAGATAGAGGATTGGGTCTTCGAGAGTGTATGGAAAGAAAGTCCGAGGCCGTATACACTTTGGGCAGATACCAAAAGTTCAAAGCCGCGGGATGGCGGCCCTTGCCAAAGCGCAGATAAGCTGAACGCACGTGGGCAGGTCGGCGGGTTCAAAGGCACAGGTCTGCGAGCCGAGCCGGGAGAGCAGAAGGTCGAGTTCGCGCGAGTTCCCGGGCAAGACGGTCCGCCTCGTCATCTTTGATACTCAATGCCATGTTCTAGAATATGCCTGACACTCTAGATTTCTGTCAACGGCTCAGAAATGTAGGGTCAGGAGCGTTGGGAGGTTAAGCTCGCGGAGCGCGGGCGTGGTGGATGGTGACGATCCCGCCGCTTAAGGGGATCACCCGGACCTCTTCGAGACCGCCTTCTTTCATCGAAGAAGCTAGCTCGTCAGGGTCGAGAAATCCGGCGATGGTTTGGCTCAGGTAAGAGTAGGCCTGGCGGTCGCCGGACACGATACCGCCGATCATCGGCACCAGATAGCGCAGGTACATCTCGTGAAAGAACCCGACGATCCCGCGCGGGCGGGTTAACTCCAGACTCAGGATCTGTCCGCCCGGCTTGACCAAGCGGGTCATCTCTTTCCAGAGGGCCGGCAGGTCCACGATGTTGCGAGGTCCGTAGGCGATGGTGACCGCGTCGAAGGTGTGACTCGGCTCGGGGACGTTCAAGACGTCCGAGCGAACGTAGACGATCTCTGCTGAGCCCTGCGGGGAGGGATGTTTGGTCGCCGCCGACAGCATCCCGTCGGAAAAGTCCACTCCCACGACCTTCCCTTGAGGAACCGCGGTGGCCAGCGTCCTGGTCACCGCGCCGGTCCCGCAGCACAGATCGATGACCTGGGCCTCCGGGGCCAGGTTGAGAGTTCTCTTGGCCCTCCACAGCCAGTATCGGTCCAGACCGAAAGAGAGCAGGGCGTTGTTGAGATCGTACTTGGCCGAGACGCGATCAAACATCTGGCGGACTAGGTCAGCCCGCTCTTCCGGACGCTCCGCGGCTAAAGGCGTGGTGGTAGGCAACTTAGTCGAGAACCTCCAGAATCTCGTACTTGGAGTTTCTCACCGCCGGAACGCGTCCCACCGCCCGGATGATGGAGGCGATCTGCTCGGCGTTGTAAGAGTACGAGACGCCGGTGGCGGAGTTGACCAGCTCTTCCATCAACACGCTTCCAATGTCGTCAGCGCCGTAACCCAAAGAGATCTGAGCCAACTTGGCCCCCTCGGTGACCCAACCGGCATGGATGTGGCGGAAGTTGTCTAAATACAGTCGAGCCACCGCCATAATG
Source organism: Selenomonadaceae bacterium (assembly GCA_037189585.1). Classification (GTDB taxonomy): domain Bacteria; phylum Vulcanimicrobiota; class Xenobia; order Xenobiales; family JADMJV01; genus JAEXNA01. The sequence goes on along the minus strand of JBBCJA010000011.1, from coordinate 53,643 downwards.
CGCAAGTACTCCTGACCGCCCGGCGGCACGGTTCTCATCAGCGCGGTGTTCCCTGGCGTGAAGCTCCAGTGGATGAAGGAGCGAAAACCGCCCGTGCGGTCCTGCAGCGCTCGCAGCTTCTCCAGGTGCTCGATACGCTGGCGATTGGTCTCCCCGAAGCCGAACACCATGGTGGCGGTGGACTCTAGTCCCACCTGGTGGCCCACCTCGTGAACCTCGAACCAGCGGTCGGCGCTGGTCTTGAGCGGAGAGACCGATTCCCGAATGTCGTCGACTAACATCTCCGCTCCCCCACCGGGTAGGCTGTCAAGGCCCGCCTGATGCAGACGTGTCATGGTCTCGTACAGGTCCAGACCCGAGACTTCGGCCAGGTGGTCCACTTCGGTGGCCGTCATAGAGTGAAGATAGACGCTGGGGTATCGGGCTTTAATGGACGAGAAAAGATCCTCGAAGTAGTCCATCTTCAGTTCGGGATTATGCCCCCCTTGCAGCATCAAGGTGGTGCCGCCGCGCTCAAGCATCTCCTCGATCTTCTTGAAGATCTCGTCCTTGCTTCGAACGTAACTTTCGGCGTGACCGGGCGGGCGATAAAAAGCACAAAACTTACAGTAAGTGATACAGACGTTGGTGTAGTTGATGATGCGGTCGCGAACGAAAGTGACGTAGCCTTCCGGGTGAAGCTCGCGACGCATGTCGTCGGCCTCGGCTCCTAACTCCAGAAGGTCTCGGTCGAAAAGGGCCACCCCTTCATCGACGGACAGTCGGGGACGCGAGGTCTTCACTCGCAGATCGCGGATCTTGGTAGCGCTCATGTCTTCTCTTTCTTACCGATCTTACCGTGCCGCGAGGACCGACGGCCGTCCCATCAGGCGATTGAGGACTAGGCGGCCTCCGAACTCGACCAACCCTTCGGCCGAACGCGCGGTGCTCTGATACTGCAGCCTTTGGAAGTAAGCCTTCAAGCGCTCTTGTCCAACTCCACTTCGGCGCTCGCCCTCGGCCAGAAGCTCGGGCGGCAAGGTCAGACCCCAGGAGCGCGAGGCGGCCAGCAGTTCGGTCGCCATTTTGAGACGCTCGGCGTCGAGGTCGGCGCGGGCTACCCAGACGGCGTAGGTCATCGGCAGGTTGGTTCTCTCTTGCCACCATTGGCCCAGGTCGTGAGCCATCAAAGACTCCGTCCACAAGGGAGGAGAGAGCGCCCGATCTCCAATCAAAAGAACGCCCTGGAAGGTGCCGTCGGCGATCCCTCGCTCGACCTGTTCGACGCTCTCGAAGGCGACGGTGGTGGCGTTGGGAACGAGAATCTGCAAAAGAGCCACCGAGGTCGCGCTCTCCGGGGTCACCGCGAAAGTGGCGTTGAGCGAGCTGAAGGCCTCTTTGGAAAAGGGAGAGTAGAGCGTGACGCTCTCCACCCATCCGTCACACCAGAGAGAAAAGTCGGGAAGTCTCTGATAGAGCGGGCGACGATCCAAAAACTCCGCCGTCGAGACGAGCGACACGTCGAGCTCTCCGGCCGCCATCATGGCGTTGAGCTCGGCCGGAGAGCCCAGGGTCGTCTCTAGACGCGGGTCCCCTACCCGGCCCGTCTCCAGGGCCAGAGTGGCGGGCAGACAGTTCACGTAACTCAGGATTCCGAAACGTAGACTTTGGCTCATCGAGCACCTCCTTGACGGGGCCATCCGAGGCTCTCGCATCGAGCCTCCTCCAGCCCCTCGTTAAGTTCTTGTCGCTCCACGCGACTGGCCGCTCGGACCCGACCGGTGTAGGCCAGGGTCTCGGCGGCGGTCCATCCGGCGATCTCGTCGGCCCCGTAGGCCAGCGCCGCCTGGGCGACTTTCCAGCCGAGGGCGGCCCAGCAGGCGCGCACGCGGACGGCTCGAGGAAGAAGAAGTCTCAAGACCGAAATCACCATGACGTCGGTGGACCCGCCGGTGGTCAATCCGGGCAAAGGGATGCGGTCTCCGGCCCCAGCTGGAAGAGGCACCACGCCGACCAGGTTGGGAACCGCTTCCAGAGCGGTGGCAGCCTGCTCTAGCGCCGTCGCGCTCACCTCTGGAGTGTAGACCAGAACGGCGGTGACAGGCAGCGCGGTTTTTCCAAGTTGGGGTAGCTCGGTGCTAGGCTCAAAGGTCTTATTCAGATGGCAGGCCAGGACGACCCCTCGGTCAAGACCTTGGAATCTCTCCTGGAAAGGCAAAGAGAGAGGTCCGAAACCTTCCAGCTCTGCGGTGGGGTGAAGCTCGCGCGTCTCTTGAACCAGCTTGGCGAAATCTTCAGCGGTCGCGTCCTTGCTCTGGGGAGTGACCACGACAAGCTTGGGAGGGACGTTTGGGGTCGCCTTGGGCCGGCTGGAGAGCCGAGCGGCCTCGCTTGCCATCCCCAGAAGGTGTACCTCTTCGTCGGCCAGACTGCGGACCGGCTGGGTCGGATGGGTTGCTCGGCAAAGTCGTCCGAGCTTGACCTGGTGATGTTCGGCGAAAAGCTCTTTCCAGGTCGGAGCGGCTGTTATTGTCATAAATAGATGTCTCCGAGGGTTCCCAACAAGAGAACCGTCGATATGATGCTGTTGACTCGGAAGAAAGCCAGAGGGAGTTGCTCCAGCTTACCGGGCCTCACCAGCACATGTTCCCAAACCAGAAGCGATCCAACCGCCCCCAATCCTAAAGCAAACCCTGTTCCGGCTTGGACGCTTGCGGCGAAGAGTAGCCATAAGGCGAAGGCGACCCCATGGCAGGCTCGGCTGACGGTGCAGGCTGTCACGTTCCCGAAGCGGGCGGGGACGGAGTTGATTCCGTGCTTTTTGTCGTGCTCCTCATCGGCTAAGGCGTACAAGATGTCGAATCCCGCCATCCAAAAAGCTACACCCAGGCCCAGCCACATAGGGGCCCAAGCGAACTCTCCAGTGACGGCAAACCATGCCCCCAACGGTCCGCACGCCTGCACGGCTCCCAACCCGAAGTGGCAAGCCCAGGTCCAGCGCTTGAGGTACGAGTAGATGAGCAGCAGGAAGAAAGCCAGGGGGCAGAGCTTGAAACAGAGCGGATTGAGAAAGTAGGCCGAGACGGCCAAAATGGTGAGCGAGACTGCTAGGAGTTGCCGAACCGTACCGACTTTCATCTTACCCGCGGGCAGAGGTCGCTCCTTGGTTCTCGGATTAGCCGCGTCGAGCTTAGCGTCGATCAGGCGGTTCGCGCTCATCCCCGCGGTTCGGGCGCCCACCATGGCAAGGATAATGAGACCAAGAGTGGTTGCTTGGGGCCAACCTCCGGCCGCCCACAGCGCCGAGGCCAAGGCGATGGGGAGAGCGAAAAGGGTCTGCTCCCAACGCACCAAGTCGCCAAGGTTGGCCATTCGCTGCCGCATCGTGGAGGTATGGTCGCTTGGGTTGCTCATCGTAACCTACCCCCTGAGATTGTGATTCTTTTCACAAGCAGCGACTCCTCCGCGCGAGGCTGCACAACATAACCTCTTCAGATTCGCCAGCCAGAATGTTGAAGCCCCACTACTCATCGACGGTTCGTGCTACGATGGCGGGGTCAATCAAACTTTTCCAAAGTTCACCTTTCCCTTGACTTTTGAGGTTTCTTCCTGACGAATCCGGGAACATGGTGTAGGTGTTTCTTCCAACAAGAAATACACGAGCTATTTTCCTCATCGAAAGGACCGACCGACCGTGGCGACACTGACTATTCCCAACATCGAAGAAGAGCTGAAGAAGTGGACCGAGGAGTTCAAGAAGCCTCAAGGTTCATGGCAGGTCATCCTGTATAACGACAACTTCAACTCCTACGACAACGTCGTGTTGTGGCTTCAGAAGTCGACCGGATGCTCTCAGGATCGGGCCAACGACATCACCATGACCGCCCACAAGAACGGTCGGGCCGTCTGTTACGGCGGAGATAAGGAAAAGTGCCAGCAGGTGGCCTCCTACCTGCGGGGCAAAGGCCTTCAGGTCGAAGTGGACAGCGCTCAGAACTAAAGACTGGCTGACTCCAGAAGGCTCTCGCCGACTCGCGGGAGCCTTTTGCTTTTCCACGAAGAGTTCATTTATGAAAGTGGCGGTCACCGGAGCGAACGGATTTCTGGCCGGGCATCTGAGCCAGGCTCTGCGAACAGCCGGCCATCAAACGGTATTGATCGTGAGAGCTGGTGACCAACAAAGCGAAACCCGCTGGCCCATAGGACTCGACTCGTCCAGCCGTCTGGCCGAGGCGCTCGCTGGCTGCCAAGCCGTGGCCCACTGCGCCGGTATCGCTCGAGAGAAGGGACCGAACACTTTTAACGCGGTTCACGTCGAGGGGACCCGCAATCTGTTGGCCGCCGCGCGACAAGCGAAGGTCTCGAAGTTTCTTTTGACCAGCTTTTTGCGCGCTCGACCTAACTGCGGGTCGCCCTACCATGAAACCAAGTGGGAAGCCGAGCAGTTGGTCCGGGCTAGCGGTCTGGACTACACCATCTTCAAAGCCGGTTTACTCTACGGCCCCGCTGACCAGATGACCACTCGACTGGGAGCGGTTTTGAAGAAGCTACCGTTCTTCGCCGGTCTGGGGCTAACCGACCCACCCGTACGCCCGATCGCCGTCAGCGACATGGTGGACCTGATGCTGGCAAGCCTCCAGGACCCTCGCCTGCGAGAAAAAACCATACCCATCGTGGGACCGGAGACTCTGGGTCTCAACGAGATGGTTCGGCGGCTGGGCCGCTCGCGTGGAGTGGAGCCCAAGATATTGCCTCTTCCGATCGTCGTGCATCAAATGATGGCTTTTTTCCTCGAGAGACTCTCCAACGCCCCGCTGGTAACCTCGGCTCAGATTCAGATGCTACGCGAAGGCCTAGCCGAGGCGACCCCACCTTACGATCCTCTACCGGAGGACCTGCGCCCATCATCTCCCTTCCGCCCCTGAACGTTTTCGTCAGATAGCCTGCAGGATAGCGATGGTCGGTTTGAGGGTGGCTACCAAAAGTAGCGTGGTCACAACCCCCATCATCAACATCAAAACCGGCTCGGCCAGGGAAACGAACTGCTCCAGGCGCGCCTCCAACTCTCGTTCATAGAAAGTGGCTAACCAATCCGTCAACTTGACCAATGTCCCGGACGACTCACCCGCCTCGAAAAAACCAAGAAAGGTGGCGTCGAAAAACCCCGAGGCCCTCAACGACTCGGTGAGGCTTTGACCGTCAAGCAGTTCCGCCTCGGCCTGGACCAGGGCCTGGCTTAGCTCGGGATCGACACAGAGTTGGCGCGCTCCCGACAGGCCGTCGAGCGCGGTCAGTCCCGAGCGAAGCTGCAGGGAAAAAGAGCGGACGGCGGCGACCAGCGCGGAGGTGCGCACGATAGGTCCCAAAACGGGTAAGTGTCTGGCCCGCAACCAGAGCTGCCGGCGCCCCCCTGGGCTCATGACCCAACGAGCCGCGGCGGCTCCCACGATCAAACAAAGTAGGCCGAACCAGGGCTGTCCCGTCAACCCCGACAAAGCGATCAGGCCCCGAGTCAGAGCCGGCAAGGGTACTTCCGACTCCTGCAAAACTTTCAACTGCCCGGCCAGCAGATAAGGTGGACCGAATATCATCATCACCAGGCAGGCGATGGTCAGAATTGCCGGATAGGTCAGCGCGCTTCGAAGGCGATAGGTGAGTCGCTGATTTTTCTCCATGTCGTCGGCTAAGAGCTCTAAGACATGAACCAGACGTCCGGTCTTCTCCCCGACCCTGACGGTCGAACAAGCGTGCGAAGCAAACGTCTTGGGATACTTCTCCAGGGCAACCGAAAGCGGATTGCCTCGAGCGACCAGGCTAGATAGTCCTTCCAGGACCGACCTGGTGCGCTGGTCGCTCACCGAGCGGGCCAGGGCTCCGAGAGCCTCGTGAATCATGACTCCGGCGCGAGTCATGGTGGCCAAAGAACGAAATAGGACCATCTGCTCTGAAAGGGGCAGCGACGAGGAGGTCCCGATGGGAGTTGTTATAACATCAGGCTTTTTTTCCGAAGGGTCGGGAGTGGCCACCGCGGACACGCGAACCTCCTCCTCGAGCTCCGGCCTTGGCATGTTATCCCGGCCCGCCAGTCCACACTCTAGCCAACTGGCGCAATCTCGGGCGTAGAGAAGCTCTTTTCGATGAAAGGCGCCGAGACGGCGCGTGGTGTCGGCATAAAGAGCGCCCATCGGCCGGTCCATGTCGTCGTAGAAAGGGATGCACAGAAGCGACACCGCTCCCGACTTACGCAAGCTCACGTTCCCTCTGGCCTGGTAGTCGCCCTTGGCGTCGCTCAAGACGACAGTCCGCCCGGTCCCAATGACCTCAAGAAGCAAAGACTCACTGAGCGGCTGCTCCTCCCCGACGCCTCGTTGAGCCGCCACTTTCAGGCTACCCCGCTCAGCTCGAAAGACGATGGCGGCCCGATCGGCCTTAAGACCGTCACGCAACAGGTCCACCGCCTCTTCCAACCGTTGATTATTCCCGTTAGACAATTCGCCGCCGCCTCATTGAGAACTGTTGGATAAAAAAACGACGCGACTCAAGGTCAACTCTTGAGCGCCCTTTTCCAACACAAAGGTATAGTTGACCCGAGGTCCCTCCGCCAGTTGAGCCGAGAACGACCGAACCTCTTTCATGACCAACCGCGGTGGAGCCAAAGTCTGAGAAACAAGTTCACTCCAGGGTAAGGTTACCGCCTTCACCGGCGCCTCTGTCAGGGTCAGTGAACTCTCGGTCAGTTGGCCGTCCTTCCAGTGAAATACCGTTAAGGAACGAGACCAATCTTGCCGGGAATCGCTGAGGGCCCCGAGAAGCGGATGAATGCTAAGAAATCGCTCCGCTTGCTCCGGCACCTCGCCGGTACCGTTCCAGCCAGCCACCAACCATCCCACCCCTGAACGGCAGGTTTCCTTGAGGGCGCGCGTCAATCGCCCCTCTAACAGCGCGGCCCGCTGGTCTAGCTCCACCCGCTCGGTCCCCTGAGCCGAGACCCTCAAAGCCGGAATCAACAAGGCGACCAGGACATATAGAATCATCATCCCCAGTGCTCCGGCGACAAGAGCTTCAATGAGGGTGAAACCTCGCTTAGCGACGTAGCGAATGAACATCGATCTCCTGATGGCAGGTTCTGCGAACAGCTCGGCCCTGCCAAGACAGGTCGACGGAGATCCGTTTCAACAAACGTTCGGGATGCCCGTCGACGGCGCTGATCGTCACCGTCAGCTCCGCGGGCGATCCATCCGACAGCGTGATCTCTTGAGGGCCGATGGTTCCGAGAGCCAGTCGGGCGAACGGAGTGGAGGCCCGGGTTTCCAATTCATCTTGAACGGCCAGTCGAGCTAACCACGCGGTCCTGGTGCCACGAACAACCAACATACTCGAAGGCAAAAGATTCAGCATGGCCAGTAACAACAAAGACAAGAGGCATAAGGAAACGAGCGTCTCGGCGAGACTTAACCCTCTGCTAGACAAGACCCTAACCCACGCACCCTGGGATTCTATCACAAGCTGGCGCCATAGACCCAGGCTATACCGAAAGGCGACGATGAAAGGACGATAAGCCGCCCCAGACAGGCTATTTTTGTAACAAAACGAAAGAACATTAATTCATGTTTATGAAGGCATCCACGCGTGGGCTATCTCTCGGAGGAACGCTGCTAGCGATAGCCGTCCTTTCCGTCCTGGCCTTCACCCTGGCTGGCCTTAGCGTCACTCACCTTCAACTCTCCAGCCGGCAAGAGCACGGCCTGGCTGCCTCCAACGCCGCCCGTTCCGTCGTCTCCCAGGCGATTTCTCGTATTTTGCAAAGAAAAGAGTTTGGGGAAACCCGTGGTCTTGATGAGGAGATTCGTTGGGAGGGTCCGGATTCTCTTGGACTGTTGACTTTTCACGAGGCCACGGCGCGACGAGAGCGCATGTCCTTTTCCACCAACAATCTTAATAAGGCGGAGGATACCCACGGAGCTGACGACGTTCTGGTCCCCTCCTCCACCGTTCACCTAGTTGGAGTCGGACGCTCGGGGGATGTGGAGAGACGCGTGGAAGCCGTCTTGCGGCTTCCTCCCTTCCCCTGGGCCATCGCCTCGGCGGGACGGGTCGAGACCCGCAACGGGGTTCTGATCGCCTCTCTTCCCGCTGGAGTCTGGCCGCCTCCTACCAACGAAGACGAGTTACTTCCCGCGGACTTGCTGGCCAACGGGCGGGATGCCCGTGCGGTCGTGCTGGCCACCGGAAGCACGGTCCTGGGCGACGTGGAAACCCCTGGTCAGGTGATCCAAGCCTCGGGGGCTTCGGTCAAAGGAGAGATACGTTCCGGCTCCAGTGAGGTCGTGCTTCCGACTCTCAATCCGGCCGAGTACGACCCCTTAGTCAAGGGCCGAGAGCACTTCGACGTCACCGGCTCGGAAGCCGAACTGACCGGCTCGGCTCGGGGCCAGGGCGTGGTCACCTTTTCCCAACACCTAACTCTTTCCAACTCCCATCTTTTCGTCGAGGGCGACCTGAATTTACCCCGAGGCGTCAGCGGAGCTGGCGTCATCGTGGCTACCGGTGATATCAGCATCGGGGCGTCGGCCAACCTGGAGGCGATGACGGAACTCGCCGTCGTCTCCGGCGGACGAGTGACTCTGGCCGGAAGAGGAACCGAACGCAGCCACCTTCGCGGCCTCTTCTATGCCGAAGGCGGCCTTCGAGCAGCTGATATCACGCTAGTCGGCACCCTCCTGACCGGAGAGAGCTCATCCGGGGTCGAACTCGACCGGGTCAATGTCCTTTACGAGCCCCCCTCGCCGATCGAACAAGATGGAGAGATCGTGGCCACGCGATACCAGGTTCTCGGCCGTGTAACCTACGATATGCTGGGAAATCACCTCCGCCTGCCGCCTTCCCTCCGCACGGAAAAGCTAGCGGAAGGACAGTCCTACGCCAGTCCTCGACCCGGTCAGAACACCTTATTGGTCGGTGTGAGCATTGAACCGACCAATGGCGACTATCCTGTATCGGTATCCATAACCGCGGGTGCTGTTCCGGTTTTTATGCCCCCCATGCGTTTGGCCAGTCGCGCCGACTTAGACGATTATAGACAAGCTCTCGAAACCGCCTTCAGTGACCCCACTCTTCACAATCGTTTTAGTGGAAGAGACGATGTCGTCGCGGACAATCCCATCTTCCTCGGTATCGTGAATGCGCTGAATGCGGCGATTCGAGAGGAACTATCCAATGGTGGAAGTTCGACCCAATTTGTCGATGCCTCATCAAGAGACCTCTCCCAGTTTCTCCCCATCGAGGATCGCATTCGTATCGTCTCGTGGCTCGAACGCTAAACTTCCGGTTAGAATCGCTGTCGACTGACCACGGCGGTGCTGCTGCCACCTCCGGAGCCCGAGATCGCCGCCGGGGGATTCTTGGCCAGGTCCGTGTCGTAGTGGATACTCGCGCCACTTTGCAGGGTGACGGACTTGGCCACGATGGCGCCGTACAGGTCGGTACCGCCGGTGATGGAGAACTCGGCCTCCGGACCATAGACCACCGCGAACGCCTGGGCCCCTCCCGTCATCTTGGCCTTGACCCCCTTTGCCAGCATGAAAACGACATTTCTCGGGACCGCGGTCGTGTTGTAAAAGGTTCCTCCCGAAAGGTCCAGGTCTCCGGTGACGTAGATCGTGGCCGGCGTGGTTCCCGAGAAGGACAGCCTGGCGCCCCCACTCAGATTGATAGACTTGAATACGTAGGTTCCTCCCGTCAGGCGAACTTCTCCGCCGCCACTGGCCTTCAGATCGGAATAAGAGCCGGGTTTGACATCGGAGCCTCGCCAGTCGACATTCAGAGCCGTCGTTCCCGGAGATGGAGCACTGACGTTGGCGAACTCGATCGGTGAAGTCAGAGAAGATTCATCCAAGCTCCAACAGCTCCAGTCCTTCCACACGACATTCGCGCTGTTGGTGGTGGGATTCGAAGGCTTCGCCGTACCCGTCCTACCACCAACCCCCACTTGAATCGCTCCTTGAATCCAGGAACCCCCAATCAAGCGAATGGCGCCCGCCGTCACCGAGTTGGTCGCCACGTTGGCCGCGCTACCTCGAACCCATTGGCTGACCGTGGAATCGAAGGAGTCGATCCGGCACCCACCATTGAGGCTCAAATTGTCGGCGAACACCGAAAAGTTGAGCGACGTCTTTCCTCCTCCTGGTCTCACCACGGCGACGACGCGACGGGTCTGGCCACCTCGGTCCCGGCCGGTGGATTCAAGATAGAGATACCCCGACGGGATAGCGACCGGCGACGAAGTGGATTTATGAATGACGACTTTGTAGCTGTCCGCTGTATGGGCCATGCTAGTCCAGGAGTTGGGCGGAGTGTAATTCGCATCCTTAACCACCGCGGCGACCGTCAATCGCAAGCCAGCCTCGGCCGCCCAAGCGGCACGTTCAGCTCCCACCGCGCGCTGGGACAGGCGCAGGGCATCCACGGCTGAGGAGGAGAAAGCCAGTATCACGAACCACAGCACTCCCATCAAACCCAGGGCCAGGATCAACATGACCCCATGCTGTTTCGCACGTCGTCGCATCAATTGCGCGCCCCCGAAGCCGAGCTCAGCGTGACTTGATTGCCTCCGACATCGAAAATGATCTCGATTTGCCAGAGGTTAGCCGCGGGGCTAGAGACGACAAACGACTTGACACCGCGCCCGATGGTCTCGAGCTTACCGGAAGCCAGCATCGTCGCCGCGGTCGGCGCCGTACCGGCAGAAGAACGATCGACCGCGGAGCTTAATGGGTACCAAACACGAACAAGGTCGCCTTTTTGAAGAAAGTAGCCTATCCATCCTTGCCAGGCCAGCTCACCGCTGGAAGTGTAAGAAAAACTGCTCGAGAGGTCTCGTTGGGCCGACAGAAACTGAACACCGGCCGGCGAACTGCTAACGACTATCGAGGTCGAGGATGCGTTGGAAAGCTCCAAGGTCAGGTCGTTGAGCATCTTACCAGCCATACTTGTGGCCAGCCGCAAGTCCTCGCTGGTCTGATTCCCTCTTTGAGGAAGATTGGTGAAAAGCATCACGGTGAAAACTCCAAGCAGTACGCAATAGACGACGACCTCCGTCAGTGTCATGCCTCGAGGCCTACGGAGTGACATAGGTCTCCATCGAGATCTTGCCTTGAGCCCATGAGACCGTGACCACCACGCTTTTCACATCGCTCCCCGGTCCCTCGTAGACGGTGACCGTCGAACCGAAGACGGTCTGTCCGGATACTCCACTTCTCTTTGTAGCCAGGGTTCGGCTACCCGCCACCGAGCCAACCTTGAGCGAACTGTACCCCGTGAGGCTAGCGCTCTCTAGCAGTTGCCGGGCATAGGCCGTGGCCGCGATGGTCTGCCGAGCGTTAGCTTCGGCCCGCCGGGAGTTCGCCAACAATCCGTAGAAAGAGAGTGAGGCCAACAAGAAGAGCGCGAAACTCACCATGGCTTCGACAAGGAGCGCTCCCTTAGGCCGACCGATCTTCATCATTGGAGAATTACTACAAATGAACCTGACGACCTCTGGAAAGAATACACTACGTGAGGCGACCTCGGAGGACGAAATTGTCCTCTGAATCTCCTATCTCCGTCGAGGAGCTTGACGAGATCATCTGCGGAGATAGCGAGTTTCTCCGCTTGCTAACCGATCAGTTCTGGGCCGAGCTGGAACATCGTTTGCCCGAGCTTCGCGCGGCCGTCTCCACTTTCGATGGGCCGGCGGTGGCCAATCTCGCCCACACTATCGCCGGTTCCGCCGGTTGCGTGGCCGCGCAACGTTTGAGGGACAAAGCTAAGGCCTTGGAGGCGTGCGGCCTGGCGCGTCACTCTGGGGAAGCCGCCCGCCTACTACAAAATCTCGAAGACGAGGTCCAGCTGGTACGCGCCTTCTTGGACAACTACCAAATGACATAATCGCGCGCTAAAGGTCTGTCATGGCCCGGCTACGAAATCGCACCTGATATGGCAATCTTCCGCAAGAAGGTCAACGTCGGAATCGATCTAGGGTCCCATAGTCTTCATTGGGCAGCCACCGACGCCAGGGGCAGAGACTGCGAAGTCTGGCGCGCTCAACTCCATCCTCAGAGGGAATCCAAGGACGACCACCTGGTAGGTGACGCGTTGAGGTCTCGTTTGCGGTTCCTTCTACGGCAGGCCGAAAAAGAGACCAAACGTTGGAATAAGTCTGTCGTTGTGGGCGTTCAAGGCGCTCACTTGATCACGGGATATCTCGACTTCCCTCAGATCAAAGACGAAGAGGTCGATATGGCCGTCCTTTCCAGCGTCAGCCGAGAAGTACCCTTTCCCATCGACACCCTCGAAGTCGTGCATATGCCGGTGCCTTCACTAAAGTCAGGCCGAAAAGCCGTCTTCTTCTCGGCCTGGAAGCGCGCGGCCGGAGAACGATTGCGCCAGGCCTGCGAATCTTGCGATCTCAAAGTTCGGCGTTTGGAAGCCTCAGGTATCGGCCTGACCCGCGAACTGTTTCAGAATCGAGCGCTCGATCCCAAGCGTTTTTACACCATCGTCAACATCGGATTCGAATTGACTCAGGTGATTATGGTCAAGGCAGGATACCCCTACTATCTCCGGGACATCCCGGTGGGTGGACGTGACATCACTTACGCTATACAGACGGGCTCGAAAGTCAGTTGGTCTGAAGCCGAAGAGATCAAGTGTGGATATCCCCTCTTCGAATTGACCCACACGGCGGGCCCGATTGTGGGAGAGATCTCCTATGAAGTAGAGCGTTCGATCGCCTATTTCAAAAGACGCTTCTCGGTCGACGAGATCGACTCTATTCATCTTTCCGGGGGGAGCGCGCTGCTCAAGGATTTCCCCGAGTGGCTAGAGGAAGAGCTGCGACTGCCCGTTCGACGAGAGTCGTGGCAGCAGCTGCGCGGCCGCGCCTCGGAGGACGACAGCGAGGCCGTTCTGAGTAAAGTCTCCGCGGGCCTGGCGCTGGGACAATGACGGAGTGGCTGAAATATCTTCCCACCCTCTCGGCTGAACAGATGTCGGGGGCACGCAACGCCGCCGAACAAGGCGAGAGTGCCGAGGCCTGGTTGCGTTCCAACGCCGGGGTGAACGACAAGGACATCCTCAGAGCTAAAAGCGTCTACTTTCGGCTCCCTTACGTGACGCTTGCCGGCTATCACCCTTCCCAAGAGGCCATTGAGCTGATCACCGAGGAGCAGGCGCGAAAGCTGGGCGTCATACCGTTGTTCTGCCTCAAAGATCGCATCTTCGTGGCCATGCCGGACCCCTATGATTTGCGCTGCGAGGATTTCATTCGCAAGCTGACCGGACGTCGGGTCAAGCCGGTACTCGCCAGCGCCGAGGAGATCAAACATGCGATCACCCGAAAGTATCTCGCCGCGCAGATGGGTAATGTTTTCGTACCCGAGCGCCAGCTCTCTCTCGAGTCGGATCAGCCTTCCCAGGCCGACGGTCTTCAGGAGATCCAATCACCGGTGGTCAAGGCGGTCTGGAAAATCATTACCCAGGCCATTCGTTTAGGGGCAAGCGACATTCATCTAGAGCCGGATAAGACTCAACTCTTCCTGCGCTACAGGATCGACGGAACCTTGCATGACTATCCGCCGCCCGATTCCAGCAGCTACTCAGCGGTGGTCAGCCGAATCAAGGTTATATCCGGGATGGATATCGCGGAGCGCCGCCTGCCGCAGGATGGACGTGTTAGCGTGGACCTTGATGACAAAACCTACGATCTTCGAGTGTCTCTTCTCCCCAACGTTCATGGCGAAGGCTTGTGCATTCGTGTGCTTGACCCCGAGTCCACCAAAATGGAGCTCACGAGCATGGGATTTGACGCCGATACTCTGGTTCGGTTCGACCGCGTGATCACGCGTCCCCACGGGATTGTGCTGGTCACGGGACCGACCGGCTCGGGAAAGTCCACCACGCTCTACGCCACACTGGGGCGTATCAAGTCTCGAGAGAAGAAAATCATCACCGTCGAAGACCCCGTGGAGTATCAGATCGCCGGCCTTGTGCAAGTTCCCGTGAAGCCCGACATCGGCTTCACCTTCGAAGCGGGACTCAAAGCTATTCTTCGTCACGATCCCGACATCGTGATGCTGGGAGAGATTCGCGATCTCAGCTCCGCCGAGATGGCTTTCCGCGCCGCCCTGACGGGTCACCTGCTGTTTTCGACTCTCCATACCAACAGCGCGGCCCTGGCCGTAACCCGGCTCCTCGATATGGGCGTACCGCTGTTCCAGATCCTGGCCGCGCTCAACGGAGTGCTCGCTCAACGCTTGATCCGTAAGCTTTGTCCGGAATGCAAGGTGCCAGCCGAGCTAACCAGGCCAGAACTGAAGGCTCTGGGGATCTCAACCTCAACGAAGGAGCGTCAGGTCTTTAGCGCGGTCGGTTGTGCCAGTTGCCAAAATATCGGCTATCGTGGCCGGACGGCCATTCACGAATTCTTGGAGATCACCCCCGAGATGCGCCGTCTACCGGAAAAAGAGATCAACGACGCTCGCCTAGAGGAGCTCGGGCGGCAGAAAGGTTTTCGAACCCTGCGAGAGTCCGCCGTCCTAAAAATGCTTGACGGGGTGACCTCCCTGTCCGAAGTTCTCGCCCTGACCGCGGAAGACTAGGAGCCTGTCGGTTGTCAATAGAGTTTCCGGCCGAACCTCTAAAACGCTGAAGACAAGTTCATGAAGGGGAGACCCAGAGTCACGATCATGACGCCAACACAGACCCCCACTCCGATCATAATGAGCGGTTCGAGGGTCGAGGTTAACGCTTCCAGTCGAGTGTAGACCTTAGCTTCGTAAAAGTCCGCCACTTTCTTCAGCATCAACTCTAGCCTTCCGGACTCTTCTCCCGCCGCCACCATGCCGATCGCGGCGTCTAGGAAATAGGGATTGACCCGAAGGCAGTCGGACAGGCTCTCTCCCGCCTCGATGGCCTGTTGAGTCTTCTCCACGGTCTCCGCCACCACGGTGTTTCCCACGCTCTGTCCGGTCAGCTCCAGGGCGTTGAGCAACGGCACTCCGCTGGAGTAAAGCAGGGCCAGAGTGCGCGAGAAACGAGCCGTATAGAGGGTCCGGAAAAACCCTCCCAGCAGCGGCAGACGAAGTTTGAGCTCATCAAGAAATCGCTGACCGGGCGCGCTCAAAGCGAAGACTTTAGCGCCATATACCCCGAGGACGCTCAAAATCAATACCAGCCAGAGATTCTTGTTGAGAAAGCTTCCGAGACGAACCATCATCATGGTCGGAGCGGGCAAGGCCATGTTCAACCCCGCGTAGAGGTCGCGCAGATAAGGTATTCCGAAGGTCAAGATGGTAGCCATCAAAACGCCAGCGAACGCCACCACGACCATGGGATAGGTCAAGGCGCTTTTGACTTTATCCTTGAGCGCCTCCGTCTTCTCCACATATTCGGCGACTCGTCGCAACATCTCCGGAAGTTCACCAGAGCTTTCGCCGGCGCGCACCATTTTACAGAAAAACTCACCGAAGACCACCGGATGTGAGGCCATGGCTTGGGACAGCGGAGTACCTTGTCCGATCTGAGTCGAAAGGTCCATGATCACATGGCGTAGAGTCTTGTTTTCGGTGTCTCCGTAGATTGTCTCCAGAGCCCGCTTGACTGTGATCCCGCCTTCGAGCATGGCGGCCAGAGTTTGAGCGAAACCAAGGAGGTCCTCGCCCTTCACGCCTCCAAAGAGAGTAGGTAGCAGGCGGCCCTTAGCCCGCCGCTCCAAACGAGTCACGATAGCGTAACGCTCGGAGAGAACAGCCAGGGCGTCGGTCTGGCTCTCGGCCTCCAGCTTTCCGGCGAACCGCTTTCCTTGCTCGTTGCGAGCGCTATAGAAAAATTCGGGCATCTCCACACAGGATTTCGTGCCGCCAACGCGCTCGTCCTACCGACCTCTCAGGACGGCAAAAAAGGAAAGTCAGCGAGAGCTTCTAAGATAGTTTCTTAGTGAAAAGAGTCTACTTGGGCGAGGATGCTCCCACTCAGGCCCTATTTCTTCGCGGTGTGCTCAGCCGTGAGGCCGATATCGAGCCAACTATCTTCGGCGACGGACTCAACCTTTATCTGGCCGTCCAACAGCAGCCGCCGGATCTTGTTATCTGTGATAATGTGCTTCCCTCACTCGACGGATTAGCCATCGCCAGGCTGATCAAATTCCATGAAGAGACCCAGCATGTTCCCTTTCTTCTAGTCTCCTCCATGTCGGCTGAGGAGATCGGTCATCTCGAAGAAAATGGCGTGGACGCTTTCCTTCCCAAGCCGATCAAGATCCCGCTACTCAAAGACATCGTCTTGCGGCTGCTGGGAATATCCTCGCCACAAAGTTAACAGAATTTCAATATTGTTCACACCCGGTTCATCTTCGCCCGATTGGCTGAATCTCTGTTTACGGTTAAAATGAAGCCAAGACTTTTCTTTCAGGGAGTGTGACGTCCATGGCCTTCTGTCAGTGCGGCAACAACTTCGGCAATCGCGGTGTCGGCAATCCTTTCCAGATGGGACCGATGGGTCAAGCGATGAACTCACCTTTCGGCTTGGCCGGCGGCGGCGGAAATCCCATGATGCAGATGATGCAGATGATGATGGGGATGCTGATGGGTATGATGGCCGGCCAGATGATCCAGCAGATGATGCAGCAAGGTGGTGGGCAGCCCTTCGGGCAGTTCGCACCCGGCATGAATCCCAACTTTGGTGGAATCCCCGGTATGGGCGGAGGAATGCCCGGCATGGGTGGGCCCGGCATGAACAACTTCCTTGGCAATGGCGGCATGCCCGGAGGCCCCGGTCAGTATCAAGGCACCTACAACGGCCCCAATAGCCCCAACACCATGTCGCCGCCTTCCAGCACCGGCCAGATTTCCGAGCTTTCCCAGAACAAAGACGAGCGCATTCGCCAGGTGGTGGATGCCGCGAAACGGACCTACCCCGACCAACCTCACATGGCCAAACTGGCCGCGGCCCAAGCGCTGCTGGAGTCCGGCATCGCGAGTTCCCGGGGCCCTAGTGGACTAGCCCGCGACCATAACAACCTCTTCGGCATCAAGGGTCGCGGTACCGCCGGCACTGTGAACATGAGAACGCGCGAAGTGTATGGTGGGCAGAGCGTGAGTATTCGTGACGGCTTCGCCAAGAACGCCACCGTCGAGGACTCTTTCCAACAGCACAAGAACCTGATGAATAAGTCTCGCTACCGCAGGGTTCTAGGCTCCCAGAGCTTTGAGCAGGCGGCGCACGAGGTGAAGCAGGCCGGTTACGCCACCGATCCCAATTACAGTCGCAGCCTGATCTCCGTCTACAATCAGCATCTGGCCCGCTATTTCTAAGAAAACTTTTTGGGCTCAGTGGCGAACTTGTAACAAAGCCTAGCCCAATTTCCATAATTTCGTTCTCAAGCGCTTGCTAGGATAGCTCTATGAATATCCAGCCTAAGATCCAAACCGCTCCTCAGACCCCCCCGGCGAAAACTCCGCCCGGAGCAACCCCCACGCCCCCTGAAAAACCGCCCGTTGATGACGGGATCGGATTTCGCGATGTCGCGGCGGTCGGCGCGGGAGTCGTCGCCGGAACGGCGGGGGCGGTCTACGGCCTGGGTGAAGGCCTGATCAAAGGCGGAATCAAAGCTTTCCCCTCCCACGTCCGCAAGGGTGCGGACATCGGGCAGAAGGTTCTCTCTCCCGTCGGTAACGCGGTCGGTGGCGCGGCCGCGGTGGTCGCGGTGGGAGGCGCTGCCGTGGGCACGCCGATCCTGGCCGTGCTGGCCACCGCTGGAGGCGCTTTGAACGGAACGATCGAGGGCGCCGTGGTGGCCGGACAGACGGAAGTGCCCAAAGCCGTTGAAGCCGGAAGCCAGTGGGGCGCGAGCGCCTTCGGCACGGCGTTGAAGGCCGTCGGATCCGCCATCGGCGGCGTCGGCGCGGCCCTGGTGGTTCTCCCCACCATTGTCTATCCGCCGGTCGGTAAAAAGTTAATTCCCGATGCTTTCCACAAAGGCGTGGAAGCTGGAGGCAAGCTCGGTCAAACCGCTGGTGAGGCTGTGGGCGGAGCTCTCGGCGGAGTCGGTGGAGGTGCCGTGGGTGTGGCTGTGTCGACCTACAAGGGGCTACCCGAAGGTTATCGTCAAGCTAAAGAAGCCGGCTCGGAGACGGCTAAACTGATCACCGAACTTCCGTCTTTTGCCAAAGAGGCCTGGAATACCGGATTCAACGGCGGCGGTGTCGTGGCTGGCTCGGTTGGAAAGATTGCCGGTGGAACCGTGGGCTTTGCCACAGCGACTGGCGCCACCATCGGATCCGGCGTGAGCGGTTCCATCGACCGAGCCACCGGATGGGCCGGAGCGACCGCGGACTTCGTTCGCGGGGAGAAGAAAAAAGATTAGTGAAAACAGCTTTCGCTGCCCTGGTCGCGCTGATTCTCGGCTACGCGGGAGCGACCAAGGTCGCCCAACCGGACGTGTTCGCCCTGGCTATCGGTAACTATCAGTTGTTACCAAAGCAATTCCTAACCCCCGTTGCCTACCTGCTCCCTCCTTTGGAAATGGTAACGGCGCTAGCGCTGTTCATACCTGTCTATCGGACCGCCGGCTGGTTCCTGGCCGGAGGTCTTTTCATGACCTTTCTCCTAGCCGTGGGGTCGGCTCTAGCGCGTGGTCTCGATGTTTCCTGTGGATGCTTTGGTCAGGCCATGACAGTCTCCTGGCTCCATCTGTTGGGCAATATTTTGGCCGCGACGCTCTGTTTCTGGCAAGCTCGTCAACGACTATTCGCCGGCAATGACGGGAAAGCCCATATCTTTCCAAACCTTCATCCCACCGGGGAAGACCTTGACTCCGGACACGCCTCTGGCCTGGAGCGATAAGGCGACCTCTCGCGAGACCTGGCAACGCTCATCGCTACAAAAGACCACGACGTACGGCGTCTTTCGTAGACGTTCCAGGGTCTCTTCCTCCCAGTTGGAATGAAGTGGTAGAGACAGGCTGTTCGGAATCGTCTCTTTCGCGAAAGCCTCGATCGGCCGCGCGTCGACGAGTGCGACCTGGGGAGAACCTAGCGAGTCGCGCACTTCCCTTGCCGTCACTACAGGTAGCGCGGCCGCTGCCGGATTGCTCGGCGGGATGAAGAAGGGACGGTCAGCGCGCAGCGCATGGTGGAGACAGCCGAGCGCGGCTGAAAGAGTCATTAGAAAAACCAGATCTCGTAGCAGTCTGGAGGAATATATGGAAAGGCGAATTTTCATTGCTTCCGACCGTTTGGTGAAGCTATAGTAAACGGGAATTTTCCACGCGTAAAGGCCACACGAAACTCTTGACTACTCGAACCCTTGTGACCGCTGTGCTCATTTTGACCGTAACTCACTACGCCGCCTTTCAGGCCGGTCAGTCCGAGCTTTACTATAAACTCGCCGCGTCCCCCGCCGTCCAAGCTCAATCCCAGGCTAAGTCCCGCGGTGTGTACGGGGTCAATCAAGTCTTGCACTTTACCCCCAGTCGGGTGGAATTCGGAACGGTCCCGGATGGAGAACCGCAAAAACGCATCGTGGAGTTTGTCAATTCCGGCTCCAAAGAGGTCAGCATTCAAAAGGTTAAAGCCAGTTGTAGCTGCACCAGCGCCCGTTTGGTGACCGGCTCCGACATTCCACCAGGCGGTAAGGGTCAGCTCGAGATCGTCTTCAACCCGGCTCTGTCGAGTCCCGAATTCTCTGTATCCGTCTCGGTCAGCTATGACGACCGTCAAGAGATCGATCGCCTGCTCATCTCGGGGAAAGTGGACAGAGATCTGTAAAAGTTAGGAGCTGCAGCTGAGCGTCGAGCATCCGGCGCGGTGGCGGGCCCAATCAGGTCGCTTTTCCGCGAAGTGTTCGCGCCCGAGCTGGTTCTGGTAGGGGCGCCGTAAAGTCTCGAGCAGTTCGTCAATTCGGCTGGTATCGCCGCCTTCGGCAAGATCGATGGCTTCCTGGGCTAGATAGTTTCGCAAGACATAAAGAGGGTTGACGGCGTCCATTCTGGTGCGGCGCTTTTCCGCGCTCTCCCCCACCACCCGCAGGCTTGCCGCGTAACGCTTGAGCCAAGAAAGGAGCTCTTCGGAGACGGCCGCTTTGAGCTCGTCGCTATAGAACGTGTCGTCTAAGGTTGACAGCCGCGGTTTGTCGAGATCGAGGTCGGCTAGACGGCGATAAAAAAGAGTCATGTCGATCTCGCCTCGATGCATGATCCCGTAGAGCTCCTGTATCAAGTCAATGTCGAGGAGTGCGGTTTCCGGATAGCCGAACTTGGCCGTGGTCATCTCGAGCGAAGCTTGGTTGTAGACCGTCACGTACCGTTCCAGAGCGCCCTCTAAGGGCTCAGGCCCGTCGGGGAACAGTTCGAACACGGCGTTGGCCAACTTCATCAGGTTCCAATGCGCGATGGCCGGCTGCGCGCCGAAACGGTAACGTCGCCGGCCGGCATCGGTCGTGTTGGGCGTCCAGTCCGGGTCGTAGTTGTCCACCCAGCCGTAGGGACCGTAGTCGATGGTGAGACCCAGAATAGACATATTGTCGGTATTCATGACCGCGTGAACAAAGCCCACACGCATCCAGTGCGCGACCATGGTCGCTGTGCGACTGGCCACCTCGTCGAACCAGGCGGCTCGGCGCGTGGTCAGGTCGCCCTCCAGATGCGGGTAGTCGCGCGAAATGGTGAAATCGACCAGCTTCTCCAAGGTCGCCAGATCGCCCCGGGCGGCGAATATCTCGAAACTTCCGAAACGCAAAAAAGACGGCGAGACACGGCAAACGATGGCGCCCGGCTCCGGTCGCGGGTTTCCATCGTACATCATGTCTCGAATCACCGGTTCTCCGGTGCCGACCAGAGAGAGCGCTCGAGTGGTGGGGATGCCCAAATGGTGCATCGCCTCACTGCAGAGAAACTCTCGGACCGAGGAACGCAGAACGGCCCTTCCATCGGCGTGCCGCGAATAGGGAGTGAGGCCGGCACCCTTGAGCTGAAGTTCCCAGCGCTCCCCCTGAGAGTTTACCGTCTCTCCCAAGGTGATAGCCCGACCGTCGCCCAACTGTCCAGCCCACTGCCCGAACTGGTGCCCGCCGTAGCAGGCCGCATAAGGTCGCATACCCTCGAGCAGGCGATTTCCGGCGAAGACCTCGGCGAATTCCTCGCTTTTGATAACTTTCGGTTCGATCTCGAGGGCCTGGGCCATCTCTCGAGAGTAGGCCAAAAGCTCTGGAGATGTCACCGGAGTGGGTGGAACCGGTGACCAACACGCGCCCAAGACCTGGCGAGGTCGTGTGTTCTCCACACCCTCGCCAGGTAGCTCGGCGACGAAGCGATTGTCGAAGTTGAAGTTCAGCGACCGATCCTAGTTGGCCGGAGCCGCAACATACTCGACCTCAAAATAAAGAGTCGAACTCGGTGGGATCGCGGGCGGGCGGCCAGCCGCGCCGTAGGCCATATCGGGGGAGATCTCTAGGCGTCGAATCTCTCCGGGCAACATCCCGATCAGCCCCTGGTCCCAGCCGGGAATGACCTGTCCGGTCCCAATATTCAAAGCTATGGGCTGACGCTCGCGGGAAGAATCGAATTTATTGGCGCTCTCGAATCCGTCGAGCCACCCGGTGTAGTGAAAGTTTGCTGATTCCCCTTTAGCCAGGGGCGTGCCGGATCCAGCCTTCACGATGGTGATGGCTACACCCTCGACGACGGGAACATTGGCTCCGTTGGTGGCCGCTGGTGTTCCACTGGCCTCGGCGGTGGAACTCACGTCCGGTGTGGCGCTGGCGGGCGCGGGCACCGTCGGCGTGGAGGCCGCCGGAGTCGAAGGGGCGCCGGTGGTCGAGACCGGCGGCACGGGGGAGGTGCCGGGTTGAGCGGTCGGCGTGCAGCCGGCCAGGAGTGCGGTAAGTCCGAGAACGGAAATGGCGGTTCGGTTGAAACGATACTTCATCGGCGCGTCTCCGACGAGTGTCGGGTTTATCCTCTAAACTTCCACCACGCGGCCTTGGTAGCGGTCGTTCGGTATGTCGTACAGACCCCAACTCACCCGGCCGAACCGTCCCATCACCTCGCCGGGATTGACCAGCCACCCCCAACTGGCTTTTTCCTCGTAAGCCTTGTGATCGTGTCCATAAGCGACCAGAGCGAATTCCCCCGATTGAGCGATCCTGCGAGCCGGTTCAGGATAGTGTATCATGGCAAGCTTGGCTCCACCGATCTCGAGTTCGGCATAGATCCCGTGTAGGGTGACGTGGGAGAAGTCGCCCGCGACCTGCCGGATAAGACGGCCGTCCCCGTCATTATTTCCCTCAATTATGTGGATGGGGCCGGAGAAACCTTTGGCAAGTTCGGCCACCACGAAGGGAGCACAGAGGTCGCCACAGACCAGCAGCGCTTCCGGTCCTTCCTCGCGCACATCGGCGAGAACCGGAGACAGATGATGCAGATGGTCGTGGATGTCACTGAGGATCGCGATCTTACTCATGCCCAGGCCTTCCCGCGCCTACCGCTCTTCCCCTATCGCCATAGGTTGGCTATAGTGGAAGTGCCGGGTTCGAAAGTGCCTGGACCGGACGAGACGCGCCGTACCCGGAGAGGACAAGACGACGCCACCATTTCTTTGGAGGCGCGACATGGCGTGGACACTTCTTATCATCTCGGGACTTTTGGAATGCGCTTGGGCCATCGGTCTCAAGTACAGCGAAGGCTTTAGCAAACTTGGCCCGTCACTTTTCACCCTGATTACCTTGGCGCTGAGCATGGGACTTTTATCTTTAGCCGCTAGAGAACTTCCCATCGGCACTGCCTACGCGGTCTGGGTAGGGATCGGCGCCATGGGGACCGCGCTCTTGGGTATCCTTATGCTGGGCGAATCGGCCTCTCCGGCCCGTTTGGCCTGCCTAGCGGGACTGGCTGTTTCGCTGATCGGACTTAAAGTTACTAGCCCCGGTTGAAAAACTCCACCAGAGGCTTGGTCACGCTCTCGAGAGATTTCTGTTGAGCCGGCTCGGCCAGCTCACCTTCGGGAGTAAAGGCTTCATGAGCTTTGCTTAGCGCCAGCTGTCCAGGCAAAACGAGCATCCCGATGTTACCTAGAATTTCGCGCACGTGGCGAAGGCCGCGCAGACCGCCCAACGCTCCCCCGGAGGCGCCGACCAGCGCGGCCGGCTTACCGCGAAAACCCGCCGTGCTGGCTCGCTCGCCGTTGGGACGCGAGATCCAGTCCAAGGTGTTCTTCAAAAGCGGTGTGATGGAGGAGTTGTACTCGGGGCAGGCCAGGAAGAGCCCGTCATGCTCAAAGAGCAGATCCTGTAGCGCAATCGCCGCTGGGGGAAGCCCATGGGCCGCCTCGTAGTCCTGGTTGAGGATCGGCATGTCGTAGTCGGCGAGGTCGACCTCGCTCACCTCAGCACCGGCCTGTCGCAGCGACTCCACCGCGACTTTGAGAAGCTGCTTGTTAAAAGACCCCTTGCGAATACTGCCCGCGAAGGCGAGAATTTTCGGTTTTGCCATACCCGGCGGCTTCGGGCGTCCGGAAGCCGTACCTTCAAGGAAGGAGTTGCTCCGCGATTGGCGGAGCAACATCGCCATGTCACATCGCCTGAGAATCCTCATCGCCAACACCCATGACCCCTACTTCAACCTGGCCACCGAGGACTGGATCTTTCGCGACATGTCGCTCGACAGTAAGGTTCTCTATATCTGGCGCAACGCCAACACCATCGTGATCGGGCGGGGGCAGAACGCTTGGAGCGAGTGCGACCTGGCCGCCACCGAGCGCGACGAGGTCAAAATCGCACGACGCCACAGTGGGGGCGGTGCCGTTTTCCAGGACCTGGGGAACACATGCTTTACCTTCATGACTCCGCGTGAGGCCACGGCCACACCCAAAGAGTCTTACGCGCGCAATAACGAGATTCTCGTCGGCGCACTACGTCGACTGGGTATCGAGGCCCAGGCCTCCGGTCGCAACGACCTGGTGGTGGAACACGAGGGAGAGAGCTACAAGATCTCCGGGAGCGCCTTCAAGGAGAGCCCCGACCGGATCTTCCATCACGGAACCATGCTTCTTCACGTCGACCTGACCCGCTTGGGCCGGTATCTCACTCCCAACCAAAAGAAGCTACAAGCCAAAGGGATCAAATCGGTGGCGGCCCGGGTCAAGAACCTTGTCGAGCTTAAGCCGGAACTAGAGCACGAAGCTTTCAGCCAGGCTCTGATAGCCGAATTTCAGGCCTACTATGGCGGAGAGGCGCAACTTGAACAGCTCGACCACGGAACGCTTCAGGCGATCCCGAGCCTGGCCACCTATTATGACACCCTTCGTTCTTGGGACTGGATTTTTGGCAAATCTCCCTCCTTCGATCATCACATGACGGAGAGATTTTCCTGGGGTCTAGTCGAGCTCCACCTCAACACTCAAAAGGGACACATCCAAGAGGTGAAGATGTACTCCGACAGCCTCGACGCCGACCTGGGGGAAGAAGTTGCTCGACACCTCTCCGGTCGGCCGTACAGTTGGCAGGGGGTCGAGGAGGCCCGACTGGATCACGAGCTGGCTCACCCTGAGAAGTCAAGCGTTCTCGCCGATCTTTACTCCTGGAGCCAAAGCCAACTCGGAGCCTGATTTCCAGTTGGATTACACCCACCGACATTAGGGTAATGTGGCTTAGAGCATCTCAAAATGCTCTCTTAAGTTTTGAGGAGAAACGATGAAGACCAAAACCGTATCGTCAGGCTACGGCCTGATGTCCCAGCTCACCGTGGAGCAGTTCACCCGCGCTTTGCAAAGTCGCGGGGGACGCCTCGCGTTGATCAACGAGGGGGGCCTCGTCCGAGCATCACTGTCGGGCTTTGAGACACTATCCACCGAACTGATGGCCCATGCGGACTTCGCCGACCATGAAGCGATCTTCTTGGAAGTTTCTCCTTCCACCAGCCGTCTGATGGCGGCTTTCGTCCACCGCACCTTGCGCGGACCCGCGGCCGGTGGAACCCGGGCCTGGAACTATCCCAGTATGGAAAGCTTCCTGCGCGACGGCCTTCGTCTGTCCCGTGGGATGACCCACAAGAACGCCTCGGCTCACCTCTGGTGGGGCGGCGGTAAGGGTCTGGTCCACGGCATCGACGCTCTGTCTCCCATCGATCGAGGTCGCCTCTTTCGCGAATACGGACGATTCATCTCCACCTTGCGAGGCTGCTACTTCACCGCCAAGGATGTGGGAACCACCTCCAACGACGTGGCTGAAATCTATCGCACCACTCGCTTCGTGAGCTGCATCCCTCCGGAATACGGAGGAAGCGGCAATCCCTCCGGCGCTACAGCCGAAGGTGTCTTGCGTGGTATTGAGGCCGTGGCCGAGATGATGGGACATGCCAACCTGCAGGGTCTCACTGTGGCCGTTCAGGGGCTGGGGGAGGTCGGCTCCCGACTGGTCTGGATGCTACTGCAGAGCGGTGCCAAAGTGAAAGCTTTTGATCCCGACCAGAAACGATGTCAAGACGTAGCGCGGCTGTCGCCTCACGTCAAGGTGGAGTGCCGAGGCGACGACGGAGTCCTGGCCGTGGAATGCGACATCTTGGCTCCTTGCGCTCTGGGCGGAATCCTCAACGATTCGACCATCCCCACCATCAAGGCCAAAGCCGTCTGCGGCGCTGCCAACAACCAACTGGCGGTGCCGGACCGTGACAGCCTGGCGCTTAAGAAGCGGGGAATCCTCTATGCTCCCGACTTCATCGTCAACCGCATGGGGATCGTGGGTTGCGCTGATGAGCCGTTCGGATTCTTAGAAGACGACCCGGACATCCTACGTCACCTGGACAAAACCTGGGATGGTGGTGTCTTTCTCACCACCAAGCGCGTCTTGAGCGAGGCCGCGGCCCACGACTCCACACCGAACTTTGAAGCCGTGAAACTGGCCGAACAGCTGTCCTTGCAGCCTCATCCTATGCGGGGTCATCGGGCCTACCAGCAAGCCTGTCAGGTCGCGCGTGATTGGGCCACTTGCGACATGCACCGGCACAGCTCATAACGTACGTTAAAATTTCGAAACAAGGGATAAAAGTCAAACCAACGGCGACTACTCTGGTATGTCGCGCCCCAAAAGTCCGAGCCGTTGGCCCCAACCCGTTAAAGAAGGGTTGGGTCTTTTGCGAGATCTGTACCTCGAGCACGAGCAAAGTAGGCTTGGGGCATGGCCCCAGGCCTACTTTTACAGTGCGAGAGCTCGGGCCCGCGTCATTCGCATCAATGGCCTGATCGACAGTCGTCTGGGAAGATGGGTTCTCCGGTTTCTCGACCGTGCGTCGCGAGCCGAGGCCGGCCGACTCCTCATGGAAATGGGCCGCTGGCAAGAGGCGGAAAATCTGCTGGAACAACGGGTTTCGGAACATTCTGGCGACGCGGTCGGTCACCATGATTTAGCCCGGGTCTACTTTCAAAACGGTAAACTACGGCAAGCTCGAAAAAGTCTCGCTCAAGCTCTAGCTCTAGGCTACTTCCATCCCAATCCCCTCTTGCTAAGGCTCTTTAGCTTCCTTGGATTGTCCCACCGGCTGCCTGGCGGGATTCGTCGAGCGGCCAAGGCTCAAGTACCGTTTTATCAGGCCTTGGGGTTCCATTCTCTGGCCCTGGCCTGTCTGAGCGTCGACTCAAGTCCAGAAGGTTGTTGGATTCGTACCCTCTCCTTGGTAGCTGTCGGGCGCGTCCAACAGGCGCAAGTTTCCGTCTTGTCCACACTGGGGGTCTCCCCCTCCAACCCTTATGCCTGGATCGCTCTGGGCTTTTTGGCCGCTTGGAAGGGGAAGCCGAGGGAAGCTGAACGTGCCTTTCAAGCAGCCCTGAGACGGCAGCCTGAAAATGTCCTGGCCAAAGAGCAGCTCTATCTACTCTGGGCTCACGCCCGCGATACTCGAGGCCGGCGCGACGCCCTAGCCTATATCGAGGAGCATGAGACCGACTCCGCGCACCTGGCTCTGGGAAGAGCCATTCTGTGCGCCAGTCTTGGCCAATGGCCGGCCGCCCTCAAAGCGCTCCAATCGGCCAGTTCCGTGCTCGAAGGGCTCGCGATCCTAGAACTGTCGGGCCATGCCCAATGCCAGCTTGGACAAGCCCGTTCGGGTTGTCGCAGACTCGAGGAGTTTCAAGCCCAGGTAGAGACCTCGAGACTCCCCTTGCTTTATCGCGCCCAGCGACTCAATGCCGCCAAACGCAGACTAACCGCCCACCAGCCTCGGCGGCTACCTCAAACTTCTCCCTAACCTTTTAAGAGAAACAGTAAGGACCCGACGAGGGACGAGAGCGTTGGGCCAGAACTGCCCATGGGCGAATCCCCTAGCAAGGGGAACGTCGAAGGGGAGATTTGAGTAAGGGAACGGGCCAACTACTGCTGATCGGCCAGCCTCAAGACTTTGAGGAACGGCTAGCCATGCTATTGCCGAACATCAATGTCGTGGCCACTCGGGACTTTGAACACGCCTGCAGCCTGGGACGGCCGGACCGCTTGGATGTCATCCTATTCGAGCTCGCCGTGCTAGGCAACACTCCTCCGGCGGCTCTAATGAACCTGGCCACACCCGAAACCGTCTGGGCGGTCACTCTACGAACCAAAGAACGGCCGCCCGACTTCCGCCAAGTGTATGCCATTACCGTGCAGAAGGTATTCCCGGATCCGGTTGAACCCGAACACGTCGCGCGCCAACTCTCCTCGCTATTGAAAGCGGGGATCCCTAGTATTGGACTGACGGACAAGAAGGCGACTCACCAGGCTCGTCACGCCGAGCTTCTGCAAATTTTCTTGTCTCGCTCGCGTTCCCGCCTGGGGGCTATGCTCGCGGCCATCGCCAGCGGGCAGGTCGAGGCTATGCGACAGGTTCTGGCCATTGATGCCCACCGAATGGTGGGCACGCTAGGTACCTTCGGCTATCCTCAGGGGACCGAACCGGCCCGCACTCTCGAGACTCTGCTTAGTAAAGAAGAGCCTTTAAATGCCAAAGACATCGAGACGCTCGAAACGTCGGCCCGTGGTATCCTTGACATACTTGCCGACGACGACGCCCAGGTTTTGGTACCACAACAGGCCAGCGGACCATCGGTCTGTCTCCTGTCTCCCAACGACTTCTTGCGGATGGAGTTTTCAGCTCGAGCCCCGGAATTCGGATTCCGGGCGATTGCTCCGCCCATGTCTGAGTTCGGCGAACTCATCTCCTCAAGCCACCAGTTTGACATGACGGTCTTCGACTTTGGTGAGGCCCTTCCAGACCCTAGCGGTCCCCTGAAACAAGTTGTTCAAGGTGTTACCTGCCGAGTCGTCGCGGTCTGCCCTCCTTTAAGTCTGCAGGAGAGGTTTGAACTGGCCAAGCTCTCCCTGGACACGGTGGCCGAAGGGCCGTTGGACGCCAGGACCTTGGCCACTCTGGTAGGCAAGCGGCTGCGCTCGCCCGCTGGTAGTCGGATTGTAGCCCTCGATGACGATCGAGTGTACCTGGCCAAACTCGAGAGTATCCTTCGTCCTCTCGAATTGACACTTCAAGCGACCGACAATCCCGAAACCTTGTGGATGGCCCTCGAAGCTCGCAAGCCCGACATGGTGATTCTCGATGTCAACATGCCGCGTTACGACGGCATCCAGGTCTGTCGCGCCATCAAGACCAATCCCCGTTTCGAGGACGTCCCCGTTCTTTTCGTCAGCAGCCGGCCCGAGGCGGTGGTGCGTTCTCAGGCCTTCTCCATCGGGGCCGACGACTTTGTGGATAAGGCCGTCTCACCGTCGGAGTTAAGAGTTCGCATCATCTCGCGGTTGCGCCGAGCCAAAGCGGCTCGGGAAGCCGAACATGACGAGCTCACAGGCTTGGCGGCTCAAACCAGCGCGTTAAAGAGCCTGGAGCAGATGATCTCGCTGGCCGCGTTGCGAACCCTTCCAGTAGCTATCGGGACACTCAATCTCGATCTCTTTAAACCGCTCAACGACAAATACGGGCGAGGTATGGGAAACCGAGTTCTCAGCCGGCTCGGCTCTATCATGAGAGATATTCTTCGTCCGGAGGACGTCATATCGCGCTGGGGCGGAGACGAATTCGTCGTCGGTATGTTCCTCTTTGACAAAGAGCAAGCCAAAGAGAAACTCGATGAAGTTTTAGAGAAAGTGAAAACTGAGGTCTTCACCAATGACGACGGTTCCGAGTTCGGATTCACCTTCAGTTCCGGGGTCGCGCAGTATCCGCAAGATGGCGCGACGGTGGACGAGGTTTATCGAGCCGCTGATCGCGCGCTCTCCATGGCTAAGCTGCGAGGACGTTCGCGGGTGGTTCTGGCGACCGCGGCCAAGAAGCTGAGTGAGCCGGTAGACGTCATTCTTATAGAGGACGACCATCCTCTGGGCTCGGTCCTCGTCGACGCGCTCGAGGGGCAAGGACTCAATACGGTCTGGTTCCAGAACGCTCAGGAAGCTAGAGAGGCGATGCTCAGCGATGCTCCATACCTCACCTGCAAAGTCATGCTGATCGACAAGGGGCTTGGCACCGATGATGGACTTGCCTTGATTCGCGAACTCAAAGACGCGGGCCGAATGGGGGCGACTTATATCGTCACATGCAGCGCTCGAATGTCCGACGCGGAAGTGCAGATGGGATTTGATCTCGGAACCTCCGACCACATCTCTAAACCGTTTTCCGTACCGGCCGTCCTAAGGGTGATCGCTCGAGGCCTCGAGCATTACCGTTATCACGGCACTTAACCTTCGGTTAGTTCCTCGAGCTTGGCGAGAACCTGGGCCATCTGGGCTTCCAGCACGGCAACCCGCTCCGCGAGCCCTCTTTCCCGAGAGGTCGTTGGCTCTGGAGCGCTCTCGAGTTGCGAAATGTCAATCTCTCCACTCAACAGATGGCCGTATCTCGCTTCCCGCTTACCTGGCTGGCGGGGAAGCTGGACCACCAGGGGTTGCGACCGTTGAGAAAGCCTTTCCAACAGTTTCTCCACCGTCTCCAAGTCGGACAGTTCCGCCATGCGCGAGGCTCTTTGCCTTAGCTCGCCCGGAGTCTGCGGCCCCCGCAGCATCAACTCGGCCATGACGGCTGACTCCCGCCCGTTAAGATCGAGCTTCTCGCACAACTTCTCGGCGAACTTGTGGGCCCGCGCCCCCGACTTCGAAATCAGGGCGGAGAGACCCTGATTGCGCGTGTTGATGAGCGCGTCGTTGATCTGGTGCTGGTCGAAGTCAGTCACGGGGTGGCGGTTGGAGGTCTGATTGCAGGCGGCGACCAGCGAGTTGAGAGTCAAGGGGTAGTGATCCGGCGTGGTCATGCGCTTTTCGATCAACGCGCCCAGAACTCGAACTTCGCTAGGATTGAGAATGATGCTCATATCGGATGCGCTTCGCTGGCCCAACCCGGGGGCTCCTGCGAACCCCTCCCCACCATGTTCTATTGACCATGAATCCCGAATTTCGATCATCCTCGTACCTTCCGCGCCTCGATCATGTTTTTTGGACAGAAAGCCCGAATTTTTTGATCATCTCGGGAATGGAGGGCGCGTTCTGAAAACGTCCTAAAAACGTGTTCACAATCATCCGAAACTCGTTCAAGAGATTTTACCTGGGCGAGCTGTCTATCCATTCTAAAGACACCATGGGAGTCTATACTAGGCCCACAGTGAACATCATCAACTCGATAGCAGCTCCCTTCACCCCTAAGCTTACGGAACGAGATCCCGGACGCGAGAAGGTCTCGACCGGTCTTGAGAACGTTCTGGTCAACACCACCGGAGACATCGTCGATCCTCGAGCCACCTTCGTGGTCTTCAAGGACAAAGCTGTCGAAGCGACCTCCGAGGACGGGACCCCCGCCCTGCGGGTGACAAACCTGGAACAAGAGGGCGACGAGGTGGTGGTCAAAGAGGGCTGGATCCCCAAAGAGGCTTTCCGTGAAGTGGGCGACGCCTACTACCTTCCCACCTATCGCTACTCCACCACCGGAGCGCTGATCGGCGGAGCGACCCGTGGTTTCCTGGCCGCCGGCCTTCCCGGAGCGGTGGCTGGTGTGGCTGGCGGATTGGCGGCCTCCAAGGCCGGCGACAACTCTCTGGTCCGCTCCGGGGTCGGCATCGCGGCCGGAGCGCTGGCTCTGACCGGAATGCAGCTCGCGCTTTACGGCAATCAAGGCATCCCCTCGGCTCTTTTCGCCGGTGGAGTGGCCGGAATCGTGGCCGCCGGTGCCGGTGAAGGCGACTCCACCGTGCGCGACGCCATGCTGGGCGGAACCGCCATGGGCCTGGCCGCGGAGCTTGCCACGGGGCTTCCGATGGGAATGCTGACCGGCTCCGCCGCCACCGCCATCGGAGCCCGCGCCTCGACCCGCACGGGGCAGGTTCTTCTCTCCGCCGCCACCGGAGCGGCTCTGACCACCGTGCAAGCCTTGCTCTCCGGCAACTCTCCTCTTCTGGCCGCCGGTATCGGGGCCGCCGTCGGAGCCTCGGGGGCGCTGGTCGGACCTTCCATCGGACAGCTGGGGCGTAACGTTCAAAAGTCGGTGGAGCCGATCGTGGCCAAAGGGATCGGTAAAGTCTTAGAAGGTCGTGGAGAGAAAGCCTACCAGGTAGCTTCGGCCGTGCCCCAGGCCCTGGCCTTCGGCAGTCTGGGCGCCTCGCTCGGTCTGATCTCTCCAGCCCTCACCCCGGTCGGTATCGCGGTCGGCGCGGTGGCCGGAGGACTCAACGGCTACCATCGCGCCGGCAA
This sequence comes from Selenomonadaceae bacterium, assembly GCA_037189585.1. GTDB lineage: Bacteria > Vulcanimicrobiota > Xenobia > Xenobiales > JADMJV01 > JAEXNA01. Next base: position 21,927 of record JBBCJA010000011.1, on the reverse strand, counting down.
GCGCATCGAAGAGCTCAAAGATTTGCAAGAGAAACGTCTGGCCGATCTCGGCCCATCCAACACCACAGAGGAAGCAGCCTAAGTCATGAATATCCTACAAAAAGTTTTTCGCGGGAAGGCCCAGGGGGCCGACTTTATCAAACAGTGGGACGCCAAAGAGGGTCTTCCCACCGTCAAGCGCACCGCCCAACTCACGGGCGTGGGTGCCGGGACGGGAGCCGTCGTGGGACTGGCGACAGGCGGTATCGCGGCCAAGCTCGAGATCAATAAGGTTCCGCTCCAGTCGGTCACCGTCGAGCACTACGAGTCGGTCAAACGGAGCGAGTTGATGGGACACATCCCCGCCGACGATTATGAACGGACCACCTGGCGCCCCTCCGACGACGGAGTCCCCACCGAGCCTGTTTATCGAAACAATCCTGTCTACGACTCCGACGGAACGCCTCACGTCCGCCTCACCTCGACCACTTTCCAAGGGCGAGGAACTCCGAGCCCGGTCGAATGGCGCAAGGAGAACATCGAGCATCACAAGATGAACGAGCGCAACCCCTACCGCTATTACACGGTCGAGGACACCGAGACCTATCTGTCCCACTACGAGACGGTCAGCAAGTCTCGCCAGGTCCCCTACAGCGACACCGAGTCTTACCAGGACTGCTCGACTAGCTACAACGGCGACGGGAGCTCTTCCTACGACTGCGACACCAGGACTCGCACCGTGACCAAATATCGCACCGAGTACTACACCGAGCAAGAGCCGGTCTACCGGGAACGGACGGTGGGTTTCTGGCAGCGCTATTCTCCCAACATCGACAGCCGCGTGGTGGGTACGGTGGACAAGCCGAACGTCACCTTCGACCACGGCGTGAACGTGGGTAGCTATCTGGTCAAGGGTCTGGTCTTCGGAGCCGCCATCGGCGCGCTGGCCGGTGGGATCACCGCCGCCATGGAGGAGAAGTTCTTTCCCGGAAAACTCCCTGGGTACGAGCCAAAGCCGGAGCCGCCTTCGGATCCTGGAAAGCCCACCCCCCCGACCAGACCGGAGCCTCCCATCGAGCCGGCACCTCCCTCCGACCCCGGAAAGAACCACGAGTGCGGCGGGCGTCTGCGCCACACTCATGACGAAGCCGACATCCGCCACATCCACTCTTCGGCCGACCGCTGGCATTACCACGGCTGCCCCGAGGACGGCGTGGGAGGCTTCGACGAGAGTGTCATCTGCTTTAAGAAAGACAACGTGCCGGACTGCTACGAGGACGACACGCCGACCAAGTCCTGCGCCAGCAACGACAGCGTCTGCTACATCGCCCATGACTAACTAGGGGATCGCGACCTCATCAGGAAGCTCGAGGTCGATGATTCAAACAAGCCAGTTTCAGACAACGCCGGGGATGATAGATCTGGGCATCGGTCAGCCCCAGCTGGAGATTCTTCCCCACGGTATTCTGCGCCGAGCCGCGGAGCGGTCGCTCCAAGGGATCGACAACTCGCTTCTCAACTACGGACCGGCCCGCGGAGACGGCTACTTCCGTCTCGCCCTGGCGGAATTTCTCTCGCGGGGCTACGGCTACCCCGTTACCCCAGACAGTCTGATGGCCACGGGCGGCGCCTCTCAAGCTCTGTCCTTGCTCTCCGGCACCCTCACCAAACCGGGGGACACGGTTCTTGTCGAGGAGCCGACCTATTTTCTGGCTCACCAGATATTCGCCGACGCGGGACTCAAAGTGGTGGGGGTGCCGATCGGGCCCGAAGGCCTCGAACTCCAGACCCTGTCCGAGGCCATCAGCCAGCACAAACCGAGCTTACTCTACACCATCCCGGTGCATCAAAACCCCAGTGGCGTCACCATGACCGAATCGGCTCGCGGCCAGATCGTGGAGTTGTGTCGCCAGAACGAGGTGTTGATCTTAGCCGATGAAGTTTATCAACTGTTGACCTACCATGGATCCGCCCCTCGACCGCTGGCCAGCTTTCTGGATAGCGAAACGGTCATCTCCATCGGTAGTTTCTCTAAAATTTTAGCACCAGGACTTAGACTCGGATGGATACAAGCCCCCTCCAGCATCCTCGATCGCCTCACCTCACTCGGTATGTTCAGCAGTGGCGGCGGCGTCAACCAGTTTACCGGATGTCTGGTCCGCCGGGTCCTTGAAAGCCAGGATCAGGAAAACTATCTCAAAGAGCTCCGCGACCTCTATTCTCATCGAGTCGATCTCCTGGACAGCCTGCTTCGCGATATTTTGGGAGACCGGGTTTCTTATCGAAAACCCGAGGGCGGCTATTTCTTTTGGGTTCGCCTGGTGGGAGAACGAGACGCCTCGGCACTATTGCCGGAGGCGACTCGGCACCAGGTCGGATATCGAGCCGGCAGCCGGTTTTCGACCCGCGGTCTTTTCGTCGACTATCTGCGCCTGTCGTTTGCCCACTATGGAGACGACGATCTGCGCCGAGCCGTCGAGCGCCTGGACCGGGTCCTCAATTGACTCCTAAAGGGTCCCTTCGCTCGACCCACGAACGGCGCCTCACCTTTTTTCTCGGTGAGGCTTTTGATGAATCGACGGAATTTCTTGAGATGCTCGACTTTCGGGGTGGGCGCGTTAACGCTCGCCGGGGGCGGCTTAGCCCTTCCCGCGCGGGCCGCTGACAAGACCATGAAGCTCAGCTTCAAGCCCTACACTCTGTCGCTACGTCACGCCTTCACTCTCTCGACCACGACCCGCACCACCACTCCTGCCGTGCTGACCCAGATAGAATACGATGGACTGGTCGGCTATGGAGAAGCTTCCATGCCTCCCTATTTAGGTGAATCTCAGGACAGCGTTCTCACCTTCCTCAAAAAGGTCGACCTAACCCGCTTCCGCGATCCCCTTCAGTTAGAGGAGATCATGGCCTATGTCGAGGGCCTCGATACAAGGAACACTGCGGCCAAGGCCTCTGTAGACATCGCGCTGCACGACCTGGTCGGTAAAATCTTGGGCCAACCGCTCCACAAGTTGTGGGGCTACGACGGTGCTAAAGCCCCCCGTACCAGCTACACCATCGGTATCGACACTCCCGAGGTAGTGGAAGCCAAAACTCGCGAGGTGAGCGGCTTCAAGGTCTTTAAAATCAAGATGGGCCGAGGCACGGACAAAGAGATCGTCTCCGCCGTGCGCCGGGTGACCGACGTCCCTTTCACCGCCGACCCCAATCAGGGCTGGACGGATCGGCAGGAGTCGCTGGATATGATCCACTGGTTGAAGGAACAAGGCTGCCTGTTTGTCGAGCAGCCTCTGCCCAAAGAGCAAGTGGACGACATCGCATGGCTTACCGCCAACAGTCCGCTACCTATCCTTGCCGACGAAGGCTGTCAACGACTGGAGAACATCAAAGAGGCCCAAGGAGTCTACTCCGGCATTGTGGTCAAACTGATGAAATGCACGGGCCTACGCGAAGCTCAGCGCATGCTGCTCACCGCTCGGGCTCTGGGGATGAAAACTTTACTGGGATGCATGACGGAAACCTCGTGCGCCATCTCGGCCGCCACCCAGCTCTCCATGCTGGCCGACTACGCCGACCTCGACGGAAACCTCTTGATCTCCAACGATCCCTTCGAAGGCACCCAGGTGGTCGAGGGAATACTCAAGCTCCGTGACCTCCCCGGCATCGGCGTGGTGGCGACAGGTTAGAACCTCTCCGAGCGTTTTCTCATTTCACAACCGTTTCACAGCCCCAGACTATAAATCAAGTAGGGCCGGGCGTCGGCTATTCCCACAAGACGAAGGGAGAACAGTACGATGTGCACGGTACCAGACAACTCGCGATTTTCGTTGGGGGAGGACGGCCATGAGTTGCTCAGACATAGGATAAACGACATACTAGACATCTATGGTGGGGACGATGAGACGCCGTAGAACCAACGCGGCGACTCTCCTGGAAACAGTGATCGCTTTTTTTGTCATCGCCACAGGCATTGGCGTCTTAGGTGGCCTGTATGCCGCGACGATGGGTGGGCAGGCCGATGATGTCGAAGCTTCGCAGATCGTCACCTTGGCCGAGTCGAGAATAGCTCAACTCAGGGCACTGGGTGGAGTCGAGGCGACCTTCCTGACGCTCAACTCCGAATCCGGGGTAGTCAACCTGACGGACCCGGCGGGATACAGGGTGGAGACATCCGTGACCAACGCCGTCGTCGCCTTCCCGTGTCGGGGGCTGTACCAGCGCGACTATGGAGCGTCCTACAAGCGAGTCACGGTCAAGGTCGCCGGTCCTCGGGGTAAAAGCTTATCGCTAGTCTCTCTCATTGGCGAACCACGCCGAGAGGCGCAGAGCCTTGGTGTCGTTCAGGCCTCGGGTTCCTCCCCTTTGGCTCGTGACGCCCAGGCCGATTTCGTCGCCTCACTCAGTGCGGCCGCGGGCGGAACGATCGAAGATCTGGAGTATCGCTTCTACATCGACTTTGGGCGGGGATATGGACGCCTGGCTGAGGATTCGGACGGGAAAACGGTCCACTTCTTCAATCAGATCCTAAATTCAGCCGGCCCCAACCTATATACGGGGCACGAGATTAAAATTGTGGCCAGGACCATCTACGCGGGAAAGGACTATCGCGGTGTTTCTACCACGCTCAATCTCGCGCCGTAGGGGGTTTCACCGGCCGGCGCGCCGTGACGCTGGGCTCAGTCTGATTGAGGTGCTCACCACTTTGCTGTTGATCGGCTTAGCCTTTGTGCTGATCGCCAGACTCGCCATGGTGCAGTCGACGGTTTCCCGCCAGCAGCAGGTTAAAGATCGGTTCCTGGTCGACTGCGATGCCCTGGTACAACTTTTGTCCGAAGATCTCTCCTCGGCTTTTCTGGTCAAGCCGACCATCGGGTCGACCATCATCGAGATCGGCCACCTCGCCCTGGCCCACCAGCTGGAACCCGGGCCGTATCCGTTCAGCCAGGAGCCTTACAGAACCATGGCCGCGACGTCGCCGCCAGAGCCGGAGCTGAGAGGCAGGCCGTATCACACGGCGTACACCTTGATCGGTCAGGACCTTCACCGGGCATCCCGAGAGATCGCTCTACCGGCTCCTTACCCCCCTCCCCAAATTGCTGGCCCCTTCTCCAACAATCTTGTCCTGGGCGGTCTGTCGGGCGCCTCGGTTTCTGTTAACGGAGCCTCTGTCGAGTTAGAATTGAGCATAGCCAGCGATCAGAAGGTGCATCGACTCTCACGATTTCTTTTCGCACCAGGGGTTATGCCATGACCGGGCGAGCAAGGGGGTCCACGGTGGTGGCCGCCCTTTTGATCACGACGATCCTGGCCACCCTGGCCCTCGCGATTTTGAGCCAAAGGGTGACGCAGCGGAGTCTTGTTAAGGCCAGGTTTCTCCAGTCTCAAGCCAGGGCGTTGGCCTGGGCCGGGCTCGAGGACGCGCGAGTCAAACTTATGAAAAGCCCTAGTTTTCCTCCGAATCAGATGGCCGCGGTCAGCACTTTTAGCTACAGCGAATCGTTTCTAGATGACGACGGAACTAGGGTCGGGACCTATCACGTCGAGGTCGACCAGCGTTTCGCCGGGGAAGCGACGATACGAAGCACGGCTTGGCTTCAGGGAGAATCCGCCGCCAGTTTGACCTTACGTGGTGAACTCGACCTGGCCTTAGAGCGACCCGCGGTCGAGAACTTGGCTGGAGCTGTCGGAATAGAGGAAAGACCCTTTTCTTGGATCAGGGTGGAGGTTGTCGATGGGCAAGCAAATCTCGAATAAAACCTGGGCGTTCTCCGTCCCTGAAGTTCTGATCTGCCTTGGCTTATTGGGAGTGGTCTTGCTGGTCAGTGTCACCAGAGTCCGACTGTCACCGGGTCAAAAGGAAAGCCAGAGTCTGGCAATGGAAGTCAAGGGGTTGATGTCTAGAGCGCGGAGCCAGGCGAGCTTGACGGGAATTCCGGTGGGCCTTGTCTTCCCGACCGATGGAAACCCGATCGTTCGGGGGTGTGCCCTGTTTTCCGGTTGGGAGCGGGCTCGCTTTCAACGGGAGATCGACTTTACAGGAAACCACCCCCAAGCCGGCATCTTCCTGGGCCAATGGAATTTACCAGCGCCCATGAGTTTCGACTCTCCCGATACTCCTCCCGGCGCGGATCCTGTTCGGCTCAATCTTAGCCACTGGTTACCGGACGAGTTTTCTGACCAAACGGCCATCGTTTTCATGCCGAGCGGCAAGGTGGTCAGCAATAGATTGGAGGTGGTCAACAGAGAGTTTCCGTTGGTCGTCGCCGACCGTATAGATGTCGCGGGCAACCTGATGACTAGAGCCGACCACGCCTACACGGTTCTAGTTTCGACAGAGGCGGTTGTTCGCTTGGAAAAAGGCGTCCTAGGTGGGGCGGTTCCAGAGGGAGGCGACAGCGCGGACTCATGGCCGACAGCGACATTGTCCCTATTGCCATTTTCCAACACCGCGGCTCCGGTTGTGAAGGACATGCAGGCCTTACCCGCTCCGGTCGACCCCGCTTTCGCGGCAGCTAAAGGCGCCGAGTGTATCGTCGAACCAGGCGGGGTGGTGACCTTGCGGGTCTTTGCCACCGATGTCGACGGTGGTCCGCTGTACTGCCGATGGAGGGCGAATGCCGGCTCGTTCTCTCATCTAGCCGAGACTCCCATGTTTTACTCCCCGGAATCCCAGGGATGGACCTCGGAATGGCACTGGCAGGCTCCCGCGACGGCCGCCGCCGATGAGATCATTGAGCTCACCGCGGAGATACGAGACGAGAGTTTCGCGGCCACGGTGGAGCCGGGCGTTGTCACCACACCTCGGATTCTCGTCGTCGACCCAGGTCGGATCGTCTTTGATTCCGGACTGGGCGTTTCTTTCGCCGACCCCACCCAAAGGGCCCATGTTTTCGTCTCTCGCTACGATGGGACAGGCTTGAAAGCTATCTTCGAGAGTGTGAGCACTGGAGGCGTCATTGGTAAACTAAATATCAGTCGCGATGGTCGGCGGGTGGCGGTAGGCACGGACTACGGCGACCGGCTGAAGTTGATGTCGTCCGACGGTCTGGAGTGCATCGAACTCGGTGCGCCAGGGGTTGGGTCCTTTCCATGCTTTAGTGAGGACTCGACTAAGCTCTACGTTATCGAAGGAGCGCTGACGGACCCCGCGGCCATTAAGAAGTACTACTCCTTCGACTCCCTTGGTAACGTGGTAAGTCACCCCTCTCCCTTTCCCGGAGCGGTCGCGGGCTGGTCGCCATCAGGCGATCAGGCGCTCGTTCAGCGAGGGCACGACGTGGTGGTCTGTAACTCGGACGGCAGTATAGACGCCGTGGTCCACGACATGCCTGGGACTGGCGAGAGCGATCCGTCCGCGCAAGCGTTGGAATGGAATAGCCAAGGGATCTTCTACCTGGTGGGGCAAGATTGGGACCCTAGCACTGAAACTCGGTGCGAGCTGTACCGCGCTTCTGACTCGTCGGACTGGTCGATCCGGACTCATCTAGGGGCATTCAATGACAGTTGCGATATCGCGCGAGAGGGTCGGTCCGCCATTCATGTCGTCGATGATGGCATCGCCTGTACCGACTTCGACACAGGCCTCAGCCGAATCGTGCTTCCGAAGTTCATCACCGTGGGGCCAGACGGATTCGTCTTTGGTCTTAACTCCGCCGGATCGATGCGTGAAGCCATCGCTAGTTTGGCCTGCTCTCGATGAATTTTCAGCGCCAACATTGGCGGGTTCTCGCCTCTGTCCTAGGGCTACTGGCACTGCTACGCCTGCTGTATCTCCTCTGGGCCGGCGAGCCATCAGACAACAGAACCCCGCGGAGCTATCTTTTTCGCACGCGAATCGAATGTCGGGTCGAAGGCCTCGAAGGAGAGCAACTGAGGCTTAACTTCCCCACTATTCCCCTCAACCTGGATGGTCCTTTCGAGCGCAACTTCCAACGCGACCTGGAGCTGAGCCTGCCAGAGAAGCCAGAACAGGTTCGCTTTCAAAGCCTTAAGAATGGGATCGTGGTGGGCCAGAGCGGCTTGCTTCGCCTTAGCGACAGCGAGGTGAATCGCTGGCAGCCGGTCACCATTGAACCACTGCCATGAGTCGGCAGATCGACCATACCGTTCTTTTTTTCCGACAGTTCGGAGAGCTACTGCGCTGTGGAGTTCCCGTGATCAAGTCTCTGGATGTCTTGCGCCGAGACCCGGACAGCTTTGACGCGATGCTCGCCTCATCTTTGATCGCTCAGGTGGAGGGGGGACGTCCACTTTCCGTGGCCCTGGCCAACGCGCCAATCCCGATTCCGGAAGTGATCGTCGTACTGACCAAGATAGGCGAAGAGACCGGACGTTTAGCGGAGTCTCTGGCTCAGGCCACCGAGTGGCTCAAGCAGGACCGTGCTCTAGTCCAACAGATCTGGGCGGGCCTCACCTATCCCCTGATTGTCTTAGGCGTCTCCTTCCTCATGACTCTAGGGCTTTTCACCACCGTGGTTCCCAAGCTTATTGCTGTGGTGACGGGTCTAGGTGCCGAACTGCCATGGCCGACAAAGCTGGTAAGCGCCGTCAGCTCGATACTCTTGGAACCCTCATTTTGGTTGGTCTGCGCCAGCATCCTTTGTGGCCTCGCCTACGAGCTGACCGTCCCGGAGTTCCGCCAGCGGCTGCAACGAGAACTCTGTCGGATGGTCGCCCCATTGCCGCTCCTGGGTACGACTTTAGAGGCCTATTTTTGTACTCGAATGTGCGCGGGATTGGGCTCGCTGCTGGAAAGTGGGATCGAGGTTCGCAAAGCGACTTCCCTGGCCCATCAGATCTCCGGGCACCCCATATTAAAAGAGCAAGACAAGAGCTTTCAGGAGTGTCTTCTGCAGGGGGAATCAATCTCCGAGGCCATGTCTTATCACCCGGATCTTTATCCTTCGCTGGTTATCAGCTTCGTACGTCTGGGGGAAGAATCCGCCGATCTTCCTGCCTGCGTGATGCGGGCCGGCCAGCTCCTGAACATGATTTTACTGAATCGCCTTCAAGCCTTCCAGAATGCCATGGAGCCTATATTAACCCTGGGGGTCGGGTTGGTCGTCGCGTTAGTCATGGTCGCGACGTTACTTCCGCTTTACTCCGTGGTCTCGACCCTAGGATAGAGCCGGACCCAACAATGAGGAACGCTAAGGTTTAGAAAGAACACTTTGTGATGTCGATCCGCACAAGCCAACTAAGTCCTTCCGAGCTGGCTCTCATTTTGTTCTGCGCCGGACTCTTCGGCATGGCCGCCAAAAGCGCCGGCATACCGAAATTCCAGATGGGACTCGGGGTTGTGCTTGTCGTAGCCTTCCTCTTGGAGCTGACCGCGCTTGCCCCGAAAAGCGAAGGCCCGATCACCTGCGGGGTAGCCGCCGGGCTCGCCGCCCTGCCGGTTCGAGAACTTGGGCCGGGGGCAGCTATCCTGGTGGCACTAAGCATCGCTGTCGTCCGCTCCCTTCGCTTCTATCGCATTCCTCGTCTAACACTGGACTCGCTTCTGCATGACCTATTTCCCCTGGCGCTCGCTTCGTTCGCGCTTTCGATGACCTCGACATCCCATTCCGAGCTGGAGAGAAAGCTCGCGATGAGTAGTCTGTTGGCCCTCGTGTCCTTTTTTCTGGTGACAAGTTTGCTTCGAACCCGATCTCCCAAGGAGTTGATGGCTCGGCGTCGTTATTTCTTAGCCGGCCTTATAGCCTCTCTGCCTCTGGCTCTTCTGCTGGACACCAAACCTCAAGGCGCCGTATTCCTTATCCCCCTGCTGTTTCTGGTTCAAAGGGGCGGCTATGGCATCACGCTCGAAGAGCGTCAAGACCAACTGGTCACCATCACCAGAGAACTCAAGGACGCTCAAGGTGACAAACGCAGGGCATCCCGCGTCGAACAGGTCAAAGAACGAGACTTAAAGCGAATGGAGGTCGACAAACAGCTGCTGGAAGGTCTGCACGTCTTTTTCTCCCGCAATCCCAATCAGGAAGCGATTCTCGACAACCTCTTGGCGGCCGTGGAGCGCATCCTCCAGCAGGCGCCGGTGGTGGTGTTCGCGGTTCGCGAGCGAGAGTTCAAAGCTCTCAGGTGGAGCCGCTCGGTGGTTCAATTCGAGTCCAAGCTTCAAAGCCCGGTACGAGAGCCTCTGTTCGAGGACTGCCTCAAGCAGAGGCGTATTCTTCCCTGCGCTCAGCGGAAAGGGAGCCAAGAGTCATGGCTTGCCCACACCCACACCGAGGGCGGAATCGTGGTCCCTTTGGCCTCGTTTGGAGTGCTGATAGCGCAGACGTCGGAGGAGCTCTCGGAACGACAAAGCGAGCTCCTTTTAAACCTCGCGACCCAGGTCGGGCTCGGACTTCAAGGGGCGCGCTATCGCGGAGAACTCGAAAAAGCTTTGCTCGAAAGAACCCAAGCCTACCAAAGTCTTACCGAAAGCCAGGCGCAGTTGGTCCAATCCGGGAAGATGGCGGCGGTGGGGCAGTTGGCCGCCGGGCTTGCCCACGAGCTGAACTCGCCCCTGGCGGCCGTGCTCTTGCAGCTTCAATCGGCACAGTTGCGCATCGAGAAGAGTCCAGACAAGGCGAGAACCAGTCTGCGGGTGGCTGAAAGAGCCACAGGCAAGGCCCAAAAGATCATAGAGAAGCTCTTGTTCTTCTCACGTCCGAGCATCGAGCAAAGAATTCCGGTCCAGGTCGTGGATCTCATCGAGGAGACGATGGAGATGGTCGGCCCGCAGCTTAAACAGAGAAAGGTGGCGATCGAGATCGAATCCGGGCCGGGCAGAGTCTGCGGTGACCCGTTGGAGCTGCAGCAGGTGCTGACCAATCTGCTGCTCAACGCCGGTGACGCGGCTTCAGAGAATTCGCATTCCCGGCCGGCCCAAGTACGTGTGCGGGTCCAGTCTGGCGACCCGATCATCATCGCTGTCGAGGATAGCGGAAGGGGGATCGATCAGGACATCTTGAGCCGAATCTTTGAGCCCTTTTTTAGTACCAAGCAGGTTGGGGAGGGAACCGGACTCGGCCTGTCAATTTCTTATCAGATCGCTGAGGCTCATGGGGGAACATTGCGCTGCGAGAATTTGCCAGATGGGGGGGCGCGCTTTGAAGTCGCCATACCCTCCCATCGCGATAGCGGGACCATGCCGTGAGTGATGATCCGATCAGAGTCCTGGTGATTGAAGATGACCTCGAACTTCAAGAGACCCTAGTCGACCTGCTCTCCGATCGGGGTTACCAGGTCCAGAGCGTGCCCAATTCTGAACAGGCCGTCGAGTTAGCCGTGCATTGCGAGTTCGATGTGGTCGTGACGGACATTCGATCGGAGGGAAAGTACGACGGCCTCTCGGCTCTAGAGAAAGTTCGCGAAACCCAACCGGAGGTATCCGGCATGGTCATCACCGGGTATTCGACCGAAGACTACGCCTTGCGTGCCGTCAAACTCAAAGTTGACGACTACCTCAAAAAGCCGTTTCAATTGACCGATTTTGTGCAGAGAATCGAGTCGATCGCCTCGCAGAAGCGAAAGTCGAAAGAGCTTGCTCATAAACGAGGTCGTCTTCGACGAACGCTACTCTGGTTCGCTGAACAGGTCGCTGCTTCGGGCTCGGAGCTAGCCGAGCAGGAGTCGCGCGGAGTCCTGGATTGCGTCGCGCGGCTATCGGACAAACTCGGCTTGGGGCAAGAGCTCGCCCTGGAGCTCACCCTGGCCGCCGCCCTGACCTTCGCCGAGGAGAGGATCGGATTAGAACTTCCCAGCTACGTTCGGCAGACGATTCCGTACTCGGTCTCCTCGATCTTGCGCCATCGCTTCGAACGCTGGGATGGCCAAGGAGAGCCGGATGGATTGAAAGGGGAAGAGATCCCCATCGGCTCTCGCATCCTCCATCTAGCCATGGAGCTCGGCGACAGCTCCGCCGCCGCCATCTCGTCGACCCGTGAGGGTGAGTTCGACCCAGGGTTGGTGGCGCTCCTGGATAGCAAGACCCAGCGCAAGATCATTTCCGGTGATGCTCGTTCATTACTGGCGGTAGGATTGGCTCTGGAGGAGGTCGGACAGGTTGAACAAGCCCTGGCGACCTTTCGAACTCTGGCCAGCGACTATCCCGGAACCCGCTCGGAAGTCTTTGGCTCCTTGGGACAGGCCAGAATGTGCCGAGCCAAAGGCGATCTCGAGGCCGCCACATCCGCCGCGGAGAGAAGTTTTTCCCTGGCCAAGCTGCAAGGACCGATCTTAGCGGGCCAGTGCGGGCTTCAAGCTGGAATCCTTCTCTCCCAGCTCAACCACGACGCTGGGAAGAGAATTCTGGTCGAAGCCTCACGGCTGCTCAACGAAGTTCGCGACGTAGCGGGGAAAGCGCTCTCGGTCCTGGCTCTGTTTGCTTTCCATGGGGTCGAGGGACCGATCGACGTGGCGGCACGCACTCTGTTAGCTTCGGAATTCACGCCGGACTTGCTGGGCGCCGCCGGTTGGCTGTCGAGGTTTCTTCTGAAGGATACGGCGATGGAGGAAAGCCTACGCCGAGTCATCCTGGGGAAGTTGGTTCAGGAGGCGTCGGGAACCTTTGTAGAGCTCTGTCGAGACAGTTCGCTTTCCGAAGAGGCTCGGATAGTCTGTATTCGCCTGCTCAGAGAGCACCACTCGAAGATCGATCTGGGTATTCTTCGTGCCTCCGTGGTCAACGACCCATCGGCGGCGATAAAATCGGCGCTGGCAGAGCAAAGAGAGGAGGAGGCTCCCGGCTCCGCGGACATCGCCACCTTACGCTTACGCTGCCTGGGAGCCTATCAGATCTATCGGGGTGACGAACGCCTGGATTCCAACTGGAAGCGACAAAAGTCGAGGCACTTTTTCGCCTATTTGTTAAGTTTGGGCAGCGATCGAACCCACGCCGACGATGCCCTGGTTGAAGTCTTCTGGCCGGGCGACCCGGACAAGGGAAGGGCCAGTTTACGAGCGGCGCTATCTTATCTACGTCGCGAGCTTTCCCTTGGGGACAATGAGCTCAACTACTTTCTCAAGCCACCGGGAAGTGTGCGTCTCAATCCCAGTCTTCCGCTCTGGTTCGACCTTCACGAACTCGAGGCCGCCCTGGCCAGAATGCGGCAACTTAAAGCTTCCGGGCAGGTGGAGAAGGCTGTCGCTATGGCCCGCCAGGCGGCCCGTCTCTACGAGGGCCCCTTCCTAGAGGACTGCTACATGGACTGGGCGGTGGAGATTCGAGGTCGGACCGACTTCGCGGTCGCTGATGCCTTCGTCCTCCTACTGAAGTGGTGCGAAGGAACCAGTCGTCACGACGAAGCCATAGAATACGGACAACGGCTACTGCAGATCGACCCCTCCTTGGAGGAAGGTCACGCCGGTCTCATTCGGGCCTATCTGGCTCAGAACAAAACCGTGGAAGCTCGACGACAATACGAGCGCTGCACAAAGGCGCTGCGCGAGGAGTTGGACGTGGAGCCCTCCGAGGAGCTTCAAGAGCTGGCCTCAGCCTGGCTGTGAGTTCACAACCGTTTCACAGCCTCCTGGCATTCTGTACCCAAGAGAACACACCGCGGGCTCACCAAGGGTAAGCGGTTCAAAAAAATACTACAGAACAATGCAGGAGAAAGTATGATGGTCACTCTCAACGCCGGTCAAATTCCACAAAGCTCCAAAGAAATCCAGGCTTTCGCTCGCGCCAAACAGATAAAACAGCAAGTGACGAAGAAGGCCCAAGAATACCAAAAACTTGACAACGGTCATCACGATCACTCCACCATCACGGGTGAAGTCGTTGTATCCGACCTTCCCAAGTCGAACATGCTGGCGAGCTTCTTTACCGGCAAAAAGTCGGAAACAGGGAGTGCGAAATTTTCCGATGGTTCGCTCACGGATTTGCATGTCAAAGCCGATGAGAACTACCCTTTGTATGGAGGCAGCGAAACCTACTATCACTACGAGGCCCTGCCCAATGGCTCCAAGCTTTACGCCGCCCCCAACGGCGACGACACCACGGTTATGCTGGAGAAGCCCAATGGCACAATCTTCATTGACGAAGGTGGCTTTGGAAATACCCGTATCGAGAGTATGAGACGAAAGGGAGATATGGATTTTCTAGACCTCGCCGACGCTAGTATTTCTCCAAGCTTCACCCATCTAGAAAGCGCCAATCTAAGGTACCCCATAGGAGTCGGTCTACCAGGCTTTGGCTCTCTAGGCTTATGGCCTCTAGCCTTCACCACCGCGGCCCCCTCTAGCGCATCCTGATAGCGTATTCCACGGTGGGTCGGCTCGCCGAAGCTCTACAGATGAGAAGGGAGTCACGACACCGGGGACTCGCCCGGCGACCCCTTCGCCAGAGTGATGAGGTGCGCGCCCAACAGGCGAAACAGTCCTTCGTCTTCCAACCCTTCTCGTGAACCGCGTTGAATCCCGGCCAGGGCACGCGCCGCCGCTCCCTCGAGCCAGACTCCCCGAGGCTCCCACCACTGATGGTCGGACCGCCACTCTAAGTACGCTCGCCGACCATCGTCGAGCCAGGAGATCTTCTCAACCGTTGGGTGGATCCGGTAGTGAGCCGTCTCATCCGCCTTGTAACTCCGCATCGAGGTGATCCAATCCTCGATAAAGTCCGCGACCCCGTGGCGAGGCGGCAGGCAGATCCGCTCAACGTCCAGCGGAGTCGCGCTTCGAAAAACATAGACCAGACTGCTGGAGACCGCCTCCAGTCCCACCGTCTCGTAAGCATCGAGCCAGGCGACGAAAGAGTCGCCGTAACTCTCCTGAGCTGGTTCCCCTTGATGGGCTACCACATAGCTGGGGACGGACCAGACATGAGTGGTCAGTACCAAAATGCTCCAGCACTCTTGCGAGCCGAGCCACTCTCGGCAACGCGCGAAGAACGTTTGCTGCCGCATGATCGGGATGTTCGTGACCATGGAGAAGATGCCGTTCGGACTCAGCTTCTCGGGCAGGCCGCGCACGATCTTCTCCGTCACTTCCTCGCCGGAGAGCCCGCCGCCCCGGCACAAGGTGAGCGGTTCAGGCGCGGGAACGAAGGGCGGATTGGCGGTGATCAGGTCAAACTGGCTCGGCCTTTTCTCGTGGTCAGGAGTCCGCCGGAACTTCTCATAACAGTCGCTCCGCAGGAAGATGGAATTAGGGCGCCGGTTGAGTTTGGCGTTGAGGCGGGCGAACTGAAGGGCCCTCGGATTGATGTCCACCCCGTAGGCATGTCCGCTATGGCCCGCGCTCAACACCGCGTGAACGCCCGAACCCGTGCAGTGGTCCAAGCTGGCGGCGACCCGTGGCCGGGGAGCCATGCGAGCCAGCATATGACTGTCGGCTCCCAAAATGTACACCTGGTCTCGACTGGTCGGGGGGTTACTGGAGAACCCGTCGGTGAGGATAAAGCTGCCCAGCACGGGATAGAGAAAGTATCGGAAGTGGACCTTTCCCTCCACCTCGAGCGTCCATTCCAACCGGGCCATCAGCGCCGCGGCTTCCACACCCAGAAGGTCCTCCAGGACCGGCTTCTCCAGCAGGGCTTCGATCAGGAAGAAAGAGGCCAACAACGCGCACGGTTGCTCATCGGCCACGCGGCGGCAGTTGCGAAGGTGAGCCGGCCACTCCCGCCAATCTCGAGAGCAGTGATCGGCCACCTTCATGGCGGCTGATACTCCTTGTTCGGTGTAGCCGAGTTCGTGAAGGCGGTCGGCCAGTCTCCACAATGCGGGCCAATCCGCCTCCGACGGAGTCACCAACGATAGCGCTGTCACCAAGCTCATGCAGGGTCTCTCCTTAAACTCCCCAGCTTGCTTGGAAGAGGCGCAATCCCTGCAGTCGGGTCTCAGTTAACGGCGTCTCGCTCGGCTAATCGGATCTACTCGTTCTCGTTTAGTTCCACCGTTGCCAGATCATCGGCTATCAGGGGACTGTAAACGACAATCCGGTCAGCACTGTCGATGACGAGACCCTCAGGAACCTGATATACCTGGTATCCCTTTTTCGAGACCAGTTGTCCGATCTTGGTCACCTTCCCGGTCTGGCCGTCGACGTGTTGAACCTCGCACTCGGCCTGCGACTCCACGGAAAAGCTGGAGTTAAATTTGACGAACTGGTGCCCGTCTCGACTCACAACTTCCACGTCGCGAGGTGTGTTGATGGTACCCTGAAGCTGAGCTGGTTGCGCCCACGCGCCCATACAAAAGAGCGAGCCGGCAAGAATCGTGACAAAAAATGTGTTTCGCATGTCCCGATGATAAATAAGCAGATGGCGCGAGACCTTGCTCGGTGGTATACGGCCGGGGCATACCAAGCCCCGAGACTATACGGCTTCGGCCAGAGCCTTGAGACTGTTCAGGCCCCGTTCGAAATCCTGGCCCGCCATCTTTTCCATGAAAAGAGCGGTAAAAAGGCGAGACATCGTTCCAGGATTGCGGCCTCTCATCACCCAGGTGATGCGTCGCTGCTCGCTTTCTTCAGAGATACTCCAAACCACTGAATTCTTAGCCGGAAATGGACGAAAAAACTCTAGCGCCAGTTCCACCTTGTGACCTATCTCCAGTCCCACCACCGTTAACTGGCCGGCTCCGACCTGTTTGTTGCCGTTCCAGCCGTAGCTCGCACCTAATTCTCCGGCCCCTCCGGAGAGCTGATATCTCAAGGAGGGATCGACGTTTTGCCAGGGGTTCCACTCGGGGTATCGACGCAGGTCGGAGAGGACCGCGTAGATCGCTTCGGCTGATGCTTCCGAGAGAATGGAGCGTTTGAGTTCAAACTCTTCCGGCAGACGTCGGGCGGCCAGTACCACCCCCGCTCCGGCGATACTCAAACCGCCCATCAAACGAACTAGCCACTTCTTCATAGGTTCTCTCCTTGTCAAAATTCTCAATCTTTGCTCAATGTGAGATCCAGTTGGAGATGCTCGACCGGAATCCCCTCTACCCCCGCCGCCTCCGGCCAGATCGGGTCTTTCCGCGGGTCCACCTGAAGTTGACGTTCGAGCTGGGCGAATCCCGGCGCCGTGACCGTCAGTTTGTAAGAGCCGGGCTTAAGATATCCAGAGAAACGGCCGGTCACCTTGCCCTGAATTTCCAGCCGCTCCGGACCTTCGAAGACAAGTGAGGCCTGCCCGACGGCGCCGCGAACCACCCGCAGGCTAACTTTGTGGTCCTTGGCGTCAGTCGACGCGACTTCATCGGCCTCAGCCTGGTCCTTGAAAGCCGAAAGGTCACGAACCGTCCCTTTGATCAGCATGGGATGATTGGGTCCCGGAACAACAGCTTTGAGCTTCTTGGCTCCAAGGCAGGTCGCGCAGCGCTTGCCGGCTTCTTTGGCCTCACCGCTCCCATCGCAGACGGGACACGCCAGAGACTCGACGCGGTCTCCCTCGCGCAGTTCCGGACCGGTGGCGGAGCGAACTCCCACCACAAATATCAGGGCCAGAAAGAAGGCCACCACAACATAGGCGGCGATCTTAGCTTTATTGTAATCAACCCGTTTAGACACGTGGCTCATCGTGCTCTCTTCTCGTGCCTGACCAAATTTCCGCCAGGTACGAAAAAGAGAGGAGCACGTCTCAGAACGGACCAAGGAAAGGACTTCATCCCCATGAGTAAATGGCTTCCCCTTCTTCTTCTCACTCTTTTGTTAGGTAGCGCGACTCTTGCCGAAGAGAGCGCCGCTCCCACGGTCACCACCGATTCGGGCTTGCAATATCAGGTACTAAAAACCGGCGACGGCCCGGTCGCTCAGGCCGGACAGAAGGTCAAGGTACACTACACCGGCTGGCTGACCAACGGCACCAAGTTCGACTCCAGTGTCGACCGCGGCGAGCCCTTTGAATTCAAGTTGGGCGCACGACAAGTGATCCCCGGCTGGGACGAAGGTGTGGCGGGCATGAAAGTCGGCGAAAAGCGCCGCCTGACCATCCCCTCCAAGCTTGCCTACGGTAAGCGCGGGGCGGGCGGCGTTATCCCTCCGGATGCGACCCTGGTCTTCGACGTGGAGCTGCTCGGGCTCTAGACCAACACTCCGTACCGAGGGTTTCGAAGAGAATATACGAAAGGGCATTCGAGTATGCGAGACCCGGACGAAAAGCGGCACCTCTTGGCTCAATTTCGTGATATTTTACGCAACAATTCCTTACCTCTGTCGGTCCGCCTATTCTTCGGTTTGGCCTTCAGCTTCGGACTGCTCTGGAGCCTGAGTATCGCTGCTTCCAACTTTTTTTCGTGGTGATCTCAAAACATGCGTGGTGTCCTCCTTTCCGTCTTCTGTTTTCTCTCCCTTGCCCCACCGTGTCGCGCCTTAGAGCCAGAGTCCGATGCCGCTTTCGTGCGCGTCATCGACACGGGTCCCGCGTTGTGCTGCGTGGTGAGGGTGCCGGACGCCGAGGGAGTTCCACGTTTTATGGTCTATGACGCGGGACACCCTGGAGAGGTGGAGAAAGCCTCCACTCTCAGGGCTGTTAAAGAGCTGATCCCTGTTGGAACCACCGTCGACCTTCTGGTCTTGAGCCACTCCGATGCCGATCACATCGGCGCGGTCGACGAACTGTGCGAAACCTATAGTTTTCGGCGAATCATCCACACCGGTTTCGGGCGGCACACCAAAGGTTGGAAAATAGCCACCGGAGCGATCGCGCTGCAACGGATGTTCAAGGGCGCCAAAGAGACGAATCTGGAAAACGACGAGCTGTTTCCCGGCTCGACTCTTCCCCTGGGCCAAGGGTGGCTCACGGTCCTGGCCGGGCTCTTTTCTCCTCCTGACGAGTGGGGACTAGAACCCCACACCGGGGACTGGCGAAACGCGGGAAGCATCGTGGTCAAGCTGACCTACGGAGGTCGCAAGGTTCTTTTTTGTGGTGACGCGGTGGGACGTAACGACCGAGAAGGGCTAGAGCCGGCCATCGCCACCGAACGGCGGATGCTGGATTTCGCCGAAGTGGTCCCCTTGAAAAGCGACGTCATCATCGCTCCCCACCACGGCTCCGACGATGCCAGCTCGCGAGAGTTCATCGCCGCGGTGGATCCGAGCTGGGTCATCTTCTCCTCCGGCCATGCCCACCATCACCCGCGCCAGACCACGGCCGACCGGTACCTTGATCATGGCATTCCGGCGGAAAGGATGCTTCGCACCGATCGGGGCGACAATGAGGGCGGGACAGAATGGAGCTACGCCACCAGTCCCTACCCGGATCCCGTGGGCGATGACGACATTGACATCCTGATTCGTCCCAACGGAGAGCTTCTGGTTGAATATCGACGCGCCGAGACCCGTCCGCTACGCAAAGACCCTTTCCGTCGTTAGTAGGTTAAACAGCCTTCTTGAGAACCGCCTGGCTGTAGGAGGGATGAGCCCAGTAGGCGGTGTTTGCCAGTTGAGCCGGGAACGAGGCGGTGGAGGAAGGGGCGGCGGCGGGAACGACGATCATCGTCTCTTCCAGAACGGCGGCGAACTCCTGGCCGGCCTGAGCCGCTTTGCCGCCGAGGTTCTGCTTGCCCGAGGTGCCAGCCTGAAACCCGAATCCGGTGGGGATGAAGAAGCGGTTTTGATTCAGGCTGGTCATCGTGGTCTTTCGTTCCCTTCGGCGTTCTTTCTAAGCTCATCTTAGGACAACGCCTTCCCGACCCGTTCCGAATCCATCGTCAAATGTTAAAAAAAGATGAACTCGAGTTCACAACCTGGCAACCTGCCGGAACTGGCAAAGAGTGTGGATATCAGGTGCCAAAAATGAAGAGGATGCATTTGGAAAACGTCAAACAGTTAGAGTCTAAATACAATTCGAGGGGGCTCTTGCTTCATGTTGCTCATCTATGGCAAGAGATTGTACGGGAAGGTCGCGCCATTCCGCGATGAGGAGGGAAACGAGCTACTCCATGTAGCCACTTTCTTCTATCATCTTTACTTTATCCCGCTGATTCCGGCCAAGAGCTTTGTCGTCATCTCCGGCTCGCAGGACGGCGACGGTTTCAAGGGCTCGGAAATCAGCTTAAACGGACGCTCGGTCCTGGCTGCTTACGCGAGAGCATTCACCCTCTTTTACGTCATGATGACGGCGGTTATGATTGCCATGGTGGCCACGGAAGGTCCACAGGCGCTCAAGTCCATCGAATTCGGAGGATGGGTGTTTTTACTCTGCGGACTCGCCATCCTCATCGGGGCTCTCTATAGCTATCGAGCGGTCCCGGGCTACACCGAGCAGCTCGCCGTCGACTGTGGGCTTCTCCAGAGATTCCAACAGACCGAGCGCGGTTTGGTTACCGCGGATCCCGTGGGAGCTGGCGAGGAGGTCTACGTCGGAGGAGCCACAGGGAAAGAGTCCGCCGGTGGACTTCTCAACGTCGACCCCCTACAGTTCGCGGTCGCGTCACTCCATGTGCTGCAAGAAAAATATCCGGAGATGACCTGGGAGCACCAGCAAGACTTCGAATTCACCGTGAGGACAACTCCGAGCAGTCCGAGCAAGGCCGTGGACTTCGAGCAACTCTATTACATGTGCCGAAACCCAGAGGTCAGTCCCGAAGCCGCCATCAAATCGTTCGTCGACCGAATTTAGACCGTTCAAGCCTCTCCAATTCCACCCACGATGCTCTTAAAGAGACGACTGTCCGAGATCCACCCCGTCTTCTTTTACACCAGAGTCGCCCAACTGAGACTCAAACGTCGTCTGTCGGACATCCTGGCCGGTGTGACCTTCGCCCACCATCGCAGCGACGAGCTTTTCCCCGTGACCATCAAAAAACACCAATCGCTCTTGCGCCGCAAACTCGGCGATAGCGATCCCCAGCTGCAGGAGAACAAGGTGATCAATCTGGCCATCGCCGCGCCGACCATTCACGGGCTGCGAATCGGCCCCGGGGAGACGTTCTCCTTATGGAAGTGCGTGGGTCCTCCGGTGACGAGCCGCGGATACGTCGAAGGGCTACAGCTGTCGCGAGGCGAGGTGCGACGGGGAGTGGGTGGAGGGCTCTGCCAATTGGCCAATCTCTTTTACTGGATGGCTCTACACAGCCCTCTCCAGGTGGTGGAGCGACATCACCACAGCTTCGATCCCTTTCCGGATGAACAACGGGTCCTACCCTTCGGAAGCGGCGCCGGGATTTTCTATAACTACGTCGACTTGCGACTTCACAATCCCCACGATGTCTCTTTCGGATTGGAGGTCTGGTTGACCGACCAGCACATCAAGGGTCGACTGAGCTGCGAGGTCGAGTGGCCTCACTCTTATAAAGTGGAAGAGCGAGAGCATCGCTTCTTCCGTCTAGGCGAGCGAACTTACCGCACCAACGAACTGTGGCGCCGTACCATCGACCGAAGAACGGGAGAAACCGTCTCGCAAGCGCTGCTCATGAAAAACCGCGCCGAGGTGAAATATCCTGTCGCCGAAGCCTTACTTAGCTTTGGGCCAGCAGATTGACCAGATAGCGCAAAACGCTCTCCTGCTGGCGAGCGCGGAACTCATCCGCCCAGTCGCAGCAGCCGTAGATCAACCATTGTAGTCTTTCACTGGCATTGTCCATCGTTGTCACCACCTTCTTTTACCTAAGGCTACCGCGACATCCCCGTGTCCTGATAGGGTCTTACGACCCCAAACTGAAGCGATCAAACCGGGGCGGCGATGGAAAGATTCTCCCATTCTTTTGTTGATTTGGGCCGCGTCTCGCACGGCCCACCCCAAACAACCACATTCAGTTCCTCCTTTTTAAGGGAAAATTGTGTTCCAGATCACATTTCTCCGCTCCAGAACCATGCTAAGATACCATTTGTCACCCACAGCTTTTTCTGGCTCAATCACGGGTGAAACAACGCACTCAACCACACTATCTACTATCTACTATCGCTGTAGCCTGACATTCCTCGAGTCTGTTTTCTCGCGCCCTGCTGGATCGATCCCATACCCAATCAGCAAAGGAAAATTGTCGCATGTCCACAGTATTTCAAGCCGTCAATCCCGGAGACCTCATA
>JBBCJA010000010.1:0-290059 GCA_037189585.1 Selenomonadaceae bacterium | reverse complement strand
CAACATCGAGTCCGACTGTTAGTTCGCTTGTCATTGTGATAAGGTTCTCCATGGCCAGCCTCTCTTGCACTTCGAGTGCGTTTATTGATTGGGAGTCTTACGACATCTCGCGGGGGGCTGGCCTTCTCATCCCATCTGCGGGCCTCCTTGGTCGAGGTTTGTCTGTCGCCACGCACCGAATGGCCGCGGTCTGCTTGTTGCCGCTACGGCGCCGGCGGTCGATAACTAGAAGAAAGTGCGGGAGCGATAGATTTAGTAGTGGAGTTCGGGAGAGAGAAACTCGAGTTGGAGTAGGTTTAGGATGCTGTCGGCACCAAAGTAGCAGACGGCTACAGCGGCTACCGCCATGAAGGTTCCGAACGGGATAGGGTCTTTTCCGCCGCCTTTTCGTGCGAGTAGCATGGGAATGGCGAAGACCGCCCCTAGGAAGAATGAGCCCAGGAACGCGCAGAGGGCCTCCGTGGGTCCCAGGTAGGCGCCGATGAGTATGGCGAACTTGACGTCGCCTCCGCCCATGGCTTCTTGTTTGGCCAGGGCTAGTCCGATGACGGAGATACTCCAAAAAAAAGCTAGCCCGAAAAGTGCGCCCAGGATGCTCCAGGCGATGGAAGGGGGGGCGGGGTCGAGCATGGATTGTAGGATTTCGGGTGGGCTCAGGGGATGCCAAAGACTAAATCCTAAGCCGAGAACTGTTCCGAAGATGTTGATGGAGTCTGGAATGATCCAATGGTCATAGTCGATAAAAAAGACGACCAGGCAAAGACAGAAAAGGGATGTGGCTTTCCAGAACTCCGCTGAGAGCAGTCCGAAGCGGAAGTCGCAGGCGAAAAAGAATGCTCCAGTGACGAGTTCGATCAGGGCGTAGCGCGGAGAGTAGTGGCTCCCGCAGTAACGACAGTTGCCACGAAGAAGCAGGTAGGAAAAAACTGGGAGATTCAAGGACCAGTGAAGCGGAGTGTTGCAGTTCACGCAGGCCGACGGGGGGGAAACTATAGAGCGCCCGAGTGGTAGTCGGTAGATAACGACGTTAAGGAAGCTACCGATGAGCAGGCCTAACGCAACGGCCCAAAGGGAAAAGAAGACTTTGGGAATCTCCATGAAAGCTTCAGCTACCATTTGCTGAGCTTTCTCTTGCTGAGAGTCCCTCCCTCTAAGCTTTCGGGGTAGAGGAAATCGGTTTGTCTCCGAGAAAGGGCTTTGCCGAATGGCCGCCTGTCGTTAAGGTTGGTGACGACTACTGGTTTCGGTATTTCGCGGCACATTGAGCAGAGGTTGGTTTCGTGGACTTCATTAGAAAGTTATTTCAGAAGGCGCCGGATCAGGGTGCGATCGATATCGGTAGTAGTTTCGTAAAGCTTGCCGTTGTGGAGAAGAAAAAGGCGGGCCCTCCCGAATTGATCTATTTCTCAGTGGCTCCGACGCCTCCCGCGACGATTAAGGATGGTTCTATTCTTGACGCTCAGGCGTTAGGGGATACTATCGGCGGGCTTCTTAGGGCGAATAACATCGACCCGAAGAAGTTTAAGCTCGTGAGCGCGGTGGCTGGCCAACAGGTCGTGATTCGTCCAATCCCTATGACCAAGATGAAGCCGGAAGAAGTGCGGCAAGCGATTCGCTTTGAGGCGGAGCGCTATCTTCCTTATCCTGTGGCCGACGCCACGGTGTCGGGTACCATTCTTTCCGACGACACGGGAGACGGCCGAACGATGGAAGTGCTTCTCGTGGCGGTGCCCAACGAAATTGTTGAGGCCGCGCGCGAGGTCATCAAGATGGCTGAGGTCGAGCCCAGTGGGATTACTCTGGAGCCTCTGGCTCTGCAGAAGACTTTGCAGTTCTGTCTAGACGAGCGCCAGTTGAACGGAACTGTCGCGTTGGTGAACATAGGGGCGTCTTTTTCTTCCATTAATATTTTTAGTGCCCAGAGATTGCGGCACAATCGTACCATTTCGATTGCCGGCAATAACTTCACCAAGGCGATCAACCAGAATCTGAATGTCTCATTTGAAGAGGCCGAAAAGATCAAGAAAGAAAAAGGTGTGATCAAGGTTGGGGGAGGCGAGGATGAGTCCGCGGCGCCCGCGACTCAGAAGATCTTCACTTTGATTGAGCCCGTGCTCAAGGAGTTGGTAACCGAGGTGCAGCGCTCCATCGACTACTACCGCTCCCGCTATAAAGACGGTTCTATCGACACGATTGTGCTGTCGGGTGGGACGGCGGCCTTCAAGAATATTGAGGGTTATCTGTCCAATGAATTTAAAGTCAAGTGCGTGGTCGCTGATCCTTTTCGCAACATGGATGTGAGCAAGGTTAAGGGCATGACCCGCACGGAGCTCTCCGAGCTTGCACCCGCCGCCATGGTGGTGCTCGGTTTGGCCTTGTAGGGGTCATGAAGGCAGTGTTTTTTCCATGGAGGAATACCATCCATGTCTGAGAATTGTGAGCGCTCATGGTGGAGGTTTTCTCCAGGCACCACGAGGGCTTTCGAGCGAACAAGTTCGTAAGTTTGGCAGAGGTGACTGAAGAAGTCACGCGTGGCCATCTTGCATGTTCGCGCGGATTAGCTTAAAAGAGATCACTTCTGTTTCAATCCATTAGGGAGGTGGGTTTGGCATATGCCAAATGTTAGGTACACTGGCTTCCGCACTGCCGCGGTTTGGGCCATTGCACTTCTGATGACGACCGTCGCTTGGTCGCAGCCGATGTCGACTGTGACGGGCGTTAAGGTGTCTCAGAAGGGGCAAATGCTCAACGTGGAAGTGGGAGCCACGGGACGGGTTCAGCATAGGTCTAAGGTGCTGACGAGTCCGCAAAAATTCATTGTTGTAGATGTATTCCCCGCGAAGCTTAAAGAAGGAGTTCCCGCCACCACTGAGGTGAACAGCGGGCTCGTCGAAAAGATTCGCGTTGCACAGTACGCGGAGAACACTGTTCGGGTTTATGTCGATGTTATCTCTCCGCCTGAGTTCAAGGTGACGACCGCGGCTGACGCCAAAGGGTTGACTCTTGCTATCAATGCGAACCAGATGGCTTCGGGGGCAACGCAGACCACCCCGGCCGCCGCTCCGGTCGCACAGGAAGCGCCCGCGAAACCTCCGGTTGCCGCGTCGACTCCGTCTCGCGTAGCCCAGGCTCCGCCTCGGGTTACTACTCCTTCTCGTCCTGTAGTTCGCCAGCAGTCGGCCCTTGAAGGTCAAGGTTCGGCTCCCGTTTCCGCGTTGCGCGCCCGGCAGGCTCCTCGCCTGCCCAAGACGCCTCCGCAGAAGCTGGTGACACTGGATTTCGTCAACGCTGACTTGGTTTACGTTCTCAAGGTTCTTGCCAAAGAGATGGGACGTAACATCTATGTCGGTCCTACCGTTCAGGGTTCGGTTACCGTGACTCTGAAAAACGTTCCCGTCGAGGGGGCTATGGCTCTGATTCTGCAGATGCAGGAGAATGAGTACGACTATAAGATTCTCGATGGTCCGAGCACTCGTACCGTCGTGGTCGCCCCTCCGGATAAGTTGGCGGAGATCGCCGATGACATCCTGGGTAAAACCAAGGGGCCCAAGTTCACTGGCCCAGCGGTACGCATGGAGTACCTCTTGGAAGAGGCTCCTTCGGCCAAGGTCCTGGAGTTTCTCAAGGGCTCTTATCCCAACGTCGAGTTCACCGCTCATCCAACGATGAACGGCTTCTACGCCCGCGGTTCGCGTGAGGATCTGCTGCAGATCAAGCGCGAGCTGGCCAATCTGGACCGTATCCCCGAGCCCCCGCCGCCACCGCTGCGAGAGTTCCTGTCGGTCAAGTATGGTGATGTGAACGATGTTCGGACTCTGCTCTCGACTCTGGTTCCCGACGTTGTTTACAACGTGGACACTCGCCTGAATTTGATCATCGCCGAGGGATCTCCCGGAGCTATTGATCAGGTTCGCGAGCTCCTGGCCGAGATCGATCGTCCACTGGATCAGGTGATGATCGACCTCAAGGTTGTCGATATTTCGGATAACGGTAGCAAGTCGCTAGGTGTGACTTGGGGTGGGGGCGATACCCCGTACCAGGTTAACACGCTCTTCAGCGAGTACGCGACGGGTCAAACCATTACCCGGGACGCTCAGAATAATCCGATCTTGTCGGCTGCCGTCTCAGCCGTGGGTGGCAACGTTCCAGTCGCTATCGGGACTTTCGCCAGAACGCCCTTGGCTCTGTCGGCCTCGATTCAGTTCCTGGTGTCCCAGAACGAAGCGAAGATTCTTGCTTCGCCTCGTGTCGCCTCTCTCTCGGGTGTCGAGTCCCTGATTCACATCGGTGACAAGTATCCTATCGTTTACTTTGACCCTCGCGCTGGACAGTTCCAGGTTCAATACGTCGATATCGGTATCAAGCTCGACGTTAAGAGCGAAGTTAAGGCTGACGGATACGTCGTGGTCGAAGTTCGCCCTGAGGTCAGCACGCTGCTCGAGTTGATCAACAATCAGTATCCGCGTACCGCGGTTCGTATCGTGGAGACCACGATGCGAGTCAAGGATGGCGATACCATCATCATCGGTGGTT
The DNA here is from genome assembly GCA_037189585.1 of Selenomonadaceae bacterium. Taxonomy (GTDB): domain Bacteria; phylum Vulcanimicrobiota; class Xenobia; order Xenobiales; family JADMJV01; genus JAEXNA01. The sequence goes on along the minus strand of JBBCJA010000010.1, from coordinate 285,526 downwards.
TGATCCGTGAGGAAGATATCCAGAACGTTCAGAAGGTGCCGCTGCTTGGCGACCTTCCGGTTCTGGGAGCTCTCTTCCGTAGCGTTATCGTGACTAAGAGCCGCAACGAAGTGGTTCTGATGATGACCCCAAGCATCATGCGCTAACCTTCATCGGGTAGCGTACATAAAAAAGGGGCCCTTCGGGGCCTCTTTTTTATGTACGCGCGGCGTGTGTGGCTTAAGCGCGCCGAGAGCTTATCTGTCGAAGGTTGGACGGAAAGCCCGGGCCACGGCAGGAGCCCTACCATTTCCGCGAGAAACTCAAGTAGGGGCGCGACGGTTGCCTCTTGATATGCACCGTCGGTTGGATGGAATTGGTCGGGCAGGCTGAAGCTGTCCAAAGGAGGTTTTGGGAGTGAGTCAAGCCACCGCTTACCTTGCAGACGCGGAGACTTCCATTAGAGCTGGTAATTGGGATGCGGCGATCGAGCAACTCGAAACGCTCAAGCAGGACCAACCCGGGGAGCCGGAAGTCTATCAAAAGCTTGCTCATGCACTGGCGGTGCGGGGTAAGTTTCAGACTGTCATTTCGACCTACCTGGAGCTCATTCGTGTTCTAGTGGAATCGGAGCAGCTCGATCCAGCCGACGAAGTCGTGGGCCGCGTGCTCGGCTTGCGTCCTGAGTCCGGAGAGGCGCGCGAACGTCGGATCGAGATCGAGAACAAGCGTGGAAACATCACCCGCGCCGTCGCGCTGTCGCGAGAGCTGGCGAGACTTTGCATCGATCAGGGAGACGGCGAACGTTCGATTCGTCTTCTTCAGGATGCTCAGAAGCACGAGCCCGGGAACCTTGACATCTCGCTTGAGTTAGCCGAGATGTTTGTCTCTCATGGGCATATTCAAGATGGCGCGAACCAGTATCGTAAGGTTGCTAATGCCTTCCAGGAGAGTGGAAATATCTCCAAGGCCGCGGAAGCCTATCGGCGGATGAAGGTTGTTCAGTCGGATGATCCAGAGGTTTTGCTGACCTTGGGCCGACTCTACACCGAACTGGGCAAGCTTGACGAGGCCGAGCAGGAGTTTCGTTCCGTCCTGCGTCACGACCTCGACCATGAACAGGCGCTATTGCAATTGGGCTTGGTCTGTCAGTTGAAGGGGCGTTTCCGTAGTGGAATTCTCGCCTTCAATAAGGTTCTTCAGAACAATCCCAATCTGGTGGAAGCTAAACGCAAGCTCGGTGAACTGCATCATTCCCAAGGAATGATGCCGGAGGCTGTGGACTTCTTTCTTAAGGCCGCTCAAGGTTACCTCGAAGCCGAGGACCGTGACGACGCGATCGAGTGTTTTCAGATCGTTTTGTCTGTCGACGAGAATAACGCGCCGGCACAACAAGGTTTGACCAATTTAGGGGCACCGGTTCAGCCCAAGGCTTTTGAACCGCCACAGCCGCCGACTCCACCAGAAGAGGTTCCGGAGCCCGCGCCCGCCCCACTAGTCTCAACGCCAGAGCCGGTCGCTAGCAGTGGTTTCGCGATGGAGCGAACGGAGCGGCTCGCTCCGATCGACTTCGACGGTCCCGCGGCCGTCGCGGAGCCTGAGCCCCCAAAGCCTGAGCCGGCGGCCCCGAAGAAAAGTTCCGGAGCTGGCCTCGGGGCCGGAGGGCGCAAGACAGGGTTGGCCGGCGGTGGTCTTAGTGGGGGGATTCGTAAAGGTCTGGTGGCGCCAGGCGGTGGCGATAAGCCGATGCTTGGTGGCGACAAGCCTCTATTGGGACGCTCTCGAGGTGGGATCCGAGAGGGCTTAGGGAAGAAAATTCTGGGCGGTCCCACTTTGGGAGGCGGGGGAGATAAACCGGTGCTGGGCGGACCCAGTGGTCCTGGCCGGCGGCCGGCTTTAGAGCGACCCGAGCCAGCCGCTGTGGCGTCGGCTCCCTTTGAGCCTCTCTCGGTGGCGAGCAAGCCGGTGAATGACCCTTTAGAGGATTTCTCCGCTGACATGGCACTCGAGGACGTTTTTTCCGAACCGGAGGCTCCGCAAGCGGAAGCAATCTCGGTTGCTGGTGATGAAGAGCTTGTCTTTCCCGAAAGCGCTTTTTCTGAGGAGTCCACGGACGCCGGCGCTTCACTAGACTTCGGGGACTTGGGAAGCGACCTTTTCGACGACAGTCCGGATGCCCCGGTCCCACAGGCTTCCGCGGCAGTACTGGGGGCTTTGTCGTTTGATACCGATGATGAAGAGTTTCCTTCCGATAGTGGGGAACTTCGCCCGACCTATGCTTCCGAGAAACCGGTTTTTGAAGAAGAGGTAGGAGACGATCTTTTCAGTTTTGATGCGGATCCCGATCGGCCGTCAGCGACGGCGACACCGACTTTGACGATCGGTAGCAATCTCTTTGATGACGATTCCACGGGTGACGATCTCTTTGGCGACCCTAAGCCCACGAAGAGCCTCTTTGATGATGAGCCGTCCGCTAGTTCAGACCTGTTCGAGAGTTTCGAGCCGAGCGTTTCGGAGATTACTATTTCTGAAAACGGTACCGGTGATTCAAGCCTGTTTGAATCCGACGATCCGTTCGGTAACCTGTTCGAGGACAATGACGGAGCTGTGGAATCTTCAGCGGAGACCATCGGTGGAGGAAAGCCTTCCCTGGCCTTTGGTTTGGATGAACCAACTCAAGAAGAGAGCGCGAGTCTTTCCGGTTCTGACTTCGGACAACTTTTTGACGATTTGGAGGCCGGCGCGGAAGATTCTTCGGGAGGAGACTCCGATCTTTTTTCTTCCTTGGATCTCTCCAGTCCGGTCGAGGAGCCGAGTCAGGCCAATAGTGGTCTTTTTTCCGGAGACGCCGATTCGAGTGACCTTTTTCAAGATGACGATCTCTTTTCCGGAGGGGACGAGCTCTACACTGGAACCGAAGGGGCTCCCTCTTCCGAGGGTGACGCTTTTTTCGGAGATTTCGAGCAGCAAACCTCGGCCGAGATTCTCAACGGGGAGGACTCGGGTTCTAGTCTGTTTGGCGAGCCAGGGAGTGAGGACCTCTTCTCTTCCGTTGAATCCTCCGGTCTTTTCGGCGAGGAGTCGTTGTCGGGGACGACAGTTAGCCTAGACCAGAGTTCGGGCGGCCTTTTTGGTGGTGAGGATAGTTCGAGCGACGAGCCTTTGTTCGCCTCTCATGAGGTTGAGCGGAGCTCCGAGGAATCGGGTGGTTTTTTGGTCTCTGAAGCCGATGACACTCTTTTCCCCGGCGGGGAAGGTGGCCTTTTCGACGACCTGTCCACGCCTGAATCTGAACCTGATATCGCGGGAGGCCTCTTCGGTGACTCCGACAACGGCGGTCTATTCGGCGAGACTTCCCTGGACCTCGATCTCGCTTCCGCCGGCGGTAACGCGGGCGAAGCGTTGGCTTTCGAAGAGGGTCTCGCGTCGGACTCGATGTCTTTTGGAGGGGATCTTTTTGGCGGCGAAATGGAAGAAGGCGCGCCCTTGAATCTAGACCTTCCCATGCCGGACGACCTTCCCGCCGCGGCCGCCCCGTCAGTCGATGATGGTGGGCTTTTTGGGGACGACTCGGTTGGAGATCTCTTCGCGACTGATGGCGACTTTGTCGAAGCGCCCTTGGATTTTGCCATCCCCGAACCTACTGACGGCCAGGCTTTCCCTGAGGAGAATTCAGAAGTCGCGGAGAGCCCTCTCGACTTCGATATCCCAAGCCCTCAGGACGAGCCGTCGACCTTTGAAAGTTCCGGCGCTTCGGACCTTTTTGGTGCCCACGAAAGAGCCGACATCGAGACCTTCGTTTCCGAGGATAGCGGCTATGCCGAGGAACTTCCTCTTGACTTCGATATCCCATCGCTGCCGCCCGAGCCGACGGAATCGGAACTCGTCCCGGAGCCTTCCCCTTTCGACACCTTTGTCTCACAGGATGAGGAGACGATCGGTTTCGACATTCCGATGGCTACGGAGGACGAGCCGCTAGACTTCTCCATTCCGGCTTTCCGTACTGAAGAGTCCGGGTCATCCGAACAGCCGGCCGTGTCCGTGGATCCCGAGGAAGATATTTTCGGCTTGGAGCTTCCACTGACCGAGCCGGGTCCATCGACCGATGATGAGCCCGACGAAGTGATGCAGATGCTGGAGATGACGCTCCCATCCGTAGAGCTCGCACCAGAGGAGATAGCCCCGATAGGACTAGAGCTCGACTTTGGCGAGTCGGAAGAGTCCGCGGAGGCCGCCGGTTTTGACTTCAATACCGAAGGAGTTGTCGAGGGCGAGGCTTCCGCCACCCCCCTTGACCTTCACCTTGGAGGGGCCTCGGCCGGCGGGCTGTCCGAGCAGGAGCAGCTTGAGTTGGCCCAGACAAGCCAGGCCGATGCTTTGGAGGCGTCGCTAGCTAACGCCGATGTCGCTTCTAAGATCGCGGCTTTTCGCAAGACCCTTGAGGAAAATCCGGAGAACCTGGTGCTTCGAGTTCGCCTGGCTGACATCCATCTCAAGTACGGCCTCCTTGAAGACGCGGTCGTGCAATATCGCCAAGTTCTGCGTCGCAATTCCGACTCGATCCCTTTGTTGCACCGCGTCATTCAGGCCGAGTTCTGGAATGAGAACTACGTCGAGGCGGGCGACTCTCTGCTAGCATTGGCTCAGCTCCACCTCAAGCGGGATGAGCATCACGATGCCTTGGACGCTTTGCAGTCGGTATTGTCGCTAGACCCGCTTCACTTCGAGGCTCGACAGGTGCTGGTCAGCGTCTTTACCTCACTCGAGGAAAGTAAGCTCGCCGCTCACCATCTGCGTCAGTTGGCCGAAACGGCGCTGACCAAAGGAGAGATCTCGGGAGCGATCCTGGCCTTTCAGCAACTACTGGAGATCTCCGAGGATCCTACCTTCGAGGAGCGCTTGGCTCAGATTTATGAGAGCCAGGGCGATGTCGAGAAAGCGCTCTCGTCTTTCCAGAGTCTACTCGGACGCTATCGCTCGGAGGAGCGTTGGGAAGAGGCCGCGCGAGTCACGGAAAGGCTTGTCGAGCTCGACCCCGGCCTGCTCGAGGAGCGGGAAGGGCTGATCGCTCTTTATCAGAGATTAGGGCTCAATACTCAGGTTGTGGAACAACAGTATCAGCTGGCCCGTTTGTATCAGGACCGTGGCGAAACCGCGCGTGCCGTTTCTCTTTTCGAAGATGTAATCAAGGTTCAGGTCGAGAATTTCGATGCGCGACGTCACCTGGTGGATGCTTATCTGACCATGGGCCGTGTCTCCTCAGCCCTGGAGCAGGCCGAGTCGTTGACGGAGCACTATCTCGACACCAAGGACCATCCCACCGCGATTTCGCTCTACTCGCGCCTGGTCGAAGCCGACCCTGATAACGTCGAGCTGCAGGAGCGTTTGGTTAAATTTTATGGACTCGCGGGAGACCCCGAGAACGCCAAGACTCGTTGGATCGCCATCAGTCACCAGCACGAAAAAGCCGGACGTTACGAAAGGGCTGCCGAGGCCATTCAGAAAGCGCTGGAGCTCGACGAGAATCAGCTCGATCTTCTGCAGCGTCTGGCCATCCTTTACGCCGAGAATATTGGCGACCATCAGGCCGCGCTGGTCTGTCTGCGCAAGCTGTTCGGGCTCGCCCCCGAGAAGACGGAGGCGGTCAAGATGTACATCGACCTGTTGCTGAGAGCTGAACAGGTGTCGGAAGCCGGGCAGGTGCTGCAAAAGCTCGAACAGGCTGGTGGTGAGAGCGTCGAGATCAAGGCCAACGTCATCTCGGCGTTGCGTGCGAGTGTCGAGGCCAACCCGACGAATCTCAAGGCGCGCTTTAACTACGGTGAGCTCTGCTACCACTTGGGAGATCTCGACCACGCCATCGAACAGTTCCAACAGACTCGTCGCCATCCTGACTATGAGTTGATGTCCTACAACATGTTGGGCCTTTGCTTTGCCAGCAAACGTGGTTACATGATGCTTGACCTGGCCATCAAGCAGTTTAAGAAAGGCTTGGAGACCAAGGGACGGCCGGAACAAGATTACCTCGAGACTCGCTACAATTTAGCTATGGTTTTGTATCAGAACAATCGACCGGCTGAAGCTTTGGCTGAGCTCAAGGAATGCTACAACGTGGACATCGCCTATCGCGATGTGCGCAACTGGATTCAAAAGATCGAGAGTGAACAAGCAAGTTCCGGAGCTTAGCGGAACTTGTTACCGAGTCTTGTCACGCTAGTCGCGGACGGGCCAGGAGGAACAATTGTCAGACGACGCACGAAGAGACCAATGGTTGGAGACGGCTAACGCTTACGCCAATCAGGGACGTTGGGACGAGGCTATTGAGGCTTTTCAAGAGGCTCTCAAGACCGATCCTCATAACCTCGATGTCCGGGGCTACATCATCTCTTTGTCACTCAAGAGTGGAAACTACTCCGAGGTCATCCACCAGCACATGGAGTGCGCTGAGATCTTTCGGCAGCAAGACGACCTCGACGCGGCTGTGGACCGATATCGTGAGGTCTTGCGTCTCGAGGAGACGATCGAGACTCAAGGCTCCTCGTTACGCTCGGCCGACGAGATCGCCCAGGTCAAAGAGTCGGTCAAGCGGGTCAAGCCGGAAGTTTGTCTGCAGATCGGGCGTTTTTTTCTGCTGCGCAATGAAGTTGACCAGGCGGTCCAGTATCTGCGCAAGAGCATCGAGTTGGGGCCTGGACGATGGGAATCTCACATGTCGCTTGGCCGAGCTTACATGCAGCTCGGAATGGACCGTGAAGCGATCGACCAGTTCCAGGAAGTGTCGCGACTGGCTCCTCAAGAAGCCGCTCACGCTTACGAGATGCTGGGGGAGATCTTCGCTCGTAAGAAAGGCCGCAGTGTTCAGAATACCAAGGTTTGGTTTCAACACGCGGCCGAGATGTACGTCAAGAAGAACCTTCTGGAGGACGCGACTCGCGCCTACTTAAGAATCCTTGACTTAGAGCCAGAGAATCGAGAGATTCTGCACTCCCTGGGAGAGCTGTACGCCAAGCAAGATCGCCTGGCCGAAGCGGTGGAGACCTACCGAGCCCTGGCCGGCCTTTACGCCGACAACAAACCTCTCGACAAAGTGATCGGTCTTTACGAGACGGTGGTCTCCTGGGACCCGAACGCTCGCTGGGCAATCGATGCCTTGATCGATATCTACGAGTCGGTTCTGGAGCGCAATCCAACCAATATCAACATTCGCAAGCGTCTGGTCGAGCACCTCATCGCGGTGGATAAAAAGGCCGAGGTCGCTCCCCACTACCTGCAGTTGGCCCACGGCAATATCGAGCGTGGAATGCTCGACGAAGCGGTCAAGTCGCTGCGTCGGCTACTAGAACTTGACCGTGGCAATATCCCGGCTCGAGAGCTCTTGGGTGAAATCTATCTTAAGAAAGACATGCAGTACGAGGCGCTGGAGACTTTTCAGCAGATCGTCAAACTGTATCGCTCCAAGGGAGATGAGGACGCGGCTCTCAAGTTTCAGCAGAAGATGGTCCAGTTCTTTCCGCAAGCACCGGACCTGCTGTACGAAGTGGCCTTATCTCTGCGGGATAAGCAGGACCTCGAGGGCGCTCTGACCGAGCTCGATCGCATCATCGCGCAGAAAGCCGATGACGATAAAGCGCTACTCTACAAAGCCCAGATCCTGACCGACCTCAAGCAGTTCGACCCGGCGATTCACACCTATGCGCGGATTTTGCAGCTCGATCCTCAGCGCGTCGACATTCGTAAACACGTGATCGACCTGCTGCTTCGGACCAACCGTTTGGATGAGTCTTCGCGGCAGATCTCCGTGCTGCCCGGCCAGGACGAGGACGTTTTGCGCCTGCGCAATCGACTGATTATTCTCAATCTCGAGCGCGGTCGACTGGCTCAGGCGGAGAAGGAGCTCGACGCTTTGCCGGAGGACAACGACAAGCGTCTGATCTTTCGTAAAGAGTTGGTGAAGCTTTATCTCGACGCCGGCAATTTGGAAAAAGCCTACGAAGGGCTTCCTCAGATACCGAGGTCCGATCGGGAACGAAATTCGCTGGTCACTCGCATGCTGGAGGTTCCTCTAGCTAAGGGCGACCTCGAGCAGGCCGCCGATACAATCCACAGGCTTCCAGAGGACGACCCTCTCCGCCTGACTTTTCAGCGGCGTCTCATCGCCACTTATCTTGAGGCGGGCAGGTTGGCCGAAGCTTCCGCCGAGGCCTCGCGCCTTCCCGTCGAGGATGAATCCCGCTCCGGCTTTGTCGGTCGCCTGATCGCGAGCTTTTTAGCACAAGGTCAACTCGACGACGCGGCCCGTGAAATTTACGGACTCCACGAGGGAGACCCACTCCGCAACTCCTACATGGGTCAGCTGATCGAGGCTTATCTTTCTTCCGGGGATATCGACCGGGCGGCTCAAGAAGTCGGTCGCTTGGCCGCCGATGACGAGATCCGCCCTCGCTACCATCGCCGACTTATTCAAGCCTACCTCAACGCCAGCCGGTTCGAGGAAGCCGAAAGAGATATCCTGGCTCTCTCCGAGGACGACCCCGAGAAGCGCTCTTTCCTCCGGCTACTGATTCAAAAGTATCTGACCCTGGGACAGCTCGACCGCGTTCGTGGGGTGGTCGACCAGATGCCTGACGACATGGAGGAGAAGAAGCAGTACCTTGACGGCTTGGTTCACAACTACCTCGACTCGGGGGACCTGGCCAACGCGCGTCAGCAGATCTACGCCATGGCCGACGCGGCCTCGGCTCAAGGGGATCATCAGGAGGCTGAACGGCTTTACCGTGAGATCTTAGCTTACCAGCCGGCCGACTCGGAGATTCGCCTTCGACTCTCCCAGGAGATCGCCGTTCAGGGGCGCACCGAACGAGCTCGCGAGGGCATGCTGGTTCTGGCGGGACGATTCAATCGGGAGCGAAACGTCACCTCCGCTGTGGACGTCTACACCCGTATGCTAGACATGGACCCTACCGACTACAACGCTCGCTTTAAGTTGGGCCATCTGTGGGCTAAGCAAGGGCAGACGGCGCAGGCTCTCGAGCAGTTCGCCACCCTAGCCAAAGTCTATCTCGAGGAAAATCTTCCCGAGGTCGCCCACAAGGTTCTGGATCGAATTCTCGAGCTTGATCCGAAGGATATCGAGCACCGTCGCCAAGCCATTCGCCTGCTGATCCGAAACCTGCGCTTTGAAGAGGCGACCGGACACTATCGCTCTTTGATGACTATCCACCTGGAGCGTGGAGAGATCGAGGAGGCTCAGGACTGCGTCAAGGAGATCATCAATCTGCAGCCGCTCAACTTGGAGCTGCGGCAAAGCCTCGGTGGACTGTTCTTGCGCGCGGGCTTTCTTGAGCAAGGGCAGGGCTTGCTCGAGGAACTCTTCCGTGATGCGGAGGGCAAAGGCGAGCAAGAGCGGATGCTACGCATTCTTCGTGAGCTGTCCGATTCGTTCGCGCACAACGAGCAGTGGCAGACTTCCATGGAGTACCGCGATCGGATGGCCGACCTGCTTATTGAACTCCAACGCTCTCAAGAAGCCAACGAGCAGTATTACGAGATCACTAAAAGCTATCTGCTTCATGGCTATGACGAAGAAGCAGACAAGATCCTCGACAAACTGGTACAGAATCTCGTTGCCCTCGGTGAGCTCGCTGGTGGACTTGACCGTCTCGAGTTCCTCGAGGGAGAGCTCGTCTCGGCCGAGCGCGGTCGTATGGCTCTTTCGGTCAAGAGAAAGCGTGCCCAGATTTTGGAGAGCCTGGGGCAACAGGAAGAAGCGGTGGAACTGCATCGTGGTATCGCGGCCAGCCTGGTCGAGTTCAAAGAGGTTCCCGAAGGTCTCCTAGCGTATCGAGAGGCGGCGGAAAAAGCCACCGCTTTCGGGTTTAAGGAAATTGCCGCCAGCACCCTCTTCGAACTGGCCAGCGCCTCAATCTCTCATGTAGGTCTCGAGCAGTCACGCGAGATTCTCGACGAGCTTCGTCGGCACTCCGAAGGAGTTCCAGAGCACCTCGAGCGATTGGGAGATGTACTCTTCGAGCACGGTCTCTTCGAGGAAGCCCGCCCGTTCTATCGCCAGGTTCTCGATTTAGCACCGGGACGGCCTGACTCGCTCTCTCGGATCGCGATCATCTATGCGCGTGAGGGTCGCTTGGAAGAGGCCGCCGACGTGGCTAAGCAGATCTTCAGCAAAGGGTTGGTTTCGCGAATCATCCGAGAGTACAAAAAGGCCACCTCCTTCACCGCGGGTGAGCCCAGCAGCCACATCCGCCTCGGGCAGTTCTATCGCCAGATGGGATTTCTGGAGGAAGCCATTCGGGAGTTCTGCGTGGCCGCTCAAGAGGGTCCGAAGGTCTTGACAGCCACAAACAATCTGGCGGAATGCTTTCGCCAGAAGGGTTACCCGCACTTGGCGGTCAAACAGTTCCAGAAGGTCCTCGAACTGCCTGGATATCGAGAAGAGGATTTCTTGGAGATTCGCTTCAATTTGGCAGGCACGCTGGAAGAGATGGGACAAAAGCAGGCGGCTCTTGCGGCTTTTCAAGAATGCTATGTGATCGACATCCGGTATAGGGATGTCGCTTCCCGAATCGAAGTTCTCATGGAGAGTATGCAGGCCGAAGGCGAGAGATAATGCGGAATTTTGGAAGACCACGACAAAAAAGACAGGCCTGCCTCGTCGCGTTAGGCACCATCTGGTTGCAGAACGCCGTCTGGGCACAACCAGCCGCGAAGGGGCTCGCGGCATACTCCTCTTTGCTGACCAACGGCTTTTTCGTCCTGTTGGCCGCCTTCATAGGGTTGGTCATCTGGGAGGTTCTCGACAACAAGAAGGCGTCTCGTTCGTCATTAGACATCGCTAAACTCGCCGCCGCGGCGGCTAAGAAGCAGAGCGCGGCCGGTGCTCCCTCGGGCTCTCTGGCTAACCTTGAAGCTCCGCCCACGAGCCGTCCCTTCGCGCCACCTCCGCCGCCTCCACCGCCTCCGGTTCCGCAGGCTTCGAACGAGTCCAAAGAGGCGACTTCGACTTCTCCCTTCGCCAGCACCCCGACACCGGCCGAGAGTGCCAACCCTTTCGCTCCACCGGCTCGGGATATGACGGGCGATTCTCCGGCCAGCTTGGAGTCCACGGTCGCTTTCAATCCGAGTGGGGTTGATGCCGGAAGCAGCGGAGGTTGGGCTGACCTGCTGCAAAGAGTGCGAGCGGGCGAGCCGGAGTCCGGTGGATTTCAATCTCCCACCGCGCCTCCGGCCACCGAGGAAGAAGTTTATTCCGAACACACTCTGGCCGCCCCTCCACCAGTCTCGCCCGCGTCGTCCTCCGAAGCTTGGGAAGCTCTCTTGAAGAGGACGACCACAGGAGAGAGCGGAGGGTCCGGTTTGACCCCCAAAACTCCGGCCGCCGATGTGGGCAAAATTTCCCTGGCTTCCAGTTTCGGTAGCGGGGAGGTTCCGCCTCCGCCCAGTTTCCCCAGCATGCCACCCGCCTCTCCAATGTTTAAGGACGAGGCGGAAGCGACTTTACCGGCCTCCTCGTCAAGCTTTACTCTCCCTTCGGCGCCCCCGCCAGCGGCCGAACCTCCCATGGGGCTAGGCTTCTCGTTCTCATCAGAACCCAGTCAAGAGGCTTCGCCCTTCTCTTTCTCACAGGAGCCCAGTCAGGAGGCCTCATCCTTCTCTCTTCCACCCACGCCCGCGCCCGCGCCAAGCGGTTTCGAAGCTCCTTCTTTTAAGATGCCTGGAGCTGATGACAGCGGTGGATTCCAGTTGCCGGGTGGCAACAGCCCTTTTGACTTCGGGGCCTCCGAGGGTAGTTCATCCTCGACCTTGCCCTTGAGCGATCTCTTCTCCTCAAAGTCGGCGCCAGCCACTCCACCAGCCTTTCAACTGCCGAGCGGTGGCGGTGGAGCAGACCCGTTCGGGGCGGCCGATGACATGGGACTGGGTCGAACGATCTCTTTAGACTTTGCTAAGGGGGGGGGGCAGAAGCCGCCGCCACCCCTACCTAAAACTGAAGGTTGAGCTTAGAACTTGAAAACTTCGCTCACTTCAGCAGGCGATGGGTTACTGTTGCCTCGTGGAAATCCCCTGATAGAGAACCTGACCTTACCGGTTGCCGACATCGAGCAGATGCTGGAGAACCTCCTCGCTGAGGAGTTTGTGGGTGTCGTGCAGATGAAGCTGGCCTCCGGTACGGGCTATTTCGTCATTCGTAGCGGGTCGATCTTGCGCGCTTTGGAAGGGACGAGTCGCGGTGCCTTGATGGCTCGACTCCCGGCGCGGATCTATGCTCTTTTGCGGCAGCGATCGACCGCCGAGGTTTCAACTTTTGTGATGTCGGAAGCTATGGTTTCCGTGCTTGCCACGGCCTTCGCCTTTACCCCGGTTATGTCGGACAAACGGGTGGAAAAGAGAGAGCTTCCCAATATTTTAGCCAGCCTCGATAGCGACCGTTTGACCGGATTTATGCGCATCAACGGACCGTCGGGGGCGAGATACCTGCTTGTCGACGAAGGAGAGATCCTCACCGAGAGATTCGCCGAGGGGTATGGAGACATCGTGTGTGGCCCAGCCCAGGTTAGCGCTCTCCTCGACCATGTGCACGAGAACGGGTCAAAGATCACGATCAGAGCTGAGGGGACCGACGCTATCGATCGCAAATCCGAGGAAGTCAATCTGGATCTTTCGCGAATTCGCCAGTTGACTCTCAAGAAGGGCTCCACCCTCTTCCGTTCGGCCGAGGAAGTGAAACTTTCCGAAGATGTCTTTCGTGAGTGGGGAGTGGATGTCAAGGCGACCTTTGAGGTCGAACTCGAGACCGCTGACGGGCGCATGTTTACTTACAAGTGCAAATCGGGGAACCCCAGGTTGGGCCATCGTGTGGAAGTGCACTCTAACATGCTCAAGGACATGAATGTCAGCGAGGGTGACTTTGTGAATGTTCGTCCGATTATCAGCTAAGGAGTGTTATCAATGGCTGGACTCGATCAGATTTTAGAAAACTTTTGCCGGCTGGACCATGTTTTTGGAGCGGCGGTGTTCGATCCGAACGGATTTGTCATCGACAAGTATTTTGTTGATGAGAGAGACCTTGAGCCGCTGGCTGAAGTTGTTCTGCGCAGCTTGCAAGCTGGTATGCAGATCGCCGAGCATTTGGGTAAAGGACCGCTGAACCAGCAATACCTGGAGTTCGCGGAAAAGCAGATTACCGCCGAGATCGTAGGGGAAAACTTTGTTCTCGTTGTTCTTGCCGGATCGGGAGCAAATCTTGGCAGAGTTCGTCTGGAAGTTCGAAAAAACCGTGGCGCCGTGGAGCGCCTTCTAGCGATTTAGTAGGGAGGCGCAGTGGCAAAGTCTATTCTTCTCGTGGATGATGAACCTCACGTTCTGGAGGTACTCAAAGTCACTTTGGAAGATTTCGGATTCCAGCTTCTTGAGGCCGAGGATGGGCCATCGGCCCTGCAGATAGCGCGCGACAAGAAACCGGACTTGGTGATTCTTGATGTGATGTTGCCAAGTATGAGTGGTCTGGAGGTCTGCAAGACGCTGCGTGAAGAGAGTGGAGAGAGCATACCTGTGATTCTCCTGACGGCGCGCAGCGGCGAAGATGATGAGAAGGCGGGGTACGAGGCCGGCGCGGACCGCTATCTGACGAAACCGTTCTCTCCACTGACTTTGCAGACTGAAGTCGTGAAGCTTCTCTCCGTAGAGTTGGCTTGAGAGAGTCACTGCGCGCTCTTCGATGACGGAGGCGACTAGCGATACCGTGGTGCGCAATCGTAGTCGCGCTCAGCTCGAGGCGCTCTATCTTATCTCGAGAACGCTCAATTCCACTCTCGAGGTGGCCGATGTCTTGCGTAAGATGCTGGACCTGGTACTCGAGATCTTCGAGGCCGACGCTGGCTCGATCATGCTCGAGCATGATGGCTATTTGACCATCGAAGTCTCGCAGGGTCTAGAACCGGATATTGTGGCCAATACACGTCAGAAGGTCGGTGTGGGAATCGCGGGATGGGTCGCCGCGACGGGGCAACCTCTCCACCTCGACGGTAAGGTCAACGACGAGAGGTTCGTCAACATCGTCCAACGTGATGATCATATCGCCTCCTCACTCTGTGTACCGGTCAAGATTCGACAAGCCACCGTGGGAGTCGTCATGCTTCGCCGCAACGGGGAGGAGGCATTCCACCAACGTGACCTCGACTTTTTGCAATCGGTTTCCGACCTTGCCGCCGTGGCCTTGCAGAACGCGCGACTCTACGAGTCCGAGCGTAGTCAAAGAAACCTCGCGGTCCTCGAGCATCAGAAGCTGCAGGCGACCCTGGCTTCCATGGCCGATGGCGTGATGGTCATCAATCAAGATGGCGAGGTCTTGACCGCCAACAGCGTGGCGCGAAAGCTTTTAAATCCGCTGGTCGGCTCAAGACTCTCGGCACTTTGGAAAAAGCATCGGGAAATCTTCACGAGCGACGAGTCTAGCCTGCAGTCGGGACAAAGGTCGTTAGCCGTTTTGACCACTCCGCTGTTTGTGGAGGGAAAGAAGGAAGGCTCCGTTCTCGTCTTTCGAGATGAAACCGCCAAGAGAGAACTCGAGCGGATGAAGTCGGAGTTTTTGTCTATGGTAAGCCATGAACTCAAAACTCCGATTACCACCATCAGCGCGTTTCTCGAGCTTCTCCTGGTCAAGGATTTTCCCGGGGAGCGACGCCATCACTTTCTGGGCATCTGTCAGGACGAATGCCAGCGACTCCACAGCCTGATCGACCAGTTGCTGCACCTGACAAGACTAGAGGCCGGCCGATTCGTTCTACAAACGGAAAAGAGCTCTCTGGCTCGTGTTATCCAGGAGTGCCTTCCAGCCTTTCGGGAGACGAATCCCGGACATCGCTACGTCGTGAGTTCCACTTTTGAGGACGCGGAACTCGCGTTCGATCCCATGTTGATAACCCAGGCTGTGACGAATCTACTCTCCAACGCCACCAAGTATTCTCCGGCTGGAGGAGAGATTGAGGTGGGTCTAACGGTGGAAGGGCGCGAGGCGGTGTTTTGGGTCAAAGACCAGGGAGTCGGGATTGAGGTCGAGAATTTACCGTATATCTTCGAGAAGTTCTACCGAGTGGACAATTCCCTGACTCGAGAGACCGGAGGGACCGGGTTGGGATTGGCCAATGTCAAACACATAGCGGAGGCCCACGGCGGACGTGCTTGGGCCAAGAGTCGACTTGGCCAAGGAAGCCAGTTTTTTGTAGCCCTACCAGTGGGTGAGGAGATGGAAGAATGACCCCTGTGATCAAGGAAGAGCAGATGACCACACTGGAGAAGAAGATCCAGAATTTTTCCAGGATTTTAGCCAGTCGACCGAGCGACGAGCTGACCGTGCTAGCTTTGGCTGAGGCTTCCTTTCGGCGGGGCTTGAAGCTAGAGGCGTTGACGGCTTATCAAGAGATCGGCTCACGAGCCGTTCCTGAAGCCCATTTGGCCGTCGCGGAGATCTACTCCGACCAGGGGATGCCGCATGAGGCTTATGGCGAGCTTCGCCGCCTGTTCGAACTCGACTCGGAAAACGTGGAAGCCAGGCTTCTCATTCACACCCTCCAGGCCGAGGTACTTCCTCCTGAAGATCTACGAGAGGTACTGAACTCTCCTATTTCAGAGGCTGCCATTGATGAGGCTAAGCTTCGCCTCAAGATTCAACGCTCGATCTATCATCGTGAGCTCCAAGAGCGGACACGAAACGTGACTCTAGAGCCGGGCACGGTTATCCATGAGTACCACATGGAGGAAGCCAAAAAGAAGCTGATTCGAGTGGACGAGCTTCTGCGCGAACTCGATCGGTTTCGAGAGTACAACACGACTTTGTCGGCGCCTCCTCGCCCTGAAGCCGTTTCGGCCCAGGCTGAACCGTCTGAGGAGGCTCAGGCCGAACCAGCCGCGGAGGAGCTACTCACTCTCGAAGCTCCGTCCGAGGGTAAGAGCGGGGTCTCCGCCGAGGACATTCCTCCCGGCCTGGATGAGTTGCCTATCGAGATCTTGGAAGATGTGGCTCCCACATTCTCGGTGAGCGTCGAAGCCAGTTCAGAGAGTACCGATGTTCCGGCGATGGAACAGGTGGACTTGAGAGTTGAGCCGCTTGTCACGGAGTCCACGTTAGGTGTGGAGATGGCCCCGCTTTCCTTGGCGGCCGTGGAAGAGCCTCCTGTAGGCTCCTATTCCTCGGGTGAGTTCGACCTTTCCGTGGAGAGTCCGTTGGCTCCCGACCTTCCGGACCTTGGGGTGGAGGAGGAGTCTCCTTCCATCGCCGCGGTGCCCTCGATGATCGATCTTGAACCCATAGACATGAACCGAGACACGCCAGATGTGATTTCCATGGACATGCCTCGGCCGACCTTCCGTGACGCCCCCTCGCCTCCCGAGCCGGCCTCAGTCAGCGCGCTGATGCCCATCATGGATGATTCCACCATGATTTTGACACCGTCTGAGCCGGACGTGTCTCCTTCCGCGGTGGACGAGCCTTCAGAATCGCCCGTGCCCGAGAGCACCTCCGTGGCGCCTGAGGGCACTCCCCCCGCACCTGAAACCGCTCCCGCGAGCGGCGAGGTGGACGCGCCCCTAGACCTTTCCTCGGCGCGCAAGAGTTTTTATCAGACCCACGCCGAAGCGTTGTCGGGATTGACCACGACCCTGGCCCGCACTCGTGGGGTCACCTCCATTTTCCTGGTGGCCCGCGAGGGCGTGACCATTGATGCCGTGGCTAAGGACGAGATCTCTCAGGAGCGTGTGGGTGAATTAGTCCGTGAAAGCTTTGAGTTTCTCGAAGCTTTCGCCAAGGACCCCGCTTACTGGGTGTTGGAGTGCGCCGGGGGTATTTTCGTCATGCAAAAGCTCGACGACCGGCATGTCCTCATCGCCATCGGCCAAGCGGGCGCGAACTTTGGTGCCTTGCGTTTTACCATGGACAAAACGCGGACGAAATTCGAGCAGCTTTTAGCTCAGGTACCCGAGTAGGATAGCCTCCCAGGCGATGTAGGGACCGCTATCTCCCAGTTTCCGTCGAATCGGCGCTCCACCAGTCCTAGGAGTTCGAGTTCGGACAAGGCCGAGCTGACCTGGAGTGGCGACCATCCTAGAGTGCGACACAGAGCCGTGGGTGGGACCGCGGACTCCTGAGCCACGGCGTGCAAAAGCGTGACCAGATGGCTTGGCACCTGAAGGGGGGGCTCCGGATGAGTGACCCTCAGCTCTTCCACCAACTCCTCGACGAATTCGTCGATGTCAAACATAGGTCGGGCTCCATCTTTGAGTAAAGACAGAACTCCAGCGCTGTTGGGAGTGCCGGGACGGTTCGGCACGACCCAGACGTCCCGTCCGGATTCGTTGGCGAATCGAGCGGTGTGCAGGGACCCGCTCCGCGGGCCGGCCTCCACGATGACCACGGTCTGGCAGAGGCCGGCGATGATTCGATTGCGCGCGGGGAAAGTCCACCGCTCGGGAGGGTGCTCCGGTTCGTATTCGGACACGACAACCCCCTTATCTTCGAGAAGTTGGCGGAGCTGGCGATTCGACTCTGGATAGACGTGTTTGAATCCATGCCCTAGCACGGCGACAGGGAGGCCGGCGCTCTGGTCAGAAATCGCCGCTCGCAAGGCTCCCTCGTGAGCTGCCGTGTCGATCCCGGCGGCCAGGCCGCTACAAACCGTGATCCCTTGCAAGGCAAGCGCGGCTCCCAGTCGACGGGCCCACCCTAGACCATACCGGCTGGCTTGACGGCTACCGACCACGGCGACGCGATGCGAACTCAGGCTCTTCAAGGGTTTTCCTCGATGGAATAGGCGCAAAGGAGGGTCCCCCAGCTGCCTGAGGAGCTGAGGGTATCCCTGGCAGGCGGGTGTGACATAGGCCTCCGTGCTAGCAAGACCGAGCGGCTTTGCTTTTTCCTCGGCTAACGCCTCAACGTCGTCGTTGAACTCGTCTCGTAACCAGCGCGCGACTTTTCCCGCAGTAACGCCGGGAGTGCGGGCGAGCCTGTCGTAAGCCTCCCGAGGACTCATGCCGCCTCCCTATAGTGCTGGGTTAGGCTCGACAGAAGACCTTGGCGGGAAACCTCGTCTTCAGATTCACAAACGAGTTGCCACTGTCCTTGAACCTTCCGTCCTGGGAAACCCAGAGAGAGTTCCCCGGGCTGGATCTCCTGTAGTTTGATCCCTCGCACCACAAATCCACCGACACTGATGTCGGCAAGCGCCCGTAGGTAAGGATGCTCCTTGACCAGCCGAAAGCTAATGATGGTGGGTTTGGAGTATTTCATGGCACGAGTGTCCTTTCTTGAGTGGCCGAGTCGTCTTCGGCAATGGATCTATTCTCTCCTGAACATGTGAACGAGATTGTGCCGAACTGTTACCTAGGCCTAAAAAGGATGTGACAAAATGATGAACAAGCTTTATTCATGCACAGACAACGACTGAGAGCCACCACGATTCTCTGCGTGCGGCGTGAAGGGGATGTGGTGTTGGCGGGCGATGGTCAGGTCTCGCTGGGGCAGACCGTTGTCAAAGAGACGGCGAAAAAGCTCCGCCGAATTGGAGAAGGCGGTAAGGTTCTGGCGGGGTTCGCTGGCTCCGCGGCGGACGGACTGACTCTTCTAGAGAGATTTGAGGAAAAGTTAAAGGCGCATCGCGGGCAACTCAGGCGCGCGGCTGTGGAATTGACAAGGGAGTGGCGCACGGACAAGATACTCAGACGCCTGGAGGCTATGCTTATTGTGGCGGACGAGGAGGCGACGTTGCTGCTCTCAGGTAACGGTGACGTGATGGAGCCCGATCATGGGGTGGCCGCTGTTGGCTCTGGAGGGAACTACGCTCTGGCGGCGGCCCGTGCACTATTGGCGCACACGGAAATGACGGCTCGAGAGATCGCGGAGAAAGCGATGGAGCTAGCCGCGGACATCTGCATCTATACAAACCACAATGTTGTCTACGAGGAGCTTACGGGTAAGCAAGAATAGTCTATGTCCGTAGACGCCCCTCTTCGGTGGGAAGCGGCGTCTACGGGAGGGCGAGATATTAAGGGCGAAGACTACTTCTCTTCGTCTTTGACCCAGTTGTCCTCTTCCTCGTCTTCCTCGTTGTCGCTGTCGTCGTCATCATCACTGTCTTCGTCTTCGCCGATACCTTCAGGCATTTCAGGAGCGTCGTCGGTCCAGTCGTCGTCGAAGGTGTCATCGCTCCATTCGCCTTCTTCCTCATCGGAGTAACGATCGGAGTCATCATCATCATCGTCGTCGAAGTCATCCTCGTCTTCGTCGTCGTCCTCATCCTCGTCGTCATCCCAATCGTCATCATCCCAGTCGTCGTCATCATCATCGTCATAGGCGAGTTCTGGGTCGATCTCAAGTTCTGTGAGCAATTGACTATCCTTTCGATGTCGGGAATACGCGCCCATTTTGATTAGGGTCCTTGAGTTCCTCCAACGGGCGCCTGTAGATTCTTTATAGGGTAGAACACGGGCCGCGTAAAGAGTGAAAACTTAAGGTTTTCATGGGGGAATCTTCTCATCAGGTCGAAAAACGCGACTTGCCATGAGCCAAACCGATCCAGAGCGCGAAGCCCATCGCGACGCCGACCTCGACAGGGAAACACTGACACCGCTTTTTGCCCAGTATTTCGGGCTTAAGGACGAGCATCCGAACGCCATCATGCTGATGCGGGTGGGGGACTTCTATGAGGCTTACGGGGAGGACGCGGTCACCGTCTCCCAGGACGCCGAGATTGTCTTGACGGCGAAGGAAGCCGGCGGCGGTCGTAAGGTGCCGATGTCGGGGGTGCCCTTTTTCGCCTTGGACAACTACTTGCGCCTTCTGGTCACGGCGGGGCACCGCGTCTCCATCGCCGAGCAGATGGAGGAGGCGCGTTTCACCAAGGGGTTGGTTCGCCGCGAGGTGATTCGCACGGTCACCGCGGGTACGATTTTGGATCCGGGGCTCCTCGACGAGAAGAAGCACAATTTCTTGTGCGCGTTGTCCGAGCAAGGGGGACAGTACGGCTGCGCTTTCGCCGACATCTCCACGGGAGAGTTTCTCTGCACCGAGTTCGGGGCCCGGTGGGACCGTTTGGAGGAAGAGCTGATCCGCTTTCGTCCGGCCGAGGTGGTGGTGGCCCAAGGGAGCTCCCTGTATCTTCAGTTGACGGCGTTAAAGGATCGGTTGCACTGCGCGGTGGCCACCTGGGAGGGCCAGCCTTCGCTCGGGACCAGCCGAGAACTGATCAAAAGGGCTTTCCCCAACGCGCCCTTGAAGTCGCTCGACCTCGACGAGGCGGGTGCCGCCCTGATGGCCTCCGGGCTTCTGTTGCGCTATCTGCAGATGACCCAGGGGAGTAAGGCGCTGAGTTTGTCGGCTCCGGTCGGCTATCGCTCCAGCGAGCACATGGTGATCGATTCGACATCGGGGCGAAACCTGGAGCTGGTGGAGACCCTGTTGGGAAGGGAACGGCGAGGCAGTCTGCTGTGGGCTTGCGACTTTACCTGTACCTCCATGGGGGCCAGACGCCTGCGCCAATGGATCCTCTCTCCACTGCTCGATCAGGGCGCCATCGAGGAGCGTCTGGAGGCGGTCGAGTCGTTGGTGGAGGACGCCCCCGCGCGGGCGGACTTGCGCCGCCAGTTGGGCACCGTCTCGGACATCGAACGGCTCAATTCTCGGGTGGGCTACGGCACGGCCAACGCTCGTGACCTGCAGGCTTTAGGACGCTCTTTGTTGGCCTTGCCACGCCTGGCGCGAAGCTGCGAGGCCTGCGGCGATCCGACCTTGATTCGCCTGACCGAGGATTTCGATCGAATGAACTCTCTGGCCGAGGAGCTCGCTAGAGCCGTCGCCAAGGAGCCGCCGGTCTCTTTGCGCGAGGGCGGTCTGATCGCTCCCGGCTACGACCAAGAGCTGGACGAGCTTCGGGCCTTGAAAGGCTCGGGCCAGCAGTGGATCACCGAGCTTCAAGAGCGCGAGCGGGAGATTTCCGGCATCAAGTCGCTCAAGGTCGGATACAATCACGTCTTCGGCTACTACATCGAGATCACGCGTTCCAATCTGGGTTCGGTGCCCGAGCACTACATCCGCAAGCAGACCCTGGCCAACGCCGAGCGCTACTTCACCCCCGAGCTCAAAGAGTACGAGGCCAAGGTGCTGGGGGCCGAGGATAAGATCCGGGTGCGCGAGTACGACCTCTTTTGCGTCCTGCGCGACAAAGCCGCCGCGCGGGGTGACGAGTTGCGCGACATCGCTCGAAGGCTGTCCGAGCTCGACGTCTTGTGCGGCTTCGCCGAGGGAGCCACGCGCCACTCCTGGGTCAAGCCGCGCATCACCACGGAGAATCTTCTCGAGATCGAGGGCGGACGCCACCCGGTGGTAGAGCGCAGCGTGGACAGCCGCTTTGTCCCCAACGGCCTCTCGGTGGACGGCGCGCAACGCCTGATCGTCTTGACCGGACCCAACATGAGCGGTAAGTCGACCTATCTCCGCCAGAACGCCCTGCTGGTGATCATGGCCCAGATGGGCTGTTTCGTGCCGGCCCATTCGGCCACCATCGGGTTGACGGATCGCGTCTTCACCCGAGTCGGCGCCTCCGACGACCTGCACCTGGGGCAGTCCACCTTCATGGTGGAGATGAGCGAGGCGGCCAACATTTTGCGCTTCGCCACTCCGCGCTCGTTGGTCGTACTCGACGAGATCGGGCGCGGCACCTCGACTTATGACGGTCTGTCCCTGGCTCAGGCCATCGCTGAGTATCTGTATCACGAGTCGCAGTGCAAGACACTTTTCGCCACCCACTTTCACGAGCTGACGAAGCTGGCCAAGCGACTCAAGGGCTGCCGCAACTACCGCGTGGCGGTGCGAGAGGACCGTGAGACCATCGTCTTTTTGCACCGCATCGTTCCGGGCGGAGCCGACCGCAGCTACGGTATCCACGTGGCCTCCTTGGCCGGTGTGCCCGAGGCCGTGCTCTCGCGGGCCAAGACGTTGCTGGAGAAACTCGAGCGGGGACAGACGGCGCCCACGGACGACCGCGCGGCCTCCAGCGAGCAGCTGGACCTCTTCGGTGGTGGCGAGTCGCCCAGCGGACCGATGGCGCTCGACGCCGCTCAGATCGAGGCGATGAGCGAGGAAGAGGCTAAGGCGGCCTTGCGGATCCTGGCCGGAGTTCAACGCTCCACCGCCGCTGTGTAAAAATGCCCTTGGACGCGCTTTCGCCCGAGCAGAGGGCGGCGGTCACCGATAGCGGCCGCCCCTTGATGATCGTGGCCGGAGCCGGAACGGGAAAGACTACCGTTTTGACCGCGCGCATCGTGCACTTGATCGAAAGCGGTCAGGCCCGTCCTGAGGAGATCCTGGCCTTGACCTTCACCGACAAGGCGGCCCGCGAGATGTCGGAGCGGCTGGACAAAATGCTGCCCGAGGGGAAGGCCGGAGTGGAGGCGGGGACCTTTCACGCCCTCTGCGATCGTCTGTTGCGCCGTCACGCCCTGGAGATTGGCCTCGACGCGAACTTCTCCATACTGAGCTCAGCTCAAGCCAAGCTGCTTTTGCGGGAGAGTCTTTTCACACTCCCTCTAGACCGGTACCGTCCTCGCCAGGACCCTTTGTCCTACCTCAACGCGCTGGCTCGACACTTCGACAAGGCCAAGAACGAAGGGGTCCGAGTGGACGACTACTTGGCCTGGGTGGAGAAGCTGGAGCGGGATCTCGATTCGGAGAGCGACCCGGCCGATTGGGACCGCTACCATCGGCAGAAGGAGCTGGCCGAAAGCTATCGGGTCTATCAAGAGCTTTTGGCCGCTCGCGGCTATCTCGACTTTGGCGACCTTCTTCTGACCACCTTGGACCTTCTCTCCACCAGTCCTCACGTGTTGGCCTCTTTGAGGCAGCGCTATCGCTACATCTTGGTCGACGAGTTTCAGGACACCAATCGGACTCAGTTCGAGCTGGTGCGCCAACTAGCCGGAGAGGGCTCGCGGCTGACCGTGGTGGGGGACGACGACCAGGCCATCTATAGCTTTCGCGGAGCCTCGCTTGCCAACGTCTTGTCCTTCACGGAGGTCTTTCCGGGTGCCCACCAGGCCGTCTTGCGCCAGAACTATCGCTCCCTTTCCCCCATCCTGGATGCCGCCTATCGAGCCATCGTGCACAACAATCCGCGCCGCCTGGAGGTCCAGCACGGTTTGGACAAGCGCTTACTCTCGGGCCGTACCGATCTGGTTCCTCTAGGAGAGGAGGCGATCGAGATCAAGACCTTCGCCGCGGTCTCGGACGAAGCCGACGCGGTGGCCGAGCGGATCGAGGCGCTGATGGCGCGCTCCGACATGGAGCTCTCCGACATCGCCATCCTGGTTCGCAACAATCGCGATGCCAACGTCTACTTGAGAGCCTTGGAGAGCCGTGGGATTCCTTATCGTTTTCAAGGGAGCCAGGGGTTGTACGAGCGACCGGAGGTGCGCCTCTTGCTGTCGTTCGCCAAGGTCGTGGTGGACCCCAGCGACTCGCTCTCCTGCCATCATTTGGCCTCGAGTCCGCTCTTTGGCCTGAGTACTCTGACTTTGCTGCAGCTCAACGCCTACGCCCGGAGGAGAAATCTCTCCCTTCACCAGGCGATGATGGAGCATCGGAGCGGGAGGCCTGAGGGAGGAGTGGAGCTGACGCCGGTCGAGGTAAAAAAGATCGAGTTGTTTTTGACATGTCTTGCGGAGATGGCGGAGCTTGTTCTGGAGTTGTCGCCGCGGGCTCTGCTGCACACCTTTATGACTCGCTCGGGCTGGATGGCGCGGCTGGCTCCTCAGAGCCACCCGAGCGAGGTGGCCGAGGTGCGCAACCTGTCCCGATTCTTCGATGTGGCCCGGGCTCACGAATCACTTTTCCCCACCGACCGCCTGCCCCAGTTTGTGGAGCACCTGGAGCTGCTGCGGGAAAGCGGCGACTCACCCCCCACGGTGGAGTCGGACCACCACGCCGCGGCCGTCTCGATTATGACGGTGCACGGCAGCAAGGGGTTAGAGTTCTCGGTGATCTTTCTGGTAGGGCTGACCGGGCGGAGATTTCCCAGTTGGCGGCGCGAGGATCCCTTGGAGTTCCCCGCGGAGCTGATGTCGGCTCCCTCGGACAATCCCGAGCAAGCTCACACGGATGAGGAGAGGCGACTTTTCTATGTGGCCATGACGCGGGCTCAGAGGCTCTTGTGGCTGTCCATGGCCTTTGACGAGGGAAATCGGCGTTCCCAACAGGTCAGTCCGTTTCTGCGCGAAGCCTTCAGCGAGAAACCGATGGACTTGCGGCCCCAGCAGCGCTCCCCGATGGAGGAATTGGCCCGCCACGCCGCTCCAGCGCGAAACTCCGAAAGCCGGAACTGGCCGTCGTTGCCCCTGGATCGACCGCTGCGCTTGACCTGGAGTAAGCTCGAGACTTACTGGAGCTGCCGCCGCCAGTACTTTTACCAGTACGTGCTGTGTCTGTCGGCGCCCACTTCCCATCAGCGCTCCTACGGCGAGGCCATGCATCAGGCGGTGGCCTCCCTTTTGCAGTACAAGCAGCAAGGGGTGAAGGTCACTTTGGAAGAGGCCAAAGCCCGTTTTCACACCCGTTGGAAGCGAATGGGATACCTCTCGGCCGAGCATGGGGAGCACGAGTTGGCGGAGGGGTTGCGGACCATCGAGGAGTTCTGGCATCGCGAGCAGGCCGAACCTGTTCCCCGTTTCGTGGAGAGGGAGTTTCGCGCTCACCTGGGGGACAACAACTGGCTGATCGGCACCTGGGACCGGGTGGATGAGGTCGAGGGGAAGTGGCGCCTGGTCGACTACAAGACGAGCGCCGTGGCGGACCAGGAGGGGGCCGACCGGAGGGCCGCCGAGAGCCGCCAGTTGGTGCTCTACGCTATGGCTTTAGAATCCACCGTGGGGGTGCGCCCGGCCGAGACCTGTCTAGACTTTCTCGGCTCGGGGCTGATCGGTCGCGCCACCCCTCAGGAGCGCGACTTTTCCCGCTTGCGGGGAGAAGTCCGTCGCGCCGCGCTAGGGATTCGAGAGCGCGACTATGAGCCCAACCCCAGCTATCGAAACTGTGTGAACTGCGCCTATCGCGCCTATTGCGAGGCCAGCGCCGTCGGCTCCTAGTTTTGCCATTCATGCTGCCTGTCACTCACCAACCTGGACCGGACGACATCCTTCGCTCTGAGTGAGTGACTCGAGTTTGCACGTCACCCACCCACCTGGACCGGATGACATCCTCCACTCTGAGTGAGTGACTCGGCTCTACATAGTCACTCGCTCAACTGACCTAAGACTCCTCGGCTCCGCCACGTCGGGCGGCACGGGCGGCGCTGCGCTGCCGGCGTTTGATCCTTCGCGAGAGAACCGCTTTGCGTGTTTTTTCCAACTGGGCTTGCCGCTCCAGCGCTCCCTCCGAGGCCTTGGTGGTCTCGATTGCCTCTGGCGTGCAAGGCCGCACGATGCGATAGCTCTCTAGCTCGAATCCGTTCCCGAGCGCGGCTAATAGCGCTCGGCGATTGGTGAAGGAGATGTGGGCACCCAGATAGTGGACCCCCGCCTCGGCGCTGAGCCGAGCCGCCTCATCGGTGAGAAAATGCCCGACCCGCTTGCCCAGATACTCCGAGACCACACCCATGTCCTCAATGTAAGTCTCCCGCCGGTCGAAGGGGCACTCATGATCCATATTCAGGATGAGATAACCCACCCGCTCATTGGTGGCCCGATCGGTGGCTATGTAAAATCTCCACTGGCGGGTGCTCTGGTAACCGAAGAGCTCCGTGATGGAGTTCTTGGCGAAAGCTCGGGCTTGCTCGCCCCACACCCCACGAAGCGGCGCCACCGTCACCTCCGCGAGATCTTGGGCCAGGTCAAGCAGCCAAAGACGATCCTCATCGGTCTGGGCTTCACGAAGTTCATAGAGGTGACTGAGCTTGGACATCCCGGTCATTTGGTCGTCCCCCACGGCGAGTCCTGGCGCGAACCTTTCGCTCTTGTCGCACCTTTCACGGTCGGGTATGGTGGGAGTGTGAACGACGCCGCTCGGATAGCCGCCGCCTGCCAGGAAGCTTTCGCGAAAGTCCCGGTCGCCTGCGCTTACCTCTTTGGATCGCGCGCCAGGGGAACGCATCGCCGCGACTCCGATATCGACATCGCGATCCTGGGGACTGGCCAACAAGAGTCCGCCCTTGCTCCCCTACTTTGTGTGAAGCGCTGGGGACGGACGACATCGACCTGATGCGCCTAGACCAGGCGCCTCCCTTGCTAGCTTACCGTATCATCAGCGAAGGCCGGTTGATTCAGGAGGGAAATCAACGCGACAGGTTGCGCCAGGTCACCCGCATTCTGTCCGAGTATCAAGACTTTTATCCTACTTATCAGCGCTTCCTAGCATCCTACCATGCCTCGGCCCTGGCTGACCGGTGATCGACCACGACCTTGTTTTGAGTCGGCTGGCCTTGATTGACGGTAATCTGGCCCACCTGGAGAAATTGCGCGGGACACCACGGGCTGAGTTTCTCACGCAAGTGGAGAAATGGGCTTCCGCTCGCTACTTGATTCAAACCTCCATCGAAGCGATGATCGACGTCTGTAACCATATTATCGCCGGCCAGCGTTGGGGAAGTCCCTCGACCCACCAACAGGCTCTCGCGCTTCTCGCCCAGCATGGAGCGCTTGCGAACTCAAGGCTTGATGACTATCGAGGAATGATTAGATTTCGTAACATGCTCGTTCACCTCTACCATATTATCGACGACGAGAAGTCTTTGAGTTGCTGCGGACCCGGTTGGACGACTTTCGCTCTTTCGTGGCTGACATTCACGGCTTCCTCGCCAGAAACCCTTAGCTTTGTCGCTGAAAAGCCAGTGGCTCAGTATGGTCGCCAGTGAATTTGCGGCGACTTCATCGCTAAAGAGCTGGTGATTCGTCGACACCGGAGCAAGCAGGTCTACGAAGTTGGGTGTTCCGGTGAAAGAACTGCGTGAATAATCGCGTTGGCATCGCTCTCTGAATAGAAATCTTTCATCTGATTCGAAAGGCGAGCGAGAAGCTCGAATTTACTTACTCGAAGGGTATTTGTTCTGTTGAGTGGAGCGATGAGGTCAGTTGGCTCGACCCCCAACGCCAAGGCGAGAGGGACGGCTCTTTCTTGGCTCGCTCAATCTCTCCCGCGTAGGTAACGCTGAGTTCCGCGATTTCGGCGAGGCGCTCTAAGGAGAGCCCTCGCGCTTTCCTGACCGCGCGGATGTGAGGGCCAATCTTCTGAAAACGATCGACCTTGGGAGCCGATTAAGGACGGCTCATTGGATTTTCTACTCTATGAAGCTGCCGTCACCGTACTTCGAAGCCAATATGAGGGGCAAAGATGAAGGTGAGGCTGGATTTATACCTATTCTCCGCCGCAAGTGAGCGCCTCTAGAGTGAGCAGTGCGGAATCTCGTATCGTGAACTTAGGAACTCGAGCCAGCAACACTCGCCTGACGGACGCCGACCTCGGAGGGTTTAGCGCCAAGCATTTAACTTTGATTAGAAATACGATCTACGCGCGATACGGACGTTCTTTCACCGACCCCGACTTACGAGCTTTCTTTTCTCGTCAACCTTGGTACAGAGTTAATCCAAGTTACAGCGATTCTCTTCTTACTGATCTTGAGAAAACGAACGCGAAGTTCATCATGAATTTTCAAAAATGAAGAGGCCTTGAGTGGTAGTCTGACTGGAATGATTGCGGAATGACCAAACTTAGGGTGACGGTGGTCTGGAATTACTCGTGCAGGCTTTCTCAAAACGACTCAGACAGCTAGTAAAGGCAAGACTCCAAGCTTCGACGAACTTCAAGCCATGAAGTTTTGGCACGTCCTCATTCTTTTACTGCTCGTGACCGTCGGCGTGGCCTCGGCCGAAAACGATCGGATGGTGCCGGTGCGCTTTGCCGCGGGTGCCAGCAGCGCGACCCTGGTGGAGGGGGTTCCGCGCGGGGGCACCTCTACCTTCGTCTTGGAGGCCCGTGCCGGCCAGCGCATGCGGATCGTGTGTGACTCTCTGGAAGACAACGCGGAGTTTGACGTGATCAGCCCGGGTGGTTGGGAGTTGGGGCACTCACGGCCCAAGAACGGGCAGCAGGTCTGGTATGCGAAGCTGCCTCATTCGGGCGCCTACCACGTGATCGTGGGCACGACTCGGGGCGGGGCGGAGGCGACCATCACGTTCGAGATCTGGTAAGATTTCCAGCGGTAAAATCAGCGAGCCAAGGCTTCTCGTCACGGACTAGTGCCATGGCTCAATCCCGATCTTTACCGCTCGACCGGCGATCAGATCCTCGAAGATGGCGCGGTAGTCGGACATGGGCCGAACCTCGGTGACCAGGTGCTCCACCGGCAGGCGACCGCTGCAGAGATGGTCGCGAGCCTCGGAGACCGCCTCGGGGGTGAAGTGGAAGACGCCGAACACGGTCAGGCGCCGGTCCCAGATGTGCTGCATGGGAAAAGGCACTTTGGTCCCGCCTTTGCAGCCGCCGAAAAGAAGGGTCGTCCCGTCTTTGGCGGTTGAGAGGATCGAGCCGACCCAGACCTCCGGTTGGCCCGTGCACTCGATCACGACGTCGACTCCGAGGCCGTCCGTTCGGCGCCGCAGAGCCTCTCGCAGATCGGTTTCAGCGTCGGTGTCGATCACCTCGTCGGCTCCGATCTGGTCGGCCAGTTCCAGGCGGGCTTCTTTGCGGCCCAGCATCAGCAGTCGGGAGGGTCGTTCGTTGACCACCAGCATCTGGTGGAGCAGACCTATCGGACCGGCGCCGATGATAGCCACGGACTTCCCGCGCAGACTGGGAAGCTTCTGTTGGCCATAAACCGCGCAGGCCAGCGGCTCCATCAGGGCGGCTTCAAAAAAGTCGAGATGTTCCGGCTTAGAGTACAGATTCCGCTTAACGATGTGGGCCGGCACACGCACTTTCTCGGCGAAGGCTCCTAGAATCAAGCCGTCCATGCAGAGGTCGCAAAGATTGGACAGTCCCCGCCGGCAAAGCGCGCACTCCCCGCAAGGAGCGGTGGGGGCGCTCATCACCTCGTCACCCACCTTCCACTCCGTGACTCCTTCGCCCACAGCGCTGATCACCCCGGAGAACTCGTGCCCGAAAGGAGTCGGCATGGGAAACTTCGGGTGACCGCGACGCAGAGTTTTGAGATCGGTGCCACAGGTGGTCGTGCCTTTGACCTCCACGATCACTTCACCAGGTCCCGGAACGGGATCGTCGGTGAGGCGAAGGTGAAGGTCGTTGGGGGCCTGGAGATAGAGCTGCCTCATGGCGCCAAGGCTTCTGTTCGAGGCAACCGATCTCTTGCCGGAAAGAAAATCGCTACCGAGTCGTATAGCCACCGTTGGCAAACAGTGTTTGCCCCGTGATCCACCAACCTTCACTGGCCAAGAAGCGAACGATCGGGGCGATATCCTTGATGTCGCCGAGCTGCCCGTTCATACTGGCCGACTTGTGATAGGCCACGGCTTCGGGAGACTCCACCGGGTAGAAGAAGGGAGTATCCAGGGGACCTGGGGCAACGTTATTGACCGAGATCCCACGCCCTCCGAATTCTTTGGCGGCCGCGCGGGTGTAGTGTTCGACCGGGGCCTTCGAGCCGGCGTAGACCGAGTAATAGCCGGTAAAGGCGGCGAGCAGCGAGGTCACCACGGAGATGATCTTACCGCCGTCGCGTAAGGTGCGACCAGCCTCTTGAATGAAAAAATAGGCGGCTTTGTTGTTGACCTCGAACATCTGGTCGAACTCTTGCTCGGTGGTCTCGAGAATCGGCTTCTTGAGCACTTGGCCGACTGTGTTGACGGCGATATCGAGGCCACCGAAGGCGTCGTTGGCTTCAGAGAAAACCCGCTGAACTTCGGAGACCTTGGTCAGGTCCCCTGAGACAATCTTAGCCTGTCCACCGGCGGCCTCGATGGCCGCCACAGCGATCTCGGCCTCCGCTTTGGAGCTCGGGCTGTGGTAGTGAATGACGATTTTAGCTCCAGCTTTGGCTAAGTCCAAAGAAATGACTCCACCGAGGTTCTTGCCGCCTCCGCTGACCAGCGCGACTTTATTGGAAAGAATTTGCGACATCAAAAATCTCCTAGATTTGATTGGGCGAAAAATCGTCCGCGACGCAGGGTACACAAGGGCGCGAGAGCGGACTACCAGAATCGTCCCAGATGGAGCCTCGTTTCTCTCTGCCTTGGCGTTCGAGTCGTCTCGAGTTATGGGTTGAGTCGCTTAGCGGTACGGCTTCATGGCAGATGAAGCCGGAGGAGCAGACTTGGATTTTTCACCTGGGTGGGAAGCTCCACGGCTTGAATACCGAGACGGGAGACGGACTCTCTTGTGGAGATGTCCCTTTACCGGGTGAGATCTGGAGGATTGGAGCCGGTGAAATCTATCGTGGGGTCGCTCGGGGCAGCTCCATGGCTTACTTGTTACTACGTTTATCTCCCAAGAATCTCAAAGCCCTGGGTGGAGTTGGCGAGTTCCAAACGTCCTCTCGGTTTTGCTATCGCGACCCCGAAATAGCGGCTTCACTCTTCGAGCTCCGCGCTCAAACGTCGCGAATCGGCCTAGAAGCGACCTGCGGGCGACTGATGTGGTCTCTGGGGCAACATCTGCGCACAGAAGCGAGAATACTGGAATCGCCCAAGCTTCATGGGTCGACGGTTAAACATCTCGAGCAGTTCATTGAGGGTCATCTGAGCGAACCGATTCGCCTCGAACAGTTGTGTCGAGAAAGTGGGCTATCCCGGAGCGAGCTGTGCCGAAGATTTTCAGCAACTTTTGGAATAAGCCCGGGGCAGTATATTCTACGGCGGCGGGTACGGCGGGCGGCGAGTCTATTGGCCGAGGGCCCCGTTGACCTTTCGGGGTTGGCTTTCGATGTCGGATTTTCTAGCCATAGCCATCTAACTCATGCTTTCCGTGGCTTGACTGGCCTAACGCCGTCGCGTTACCTGGACGCGCGAACCTTAGGACCTGTCAAGAAATAATCTGTACATTGAGCGCATCGAGTCATCCCCTCCAGCGGCGTCGCTCTTCGGTTAAATACAGCGGAGTATCCCGTCTAGCGGGACCGAGGTTCGCCCCTCATCGCTCCTTGCTGGCGGGGCGCCTCGCCACGCTCAATTGTACATCTTATTCCTTGACAGGCCCTAGTCTGACAACAACGAAGAAGGCCTCGCCGAGGCGAGGCCTTCTTGAGAGAAATCCGCGAGTTTACTCTTGGATATTGGAGGCTTCAGCGCGTAGGCGAGCGAGGGCTCCGGGAGCCAGCTTCTCGATGGTCGCGGCGTTGGCGAATTCAGGACCTGTGAAATAGACTTTGGTCTGTCCACCGTTCTTGGGGTCGTTCTCGATGGTCAACTGGCGGTCGAAATGCTTGGTCGGCTTCTTCAGCTTCTCGATGGTGAATTTGGTTTCCGCCTTTTTCCCATCGTGGGGGAAGTGCCAGCGGATGCTCGCTTTGCGAAGCTGAAATTCGAAGATCTCGATAGTGATCTTGAAAGCCGAGTCGGCCTGAACCGAGAGGCCGACGTTGTCAGGGGTGAAAAGGTATCCCTGCCAGCTGTCGTGCATCATCTCGGGGACGCGGTCGAGCCAGAGGGTATCGTGAATCTCGTGGGCGGAGATCTCGACATCACTAGCCGGTTTGGCCTGGTCACTGGAGGCGCAGTCTAGGTTGCCGATGCCATAGGTGACCACGGCGACCGAGGCGACCAGCATCAGGCGAAACCAGGTTGGGGTGTAACGAAAGAAGGATTTCATTGGGTTGCTCCTTAGCGGTTGTTCCGAACACATTGGGGGGCGCTGCCTTCCCAAGGGCGGGCCGCTTTCGACGAGTCGATCGGGAAGTCCCCTCTTTCCAGGTAGTTGAGTCCTGAGCTCAGAATCAAGGCCGAGATGAAGAGCCGCGAACGGATAGGTGGCGGTCGCTATCGGTTATTGTCAACTCTGGGGTTGGGCGGCTTTGGGGAAGTTTTTCTGGCTGAGGGGCCTCAGGGGTTGGTGGCCGTCAAAGCGGTGGAGACAGCCGGTTGGAGCCCCCGGGAATATCAGGTGTTCAACGCCCTGATGGTTAACGAAGCTTCTTTTTTGTCCACTCTTTCTCACCCAGCTTTGCCCAAGCTGCGGGAATTTTTCGCTGAAACAACCCGTTACTTTCTGGTCATGGATTGGGTCTCGGGACAAACCTTGGAAGAGGCGGTCCTATGTCATGGCAAGTTCTCCTTCGAGGAAGCCTTCAAGCTTCTCGAAGAACTGTTGAGCGCGCTGGAGTATCTGCACGACCAGTGCCTTCCTCCCGTGGTTTTCGGGGACCTCAAGCCTGCCAATGTTTTGCGCACTCGAGAGGGGCGTTACAGATTGGTGGACCTCGGGCTAGTGACGCGAGAGGGGAGCCGTCTGACTGGGGATTTCGCCGTCTACTCCCCGCCCTACTCGGCTCCTGAGCGAGCCACCGGTCAATCCAGCGCCAAACGCCACGACGTCTACTCCTTAGCCGCGACGGTACTCTATGTTTTGACGGCACGCCCGCCGAAGCTCCAAGAGAGTGAGGCGATCATTCGCTCGCGAATGTCTAGAGAAGAGGGCGTTGAGCGTCAACGGCATCGCACGGAGCAACTATTGATGGTGCTGTTCGCATGTCTCGAGGAGGACCCCGTGGCCCGCCCAATGACGCTTCGCCCCTTGAGAGCGGCTTGGCGTCGCTGGTCGAACTTTGAACTCTCCGAACAACGGTCCGGACCGGATGAGATTCTGCGTGGGCTCTACGAAGACAGGGATGGTTAAGTGCTAAACCTAAAGGAGAATCCGCTTAGAAGGAAACCGGATCCTCCGCGAGAAGGTCGGCCATGCTCGGCAACCCCTGTAGGGTCCAGCCGAAAGTACCATCGAACAAGATTGGATAGGGAGGCCTACTATCGTGGGTTTAAATCGATGGCTGGGAGCCATTCTCTTAGTTTCAACTATTGCTTGGGCCGGTTGTAGCGGCCCTAAACCGCAGGGCTATCAGACGGGAGCTCCTGTAACCCAGGACAACACCGTACCGCCCGTGTCGTCCACTTCGGAGCCCGTCGCGACCAGTGAGACTCCGGCTGCGAGCGACAGCGGAACTCCCACGGCGGCGGTATCCGGAGCACCGGTTGCCGCTGGAGATGACGACTTCGCCAATGCTGAGGGCATGACCGGGTATGAGGAGGTCTTGAAGCTTACGGCTCCTGCCTCCACCCCGGACTCAGTGGCTAAAGGCAAGTCGCTCTTCGCGGCTAACTGCGCCACCTGTCATGGTGCCGAAGGCAAGGGTGACGGTGATGCCGGTAAGGCGCTCGACCCGCCCCCTCGCAATCTCCACGTCAGGGGTGAGTTCAAGTACGGTGCCGGTGATCGCGGTCTCTACCGAACCATCTTCTATGGTGTGGACGGGACGGGCATGGCGCCTATGGAGGGAACCCTCACGCCAGAGGAAGTCTGGCAGGTCGTGCACTTCGTGCACACCCTCGAGGGAACCTAGTAGGAGTCCGGCCGAAGGGCCGGAGACGCCCAATATATTGTCTAGAGATTCGGCCGGGTTGTACTGCCTATAGTGTTTCAATAGGGTTCCCGGCCGGATCTCTAGGAGTAAGGGGCGCGAACCGCGCGATGGGACCGGCTTGACTCGTTTGTTCGAGTCGGGCTGGTCCTTTTTGTTAGGAGGCCGTGATGGCGTCAGTTCCGACCCTGGTTGAAAACGAGTACCAGGATAAATTGGCCGCTTTAAGGCAGGCGCTCTCCGGCGAATTCCGGGGGGAGTTTATGACCGGACGCTTCTCGCGGATGCTCTACGCTACCGATGCGAGCATCTATCAGCGGAGCCCTCTGCTGGTGGCTGTGCCGCGCGAGCCTGAAGACATGGAAATTTTGCTCCGCGCCTGCCATCGCTGTGAGGTTCCACTGATTCCGCGGGGAGGCGGGACCTCTCTGGCCGGACAGGCTGTGGGTGCTGGAGTCGCGGTCGACACCTCCAAATACCTCAATCGTCTTCTTCGAGTCGTGCCGGAAGAATCGTGGTGTGAGGTCGAACCGGGACTTGTCATCACCCATCTGAACGCTCAACTAGCGGCTACCGGCCTGATGTTCGCACCCGATCCAGCCACTGCTGAGCACGCTACCCTGGGAGGGGCGATCGCCAACAACTCCTCCGGAACTCGCTCGGTACTATACGGTAAGACAGTCGATCATGTGGAGGCTCTGACTTTTCTTTGCGGCCTAGGCGAGCTTCATCAGTTTCGACCCATGTCCCGCGAGATTCTTGAACGCGCGATGGAGGGCGGCGGCCGAAGTGCCGAGTTGACCCGAAAGCTTGTCCGGCTGGTGAAAAACAACGGAGAACTGATTGCCAGTCGCTTTCCCAAGATTCTTCGGAGGGTCTCCGGCTACAATCTCGACGAACTTCTGCGCGGCCTCCATGCCTTGAATTGGGGCGTTCCTGATTTCCGAGGGCAGAGGGCGCCTTTAGCGCCACCGATCACGAATTTCAATCCGGCCAAGCTCATCGTCGGTAGCGAGGGAAGCCTGGGACTGATCACGCGCGCGCGGTTGCATTTGACCCCGCGCCCCAAGGCTCGTGGCCTTTTAGTCAGTCACTACCGTGGACTCAAAGAGGCTCTGTTGGGCAACGCCGCGCTGATGGAGACGGGACCGGCCGCTAGTGAATTGATGGATAAGATGCTTTTGGACCTGGCTAGGACCCAGCTCTCCATCTCGCGTCAGATGGGATTTCTCGAGGGCGAGCCGGAGGCGGTGGTGCTGACCGAGTACTTTGGAGAGAATCGCGGCGAAGTCGTCTCCCAGCTCCAGAGCGCGGCGAGGCTGCTAGCCTCTCACGGTTCGAGCTACGCGACCCCCTATTTCACCGAAGAGTCCCAGATGACGCGAATCTGGCAGGTTCGAAAGGCGGGACTACCGCTACTTTTGGGACTTCCCGGAGGGCGAAAGCCGATTGCTTTTATCGAGGATACGGCGGTCGATCCCTCGCGTCTGGTTGAATACGTCGAGCGTTTTGACCAGATCGTGCGAAAGCACGGCACGACGGCGGCTTACTACGCCCACGCCTCGGTCGGCTGTCTCCATATTCGGCCGCTCCTGGACCTACGACGCCCCGAAGAGGTCGCGACGATGGAGGCGCTTTCGAGCGAGATCTCCGATCTCGTGATCGAGTTCGGCGGATCGATGTCCGGCGAGCACGGTGACGGGTTGGCCCGAGGGGTTTGGAACGAAAAGCAGTTCGGTTCGGTTCTCTACGAGCTTTTTCGAGAAGTCAAAATCCTCTTCGACCCCAAAAGGCTGCTCAATCCGGGCATGGTGGTGGACTCTCCATCGATGACGGAAAACCTTCGTCAAGGCCAGGAGTACCGGCCTCAGGAAGTGCAGACCGAGCTTGATTGGAGCCGAGAGGGCGGCTTTCTTGCCGCGGTCGAACTGTGCAACGGTGCCGGGGTCTGCCGCAAGACCGAGCGCGGCACCATGTGCCCATCGTTTATGGTTACCGGTGATGAGGAGCATAGCACGCGTGGTCGCTCCAACCTGCTCAGGGCCATCTTGACCGGTCGACTTCCCATCGAGGAGCTTCACGGACCGCGCCTGCAACAGGCTTTGGACCTCTGTCTGGAATGTAAAGCCTGCAAGTCGGAGTGCTCCTCCGGGGTGGATGTGGCCAAGATGAAGTTCGAGGTGACCAGCCGCTACTACAAGACACATCGAGTGCCCTGGCGAGTGCAAGCCTTCGCCCGCGCCGACTTGATGTCGCGCTTCGGTTCGGCCTTGGCGCCGGTCAGCAATTGGCTCTTAGACTCTCCTCTCAAGCCGCTGGTCCAGCACCTGGTGGGTCTGGCCCCGGAACGTGATTTTCCCACCTTCGCGCGACAGAACTTCTGGGACTGGTGGCGTCGGCACGAGGGACGTCGAGAAGACCCGACTCGACCTCGGGTAGTGCTTTTTGTCGACACTTTCAACGGCTATCTCGAGCCCTGGGTGGCTCAGGCCGCGGTCACCGTCCTGGAGAGACTTGGCTACGCCGTGACCATCGCCGACCGTAACTGTTGTGGACGTCCCATGATCTCCAAGGGGCTCTCCGATCTGGCTCGGCGCCATGCGGTGGACAACTTGAACAGGTTGCGCCGCTTCATCGCCGACGAAATCCCGATCGTGGGGCTGGAGCCGTCCTGTATCTCGGCCCTACGGGATGACTATTTTTCCCTCATCGACGATCCCGATCTCTTGCCGCTGTCCAAGCTCTGTATGACTTTTGAAGAGTTTTTGCAAGACAAGGAACTGCCGCTTGCCGAGGGCGCGCCACCGTTGCTTTTGCACGGACATTGCCATCAGAAGGCGCTGGTCGGAAACGAGCCTTCCCTCAAGTTGCTGGGTAAGCTGCCCGGAGCCGAGGTGATGGAGTGCGATTCCGGGTGTTGTGGGATGGCTGGCTCGTTTGGATACGAGAAAGAGCACTACGAGCTGAGTAAGGCCATGGCTTTTCGCAAGCTTATTCCGGCCGCCGTCTCCACCCACCGGCGCGGCGGGCGCGTCGTGGCCGCTGGAATCTCCTGTCGCCAGCAGATCAAGGCCTTCACCGACCGGGTGGCTCTTCATCCGGCGGAGGTGTTGGCCGCCCATTTAGTGGAAAGGCCGCGACATGAGTAGTTCCTTTGGCCAACTTTTTCGGATCACCGGTTTTGGAGAGTCGCACGGAGGTGGGGTTGGAGTCATCGTGGACGGATGCCCGGCGGGCCTTGAGCTCTCGGTGGAGGAGATTCAGGCCGAGCTCGACCGGCGCCGTCCGGGACAGAGCCTTCTGACCACTCCGAGGCAGGAAGAGGACGCCGTCGAGATCCTTTCAGGTATCCAGGAAGGCAGAACGTTGGGGACCCCGATCGGGATGCTGGTCCGCAATAAGGATGCCCGACCTTCCTCTTACAGCGGGTTCGCCCAGGTCTATCGCCCCTCTCACGCCGACTACACCTATCAGGCCAAGTACGGGGTTCGCGCGGCCTCCGGCGGGGGCAGGGCGAGCGCTCGCGAGACCATCGCCCGAGTCGCGGGTGGGGCCATCGCGGCCAAACTTTTGCAAAGCGCTCTACCGGAGTTGCGCGTCACCGCCTGGGTGGAGTCGGTCCACCGCATCGAATGCCCCGAGTTCGACCCCGCCAGCGTCACACGAGAAGCGGTGGAGTCCAATCCCGTCCGTTGCCCTCACCAGGAGACAGCACTTGCCATGTTCGAGGCTATCGACAAGGCTCGCCGCGATCGAGACTCGCTGGGTGGGGTTGTGACAGCCTTCGCCCAGGGACTTCCCGCGGGTTGGGGAGAGCCCGCCTTCGATAAGCTAGAAGCCGAGCTTGCCAAGGCGATGATGAGCCTTCCGGCCTCGAAGGGCTTCGAGATCGGCTCCGGATTTGCCGGCACGCGCCTGACCGGAAGCGAGCACAACGATGAGTTTTATATCCAGGAGGGGCGAGTGCGGACCCGTACCAATCGCTCCGGCGGGGTGCAGGGTGGGATTAGCAACGGGGAGCCGCTTCATTTTCGTGTGGCCTTCAAGCCCACGGCGACCATCGGAAAAGTTCAGCGCACGGTCGACGAGAGCGGGCAAGAGGTGGAACTGGCGGCCAAAGGCCGCCACGACCCTTGTGTTTTACCTCGGGCGGTGCCCATCGTGGAAGCCATGACCTGGCTGGTCTTAGCCGATGCTTATTTGCGCCAACGGGCTCGGGCAGGAGCTGCCTCGGGCTAGGAGAAAACTCGGCTGATCAAAGCTCGAAGCGGAGGTACCAGGTGTTATATCAGAAGGGTGGAGCCGTATTCGCCGATATTCAGGACCAGCCACGCGCCTGGAAGTCGGTCATTGAGGAATCCGCGGTTGTCAAAGATACGATCGTCGGCTGGCTACGCGCGGAGAATTTCGGACAGGTATTGTTGATCGGCTCGGGGGATGGGTATGCTGTCGCGCTCTCAGCGGCCTCGATTCTTCATCTGGTCTCGGGACTCAATACGGTAGCTAAGCCTTCGAGCGAGATCCTGTATCTGCGTCGACCTCCTTACGACAGCCGTATCAAGTCTCTGATTATTGCCATCTCGACCGACGGTAACGACTTGGATACTCAGTGGGCCGTGGAGAAGATGCGAAAGCTACACCCGGCTTGTAAGGTGCTCTATCTCGGAGCCGAACCCGGGAGTATCGCCGAGTTGGCGGACCAAAAACTCCTGGCCCAAAACACGCTGGAAGAAACTCCGGTTCGCACCCGTTCCATCTCCTCCATTTTGCTCTACTCGATGGTGCTCACCGCCTGGCTTTCCGGCAAAGACGTTTTTATCAAAGAGCTGGAAAAGTGCGCCGAGGTGGTAGATTTTCGCTCCATTCAGGATCAGGTTCGTTCCGTCGCCAGCATCAAGCCGCTGCCGACGCACACCTCCTTTCTAGGTTCGGGTCCGTATTACGGAGTCGCTCTTTACGGGGCGCTCAAGTTTCGTGAAATGGCGGCCATGGTAGCTGACTATGAGAGGCCCTTGGAGTTCCGCCACGGCTATCCGACCTGGTTGACCAACCAGACTCTCACTATTTCGTTGGTCTCCGACACCTTCCGCGATGCGGAGTTGACCACATCGTTCGCGCTCGGAATGACACGCTCCCAGCGGGTTCTGGTAGCCGAGAGTCTCGAGCAAAAGCACGCTATCCGGGTGGAGCATTCGGTGGAGCTCAAGAGTGGGCTTTCGGAGATCTCCCGAATTCTCTTGATGTATCCGGCTATGCAGTTGATGGCCTTCTACGTGGCTCTAGCTAAAGGTGTCAATCCGGACAAGCCTCGCGAGTTGGAAAATTCCAAAGTGGTCTTCGAGACAAGACCTGGTGTTTAGTCTACTAGACCAGCTCAATGGCTGGCAGTTGTTAGCGGTTCTGGCCCCCTTGATGCTCGTCATGACGATCATCAAGAAGCGAGAGGAAGCGGCCGGCTCTTTGAAGTGGACGACTTTGAACAAGCTGCAGAAGGGTTGGGTTTTCCTGTCCTTATTGACTCCCGGCTTGTTGGCCACCGTGCTCACCCGATTGCCAGTTGAAGAGCGAGACCGCCTGCTTTCGGCCGGAAGAGAGCTGCAGGGGTCGGCGGCCAGGGTCGCCTTCCCCGTCCTCGAGACGTTTTTTAAGTCGAGTGGGCTCAAGAGCCTTCCCGGCAAGGATGTGGAAGAGATCTGTCGCTGGCTGAATCTTCGCTTTGAAGACGAGCCGGAGGAGCTGGTCGGTCTCTACCGCAAGGCCTACATGTAAGTCGAGATGCATCGCCCCGAGGATCGACTTCGACTCGCCCAGAGCGAAATCGTAGCCGGCCGCTCGGTCGTTCGAGCGGTCATCGTCAAGACATGGGGCTCGACGCCGCGGGAGGTCGGCGCAGACATGTTGCTCGACTCAAGCGGTGGGCTTCACGGTACGGTGGGTGGCGGTTGCGGCGAAGCCGAAGTGTATGAACTCGCTCAGCTGATGCTACGCTCTCGTGATTCGGTTAAGGGGTATCTCTGTCATGTGGACCTCACCGAGGACCCGGATGATGGTGGTGACAAGGTCTGTGGTGGACGATTCGACGTTCTCTTGACTCGCTGGGACACCCCCGAGGAAGCCAGCCTGTTAGGACAGGCGGTCGAGGCTATCGAAAGCGGAGCGCGAATCCATCTGGAAACGGCATGGGATGAGGTTGTCCCGGGGTTTTGGCGAAGTGGCGACAGCCACGAGGCGCGCCCTATCGAGCCACGTGTCTTCTGGGCGGAGTCCAGGTCGGAAGAGCCATCTTTGGTCCAAGCTCATCAGGGTGAGCTTCGCTTTACCGAGCCGCTCGGCGGCCAGCTGCGCCTGGTCATCGTCGGAGCCGGTCATATCGCGAGGCCCTTGTGCCGGCTGGCCAGTGAGGTTGGATACGAGGTCTGGGTGCTCGACGACCGCGCCGAATACGCTAAGATCGAGTTTTTCCCCGAGGCGCGGACTGTGGTGGCCGGGGAGTATGCCGCTGAGCTCCCCCCGCTGGCCAATCATCCGGGGACTTCGGTTGTCCTGGTCACCCGCGGACATAAGCACGACCAGGACTGTCTTCGCCTGATGGCCCAAAAATCGCTTCTGTA
The DNA here is from genome assembly GCA_037189585.1 of Selenomonadaceae bacterium. Taxonomy (GTDB): domain Bacteria; phylum Vulcanimicrobiota; class Xenobia; order Xenobiales; family JADMJV01; genus JAEXNA01. The sequence continues at coordinate 245,370 of JBBCJA010000010.1, read as the reverse complement.
TCTGGGCATGATTGGGAGCCAGAGGCGGATCGAGGCCGTCTTTGCCGAGTTACGCGAGGAGGGGATACCGGCGGAAGCTCTGGGGAGAGTCCATGCGCCTATCGGTCTTGAGATAGGCGCTCGGACCCCGGCCGAGATCGCGGTCTCGATTTTAGCTCAGATGATCATGAGAAGACGCCTTCCTGGCCTTCCCGCTCGCGCCACTATAGTTCGGCGGCGTTAGGAGTACAACCGGTTCCTAAGCGGCGGTAGCGAGAAGCCCGTACAGGGGCTTCAAAAACTTTGACCGGAAAAGAAGGCCATGGATTGTAGGTATGCGAAAGGCAGGCACACTATCGGGTATATACCGTTGGTGGCGGGCCACCCATCCTTTTGGTCCCATCCCGAGCCGCCCTGAACCCAGGCCTTTTGAGAGTGAATTTCGAGGCCCATTGAAGAGGTGTTGAATTGCTAAAACGCACGGTCCTAGCTTGTCTTTTGCTTTCTTCGGTCGCTTTCGCGCGCCCGCTCGAAGAAACTGTCGCCCTGGTCCCATTCGAGGATGAGGCCGCCGCGACTCCAGTCGCTCCCGCTCCCGAGAGCTCTAAAGTCGGCAAGCTCCCGCCTATTATGATTACGGCGAAGGTCAAAAGTTATCACAAAGTTCCGGACGGTCGGCGCCGAATGAGCCTGTCTTCACGCGGCGCGGTGACCACAAATCCGACCTCGGAGATTATTTACAAGACCGTCCCGAAGGTGGAGACGAAGCCGATCGATATCAGCCCCCTGATCGAAAAGTACGCGGCCAAGTATCAACTTGATCCCTGGCTCATTCGAGGGGTGATCGAAGTCGAATCGGCTTTTCGCCCCACCGCCGTCTCCTCGGCCGGGGCCGGTGGCTTGATGCAGTTGATGCCTGGCACGGCCTCCTATCTCGGGTGTGCCGACCGCTTCGACCCCGAGCAGAATATCGCGGCCGGTTCGCGCTATCTGAAGATGATGTACGATCGATTCGGTAACGAGGATCTGATGATCGCCGCCTACAATGCCGGACCCGGCAACGTGGAGAGGTACGGAGGGGTCCCTCCTTTCGCCGAAACGCGCAATTATGTGGTTAAGGTCAAGCGAGCCTGGAAGAACGGAAAAGCGAGCCACACCAAAGCCAAATAGACCGATTATCCGGTCGGATAGTCGGTCGCCCCGAATCGGGATAGAAATGTCAGGGAAAGGCGAGTTCGAGAGGGCTCGCCTTTTCTCATGAAGAAGCCTGGAAAGGCCAAGAAAAGGAGGTAACCGTTTGCAGATTACAGTCAAAGGAAAGCAGATCGACCTCACCGACTCCCTCAAGCACTATGTCAATGAGAAGATGGGGAAGATCCCTCGCTACTTCGACCACATCATCTCCGCCGAAGTGTGCCTGTCCATCGAACGCAACTGGCATGTCGCCGAAGTCAATCTCTTCGGAGAAGGCTTCGACATGCGTGGCGAAGAGAAGAGCAAGGACATGTACAACTCGATCGACCGCGTGATCGAGAAGCTGGAACGTCAGTTGAAAAAGCAGAAAGGTAAGGTCGCCGCGCGCCATTCCGCTCGCGGCCCCTCAGCGCCCGAGCCTCCGGATGACGGCGCGAATGTCGAGGAGTTGGAGAAGAAGCCCTCCTCCAACGGCAATGCCAAGTCCGCTTCGCCCTATGCCCCCCGTGTGGAGCAGGTTCACTCTTTCTACGCGCTCTCTCTATCTATTGAGGAAGCGATCAAGGAGATGGAGTCGGCCGGACACGAGTTCTACGCCTTCTTCAATGAAGACCGGCGTCGAATCAACGTGGTCTTCAAGCGAAAGAAAGGCTACGGTCTCTTAGACCCTCGATTAGAGGACTAAGTGGGCCCTGGGTTTACGTTTCGCTAAAAGCGCGGACGCTACTTTCTCGAGGAGAGAAGGCGTCCGCGCTTCCATTTCCAAGGACAGTTGATATATACTCCCGATGTTGCGATAGATGGCCGATTGGCTGAAACATCGATCTGGCTTACGCGTTAGAAAAGCTAGCTCGATCGGCGAAGACTCGTCGAACGAAGATTTCGAGGTGAGAAGTTGAGTAAGTATCCTCTCAAAAATTGGCTGGTCGGGTGTGTCCTGTTGGTCACCGCGTGTTCTGGTCAAGTCGAACAAGCGATGAGCCCCGAGCAGGACCAGACTCCGGCCAGGGTGGCGGTCGCCACGGCCACACCGGCCCTGCAGAAGCCGGACGTCTCGTCCCTTTTAGCTCAGGTCGATAAGCCCGTGGCTCAAGCCGACACCTCCAAGCCTGGTTCGGAGGAAGAGGAAAAAGATCCGAAGCGGGACTATTCCGAGCTGATCAAGGACCCGAAGAAGCTCAAGTTCGAGCCGGACGAGGCGCTATTCCGTAACGTCTACTATTACATCAAGAAAAGCTACGTCGAGGATGTCCCTTCGGAAAAACTCTTCGAGGGTGTCAAAAGCGAAATCAAGGACCTGTGTGAACAGGCTAAGGTTCCAGCGACCGACCTCGACAAGCTCGACCCCGATCAGAAGGTTCTTCCGCAGATCCTGTCTCTTTATGGTGGCAAGATCGATAAGAATCTTCTAACCTTCGCCGCCATCCTGGGGATGCTCGACGGAGTGGAGGACCGCTATAGTCTGTTGATGCTCCCCGATGACTACGCCAAACTTCAAGAACAGATGCAAGCGACGGAGTTCGGCGGAATCGGTATCTACATCGAACTTGATAAAGAAGACAAGGACAGGCTTACCGTCTTTGAGCCGATCGAGGGAACTCCGGCCTATAAGGCGGGACTCTTGTCCGGCGACAAGGTTCTCAAGATCAACGATGAGAGCACGGATGGTATTGATATCGAGGCCGCTCAGACCAAGATTCGTGGGCCTTTTGGCTCCACGGTGAAGCTTGAGATCGAACGCAAGGGCGAGCCTAAACCTCTTATTTTCAACGTCGTGCGAGACAAGATTCACGTCGTCTCGGTGAGCGCGAAGCTGCTCGAGGACAACATAGGCTATATCCGACTGCGCCTCTTCGGCGCTCAGACCGGAGATGAGATGGCGGCCGCCATCGAGTCCTTAAAGGCCAAGGGGGCTAAGTCTCTCATCGTGGACTTGCGCAACAACGGCGGTGGATACATCGACGCGGCGGTGGACGTGGTGGGACAGTTCTTGGATAAATCGGATGGTCTGGTGGTGTACACCATCGACCGTGGAAACCGTAAGCGCGAGTATCGTTCCAACCTGTCGGGCGCGCCCTTGCCTACGGTGGTTTTGGTCAACGAGTATTCCGCCTCGGCCTCCGAGATCACCGCGGGGGCTCTGCGTGACCACGGCTTGGCCAAACTGGTTGGCAAGAAGTCCTTCGGAAAAGGCTCGGTTCAACAGCTCTATCCCTTCTCTGACGGATCGGCGCTGAAGCTGACGATCGCCAAGTTCTACACGCCCTCCGGCTACGTGATCAACAAGCACGGGTTGGAACCTGATGTTTTCGTGGAAATGGAGCCGAAGTTCGTCGGTCGTGGCGAAAATGATCTTCAACTGAAGAAGGCTGTCGAGATGATCAAGGCTGACGCTCAGGCGGGCAAGGTTCCGGTCGGAGCCGGTTCGTGACACCCACCACCGCCGAACTTAAGACTCTAGAAGGCGCGACGGCCGCCTCCGAGGGTCTTGCCGTTCCCGAACTTCGGACTTTCTATCTGCAGACTTACGGCTGCCAGATGAACCAGTACGATTCGGAACTGATCTCCTGGATGCTGGCCAAGCGCCACTACACGCTAACAGACGATCCGGCACAAGCGGATGTGGCGGTTTTCAATACCTGTTGCGTTCGGGATAACGCCGACCAAAAGGTTTACGGCTCGGTAGGGCACTTCAAGAACTACAAGGAGTCCAATCCCACGCAAGTCCTGGCCGTCGCGGGGTGCTTGGCCCAAAAAGACGGTGAAGAGTTCGTGCAGCGCTTTCCCCAGGTCGATATCGTGGTGGGCACCCACAATCTGGCGGACTTGCCGGAACTCGTCGAGCGCGTCCAGTTGGGTGAGGGTCCGTTCGTCAAAGTAGAGAAGAAGGGGACTCATTTTCACCTCCCGGCCAGCCCATCGACCTCTTACAAAGGCATGGTCACGATCAGCATGGGCTGCGATCAGTGGTGCACCTTCTGTATCGTTCCTTATGTTCGAGGGCAGCTCCGCAGCCGCCCTCTACCTCAAGTCGTCTCCGAGGTCAAGCGTCTGGCCTGGGAGGGACATCGTGAGATTCAGCTGTTAGGGCAAAACGTCAACGATTACGGGCGAGACCTCGAAGACGAGGTCGACTTCGCCGACCTGCTCCAAGCTCTGGACGACATCAAAGGCTTGGACCGCATCCGATTCACCTCGCCTCATCCGCACTATTACACCCAGAAAGTGATCGACGCGATGGCGTCGGTCGAGGCTGTTTGCGAGCATCTTCACCTTCCGCTTCAGTCGGGCGACGACGAGATCCTAAAGCGCATGCGACGCCTCTATACCCAGGCGGAGTTCTTGGACCTGGTGGCTCGAATGAGGAAAGCGATTCCCAATCTCTCCATCACCACCGACATCATCGTCGGTTACCCGGGCGAAACCGAGGAGCAGTTCGAGCAGACCTTGAAGGTTGTGCGGGAGGCCCGTTTTTCCTCGGCCTTCACCTTTGCTTACTCGCCACGTCCCGGAACTCCGGGCGCCTTGTTTAAGGATCAGGTACCGGAAGAGGTCAAGATGGATCGGCTTTACCGGCTGATCGAGATTCAGAATACCCTCTCTTACGAAGAGAATCAGTCGCTTTTGGGTCAGACCTTCGAGGTGCTCATCGAGGGCCGTAGCAAAAAATTCGCCGACCGCTCCTCGGGCCGCACGCGTTGCCATCGTCTGGTCCACTTTCCGGTCGAGCCGGGTCGAGATCTTGAAGGCCGCTTGGGGAGAGTTAAACTGGAGAAGGGATTCACGTGGGGATTCGTCGGCACTCTACAAGAGGTCGAGCCTCACCGGGGGGCGTGGAGCGTCGCACGGCAAGCCCTGTAGCCTGGGCGGAGTCTCGGCTCGACAGCCGCCGGAAGCGCCCGGTTGTCGAGTTGCTCGACGCGTTGATTCAAGCGGGGGCCGGACGTTGGGGCTGGTTGCTTGAGCGCAACGGTGCCCGTCTGGAGGTTCTGGCCTCCCTGGGACTGGTCAAGCCGCATCGGACAGCCTGGGTCGGACGCCTACCCAGGATTCAAGGTGTGATCACTCCTGAGCATGTCGCCGACATATCCCCCTTTCATAAGTCGGTTCGATTTGGACAGCTACGATTCTACCCCATGCCCACGGGAGGGTTGATCCTCGAAGGAACCTTGGAGCCGCCCAGGCGACTTCTCGAGGATCTCGGGCTTTGGTGTGAGCTCTTGGGGTCCCTCAAAGAGACAGCCAGCCTACGCAAGAAGGTTCAGCGACTTTCCGCCGAGCTCAAAGACACTCGCCAAGTCTCGGCTCGGCTTCGGCCGGCCTTGGAGCAAGGTGAGCGACGCGCGGAGGCCCTGTCTCACTGGTATCGCCAGGCCACCGAGATGCTCACCTCGACCCAGCTCCGTTCGCGCCTGCCCCGTCTAGCCAAGCAGGCTCAACAATTGCTGGAGGTTGATGTCTCTCTGATTCTGGTTCGTGAGACCGATCGGGTTCGGATCTGGGGAGGAGAAGGGCTTTCGGAAGACCTCTCCGGGTCGCTTTCTCTCGAAGAGCTGGGAGTGCTGGGGCGAAAGGTTCTCGATGCGGGAGAGGCTTACCGATATCAAAAGACCGGTAAGCGTCTCGACCGCTTTTTTGAACGGTTGGGTCTACAGTCGGTCCTTGTCTTGCCGCTCGAGATCGACGGTCGGGTTTTGGGGGGGGTGGTCTTTGGCCATCGGTCGGCTCACCGTTTTTCTCCTGACGAGATAGATTTGGCCAGATTGACGGCTTATCAGAGCGCGTTATTTCTAGAAAACACCCTACTGGTGACAGGTTCGGATGTCGAGCGCGTGGTCGCCAGAGCCGTGCTTGAGAGTATGGCCGACGGTGTTTTCACCCTGGATTGGGAGAAGAAGATCACCTCGTTTAACCCGGCGGCCGAGCAGATCACCGGCTGGCCTATGGAGGAAGCGATCGGGCGAAGCTGTCATGAGGTGATGCGCAGCCGCTACCCTTGCGGGCAAGACAGATCTCTCACGGGAGACTGCGCCGAGAACTGCCCATTGCTGCGCCTTCTTGCCAATCAGGACCTGATGGAAAAGGGCCTGACGGTGGAAGGGACCATCGAAAATCGAGCGGGTGAGACGCGCTATGTCTCTTCCACCTATTCCGTGGTGGCAGACCGTGGAGATCTCCTGGGAGCGGTCGTACTCTTTCGCGACATAACTCAGCGTCGTGAACTCGAGCAGATGAAGTCGGACTACGCGGCTGCCCTTTCGCACGACCTCAAGACGCCTTTGACCGCCATGAAAGGTTATGCCGTCACCTTACTGCGACACGGCCACCGTCTCGACGAGGCGGCTCGAAAGGAGGCGCTCGAGGTGATCAATTTCGAGATCGATCGTGTCTCTCGGATGTTTGATAATCTGCTTCATCAAGCCCGTTTGGAAGCCGGGGTTAAAAACCAGACTTTTTCCGTGGTCACTCCCCTGAAGGTGATAAAGCAGGTGGTGGCCCTGTATGCTTACTCCGGTCGCTCTCACGAATTGACTTACGAAGTGGAGCCGGAGGAGATGACCTTGGTCACCGACCGGGACCAGCTCGACCAGATCCTCAATAATCTGGTCTCCAACGCCCTCAAGTACACTCCGGGTGGAAGTCGAGTGGTCATGCGCTGTCGCCCCGTAAATGACTCCCTTCTCTTTGAAGTGGAAGACAACGGCCCTGGTATCTCAGAGGCGGAGCTTCCCCTGGTCTTCAAGAGGTTTCATCGAGTCGGTGGAGCAACCTCACAGAAGGTCAGAGGTACGGGATTAGGCCTTCACATCACACGCATGCTGGTGGAGAGTCTAGGAGGCGAGACCGGGGTTCGGTCTCAGGTAGGACAAGGCTCATGCTTTTGGTTCCGGCTTCCAACGCAACCTCAAGAGGATGGAGAAAACCATGGCGAATAGATGGAGCGGATTCGTTTTTCTAGCGCTTCTGTTACTGAACCCGGCTTGGGCTCAGATGGGAAGCCATCTCAAGGAGCAGTTTCAGGACGCCGAAAAGCACGGGATCCGTGTGGTCGGCCGGATTTCCGAGATCAGAGGGGCTATTCATGACCCTTCCGTCAAGCTTCTGTGCCTCCAGTCGTTTGGGGACACCCTGCCGGCGGAGACTCAGAGCGAGCTTCTCGACTGGGTTCGCTCAGGTCGGACCGTCTGGTTTTATGACGCCCGCCTGGCCCCCCAGTTTGGCATGAAAGCCTATTTTCTGGAAGCGGAGCAGTTCAAGAACAAACCGGAAGACGGGGTTCTGGGAAATGGTAAGCGTGCGGGCCTAGCTACTGTCGCGATCAGCCACGGAAATCACGCTGTACAGACCGGTGTGGGACAGGTCACCGTCTTTTTGCCTGAGATGGCCGGTGAGAAGGACAAATCACCAAAGCTCTACGGAGCTGTTGAGGCCGCTGGCGATACCGTGCCGCTTCTGCAGTTCGCTCTGGATTCTCCCGCTTTGATGGCGCTCCGGCGAGATGGACGAGGCCTTATCGTCTACAAGACTCTGCTTTGGAACGAACCCCTCTCAGGCGATCGGTTCCAGGCCAACCTGTTGGATTTTTCCGCGGGTTTCCAGGTTCCTGGCCCGGCAGGTGAGGGTAAAGTCGGAGCCCCTCCCGGTCCGGAGGCCGAATATGCCACGGGTAGTCCCGCCGTGCCCCTAACCAGCACGGGCCAGGTTCCGGCGGCCTCTAACCCGAGCACGGTGGCGGCTCTGCCGCCAAGCCAGAGCAAAGGGAAGCACAGTTTCAGTCTGGAGCTCAAAGATGGAACCACCCTTTGGGGAGAGCTGCAGGGCGATATCTTGAAGTTTGAGACGGGCAAGGGCTCCTTGAAGCTCAAGCCGGCTGAAATCGACCGTTTGGAGTTCGGCAGTTCGATCAAGCTGGACAAAGTGACGACGCTGTCGGGAAAGACCGAGTCAGGGCTCTTGATGACGACGCCACTCAAGTTTCGCACCGACCGGGGAGTGGAGGAATTCGAGAAGGAGGATCTCGAGTTTCTTCAGCGGAGCGTGGATCCATGACTTTACTCACCGAGGTCCGACTTAAGGACCTGATGACCCCCCGCCAGATCGTCGAGGAGCTCGACAGATACATCATCGGTCAGGGCCAGGCCAAACGGGCGGTCGCCGTGGCCTTAAGAAACCGCTTTCGGCGGGAGCGCCTCTCGGCCGACCTGCGCGACGAGGTGATTCCCAAGAATATTCTCATGATCGGACCGACGGGTGTGGGCAAGACCGAAGTGGCCCGGCGCATCGCCAAGCTAGCCCAGGCGCCCTTTCTTAAGGTTGAGGCCACCAAATTCACCGAGGTCGGATACATAGGCCGTGATGTGGAGACTATTGTTCGCGACCTGGTCGAGATCGCCGTGCGTCTGGTGGAAACCGAGCGTATGAAAGACGTGGAGGGAAAGGCCGAGGAGGCCGCGCTCGAGAGACTGGTCCTTCATCTGGCCCCCACTCCTCGTTCCACGGAGAATTCCGCTGTCAATCCGCTACAGACTCTTTTCACTCAGACCTTCTCCGCTATGGGCGGAATGCAGCCGCCGCCAGCGGAGAAGCCTCCCGAAACCCCGGCCAAGTCAGCCCAGGAGCTGGAGACCGAGAGAGCCGAGTTGCGGCGCCAGTTGATGGCCGGCGAGCTCGATGACCGGATGGTCGAACTCGAACTCGAGGAAAGCGGAACACCGGGGCTCTCTATGCTCAGTGGTGCCCCGGGAATGGACCAGATGGGCGTCGACATGGGAGAGATTCTGGGAAACATGATCCCTCGTCGTCGCAAAGCCCGAAAGATCAAAGTGTCGGAGGCCAAGCTTCTGCTGGCTCAGGAAGAAGCACGAAAGTTGATCGATAACGACGACGTTCGGGCCACCGCCAAGGAGCGGGTGGAGCGTCGCGGCATCGTCTTCTTAGACGAGATGGATAAGATCGCCGGGCGAACGGGCGGGCATGGTCCGGACGTCAGTCGAGAGGGGGTACAGCGCGACCTTCTGCCCATTATCGAAGGCTCGACCGTCAACACTAAGTACGGCCCCATCAAAACCGACCATATCTTATTCATCGCCGCTGGCGCCTTTCACATTTCCAAGCCGTCGGACCTGATCCCTGAACTGCAGGGACGCTTTCCTATTCGGGTGGAGCTAGAGAATCTCAATCAGACCGATTTCGAACGGATCCTCACCGAGCCGGAGAACGCCTTGACACGGCAGTACCAGGCGCTACTGGCCACCGAGGGTGTGTCTTTGAGCTTCTCCACCGATGGAGTGACCGAGATGGCAGCCATCGCTCAGCAAGTCAACGAGAGCACCGAGAACATCGGGGCTCGGCGCCTGCACACCATTCTGGAGAAAGTGCTCGAAGAGATCTCTTTCACCGCTCCGGAACTCGAAGGTGGAGAAGTGATGGTGAACGCGGACTTCGTGCGGGAACGACTCAAGGACGTGGTCGAGGACAAGGACCTGTCGCGCTACATTCTCTAAATCTAAAGCGGCTTGGCCGGGACGCCGACCGCGGTGACGCCGTCGGGGATATCCTTGACCACGCAGGCTCCGGTTCCAATCCGAGAATTGTGGCCCACCTTTCGGTAGGGATTGACCGAAGCGTTAGTGCCGAGCATCACGCCCGATTCCAGGATCACTCCGCCGGTGGCTCGGGCTCCCGGATAGAGTGAGCAGAAGTCTCCGATTCGGCAGTCGTGGCTGACGCTGACCCCCACGTTGAGCTGTACGTGGGCGCCCACAGTCACCAGGTTGCTGACAACCACGCCAGGGAAAATGACCGTCCCGGAACCGACGGAAGCGGTCTTGGAGAGATGGGCCAACGGTGAGATGACGGTGGCGAAGTCGACAGTCTCTCCGAGCTGCCGAGCCACGCGCTGCCGAGTGGCGTTGTCCCCGATTCCGATGACGACCACCACTTCCTGGCGGCGGCCGCCAAGCCATGAGAGCCCGCCCAATACGGGATAGCCCAGAATCTGCTGGCCGTGGCGGGCGGAGTCCTCGTCCAAGAACCCCAGCACCGACGGTCCCTGACCAGTCTGGTGGGCGTGCTCGGCGATCTCGGCGATCTCGCGTCCGTGACCGCCCGACCCGATGATCACCAAGGCTCTATGTGGGGTGGAATTTGGCACGACAGGGCCACGCCTTTCGCCTGTTCCTAGAGTCCGCCCTCTTGACGAGCTATAAAGCCCGTTGCTATATTCCCGGGGTATCTCCACAAGGAGGTCAAGGTCTTCGCGAGTCGGTCATCGGCTCGTAGATCACAACGCCCCACATCGGCTCTTGGCCGATTTAGCTCCGGTGTCGCAAGTTTTTAGACGAGCGATTCCGAACGGGGGCGCCACGTATAACCGGAGGAAAGAATGTCTATCATCAGTATGAAGCAGCTCCTGGAAGCAGGAGTTCACTTCGGACACCAAACGCGTCGTTGGGACCCGAAGATGGCCCGTTACATCTTCACCGAGCGTAACGGCATCTATATCATCGACCTGCAGAAGACGGTCAACAAGCTCAAAGAGGCTTACCACTTCGTCAAAGCCGTCTCCAAAGGCTGCGTCGATTACGAGACCTATACCATCACCGAAACCCCCGTCACCCGACCCCGCCCCGTTCTCTTCGTGGGAACCAAGAAGCAGGCCACCGAGACGGTGGAAGAAGAAGCCTTGCGCTGTGGCGAGTATTTCGTGACCCAGCGTTGGCTGGGTGGAATGCTGACCAACTACAAGACCATTCAAAAGCGAGTCGAGCGCCTCAAGAATCTCGAAGAGATGCGCGACACCGGTGTTTTCGAGCGCCTGCCCAAGAAGGAAGTGATCCGTCTTGAGGACCAGCGCAAGAAATTGGAGAAGTTCCTGGGCGGCATCAAGACCATGCCCGCTCTTCCGGGAGCTCTCTTCATCATCGACCCTCGTAAAGAGTACATCGCCGTCAAGGAAGCTCGTTCGCTCGGTATCCCGGTGGTCGCCATCGTGGACACCAACTGCGACCCTGATGTCATCGACTTCCCGATCCCGGGTAACGACGACGCCATTCGCGCCGTTCGCCTGATCTGCGGAAAGATCGCCGATGCTATCATCGAGGCTAAGGCCGAGATCGAGCAGGATGTCCCCGATGTCGAGCGTAGCGCCGAGTCTTTCGACGGCGATGAGGCCGCCGGCGGCACCTCGGAAACCGAGACCGTCACCTACACCACCGAAGGCGGCGAGACCGAGTCGGTACGTGTGGGCGTCTGGCGCGCTGAATAAGAATTTAGGAGAGGATCAACAATGGCTGATTTTAGTGCGACAACCGTGAAAGAGCTCCGGGCCAAGACCGGCGCCGGAATCATGGACTGCAAAGAAGCTCTCGCCGTGAACAACGGCAACATCGAGGAAGCGGCTGGTTGGCTGCGTCAAAAAGGCATCAGCAAGGCTGATAAAAAGGCCAGCCGTGAAACCAACGAGGGTCAGGTCGGCAGCTACATCCACATGGGTGGACGCGTCGGCGTTCTCGTTGAAGTGAACTGCGAAACCGACTTCGTGGCCAAGACCGATGAGTTCGGCGCCCTGGTTGGCGGAATCGCTATGCAGATCGCCGCCATGTCCCCGAAGTACATCACTCGTGAGGAAGTTCCTCAGGAAGCCATCGACAAGGAGATCGCCGGTTACAAGGCGGCCGCTATCGAAGAGGGCAAGCCCGAGAACATCGCCGAGAAGATCGCCACTGGCAAGGTGGACAAGTACTTCCAGGCTCAGTGCTTGATGGAGCAGCCCTACATCAAGGACGACTCCAAGACCATCGAAAGCCTGATCAAGGAGACCATCGCCAAAACCGGCGAGAATATCCGAGTCAAGCGTTTCGCTCGTTTTGACCTGGCCGACGCCTAAGGCTCGACAGGATTCAAAAAAGGAGACTCTTCACGGGGTCTCCTTTTTTGTTCCCTGTTCATATTCGGCACTCGGAAAGTCGTCCGGAGCCAGCGCGAAAAATCCGTCTTGATCCATCTGAGGAAAACCCGGGCTCGCGCCGCTGTGACGGTAGTCGGCGCTGGGTTTGATCAGATAGCCTGAAGCAGTTTTTTGGTAAAGTAAGGGCAAGTCGGATTTGGGATCCAGGGGTAGGGTATCGAGATATTTGGGAACTAGAGAATTCCAGTCGTCGGGATAGCTCCCGGCATGTTCGGCGGCGTAGAGTTCCAGACCGCCGAAGCCTTCGGTCATGCGTATCTGAAGGTGTTCAAGCTGACGGTTCGGTGGAACTGGCGTTCTGCTCGTGCATCCGACCAGAAGCAAAGCCAGCACCAGTAGGAGGATCTTCATGAAGAGATTTCGTCGCGGATTTCAAGATCCTCGTCCCTGGCGACGACACGCCCCCGCTATCGGGGGAAGGAAGCCACCCTTAGGAACAGAACGTCGCACAAACCCCGAGCGCAAAGGAGTCCGTCGTGAGCTGTACCATCGACGCCAAGCCACAGAACGAAAGTGAGGGAACGCGCCGCTTGCCCTACTCGAGAGTTCTACTCAAGCTTTCGGGCGAGGTCTTCGCCGGTAACACCGGATTCGGCGTCGACGCGCCAACCGTCACGCGTTACGCTCGAGAACTGGCTGAGGTCAACCAACTCGGAGTTCAGGTAGCTGTGGTAGTCGGTGGCGGAAACATCTGGCGAGGGCGCATGGCCCCCGAGATGGAGCGGGCCACCGCCGACCAGATGGGCATGATCGCCACCGTCATCAACGCCCTTGCCTTGCAGGACGCCCTTGAAAAATTGGGTGCGACCACGCGGGTTCTCACTGCCATCGAGATGAAGGATGTAGCGGAGACTTTCATTCGTCGTCGCGCTGTGCGTCATCTGGAGAAGGGCAGAATCGTTATCTTCGCGGGTGGGACGGGTAGCCCGTACTTCACCACCGATTCTTGCGCGGCCTTAAGAGGTCTCGAGATCGGGGCCGACGCCATCTTCAAAGGGACCAAAGTCGACGGCGTCTATGATTGCGACCCGGTGAAGAATCCTGGCGCCACCAAATTCGAGGAGTTGACCTACATCGAGGTGTTGCGACGGGGGCTCAACGTGATGGACTCCACCGCCATCTCGCTGTGTATGGACAACCGTATGGCTATCAACGTCTTTGATATCACCCAAGAGGGTAACATTAAAAGAGCCGTGTCCGGAGAGAAGATCGGGACGCTGGTCAAAGAGGAGGCAAAGTAAATGGATGCGGTAGATTTTTCCACCTTTGAATCAAAAATGGAGAGCACACTGGAGGCGCTAGGTCGCGAGTTCGGACGAATTCGCTCTGGTCGAGCCACCCCGGCTCTGGTCGACAAGGTTCTAGTCGAGGCTTACGGCTCGGAAATGCCCTTGTCTCAGGTCGCTACCATTTCCGTGCCTGAGGCGCGCACTCTGGTGATTCAGCCTTACGACCAGAGTGTGATCGGAAATATCGAGCGTAGCCTTCACAAGGCCAATCTAGGGGTCGCTCCCAATAATGATGGCAAAGTGATTCGCCTCAATATGCCGCCTTTGACGGAAGAGCGCCGCAAGGATTTCGTGAAGATGGTCAAGGCCAAGGCCGAGGAGGCCAAGGTCAGCTTGCGTCAGGCGCGCCGCGACGCTCTCGAAGAGATCAAGGGGAACAAGCTACCCGAGGATTCCGAGAAGCGTGCTCAGGACCAGGTTCAGAAGCTGACCGAGAAGTTCACTCAGAAGATCGACAAGGCCACCGAGGCTAAGGAAAAGGAGATCATGGAGGTTTAGCGGGCCGAGGGAAGAGCGTGATGAGCTCCCTCCCGCCGTCAGATCCCCACCCATGGTTAGGTCTCGACTATCGCGAGCTGTTGCCCGGAATAGCCTCCGGGCAGCTTCGCTTTACCCTCAGCCTGACTCGTCCTCGAGACAAGGCGTACGGGGAGGGTTTCCTTCGAGTGGTGGCCGTTCGAGCTCAGCACGACCCTCCTCATTGTGTGCTCGCCTATGAGCGTTACCATTCCCTCCCCTCGAGGGATCGAGGTGTCGGTGGCGCCGGTGAGTGAGTTGCCCCGTCACCTGGCCGTGATTATGGACGGGAATCGGCGTTGGGCCAAGGAGCGTCGCCTCCCTTCGGTCCTGGGTCATCAGGCGGGCGTGCGCTCTTTTCGCCGCCTGCTGGAGGCCTGCCGCGAGCTTGGAATCCCGCATCTCACCGCTTACGCGTTCTCGGCTGAGAATTGGCGTCGGAGTCCTGTCGAGGTTGGTATTCTGATGCAACTTTTCGAGCGCTATGCCGCCCGTGAGCGAGAGAAGCTTCGGCGAACCGGAATCCGCTTTCAGCTGATCGGTAATCTCGAGGACCTGCCTGGACCGGTGAAGGAAGAGTTTCTTCGCACCGCCGAGGCGACCAGGGACAACACGGCGATGGTACTCAATCTGGCGGTCAACTACGGCTCGCGAGAAGAGATCGTGCACGCGGTGAAAAACTTGGCGACCCAGGTTGTCAGGAGAGAAATCGAGCCGGACGATATCTCGGCCGATCTTTTTGCCCAGCAACTTTACACGGCGGGACAGCCCGATCCCGACCTGTTGATTCGTACCAGCGGAGAGTTGAGAATGTCGAATTTTCTCCTATGGCAGGCTGCCTACACCGAGTTCTTCTTCACGGACGCCTACTGGCCGGACGTCGACAGAGCCGTTCTCGATCAGGCGCTGCGCGAGTTCTCGAAGCGAGAACGGAGATTTGGAGGAGGACAGTGTCCATGACCGCGCCACCCTCATCGCCACCACCGACTCGTGGCCAGAGTGAACTCGTTCAACGCGTCATCACCGGGATCTTCCTAGGCCTTGTCGGAATGGGGATCATCTGGTGGGGACTCTATCCTTTCGCCGCTCTGGTGAGCCTATTCGCCGTTATCGGTCTAGGAGAGTTTTATCGATTTGGAGAGCGCAAGGGCCTTCGCCCGGGACGACGCCTGGGGTTGATTGTCACCTTGAACCTCATTCTTGCCGCGGTCTTTTTCTCGGAAGCCATCACTACTCATATTCTGGTTTTGGGGTTGGTAGTGACTTTCTCTGTCTTGCTCTTGCGCCCTCATGAACGTGTTTCTCCCTTTCTCGATTCGGCCTTGACCGCGCTCGGCATCATTTATGTCGGCTGGTTTTTCTCGTTTTTGATTCATCTGAGAAAGATGCCCGATGGCGCCGCCTTGATCACGCTATTGGTGATCGCGTGCACCTTCACCGACATGGGTGGCTATTTTATCGGCCGAAAGTTTGGACGGGTCAAGCTTTATCCGCGTGTCTCTCCCAAGAAGACCGTGGAGGGCTCGCTGGGTGGGATGCTGACGGCGATGTTGGGCTGCGTGGCTTTCGGGATCTACGCCGACATATTTTTTGTTCATTGTCTGGCGACCGCGATTTTGATCTCGGTGGTGGGACAGTTCGGAGATCTTTTCGAATCCTCTTTAAAGCGTGATGTCGGAGTGAAAGACTCCGGCAATGCGCTCAGAGGCCATGGAGGGGCGCTCGATCGCTTCGATTCCCTTGCGTTCGCGGCTCCTATCTTTTATCTTTATGCGGTTCACTTTATGCTATGAGAAAGATTATCGTATTAGGGTCCACCGGATCCATAGGAACACAGACCCTCGATGTGGTCAGGGCCCATCCTGACCGCTTCTCGATCCTGGCTTTAGCTGCCAAGAAGTCATGGCAGACTTTGGTACGCCAGGCCCGCGAATTTCACGTGGGGGCTATAGCGCTATTGGACGAAGAGGCCGCCTTTCGCGCTCAAGAAGAGCTCAAGGGAACCTCCATTGTCGTTCTTTCGGGGAAGAAAGGTATCGAGACCCTGGCTGGCTGGGGAGACGCGGACCTGGTTGTCTCCTCGATGGTCGGTATGGCCGGTCTGGTGCCGAGCCTTAAGGCGGTCGAGCACGGTCGCGACCTGGCGCTGGCGAACAAAGAGGCGTTAGTCGTTGGCGGTCCTGTCTTGATGAAGGCCGTGGCTAAACATAAGGTTCAGCTCTTGCCGGTGGACTCCGAGCACTCGGCCGTCTTTCAGTGTGTTAGCGGCGAGAACCTCAAGACCGTCAGCCGCGTGATTCTCACCGCCTCGGGTGGTCCATTTCGAGAGTGGCCGGCGGAGCGACTTCGCGCGGCAACGGCCAAAGAGGCCCTCAAGCATCCGACCTGGGACATGGGCGCGAAGATCACGATCGACTCCGCGACCTTGATGAATAAAGGCTTTGAAGTTCTAGAAGCTCACCACCTTTTTAATATGAGCCTGGACCAGATCGAGGTTTGGGTTCACCCTCAGTCGATCGTGCATTCTTTCGTGGAATTTTGTGATGGCTCCACTCTAGCCCAGATTGGACCTCCCGACATGCGGACCCCTATCTCTTATGCTATGGGTTATCCTGATCGTATCGGTCCGCAATGGGCCAGGTTGACACTAGACGCCATGAAGGGGTTGACTTTCGAAGAGCCGCGTCGTGCCGACTTCCCCTGTCTTGACATGGCTTACGCTGCCGGCCGAACCGGGGGCAGTATGCCGGCCGTGCTCAACGCCGCCAATGAGGTCGCCGTCGAGCTTTTCTTGCGTGAGTTGATAGGCTTCACCGAGATCCCAAAAATTTTGGAGAAGGTGATGGGAGAGCATCAGCCGATCGCCGACCCCAGTCTGGAAGACCTTCTAGCTACCGACGATTGGGCTCGAGGGCGGGCCCGAGAGATCGGAAAAGCGGCTTCCAAGCCCGCGAGCTGATCGCTAGACCTTCCTGGAGGAACTCCTAGGCGGGTTTGTCGAGTCCGGCTGGAAGGTATGAGGAAAGGATGTCCGCGCTGTTAGGTTTTTTGCTGGGAATGTTGGCCGTGGTGGGAGCCTTCGGCTTCATCATCTTTATCCATGAGATAGGCCACTTTCTGGCCGCTCGTGCGGTGGACATTCGCTGCCCTCAGTTCGCTATCGGTTTTGGGCCACAGCTTTTTGGTTTTCGCTGGCGTGGGACAAACTTCGCGGTCCGTCTGTTTCCACTGGGCGGCTACGTCTTGATGCAGGGAGAAGAGCCGGGGGCCACCAGTGACCCATGGGCTGAGGCTGTGGCGAAGTATCTAAATGAGGAGACTTTCCCAGCCGAACCGTCAAGACTGTTGGCGAAGCTCGATGCCGTTCCGGAGCTCGAGCGCGGAGAGGCCTGGCGCGAGGTCAGAGACCAGGTCGCCTATGCCCGAACTTCGAGCTTTCCTACTCTAAAGTCGGTGGAGGGTAACTTTCACGACCGTTCCATTCCCGCTCGAATTCTGGTCATCTCGGGCGGCGTGATCATGAATTTCCTGGCCACCATCATCATCCTGTGGTCGCTCGCCCCTGTGGTCGGAGTCGGGTCATTCTTTAGTGATTGGGGGGCCGTGGTCTCTCAAGTGGAAGCGGGAACTCCCGCGGACAAGGCGGGGATCGTTAGCGGAGACAAGATCGTCGCGGTCAATGGACGTCCTATCGGCTCTTACATCGAAGCCTCCGAGGCGATTGCGGCCAATCCTGGCAAAGCTACAAAAGTCGAGGTGGAGACACGTGACGGAAAGAAGCAGCTCAAGACGGTGACCCCGCTCCTGTCGGTGGGCTCCGTCAGATTCGAGGTCGGTGAGGACGGAAAACTGTTCCTCGTGTCGGCGACCAATCATCCCCAGTTGGTCAACAAATACGTCACCAGCCCTGATGTCACAAAACTTTTGGAAACTGTTCGTGCTCGGGGAGCTGACAGATTTGAGCTGCAATTCGAAGGCGAGGCTAAGCCGGTCGTTTTTGAACTCAATAAGGATGTCGCCAAGCCTCGCGGCCAGATCGGGATCCGCTTCGGTGTCTCCGACATACGGTTTGAGAAAGACCTGACGGTGAAGGTCGCCTCGGTCAACGCGGGCTCTCCCGCTGAAGTCGCCGGTGTGAAGGCGGGAGATGAACTGATCCTGGTGGGAGGTTTCAATCTTCTCTCTAATGGAGACCTGGGTTTTGGAAGCCTGGTCGAGCCCGCACTCCAGGCTTTCGCCAGGCTCGAGTCCGCTGAACCGATGGAGCTGGGGGTCCTTCGCGACGGTAAGTTCGAGTCGCTGACCATTAAGGATCCTGTGGGGCTAACCACGCTCTCAAGTTTGGGAGTCGAGCTCTTTCCTTTGACTCAAGCTGATAGACTCAAGGCGCCGTTCCAAATGATCGGGACGCTTGTCATGTCTCCGTACATGATTTTGCGAGCCTGGCTCGACGAGCGAGCCACCGGCTCGGAGATCGTCGACAGCATGCAAGGGCCGGTTGGTATCATGACGCTGATCTACCAGCTGTCCGACAACGGGATTCTGCAGTTTCTCTTTTTCGTCGCTTTGCTCAACGCCGCTATCGGAGCCTTTAACCTTCTGCCTTTCCCAGCTCTCGACGGAGCGCGCTTGGTCTTTTTGGCGATAGCGGGATTGCGCGGCGGACGTCAGGTCGATCCTGATAAGGAGGCTAAGGTCCATCTCCTTGGCCTGATGGTGTTGCTCTGCTTTGTGGTGGTCGTGACCTTTGGAGATATTAAGAAGCTGATAGCGTCTCAGCTTTTCGTCATGTAGGTCCGACCGTGCACCAACATCACCAGAACCATCTTCGAGCCTTACGCCGCGGTCTCAATCGAGCGGTGGCGACTCTCAAAGAGGGACGGCGACTGATCGTTTTTTCGGGTTGGGGTCACGGCCGTGCTTTCGCCCTATCTCGGAATTCGGAGGGGGTTCCGCTCTGGCCGGATGACCCGGAGCTATTTCTGTTCTATCCCACGCCGATGGAGAGGGCGATTCCATCCTGGAGAGCCGAGGGGAGTCTGCTGCCTGAAGGATTAGCGGAGGCGGCGGATTTTTTTTGGCCCGGACCCCTGGTCGTCGCGGTGCGATGCCAGGCCACCCGGCGCAAAATTCATCTAGCTTGTCCCTGGCATCCGCTCCTGCGAGAGCTCCTGGCAAGGCACGGTTCCTGTCTGTGGACTCCGCTGTCCAGGGAGGAGCAAGAGCGTCTGTCGGTGGAGCGGCGTCATCGAGATCTGGAGACTTTCGAGGGGGAGCAAGCGCTGATCTGGCCGGAACGCGAGGCTGAGTTGCCTCCAACCCGCTTTGATGCCAGCACTCGGCCTTGGCGCTGGATGGAGGCGGGATTTGTCGATCACGACGAACTGGCTGCTCGAATTAGCGAACCTTTTCTGCTCTCGGCTGATAGGGCGTTTCCGGCGCGCCAGCTTCGAAGTTTTGTTCCCGGTTACAAGACCGTGGTTTTAGAAGCCGCGGAGAGAGCCGAACTGCCGACGCTGGTGGAGCGCTTCCGCCAGGGGATCGGCCCGGAGTGGTCGCTTCGCATCTATCTTGACGAAGGCACGGCCCACGCTCACTTCCCCGACGACCGCAGCGTCCGCGTTTACGGCGAAATGGGTGATCCCGAGCGCGTTCGAAGACGCCTGGAAGCCATGTTGGAACGGCAGCGAAGACGAAGTGGAAAACGCATTCTTTTGATCGCGGTGAGCGAGCTACCGCCCTCGGCCGACAGTCTCAAGGTCGACCTGCGGAAGCTGGCGGACCGCTGGATGGTGGTGCCGTCGGGCGGAGTATTGGAGCTTGATGAGTTCGCCTCTTGAAGTGGTGGAGGTTATCGACTCCACCACGGCTGAGTTGCTGCGCCGGGACCCCGAGGACGCACCTGCGGGCAGTGCCCTTTTAGCTTTGTCTCAGTCGGGCGGTCGGGGTCGTTCCGAGCGGGTCTGGGAGTCTCCTCGAGGTGGGATGTATCTTTCCGTCGTCATCTCCACCGACCGGCCTGAGGGGCTCTCTTTGGTCGGAGCGAAAACTCTGATCAGAATGGTGGGTGAGTGCGGCGTGAGGGCCCGACTTCGGTGGCCCAACGATGTCACCGTCAAGGCGCGCAAGCTCGGCGGAGTCTTACCAGTCGTTCGTTATTCAGGCAATCGGATCGAGCGAGCTGTACTGGGGGTCGGTCTTAATGTGGTCTCCCCACCTGAGAGCTTCCCGCCGGAGCTACGTCCGGAGTTGACGACATTGGCCCTGGAGTGTGGGGCTGAAGAGTGGGACGTTGTGGAGGTGGCAATTCGCTATCTCGAGCTTTTGGCCTCAGAACTCGGCTTTCTCAACGAAGAGGGGCTAGCCGCATTTGTGGGGCGATGTCAGGAAGATCTCGAGGGGCGAGACGAGCAGCGTGTTCCCGTCCTGGTCGAACCGGGGAAGCGCCCGGTGGAGCTGGCGCCTGTCGATAAGCTAGACTGGGACGGCGCCCTGAGGTTGATCGACGGCTCCCGTATCGACAGTTTAGGTCGAGAGCAAAGGCTCCGGTTTAAGGACGAACTTCCCCCCACTTCTCCCCACTAGAAAAAATTCAAAAATTTTTCAAGTGGGTTACAGAAGACATTGCTCAATATCTTGAGTGGGTGAATTCGTCTTCTTCTATATCTAGAGTTTTCTCCTCGTGGACCGCGTTCGGTGGCTTCAGGCCTCCATTGACACTCCAAAAAGCCCCCGCGTATAATCGTGGAGCCGAGTGGGGCAAAGTGGAGGTAAGTGGAGCATAGTGGAAGAGGTCTCCGAGGAATACTGGTTTTCCGGGACTTTCGAGCACTCGCTCGATGATAAGGGTCGTCTGACGATCCCTTCCGCTTTTCGATCCGATTTTTCCGACGGCGCCGTTCTTAGGAAAGGTGCTGACGAATCGGTGGAAATTTTGCCGCGCCCGGCATGGAACCTGTTCCTAAAGAAACTGAAAAGTATTTCCAAGACCGATGCTCGTGGTCAGAGATTCCTGACCATGCAGTTGGCCTCCGCGGTGACGGTGGAGCTGGACAAGGCTGGTCGGGTGCTGCTTCGGGATGACCTGAGAAGTCACGCTGGGCTTCCTGTCGGACCGGTGGTGGTCACGGGGGCGCTCGACCGGTTGAAGGTGTGGGAGCCGTCACGATGGTCGGATATGGAAGCGAAATTCACAGAGGAGGACCTGGAGGGATATGTCTATGAGAAGTATCAGATCTGAGCTCAAGGGCTCCAAATTCCCACTCAAGGTGGGAATGTCAGCCGCTCCTTCCTGGGCTCGGCGCGCTCCGGCACCGGCACCGGAACCTGGAGATCGGGCTCGCCGTTCCGAGTTGATCGATCTCGAAGCTATCAAGCGAGCCGAGTTTGCTCGCGGAAATTCGGAGCCGGGCGAATCATAGCCCGTCAGTGGAGATTTTTCATGACCCAGTTCTGCTGGGTGAGGTGATCGAGTGGCTCCAGATCCAGCCTGGGGATCTGGTGGTCGATATGACCTTCGGCGGCGGAGGTTACAGTCGGGCGATTTTAGAGCGATTAGGAGGCGGGGCGTTGGTCGCATTCGACCGAGATCACGAGGCGGTGATGGCTGGCCGTGAAAGCCTGGGGGATGACCCCAGGCTGACGCTTCATCATGCCCGTTTCTCCGAAGCCCCGGACTACATCCGGCTCCACTCGCCTGGTGGGCACGACGGTGCTGTCTTTGACCTCGGTGTCTCCTCGCATCAGTTGGATACCGCCGAGCGCGGTTTCTCTTTTCGTCAGGACGGGCCTTTGGATATGAGGATGAATTCCTCTGGCCGAGGCATGAGCGCCGCCGAGCTTGTCAACAGCGAGGACGTCCGCGAGTTGACTCGAATTTTTCGCGACTACGGTGAGGAGAAGAAGGCTCGCCCTCTAGCTGAGGCTATCGTTCGCCGGCGTGCTGAAAGGCCGTTTCGCACCACCAAGGACCTGGCCAACCTGGCTGAATCGGTGGTGGGCCAGCCCCGGCCTAAGCCTGGTGTATCGGTGAAGCATCCCGCCACTCGCGCTTTCCAGGCTTTGCGTATCGCTGTCAACGATGAGTTGGGTGAATTGAAAAGGGGTCTGGAAGGTGCGCTGGAGACGGCAAAGGCCGGAGCACGAATCGTGGTGGTCTCTTACCACTCCCTGGAGGACCGATTCGTTAAAAACTTCTTTCGTGATGCCGCGGGCCGTTGTTATTGTCCTCGGCATCTTCCTGTCTGCGTCTGTGGCGCCAAAGCTCGAGTCGTGGTGAGAACCTCCAGGGCGGTACGCCCGTCAGAAGCAGAGGTATCCCGGAATCGGCGAGCTCGGTCGGCCCTCTTGCGTGTGGCGGAAAAACTTTAGGTGGTGAAAGTGAGGTTGGTCTAGAGTGGTGGATACATCGGATGATAAGGGCGCTCCCTGGTTGGAGTTCGTACGGCGCTGCGGTAAAGGGGTCTGGGTTTTTCCCGGTGTGGCCTTTGGCGTTGTGACCTTCTTGTTGTTAGGCTATCTCTGTCAGTCCGCGCAGATCGTCCGAGCTCAGTATCGGATTGTCGCCGTTCGAGGTGAGGTCAAGGAGCTTCGCCAGGAAAAGTCCGACCTGGAGCTGACGGTCTGTGAACTCACCGCCCTCGAGCGTATCGAGAAGATCGCTGTAACGCGTCTTGCCATGGCTATTCCCACCGAGCGTCGCGTGATCGAGGTGTCTTGGCAGAAGGCTTTGACCAAAGGAAGCGAGGTCGCGGCGCTTCATCCGTAGCGCTGTTGGTGTGATGAAGAACTCCGCGGGGATCAATAGAGGGCGAGTGATCAGCCTGTTCTGGCTGTTCGCAGGTTTCGCCTGTATTTTGGGCATTCGGCTCTTCAAGCTGCAGTGGGTCGATCATAAGAAGTATCTCGATCGGGCCGACGCGCAGCACCTGGGCGAAGCGGAGCTACCCGCGATACGGGGTGAGATCCGTGACCGCAACAATGTGGTTTTGGCCACCTCGATCGCTCGCTGGTCGGTAGCGGTCAACCCCGAGGTTCTGACCGGTAAGCACAATCAGGCCAAGGCCGTCGACAGCCTCGCCGCGATTCTTAAATTGAAGCCGGAGACCATTCGTGAGGTGGTGGAGCGGCCGGGAACTTTTGGTTGGGTGGCGCGGAAAGTGCGAGACCATGATGCTCGTCGAGTGCGCGAACTCGACCTGGAGGGCGTTTTCCTGGTCAAAGAGCCGACCCCTGGACGTCGCTACTATCCCAAGGGAAATTTGGCATCCCATCTTCTGGGCACGACCGGAGTGGATGACCAGGGTCTCGACGGGCTCGAGGGAGCCTATGAGAATACGTTGCGCGGGCGCCCCGGAATGCTGCGAGCCTTTATGGACCGAGACGGATGGGCCACCCTGGAGCATCCCACGGCTCTTATCCGTCCGGCCCAAGTTGGCGATAACGTCATCTTGACCATCGACGAGACGATTCAGTATGTGGCCGAGCGAGAGCTCGCTAAGCAGGTGAAAGACTACAACGCCACCGGCGGCATCATCGTCGTGATGGATGCTCGTAACGCCGACATTCTGGCCATGGCTATGAACCCGACCTTCGCGGCTCAGGACTTTGGTAAAGTCAAGCCTGAGACTCGGCGTAACCGAGCCATCACCGATCCCTACGAGCCCGGTTCCACTTTCAAGGTGTTCGCCGCCGCCGCCGCTCTCAACAGTGGCTTCCAGCCCACCGACGTGTTTCCGTCCAGCGGAGTTCTTTCGTTCGGCGGTTGGATTATTCAGAACGCGAACGACGGGCTCGATGCCGCGGGGGTGGAGACCATTAAGGATATCATCGCCTACAGCTTTAACGTCGGAACCGCGAATATGACTTTCGCGTTGGGTAAAGAGAAGTTCTCGAAGCACCTTGACGGGTTCGGCTTCGGGTATCTGACCGGGATCGACCTGGTCGGTGAGAGCGAGGGGATTCTCGCTCCCGTCAAGGACTGGGAGAAGCTCAATCTCGCCACCATCAGTTTCGGACAAGGTGTGGCTGTGACACCTATTCAGTTGGTTTCGGCGATGCAGGCCGTCGTCAACGGTGGGATCCGTATGAAGCCGAGGGTGGTTTCCGCTATCACCAATCACGAGGGGCGAATAGTGGAGCGTTTCGAGCCCAAGGAGATCGGACGCCCGATCACTCCTGACACTTCCAAGAAGATGCTCGATATTCTAGAGAACGTCTGTGAAAAAGGGACGGGGAAGCGTGCACGTATTCCCGGATATCGGGTAGGCGGGAAAACCGGAACAGCGCAACTGGTAGAGAACGGTGTCTATGCCGACGGTGATTACGTCGCCTCGTTTCTAGGTGTGGCCCCCATCGACGACCCCAGAATTGTCGTCTTGATCAAGATAGAAAAGCCCCAGCCTTACTGGGGCGGTGTGGTTGCCGCTCCGGTCTTCAACCGGGTGGCGGAAAAGGCGCTCTGGAAGTTGGGTGTCAAACCTGATCCGAAACTGCTCAATCGTGATCTTGCGAATTCCGAACATTAAAAGTTGAGAAGGAAGTGGAGGTCTCGAGCCCACGGGGTCGAGGTCTTGAGGTCGCCGGCTGGTGTGTGGGCCGGGTTACAAGGAGGGACGAAGGTATGAGAGAGATAGACATTGATGCGTTTGTGCGAAAGTTCGCGGGACCACAAGCGGCACCGGCGGCTCGGCGCAAGCCGGCGGCGCAGATCATGGCCGCCCCCCAGCCGATCTGTTTCGGGCCCAGGCTCGATGCTGGTCGAGGGGGGAAAAAACGTTGGCTGACCATGCTGGATCAACGGCCAGACATTCATAGCTATCAGCGGAATATTCCGCAGTATTAGCTCTAAAGTTCGAAGGGCGCGACAGGGTGACTCTCGCACGCCTCCGAGGGGTTCCGATATCGGGGCCTCTCTTTTTTTGAAAAGGTTTCAGAGAGTTGAATGAAAAGTCTTCTGCCTGGAAGGATTACAGAAAGTTGAATGTAATTCAACAAGACTCGCGGGTGTATTGGCTATGGGTTTTGAGGGCCGCCGTGAGGATTGTCGCATCGGAGGACAGGGAAGTTGAAGCTGGCGCATCTCTTAAAAGACGAGTCTTTGAAGCCTTTTCGCGTCTTGGGTACCGAGGAGGACCAGGACAGGCTCGAGCGGATCGAGGTCACGGGGGTGACTTTTGATTCCCGCCAGGCTAAGCCGGGGACGCTTTTTGTCTGTATTCCTGGATTTCAGGTAGACGGACATGAATTCGCTGGACGCGCGGTTGCTCAAGGAGCGGTGGCTTTGGTGGTGGAGCGTCCGGTGCTTGGGGTGCCGTCGGACGTCATCCAGATTCAAGTCGACGACTGTCGCGCTCGATTGGGCTTGCTAGCGGCCCGCTTTTTTGCCTATCCAGCCTCCCGCTTGTCCACGGTTGGGATCACCGGTACCAACGGCAAAACCTCAACGGCTTTCCTCTGTGAGGCTGTTCTGGAAAAGGCTGGACAAGCGCCAGGGCTGATCGGGACCATCCGAGCGAAAGTGGGAGAGGAAGAGCGAAAGGTAAGAAACACTACTCCTGAAGCCTCGGACCTTCAGGAGCTTCTCAAGGATATGGTCGACGCGGGTAACCGTTCGGTGGTCATGGAGGTCTCTTCCCACGCCTTATCCCTTCACCGTGTGGCCGGTATCTGTTTCGATGTGGCCGTTTTTACCAATCTGTCTCAGGACCACCTGGACTTCCATAGCGATATGGACGACTATTTCCGCACCAAGAAGAAACTTTTTAACTGCCTGGGCCAGGATTGGAGCCGTTCGGCTCCCCCTTACGCCGTGCTCAATCTCGACGACCCTCGCACGGCCGAGATCCTGGCTGACCTCAAGGTTCCCTACATTACTTACGGTTTCTCTGAAGAAGCCCACGTGAGGGCGACCGATCTCGAGTTTAGCCCCGAGGGTTCTCGCTTTACCGTCAAGACTCCGATTGGGGACGCTCGAGTGCACTTGCGTCTGGCCGGGGCCTTTAACGTCTCCAACGCACTGGCCGCTATCGGCGTTGGTTTAGCGCGTCGAGTCGACCTGGAAGTGACAGTTCAAGCCCTGGCGGAGCTCGAGGGGGTTCCAGGTCGCTTCGAACTGGTCCGCGAGGGACAGAACTTCACTGTTCTGGTGGATTACGCTCACACTCCGGACGGCTTGGAGAACGTCTTGGCCGCGGCCCGCGAAGTCACGGCGGGACGCTTGATTTGTGTTTTTGGTTGTGGGGGCGATCGGGATGCCACCAAGCGCGCCCCTATGGGAGCGATCGCCGCTCGCTACGCTGACCAGGTCTTCCTGACCTCCGACAACCCACGTTCGGAGGACCCGCTGTCGATCCTCAATCAAGTCGAGGCGGGGCTTCTCTCCGAGGACGTGGAGCTCGACTACATCAAGGATGTTGACCGGGCGGGAGCTATCGCCGGAGCGATCGCTTCGGCCAAGGCCGGCGACACCGTGGTGATCGCCGGCAAAGGGCACGAGCGGGTTCAAATATTCGCTGATCATCAGGTCGTCTTCGATGATCGCGAGGTGGCTCGACGCGCGATCCAAGCCCGCCTGGGAAAGAAGAGGCGACATAGCACCTTCTCCACCACAGCCTCCCTCTTGTGGACCGAATGCCGCACGCCGCTGACCGTTCACCCTCGGATGGCTCATCGTTTGGCGCCGCGCCAGGGTCGGGCTATCCTGTGAACGGATGGACTCTGGGTTTCGTCGCCCAAAGTCTAGGTCTTCCCGTGCCCCAGCCGGACCGTCCGGTGGCCGAAATCTCCACCGACTCGCGGACCCTGAAGCCAGGGTCTGTTTTCGTTCCTCTGGTCGGGGAGAACTTCGACGGACACGACTATCTGTCAGCGGCCCTACGGCAAGGTGCCGTCGGGGTCGTCTGGGGACGCGACGAGGTTCCGTTGGAGCTGCGGGAAAGTGGAGTCGCACTGTTTCCTGTATCGGACACGACGCTTGCTTACCAGAAGATTGGACTTGCCCATCGCAAGGCCTGCGAAGCACGCTGTATAGGCGTGACCGGTTCGGTCGGCAAGACCACGACCAAGGAGTTCCTTGCTCATCTTTTGGGTTCGAGCTACCGGGTTCATAAGAGTGAAAAGAATTTCAACAACGACGTCGGGGTGCCGCTGACGTTGCTGGCGACGGAGCCCGAGCACGATGTCGTGATTGCGGAAATGGGGATGCGCGGACCGGGGGAGATCGCGCGACTAGTTGAGGCAGCCGAGCCGGAGATCGGGCTGATCACGGGGATCGGAACATCTCACATGGAACGGCTTGGCTCGCGCGAAGGGATCGCCAGGGCTAAAGGAGAGCTCGTCGCCGGGCTTCCGTCTAGGGGACGCGCCGTTCTGCCCGCCGATGACGCCTTCTTTTCGCTATTGTGCGAGCTGTCGGCCGCTCCGGTGCTGTCCTACGGCGCCACCAGTGGTGACGTGTCGGCCGAGCGGATCGTGTCGGAAGATATTTCCGGAACCACCTTTGTCTATGCCGGAAAGAGCTATCATCTCAACCCGCCAGGTCGCCATCATCTGCACGATCTGATGGGAGCGCTGGCAGCCGGCATCGCCTTCGGAGCTGAGCCAGAGACGATGCTCTCAAGGCTCACCACTTTGGGAAACCCGGAGGGGCGCTATCAGTGGATCGACTGTGCCGGAGCACGTCTGTTGGTCGACGCCTACAACTCCGCTCCCGAGTCGTTACGCGCGGCGCTGACCGTATTATCGAGCTGTGATGGACGTAGAATCGCCGTCCTGGGTGACATGCTGGAGTTGGGGGAAGCCTCGCTGTCGGCTCACCGGGAGGCCGGTCTGATCCTGGCTGAATTGGGAATAGATCTGGCTCTATGCGTCGGTCCGGAATCTTGTCACACGGTGGAAGCCGCGCGCTCAGCCGGAGCCCGGGCGGAGTGGTTTGCCGACAAAGAAGCGCTAGCTGAGAGCCTTCGGGCCGAATTGGCCGCCGGCGTGACAGTTTTACTCAAGGCCTCGCGGGGGATGGCCTTGGAAACCGTATTGCAGCAACTTCAGGAAAGCGCCGTCAAATCATGACTTCACAACCAAATTTTTTCGCCGCAGTCGTCTCACTCGTGGTCACCCTGACCATGACACCGATTTTTATCTCTTTTGTTCGCTCCCGCGGCTGGGGGCAAAAGATCCGAGAGGAAGGTCCGGCCGACCACCAGGTCAAGGCGGGTACTCCGACCATGGGAGGCGCGGTTTTCGTTCTAGCCTCGTTTGTCGGCACCTGGCTGATGGCCAAGCCCAGCATGGAGCTTTCCATGATCTGGTTGGTTATTCTGGGTGGATTCGGCATCGGACTTCTGGACGACCTGACGGGTCTACTCAAAGGGCGCAATCTAGGTCTGACCGCACGCCAGAAGCTGATATTGCAAGGGGGCCTAGGCCTGGCGCCTGCCGCCTACCTGGTCTGGGGTCGGGGGATCGACAGCATCGTTTTGCCAGGCGGCTGGAGCATTCACGGAAGCGTGTGGGTTCTCTTGATCGGGGTGCTGGTCGTGGTCTCCACCACCAATGCCGTCAATGTGACCGACGGGATGGACGGGCTGGCTTCGGGGGCCGCTATTCCGACGCTGCTTTTTTTCGCCAGCGTCGGCGCGTTGCAGGGACAGCCCGCGGTCGTCGTTACGTCGCTAGCTCTGATCGGGGGACTGCTGGGGTTTCTCTGGTACAACTGTTACCCGGCTAAAATTTTCATGGGGGACACCGGCAGCTTGGCGCTCGGCGGGGCGCTAGCCGCGATGGCGCTGGTCTTGGGCCGCCCCGTCATGTTGCTTCTGGTGGCCGGACTGTTCGTGGCCGAGGTGATATCCATCATCATGCAGGTGACCTACTTCAAGAGCACAGGAGGGAAAAGGATCTTCAAGATGAGTCCTTTTCACCACCACTTCGCCCTCTCGGGGATGCATGAAGTCCAGGTCGTCATCCGCTTCTGGCTCGTCTCCGTGTTCTTCGCCCTGGCCGGGATCTACTTTGTGGCTTGTGGGGCCGCCTGGTGAAAAAAGATAGCCTCGTTCTGGGTCTGGGCAAGAGCGGTGTGGCCGTGGCATCGCATCTTTTGGCTCAAGGAGAATCATTGATTTTGACCGACCAGAGGTCGCTGGAATCTTTGCAGGCTTCAGCTGGCTGGAACATCCTCGGACCACTGGCGCGTAGACATGGAGAGCGAATCGAGTGGCACCTGGGGGGGCATCCTTTGCAGCTTCTGGAACGTTGCGAGCGTGTGATCGTTAGTCCCGGAGCCTCCCTTCATAACGAGTTTTTGGCCGAGGCACGCCGGCGTGGCCGCCCTCTGGTGGGCGAGATGGAGCTGGCTTGGAAAGCTTCTTCCAAGCCCTTTCTCGCTGTCACCGGAACCAACGGAAAGTCCACGACTTGTACTGTGCTTGGCGAGATTCTCGGCTCCCGAGGGGTGGTGGGCGGTAACATTGGAACTCCTCTCCTCGGCCTGGTGGGGGAACTGCCCAGCGCTGTGGGGTGGGTCATAGCCGAGGTCTCTTCCTTTCAGCTCGAGACGGTGCACGACTTTCATCCCCGTATCGCCATCCTGACCAATGTTACTCCGGATCACCTGGACCACCACCTAGACCTGGAGGAGTACCACGTGGCCAAGTCCCGAATGTTCGCCAGAATGGGCTCTGAGGATGTAGCGATTTTTTGCCAGGACGACGCCGGGGCTCGCCGTATGGCCGACGAACTGTCGCGCGACGAGCTTCCTCGCTGGCTGGTCGGGTTTCCTGAACCGAATCGAGGTCAGGTGCCTCGGGTTTTGCGCTATTCCACTAGGGAGAAGGTTCAGGACGGTCTCGGGTTTGAGGTCGAAGGTGGAGAGCGTTGGGTGGTCCGATATCAAGGAGGAGTGGCGCGTCGGCTCTTCCCTTGGGATTTCCCAGGGTTACCCGGAGACGCCATGGAGGCCAACGGTCTCGCGGCCATCTTGGGTGGACTCGAAGCCGGAGCGTCTCTTGAGGAAATTCAAGCTGGTTTGAGAAGGTTTCAACCTCTCCATTATC
The DNA here is from genome assembly GCA_037189585.1 of Selenomonadaceae bacterium. Classification (GTDB taxonomy): domain Bacteria; phylum Vulcanimicrobiota; class Xenobia; order Xenobiales; family JADMJV01; genus JAEXNA01. Next base: position 215,374 of record JBBCJA010000010.1, on the reverse strand, counting down.
GCATGGAACTCTCTGGAGAGATTGCGGGCGTGAAGTTCATCAACGATTCTAAAGCAACGAATATCGCCTCGGCCTTGTCTTCGGTGGAGTCCTTCGGAGGGTCGCTCGCCGTCATCGTGGGCGGTAAGGACAAGGGTGTGGATTACGGGGAGCTGGCTCGTGGGCTGGCTCGGAGTCAGGCCCGAATTTATTTGATCGGGGAAGCCGCCGCCCCCATTGAAGAGCGCCTTTCAGCTCTCGGCTACACCAACGTGGAGTCGAGCGGTCGGCTCGAGACGGCTGTTCCCGCCGCCCGGGCTCATCTGGCCGTGTCTGGAGGGACGGTGCTATTGGCCCCGGCTTGTTCGAGTTTTGACCAGTTCCAGAGTGCCGAACACCGAGGGCAAGTGTTCGATCGTTTGGTCAAAGAGTTGATCGCTTCAGAAGTCGGGACAACGGTCCAAGGGGGCACGAACGGGTGAGACGAGGAAACGAGCATTGGGTCCTATTGATCGCGCTGAGCCTGTCCATGTTGGGGCTCTTGATGGTCTTTTCGTCATCGCTGGTGGTGACGGCTTCCTCGCCGGAGTTCGGTTCCGACCCTTACTTTTTTGTCCGCCGCCAGGGCATCTACTTCGCCATCGGACTGGTCGGACTCTGGCTCGCACGCCGTATCGATCTGGAAAAGTGGCGTCCTTATCTTTCCATCCCGTTTTTGATGTTCAATATCGGGCTGCTGATTCTGGTCCTTTTGGTCGGCCCGGAGATCAACGGCGCCCACCGCTGGTTGATGATCGGCTCCTTTCAGTTCCAGCCGGCCGAACTTGCTAAACTGGCGATAGTCTTCTATATGGCGGATTTTTTAGCCCGCCGTGGAGAAAAGGTTCAGCAGTTCACTCGTTTGCTTCCCGCCTTGGTTCTCTTTGGGATCACGCTTATCCTCATTGAACGCGAGCCGGACCTGGGGACCGCGGTGGTGGTGGCCGGTGTCTTTATCGCCATGCTTTTCACCTCGGGTGGCAATATGTCGCACCTGTTGGGGATGGCGGGAGCCGGAGCTCTAGTGGCCATTGGAGCGGTCGCCACGAAGCCTTACCGTTTGCGCCGTATCACCTCTTTTATGAACCCGGAGGCCGACCCTCTGGGGGACGGTTATCACGCCATCCAGTCGTTACTGGCGATCGGCTCGGGTGGGTTCGCGGGACGCGGCCTGGGAGCTGGCCACCAGAAGTTCAAGTATCTTCCGGAAGCTCACACCGACTATATTTTCGCGATTTTAGGTGAAGAGTTGGGGATGGTCGGAACGGCCTGTGTGGTCTTTCTGTTTCTGGCTCTGCTTTACAAGGGGTTTCAGATCGCGCTGCACTGTCGTCGCCCCTATCTGAGGATGGTCGCGATCGGTGTCTCCTTTCAACTGACGATGCAGGCCTTCATCAATATAGGTGTGGTGACGGCGCTCACGCCCAGTAAGGGGATTCCACTTCCTTTCATCTCCTACGGAGGGACATCGATCATCTTTTCGCTCGCCGCCATCGGTCTTTTGATGAACGTGGCCGAAGCCAACGTGGCTATTCGAGAGGCGGCCAGGGAACCGGTGGATACTCCACGCAAAAAGCGAGATGGGGCCACCTTGACCTCCTCGGGAGAGGATAGCTTGGAAGCGGTCTCCTCCGGAGTTTGGGAGGAGAAGGCGGCCGGACAGCGCCTGTCCGGCTCCGAGGAGAGGATGCCCCGTCCGGCGGTCGAGCCCGGACTGGTGATGCGGAGCGACTGGTCGGAAAGACGTCGCAGAAGCTCTGGTCGAGAGGGAGAAAAAAGGTCTCGTGGAGGCCGAGGCTAACTGTCTCACCGCTCTTCCCTCTCGCGCAGGGGTCCGTCTCTGTCTGGAAGAAATTTCAAGTAGATACGTAGCTTGATCTAAGGTGATTGAGCAGGTTGGGGTTCACACAGCGTTTTGAGCAGCGCCACGTCTCACAAAAGAATTGTCATCTCCGGCGGCGGGACTGGCGGGCATCTCTACCCTGGTCTGGCGGTAGCCGAGCAGTTCACCTCCCAGGGTGATGGGGTGTTGTACATGGGATCGGCCCGCGGACTTGAGGCCGAAGTCGTCCCGCGGGAAGGTCTACCTTTTCTGGCTGTCCCGTCCCGCGGGATCGCCGGTAGTCCCTGGAAAAAGGCTCTAGCTGTGGCGTCGTTGGGGCTGGGGTCGTTGAAGGCTCTGGCGAAACTCTCGAGTTGGAAACCCGACCTTGTCATCGGGACCGGCGGATTCGTCTGCGTGCCGGCGGTCGTGGCGGGGAGGCTTCTGGGTGTTCCGGTAGTCCTGCTCGAGCAAAACGCCGTGCCGGGACGAGCTACTCACTTGCTGAGTCGCTTCGCTCAGGTTGTGTGCTTGTCGTTTGAGGACACGGCCCGCTTTTTCCCTGGCCGCCGGACGGTCTGGACCGGCAACCCGATTCGGGGAGCCATCGCCACCCAGGATAAAAAAGAGGCGCGACAGGCTTTGGGGCTAGACCCGGAACGTCCAACCCTATTGGTGGCTGGGGCCAGCCAGGGCGCGGCGTCCATCAATAGCGCCCTGGTGGAGGCGCTCTCGCATTGGAAGGACAGAGCCTGGAACGTCATCCATCTGACCGGCCGCAATCACCTGGCTCGGGTGATGGCTAAGAGCGACGGAATTCTCTCTTCCGATGATGCTTTGACTTACCGTCCTCAGGGATTTTCTCAGGATATGGGAACGCTTTACTCGGCGGCCGATCTTGTGGTATCAAGAGCCGGTGCGACGACCATCGCCGAGATGACCTGTCTTGGCCTTCCGGCGATCCTGGTGCCGTACCCCCACGCGGGCGGACACCAGAAGGAAAACGCCAGGGTGGTCGTGGATTCTGGCGGCGCGCGCCACATCCCCGATGAAGAAGTTGAACAGAAGTTTAGGGCCGAGGTGGAATCGATGTTGACCGACACCGAACTGTTGTCACGCATGGCGGACAATAGCCGTCTCGCTTCTCAACCCCAGGCGGCACGGAACGTCTTTGACGTCTGCCGTGAAGTGATGAAGTAAGGAGGGCACGATGCGGCAGGGCCAACACGTGCATTTTATCGGAATCGGCGGTATCGGCATGAGCGGTATCGCTCGTGTCTTGCTGGAGATGGACTGGAAGGTCTCCGGGTCGGACCTCAAATCCTCCTCGATCACTGGGGGTCTCGAGGAGATGGGAGCTCGAATCTACGTGGGACATAGAGCGGAAAATGTCGTCGACGCCGACATCGTGGTGCTCTCCTCGGCTATTCCTGAGGAGAACCCCGAGCTCGTGGAAGCGCGTCGCCGCAACCTCGACATCATCGAGCGCTCTCAGATGCTGGCCTTCTTGATGCGGCAAAAATACGGCATCGCGGTCGCGGGGACTCATGGCAAGACCACCACGACCTCAATGGTGGCCAAGGTTTTGGACCTGGCCGACCTTCGTCCGACAGTCATCATTGGCGGGGAGGTCAACGACATCGGGTCCAATGCTAAACTGGGCGGAGGAACCCACCTGGTGGCCGAAGCCGATGAATCGGACGCTTCTTTCATCCATCTCGAACCCAAGATCGCCATCATTACCAATATTGACGCCGACGTTAATCTCTCGGCGGCACCGTTTCGTGATCTGAATTTCGATTCTGAGAAGACCATGTGTCGAGTCGAGGAGATGTTTGAGGTTTTTGCCCGCAAGGTGCCTGATGACGGCCGGCTGGTGATGTGTTGGGACCATCCCCGGGTTCGCACTTTAGGTCAGAAGGTCGAGTTGCCGAAGATCACCTACGGTTTTCATGAGGATGCCGAGTTGACCGTACGGGACCTGCAGCTCGATGGGCTTCGTTGTCGTGGCGAAGTGGTTTATCGTGGAGAGAGTTTGGGCCTGCTTCAGCTCAACGTGCCGGGTCGTCACAACGTCTGTAATGCTTTAGCCTCCATCGCTGTCGGATTGTCTCTGGGGCTTCCCACGACCACGATTCTCTCCGCTCTGTCAGCTTACGAGGGTGTGCAAAGGCGCTTTCAGATCCTGGGTGAGGTTGGGGGCGTCACTGTTGTCGACGATTACGCTCACAATCCTCAGAAGGTGGCCGCGGCTCTGCACGCGGCGAAAACCGCGGTGGCGAAGTCACGTGGGCGAGTTGTCGCGGTCTTTCAGCCTCACCGATATACTCGCACCAAATTTCTCTTCGAGGATTTCTGTAAGTCGTTCGCCGATTGCGATGTTCTCCTGGTGACGGACATTTACTCGGCTGGGGAGTCTCCTATCCTGGGCCTAAGGGTTGAAAGCCTGATGGAGGGGATTTTGTTTCACAGTCCTGAGGTGGAGGCCTTTCATACTCCGAAGGAGTTCGACGTCATTCGCCGGCTGTCGCTGGTGACTCATCCCGGAGATCTCGTGATCACTCTGGGAGCTGGAGATGTCGGTCGCTGGGGTTCGAAGTTTCTGGCTCAGGCCAGTGCTGAACAGGTGCCCCAACGAGCGGTGATCTAACTCTACCCGCGTTCCGTTTTGTTTGTGAGGCAAGAGGATTTCTGAGAATAGAATTGAATAACATTCAAAATCAATAGAGAGTAGCCTCGTGTACGCCAGAAAGCTTGCCCAGTTAGCCGACACGCGCCGGCACATGCGCCGTGGTTGTGGAACATTGACTTATCGGCGAAATCGTAAGAAAAGCCGCAAGGCTCCTGTGGTGAGGGAGATTCAGATCTCGCGTCATCGCCAGCTCTTTTTGGTATTCTTATTCTCGGTTTCTCAGTTTTTCTTTTTGCAGTCCTCTATGTTTGTCGTTTCCGACATCGCGGTTAAGGGAGGAAACACAGTCAAAGAAACGGCCATCCGCAAAGCGATGAATGTCAAGAGCGGAGCGCGATATTGGGAGCTTTCTCCTCAGGGTTTGCAGGAAGATATCCTGGGCCTGCACGGGTTAGAGGCTGCTCAGGTCAACCTCCTATTTCCCGGAAAGCTCGATGTCACGGTTTCGGAAAGAAGACCGCTTTACACGGTGGCTGCTAGTGCTGAGCCTGGTCAAACGTACACGGTTGACAAAGATGGGGTTGTCCTGGCCAAGGGTCAGACGGGTCCCAAGTCGCTCCAGCTTCTGGTGGACCGAGTGCCGCGAGTTGGTGGACGTATTAGTTCCAATGAATTGGAGATCTCCGCCTTTTTGCATGGGCATCTGAGCCAGAGCATTCGGGATCGATTGGTTTCCGTCAATTTCGACGGACGCGACGAGGTCACGATGCGGATCAAGTATCGCGATGATAGCATTCCGGTCCGGATGGGACGAGGAGAGCGGTTGAGCTATAAGCTTTTCCTACTCGAAGAGCTGTTGGCATCGCTCAAGGCCGAATCCGCTCCAGTGCTCTCCATTGATCTGAGATTTTCCACTCCGATCGTAAGAAAACCCTACAAGAAACCAGAGCCGCTTGAGCAAGCGCCGGAATAGGCTTCTTGTCGCTGGCAAAGGGCTGTGTTAAACTCGTGCCGTTGAGCCCTCGCACCAAGCGGGAGGCCGCGAAGGGAAAAAATTTTGGACCCGATGGAAAGCCGCTTCACGGAGAGGTTGGCTGATGAAAGAGAAGGCTCCCCGCTGAACAGGTGGCAGTTCCCTGTGGCGATGGCTAGTCTGATTCTAGGAATCGCCATCTCCCTCCAGTTTCGTGCCACCACTGAGGCGAAGCTTCCCAATTCCGCTCAGCGTAGCGATATCGTCACGGAACTCAAGGTTGTCAAGGATGAGCGCGACCGGCTGCAATCCGAGCTGGCCGAACTCCGTGGCCAGATGGCCAAATCCACCGGTGGCGGCGAGACTTTGCGAAAGGAATTAGAAGGCGCTCGCTTGCAAGCGGGATTGACTTCGCTGAAGGGTCCTGGTGTGGTCATCCGCCTCTCGGACTCTCCTCGAACTCCGGGTCCCGAGGCGGTGGCCTACGACTACATCGTCCACGACATCGATCTTTCCGTGTTGGTGAACGAGCTATGGGCTAGTGGTGCGGAGGCTGTGGCGGTTAACGATCAAAGAATCGTCGGGCGCAGTTCCATCCGCTGCGTCGGTCCAACGGTTCTGGTCAATACTAACCGCGTGGCCTCTCCGTTTATCGTTAAGGCCATAGGGGACGTCGACCATCTCGAGGGGGGCTTGAAGATGCCCGGAGGATTTTTGGATTCGATGAGCCGTCTGACCACGAATGGTGGCGAGGTCGTCATTTCCCGTATGCGGGAAGTTCAAGTTCCCTCATATCAAGGTTCGCTGATCTATAAGTTCGCTGTCCCGGGTGAGGACGAGTCTCAACCGGCCAAGGGCGCGGAAGTGGGAGTGGCCCCGTAGCATGTGGGTTATCGTCGGCCTCCTGCTGGGCGTCATCTCGGGGATGTGGCTGCCTTATCAGTTCCCTGTCTCGATCTCTCGTTATGCTTCCGTGGCTATTCTCGCCGGCCTGGACTCTGTGCTTGGTGGAACTCGGGCGGGTCTTGAGGATCGATTCGACACGATGGTGTTCACTAGTGGCTTTGTGGTGAACTCTTTGTTGGCTGTTCTGGTGACCTGGATCGGGGTTGTCCTCGGGGCGGATCTGTATCTCGCGGCCGTCGTGACTTTCGGAATTCGAATCTTTTCAAACCTGGGGCACATTCGACGCCATCTTCTAGGTAAGCCGCCGCGCCAAGTCTCGACGATCTCTCCCAACACGCCGTTCGCGGGTTAGCCGATGAGCGACGCGGACTGCTCGTAGTCTCTGAGCCAGGCCAGAGTAAGTTTACGTCCGTGACGGGTTTCGTAGTCAAGGATAGTCTCCACGGCTTTACCGAAGGTGTAGTGGCGTAGACGACGCAGGCGTTCGGCTTCTTCAGGGTAGTCGTTTTTGAGAAAGTGATATTCAATCCAGCGGGCCATGCCCTCACGTAGTGCCTGATTTCCTAGCAGAAGTTCGTCTTCGGTTTGGACCGCATGAACCAGCTCGTGCGCGAGGATAGCGCGAAAGACGGCCACACGTAGTCCGGGGCGGACGGTGACGTGATGGCCCTGGTGGGCTCCTAAAGACTTGGCTTGATAGCGCCCGAGATTGCCCTCACTGTGATAGAAACCGGCCTTCCATCCCAGTGGGGGTGGCTTTTTCACTTCCAGCAAAATAGGCCAACGTAGAGTCAGAGAGAACTCTTTCTGCAGTTGGCCACGAACCGAGTCGAGCTGGAGCTTACCCTCAAGGTCGGTCTCCACGGTACGATCCTTGGTGTTGGGCAAAGCGATGCGAAAGTCGGCTTGACCCGTCAGCTGATACTCGATGAACCGTCCCACGGAGTTGAGGAATTCCAGAATCACCACGCGATCATAATTATACCCAAAGTTCGTTTCTCTAGCCCCGGAATCTTAAAAGTTCGAGAAGTGTTGACAGGTTGGAAAGGACCGCATATACTGCACCTGTCGACGCGGGGTGGAGCAGCCTGGTAGCTCGTCGGGCTCATAACCCGGAGGTCGTCGGTTCAAATCCGGCCCCCGCAACCACACGAAGGTCCTTGGAAACAGGGGCCTTCTTTTATTTTGTTGTCCAGGCCCCGCGGTGAAAGAGCGCGACAACTGTGGAGTCTGGTAGACCGAGTTCGGTCAACGCGAGTTGAAGATCGTTTTGTTCTCCACCAGAGCCGAGAAGCGCGTTGAGCTTGCAGGCCAACCGGGTGTTGAGTCGTTGCTCGCCCTGGCGGGGAAGCCGGCCAAGAAGCTCGCTGTCTTGTTGAAGATAGTGTTTCTGATGGCTCATTTCGGCTGGATAGAACCTTTGAAGTGGAATCACCGCGGTAAGCAGGGGCTCTCCCTGGGCGCTTCGTCTGGCCTTTCTCAACTCTGTGGCCATCCGGGCCTCGTCTGGTTCCAGGGTGAAGATCGCGCTTGCGTACTGGCGAAAGATCGGTTTGGCGTGGGCGTTGTGGTGGCGCCAGAAGTAGTCGAGAAGTTGGAGATAGCTGATTTTTTGGGGATCGTAGCTAACTTCCACCGTCTCCACATGGTCTCCGATGACGGAGTAGCTGGGGTCCGGCGTGGTCCCTCCGCTAAAGCCGACTTGGGTGAATTCAACTCCCGGGCAACCGGCCAGCATCGCCTCCGAACCCCAGAAGCACCCCATGGCAAAGTAGGCCCGTCGAAGCTCGGGTCGTTGCTGAGCCATCAGTTCGGCCCCGACGTCCCAGGTCAGCTCCGGGCACGAGTCGGCCGGAGCCGCGAAGAAATGGCAAGTGGTCTGATTCTGCTCATCACGTTGGGAAACAGGCGACCCCTGGGAGAGCACAGTTCCTAGGCCTATCAGTCCCACGACCAACACGAGGATCCGAGATTTCACTTTGGATGCTTCGACAAATCCTTGGAAGATTCCCAGTAGGTCAAAGTCCTAGAATATTGTCGAGCCAGTCGAAGACCACTTCGTTACGCAGAGTCGGGGCCATCGGTCCGCAATGGTAGCGAGCTCCGTCAGTGAACTCATGGAAGGTCTTTGGGCCTCGGATACCGTCGAAGAGAACACGGGCCTGGCCGGCGTAAAAATCATCGTCTTGATAATCGGTGACCAGGTAAGGAGTGGTGATGCGGTTCATTACATCCGCATTCAAGTCAAAGGATTTGATCGCTTGGGAGATGGCATGGAAGTCCGTGGGGACCTGTCCGGCACGAGCCTGTTGCCGGGCTTCGGCGGTGAAGATAGAGAACCGTTTGGCCAGATAGTAAGCCTCGAAAGGTCCCAGGTTGGGTAGGACTTCCTGGGCCCAGATGCCGTTGACGGTAGCGCGGTTTCCGGCGTCAGCGAGCTCCCTCAAATCTTCAGGAAACGCTATCCAGACGCTGTGCAACCCGGAGTCGCTCACCACGGCGGCCAGCCGCGTCTCGAACGCCGCGGCGCGAGCCACCAGGCCACCCGACATGCTCCATCCGGTGAGGACGATTTTGGAAGAATCCACCTCGGGCCTTCCCAGCAGATAGTCCACCACGGGAGTCACCACGTTTTCCCAATCGTAGCGAAAAGGGACACCGCGAACAAAGAAAGTCTCGCCTTGTCCTGGACCGTCATAGGTTACCGCGTTGTATCCTCGCTTGAGAGCCGCGTCGATTCCATAGGCGAGTAAGTCGGCGTTCTGGCCGTCGCTTCCGTTGCTGATAATAGCGGTAGGACGAGGAGATCCGGTTGCGCCGGGTGGGGAGAAGAACCAACCTGGGAGGTCCGTGCCTTCATAGGGGATGGAGATCTTTTCCCAGGCCGGATTGTGGAGGGCGGTGGCGGTGGTCCACGCGTCATTCATTTTTGTCCAGACTTCTTCCTCGGCCTGGGGTGTGTTGCTACCGAGGACGACAAAGAGAGCCTGGCTATAGTACTTGGCGGCTCGAATGTAACGGGACCGCGAGGTGATGGGACGCGCGCCCTGAGCGGACGCCGCGACGCGGTCGGCCAGAATTCGGAAGGCCGTATAGTAGGCCGCCGCGTCAGCGCCGTTGACGTTGGCGTCTCGTACGGCGGTCAGCACTTCTCCCATTTCGCTACTAACCCCGACACTTCCGAGGCCGGAAAGGGCCTCGAAGTTGAGTTCGGTATTAGGAAACAACCGAACGTAGGGGGCGGGAAATGGAAAGGTTGTGGGAGTTGGAGTGACCTGGATAACCGGAGGTGGGGTCTGGGAGTACGCATCCGTGCATCCGCTCAGAAGAGCCGAGCCACCGACGAGCGCGCCACCCAGGAGGGAGCGTCGAGAAAGATACGCGTTGAAAACGTTGGGGTCCGTCATTGGGCCGCCTTCGTCGATTGGTGATCTGGCACCTTGAAAGACGCCGCCTCGGCGCTATCCCGGAGGATACCGGGTTATTACCAGAGTTGATCTCGGAGTGTTCAGACTCGGAGGCTAGGTTATAGAAGAATGGAGGAAACAACCATGCCAGATGATCGAGATAGAGACGAAAGCCAAGAGGGCAAAAAGCCAAACACCCGCCACCGGCGTGATGAGGTGGACGAAGCGGGGGATGAATCCTTCCCCGCCAGTGATCCGCCCGCCTATACCACTGCTCCCCCGCGTAAAACCGTGAAGTGGACAAAGTCAGCTCGTCACGACTCGAAGAAAAAAGAGTGACGCTCCTAACAGTAGGCTAAAAAAGCCGTGACCCAAAGGTCACGGCTTTTTAGTAGCGGCGCATAGGGGTTCGGAAACCAGCGTTGGGCGTTCTAGCCCTTGTCGCCGTATTTCTTCTTCCAGGCTTCGATCTTGGCTTCGTCTTTTAAGAGCTCCTGATTAGCAGGAAGTTGGTCGCGCATTTCGCGGAACTTCTCGACCCCGAATTTCTCTTCGGCCGCGAGAATGGCCGCGTCTCCCTCAGAGTAACCCTTTTCTATCAGCTTGTCGTACTTGGCCTTGTAGTCGGCGTCGGACATGAAGCCTTCCACCATTTTTCCGGTAGCGATTTCGTAGCTCTGCAGGCCCTCGAGAATCAGCTTGGTGTTGTACTCGCGGTCTTGCTCGACGGCCCACTCGCGTCCCACTTCGGGAGCGAAGCGGTTTCCGTAGGCGGCTTTGTCCTTGGCCGACAGATCATAGGAGTCATTATCCCAGAGGTCGAGAAACTGCTTCTTGGAGGCTTCACGATTGTCGATCGCTTCCTTGTCTTTAGGATCGAAGTGAACGTAAGCGGAAGTCTCCCAGTTCTCTTGCAAACCCTTCTTACTGAAGTTGGTCGAGCCTGCAACTTCACCCTTGTCGGTCATCAATTGCTTGGCGTGAATCTTGCGATCATGCCATCCCGTGCGGGTCAGCTTCGACCACTTGGTGGCGATGCCGTTGTCTTCTAAGAAGTTCACGCCCCAACTGTTGGGAGTACCGCCGTCGGGATAGATTCCGGAATCGGCCATCACACGGATGTCGAGCTTTTTGCCGGCTGCCTCCATTTCGTCACGCTTGGCGACCAAGGCTCCGGCGACGGCGCGTGTGACCACGAATCCCGGGATATAGATGTACTCTTCAGCTTCATTGATGGCGTTGAGGATGAGGACTTCGCGCTCGGAAGGCTGGTCCGCGATGTCGACTCGAGTCTTTCCGACTTTCTTGTCGGAAGGGAGGTCGATGTCGGCCAAGGCTTCCTTGTTTTTCTTGGTCTGGGTCGACGCGATGGCTTTCTCGATCACTTCGACAAGCTTTTTCTTGCCGGTCTCGGACAGACTGGCTTTGACATGGCCTTCGCCGGAGGCGATGGCCCCCATGACCTTTTCGTAGTCGGCTGCGGGAACGTCGACCATCTCTTTGAGGTCGACTCCGGCTTTCTTGGCCAGCGCTTCCAGGTCCGCCAGCGTCTTGGTCGGCGGAAGGTCTTGGCCGGCCGGACTCGGACCAGAGAGAGTATCCAGGATAGCGGTGATTCCCCGCCGGCCGACCCTCAGGTCTTCCGTCTGGAACTGCTCGAAGTGTTTGGCTCCCCAGATCTCCTCGGTACCTACACCGGTGGAGGTCTTGATGTCTCGACGAACGTTCTCGGTGTAACGCGCGGCTGCGGGACCTTGGATGATGTAACCGGCATCAATGTTTTCGCCGGAGCCGGAGTTGGCGTTCATGCCGCTCATCAACACTTCGTCTCCGACACGGAGAACTTTGCGGTGCATCAGGTCGGTCGGGTCATCAAGCTCCTGCTTGGCGGGGAAGAGCGAGACGCCGACGTCGGCACCCTCGATTCCGGTGAATTGCAAAACGGTGCGCATCTTGTGCGGAATGTCGTCGACTTCGAAGTAAGACTTTCCCGTCTCCTTATCTTTGGAGGGATAGGACAGGCGCCCGCCGTCAAGGTTGAGGCGAAGTTTGCTGCCGGCCTTCGCGGCGGTGGCGAGCTTGCCCACCATGTCGGGGGAGGTCAATTCGTAATACTGGGCGGTGATGGGAAGCGGTTTCCCGGCCTTGCCGGCGTCCACCGCTTTATTGGTCAGCGTGTCCAGGGCTCTCCAGAGCTCTTCGCGGTGGACCTGTTGGACGCTATTGCCCTCGGTGATCATCGGGGACTCGCCTGACTGGTAAGCCTTATAGGTCTCGAGTAATGCTTCCGTCTTCTTGTCCGCGGCTTTATTCCAAAGTCGCTCGTTGGCATAGGCGGCGTAGCCGGCCACCACGCCAGTCGGGCCGAAACTACCGCCGGCCAGAGCTTGAACGGCGGACAACGCGGTCGCTTCCCGCAAGGCGGTCTGAAGCTTTTGGTCCTGCATCAAGAACGCGCCGCCGACCCCCATCTCTTCACGAATGGCTTGGAGTTTAGGATCTTTGAAGTCTTTACCGTTGGCGCGCCAGGTTTCCCAGAAACGATCCTTGTCGCTGCGATATTCCCCGAAGACGCCTTTGCGGAAGCTGTCCACGGCTGCGAAATCCTCGGCCGAGATCTCTCCATTCTTACCGAGATCCTCGATGGCTTTGAGAGCGGCCTCCTTGCCTTCCGTGGTCTCGGCGTTTTTCGCCGCCTTCCACATGTCGCGCAGAAAAGGCTTGCTGACACGTTTGGGGTCGAGTGGAACTCCACCGATAGAAAATTGATCCGCCATAGAGACCTCCGGGAAGGGTAAGGTAACTCACTTTACTTGACCAGGAGTCTTCTGTCCCGGGTTGCATGTTAACAATTCGCTAACAAGGTCAAAATTCGCTCATATCTTAGCCTTGGAGGGGGGCGCTGGAGAAGCGGCCAAATTCGCTATCGATGAGAAGCGTGGAACGCTGGTGGATCTTTTCCCCGGCTTGGGACATGACGGTCTTCTGGGGCAGCTGTCTGGCTAGTCTCCTGGCTTTGGCCGTCGGGGGCGCGCTTGGGATTCTCCATCAGGATTCTCCGGAATGGACATGGGTCTACGCGGTCTTACTCATCGACGTCGCTCACGTCTGGTCCACCGGTTTTCGGGTCTACTTCGACCGTGAGGAACTAGCTCGTCGCCCCCTTCTTTATTGGGGAGTCCCCATCTTCAGTTTCCTGGTCGGCTGGCAGCTTTATCAAATGGGCCCCAATGTATTTTGGCGCGCTCTGGCTTACCTTGCCGTGTGGCATTTCGTCCGCCAGCAGTACGGCTGGGTCGCGCTCTACCGAAGACGGGCCGGGGAAGCGCGGAACTGGGAGTTCTACCTCGACGCGGCGGCGGTTTACGCGGCCACGCTGTACCCATTGCTCTGGTGGCACGCCAACTTGCCTCGAAAGTTCTGGTGGTTCTTGAAGGATGACTTCGCCAGGTTTCCCGCCCTCTGGGTGGCAGGTTTGACCCCTGTCTACTGGCTGATACTTTCAGCTTATACGGTAAAAGCCGTTTCGGCCTACCAGCGAGGTCGAGGACACCCAGGGAAGGACACAGTGGTCTTTACCACCTGGCTCTGCTGGTATCTCGGCATCGTGGTCTTCAACAGCGATTACGCCTTCACTGTGACCAATGTGATGATTCATGGGATTCCTTACATGGCTTTGGTCTACTGGTACCGGCAGAAGAAACGTGGAGAGAGGCCGGTTTTTGGCTGGAGTCAAGCAATTCTTCCGCTTTTGATGATCTGGTTTTTGGCCTTCACCGAGGAGATGATTTGGGACCGAGCGGTGTGGCATGATCGCCCCTGGCTCTTCGGTTCCGGATGGAGCCTGGAGTCCTGGAAGGTTTGGCTCGTCCCCTTTCTCGCGGTCCCCCAGTTGACCCATTACATCCTCGACGGTTTCATATGGAAGAGACAGGCTTCGCCACAGTTGGACAGTTCGCCTAAAGAGTAAGTCGGATCGTTTCGAATTTCCCGATAGGAAAGGGATCGTATGCGAGGGAGCAAACTTTTCTCCAGTGGTCTCGGTCAACTGTCCCACATGTGGTAGTCCGGTTAGCTTTCGCTCCGAATTCTCCACGCACGCGGTCTGCGGGGCGTGCGACTCCCTATTGGTTCGGCAAGGTGCCCAGGTCGACCAGTTGGGCAAGGTCGCCGAGCTTCAGCCCGACGGATCTCCGCTTAGGGTTGGGACCCAGGGCGTCTACCTGGGAACGGCTTTCGAGCTGATCGGGCGCATCCAGCTTTCCTTTGGTGACGGGTATTGGAACGAGTGGCATCTGCTTTTCTCCAATGGTCATACCGGCTGGCTGGGCGAGGCGATGGGAGAATATTTCATCAACAGTCTGGTCAAGACGGACGGCGGTTTGCCGGCGGCCCGCGACCTCGATGCGGGTGAGGGACTTTCCTTGGCCGGGGAGGCTTTCGTGGTGACCGGAAAGGTCACCAGCAGCCTGGTTAGCTATCAAGGAGAGATACCGTTTTTGGTGGAGCCAGGGGCTCCATTTGTGACGGCGGACCTTCGCTCTCCTTCTGGGAAAGCCGCCACCATCGACTACTCGGAGCAGCCGCCGCTTCTTTTCATGGGTGAGTATCTGCCCTTTGAAAGCTTTCGGTTCCAGGGGCTCACCGACTCAAACGCCGATAGCTCGCTCGACGTCACTACCACCGGTGTGGCCGCCGCTGGCGTGGAGAAGTTCAACTGCCCGTCCTGCGGGGCTCCCCACACCGTCTCCGGTGGAGCCCGTTCCAAAGTTTTGGTCTGCCAGTACTGCGGAGCCGCGGTGGATGTCGCGGATTCGAAACTGGCGGTGATTTGGAAAGAGGAGACGACGCGAGAAGCTATCCAAAGAGGTGTTTCGCTATCCCTAGGCTCAAAGGCGAACCTTGATGGGCAGTCCTATGAGTTGATCGGGTTTCTCAAGAAGTCCGTCACCTATGAGGGGATCAACTATCCCTGGGTCGAGTATCTTCTTTATAATCGCTACACGGGCTACCGATGGTTGGTGGAAAGCGACGGGCACTACATGCTCATGCTGCCCATGGCCGGTGTTCCGACTCGCAACGGCCATCCGGTCGGCACTCCCAACGAGGAGGCTGTCCAGTATGAAGGCGACACCTATCGTCACTTTCAGACATCCCGCCCACGCGTGGACGGTTTGGCTGGAGAGTTTTACTGGAGAGTACGCAAGGATGAGCAGGCGCGAAACTATGACTATGTCTGCCCGCCGTTGATGCTGAGTTTGGAGGTTTCCGAGACCGGCTTTGTCTGGTCGCACGGTAAATATCTCGCTCAGGAGGAGGTCCAGCGTCTCTTTTCATTGGAGAAGAGACTGCGGCCGGCCGTCGGAGTGGCTCCTTGTCAGCCAAATCCCCATCAGGAATCCTCTCGCCAAATGTGGCGCATCTTTTGGGTGGCCTTCTTGGCCGGCTTCTTTTTGTTGGTGAGCGGCTTTCTGGCTGGTAGCGGTAAGCAGGTTTTTGCTACCGGTTCAAAGTTTTACGATACTTACCGTAACTTCCCGCCGAAGGAGTCTCCGCCGTTTCAGATTCCCGGTGGAGGCGGTAACGTGGCCTTTGATTTCGAAGGACGTCTCAACAATCGCTGGCTTTTCTTCGACACGACGCTTGTCAACACTGAGACCAACAAGGAAACGAAAGTCGGAGCGACGGTTGAGAACTATGCCGGTAGCGGCTCTTCCAAGAGGACTGTTCGTGTCGCCGGAATCCCGGCTGGGCCTTACAAGCTTCGCTGGACCGTCAGTTCAGGGACGACAACCACGACGCCGGAGGCATCCAATGCTTCTTTGAAGACCGAGCAAGTCGCTTATAATATCGTTTTGAGAAAAGGTGTGCCGGTCTGGGGCTGGTTCTTCGTCATGGTGATGCTTCTGTTGCCCTGGCCGCTCTTCGAGATGGCGCGCCGTTCCAGTTTTGAAACCCGACGTTGGTACAACTCCGACCACGGATAGAAAGGACGAGGAGAGCCGATGAAAACGATGTACCTGTTGTTCTCTATGTGTGTGTTCGCCTTATTTTGTCTCCTCGAGTGGCGGGGAGTCGCCTGGGACTCCAACCAGGCCAGCCCTTCACCTAAAATTTACACCAGCCGCAGCAGTGGTGGAGGATACCACAGCGGTTCCAGCGGTGGCAGTTGGGGCTACTTTTCCAGTAAGTAGTTTTTCTTTGGTAGGATTTCTTTTAGTTTCCGTCTTTCTCGTCGCCACCTGCGGCCTTGTCTACGAACTGATCGCGGGTGCCCTGGCCTCCTATCTGCTGGGCGATTCCATTCTGCAGTTCTCCACGATTATCGGGACCTATCTTTTCGCCATGGGAGTCGGCTCTTATCTGGCTAAATTCGTCCGTCAGGGTCTTCTGACTGTCTTTGTTCAGGTTCAGATTCTGGTCGGCTTGCTGGGAGGCTGCTCGGCGGCAATCTTGTTTATGGTTTTCTCCTACGGTTTTGGATTCCGTCCGATTCTCTATAGTCTGGTCTTTGTGATAGGGCTATTGGTAGGGCTTGAGATTCCTTTGATCCTGAGGATTCTCAAAGAGCATCTTCCGTTCCGAGACCTGGTCTCTCAAGTTTTGGCGCTCGACTATGTCGGGGCTCTCGCGGCTTCGGTTCTCTTTCCGCTCTTTATGGTGCCGCATCTGGGATTGATCCGCACCTCTTTTCTTTTTGGCTGCGTCAATGTGGCTGTTGCTTTGGCTTTTGCCCAACGTTTTCAGCGAGAGGGGCGGTGGCAAGCCTTGATTGCCCAAGGTTTCGCCGTTTTGGTACTCAACGCGGCGGGTCTGGTGGGAGCGGACAGTATCACTCGTTGGGCTGAGGATGGTCTCTATCCGGCGCCCGTCATCTTGTCCGAGCAGACTCCATATCAAAGGATCGCGGTGACCAACGACCGTCACGAGACGAGGCTCTATCTCAACGGCAATCTACAGTTTTCCACCTTCGACGAGTATCGCTACCATGAGGGACTGGTCGTTCCGGCCTTGATGGCTCATCGGGCTCCCAAGAGGGTTCTGGTCCTAGGGGGTGGGGATGGGCTGGCCGTCCGTCTTTTGCTCCAAGACCCTCGAATCGAAAGTATCACCCTGGTCGAACTCGATAAAGGAATGATCTCCTTGTTTCGTGACCACCAGGAGCTTGCCAGGCTCAATGACGGAGCGCTAAGTTCCCCCCGCGTCACGGTAGTGGAAAATGATGCCTTTCGCTGGCTGGAGCAAGAAAAGGGAGAGTTCGATCTGGCTTTCGTGGATTTTCCCGACCCCAGCAATTACGCGGTAGGGAAGCTCTATACCGATCATTTTTATCGTCGTCTGGTTCAGCACCTCAATCCTGGTGGGATCTTTGTCGTTCAATCCTCTTCGCCGCTTGCCGCGCGAAGGACCTACTGGAGCGTGGTGTCTACGGTGGAGTCGATCGGCTGGAAGGTGCGGCCCTATCATGTTTACGTTCCATCTTTCGGGGAGTGGGGTTTCCTACTGGCCTCTCGCGACCCGGTCACGTTTGACGGGCCGTTGCCCTTCGCGACTCGCTTTCTCAACGCCGGAAATATTGAGGGGATGTTCTCGTTCCCCAACGACATGGCGCGGCTGCCGGTGAAGGTCAATCGTATCTTTGACCAGGTGTTGGTTCGCTACTTTCAGGAGGATTGGAGCCAGTTTGGGCGGGAGGGGTTTTGAATCGTCGTGAGTTCTTGCTCGGCGGTCTGACCCTGGCTGGGATGGGAGCCCTGGGATGTCACCGCGCGGCTCTTCAAAGGTCTCCTTCGACTCTTCCGGCCGGGGCGCGCCGAGATCCGAATTTCCAGCAGGGCCACCGTTTGCGTACCGACGACTTCCCCCAGCGGGCGACTCGTCAGGAGTCTTGCCGAGTTCTCATCTTGGGTGGTGGGATCTCCGGGCTTTCCGCTGGATGGAGGCTGCGTCACGAGGGCTTAGACGATCTGCTTTTGTTGGAACTCGAGGACAGTCTTGGGGGAAATTCCCGGTGTTTGAGCTATCCGACCTCGGATGCCCCTATCGCCGCTCACTACTTGCCGATACCCAATATCGAGGCGCGCGCCGTACGGCGAGTTCTACGAGAGATGGGTGTGTTGCGCGAGGGGGCGAGTGGGGAACCGGAACTCGACGGGGATTCACTCTGCCATTCCCCTCAAGAACGGGTTCACTACCTGGGACGCTGGTATGAGGGTCTGCTGCCGGATCAGATTCTCGATGAGGAGAGTGCGCGGCAAGTCGAGCATTTTCACCACCACATCGAGGAGTGGAAGGCTCGACGAGATCCCGAGGGGAGAAAAGTTTTCGCTCTTCCCCTGGCTCTGTCGTCGCCCAGGGCGGAGTTCACCAAGTTCGACGACATATCTTTTGCCGAATACGCGCGACAGCAGGGATGGACCTCACCCCTTTTGACCTGGTACCTCGAGTACGCCTGCCGAGACGACTTCGGAGGAACGCTCGCCAACTGTTCGGCTTGGGCGGGTCTTCACTACTTCGCCTCTCGCGACGGAGGCGGGTTGGGCGACTCTGATGACATCTTGGTGTGGCCGGAGGGGAACCATCGGCTGGTTCGACACCTGGCTAAGGCTGTGGGAGCCGATCGCTGCCGCGCTCAAAGTTTGGTCCTGTCGGTAATCCCGAGCGAGTCGTCGGTGACGGTCGAATACCTGGACCTGGCTCAACAGGAAAGGGTTGCCGTGCGTTGCGAGGCGGCGATTTTTTGCCTACCGACTTTTCTGCGCCCTTTTCTCATCGAGGGGGAGAAACGACGGTCGGGCTTTGCCTACGCTCCCTGGGTGAGCGCGAATCTGGAGCTTTCGGCGACCCCGGAGGATTCACAAGGGGCGGGATTTGTGGCCTGGGATAATGTTCTATATGGTCGTCCCTCGCTAGGCTACGTGGTGGCGACCCACCAGCAGATGGCCTTCGACCCTCTTCGTCCCACCGTCTGGACCTGGTACCGGCCTTTCGCCGACGGAGATGCCACAGAGCATCGCAAACAGTTGTTGGAGTCGCGTTGGGAGGACTGGGTAAGTACGGTCTTTGAGGAGCTGGAGGCAGTTCATCCAGATATTCGTCAGAAGTGCCGTAGACTCGATGTCACCGTGCTCGGACACGGAATGATTCGGCCCAGCGTAGGCTTCCTTTGGGGAAAGGAGATTCAGGCGGCCCGAGAGGCGCGCGGACGGCTCTTCTTTGGGCACGGAGACCTTTCTGGAATGTCACTGTTTGAAGAATCCCAGTATCGTGGGGTTCTGGCCGCCGAGGATGTTCTGCGAGCCTTAGGCCAGGAGCCCAAGAGCTTTCTGTAGGAGGCCTGGTTGGGGCCGCGGAATGGGTTGGAATGTCGCTTCACGATCGTCACGGTAAGGTTCTCGTCGCTTCCGAGAAGTCGCTCTCCGACCTCGCGCTCTTTAAGAAAGCGGGCACGTCTCTCGTTGACGTGGACCGGCCGGGGGCGGACCTTGCCGGCTACCGTGCTCCTCAAGGAGTGGACCTACAGAGAGCCGACCTTAACGGAGCGACTCTGACTTCAGCCAAACTGATGGAGGCGAATCTCTCTCATGCCGACCTGGCGGGATGTCAGGCTGTCTCGGTCAATCTCAAGGGCGCGGACCTTTCCGATGCCTGGTTGACCGGAGCGGACTTGTGCGAGGCCAACTTGGAGGGGGCACGCTTGCGAGGAGCCGACCTGAGCGGAACCCTCTTGCGCAAGTCCAAGCTTAAGGGGGCTTATCTAGAGAAAGCGCAGTTCTTCGGAGCTGATCTTTCCGGGTGCGATTTGCGAGAGGCGGATCTGCGTGACGCCGACCTCCGGGGGGTCTCTTTGAAGGGGGCCGACCTGCGCGGCGCGTTACTCGACCGCGCGCGCTTGGATGGAGCGGACCTATCCGACGTCAAAGCGACCGGCGTTCGGCTGGAAGGTGTCCAGTTGCAAGGGTCGCTTTGGGCTTTCGGAGACTGGAGGAAGTCGGTATGGGTAGAGGTGGAGGCCCGAGGCTCCGACGGCTCCTCTTGTGATTTCACAGGAGCTAGCTTCGAGCGTTGCGACTTTTCCGGCAGCCGAATCGACGATGTCGCGTCCCCCAGAGCAAGCTTTTCACTCTGTCGATTTCGCGGCACGGCTCTGCGTGAGGGCGGCTTTACCTCCGCGACGTTCGACGCTTGCGACCTTAGGGGCTCCGACCTGTCGCTATCGTCTTTCGCCAAGGCGAAGTTTCAACGCACTATCTTCCGAGACGGGCTGGCCGAGGACACCGAGTGGGAGGGAACTCGATGGACGGAGTGTCCGACTTTTGAGCGTTAGGCGCTTTTCGTCGGGAAATTTGGCGTTGGAACGCCGGGACTTTCTCTCGCCTGGGAGGCGAGGGCTCTGTTGTCCTTTTGGGGCGGCCAAAAGGACCAAAAGCCGCTTCGCCTTTATGGCCGGCTGGGCCAAAGGCTGGACTCGAGGCTTTCGCTCGACAGCGAGAACTGGGTGAGAGAGCTTTTTGCAAGCGACATTTCAACTCAGTAGGTTGACGAGTCGCTTGGAGGGTACTCGTCTGGGACTTTGAGAAACAGTATCGATTCTGAAGCTGCTACAAGTACCGGGCCTGATGCTAAGTCGGTTCCCGTTTCCGACTTGGTAACTTACTAAGGCCCACGACCGAGCCTTTGGTCCAAGGCAAGGCTCTTTTCCCGACTGCGTAGCGGCTACGCCTTGCAAGCGGGACCGAGGGCCCAGCCGGCCACGGAGGCGAGAGACCAAGGCCTCTTCCCGTGAGGCCCGTGCCCACCAAGGTCTCCCACCTTGAGGCACTCTGGCAAAGCTTGTGCCTCAACAAGCAGGCCTTCAGTGCCCCACCGGTAGCTCCTGAAACTCCACCGCCTGAGGCGGGCGCCCACCGGCGTAGGAAACGCTGAGTCGCTGGCCCACCTTCGGGAGGGCGCGGTCGCTGACCGAGAAGGGTTGAACCTTGTCGTTGATCCGCAAGAAGAACTTGTCGAAGCTCACCGCGATGACCTCTCCCTCCACAGTGCCGCCTCCGGCGAGCAAAGCCTTGTCGGGCTGTTCGGCCGGTTTGTCTCCGTAAGTCGGTTCATAGCGATGAGCCTTGATGGCTTTCTTCTTGATCAAATAAACATGCATGGCGGCGGAAAAGCCGATGATGACAGCCATTCCGATTGCCATACTTCGGAAAGTTTTTTGGTCTCGCGTCATTAGGAGCCCTTTACCCGCCGTATTCAACCTCAAATCCCACAAATAGTAGGAGCCGTCATGTCTTGAGCGGAATTCTCTTCTCGACGTTTACCCCCTAGAGATTCGGGTAGAGAAGCCTTTAGCCCATAGTTCGGGCAGCAGGAAAGCGTAGATATGAAAGTCATTCACCAAGAAAAAGCGTACGGGCTTCGTAGAGGAGCCATCGACTACCCCATGATGATCGTTGTTTCCACGGTCTATCCTTGTAACTTTGGTTGCCCGATGTGCCCGTACACTGATGGAAACTCTGAGATTCGGCAGTTCTATCATGAACGCCAGGCGGACCGTTTCCCGCAGGAATTGTGGAACAGAATCGCGGCCGAGGTCGGCCCTAATGGGACCTGGATGCGCTGCACCGGCGGTGGAGAGCCGATGCTCCATCCTAGTATGACGGAGATGATCGAGTTCGCCAAGGAGAAAGGCTGTCGCGTTTGGCTCAACACCAACGGCTCTTTATTCGGACCGCTTCCCCGCTACCGCAAGCGTTTGGAGCGCCTGATCGCCGCCGGTATCGACCTGATCGAATTCTCCATGGATGCTGGTGACGCCGAGACCTATGCCAAGGTTAGGCCCCCTCGTGGTGGTGCTCCCCGCGACGCGGATAAGTGGTTCGAGAACCACGTCGGAAATATCAAGGCGGCGCTCGAATTGCGCAAACAGCTCGGCTCTCCGACTCGAGTGGTCGTCTCGTTGATTCAGCAAGATATCCTGGGTGACAGGTTGCCCCAATATGTGAAGTTTTATCTCGAGGAGGTCGGAGTCGACGAGGTCATCACTCGCAAATTCCTCTCCTGGGACGACAACACGAACATTCAGCTGGAGAACTCCCTGGACAAACATCTTTATGCCGACCTTCCTACCGAGAAGAAGGAGCCTTGCGTCTGGCCGTTCGAGCGAATGAACGTGGATACGCTCGGACGTGTCGCCCTGTGCGGGCAAGACGTCGGTTTTCAAACCGCCGACAAGTTTCCGAACCTGTGGGACCACACGGTCAAGGAAGTCTGGCAGGGTGAGATGTTCAACTGGTATCGCGAGATGCACTTGGATGGGCGAGGCGCGGAGGCGTGGCCTTGCCGCGGATGTTCGGCCTGGCTTGCCGGAGTGCGTGACTGGGAACACGGCTGGTTGAAAGTTCTCAAGACCTCCGGAGACCGCATGAGACAAGTCATGCAAGCTGACCTGGGTGCCGACGTCGAGATCTATCAGCCCGACGAGGACATGAAGATCGCCTCCAAGTGAGTCAGCGGAGCTTCGATCAACTTCAAGAGGGGCTGGCCCAATGGTCTTCAAGCCCCGCGATCAGCGAGGCGGGAGGGACTATCGTGGCCGTCCCCTCTTTGTCGTTACCCTATTTTGGAACTCCAGTCGGCCAGGACCTGGTCCACTACGAGGAACGGATCTTCTATCTGGTTCACTTTCTCAAAAATCCTCGCAATAAGCTGATCGTCGTCACCTCGAAAGCCGTTGCGGAAACTCTAGTCTCCTACCTGCTCCATCTGTTGCCGGGTGTGCCTCACAGTCATGCGCGGCGTCGTCTGACCCTGTTTTCCGTGCAGGACCACTCAGCCAAGCCGCTGACGCAAAAGATTTTGGAACGACCACATCTTTTGGCGCGTATCAAGGCTTTGGTCGCCGGCGAGCCTCGGGCCACGCTCTCCTGTTACACGGTGACCGAGCTCGAGGAGCAGCTGGCCGAGGAGCTGCAGATCCCCGTTTATGGCCCTCGGGCCGAGCATCTGAAGCTTGCCACCAAGTCGGTGGCTCGGAATATTTTCAGAGATCTCGGATTGAGTGTGGCCGAAGGAGCGGAGCACCTGTCCTCCACTTCGGACGTGGCCGAGGCACTCGTGGACCTGGTCAAGTCTCGACCCCAAATAGAGAAGGCGGTGTTGAAGCAGGACTACTCTCTGGCAGGCCTGGGAAACGCAGTCGTTGACTTAGAGCCGCTTCGCCAGCGCCTGAACGGGGAGTTGCCCGAGGGATTCCCGGAACAAGTGGCGGGAGAGATGCCCCGTTGGGTAGGGCTGGGTCCCGATCGTGATTGGAGTTCCTACTGGCAGCGTTTTCAAGAGGGTGGTGGCGTTCTGGAAGAGTTCGTCGACGGTGATGCCTGCTCGGTTCAGATCAGGATTGGTGGGGACGGTTCGGTGGAAGTCATCGCTACTCACGACGAGGTGTCGGGAGGAGCCGACGGACAGACCTACGTGGGCTCGCGAATGCCGGCTCATCCCCGGGTGGCGGGCCCGCTGGCTGAGGCTGGCTCGAAGGTCGGTCAGCGCTTGGCCGAACTAGGCGTGGTGGGGCGCTTCGATGTCGACTTTCTGGCCTGTCCGGCGGGATCGGCGCGACTGGACCGTTTGGTAGCCTTGGACATCAACCTTCGTAAGGGACATACCACGCTGCCGATCCGCACCCTGCAGGTGCTCAGTCAGGGCTCCTACGACGCTCAGAACGGCGTTTTTCGAAGCGGAGTTCGAGAAGGTCAGCCATTATGTTATCTTTCTTCGGACCATTTCGGAGCCGGGAAGCTGGTGGGAATGTTGCCGCGTGACCTTCTCGAGATCATTAGCGCCGCGGGCCTTCACTATTCCAGCACGACTCAGACAGGGGCTCTGTTTCACATGCTGGGAGCCATGTCCGAGCGCGGCAAGACGGGGATTACCAGCATCGCTCATAGCCACGAGGAAGCGGATGAGGTGTACCGCACGGTGGCTCAGACCTTGCAGCGGGAGCGAGACGGCTACGAGTGGATCACCTGAAGGCGCCAACGATGAGTTCGACTCTCGATGAGGACGATGCACGCCTATTGCGCCGAGCTTTCGCCTTGGCACGATTTGCCAAGGGGAGAGGAAACGGGCCTTACGGAGCCCTTCTAGCCAGAGGCGGCAGTGTATTGGTGGAGGGTGAGAATACCGAAAATGAGCCGGACGGAGACCTGACTTGTCACGCCGAGACGGTGCTGCTGCGTCGAGCCGCCGCGGAATTCTCTCGAGTCCAGTTCCAAGAGATGGCCCTCTACGCCTCGACCGAGCCGTGCCCCATGTGCGCGGGCGCTATCGCTATCTCGGGAGTCAAGCGATTGATCTATGGGGCAAGTTCCGAGCGGGCGGCCGAACGTACAGGAAGTCCGCTTGCCATGGATTGCCGGGTGATCCTGTCGAAACTTGCCCCGGACATCGAGGTGGTCGGGCCTGTCTTGGAACTTGAAGCGCTGGAGTGCCTCTGAGCCGCTCTCATCTTCGTGGACTTCTGTTGAAGGGGTTGGCCAGCCTAGAGCTCCTCTTGGACCACGTCAAGCGACGACTGACTCCAGCCCCCGTGGTGGTCTTTCGGGACGCCACCGCGCCCTGGCTTACCAGCGCCCTCACCTTGGCTGTGGAGCTCGAGCTGGCCGAGCGCCTCGATCGTGGCGTGGACCGAGTCGAGCGCCTGGCTGTGGAGCTCGAGCTTCCAGTGGAGGCGCTTCACCGCTACCTTTGCGTTTTGGCCTCTCACGGATATTTTGAAATTTCTCCCTCCGGAGGCCTGTCCCACTCCCGCCTGTCTTTAGCTCTTCGTCAACGGACCGGCGGTGCGTTTGTCGCCCTCCAGGGGAGCTCGTGGTATCGTCAGGCCTTTGAGGCTTCGGCGGTACTGCGCGGGTGGCGGCAGGGACGAACCCCGTTCGAGGTCTCCGAGAACCAACGGTTCTTTGAATATCTGTCGGGAAACGCGCGAGCTGGCCAGCTCTTTTCGGCCGCTATGACGAATGTGACTAGATTTTGCGCTCCTTATCTGGTGGAAGCGATTCCGTTACGCGCGGGTGAGCGTTATCTCGACGTGGGTGGAGGCGATGGAGAGCTCGCTCGAGCCTTGCTCTCTCGCTATCCTGACTCAGAAGTCGCGGTGTTGGATCGTAACGGAGAGAGCCCGGACATCCCCATTCTTAAGGGTGACTTTTTCGTCTCGGTTCCTAAGGGATACGATGGACTCTGCCTGAAGAATGTTCTGCACGACTGGCCGGATGACCAGGCGCTTCAGGTCCTGTGCCGGTGCCGTGAGGCGGCTCTTCCGGGGAACCGGCTCTTTGTTGTGGAGTGTCCGCTCCCGGAGTCCGTGGCAAGATCTCGGTTTTCCCTCAATTCCGCGGCGACTCACGCCTTGGACTGGAACGTCTGGTTGACCTTGTCAGGTCAGGAACGGAGCGAAAGCGACTATCGAAGTCTCTTGGCCCAGAGTGGATGGACTTGGACCGCGACCCGCGCCACAGCCACGCCGTACGCGGTCTTGGAAGCCGAAGCTCGGTAGACTAGCCTTTTTTCGGCTTTGGCCCTTCCGGTTCATCGATGGGGTCCTTTTTGTTCTTGACCCAGGCGAGATAGGCGTTGATCACCTTGTCGCCCTCTAGGAAAAGTTTTTGCAACTGGCGATGCTCGTCTTTGAGACGGGTTAGCTGAGGATCATTTTTCTCGATAGTGAGAAGTCGTTGATGAAGGTAGGTCATGACCTTACCCACGAAAGTCGCGAGTTTGTCGGCTTTTTTCCCCGAGGCACGTTCCTTGTCGGCCCAGAGATCGACTTCGTCGTGCAGTTTGGCGATCTCCGCCTTGTGGTTGGCGGGCAACTTGGCTAAAGACTCTTCAAAAGTCTTGACCGCTTTGTTGAAGGCCTCGTGTTCTTTACTGATCTTCTTTTCCGGTGTCTTATCGGCGAGTAAGAAGGGAAGATGGACAAGCCGTTCGGGCGCCGGTGAGACGAACGGGATAGGGGGAGGAAGGTCCGAGGGCGGGAGCATGCCTTGAGTTTACGAGAACGGCGTGCTCAAGGCCTTCTAGCCTACTGCGCATTAGTGAACAGATCAATGCACAGTAAAGTTTAATCTAGACGCGGAATGGGGGACGCACAACAGGTCATACTTGGTCTGGCAGAGAACGGCGCAGGCCCGTGTTGACAATCTTTCTCGCATATCTCGGCTTGGGACTGGCTATCATGGGGTATTTCGAGGCCACCGTTCCGGATGCGGCGGCTTTCAAGAGTCAGTCCGCATTTTTTCTCTCTCCGACCACGATCTCTATAATGTTTTTGTTGTGGGGCTTGGTGGCCCTGTCCTGGCTCCATATTATGGCCAAGGAAGAAGCTAAGCGGGGTCCCTACACAGGTAGGACGTTGTATCTCCTGGTCGGTGGGGTTCTTCTGGTTTTGGGCGTGGCGACGGTGGTTAAGCCGGTCAGCACCATAGATCTTTATCTCTACATCGTGTACGGCCGGCAGATTGTTGTTCACCACCAGTCTCCCTACATTTCCACTCCCGCTGACTCGCTTCCAGACCCCTTCGCGGACCAACTCTCCCGAACCTGGTTCGATGTCACAAGCGCCTATGGTCCGGTTGCTCTCGCGCTCTTTTCTCTCGTGGCCTGGATGCCATGGCCCACCTTGTGGTCGGCCATGGTGGGCATGAAGGCGTTAATGACGGCTTCCACGCTAGGCTTGGCGCCTATACTGTTTTCTCGACTGAGAGGCGAGCCCGCTCGTATGGCTAAGACGCTGGCCATTGTCGCGAACCCTTTGGTTGTATGGCTCTACGTTGTCGATGCCCATCTCGACATCTTGAGTCTCCTCCTACTGTTGCTGGCTGTGGAGTCCGCGCGGCGAGAGCGCCCGGGCTGGTCAGCGGTGGCGACTGCTCTGGCCTGCGGAGTTAAGTTGCCGTTCGTGATTGTCGTCCCCGTACTCTTCTGCTGGCTCTTTCGAAAGTCCCAACGCTATTCCACGGTGTACCTGGCCACTTTCAGTCTGCTTTATGGCGGAATGGTCGCTTTCAGCGGAGGAGGTGACTTCGCTGTCACCGTGGTTCAAGATGATTTTGGCCTGGGGCTGGCCAATTTGGTTCCGAGATTTTTTTGGTTTTTTGACTGGTCACCTCGGGATATTCGATTGGGTAGCGACCTTGTTTTCGTGCTGTTTGGAGCCGGCTTGTGCTACCTTTTGCTGGCTGGGAAGTTTAGCAACGACCCAATGTTTCCGACCGCTCTAACTTGCACAGTCTTCGTACTAACTCGAACCTTTTGGCAGTCCTGGTACAGTGTATGGTTCTGGCCGTTGCTGGCCCTTTCAACCCGTCGGAGCCATGTGTACATTCAGGTTATTGCGTTGTGGACGATCTGTATCCCGCTCTACACATCTCGACTGATCTTCATGCGAGATATCTTGGCGGCTATGGTGATTTTGGCCTCGGTGGCGCTGGTGGTGATAGACCGTCGACGTGGGGACTGATCCACTTAAGGACGGTTCGGAAGCTTCTTGGATAGGGCGACGATTTTGCGGGGATAGTTGGACATCTCGCGATATTTGCCGGGCGCTCCACCCTTGTAGATCATCTCGCAGGCCTCGTAGAGGGGGCTACCCGGTCCGGTCCCGACAAGTTCGTCCCATGAGTGGGGGTTCTTGCCCGATTCCACGGCACGAGCCATCGCTCTCATGACCGTTCCACCGCCGCCGTTGTAGGAGGCCAGTTCGAGCATCAAAAGATCCTCTCCCGAGGGAAGGCCACGGACGGAGAAGTCCTGGGCCACCACGGCACCGAAGGGGCACTTCTTTTCGGGTTTGTTCAATAGGATTCCGAAGTAGTTGTCCGGCTCCAGGATGACTCGTTGTTTTTCGGCCAAAACTTTGAGTCCTATCGGGATCGCCTTCTCGGGTATAAGGCGTTCGTCCACGGGGGAAAGAGACAGTCCGAAGCGAGTCGCGGTATCGGGCGCGATCTGGACCAGGCCGGCACATCCGGTGCGAGAAAAGACGTCTTTTCGAAAGGAGGACTCCGCCGCGATCAGGGCTTTGAACAGAAGCGGATCCATCGGGTTGTCCTTGTCCGGCCAGTGTTCTTCTATGCTATCGAGTATTAATTGATTGTAGGCGTTCTCCGCCGGTCCATAACCCCAGTTGGTGACCAACGAACCGGCATCGAGGATGGGATGTTGAGGCGACAGCGGTGCCGTCTCGGGAAAGAGGGGGACGATAGCCACCGCGGGGCCTGCCTCGAGGAGAAGGGAGGGGTCGGCGTGGACGGGAGACGTGCTCAGGCCGACCACGAGAGCGCTCGTGGCGAGAGCGGTCGTGAAGCGTTGTTTCCAGGTTTGTGAAAGGGCAAAGCTCGTAGACATGGCTGCGGAAGTTCCCAAAAAAATCCAGCCGTCCTGGTGGCGAAAGGAATCTTGAATTTATATCAAGATTTTTTTTTCGATATCTTGTTCGGCTCTCCTGGGCGAGTCGATAGGAAAACTTTTGCCGAGGGCTCGACTTAACCATTTCATTAGGGTAACATGCGGCGCCCTTGAAGTCGTCTGCGGCTCGGAGGGGAGAACGGTGGCTTGATATGAGTGGTGTCACCGTTTCTATGCTATACGAGATTTTTTTGCCGTTATCTTGATTTGCGAGAAGGAGTTTCGGTGCATCCTGTAGGATGTGCGCGATTCGGTCGCGCCTATTGGGCCGGCCACGGAGGAATAACCGAACATTATGGATGTCAACAATTTTGATGCGTTAGAGATCAAACTGGCTTCGCCCCGACAGATCCGCGAGTGGTCCTATGGCGAGGTGAAAAAGCCGGAAACGATCAACTATCGTACACTCAAGCCCGAACGCGACGGTCTCTTTTGCGAGCGTATCTTTGGTCCCATCAAAGACTGGGAGTGTGCTTGCGGTAAGTACAAGAGAATCCGTTACAAAGGCGTGATCTGCGATAAGTGCGGCGTCGAGGTGACCCGCTCCAAGGTTCGTCGTGAGCGCATGGGGCATATCGAGGTGGCGTCACCGGTCACCCACATCTGGTACTTCAAGGGAGTGCCGTCTCGTCTTGGGCTTTTGCTGAATATGTCGCCGCGAATGCTGGAGAAGGTGATCTACTTTGCCTCCTACGTGGTTATCGATCCGGGCGACACACCGCTGGCCAAGCGTAGCCTCCTGACCGAGATGGAATACCGCGAGGCTCGCGAGAAGTACGGTCCTGTCTTTCGTGCCGGAATGGGTGCAGAGGCGGTCAAGGAGATGCTGCAGGAGATCGATGTGGAGGAGCTCTACACCGACCTGCGCGAGGGCGTGAAGACCATGGTCGGTCAGAAGCGCACGAAGGCCGTCAAGCGGCTGGAGGTGGTCAACGCTTTCCGTACCTCGGGCAACTTGCCCGAATGGATGGTGCTCGACGTGATTCCGGTCATCCCTCCAGAGCTCCGTCCTATGGTGCAGCTCGATGGTGGACGTTTCGCGACTTCGGACCTTAACGATCTGTATCGCCGCGTGATTAACCGTAACAACCGTCTCAAGCGTCTGCTTGACCTGGGTGCTCCGGAGATTATCGTCAAGAACGAGAAGCGAATGCTGCAGGAGGCTGTCGATGCTTTGATCGACAACGGCCGGCGCGGTCGCCCGGTGACCGGTCCCAACAACCGGCCACTGAAGTCGCTTTCGGATATGCTCAAGGGTAAGCAGGGACGTTTTCGTCAAAACTTGCTCGGTAAACGCGTGGACTACTCCGGTCGTTCCGTGATCGTGGTCGGTCCAACCCTGAAGCTGCATCAGTGCGGTCTCCCCAAAGAGATGGCGCTGGAGCTGTTCAAGCCTTTCGTCATGAAGAAGCTGGTGGATCGTGGACTGGTCCACAACATCAAGTCGGCTAAGCGCATGGTGGAGCGGGTCGTTCCGGACGTCTGGGACGTGCTCGAGGAAGTGATCGAGGACCATCCTGTTCTCCTCAACCGCGCTCCCACTTTGCACCGCCTTGGCATTCAGGCTTTCGAGCCGGTTCTTGTCGACGGTAAGGCGATCCAGCTGCATCCGCTGGTCTGTACTCCGTACAACGCCGACTTCGACGGCGACCAGATGGCCGTGCACCTGCCCTTGTCGGCCGGTGCTCAAGCCGAGGCCCGCATCTTGATGCTGTCCTCCAACAACATCCTCCAACCGGCCTACGGTAACCCGGCCACCGTGCCGAACCAGGACACCGTTTTGGGGATGTACTACCTGACCATCGAAAAGCATGACTCCAAGGGCGAGGGGAAATACTTCTCCTCGATCGAGGAGGCCGCTTTGGCTTATGACGCCGGTGTGGTGGAGCTGCAAGCTCCCGTGAAGATCGAGATCGACGGCAAGTTGGAGTCCACCACGGTCGGTCGTGCCATCTTCTGGCGCGCTCTTCCCGCCGCCATCAAGGATGGACACGATCCGTTCGAGTCATCCTACGACGGTCCCGAGCCGCTGGGTACCCCTGGTGAGAAGCTCACCTTTGACGAGATCAACAAGACTTTCGGCAAGAAAGACTTGGTGAAGTTGATCAAGCGTGTGCACAGCCAGCACGGGAATAACCGCACGGCCCGGATGCTCGACCAGATCAAGACCTTCGGTTTCCGTTACGCGACTCGCTCTGGAACCACCATCTCGGTCGTCGATATCCGTATCCCTCCGGAAAAGCAGGCAATTCTGGACCGCTCCGACCTGCGGGTGCAGGCGCTCGACACATGGCTTGCCATGGGTTTTGTTACCGAGGATGAGAAGTATCGCGGTCTCAAGACCATCTGGTCGGAAGCCACCAACGCGGTCGAGAAGGCGATGATGCGCCATCTCGACCGTCTGAACTCAGTCTTTATGATGGCCACTTCCGGTGCTCGTGGTAACCCGGCCCAGGTGAAGCAGATCGGCGGTATGCGCGGACTGATGGCTGACCCGACCGGCCGAATCATCCCGCTGCCGGTGCGGGCCAACCTTCGTGAAGGTTTGACCGTTCTCGAGTACTTCATTTCGACCCACGGCGCTCGAAAAGGTCTGGCGGATACGGCTCTGCGTACCGCTGACTCCGGATACCTGACCCGCCGTCTGATCGACGTGTCTCAGGACGTGATCATCCGTATGGACGATTGCGAAAGCGAGTTCGGCGAAGCCAACGCCATCAACGTGCGCCCGGCGGCGCTCGGAGAGGATGTGAAGGTGCCGCTGTGGGAGCGACTCTCGGGTCGTGTGTCCGCCGAGGACCTTATTTACGAGGTCAAGGGCGAAAAGCACGAACTCAAGCGTGGAGAGATGATCTCCGAGGATGTCGCTATCGCCGTCGGAAACCATCTGATGAGTCAATGCGATACCTCGGTACCGCGCCCGGTCTGGCCTTCGGTCAAGGTCCGCTCTCCGCTGGGTTGTAAAGCCATGCACGGCCTTTGCGCCAAGTGCTACGGTAAGAACCTGGCCACCGGCCACTTGGTGGAGATCGGTGAGACGGTCGGAATCATCGCCGCTCAGTCCATCGGTGAGCCGGGTACGCAGTTGACCCTGCGAACCTTCCACACTGGTGGTGTGGCGACGGAAGACATCATCCAGGGTCTGCCGCGCGTCGAGGAGCTCTTCGAAGCTCGTAAACCTAAGGGGCACGCGACCTTGTCGGAGATCGCCGGTATCGTCAAGCTCGACGAGGAGAAGGGCCTGCGTACCGTTACCGTGACCTCACCTTCGGGTGAGCAGTTCTCCATCGGAGTTCCTTTCTCGGCTCGCTTGTCGATTCGAGACGGTGCTCACGTGGAGATGGGTGAACAGTTGGTCGAGGGATTCTTGAATCCCCACGATATTCTGCGTCTGCAGGGAGTGGCCGAGTGTCATCGCTACATCGTGGACCAGGTTCAGCACGTGTACCGCGACCAGGGCGTGGACATCAACGACCGTCATATCGAGGTGATCGCTCGCCAGATGCTCAAGAAGGTTCGGGTGGAAAGCGGTGGAGACACCGACATGTTGCCCGGGTCGCTGCAAGACTTGCTGCTCTTCCAAGTGGAGAACAGGCGAGTTCTCGAGGAGCTCGACGGCGAACCGGCTGAAGCCAAGCGCGTGCTTCTGGGTGTCACCAAGGCCTCGCTTGCCACTGAGTCGTTCCTCTCCGCGGCCTCCTTCCAGGAGACCACCCGCGTTCTGACCGACGCCGCTATCAAGGGCAAGAGAGACGAGCTGCGCGGTCTGAAGGAGAACGTGATCATCGGTAAGCTGATCCCCGCCGGTACCGGTATGACCGAGTACCGCGAGATCGAGACCGAGATCCCGCGCGATGCCAACAGCGCTCCCGCTCCCACCACGCCGGAAGATATTCTGGCCCTGGAGCTCGGTGCCGCTCTCGGCGAGCGATAGCCTCTCCGTACACCGTCTTTAAGACAAGAAATAAGGCCCGGGCTTCTCAGTCCGGGCCTTTTTCTTGGCTCGTGGGATGATAGGAAACGGCTTTCAGGAACGCCGGAGATCGTTAGACTAGATCAGGAACGGTTTGCCTTGCCAGCGAGCAATGTCGGTGGCGGGACTGGGGGGGGAGAAGAAGTTTCCTTGACCCCAATCGCAGCCGAACTGGCGCAGAAAGCGGCTCTGCTCGAGCGACTCGATACCGACTCCCAGACTCTTTTTCTCGAGTGAGTTGGCCAGGGCGAGAATGCCTTTACAGAAGGTTCGCATACCATCTTGATCGAGGTTCGCGACGACATGCCGATCGACTTTTACGTAACGCAAAGACAACGAGCTTAGCAAAAGGAGGGCCCGAGTGTCGAAGTCGGCGTCGTCGAGGGCCAGTCCCAAGCCCGCGGCCGAGAGCTCCTTGAGAACCTGACGGAGGCTTTCCAAAGTGGTGGAAGATGAGCTCTCCAGAATTTCGATCGCGATCGATTCTGGCTTGACTTTGGTTTTTTCCAGAACTCTTTGGATCGTTTCCAGAAACTGAGGGTCCAGCATCTGCTGAGAGGACAGATTGAGTGAAAACAACAGGTCCGGATAAGCCTGGGCCGTTTTGACGACATTTTCCACGACCCAGCGACCGATCGGAAACATCATGTTGCTCACTTCGGCCGCGTCGAGGAACTGATCGGGGCGCAGGAGCCCGTGAACCGGGTGGTCCCAGCGGATCAGAGCCTCGGCTCCGACGAGTTTGCCTGACTTGAGGTCGACAAAAGGTTGGTAGACCAGAGCGAGATGCCCTTGTTCCAGGGCTGTGGCCAACTCTTTGGCCAGAGCCTTTTGACGCTGTTGGTCTTTGAGCATCTCGCGATTGAAAACCACAAAATCTTTATCTTCAGTCCCCTTTGCCCCCATCATCGCGCGATGGGAACTTGCGATAAGGTCGGATGAGGTTTCGGCGAACGTGCTGGTGCTCATACCTATGGCGGCCTGCAGTTTCACGGGGCGATCCAGGGCATGGAAGGGCTTCTCGAGGTCGTTGACCACTCTATGGATCAGGGCTTCCCCCTTAGCGAAGACGGAGTTCGGGTGAAGATCGCTGACGTCGGTTGCGCCCGTTATCATCACCACGAAGCAGTCGCCATTGACCCGTGACAAAAGATCGTCGGGGTCGAGAAGTTTGGAGAAGCGTCGTGCGAGTTGGCAAAGAAGCTCATCACAAGCGGTCGCTCCCAGGACATCGTTGAGCACCGAGAACCTTGCCACGTCGATGGTGACCAGACCCAGGGTGAAAGGGTTGGACCGGCTTTCTAGCCAGCGTCGTTCCAGCGTGCGCAAGAAAGAGCCAAAGGATGGCAGCCCGGTCAATGGGTCGCGCTCTTGCTCAACCGTGCTGACCATGGGAAAGAACCAGTAAAGCTCAGCCGGCTCGCCTTCGAAGATTAGACTCTGAGTGCGAACGGTGAAATGGTGGCCATCAATAATAAACAAGTCGCCTTCGGGGCGATTATGGAGCTTTTCAACCTTCCAGTTCTCGTGAAGGCTTCCCAAGGTGGTCCTCGCGATCTGATTGCTCCAAAGAACGTCGCCGCTTTGGCTTTCAACCACCATTGGTACGGGCGCATAGTCGAGGAAGGGTTCCACTTCCCTATTTTTTCCGCCGAGGTGCGGCCTTCCTCCGCATCCCGACGGTCTAGGGATCACGAAAAAGCTGTAGCTGCTTCCATTGCCCCGCGACTTTGCTCTCGGGTTGGCTCAAGACCAGGCGCTCGGCCTCCAGTCGCAGATGCGGACTGTGACTGGCCGCCCAGGAAAGCCAGGACCACAAGGTCTGAGCCCGCCGGGTGGCGGTGGTGGGGCTCAGGTCCACGGTGGAGCGGCGAGCGAGTTCCAAGAAATCGGCTTTGGACATCGCCCCGGTGGGGGACAGCAGAAGCGAGATCACCACTTCTTGAGCCAGAGGAAGTCCGAGGACCGCGCGCGCGAGCAGTTGATGGCGAATGTCGGGGCTCGAGGTTAGATATTCCTGCCCTAGCTCGGTCAAGCTGTAAGAGCGGTCGAGCAGTCCCAGGCTACTGGCCGCGTCCAAATAGTATCGTCCCTGGCGAGGAGTGAACTCCAGCAGTGGAGCGAGAGCCTCCGGAGTTCTGACCCCCTCGCTTACCAGAAAGGGGATGATGGCGACTTTGTCCAGACGATCCGCCTGCGGAACCGGCCCGCTTTGGCGAACCGGAAGAGACCGGGAAAGAGGTCCGCTCGGATCGATCAGGCGGTAGGCCGCGGCTTTGACAAGGCGTGGAAACTGGTAGATTTCCGGAGGGTCGAATCGATACTCCCGTAGCCGATATAGCTGATCGACCGGATCGTAGGTGAAAAAGACCGGACGAATCCGTTTTTGAGTTTGAGTCGACCAGAAGCGGTAGGGATAGTAGAGTTGGCGAAGGTGAAAATCCTGGCATTCGCCGATCTTAGCCTCGACCACCGTGACGGAGCTTCGACCCTCGAATCCCCCGTCGATTTCCACTTGAACTCCCATCACTTCGAGGGAATGCCCAGCATGCTCGAAGTTGAACTGGGGACTTCGTTTCCTCCCGCGGATGGTTGGATAGAGGACGGGTTCGGCCAAGAAGTGGGCCAGCAATCCACTGTTGTAGGCCTCGTCTAGGTGTTGCATCTCGGAGAGCCCGGTCTGGGTCGTGCCCAGCCGGAAGGCGGTTTGACGGGGGAAGTCTATCGCGGGGGGGCAGGGCTCCGGTCGATGGTAGCCTTGTCCTTGAAGAATGGCGTAGAGGCCGTTGCGCAAAGGTAAGATGAAGGCGCCGTGGCTTTTGAGCTTGGGTGGCAGAAGTTCGGAGTGATCGAACTTCATCATCAAACGCGGCTCTCGCCCGGAGAGGGCGCGAACTTCGTCGGCCGTGATCAGGCTCAACTCGCCTTTGACCGGAATGGCCTCCCAGGCTTGATGAAGCGTGCTCACCCGATGACGAGAAGTTCGGTGATTTTTTGCCGGCGGTCGGCCTTGGAATTGATCGCCCGCGCGGCCGAGACTTCGACGACCCGCAAGCCCTTGTACAGCTCGCGGATCAGAGGAGTATCGGAGTTGGATAGCAAGACCTTGACCTTTTTGTCGCGCAGTCTGCGGAATAGCTCGGCTAGTTCTCGTTGATCCTGAGTGGAGAAGTTGTGTTGCGTATAAGCGGTGAAGCTCGCCGTCGTCGTCAGCGGATCGTAAGGAGGATCGAAGTAGACGAGATCTCCGGGTTGAGCGTGTTGCTCCACATCGAGGTAGGGGGCGAGGATCACTTCGGCTTGAGATAGTGCCGAGGAGGCGGCCAGAAGTCCCTCGGGGTGAGAGATCCGAGGACTTTTATAGCGACCCATCGGCACGTTGAACTCTCCCCTGGAGTTTTCTCGATAGAGGCCATTGAAGCAGGTGCGGTTGAGGTAGAGGAGACGGCTTGCCCGCTCTAGCGGCTCCAGGTCGGCCGGGGCCATTTGACGAACCTGGTAGTAGTATTCCTGGTCGTGGCGACTTTGATGCGACTCCATGCGTCCGATGAGCTCCTCGGGACAGCTCCGCAAGACCTGGTAGAAGTTGATCAGCTCCGGGTTGATGTCGCTCAGGCGCGCCTGGCTCTTTTTGAGTTTTCCCTGATTCCACAGCCAGAAGTAGACGGCGCCACCGCCGAAGAACGGTTCGTGGTAGTTGCTGAACCGACCCTTGAGGTGGGGGGCGTACTGCTCCACCAGTCGACGTTTACCACCGGCCCATTTCAAGACAGGCTCCGCCTGGGGTTGGGGAGTCCTGGGGACACGAGTTGAGGGTGGCACGGCCGGAGGTTCTGTTTCCACCAGGGATTCTCCCACCGGGACTAGTTAACTCGCTCTAAAACGGTCTCCACGGTTTGGACCTTGCCATCTCGCAAGAACTCGATTTCGACTTTATCTCCCACTTTGAAAGAATCCATGGCCTTGAACAGGTCGTCGGAAGTCTTCAACCGGTGAGTCCCTATTCGCACGATGATGTCACCGAGAACCAACCTCCCCCCGGCGTCACGAGTGGTGGGTCGAAGGCCTATCTTGGCCGCGGGACCTCCCGGGACGATGCCCAGAACGAGGGCTCCGTCGATATCGAGTCGGGCCGCGATGTTGGCGCTGGCGACCTGGACTCCCAGTCCGGGTTTGGTCACCTTGCCATACTGAAGGATTTCCGGTACCAGTCGACTGACCGTGTCGACCGGGACGGCGAATCCTATCCCGGCGTAGGCTCCAGAAGGGGAATAGATGGCGGTGTTGATGCCGATCAATTGGCCCTGAGAGTCCAGGAGAGGTCCCCCGGAGTTGCCCGGGTTGATGGCCGCGTCGGTCTGAATCACTCCGGAGATCGGGCGTCCCGTCAGCGCCTGGATCTCCCGGTCCAGGCCGCTGATTACGCCGGTGGTCAGGGTATGGTCGAGACCGAAAGGGTTCCCGATGGCCAGGACCTTCTGGCCTACTTTCAAGGTCGAGGATTTCCCCACGGGAATCGGAGTCAGAGTGCTTTCGGGTGCGTCGATGGCGATGACCGCGATGTCCTTGTCGGGTTCGAAACCGACCGGACGCGCCTTCCAGACGGAGCCGTCGGAGAGAGTGACCTGAACATCCTGGGCGCCTTTGATCACGTGAAAGTTGGTGATGATGGTTCCCTTTTTATCCCAGACAAAGCCGGAGCCTGATCCCTGTGGAATACTGGTAGCGTCCATGGAGAAGCGGTCCCGACGAAGCGCCAGGTTGGTCACATAGACAACCGAAGGGGAGAGACGCTCGAAGAGGGAGATGGTCGAGAGCTCTTCTGCGGAAAGTCCGGCGACGCTTGCCGGTGTAGGAGAAGCTTGCGCTAGGGCTGTGCTTACGGGAGCGGGAGTGGCTATGACGGTAGTCGGTGCTCCAGCCGGAGTCGGGGTGGCAGCGCTGGGCTGAGCACAGCCTCCAGCCCCCGCCCAGAGCAGTGCGATAGTAAGAAAGATTTTGAGAAATGAGCGTTTTTTCATGACTTTTTCAGCATTCTTTCAGTTCTGAGGTCCGGTTAACACCGATGTAACTTTTGTCGCCGACTTTGGCTCTAGTATGCCACCACAGAGAGGTAGAGCAACATGGTAGCCACGTCGTACAGCACGATAAACCGGTCACAAGTCTTCGAGTCGCGCCCACAGGCGGTAGCACCCAAGGGTCTAGCCGACGACTATTATGACGAAGTCGGAGATGCCGCGGACCGGGATCGTTATTACGCATCGGTCAAAGACTCCTTCGAAACAGCCAGTCCGACCGAGCTCTATCAGCAGTTGAATAAACTGGTCTCGCGCAATGTCCGCGACCTCGGGTACAGTGGCGCGCGACGCGAGCTCTATAGTGAAATCGATCGCCGTCCCGACGGAAATCTCTACTATCTCTACTCCGGAGAGGGCCCGAAAAACGAGTCCGACGTCACCGAGATTCATCGCAGGGAACTCTCCAACTACAACTGCGAACATGTTGTCCCTCAGTCCTGGTTCAGCAAGAAACATCCGATGAAGGCGGACCTTCATCATCTCTTCACTGAGGAGATTCAGTGTAACGGTATTCGTGGTAACAGTGAATTAACACCGGTGAAGGATGGCGAGGTTATCCCATCTTGCGGTACTCGCGACACCAGTACCAATCAGTTTGAACCCAACGCGGGTAAGGGAGAGGTCGCCAGGGCGACACTTTACTTCGTGACTCGCCATCCCGGATATGTCGGTGACCGGGGAGAAACCACGAAGGCCGACATCGAGCAGCTCATCAAATGGAGCAAAGAGTATCCTGTCACGGACTACGAGCGTCATCGCAACGATAAGATTCAGGATGTCCAGGGGAACCGCAACCCCTTCATCGACTTCCCTGAACTCGTCGATAAGGTCGACTTCGGCGAGGGATTCAAGGGGTAGCATAATCTCTTCTAGACCGAGCGCGAGTCGTCCCGGCGGCTCGCGCTCGTCTTTTTACTGGAGGGTTACCCAATGAGATAAGAAAGACGCGGTGATGCTCTGGACCGCTTTTTATGTTGTCGTAGGTCTTCTGGCGATGTCGGGCTCTCTGTCACCGATCTACCGCCAAGTCATCGCACTCCACGGCGTACGGGGCTTGACTTGGCTGGCTGGCTGCACACTTTTGGTTTGGAGCGTTTCGACTTACGTTTGGGTGAAACATTTAAACAAAGACCGGACGGGAAAAAAACTTTCTTTAACCTTGACTACCGTCGGACTTCTGGTTGGCACAGCTTGTCTCTCACCTCCACTACTTTCCCAGGACCTCTATCTTTACGCCGCCTATGGGCGTCAGATAGCTATCCACTATTCCAATCCTTATAGGGTTCCGCTGACGGCGCTGATGCAGGACCCGATCATCGCCTCGGGAGATCCTTTCTGGTATGGTCAGACCTCTTTTCTCGGTGGGCTGGCCTTAGCGTTCTTCGCTCTGGGAGCTTTCATCGTGCCTAGCTCGAGCTTGGGCACTCTGGGACGAATTATCAAGTTTTTTTGGGTTATTCCTTATGCCCTACTGGGTCGAGCTTTATGGCTACGCTGGAGAGGACATTCGAATCGAGTGATTTTTCTGGCGGCGATCCTGGGTAATCCCGCTATCCTCTTCTTAGCTCTACTCGAGGCTCATCTGGAGATCTGGGTAATGGCTCTATTGGTGTTCACGGGGTTGGCGCTTTCTCAACGCAAGGCAGCGGAGTCGGCCCTCTTTCTCGCATTGGCGACTGGATTTAAGATGACGACTTTTATTCTTGTGCCGATCTGCGCTTGCTGGTTGTGGGCACGTGTTCGCCAGAGCGCCGCCGTGTTCTGTGTCGTCTACGGAGTCCTTTATGGCGGATTTTTACTCTTGCTAGGCGGTGCGGAATGGCCTGGGGTCCTCAACTTCGCGAAAACGACACCAGGTATGGATTTTGGTGCTTTCATACCACAGCTTTTGTTCTTTTTGGGCTTTCGGCAGATGGAAGCGATTGTGACTATCTCAGATGGGATTTTCTATATCTCGATCGCCGGAGTCTGTTTGGCGGTCCTCGCGGGCCGGTGGGAAAAACGGCCTTATCTTCCGATGGCTCTGGCTCTGGCTGCTCTTTACTTTACTCGGGTTTACGTCCAGCCCTGGTACATGTTGTGGTTTTGGCCCTTGATGTGGCTATCAATGGATGGGACCCGTGCCATTCTTCGTTCGATCGCGGTTTGGACCGTCTGTGCCATTGTCGCTAACCTGTATATATGGGCTCTCACGCCATGGAGCACGGCCGCGCTTTTCGCTTTCGACCTGTGGTGGAACTATCGTTCTGAAGTTAGCGAAGCTGGCCAGCCAGTAGGCCAGTCACAGTAGCACGGTTGGAGAACTCTATGACCGCGACCCCCATGTGAGTGGCTCTGGGGTCCATCAGATTGGAACGGTCGACGGGGGACGCCAGCCAGGCGTCGAGCACTGCTTGGGCGAGCTCATCTCCCTCCAGACCCTGGGCTGCGAAAATATTCCCTCCGGCAAGTCCCGCCTTGAGTCCCGAATTCTGAACTCGCAGTCCTGGGGTTGCCCGGACGTATCCCAACGTTTCCATCTCCATCGAGTGCTCGACGGCGATTCGGGTCAAGGTCCCGTGAAGTTTCAAGGGAGCCAGCCCTTCCTGGTTTCGAGCCTGATTGGCCAGGGCTAGAACTTGAGAGGCGATGGCGGTGTTCTGAGGAGCTTTCACTCCGAGCTTGGGCATCGTGGCGCGAGGGGCACCGGTCATGCTGACCGAGCTGACATCGGCCTGGTCGGCCTGGACAGGTCCGAGGCACAGGCCGGTGAGGACCAGGGCCATCACTGCTATCTGTAGTCTTCGGAGCTTCTTCATAGTCTCACTATACAAGGATTGGCCTTCGTGGACTGTGGCTGCGCCCACGATGGGATCGAGATCACAAAGGGAGCCGGGATCCGGGATGGGAAGAGTCTGGACATGAGTTGGATCTT
This sequence comes from Selenomonadaceae bacterium, assembly GCA_037189585.1. GTDB lineage: Bacteria > Vulcanimicrobiota > Xenobia > Xenobiales > JADMJV01 > JAEXNA01. The sequence continues at coordinate 175,189 of JBBCJA010000010.1, read as the reverse complement.
CCCCCCGAGCCCCGAGATCGGTCTCGCCATCGCGGAAAGTCAGGACATTTTTCCCGTACGGAGCGTGTTTTGTGTGGGCCAGAACTACGCCGAGCACGCCAAAGAGATGGGGAGCGATGGTCGCCAGCCGCCCTTTTTCTTCTGCAAGGCCCGTGAGTCCGTCACTTGTGGAGAGACCTTCCGCTATCCCGCGTTGAGCCAGGATGTGCAGCACGAGATCGAGCTGGTGGTCGCGCTCGGCTCCGGTGGACGAGATCTCCCTGTGGAGAAAGCATTGGAGGCGGTATGGGGCTACGGGGTGGGTCTGGACATGACGCGCCGCGACCTGCAGGCCGCGGCCAAAAAGTCCGGACGCCCGTGGGAAGCGGGAAAGGCGTTTGACGGCTCAGCCCCGTGTTCGGCGCTCATCCCGGCGGAGAAGTTGGGCCACCCGGAACGGGGCGCGATCTGGCTCGAGGTCAACGGGGAGCATCGTCAGCGGGGCGATCTGAGCCAGATGATCTGGAAGGTGCCGGAGATTCTGGCCGAGCTTTCCAAGCTCTTCACTTTGGCGGCCGGGGACCTCGTCTTCACCGGAACCCCCAGCGGGGTCGGTCCGATTCAGGTCGGCGACCGGATGCGAGGCGGCGTGGAAGGTGTGGCCGAGCTCGAAATCGAGGTCGTGGGGTAAGACCCACTCGACAAGACTTTCGAGAAACGGTCTAGACCCCGAGTAGCTCCCGGACCTCTTTCGAGCTATTGGGGCGGCGGTCGGGATGGAGTTCCATCATGTGAAGAAGCGTCTGCCATGTACGGGCGGTAATGGTGTCGTTGAGGGGGCGCAGGTCGAGCAGGTTCTCTCCCTTGCTGCCCCGCTTCCAAGCGGGCGCCGGCTCGCGACCAGAGAGTAAAAAGTAGAGAGTTCCACCCAACGAGTAGAGGTCGCTGCGGGCGTCGGTGGGGGCGCCACCGTACTGCTCCAAAGGCGCATAGGCCTCCGTCCCCATCCCCTTGACTATCGGCTGAGTCCCAACTTTAGGATCGAGCTGCTTGGCGATACCGAAGTCGATCAGTCGCAAATGCCGGTCGATGGAGCTGAGCATAATGTTGTCGGGTTTGAGATCGCGCACGATCACCGGCGGGGTGCGGCTGTGCAGATAGTCTAGCACATCGAGGAGCTCTCCGGCCCAGACCAGCACACGCCGTTCCGCGATGGGGCGGGGAGCTAGGGCGACCACCTCTTGCAGGGTTCGCCCCTCCACGTACTCCATCACCAGATAGTGATTGCCGCGCTCCTCGAAAAAATCGCTGACCGAGGCCAGATTTCGGTGGTCCAGACAGCCCAGCAGTTGGGCCTCGCGATGGAACTGCTCCTCAAACTGGCGTTGTTTGTCCAGGGTGTCGGTCACCCGCAGAAGCTCTTTGATGGCCACGTTCTTGCCCAGCCGGGTGTGCTGGGCCAGGTAGACGTTCCCCATGCCGCCTCGGGCGATCAGTTTGTGGATTTGGTAGCGGCGTTGCAAAAGGGTGCCGGGGCCGAGCATGGCCTGAGTGTTCGCAGACGGGGTGACGTTTACATTTTCTCCACGAAAAACTCGCTTCCAACACTTAAAGTGAAAACTGGATATGTGCAATTCGGTTTCTCATCACCATCATCGTCCTCCAGCCGCCGCAGGCCCGGCCGCCCAACGTGCTCCCGAGAAAGCTTATCGGGTGGAGACGGTCACTCACCCTGACGGCCAGAGGGAGATTCTTTCGGTTAAGGATACCGCCCAGACGGTGCGCCAGGAAGAAGTGGTGCTTCGCTCCCAACCGCTGGGATTCGCCGAGAACGGAGAAGCGCCCAGCCCCGAGATGTACACCGAGTCGTACCTGGCCGAGTCGGCCTTGACCGCTAAGCACAAAGAGATCCTGCAGTCCGACATCTTTAAGAGCCAACCCGAGTGGGCAGGCTCTGAGGTGAAAACGATCGTCAATCAGGGACCTTCCGAGAACCGGATCGATCTCACCATCGTGGGCGACGGTTACACCGAAGCGGAGAAGTCCCGCTTTTTTGAGGACGCCAAGCGTTTGACCGACGACATGTTCGTGGGCCAGACTTTCGCCTCGTATCTTCCTCTCTTCAATGTTCACGCCGTCTTTGTTCCCTCCAACGAGTCGGGACTCACGGACGTGGAGCGAAAAGACACGGCCTTGAAGCTGCACCGCTCTCCTCAAGGTTCCAAGCGCGGTATTCTGCCCGGCGATCGCCGGGCGGCCGAGCGCGCGATAGGGCTCGCTCCCGACACCGACTATCCGATCCTGGTGGCCAACGACGATTTCTACGGCGGTCTGGGCGGTCGCTACGCCATCACCACTCGTTCCCACAACTCGGGAACCATGGTGTTGCGTCACGAGCTGGGCCATAACTTCGGTAGCGTCGGGGAAGAGTACGACGGGGGACAAGTCTACAGCGGAGCCAATCACTCCTCGAGCAAAAATGTCCCCTGGGAACACTGGAGAAGCCCCGATGGAAAGGTCTTCGACGCCGAGGCGCTGGCCACGGGCTACCCTTGGAAGAATCTCAAAGAGGGCGACATCAGCCTCGACTTCAACGTTCCCAAACCCGATGCCAAGGGACCCAAGCAGATCGGCATTGATATCAGCTCGGTCGGCTGGGAAGGGGAGGGCGATGTAGAGATTTTGATTGACGGCGTTCCCCAGAAATACACCGGAGTTTTCACCGAGGACCGCTCCTTTTTCCGCCTCAAAGAAGCCACCGCCTTTCCGCCCGGTAAGCATAAGCTAACCATTCGGGAGAAGAACAAGGACGGAGACAACGTCGTCGCGGCGGTGCGCATCAATGCCTATCCGGCCGATTACGACTTCGCCCCCGACAAGGTGGGTGGATACCCGAGTTTCAACGTCGACGGGCGCCACGTCGGCTATCGTCCCACTCACGAGTCTTGCTTGATGCGCGACATGCGCAGTACCAAGTTCTGCTCGGTCGATCAGGAGAACATGTGGCATCAGTTTCTCAACCGGGTCGATCTGATCGACGGCGTTGAGGTCAAGGCGGTCGAGAACGGGACTCAGACGGTCACCGTGGCCACCCCTAACCTCGAAGGGCTCGACGTCCGCTGGTTCAAGCAGGTGACCGACGAGCGGGGACGTCCTAAAGAGGTCGAGGTGGAGAGCTTGCGCGGCCAGAAGACTTGGGAGGCGAAAACCGGAGAGAGCTCCGGCGACTACCGCGTGGAAGTTCGCTTCGCCACCGACGAGGTGCGCAAGTATTCCGACCGCTTCCGTACCGAAGAGCGCTTCAAGGTCGCCTAGCACTTTCGTGCTCGAGTAACCACTGCTTGGTTTCGAGCCCTCCCGCGTATCCGGTCAGCTTTCCGCTCGCACCCACCACGCGGTGGCAAGGGATGATGATGGAGATGGGATTAAGGCCGTTGGCTCTTCCCACCGCGCGCGAGGCCAGGGGGTTGCCGAGACGCGAGGCCAGTTCCCCATAGCTTTTGGTCTGGCCGTACGGGATCTCGGTGAGGGACGACCAGACTTCTTTCTGAAAGTCGGTTCCCTGGGGATCCAGGGGGATCTCAAAGCGCCGCCGGGTTCCCTCGAAGTATTGCCGAAGTTGGACTTTGACCTTCTCCAAAAGTGGGTGAAGATCGTTGGGAAGAGCCTGCCTCAGGGGCATATTTTTGTGCTGCTCGAAGTAGATTCCGGCGATCCCGCGGTCGGAAGCTAGAAGGCGCAGCGACCCCAAAGGGGTTTCCAGAGTGGATTCATACAAAGACATGGTGAAGGGACCTTTCTTTAGGTTGTGGGATACCAAATTCGCATGGCGGCGTAGGCGCTCCAGGGCCGCCAACGGGGATCGGGAGTGCCGTCGTTGCCGAGGTTCTTTTTGAGAATGGCGTCCCCCGTGGGCCAACCGTCGCTCCAGCCCAGCCCCCGCATGGCCAGGTAGTGAGCCGTCCAGGGGCCAATTCCGGAAATCTTCAACAGATGCGCGACCGCGCGCTCGGGGTCGTCGCCCGGAGTCAATCCCAGCTGGCCTTTTTGCTCAAGTTCGGCCAGAGCTTTCACCGCCTTGCTCCGAGTCCGAATCCAGCCAAGCCGGCCTAACGTCTCCGCATCGCTGCCCAGGAAGCCTTCGGCTGTCGGAGAGAGCCGGTCCAGGCCTGGAAAAGGGGTGTCGATAGGGTCACCGAGAGCTTCCACCGTCCGGGCGGCTAGACGCGTCGCCGCGAGTACCGAGACCTGCTGGCCCAAGACGGTGCGCCAGGCTAGCTCGAACCCGTCCGTACATCCGGGGACTCGCATTCCAGGTTGCCTTTCCACACCTTTTTGAAAGCGGGGGTCGGCTCCGAGGTGGGCATCGATCACTTGGGGATTGGCGTCGAGGTCCAACAGTGCCCGAAGTTTAGCCAGCACCGCCGCTAGACAGGGAAGGAGGCTCTCGGACAGACGCACCTTTATCTGGCCGACTGGCCCGGGTCTCACCTCGACCCAGCCGCGACAGGAGCCGAGACGGAGGGTCCGGCGATAGAGCCCGTCCTCGACTTGCTCGGCTCGGGCCATGGCGTGTTTGTCCAGAAAGTCCAGCAAATTCTTCCAGTCCAGGGGCGGTCGATAGTTCAGACTGAGACTGAGCTCACTCTCTCCATGGGGCCCGCGGCGGCGACGAAGCTCGCGCGGGTTGAGCCCGTAACGCTCGAGAAACAGAGCGTTGAAGCGTCGCAGGCTGGAAAATCCGGCGGAATAGGCTACTTCAGTAATGGGAAGGCGTGTCTCGGTGAGGAGCTGTTTGGCCAGAAGCAGCCGTTGCGTCTGAATCAGTTCCACCGGAGTCGCTCCCAGCTCCTGAGCGATCGAACGTCGGAGTTGGCGGGAGCTGAGCCCTAGATCTTGGGCCAGGGATTCGAGATTTTGGCCGTCCCCGAGAGCTCCCGAGCGTATTCGAGCCCAGGCGGCACGCGCGGTGCGCGAGGTCGCGTCGACCGGAGCGTTCCCCGGAGCGAGTTCCGGACGGCATCGGAGGCAGGGCCGGAACCCATGATTTTCCGCTTGAGCCGCCGAGCGAAAGAAAAGACAGCGTCGCTGGGCCGGCGTTCGAGCGGGGCAGATGGGACGGCAGTAGATGCCGGTACTGGTCACCCCGACAAAAAAACAGCCGTCAAAACGGGAGTCGCGAGCGCGAAGGGCTTGGTAGTATTGCTCGGAGCTCATGCTCATGAGGCGACTTTAGCACATTCAAGGCAAGAAACTCGCCGTTTTCGGACACGGATATCCCTGGGCCTCTAAGTAACAATAATGTAGCCTGGTTCATCGGTCTTGATGGTGGCAAGACCCACTTGGGGAGCGTCTTTGAAGGCGTCCAAAAGGCTTTGGGAGTTGTGGTCACTTCCCCAAGAATTTGATGTGATTGTCATAGCGACAGGGGCCTGTGATTTTATCATGGATTGAAAGGAATTGAGATCGACTCCAGTGTCGTTGAAACTGTGAAGCGCTATCTGTTCGGCGCGGGGGCTAAACTGGATGCCTCCGGCGGAACTGCCTGCGATGGTCGCGGCGACATGGGTTCCGCTCGAATGCTCTCCAAGATTCGCTAGGTCGACAATCATCGGGCCGAAGAGCTCTTCCTGGTCCGCGGTTTCGGAAGATTGCCGGTTACCACTCGTCACACCATAGAGGTGCTGAGACTGGCGGGGGACGTCCTGGATTCGCATAGTGGCTCCTTACAACGATATAGTCCGAGCTTAATCTAACCCTATGGTCGGTAGGTGGTCAGGGGAGATAAACTTATTAACGCCATGTAAAATTTGCGGTTTACGGAGCGGAGGATTCGTGAAGCGAGGTGGTGAGCGCTTCGAGTAAAGATAAGCGCGGGGTAGCCCAGGAGAGTTCACCAGGTTCCTCGCTGCTTCGGCAAATCGGACGCCAATGAATTGGTCGCGGAACTCGGCCGAGCTACCAGCCGGCGCTGGGGAACCGGGAGATATCGACCTATCTCCCTCGGTATGCAGTCTGTTCGCGCGACCGGATATAGAATCGCGCCTCCATCTATCGCCTAACTAGTTCGTAGGTAATTCCATTGGAGGATTTATGAGAGAGCTGCTTGATTTTTCACGGCGTCCGGTCCCGCGCCTTGTCCTGTTGACCCTTTTTGTTTTTATCTTGGTCTTGGTTTGTTTTCCCAACGTGGCGCTTTTTTTCAGCGCGACGGTGCTGGTGGCAAGCCTGGTCCTGTGCGGCGGACGGCTCACCTGCCTCTGGGGAAAGACCAACCGTCTCGAAGCCAGGGATTTGTCCGGGGACGAGTTTGTCTCCATTCATATCGCCACCTATTCCGAGCCCCCAGAAGTCGTGATCGAAACCTTGAACAGGTTGGCTGCCCTCGAAGATACGCATTATGAAGTGATCGTACTCGACAATAACACTCCGGACCCGAGCCTGTACTTGCCGGTACGCGATCACTGCCGAAGATTGGGAAATAGATTTCGCTTCCACCACTTCGACGAGGTACGAGGAGCTAAGGCTGGCGCGCTCAACATCTGTCTGAGATTGACTCATCCCCAAGCCAGTAAGATACTTGTGCTCGACGCGGACTACCACGTCAACGGAGATATTCTAAGCAAAGGGCTGGCACACTTCGTCGACTCGTCGATCGCTCTGGTCCAGTTTCCCCAGGCCTATAGAAATAGCGACCCCAACTGTGGACTGACCTGGGACTACAGACTGTTCTTCGATGTTTACATGAACAGGGCCAACAGCTTCAGTACGGTTCTTTCCACGGGGACGGCCGCTTTTGTTTGCAAACATGCGTTGATAAGGTCAGGGGGCTGGTCGGGAGAGACCTTGACCGAGGATGCCGAATTAGGGCTGCGTCTTCATCGGCACGGGTATCGGGCGGTCTACGTTCCCGAGGTGGTGGCCGCGGGACTAATGCCCACGGACCTGGCGGCTTTGAAAGCTCAGCGACGAAGGTGGGTTCTCGGAAACGCTCAGAGCCTAAGACAACTTCTCCGTGAGCCCAACTTACCTTGGAACCGGAAGGCGATGATGTTTCTGCAGCTCACGGCCTGGGCGAATCCGCTTCTTCCCTCTCTGGTGGCTCTAGTCGGGGGCGCTCTGGTGGCCAACCTGACCGGACGTGGGGAGGCCCACTGGGTGGCCTCGCTCGGTGCCCTCTCGATCTTGCTCTATCTCGGTGCCACTTTGCTTTTTTTCCTGGCCGGGGTCAGACGGCATGGTGGAAGCTTAAGCTCCGGCCTGCATGCCTTCATGGCGCATCTCGGAACGTTGTGGGAAGGGGCGATCAGTCCCGCCGAGCTGTTCGTGCGAAGCGACAAGTCTTTCGTTCGTACCGATAAGTTTCTTCACGCTCCCGAGCGTTTCGCCTTATACTCGGCTCTGTTTTGTTCCTTGATCTGCGGGACCTTGGGCGTTAATGTCTTGCTCTTGGACGGATGTCCCTGGTGCGCGTTTTTTCTTAGCTTCGTGGCGGCAGCTTATTCTGGGAAGGCTTTCTTACAGTGGAATCTCCATGCGATCCGCCAGCGGACCGTGGCTTTGTCGGAAAAGAAAGCTAGGCGTTCGCAGTCCCGCCTGGCCGAATGCCGGCCGGGAAGCGTGGGGAAAGTTTCCGGTCGAAGTGTTGCGTTCTCGGGAGAAAGGTGAGTTATGGCGCGAAGGTTACCTCAAGACTTTCTGCTGGGGGCGGCGACCTCGAGTTTTCAAATCGAGGGCTCCCTAGAGGCCGACGGACGGTCCCCCTCTGTCTGGGACCATTTTCCGGTCCAAGATCAAGACTCGGGAGCTCAGGCCTGCGATCACTATCGGCGCTATCCTGAGGACGTCGCTTTGATGAGAAATCTAGGTCTGGGAGCTTATCGTTTTAGCATCGCCTGGTCCCGGGTCCATCCCGCCGCCGACCGCAAGCTCAATCGCGCCGGACTCGACTTCTACGACCGCCTGGTGGATGAACTGTTGGCCGCCGGCATCCAACCGTGGGCCACCCTTCATCATTGGGATCTTCCTATGTGGCTGCAAAACTCCGGAGGCTGGGAGACTCGCCAGAGTGTTTCCGCGTTCTGTTCCTACTGCGCCGACTGTGTCAGTGTGCTGGGAGATAGAGTGCGGAACTGGTTCACCATCAACGAGCCCTGGTGCATCGCCGTCCTTGGCCACCAGACGGGGGAGCACGCTCCAGGCTTGAGACTTCCTCGCCGGCGCGTGCTGGCCGTCATTCATCACCTGCTGTTGGCTCACGGGACGGCGGTCAGAACCCTTCGCGAGCACGACTCTGGACTGCGTGTGGGGGCGGTTCTCAATCCCTGGATTCCGATGCCCCTGACCGGCTCCGAGCTTGACCTGGGAGCGGCCGAGGCGGCTTGGAGCGAACATGTGGGATGGTGGTTCGAGCCGCTCTATCAGGCTCGCTATCCAGAGCTTGTCAGCCAGGCTTGGAAGGAGGACTTACCCGCGCTAGAGGAGTCCGACATGGCGTTGATCAGCACTCCTTGCGACTTTCTGGGACTCAATCTCTATTTTCCGGGGTGGGTCCGCCACGCTCCGGAACGGACCCCCTTTTTCTACGAAGAGTGTGGAGCCCTAGTCGATCTACCGCGCACCCAGATGGGATGGCAGGTCTATCCTCCGTTTCTTGACTACGCCCTGGACCGTATCCACCGCCTTTACCAACCAGGCCCGCTCTATATGACGGAGAACGGATGCGCCAACGCTGACCGTCTCGACGATCGTGGTCAGGTTCATGACCTTTGGCGCAAGGAGTACTTACGAACCCACTTGGAGCAGCTGCTCGAGCTACGCGCGCGAGGTGTTCCGGTAGAGGGCTACTTTGCCTGGAGTTTGTTGGACAATTTCGAGTGGCAGTACGGATACTCCAAGCGGTTCGGCCTGATCTGGGTCGACTACCAAACGCAGGAGCGCCGGCTGAAAGCGTCCGCCCGCTGGTACGCGGCGGTAGCCCGAGATCGCCTCTTACACTCTTCCCACCTCTTCTGAGGAGCTCCCGCCCCATTTCCAGTTTTTGATTTCGGGCAAGTCGTCGCCATGTTGGCGGATGTACTGCCTGTGCTCCACCAGTTTGTCCCGCAGCCACTGCCGAACGTGAGCGCTGACGGCTTGGAGCTGAGGAACGTGATTGAGCACGTCTTCGACCAGATGGAAGCGGTCCAGCTCGTTGAGCACCACCATGTCGAACGGCGTGGTGGTGGTGCCCTCTTCTTGGTACCCGTGGACGTGAAAATTTTCATGGTTGTTCCGTCTGTAGGTCAGTCGGTGAATGAGGCAGGGGTACCCGTGGTAGGCGAAGATCACCGGCTTGTCCCGAGTGAAGAGCGAGTCGAATTCTCGATCACTGAGCCCATGAGGATGCTGGCCCGGGGACTGCAGCCGCATGAGGTTTACCACGTTGACGACGCGGACTTTGAGTTCCGGAAAAAGTCCGCGCAGGATGTCCACGGCCGCGAGAGTCTCCAGAGTGGGAACGTCGCCCGCGCAGGCCATCACCACGTCGGGCTCTCTTCCCTGGTCGTTGCTGGCCCAGCCCCACAAGCCCACCCCGCAGGCGCAGTGCTGGACCGCGGCCTCCATGCTCAGAAACTGAGGAGCGGGCTGTTTTCCGGCCACCACGACGTTGACATAGTGGCGGCTGCGCAAGACGTGCTCCATCACCACGAGTAGGCTATTGGCGTCGGGCGGTAGGTAGACCCGGATGATCTCGGACTTTTTGTTGACCACGTGATCGATAAAGCCGGGGTCTTGATGGCTAAAACCGTTGTGGTCCTGGCGCCATACGTGGGAAGTGAGGAGATAGTTGAGGGAAGATAAAGGCTGCCGCCATGGGATCTCTCGAGTAGTTTTGAGCCATTTGGCATGCTGATTGAACATCGAGTCCACAATGTGGATGAACGCCTCATAACATGAGAAAAGTCCGTGCCGCCCGGTCAGCAGGTAACCCTCGAGCCACCCCTGGCAGGTGTGTTCGCTCAGGATCTCCATCACGCGCCCTTCCGTCGAAAGGTGGCCGCCCGCGTCGTCGGTGGGGAGCTTGTCTCCCATCCAGGTACGTTCCGAGACCTGGTAGATCGCCTCGAGCCGGTTGGAAGAGTTCTCGTCGGGGGAGAAAACGCGAAAGTTTTTGGAGTCGGCGTTGGCTTTCATCACGTCGCGCAGATAGGAGCCCAGGACGCGGGTGGCTTCCCCCTTGGTTTCTCCGGGTTTCTTGAGGTCTATCGCGTAGTCTCGAGTGTCGGGCAGGCGAAGTTCGCGCCGAATAGCGCCTCCGTTGGCCCAGGGCGTGGAGCCCATGCGGAGATTCCCCTCGGGAGCTAGTTCAGAGAGCTGGTCGAGCAACCGCCCCTGCTGGTCGAAAAGCTCTTCGGGGCGATAGCTTCGAAGCCAATTCTCCAGCATTTGGCGGTGCTCCGGCTTTTGTGAGAGCTCTTCCAAGGGAACCTGATGAGAGCGCCAGGAGCCTTCCGTGCTGTTTCCATCAACTTTGGTGGGACCGGTCCAGCCTTTAGGGCTGCGTAGGACCAGCATGGGCCAACGCGGGCGCTCGAGCTCATCTGGCGCCTCGCCCGAGCGGGCTCGCTTCCAAATGGCTTCGATCTGGTCCAGGATCTGGTCCAGGGTCGCGGCCATCGCCTGGTGCATCTCCTCGGGCTCGTCGCCTTCCACGAAATACGGTTGGTGGCCGTATCCAGCCAACAGGCTCTCCAGCTCCTCTCGAGGGATACGATCGAGCAGCGCGGGGTTGGCGATCTTGTAGCCGTTGAGGTGGAGGATCGGCAAGACCGCGCCGTCACGGCGAGGGTTGAGGAACTTGTTGGAGTGCCAGGAAGCCGCTAGCGGTCCGCTCTCGGCCTCTCCGTCGCCGATCACGCAGGCGACCAGGAGCTCGGGGTTGTCGAAAGCCGCTCCATACGCATGAGCCAAGGAGTAGCCCAGCTCCCCTCCCTCGTGAATGGAGCCCGGAACCTCGGGAGCCACGTGACTTGGTATGCCTCCGGGAAAAGAGAACTGTTGGAACAGCCTCCTCATCCCCGCCAGGTCTTGGGAGACTTCGGGATAGTGTTCGCTGTAGCTACCTTCAAGATAGGTGTTGGCGACCAGCGCAGGCCCGCCGTGACCCGGCCCGGTGATGAAAAGGGTGGGCCGAGAGCGAGCTTTGATGATTCGGTTGAGGTGGACGTAGATGAAGTTGAGCCCGGGAGTGGTCCCCCAGTGGCCCAGGAGCCGCGGTTTGAGGTGGGACGGACGCAACGGCTCTTGTAGCAAGGGGTTGTCCATCAGGTAGATCTGGCCTACCGAAAGATAGTTCGCGGCGCGCCAGTAGGCGTTCATTCGTTGCAACTCCTCGGAATGGAGTGGGGGAGAGGGACGGGTTTTTGTCTGGCTCATGAGACCTCCTTAGGGACTGGTGCGGGATTCACAGCAGTTGGGGTTCGGGGCGTTCCCAGAAGCGGTGTTGTCGCATGGCGGACACGTAGCGCTGACTGAAGTCGCCGCTTTCATGTTCGATCTCCAGCACCAGTCCTATCGGTTCGGCTTCTCCGCTGGGACAGAGCTTTCTCAGGGCTGCTTCGGCTCCGGCGGCGGCACCAAGAGGCTTCTTGTGGCGAAAGGCGTCCAGTAGGTGCTGGGCGACCTGAGGATGCGAGGCCAGACTCTCGTAGGACTCTCCGGACCCTACCAGGACCACTCCGTCGTACAAGGGAGAGCCGCAGTTGCTGAAGCTCTTGGTAATTTCCACCGTGGAGCCCTGGGCTCCCCGAAGCGGTCCGAGATGCGGCCCCACCAGCTCCCCTTCGGCCCCCTCGGCCTGGAGGGCGGCCAGAAGCTCAGCGACCACGCGTTCTTGGAAACCCTCGGCCACCAGTACCGCGACCTTGGCTGTCTGAATTCCTTGAGGCGCGTTCTTGAGGATGCTCAAGGCATCCGAGGATTCCTGATGGCTTTGCCCGACGTCGCTAGGGAAGGGGGCGGAAGATTCCTCGAGATAGGAGAGATCTCCGTCGACCTTGGCCACACCCAGGTTGCGAGCGACCGCTTCGGCCAACCCGCGATCGACGTGGTAATACAGTTGAACCATCCTTTCTCGGATATGGGGTTCCGTGCACTTGCTCACCTCGAAGCTACAGGCCTCGATGATGTGTTGTTTCTCCACCTCGGTTTGGGAGTTGTAGAATAAGGTCGCCTGAGTGAAATGCTGGCGAAAGCTGTCGCTGCGTTGCCGAACTTTATGGGCTTCGATCTTCTCCGCGTAGTGAAGGAAGGCGCCGAGGTCCCGCCCGGCGGCGAAAGGGCACCCTTTAGCCAGGCTGTTGGGTTCGTAGGCGACCCGTCCGCGATCGATGCGTTGGCGATGGAAGCCGTCGCGCTGATTGTTGTTGACCGTGGTGACCGGGCGGTTGATGGGGATCTCGGCGAAGTTGGGCCCGCCCAGTCGTATCAGCTGGGTGTCGGCATAAGAGAAGAGTCGGCCTTGAAGGAGCGGATCGTTGCTGAAATCGATGCCCGGAACGATGTTCCCCGGATGAAACGCGACCTGTTCGGTTTCGGCGAAGAAGTTGTCCACGTTACGATCCAGGACGAGCTTGCCGACCTCGGTCAGAGGCACCAGCTCTTCCGGGACGATCTTGGTCGGATCGAGAACGTCGAAGGGGAACGCCTCGGCCTCTTCCTCGCTGAAGATTTGCAGAGCCAGCGTCCACTCCGGGTAGTTTCCTTTCTCAATATTGATCCACAGGTCTTCGTTAAGAAAGTCAGGATTGAGACCGGAGATTTTCTGTGCTTCGTCCCATAGCACCGAGGCTAGCCCCAACTTGGGTTTCCAATGCCATTTCACGAAGTGGCTTTTTCCCTCCCGGGTCAAAAGCCGATAGGTGTGAACTCCGAACCCCTCCATCATACGAACGCTACGAGGGATGGTGCGGTCCGACATCTGCCACATGTGCATGTGTATGGCTTCGGGCATCAGCGAGAGGAAGTCATAAAAGGTGTCATGGGCGCTGGCGGCTTGGGGCATGTTGTTGTGCGGCTCTTGCTTCACCGCGTGAACGAGGTCGGGAAACTTCATCGCGTCCTGGATAAAGAACACGGGGATGTTGTTGCCGACCAGGTCGAAGTTGCCCTCGTCGGTGTAGAACTTGACCGCGAACCCCCGAACGTCTCGGGCGAGCTCCGAAGAGCCCATGTTCCCGGCCACGGTCGAGAAGCGAATGAAGACGGGTGTTTTTTTGTCAGTCTGGCAGAGGAAATCGGCGCAAGTGATCTCGGCTAAGGATTTTGTCGCTTGGAAGTATCCGTGGGCGCCGAAGCCCCGGGCATGGACGATTCTCTCAGGGATGCGCTCGTGGTCGAAGTGGGTCATTTTCTGACGGAAAAAGACGTCTTCGAGAAGTGTCGGTCCGCGCGAACCGGCTTTGAGAGAATGATGATTGTCCGGAAGCTTGGTTCCCTCGGCGGTAGTGAGATGGTCGTGGGCGGGCTGATTGAGGTAGTTTTCCAGCTGTTGGGTTTTTTTATTTGGCATGAAGTCCCCTTCGAGGTCGAGTCATGAATAGAGCAACATGAACGTTTCAGAGGCGAGACCAGACCAGACTCAGTCGGGTATTCCCGGCCTCACCGTGGCTCCCCATACTCATGGTACTTTCGATGGGTCCGCGAGGCACTACGGCTATCTCCCTCCGTGGGGTCCGAAGCGGATAGGAGTCCTGGAGGTTAAGGCAGGTGGCTTCCATTCCACCTGGCGCCTAAAAAGGTAAGGACGTGAAGCGTCTCAAGATATTCCTTGGAGGTCAGAATGAAAATCGCGCAGGTGGTACCGATCCACGTTCCCGTTCCCCCGGTGGGATATGGGGGGATTGAAAGAGTCGTGGCGGGACTGACCGATGAACTGCTAGCCTTAGGGCACGATGTGACCGTCTTCGCCAGCGGAGACTCCAAGGTTCGAGCCAAACTCGAGCCGTTGTGTGAAAAGTCGGTGATCTTTTCCGAGGAGAGACGCGAGCCGGAAGGATGCCATCTCCAGGCGATGGAGCGAATCGTTCGACGGGCTGGAGAGTTTGACGTATGGCACTTCCACTTCAACTATCTCCATCTCCCCTTCATGCGCCGCCACCCTGAGTTGCGGGGTATGACCACTCTGCACATTCGGCTCGACCCCTCGGACGTTAAGGGCGTGGTCGAGGAGTACGGAGAGCTTCCTTATGTTTCCATATCGCGCTCGCAGCGCGCGCCGGTTCCTCGTGTCAACTGGTTGGGAACGGTTCCCAACGGATTAGACCTGGGCCTGTATCGTCCGGTCTTCGACAAAGAGGACTATTTGGTGTTCCTGGGCAGATTTTCTAAAGAGAAAGGCCTCCACAACGCCGTGGAGATCGCCCGGCGCTCCGGCCGCAAACTTAAAGTCGCCGGACGTTTTGATCATACTCAGCCTGAATATAGCTGCCGGGTGATCAAGCCTTTGCTGAAAGAGTCCCACGTGGAATTCGTGGGCGAGGTCGACGACCGCGACAAGCAAGAGCTCTTAGGTCGGGCCTTCGCGGTGCTCTTCCCGATCGAATGGCCGGAGCCGTTCGGCCTGGTCATGATCGAGTCGTTGGCCTGCGGCACCCCGGTGGTGGCGGCACCTTTGGGTGCCGTTCCCGAGGTGATTCGGGATGGAGTCACGGGTTTTCTAGCCCACGACGTCGAGACGATGGTGAAGGCGTTGGAGAGGGTTTCCGAGATCGACCCCACGGTCTGCCGCCAGGACTTCGTAGATCGATTCTCCAGCCGAGCTATGGCTCGTGGCTACGTGGAGGTCTACGAGAAGCTGGCACAACGCCGTGCTCACGACCGGCTGTTGGTGAGGGCTTAGCCTCGATGACCAGCATCGAAGCCCCCTTGAAATCCGAGGAGGAGGGTGATGAGCGCGTTCACGCTCTGACTCGCGGGATCGCTCAAGCCGTCACCATCAAGGATGGAGAGATTTTCTTACTGACTAGCGAGAGCGGGGAGATCCCCAGGAAACCGGGCCACGCTTTGGGACTTTACCTACACGACACCAGGTTTCTGAGCGGCTACTCCCTCCGTCTTAACGGAGCCCCCATGGAGTGCCTGGGTGTGGTGCAGGAGACCGGTCGCGAGGCCTTGTTTCAGATGGCGAACTTCCCCCTGGTCACGCCGGAGGGCCTCCGACTCGATAAGCTGGCCCTGGGCTTGGATTGGAAACGCCAACTTGATGGAGAGTCTCTGCAGCTAAGAGAAACCTTGACCTTTCACAACTATCTTCCGATGGAGGTTCGTATCCCGGTCACCTTGCGATTCGTAGCTCAGTTTCGGGACATTTTCCAGGTCCGTGGTCTCTATCCGGAAGAAGACGGAACCCGGCATGAACCTCGCTGGCAAGAGGAGGAGCTCATCTTCGGCTATGACGGTTTGGATGGAGTTTATCGAGAGACGAGGGTCTCTTTCACAGCGCGTCCGGCGGCCAAGACCAAGGAAGGAGTGGAATTCGACCTGGTGCTCCCCCCTCGTGGCCAGGTCAACTTTCACGTCGCCATCAAACTCAAAGAGGGGGGAGATGAAATAGAACTGGCTCCCCGTTCGCCTCTGGCCGATAGAGCTGGACGCTATGCCCGGGTCAGCACGAGAAGCCTCTACGTGACTCGTCTGTTGGAGCGGTCGCTGGCGGACTTGAGACTCCTTATCAACCGGCGGGAAGGTCACGACTACTATGCCGCTGGACTGCCCTGGTTCGGAGTGGTTTTCGGAAGGGACTCCTTATTGACCTCGATGATGGTTCTGCCTTATGAACGCTCCATCGCCGAGAGCACCCTGCGCCTGCTGGCGTCGCTTCAGGGGCGAAAGTATCAGGAGTCCAACGAGGAGGAGCCGGGCCGAATACCCCACGAGCTTCGTTGTGGTGAATTGGCCAGGTCCGGACGCCTTCGCAAGTCGCCTGACTACGGCACGGTCGACGCCACCCCACTCTTTTTGCTCGCCATTCGAGAGCTGTCCCGCTGGACCGGTAGTACCGAGCTGTTTGAAGAGCTGAGCGAGACGGTGGAGGCGGCGCTGGGCTGGATCGACGCGCGCATGGAGCGCTACGGCGGCTGGTTGGCCTATCACGCCTGTTCGGAGCATTCCTGTTACCATCAGGGCTGGAAGGATGTCGACGGCGCCGTGGCCCGCAAGGACGGTTCCCGACCCGAGCCGCCCTTCGCCCTGGTCGAGGTTCAAGGCCTGGTTCACGCCGCCTGGCTGGGTTGTGCCGAGCTTTACCGCCTGACAGGGCAACAGCGGTGTGCCGACCAGTTGGAAGCCAAGGCGGGCGAGCTCAAGGGCCGATTCCGCGAGACCTTCTGGGTCAAAGACGGGGAGTTTTTAGCCATGGCTTTGGAAAGAGGATCCCATCCGCTCGAGATCGTGACTTCCAACATGGGGCAGGCGATGTGGACCGGCATCGTGGACCCCGATCAGGCCCCACATGTGGTTCGTCATCTTCTTGATGAGAGTAATTTTAGCGGCTGGGGGATTCGGACCATGAGCTCCCGGGAACGGACCTACTGCCCCTTTGGATATCATAACGGCGGAATCTGGCCGCACGACAACGCCTTGATCGCGGCGGGATTCAAAAAGTATGGGTTCGACCGAGAGGCGGAAATGGTGATCGACGCCATCATCGAGGCTGCCTTTCACTTCCCCTTGGAGCGCTTGCCCGAGCTCTACTGCGGCTACCCTAAAAGCACTCACTCGGTCCCGATCTCTTATCCCACAGCTTGCCATCCCCAGGCATGGGCCGCCGCGGCGATTCCAGCGATGCTGGCCACAGCCGTGGGACTGGAAGCCGACGCTTTCTCTCGACAGTTGGTGATTCGCCAGCCCAGGCTGCCCTGGACTCTTCCCAACCTGGTCCTACGGGGTGTGAAGATCGGCCAGGCGAAGGTCGACTTGACCTTTCAGCGCCACGGCGACGAAACCGACGTCACGGTCAATCGAGTGGAGGGAGACTGTCAGGTGATCGTCCAACCGGTCGTCGCCAAGCCTAAATCCTAGGGAGTAGCTGTCTCGCGAAGCGATTCGACCAGTCCTTCGAGCTCGGGGCCGAGAAGCTCGAGGTCATCCGAAGGGGTCGCGATCATCAAAAAGAGAAGTTGGCCACGCAGGGAGGTTCCCAGCAGAATCTCTCGGGTAGGGGGCTGCTTGGCCGGGAGGTCGTAGTCGAGGCGGAACCAGGGCTTTTCTCCCAGAACCACGATCTCATTTTTGTGCCACACGACTTGAGCTTTTTCCATGCTCGTGGTCAGCTCCGCTCGAGTCGGCTCGAGCTCCTCCGGAGTAAATGGAGTAGCGAGATAGGTGAAGGCGATTCGCGTTTCGGCGTCCGGGGTGGCGAACACGACTTGAGGCATTGTCGCTGAAGAGGCGAACATCTCGGCGATACTGTCCTGGTCGAGACTGCGAAAGACGGCGGGGACCTCGACGGTAAGGGTGTTCTCGAAAAGAGCGTGAGGCTCGGCCAGCACCGGTCCCCATAGGAGCAACGCGAGCAGAAGAATGTTGGAAAAAAGGCGGCGTGGTGAGGTCATCAGGCCGGTTGCCAAGCCGTCACACCGGCGTCCCAGCCCTGGCGAGCTCCGCTAGCGGCCCCCGTAATCACCTTCTGTACCAGGTCGCGCCGGTGGTTTCCAACTTCGCTACCCATATCACCGTCATCGGCTTTGGCTCGTTGAAGACTGGCTTCTGTCCGCTCCTCGAAAGATGCTTTTGAGGAGGGCCCGACTAAGCTAACCACCGCGCCGATTCCCGCTCCGACGGCGATTCCGATAGGCCCGGCGAAGCTACCGGCAAGGCCTCCCAGGATAGCACCGCTGGCGGCCGAGGCCACCAGCCGGGCTGCGGTGGAAACATCCTTGTCTCCATCCTTTCCTTTCAGTAGCGACATCGCCAGTCCCGCCGGAGTGGCGAAAGCGGCGCTCAGGACACCTGTGGCCGCCCCCAGTACTCGTTTCCACCACGGGCCTTTTAGACCGTCGGCTTCTTTGAACTCTCTGGGGATCTCCTTGAGGCCTTCGATGGCTCCAGAAGCTGTCGCCCGACCTTCTTGAAAGCCGGTCTTGGCCCCGGATTTCACCCCGCTGACGGAGCCGGCGACGGCTCCCTTGAAGCCTCCCTCGACCCCGCCGACTCCCGAGTCGACTCTAGCGTTGATGGCCTGGGCCATCTCTTGGCCCATCTCTTTGGCGGAGCCGCCTTTGACGAAGAGATATGTGTTAAAGCCGGCTTGACCGGCCTCCTTAGCCGCATTGGCCATCGCGCCGGCCGGCCCCAGCAGGAGGTAACCGCCGATAGCGCCTTGAGCAATGCTCTGAAGAGCATTGGAGACAACCAGCCCGGTGGCGACGGATTTAGGGTTGATGACGTAGTCGGCGCTAGCGCCCTTGCGAGCGCCCTGATAGCCGCCGATGGCAAGGCCGGAGATCAGACTTTGCGGAATACGCCCCGCGGCGCTGATGACGCCGGCAGTTTTTTCCACTACGTCCCGGATAAGCGAGGGATCGTGTCGAGGAGGCTCGGAATGGGGAAGGACCCTAACCGGCGTCGTGCGCGGAGTTAAAACGGTTTGTCTGGCTGCATCCACTGACCCGAGACTACCGTCTCGAACTGAAACTATGCTTGAATACCCCAGGATGATTGTTAAATTTTACTCACCGAATCAACGGTGACGAAAGTGGCGCCACCCTCGACGGAAGGCGCGGCTGACCCCGTGACTTTCACTTTCTGGCCGAGATAAGAGTTGAGGTCGAGATTGTCTGAACCACTTTGCAAAAGTGCGACCAGCTCGCCCTTGTCGTCCACAAGTTTGTGGGTTCCCTGCATGAAAATGGACATGCCCAATTCTTCGATAGTGCCTTGAAAAGTTGCCATGGGGTAGCGCTTCCCCATATTGCAACAGACTCCCTTGCGGAGTTTTGCCCCCGGATGCCCCCCCGGTGGGATAGAGGGGGTGAATCCACGGGAATCTTGGGACGAGCATGGGGACCTGACAAACTACTCTTGGGCACGTATCGCGCGCCTCTACTTTTGCGAGGTAAATAGCCATGAAAACCCTGACCAAACATGACCCACAACTCGTATCGCAACTTCAAGACGCTTTAGCCTTCGAGTCATATCTCGCTCGGTTGATCTCCGACCACGTGTCGGTCTGTCGGAGCTCGACTCGGCGCATCTATCGTGAACACGCGCGTATCACGCGCCAGCAGGTCGAGCGTCTGCGAGAACGCCTGTCGGAAATGGGAGCTCATCTGGCCGTGGAGACTCAAGGCGACTTCAGCCAACGCCTCCATCGTCTGTCTCTAGAAGTTGCGACCATGGATGTATGGAGGGATGAGGCCACCCAGCTCTTGATAACGTCCTATGGAATCAAGCAGTTGGAATGCACGATGTACCGTTCCATTTCATCGCTAGCCGACCAGCTCGGCGATACCAAAACCGCGACTCTGGCAAGAGCGTGTCTGGCGGAGGAAGAGTCGACCGCTCGACGTCTGCTTTTTTGTATCGGTGGGGCCACCCGAGGAGCCGTCGCTTAGCTAGTTTAAGCACTCAGCAACTGGACGCCACGGCGCAGGGAAGCTAGCAGAGTGGACCGCATTTCTTCTCTCGTTTCTCGAGAAGGAGCTCTCAGAATGGCCGAAGGGTGAAGAGTAGCCAGCGTATTGGCGCACCAAGGAGTGAAGAGAACCTCACCATAGTGTTGAGTGACTCGAAAATCAGACCCCAAGAGCGACTGGGAGGCGGTGGCGCCCAAAAGGATTAACACGGAGGGACGTATAGTCTCCAGTTCCGCTGTGAGCCAGGGTCGGCACGCCTTGACCTCCGAGCGATTGGGTCGTTGGTGGATTCGGCGCTTGCCTCGATATTTATATTTGAAGTGCTTGACGGCGTTGGTCAGATAGACCTTTTTGGGGTCGACCTCGGCCTGGTCCAGCAGCGCTCGAAGAAGACGCCCCGCTGGGCCAACGAAAGGGGCCCCCTCCAGATCTTCTTCCTGTCCCGGCTGTTCGCCCACCAGTACCAGGCGAGCCGTGGAGGGCCCGGACCCGAACACGGTTTGAGTCGCCGCTTCATAAAGCGGGCAACCATGACAGCTTCGAGCCGCCTCCGCCAGGGTCTCCAGGTCGGCCTGAGGAGGGGGCGCTACGTTCGGTGCGGATCTGGGGAGGCCAGGCACGCTAGTCTCGCTTCCCGGCTCCGACAGGCTGGAAAGCTGGAAGAACTTGCTCTTGGTAAAGCCGGAAAAAAGCCTCGTGATCGGTTCCGATCTGATGGACTGAAACCGCGGTATAACCTGCCTCTTGATATTTTTTGATCATGTCCAGGTGCTCTTGAGGGCGGCTTGAACAGATCACGCTTTCGGCCACCATGTCCTCGGTGACCAATTGGCAAGCTTGTTCAAAATGAGCTGGCGTCGGTAGCACCGCGGAGAGTTCACCCTTGAGTCCGGTATTGGCCCACCGTTTGTGCGCGATAGCTCGCGCCTCGTCCTCGCTTGCGGCCACACAGACGTGAAACTGGCCGTATTTGGGTTTCCCTTCGCCACCAGCTTTGTCGAACTCGTCTAGTAACTTAGCTTCGGGTGACAGTCCCCACATGCCGTCTCCGATCTCCGCCGCCAACCTGGCGGCCTTCTTGCCGCTGGCCGCGACATAGATAGGTGGCGTCGTCTTAGGTAGAGTAAAGATGGTCGCGTTTTCGACCTGGAAATGAGTTCCGTGAATGGTGGTGGTCTTTCCGGTCCAAAGCTCTCTGATCATGGCGATCGCCTCGGCTAACATCTCATGTCGGGTATCGGTATCGGGCCAGTGCTGACCTATAATGCTTTCGTTGAGAGCCTCCCCGGAACCGACGCCAAGATGGAATCGGCCCTCGAGCATACGGGCGGTGGTGGCCGCCGCTTGAGCCACGATAGCGGGATGATATCGTCGAATCGGACAAGTCACCGCGGTTCCGATTTCAATGCTCTCGGTGACCACTGATAGGGCCCCTAGAATGTTCCAGACGAAAGGACTGTGACCCTGAGTGCCCAGCCAGGGATGAAAGTGATCGCTAACAGCAAGATGAGAAAACCCAGACTTCTCGGCTTGTTTGGCATGCTTTAGTAAGCGCTCTGGAGGGTGTTCTTCAGTGATCAGGCTGTATCCAATTTTTATCATGTCTTCTCCTCGATGGGGTCTGATGGTGGTTAATCGATCGCCGCATACGCGAAAGGATTACAACTCGCGAATACGGCGATCGAATTTCTCTAGTGAACCGAGGCTAGACGTTGACGGTCGTAGGCGCGTTGAATATAGGGGCGGTCGCGGTCGTAGTCGCCGACGTAGTTTCCGCGTAAGTCGACATCGACGGTGTCGTCCCAATCTCTGTCGCCATAGCTGAGAGCCGCGGAATAGCCGTATCGATAGGCTTCCTCGCGGTCCACATCAGGAATCGGCTGTTTGCCCGCTATTTGGCGAAAGGTGTCGTCCACGTCTTGATCCAGATCCCGCGCCTTGTCGGAGCCAAAATCGGACTTGGTTTGTTCCCAATCGGCCTTCATTGCGTCTTTGAAGCGCTCCCAACCCGAACTGTAGTTGTCTTTCCAATAGTAGTTGTCTCGCATATTCGTATCCTTTCTTCGTTTCGCCGCTCTAGCGTGTTCCTACAGCGACCTTGTTGATCTGCTCGGCTAAGGCGTTGAGTTTCTTGTCCGTGGCCCCTTCCTCGTCGAGGGTCTGCTGGAGAATTCTCTTGTGCTCGGCGTGACCTAGAATGTGAGCATAGGTTCTAACCGTGCCGTAGCCAGCCATCTCGTAATGTTCAACGCGTTGGGCAGCGGCGATCAAAGCGGCGTCGCGCACCTCCCCCCGGGGAATGGAGTTGATGATCTCCTCACCCTCTTTGACCAGGCCCTCCATAGCTTTACAAGTCATGGATCCAGGATTGACGCCTAAGCTCTGGAAAATTTGGTTGAGCCTTTCCAGTTGTCCCTCGGTTTCATTGAGGTGCGTTTCGAAAGCTTTCTTCAAAGCTGGGCTCTCCGCGGCTTGGGCCATTTTAGGCAAGGCTTCGGTGATCTGCTTTTCCGCGCTGTAAAGGTCCTGAAGTTCGTGGACATACAGCTCTTCAAAAGTGACTACTTTCATATTTTTGTTCTCCTTATATTAATTGAAGTCAGAGTTGTTCTCTGGCCTAGACTTTAACCAGCCGTCGAGAGTCCACCAAGCACGGATCGTATGAAGCCGGCCTATGCCCTGGTCACCGGAAGGATATCTCCCTGGGTAGACGTCATTGGGATTGAATTACACTCTCCAGGATGATGACGCATGAGGATATATGGGCTAGGGTTAAACTATGAAGGGACTAGCAGAAGCTTTGTGTCATTGCTCGGCGCTTGTCTGGACTTGTGACGCGGAAGGAAAGTTGACTTACATTAACTTTCAGAATCAACTACCCGACCGCCCGCGCCTAGGTGCGGCTACCTTAGAGACGCTGCTTCCCATGGTGGATGCCCAGGATCGTCAGAGAAGAGCTAGGGAGCTTCGTTGCGCTTTGTTGGACCGTACCAGCCGGCGTCACGAGTATGTCGCCCAGTGGAAGGACGGTAGGAGAGTTTCCATCGTCGAGGAGATCTCTCCGGTCTGGCATGGACGAAACTTCCAGGGGATGGTCGGAATCGGAATGCCGCTCCCTGGCTCTCGGGAAAATTCTCAGGGGGACGATCTGATCCTTGTCGGTGCTCTCAACCACGAAGCGAGGAACTGCCTGAGTGGGATTTTGGGAACCCTGCAATTGTTGCAGGAGGGAGATTCGGAGACCGACCAGTCGGAGCGGCTCGCAGCGGCCCAACAAAGCTGCGAGACGCTGCTGGGTTTACTTCAGGACTCGTTGGACACGCATAAGCTACGGATGGGAGGAACACGTCTGAAGGAGACTCACTTCTCTCCCGCCGGCAGGGCTCGCTCGCTGCTGACAAGTCTTGAGAAGATGGCTCGCGAGTGTGAAGCCAAGCTCCAACTTTCGATCGCCGCGGAAACTCCTTCCACGGTTTCCGGCGACCCTCACCGCTTGGGACAGATCTTGACCAATCTTTTGACCAACGCCTTAAAGTACTCGCGAGGGGGAATCGTGACCTTAAGTGTGGCGAAATCCGGAGCGGGCTTGGTTTTTCAAGTTCAAGACGACGGGCCTGGAATAGACACAGAGTTTCAAAAAGTTATGTTCGGCGCCTATCAGCAAGAGCATGAGAATCTGGCTGGTTGGGGTTTGGGTCTTGGTATCTCTCACACCCTGGCTAGGCTGATGGGTGGGAGACTCGAGTGCCAAAGTAGTCCTCAAGGAACGACCTTTTCCCTCTGGTTGCCTTTGGTAGCCTCGCGACCTCCCGCTTTTGCCTCTCAGCGAGGTAAGCCCAAGGCTTGCCCAAACGACCTCCAGGCTTTGATCGTGGAAGACCAGCCCCTGGTGGCTCAAGCGCTAGCCGGCCAACTCGGAAAACTCGGCGTTAGGTCTAGAGTCGCCGAAAACGGTGAACAAGCCCTTCATGAGATGGAGGCGCGCCTGCCTGAATTGGTCTTTTTGGACCTGCATCTGTCGGATGGAAACGGCTTCACCGTTTGTCAAGAGATCCGCCGGCGGCACGGACGCGACCCGGTGGTGGTAGGCTTGACCGGGGACACAGCTAAGGGAATTCGACGACGCTGTTTGGAGTCCGGGATGGATGAATGCATTTTTAAACCGATGTCGTTATCCCGACTTTCCGAGCTTCTCCAGCAAGTCCACCTCCCTGAAGGACCTCAGAAAGCTACGAGGGGCTCCTATGCCTCAATCCATCGATAAACGTTATCACGTCGGTCTCGTCGACGATCATCCCATGGTGCGGGAAGGGATGAGAAATCTCATTCGAGGGATGCCCGACATCGAGTTGGTACGGAGTTGGGAACATCCGTTGGAAACATTGGCCTACCTAAAAGAACACCGTCTGGACCTGCTGCTGTTGGACGTCTCTCTGGGCGCCGACGACGGGCTGGCCTACATAGCGACTTTATTGGAGGCCCAATCGGACCTCAAGATCGTGATGTTGACGGTCTCGGACCGCGAGACGGATGTGACTAGAGCACTGGCCCTGGGCGCGCGGGGGTATCTCTTGAAAGAGTCTGACCGTTCTCAGTTGACCTGGTCCATCAAGGCCGCGCTTCGTGAGGTGGCCGTAGTCTCACCTACTGTTTTGTTGACTCGAGCTTTGGAAAGTTGTGGTTCGACATCGTTGGGAGCGGCTGATTCCTTGGGACCGCAGCTCTCCATGCGTGAGATGGAAGTGCTCCGGCTGGTGGCGCGAGGGCTATCCAACAAAGAGATCGGGGATTGTCTATTCCTGGCCGAAACGACGGTCAAAAAGTATAGCCATCATGCTATGGCGAAGCTGGGCGCCGGTAATCGTGGCGCCGCCGCTATCCGCGCGGTCCGACTGGGCCTGATCGGTTTAGACGAAGGGGACGGAGAGTAGTTTGGGCTGCAGGTAAATCCTTTCTGACTTCAAAGGTCAGAAGGTGTCTAAGGTCATCGTAGAAAATTTCAGCGTAGGCCTGATCGACGACCACCCTATAGTGCGGGAGGGGTTGGTCAATGTGATTCAGAGAATTCCGCATGCTCGAATCGGCTTTAGCTACGGTACTCCCGAAGAAGCCTTGGAGCATCTAGAGCGAGATCCGGTCGATGTTGTTCTCCTCGATCTCTGCCTGGGGAGGACTGACGGGCTTTTCTGGCTGAAACGCTTTCGCAAGTCAATTCCCGAGCTGAAAGTCTTGATGTTGACCGTCTCCGATGAGGAAGTTTCGCTTCTTTCGGCAATGAAAAGCGGGGCCTGCGGGTATCTTCTCAAGGATTCGAAGTGTGAGCAGATCTCGGCCGCCATCGAGTGCGCGCGTTGTGGCATCGCCAGCGTTTCCCCGGCTAAACTTCTGCCGGGCCTTTTCCAAAAGAGTGGGATCGACGGAGTTCAACTTTCGGAAAGTCAAGTCCGAGATTTGACTCTTCGAGAGAAACAGATCTTGGCGCTCGTGGCCGCCGGCCATAACAATAAAGAGATCGGTCGAAAACTCGGCTTAGCGGAGACCACTATAAAAAAGTATTGTTATAACGCCATGACTAAACTCTCCAGCCGAAGCCGAGAGTCGGCCGCTATGGCCGCTTTACGCTTGGGCCTTATCGACCTGGAGAGCGATTGAGCCATGCCAGAGGACCTCTTTGTTGTCGCGGTCGTTTTCAGTTCGACGGCAGTTCCCGAACTGCCGTCTCTGCTTTTTGAGCTGCGGGCTTTGGAAAAAGTCTGTGTTCTGGCTAGTCTTGTCGACCGGCAGTGGTGCCTGGACTCGCTGAGACACTTCTCCTTGGAAGGGGAATGGGAGCTTCGGGTAGCGGAGTCGGAAATGGTATTGGCCCCGAATTCTCTTGTTCTTCTGCCGCGCGAGCGTCTTATCCGTGTGGTCGGGCCCCGCTTAAAGTTCGGAGACAGGAGCGAGCCGGCCGACCTGGATCTCTTTTTGGAAAGTTTAGCGGAAGCCCGCGGCAGCCGAGCAGCGGCTCTTTTGGAGAACCACGACTCGCTCATCATGCCCACGAGGGGGGCCGAAGCGGTTCGCGAGCAAGCCGGCCTGGTTGTCGAATTGAGCGAGCCGGGCTGGTCTTCCACTGCCGTGGACCTTTTAGAAACTCACTTTCGCCAGTCGACCTCGGACATTTTTTGGGGGAGAGAAGGAGAGCTCGCGGCCGTCATGGACACTCTAGTCGCCTCGACCGGGGTCGACTTCTCCAGCTACAAACCCAGCACTGTCCGCCGGCGCATAGACCGGCGTATGACAGCTCGTCACCTGCTGGATCTCACGGGCTACGTGGAGCTACTTCGCCGAGAGCCGGAGGAAGTTGAAGCGCTCTACAGCGAGCTTTTGGTCGGGGTAACCGAGCTTTTTCGTGACATGGACGTCTTCTCGGAGTTGAGAAGCGCAATTTTTCCCGCTCTGATTCAGCAACGACAGGACGACCGTCCGATACGCATATGGGTGCCGGGCTGCTCGAGGGGAGATGAGGCTTACTCCATCGCGATCTGTGGGCTGGAGGCGATGCGCGGGTTGGAAGAAACGGCTCGACTACAGATCTTCGCCACCGATCTCAACGAACGGGCTTTGATCCAGGCCCGGGCAGGAAGATATCCCATCTCGGTGGTGGAAAACCTTCCCGATTGGGCACGACACCATTTCATAAAGCGCTCCCAGGGGTATCAGATCAGCAGGACGGTCCGGGAGATGTGTATCTTCGCCAGGCAAGATGTCACCAAGGATCCACCGTTTTCAAGACTGGACTTGATCAGTTGTCGAAATCTGTTGATCTATCTCAGCCTCCCCTCGCAGCGTCGAACATTGCAACACTTTCACTATGCCTTGAAGCCGGGAGGCTTTCTCCTTTTAGGGGCTTCGGAGTATCTCGGCGATTGCGAGTCGCTGTTCGAGCCGTTCGACAAAAAGAACAAGATTTTCCGCCGCCGAATGTCCGCGGTCTCGACGCCTTTGTATTTCTCTTCACTACCCTCTCAGATCGAGTCGACATCCCCCCAATCCGAGGTTCCTTCATCTATGGAAACACCGGTCCCTGAGCACGACATCGGCAAGTATGCCGACCGTATGATTCTAGGCCGATACACGCCCTCGGGGGTGGTGGTGGACGAGAGCTTCAACATTCTCTCTTTTCGGGGACGAACCGGAGGCTTTCTGGAACCACCGGAGGGAGCGGCTACCTTCAATCTTCTCAAGATGGCTCGGGAAGGTTTGCTCGCGGCGCTCCGCTTCGCTCTGCCCGAGGCGCTCTCGACCCAACGAGCGGTGCGATGTGACAATCTTCGAGTTCGAGACGGCGACCATCTCCGCGAGCTAAGTCTCGAGGTATTGCCGGTGAAGCTGCACGAAGAGCAGGCCGCCAACTGCCTGCTCGTTGTTTTCCTGGAAAAAGAGAGCTCTCCCCAGCCCGAGACCTCTTTGGAACTCGATGAGTCCGAGTTGAGCGAGATCAACTACCTGCGCCACGAGCTGCGAGCCACTCGCGACTACTTGAGCGCCATCATCTGGGAGCGAGAGGCCTCCAACGAGGAGCTTCGAGCCGCTAACGAGGAAGCCCAGTCGGCCAATGAAGAGCTTCAGAGCGCCAACGAGGAGCTCGAGACGGCTAAAGAAGAGCTTCAGTCGACCAATGAAGAGTTGGCCACTATCAACGAAGAGCTCCACGAGAGAAATTTGGAGCTCCAAAGCGCCAACAGCGACTTGAACAATATCCTTTCCAGCCTGGATAGCCCCATGGTCATCCTGGATCGCGATCTTTGTATCCAGAGATTCACCCCGTCGGCTCAGTCTCTTCTGAACTTGATTCCGAGCGACGTCGGACGACCCTTGGAAGACTTGCGTTGCGAGGTTGAGATTCCAGAGCTGGCCGAATTGGTTCGGGAAGTCCTGACGACCCTCCAGCCGAAAGAGTTCGCCCGAGAATCGGTGGACGGAAGAGAATTCTTGGTTCGCCTTCGTCCCTATCGAAGACTGGAAGGAGAGAGCGATCGGGTCGTTTTGTCCTTTACCGATGTGACGCTCCCTCGAGACGGCCCGGCCGGCCGGAAAGAAGAGCCAGAACTTGCTCCCTGGCTTCTCCAGGCTTTCCCTCATCCCGCCGCGCTGTATGACGGTGAGCTTAACCTGGTAGCGGCGAATACCCGATTCGAGCAGAGTCTAGCCCAGGGAGGCTTCGACCTTGACGCCCGGATACGCGAACTGCTCCAAACTCTTCTTAAGTCAAAAAGCCAGTGCCCAGATAGTCCCAAGAGCGAGCTTGCCTTGGATGGGTCCTATCGGCTGTCAGTGACTTTCTATCAGCATGGTCCAACACCCACCGTTCTTCTGCTAGAATTGGCGGAAGCACACGAGCCCGAGAGAGAGGAAGTCTTATCGTGATTCGGCAGCCCGTTTTCGGGCCGCGAAGTCGATCCGGTTCGATACTCAAAATCGCGCCAATGAGTTGACTGCGATGATGCATCGAATGAAGCCCAGTGCCAAACTCTTGCTGAGCTTCACCGCTCATCCCGCGGCCGTCGTCACGCACGGTCAGGATAAGGTCGTCGTGGTGTGACCGTAAACTGACTTCAATAGCTCGGCATCCGGAATGCTTGATAGCGTTGGTCACGGCTTCCTGTGCGATCCGAAAGAGCTGCTCGGCGACCTCCTCGTCCATCGGGATCGAATGGCAGATGGCTTCGCCGTCGATAGGGAAGGTCTGAGAGCAGGAACGCACCAGGTCTTGAAGAGCCGAGGCCAGATCGCCGCCGGCAAGCCCTACCGGAGCCAGACCCTTCATCAAGGCCCGCGAAATCTTTGTAGTCTCTCGGCAGAGTTCGGCGATTCGCCGGGATAAGGATCTCAGGCTGTCCGTATCTTCTTTTTCCAAGAGCCCCAATTCGTCGGCCATCAGCGCTAATGCGATCATGTTTTGCCCCAAGGCGTCATGCAGTTCCCGCCCGATGGCTTGACGCTCCAATTCGGCAAGACGCAGCGAACGACGTTCTAGAATCTCTTGTTGGCGGAGGTCGCGGACGACCAGGAGGCGAGCGGGCGGTTTGCCCGGGATTTGAGGAAGAGCTATCAACTGCAGTTCGACAGAGAGTCGAATGCCGTCCCTACGAATGGCCAACGCTCGTGAGGGCTGCCCTCGACGGCTGCGTTCGGCCACGTCCTGAGAACTTCCCTGGAGAAAAAGGCGGGAAAGTTCACACCCCCGCAACTGGTCCTCGTGATAATCCAGGAGGGCGCATAGCGACGGGTTGCAAGATGATAGCCTGTCGTCGCTGTCGATTTGGGCCAGCCCGAAAGGAAAGCGCTCAAAGAGGCCGGGGCCGGTTGGTAGAATCTCTAATGACGGCTGTTCCGGCACGACCAGGACACGACAGATGGGCGACGGGACAGTCGGGGTATCAAGGGGTACCAGGCTATGAAGAGTGGCCGAGAAACCCCTTCGGTCTCCCCCCACCATGACCGCGGGGAGAGTGAAGCTCTCACCGGGGCGCTGAAAAGCGGTCCAGAGGTGGGACATGAATTTGGGGATAGTGTCGGCATGCAAGAAGGCGGTAAGCGGCATCCCAACCAGGAATTTTTCTTCCATCCCGAGCAAGCCCAGAGCGTTGCCGTTGGCTCGCTGGATGTGACCCTGGCGTCCGACCACGATGAAAGGGAGAGGCAGCTCTTCGACGGCGATCATTTACAAGCCCAAACCTTCGACCAAACGGCGTAACACGTCCGCGTGACTCATCAGTTCTACTTCCCGGCTGTGATGCTGTTTCCGGGCCGCGGCAAGGCCTTGAGACTCACTCCGCTCGCTGAGCCGGCGAGAAACTTCGGCCGCTTCCTCCAGATTGCGGATGGCCACCCAAAGCGAGGATTCGACTTCTTGCTCACTGGCCTGTCGAAGAGACTCCGGCGTGAAGATATGTCCGATTCGGCAACGATAGAGTTCGAACTCATCCTCTCGCACACGCCAAAGATTGCCGTGGCAAGTCGGGCAGGTGAAGGGTTCGGGGGAGCTGTCAGGGACGGCCAGGGTTCCAGCTTTTTGCAGATCCAAGACAGGGGGGACAAGGTGCGGCTCGGAACGGCGGGTGCTGGCCAAGCGGGCGATAGCGGAAGCGATCTCGCTCGCGGGGAGGACCTCGTCCGGAGTGAGGTGACGCAGGGCCGCCAGAGGAAGAGGAGGGGCCTTAGCGTCGTCGGGAGATTGAATGATCACGCGGGCTCCACTTTTTTGTAGTCGAATAAGTCCCGCCACTCCGTCATCGAGCAGTCCTGAAAGCAGGACCGCGGTGACGTTGTTCCCATGGTGCTTGGCCGCGCTCCGAAAGAATGGGTCGATGGCGGGACGTTGGCGGTTCTCTCGAGGACCGCGATGAAGCCAGACCCCTTCGGGTCGGAGCAGCAGGTGATACCCGGTCGGCGCCACGACGACATGCTTTTTCTGAAAAGGCTCTTCGTGCCCCGCGAATCTGATGGGCCATCGGGAGTGGCGATGTAACGCATCGGGCAGGAAACTGATACCCTGGGGTGTGTGTAGGACCACTAGAATAGCGGCATCGAGTTCTTCGGGAAGAGAGGAGAGGACGATCTGGAGAGCCCCAAGGCCCCCTGAGGAGCCTCCAATCAGAACCAGAGAGGTTGACGCACCTGGTTCCTCCGAAAGAGACATCGTGAAGCTTTCCCGGCCTTCCCCGAGGGTCCTTCCCTCGGGGATAGGCTCAACCTACCGGGCGTTGTTAGCGATAAAACGGGTGGACTGGTGTTTTTTCACGGCTTGCCTTTCGATTCGCTGTAGTAAACTCGACAGTGGAGGGGCCTCGGAAGCGACGATCTCACCCATCACGACAGACCTTTTCGGGCCGGTCCCAGGCAGGAGCTTTTCCGCGGCGCTGGTCAAGCTGTGGCTGGTTTCGGGGAAGAGAATATGGAACAGGGGAGCCCACTTGGCTTCCCAGCCGATCGACAGCGTTCGGCGCCGATCGAGGACGGCATCGGCGATCCGCCGCGCCGCCTCTCCGGCGCCCACGGTCAGGGCGGGGTGAATGGCGGCCCGGCTGAACCAGGCGTATTCCTGGCTGGGATTGCCGCCAAACAGGGCGTTGCGATGTCCACCGGTTCGCAACAGGCCGGGTCTGACCGTCAACACGTTGATCCCGTAGCGGTCCAGTTCCACGCTCATACCCTCGGAAAGTGCGGCGAGAGCGGCCTTGCCGGCGTTGTAAGCCACCAGGTGAGGGGCAGGAATCTGTCCCCCGAGGGAGGCGATATTCACGATCGTTCCTCCACCGGCGGAGATCATGCCGGGAAGGACTTCCTGTGTCATCCGCAGTGGACCGTACAAGAATGTGTCGAGGCAATCGTGGAACGTCTTCTCCTGGCTGTGCACGAAGGGCATCACCTGAATGATGCCGGCGTTATTGATCAGGATATCCAGGCGGCCGATCTTGCGAGAGATTCGACTCACCAGGTCGTGAGGTCCGTCCGGTCGAGAGACGTCGGCGACCATGCCGTGCACATTCTGGTATCCCTCGGCCTGAAGGAGTTCCTCGGCTCTGGTGACCTCGTCGGCGTGTCGAGCGCAGAAGACCACTCGAGCCCCGCGACGCGACAGCTCACGCACAAGCTGTAGACCTAATCCTCGGCTCCCTCCCGTGACCAGAGCGGTTTGACCTTGAAACTGGCGGTGAGCGCTTCGACTTCGAAGCATCATTCCGAGGCCTAGTCCCAGCAGAAAGGCCGGACCGATGGCGGAGTTTTTGATCTGGGTCTCTTTAGACATGAGCCGGCTCCTTTCGATTCGATTCCAGTTCGCCGGAAACAGGAGACAGACGGGGGTCCATGACCACCTTGATACAGCCGTTTTCTCGCTTGGAAAACGTCTTATATGCTTCCACCGCCATATCCAGGCTTCCCCGATGGGTGATAAGAAAAGTGGGATCGACCTCTCCTTCGGCAATCTTGTCCATAAGCATGGGCATGTACTTGTGGACGTGTGTCTGTCCCATCTTAAGCGTCAACCCCTTGCCGAAGGCCGCCCCGATGTTGAGCTTGTCCAGGAAGCCTCCATACACTCCGGGTATGGACACCGTGCCTCCTTTTCGGCAAGTCTGGATGGCTTGGCGCAAGACGTTGATGCGGTCGGTCACCATCCCCATACTCTCCTTGACCTTATCGTAGACGGCACCGGGCCCGGAGCCGTGGGCTTCCAGCCCGACCGCGTCGATGCAAGAGTCGGGACCGCGACCGCCGGTGCGGTCCATCAGCTCGACCAGCGGATTCTCCGAGGAGAAGTCCAAAGTTTCCGCTCCGATCCCTCGAGCCATCTGTAGTCTCTCGGAAACGTCGTCGATGGAGATCACCCGTCCCGCGCCGAGCATGAAGGCGCTTTTGATGGCGAACAGTCCGACCGGACCCGCTCCCCACACGGCCACGGTGTCTCCTTCCTCGATGGAGCAGTTCTCGGCGGCCATGTAGCCGGTGGGAAAGATGTCGCTGAGAAAGAGAGCTTGTTCGTCGCTGACCCCATCGGGCACCTTGAACGGGCCGACGTCGGCGAAGGGCACCCGCACATACTCGGCTTGTCCGCCCGCGTACCCCCCTAAGATGTGGGAATACCCGAACAAGCCCGAGCCTGAGGCGCCGTACAGCCGAATGGCCGTGGTCGCGGTGGGATTGGAGTTGTCGCAAAGCGAAGTCAACTGCTTTTGACAAAAGAAGCAGCTTCCGCAGGCGATAGTGAAGGGAACGACAACCCGATCACCGATCTTAAGGTTGCTCACGCCGGAGCCCAACTCCACCACTTCTCCCATAAATTCGTGTCCGAGAACATCGCCCGATTTAACTAGAGGAATCACTCCGTTGTAGAGGTGGAGGTCGGATCCACAGATAGCCGTGCGGGTGACTTTGATGATGGCGTCCCGTGGATTGAGGATGGACGGGTCCGAAACCTGTTCTATCCTGACATCTTTTTCGCCATGAAATACCAGCGCTTTCATCGTGCGATCTCCTTTCCGGTCAGATCTGAATTGGGATGAGTATTGGAACGAGGGAGCTCTCCGGCTTCCATGAGGCTGCGCAGATTGCAAAGGGTTCGTTCCAAAGCTTCGTGAGGCTCGTGCCCGGTCACTCTGGAGAGCTGGGCGGCCAGAGGTCCGCCGGGAGTGTGATAGTTCATGGCCACCCGAACTACGGTTCCTCGCGGTCCCGGAGTCAGCGTGACCTCCCCCTGGTGAGGAAATCGTTCGTCTTCACTTTCCCAACGAACACTCCGATTCTCGACTTTTTCGACAATTTTCGACTCGAAGGCGTGACGGCCGACAGGAGTCCGCATCGTCCAGCGGGAGCGGTCCGAGTCGAGGAGTTCCATCGAGAGCACTTCGGGTGACAAGGAGGCCAGGCGACTTAACTGCTCAGTGAAAAAAGGGTAGAGTTTTTCGGGCGGCGCGTCTACTATGATCGACTTGCTCAACTGCACGGACGATCTTTCCAGGAGGGGGGTCGAGGGGTCGGCTGTGTCGACTCCCAGGGCTTGGTAAACGGCGCAATGGCCGGTGGCGGCGCGATGCAGTAGCCCGGCGGCGAGCACCGTCCCGAAGACGGAGCGCCCGCCGTAGCGGGCCAGGGCGAAACCGCCCAGCCCCGCGGAGACGGCCCGCTCCAAAGTGGAAACATTTTGACATGGGATTGACTCATTCATGATATGAAACTAATCAGGGTGAGGACGGCAGACGCCCCTCTCTAGGCTTTCCGGGTACCATACCAGGGGCCCCAGGAAGTTCTCCCGTCATCGCTCTCTCCCGCTTTCTTTGAGTTCCTCAAGAAGTAGGTCTTTGCTAGAGCTCCGGTCGGCTCGCAGAACTCGCTGGAAGTGGAGCTGGGCGTAATCTTGTTCCTCCAGACTGCCGGCGGCCATGGCGTCCGGCGGCAACCACAATCGATAATCTCGCATGTGGGCGTCCTGGGCCGTCGCGAGGACACAGATATTGGAGGCCAGTCCGGTAAGGATGAGGTTTCTGGCTCCCAGATGGGAAAGAAGAAGTTCCAGGGTGGTCTGGTAAAATCCGGAATGCATCGGTTTGAAGACGAAGTAATCGTTTTCCGAAGGTATAAGGGGACGAACAAAATCCTTTCCCCGAGCATCATCTCTTTCGCACTGTTCGACGATAGCCGAGAAATCGGACCTCCAACGCCCAAAGTGGTCGTTGACGTAAATTGTTGGAATTCCGGCCTCGCGGCAACGTTTTTTTAGGGCGACAAGATTCGGAGCCATAAGCAAAGCCGCCTCGAGCAACGCGCGAGCGTTGGGAAAATCAAATGGGTTGACCACGTCGATCAAGAGAAGAGCGGCGCGGCAGCTATCGGGCGCGCATCCCCCTGGCCCCGGATTCTCGGAGCTATCTTGTTGGCTCACGGAAACTCCTGGACTGCGAAATTAACTCTGAGAGATCGCGACCTTGTTGATCCGCTCGGACAAGGCGTTGAGCTTCCCATCGGTAGCTCCTTCCTCGTCTAAGGTTTGTTGCAACAGGTCACGTTGCTCCGTCAAGCCCAGGAGTTGAGCGTAAGTCCGCACAGTACCGTATCCCGCCATCTCGTAATGCTCCACCCTTTGCGCCGCCGCGATAAGGGCGGCGTCGCGGATCTCTCCCTGAGGTATAGTCTTGATCACCTCATTGCCTTCCTCGACCAGGCCTTCCATGGCTTTGCACTTCTTTGAGCCCGGATTCACACCCAGTTCTGAAAAGATCCGGCCCAGTCGCTCGAGTTGAGCCTCGGTTTCTTTCAAATGGGCTTCAAAGGCTTGTCGCAGTTCAGGACTCTCGCTAGCCTTGGCCATTTTGGGCAAGGCTTCGGTGATCTGTTTCTCCGCGCTGTAAAGGTCCTTGAGCTCGTGAACGTAGAGGTCTTGGAAAGATTTGATAGGCATGGATGTCTCCTTGAATGTGGGTTCTGGTTGCTAGTTGATCGCTAGTTTAAAAGGCGGAGAAGGTGTCTCCACGCCCTATCTGGATACGCCGGCCCCGCCTGAAGGGAGTTCTCCTCAGGGATACATCCTCCAAAGATCGATTCGAGATCAGAGTCCCGCATCGTCGCCGGCGATCTTCTCCCTCGGGATACAGTCTCGTTATGCCGAGGAACGCGGTATCGTGAGAGGGGGTCGCTCAAGATGGGGACATGGACTTCCTTTGGGATTGGTGGCCTCAAGCCTCGGACCCGGCGACCAAGTTGCTGGTAGCTTTTCTTTGCGGTTTGGCCTTGGGGGCGGAGAGAGAGGCTCGCGACAAGTCGGCCGGACTGCGCACCATGATTTTGATATCAGTGGGCTCCGCGCTCTACCTGATGGTGGGTGAGGCCGCTTCTTTGGTAGGACTGGACCCCTCCGCCGCGCAGGCAACCCCGGACCCCACCCGGATCGGTTCGGAGGTGGTAGCGGGGATCGGCTTTTTGGGAGCCGGTAGTATCATCCAGTCCCGTGGCGCTGTCCACGGCTTGACCACGGCGGCCACCATCTGGGTGGCCGCCGCCGTGGGGTTGTGCTCGGGTGTCGGCCTCTACAGCATCGCCGTGGGGACGACTATCGGAATCTTGCTGGCGCTGGTTCTCCTCGATCCTCTGGCCGACCGAGTTCGTAACCTGGTTCGCCACGATTCCAATACGCTCAGATTTACTTCTCCCCGAGACAGCCTGACCGTAACTCGACTCGATATCTTGCTGTTGGAACACGGTTCTTACCCGGGCGACATCCAACGCCAGCCCACTCCCCAGGGCGAAATGCTGTGGGAGGTAGAGCTCCGTCTACGTACGGCGGACCAGTTGCGACTGCTGGAGTCGCTCAACGAAGTCGAGGGAGTTCGCGGTCAAGAAAGAGTTATGGACGTGGCGGCTAGCTCTTGAGTATCAGGAGGGTGCCGGACAGGATGAAGGCCACCCCGAGCAACCCCGTCCAGGCCAACTTTTCTCCCAGGAAGAGGTAGGCCAGAAGTACGCTGACGACGATGGAGAGCTTGTCAATCGGATCGACTTCGGCCGCCTGCCCATCTTGCAGGGCTTGAAAGTAGCACAGCCAGGAGACTCCAGTGGCCAGACCGGAAAGTGTGATAAAGCCTAGAGATTTGCCGTCGAGTCCACTGGAGCTCCACTCGGAACGGAAGCTGACTACGGCTACTGAAACCCCCAGGATCACGACTGTTCTCAGCGAGGTGACGACATTGGGGTTCGCCTCCGGACTTATGCCAGCTTTCCCGAAAACGGCGCTCAGGCCGGCGAAGATCGCCGAGCTCAGTGCCAAGATTTTCCAATTCATTCCAAGGTGCCTCTTGTAGTCAAAATTTTCCGGAAATCGCAAGACTCCGAGCGTGTTCAGCTTGTGTCGACGCTCTTGTCACGACAACCTGAAGTGGTATGCTGGAAGCGCACCGAAAGGATTAAGAAAAATGTCTCCTTCGGGAGAGTCCCGAGGACGAACCTGTTGGGAAGGGTCAGCGACGCCGTTCGGCATGAGGAATTTCAAGAGCCTCTTCGAGCTCTTCTTCGTCTAATCCGAAAAAGTGTCCAATTTCATGAATCAGAGTGACACGAATCTCTTCCTTGAGTTCATCGATTTCCGGGAAAGCATTTTCGAGGGCCGACTGAAAAATAAAGATCTGGTCGGGAATCCGGTAGGGATCGTCTATGCCCCGTTCGGTAAGTGGAGTACCCAGATAGAGTCCGAAGACCTCCTCCCGTGGAGCACCCTCAAGCCATTCCTCGTCGGCATATGGAACGACACTGATCACCACGTTGGTTAGGAGCATGGAAAAGTGCTCAGGGAGCGAGGCGAGGGCCTCGTGTAGGATGGCGTCAAATTCGGCCTCGCTCATATCGAACCAACGTTAGTCTCTATTCCAGGGCAATCCTGGCGCATTGCGAAAGAGTGGTCCCGATGACGCCGCCTTCGCCACGCCCCCAGCCAAAATTTCGCCCTTCGGAGTTCCTCAAAGTTTTCACCTACGGTCGTGCGGCTCTGGGTCTGGTCTGGCAGACCAGTCCGCGCCTAGCCTGCTGGTTCATTGCCCTGACCCTGGCGGCCGGGGCCCTTCCCGGGGCCATCGCTTACGTTTCGAAGCTTTTGGTGGACTCGGTTCTTCAAGCCGCCCAGACGGGCCAACTGGCGGATAGACAGCACACTTTGATGGTGGTTGGACTCGAAGCCGGCCTGGTGGCCTTGATGGCGGCTTTTCAGAAAGGACTTTCGGTCTGCGACTCTCTGCTCCGGGCGCTCTTGTCCCAACGGGTCAATCAGATGATCTTAGAAAAAGCTCTCCAGCTTTCCCTTCGCCACTTCGAGGACTCTAAGACTTACGACCAGCTGACCCAGGCCCGCCAGCGCGCCTCTTCTCGCCCTCTTTCGTTGGTTCAACGCACCTTCGGACTGGCCCAGAACGCCATAAGTCTTGTCACCTTCGCGGTACTTCTGATAGGGTTCTCTCCCTGGGCTGTGTTGCTTTTAGTCTTGGCGGGGCTACCTCTTTTCGCGGTTGAAGCGGCCTACAGTGGGGAAGCCTTCCGCCTTTTCAAGTGGCAGTCGCAGGAGACACGGCAGCGAGCCTATCTGGAGATGCTGTTGTCGCGCGAGGACAACGTCAAGGAGGTGAAGCTTTTTCACCTCGGCCCGCTCTTTTTGGGTCGCTTCAATGCCATTTTCGAGAAGCTTTACCAGGAGGACAAGAACCTCACCCTTCGCCGCTCTTTTTGGGGCTTTGTTCTCGGTCTGCTGAGTATCGCCGCGCTCTACGGAGCCTATGTCTGGGTCGTATCGGCCACCATGAGCGGTGCCATCAGTCTGGGCGATATGACCATGTATCTGATGGTCTTTAAGCAGGGTCAGTCGGCGGTGACCGCATCCCTTTCGGCCATCGGGGCGATGTACGAGGACAACTTGTATCTTTCGAACCTTTATGAGTTCTTGCAAGAGCCGGCCGAGGAGGAGTCGGGAACGGCCACCGTCGGGGCTAAACCCGGAGACGGAGTGCGTTTCGAGAGTGTCCGTTTTTGCTATCCCGGAGCGAAAGAGTATGCCTTGGACGGGATCAACCTGCATCTTCGTCCGGGAGAGAAGCTCGCTCTAGTGGGGGAGAACGGTTCGGGTAAGACGACCTTGATCAAACTCTTGACCAGGCTGTATCGTCCCACCGAAGGACAGGTTACTTTAGATGGAACCTCGCTCGAGGATTGGGACACCGAGGCGCTGCGGGCTCGGATTGGAGTGATCTTTCAGGACTTCATCCGTTTCCAGTTCATGGTCGGAGAGAATATCGGGGCCGGGGACGTGGAGCATTTCGAGGACCCCGAACGCTGGGAGACGGCCGCCCGGAAAGGGCTGGCCGACGAGTTCATCGAGGATTTGCCCGAGGGCTACCAGACCCAGCTGGGACGCTGGTTTCTCAACGGCCGGGAGCTCTCAGGGGGACAGTGGCAGAAGGTGGCCCTGTCGCGCGCCTTCATGAGAACGAAGGCCGACATCGTGGTGCTGGACGAGCCGACCTCGGCCATCGACGCCGAGGCGGAGACCCGGATCTTCGAGCATTTCCGCCAGGCCACGGCCAACCAGATGGCGATCTTGATCTCTCACCGTTTCTCCACCGTGCGCATGGCCGATGAGATCGTGGTTTTGGAAGAGGGCCGAATCACCGAGCAGGGGACCCATGAGGAGCTGGTCGCCAAAGGCGGTCGCTACGCGCGCCTGTTCGAGCTACAGGCCGCCGGGTACCGATAGTTTTTCCAGTTGGGCCTGGCGCAGCCAGCCCGTCTTGCCGTCGCCCAGCTTGACCTTGGAGTAGTGATTTCGTTGCTCCAAGAGTTGGACCAGGACGCCTCCCGGCAACGTTTCTCCGGGACTGTCGGGGGACGGCCCGGGCAGAAGTTGGGCTGCGGAGTCGATCACCACGGCGCGATCGGCCGGCGGAGCGGTCCACAAGATCAGTGCGCTCAGACCCACCCCCGCGAGCCAGACGAGCGCGGTCGGTGCCAGGGGAAGTCCGCCGCCTCGTCGTCGAGCGTTGAGGCCCAGCCCAAGCATGGCGAGACCAGGCAGCAGCAAGAGAATTTCCACCTGGCTCTGGCTCCACCAGGGAGTGGAGCGGACGTCGAGAGACAGCACCTTCTCGCCCAGGCGACCGTCGATTTCGCGCAGGCGACGTCGTGTGGCCAGGTCTTGGGGACTCAGAAGTAGAGCTTTCTGGAAACTGGCTCTGGCCTTCGGTAGGTCGCCAAGGTTCCGCCAGGCCAACCCCTGATTGTAGAGTTTGCCGAACGATACAGGGAGTTTTCCGCAGATCGCCAGAGCCTTCCGGTCGTTCCCCGACTTGAGCGCCTCGGCCGCGTCGTCTAGCGTGGGAGCGGACCACGCCGGCAGCATTAGGAAGGCGAATAAGAGGAGTAAGAAACCATGCCTCATCGCTTTTTCTCCTTGAGCAGCCCGGAAAGCTCGTCGTCGAGTCCTCGCAAGATGGAGTCTTCCGTGCCCGAGCCTCCGAAAAGAGCCCGATTGGCCTTTTGGCGCAGAGCTTCCAGGCGCTCGGCCGGCTCCTGGCTCCAGCCCTGAGCCGTCAGTTGAGCCAGGCGAGTTGGTCGGTCCTCGCCGGGAGCTAATCTGTCTAAGCTTGCCAGGAGCTCTTTCACGCTAGAATGGGGTCCGAATTTGGATTTTGAGCCGCGCCGACGCCGGAGAGAAAATCCACCCTTGGCGCGACCCAGCAAGGTACCGGCGAGCAGCAGAGCCAGACCTGTCGACAGCGAGCCGATGGGGAGACTGGGAATCCGTCCGGAGGTCGGGCCGGGCTCGCTAACGGGATGATCGCTTTCCGAGGGCTCGGAGGGGTCGCTCGGGCTACTTTCCTGACCGTCACCGTTAGGATTGGCTTCGACCCTGAGGGTCAAAGTCGGGGCGAGAATCGTCTCGTACCGTTTCTCCTGAGGGTTGAAGAAGGCAAAAGCCATGCCCGAGAGTTCATAGGTTCCCTCTTTGTTGGGTTTCAGCCGGTATTGGTAGGTTCGGCTGCTGGAGATTTTCCGCTGGTCGGCTCTGGTCGTGCTGGGGCTTTTGCCGAGCTTTTTCTCCAGGTTTTCCCAATTGGGGAGATAAGGGTAGGGGACAAGGTCGAGGTGGCCGTCTCCTTCCACCTGAAACTCGAGTTCGGCGGAACTTCCCAGGGTGAGGGTGTCTTGCTTGAGACGTGCGTCAAGGTCGAATCGTGTTCCCACCGCTCCCGTGAAGCTTTTGGGTTTGCCCTCGCTGGGAAGCGGCAGAACCTGGAGGGCGTGAGGTTGGGTGCGGAGCATTCGGGGGAGGGCCATTCCGGATGGTGTGATCTGGATCTGAGTTCCCGGAAGGGTGTAATCGCCTTCGTTGAGAGGAAAGAACGCTGTGGTGATGGAGGATGTGTCGTAGGGACGCCCGCCGCGCTCATCCACTCCGTTTTCCTGATCGAAAGGCACTCTCAAGAAGCCGGTGGGCGCGATGGCGTTGTAACGAGGATCCGTCATCAGGCGGACAGCCGAGAGCAGCGTGAGTTTATAGAAAACAGGCTGATGTTTGTAAACCACCTCCGGCTCGACCTCCGACTCCAAAAGGACATCGTCTTCTCTCGGTTGAGGGGGCAGGCCGGGCCAGACGTTGGGCTGGCCCCAGGGAGAATTCATGCCGGGTAGCGCCCGAGGTTGAGAGGGCGTGGTGGAGTGTCCGGACGACCCGGCCATGTTGGTGACTTCCAGACGCTGACTGGGTGTCGTGTGAGTCACCCCGTTGACCGTGACGGCCATCGGTTCGATCAGGTGGCGACCGGTTTTGAGAGGCATGACGACAAAGTCGTACTGAGTGGAACTCGACATCTCTCCGTTGACGGTGGTCATCTGGTAGCGGCGCCCGGCCGCCATGAAGCGTAGGCCGCCGTCGCGAGTTTCCGGCATGGGGACATTCACTCCGTCGGCCGCGCCCGAGACCGAAATCGTGAGATTGGCGCTACCGTCGAGCGGGATCGAGGTTTCGGAGAGACTAGAGCTGACTTGAACGCCACGACCAGGCTGGGCCGACAACGGCAGTGAGATGGCCGCCGTGATGAACAGTAGCAGGAGTAGGCGTCTCACCAGGTCTTACCTCCGGGCGGGCGGGCTGTGCTGGGAACGGCCCGCCGTCCAGGACGCCCGTTGCGTTCTTGTTGGCGAAAGTATTCCAACAACCGGTCTTTTTCAGCGGCCTCCTCGGCGGCTTTTTTCTCAGCTTCACTCATCTTGGCTTGGTCGGCTTTGGCCTCGTCTTGCTTGGCTTGGTCTTGTTGGGATTGACCTTGAGAATCTTGATTTTGACCTTGTTTGTCCTGGTCATCGCTCTTGTTATCCTGAGACTTCTGGTCTTTCGGTTGGTCCTTTTTGTCCTTATCTTGTTCCTTGTTCTGGTCTTTATCTTTGTCTTTGTCCTTATTCTGGTCCTCGTTTTGCTCTTTTTTCTGGTCCTTGTTCTGTTGGTTCTGCTTTTGTTTGCGCAGAATCACCTCGATGTTGTAACGGGCGTCGTCATCGTCGCTGTCGGCCAACAAGCTGTCCTCAAAGGCCTTTTTCGCTTCTTCGAGCTTGTCTAAAGCGAACAGCGTGTTGCCCAGGTTGTAGGAAGCCTTGGCTTTGAGAGAGACGTCATCGCTGTCTTTGACCACGGTCTCGAACAGTTGTTGAGCCTCCTCGTGTTTTTTTTGGTGAAGCAGTGACAGTCCTAGGTCGTATTTGAGAGTCAAGTCGTCTTTGGGGTCGGTGTTTTTGGCTAGGAGATCGCGAAAAAGCGTCTCGCTCTGGCTCCAGGTCCCCGCCGCCACCGACTCGGTCAGGTTGTGGGCTTCCCAAGGGGTTATGGCTATGACGGGACCGGTGAGAAGCCCCAAAGTTAGGAGAGTGACCAAGCTCAGTCGTCTCATCGTCGTTTATCCCACTCTTCTAAGATGAGGGCAAGAAGAAACGCTATCGCCGCCAGACTCGCGAAGATCGGATACCTCTCGTGTCGGCGAACGTCGACGGTTTCCCCCAGGGCCCGTGTTTGGCGTTTCTTAAGCATCTTGAGATACGAGGTCAGACCGTCCCTCGAGGCGTCGAGTCTCATAAAAGTCCCCCCACTGACCCGAGCGACCTCCTCGAGAATTTTTCCGTC
Organism: Selenomonadaceae bacterium; assembly: GCA_037189585.1. Classification (GTDB taxonomy): domain Bacteria; phylum Vulcanimicrobiota; class Xenobia; order Xenobiales; family JADMJV01; genus JAEXNA01. Next base: position 133,405 of record JBBCJA010000010.1, on the reverse strand, counting down.
GAGTTTGGAGACCACGACATCGCCTGTTTCGTTACGCAAAACATCTCCGCTGACGGGGTCGGGAACTTCACCGCCGCCTAACGTGCCCAGACCCACCGTGTCGATGATGACACCGGCTTGGGCGGCCTCCTTGGCGGCTTCCACCGGTTGGCTCTCGTGGTCTTCGCCATCGGTCAGGAGAAGGAGAACCTTGCTGCCTCCGCTCGCCTCGCCGCCTAAATTAAATGTCTTCAGAGCGGTGCGAATCGCGTCTCCTAAGGAGGTGCCGGGGACCGGAACGGCCTCGATGGTCATTTCATCGAGGAACAGCTCAACCGCATCAGTGTCGAGGGTCAAGGGACAAAAGAGAAAGGCTGAGCCGGCGAATCCGACCAGGCCGATCCTGTTGCCCTTGAGCTCTTCCATCAAGAAGGCTAACTCTTCGCGGGCGTTGTCGATGCGCGATGGCTTGACGTCCTCGGCCCGCATGGAGGTGGAGAGATCGATGGCGATCACCACGTCGAGCCCTCTCCGCTGGACCGTTTCTTCCAAAACACCCCACTGCGGTCTGGTCAAGGCGAGTGAAAGACAGAGAGCGGTCAGCCAGAAAAGGAGGGTGACGGTACGAGAGAAGGCAGCCCGACCGGTGTCGACTTCGTAGAGAACCTCTCGCATCTCGGGCGAGACGAATTCGCTTTCCGGTGACTTCCGGTGGAGCCAGGACTTCACCCCTCCGGCCAACAGGGGAGAGATGAGGACGATCAGCACCACGGGGAAGGCCCAGGGTTGAGCGAAGTGGATGTCGTTCCAACTCAAAGGGAGCATGCTAGAGAGTCTCCCTTCGTAGGCGACTTGCCAAAAGCACACTCAACACTAGGAGAGCTCCCAGAGCTGGAACGACCATCAGCTCGCGATAGAGAATCTCGGGTTTTTCTTGTCGTTTGACCCGCTCGAGGCGATCGATCTCGTCGTAGATCTCCGAAAGACCGGCGTTGTTGGTGGCTCGGAAGGCTTTCCCGCCGGTCTTTTGCGCGATAGCGAGCAGTGTCTCCATGTCGATCCCGCCGGCTCCCATCAGTCCGGCGAAGCCGCCGCCTCCGTCGGTTCCCGCGCCGATGGCGTAGACTCGCAAGCCAAAACTGGCGGCAAGCTCGGCGGCCTGGAGAGGCTCGATCTCGCCGGCGTTGCTGCGTCCGTCGGTCAAGAGGATGATGACCTTGGATTTCCCCGGAAGGTCCTTGAGGCGGTTGACACAGGTGACCAGTCCATTACCGATGGCCGTTCCATCTTTTCCGGTCATGCCGGGGCGGAGACTGTCGATCAGAAGTTGCAGGGTTTGATGGTCGGAGGTCAGGGGACACTGGGTCAACGCGATACCGGCGAAAACCACCAACCCGATTCGGTCGTTGGGACGCTTTTCCACGAAGTCTTTGCTGACTTGTTTGGCCGCCTCCAAACGGTTGGGCAGAAGGTCGTCGGCTTCCATGCTCGTCGAAGTGTCCAAGCAAAGCAGAATGTCGATCCCCTCTTTGGTCTGGGGCTTCTCTCCTAGAGACTGCTGGGGACGTGCTAGGGTGAGCAGGAGCAAGAGCCAGAACAGGGCGTGGAGGATTTCGGTTCGCCGCGATAGTCGCAGCGGCACCGCCGAGGAGGACCATTCGATCAAAGCGAGGTTGGAAAAGCCGAGGCTCGAACGGCGAGCCGTTCGTCCTCGGTGAGACCACCAGAGAAAGGCCAGAATCAGGGGAAAGGCCAGGAGAAATTCGGGGTGCAGTAGCCTCATTTCGTCCCCCTCTTGTCCGCGGTGATGGCTGCTCTGAGCTGCTCGACCATGTCTTGGGATTCCTCGAGGTTGGGTTCTCGGCGGGCGAACTTGGCCTGATCTCCGTGTTCGAGAATCTTGCGCGCTGTCGGTTTGAGGTCGGGGCAACGGTTGCTCAAGATGAGCTGCTCGGAGATCTCGCGACTGGTGGCCTCGCGCGTGACGAAGCCGTGGGCCGCGTGCAGGTAGACGCGTAGGACTTCCACCGTTTCTAAGAGCGCCTCCGACCCTTCCATCTGACCCGCCTTCATGGCTTTGGTCAGCTTGGCCAGCCGGCGCAAGGCGCGACTTCGAGGGGAGAGCCAGCGGTCGAGCAGGCCCAACTTTCGAACCAGGATGGTCAAAACGACAAGTGCGAGCAAGGAGAGGCCTAGCACTTTCGCCAGCCACCACCAGAAGTCGGCTGTCGACAGTGGCACGACATCTTTGGGGCCGCGCAGCTGGTCAGGGTCGTCTCCGGGTTTTGCCTCAGCTCCTTTGTAAACGATCTTTTTAGGTTGGCTTTTGAAGGTGCCGTCCGGGGTTTCAAAGCTGACTGCGGGGACAACGGCTGGGCCCGGCTCGAATCGAGTGAAGATCAGGTGATAGGTGAGGGAGCGCTTGCCGCCGGAAGCGTTTGGCGTGGTGGTGAAGCGGTCGATGATGGTGAATCCCGGAAGCTCCAAAGACTCGGCGGTCGGCGGTTGAAAGGCCCACTTTTCATCCCAAGAGAGATTGAGGACTAAAGTCGCGGGTTTGCCGAAAGGGAGTGGGTCGGCGCTCTGCTCGAGCTTGGCTGTGAGCTCGAGTCCAGGCGTGGCCATCACGCACAGCGCGAGGTGTAGCCAGAGCCATAAAGTCAGGAGCCGTTTCATCGCCGTCTCACCCTGGCGTCGAGAAAGGTGATGAGCTCGGGGACGGGGTCTGAGTCGGTAGGGAAGTCCTTCCAGTCCCATTGAGCCCGGAGCATAAGGTTTTCAAAAGTGGCTTGCCAGCCTTCCCAACGCTGGGTGAACTCGTTTTCCCAGTGGGAATGATTGGTGTCGAGAAGTAAGGCGCGGTCGTCGTTGAGATCTCGCAGGACCAGCCGGCCGACGGAGGGGATCTCCCGTTCTCGCCGGTCGTAGGTGCGCAGCGCCAGGACCTCGTGGCGAAAGGAGAGCTTTCGCATCGCCTTGAGAAGTCTGTCGAATTCGGGGCCAGGCTTAGGAGCAAGCAAGGCCGGCTTGAGAAAATCCGAGACCAGACAGAGAAAGCCGCGCCCGACCAGCCAGCGGTCGAGATCTTCGAGCGATGAGGCCAAACTGCCCTCGCGATGCCCGCGCTTGCGGGGAAACTGCTGCCAGATGGCCTGGAGAAGTCGCTGTTTCTGATGCCGGCCCTTACTGGGTTTGAGATAAGTGTGGTGGTGATCGTCGAAAGCCAGCAGTCCGACTCGATCGCCGCTGGCGATGGCGGTTAGGACCAGAAGGCTGGTCATCTCCTGGGCCAGCTCGAGTTTAGTTTCTCTCCCGCTGCCGAATTTTTGTGAGGCCGACATATCAAGGAGAAGGACGACGGAGAGTTCCCGCTCTTCCTCGGAGTTCTTCACGAAGGGACGTCCGAACCGCGCCGTCACGTTCCAGTCGATAGTTCGAGGGTCGTCACCGGCTAGGTACTCGCGAAAGTCGCGAAACTCGATTCCACGCCCTTTGAAACGGCTGCGGTAGCGGCCCAGAAGCCGTTTCTGGGAGAGACGCTTGGCCTTAAGCTCGAGACCCTTGATTCGCCGGTCGCGAGTCAAAAGCTCCGAGGTAGTGGACATCTAGGGGACCTCCACCTTATCTAAGATGGCTTTGATGGCACGGTCGGCATCCCAGCCTTCAGCCTGGGCCTCGTAACTTAAGACCAGTCGGTGCCGGAAGACTTCGTAAACCACGGCTTTGACGTCATCGGGAGTGGTGAATGCTCGACCCTCCAGCAAGGCGTGAGCACGAGCCGCTCTAACTAACGAAAGAGAGGCGCGAGGGGAGACACCCGTGGCTATGGTGGAGGATAGGCCGACTTTCTGGGGGTCTCGTGTGGCAAAGACCAGATCGAGAATGTAGTTTTTGACCAGCTCATCAAGGTAGACCAGGGGAACAAGTTTCTGAAGCTCCAGGATCTCGGTGGGGGATAGCAAGGGGTTCACGGTGGGGGGCTCGGGAGCGGTCATGCGGTCGATGATCGAGGCTTCCTCGGAGCGCTCAGGGAAATTGACCTGGACCTTGAGCATGAAGCGGTCAACCTGAGCTTCCGGAAGGGGATAGGTTCCCTCTTGTTCGATGGGGTTCTGAGTCGCCATCACCAAAAACGGCTGCGGTAACGGAAGAGTTTCCTCGCCGATGGTGATCTGCTGTTCCTCCATCGCCTCGAGCAGCGCGCTTTGGACCTTGGCGGGTGCTCGATTGACCTCGTCGGCCAGAATCAAGTTGGCGAAAAGTGGGCCTCGTTTGATCGTGAAGTCGCCGCTTCCGGGATTGTAGATGCTGGTTCCGGTCAAATCGGCCGGCAGCAGATCGGGTGTGAACTGGATACGATGAAACGTCGCGGTGAGCGTGTCCGCCAGGGTTTTGAGGGTCAACGTCTTGGCCAAGCCGGGTACGCCCTCTAAGAGAATGTGGCCGCGCGCCAACAGCCCCACTAGGACCCGGCGCACGACATGTCGCTGGCCGACGATGATGTGCCCGATCTCGTCTTGCAGTCGCTCGAGGACCTGGCAAGCCTGCTCAGCTTGCTCATCGGTCAATCCTGGCATTGTCGCGACTTCACTCATTTGGTTCCACTTTCATTTCGATGCCGAAATCCTCGGGCATTATACCCAATCTTGGGACAAAGGTTGCTCGGCGGGACCTCTCTTCCTGTCGCGGGAGTATAGTATGCCGATGGGATGCCCGTCGAGAATCCGGATTCATGTAGGCCAGTTTCTTGGGAACAGCGACTCTTGGGATAGATTTTATGCCAATCTTAAGGGAGTTTCTATGACCGTGAAGACCGAATCCATCCGTGTGGCCCTCGTCGATGACCATCCCGTCATCTTGCAAGGGTTGAAGGCTATGCTCGAATCCATGGAAGGGATTCAGGTGGTGGGAACCTCGGACGAGGGCCACGCCGCAGTCGAAATGATACTTAAAGAAAAGCCGGACGTTGCGCTGATGGATGTGCGCCTCCCGGGGCTTAACGGTCTCGAGGCGATGCGACGCCTCAAAGAGAAGATGCCTGAGCTGCAGGTCATTTTGATCACGGTCTCCGATTCCGACCTCTACCTGGTGGAGGCCTTACGCTTCGGCGCCTCCGGATATCTGACCAAGGATTCTTCCAAGAGTCTGATCCATCACGCTATTCAGGCTTCGGTCAGTGGTGGAACGACCGTCTCCTCGTTGCTGGTCGGGAAGGCTTTCGGAGCCATCGCGCGTGCCGCCGTGAATCTGGGCAAGCCGAAGACCGATGAGGACCTACCGCCCCTGGTAGAGTTGACACCTCGCGAACTCGACGTGCTCCGCCTCGTCTCCAAGGGGATGACCAATCGCTCCATCTGTAAGGAGCTCTGCCTGGCCGAGGTCACCATCAAAAAGCATGTCCAGTCCATTATGGGGAAGATGGGTGTGCGTGACCGGACCCAGGCGGCTCTGCGCGGGGTTCGTCTCGGGCTTATCGAGTAACGCCGAGGTCGGTTGTGGGGTTGTCGAGAAGGACGTATTGAAACTGCAATGGCCCGGTGCCAGCCTGAGCGGGGATACAGCCAAGGTAAAATTCCCTGACATCAATGTCGCCAGAGGCTTTGTCGACGACAACTTTGGTCGTGTTGGGTCCAGGTAGGGGCTTGGTATCAACCCCACCACGTTTGTGTTTAATGCGATAGACACTTTCAGATTTTGTCTCTACCTTGGTAAATTCGGAGCCGCGCGCCGAGCTTTGGCATTTCAGACCGTCGTGAACTCCGTGAAATAACAATGCTCCTCCGACCTCTCCCGTGAGAGATAGCTCCTCCTCAGTGCGGGTCAATAAGACATTTTCTAGCTGGGTATCGAGGGTGGGTCACACCGTTCTGATGTTGAGGAGGAGCGACGGGCTACCAAGCATCACGACACGATCCGGATCTTGCGCCAAATCCGATACGGTTCCGTTCTGCTCCTCGGTCAGAGCTTGAAACTTATCCATCAGGCTGATACCTGCTGAGCTTTGGGAGTCGAAGTGTAGGGTAACGTTTCGGGACCTTCGACTCTTGAAACCTTTGCAATGGTCGATTCGCTCTGACCCGGGAAAAGGATTTCTGGAAGCGATTTCGTGGAAATTCTGGTGTCTTCCCAAGCCCCTTTTTGGTGTGCAGGCCGCTTCCTTGGCTTGAAATCTTGTCGTGTTGTGGACTGATTCTCATACGGGAAACAGTAGTCTTTGGAGAAGGGACAGGAATTTGTTTTTGATGCGATATTCTTGAGTTTTTAAAATTTGCACCGGGTTTCTTTCGCGAAAAGGCTTCTCAGAATTGAGATACACTATTCATCAGGGTAAGAAGAGCAAAAAGAGCGCACTCTCAGAGTGCGCTCTTTTTGTCTTAGACATAGGATGGGGATGGTTTTACATCCAGACCTTCTTGGCATCGATCGAGCCGTCAAAGTCTCGGCCACCGTTGACCTTCATCAACCCACCGAGCCGGCTCTCAGCGGCGTCAAGGACACCATTTGGTGTCATCGCTTCGTCCCGAAACGTTCCGTTGCCCAGATTCTGACGCATGGAAGCGGTCGTGTCCGGCTTGATGTAAACCCAGTTTTGTCTTTCGGTAGGAGCAGCATCCGGAAGAGCGATACCGATGCGGTTTTCGGCTCGATCCACCTCCACGATGCGATATTTGCTCTCGACCATGACCAGTTGCGCCTCGGCAGGATCTGGAGCCAACAGGGTGCCTCCGGCCAGAATTCCGAGTCCTAAGCAGAGTTTCGCTATTGCGTTTTTCATAGTGAGTATCTTCCTTTTCTCATAGTCGTAGGGCCATTGGGCCTTGAATTCACCTTTATAGTAGACCCCGGGGGGCGAGCGAGCTTAGCCCCACTCGGTGTATCTTGGGGTAGCCTGTAGGGAAGCTTAGAAAACCGTGCGGGGAACTTATCCCTTGGGATATCAGGTCCAGGTAAAGACAAACAACGACAAAGAAAGCGGGCCCGAAAGCCCGCTCTCGTGACGTTGCTTGTCAACTCTGATCGGCTAGTTAGTCCCTATCGTTGGCCGACTCGAGGTCATTGTCGTACTGACGAAGGTTACGCTCGTTGTCCTCAATGGTCCCATTGTTGTCGAGATCGACATCAGCGGTGTCGCCACGATAGATATCGCTATCGAGGTTGTTCAGGTCGATATCAGCGATAAACGCTTCGGGAACAAAGAAGACACCGTCGTAACTGCCCAGGGTCAGGTCGTCGCCGACTTTTTGCATCACGCGATAGGGCTCTTCTTGACGAAGATGGATGACGACGCGGTCGCCGACACTAGTTGTTTGGGCGAACATCTCGGTATCACCGTTCCACAACAAAGCCATGTTGGGGACACGGATGGTCATACCGTTGTCAGCCTTGATGGTGCGGTGCGAGGGACTCATGTCGGTCACTTCACCCTCGAAGGAAACAGGATTCTTGAACAGGATGACCTGACCGGGTTCAGTGGTCCACTCGTACCTGGTGTGGTTAGAATATTCGCGGTGCTGCTTGTCGTAGCCCTGAACTTTTCCGTCCTTGTTTTTGTGGTGCTCGTTGGCCATAGCGGGGGCGGTCAGCAGAAAAGCGGCAGCAAGAGCGCCGGTAGCAAATTTTTTTAGACTCATATCACATCTCCTAGTTTAATTCCGTCGAGCCTTAACGTGCTCGACTGTGGTGTGCTTGTAGCCACAATGTATCCCGCTGCCACGACCGCGGCAGTATGCGGTGGTTTTCTCTGGCGGTAGACCATCGGAGGGTTCCATTTCGCGGTGGGGGAGATTTCGGGTGTACCCGAACGGCTCCATCCGGGTCGGGTTGCCAACTGGATACATTTTGGCTAGACTAGCGCCCACGCTTTACCCCTAAGGGGGGGACAAGGCTGGAAAGGACCTTCATTTGACAGACAAAGAAGAAGGGATCGAGGTTGAGGGCACTGTGGTGCAAGCCTTCCCGAACGCTCGATTCTCTGTGGAACTCGCTAACGGGCACACCGTGCTCGCTCACGTCTCGGGAAAGATCCGACGTCACTTTATCCGTATTTTGCCGGGTGACAAGGTAACCGTGGAGCTCTCTCCTTACGACCTCACCCGGGGCCGCATTACCTACCGTTTCAAGTAAGCTTTATGAAAATTCTTGTCGCGGACAAACTCCATCCATCGGTGATCGACAAACTAAGCACTCTAGGCCAGCTTGACTACCAGCCCAGCCTGGATGCCGAGACCATCGTTGAGCCAGCTCGTGATGTTGACGTCGTCATCGTGCGGTCGACCAAGGTCAGCGGCAAAGCGATCGAGGCGGCTCGACGCTTGTCGCTCATCATCCGAGCCGGCGCCGGAGTCAACACGATCGACCTCGATGCCGCTTCCGGCAAGGGGATCTCGGTTTGCAACTGCCCCGGCAAGAACGCCGTCGCGGTAGCGGAATTGGCTGTCTCATTGATGCTGGCTTGGGACCGGAGGGTTCCTGACGCCGTGGCCACCTTACGCCAAGGGCGGTGGGACAAGGGCGGCTTCTCGAAAGCCGTCGGCTTTCAAGGAAGGACCGTCGGGATCATCGGTCTAGGAGCCATTGGAGAGGCAACTATCGAGCGCCTGCGAGGCTTCAACGTCAAGATTGTCTGCTGGTCACGTTCTTTGACCCCGGGAAAAGCCGCCGCCTTGGGGGTCGAATATATCGAGTCGCCCATCGAGGTGGCTCGTCGAAGCTCCATTGTCTCGCTCCATCTCGCCCTTTCCAAGGACACGCGAGAGATGTTCGGGGATGAATTTTTTGACCAACTGCAGCCCGGTGAGATCGTGATCAATACCTGCCGCGCCGAGGTGATTCAACGCGACGCGCTACAGAAAGCTTTAGACCGCGGCGTTCTAGTCGGAACCGATGTTTTCCACGACGAGCCTACTGGAAAGTCGGGCGAATTTGTCGACTCCATCGCAGGCCACGCCAACCTTTATGGGACGCATCATGTCGGTGCTTCCACCGACCAGTCGGAGCTTGACACCGGAATGGAAGCGCTTCGCATCGTGCAAGCGTTCGTTGACGGTGCACCGCTTCCCAACTGTGTGAACCTCCGAACCCCCCCGGCCGGCTCGGCCACGCTCTTTGTCCGCCACGAGGACAAGGTCGGTGTGCTGGCCGGAGTGTTCACCTCTTTGAAGGAGGGTGGAATCTCCGTGCAGGAGATGGAGAATACCGTCTTCTCGGGAGCCCAAGCCTGCTCGGCGCGAATCGTCTGCGACAAATGTCCCGACGAGGCCGTGCTCGCCGCTGTGGAGGCCTGCGACGGAGTGTTCGCGGCCCGGCTTTCCAAAGGCTAGCGTACACATAGAACGGGTCGCCCCAAGCCCCTTCATGCCCCGTGCGTGAGCGGGCTTGTTTGATTTCAAAGGAATCCTGAGCCCGCGCTCCAAAAGGACGGCCGTGAAAAGTTCTTTCAAGGAGAAGATGACGAATGGTTATCCATGAGTATCAGGGCAAGTTGCTGCTCGACGAGGTGGGCGTTCCCATCACCCGCGGTCGTGTGGCCAGCACCCCTGAGGAGGCCGGCAAGATCGCCGCCGAGATCGGAAAGAAAGTGGCCGTGAAGGCTCAGGTTCTGGTCGGTGGACGCGGAAAGGCCGGTGGAATCAAGCTGGCCGAGGGCCAGGCCGAGACGGAGCAGAAAGCCCGTGAGATCATCGGAATGGACATCAAGGGCCTCAAGGTCGAGAAGGTTCTGGTGGAGGAAGCCATCGACATCGCCAAGGAGCTTTACTTGGGTATCACCCTCGACCGCGCCAAGGCCGCGCACGTCATCATGTTTTCCACGATGGGCGGCGTGGATATCGAGGAGGTCGCGGAGACCCACCCCGAGGCGATCATCAAAGTGGCGGTCAGCCCTCAACGCGGACTGTTGGACCACCACATTCGCGAAGTCTGCCACGCTTTCCCGATGGAAAAGCAAGAGCGTAAGGATCTCGCCGTCTTCGTCAAGACTCTCTTTGAGCTCTACATCAAGAAAGACTGCACCATCGCCGAAATCAACCCTCTGGCCATCACCACCGATGGTCGCATGGTGGCAGCTGACGCCAAGGTGAACTTTGACGCCAACGCCCTGTTCCGCCATCCTGAACTCGAGGCCATGGCTACCGAGACCGAGGAAGAGGGCGACCCCCTGGAACTCAAAGCCAAGGAGAAGGGTCTGGCCTATGTCCGCCTCGACGGCGAGATCGGAGTCATCGGCAACGGCGCGGGTCTGGTGATGGGTACCCTCGATGAGGTGAACCGAGTGGGCGGAAAACCCGCCAACTTCCTCGACGTGGGCGGCGGAGCCTCGGCTCAGGTGGTGACCACCTCGCTCGAGCTGGTCCTCTCGGACCCCAATGTGAAGGGAGTTCTGTTCAATATCTTCGGCGGAATCACCCGTGGCGACGAAGTGGCCAAGGGGATTATCGAGGGCACGAAAGTACTCAATGTCGACCGTCCTTTGGTGATTCGCCTCTCGGGAACCCGTGAAGAAGAAGGCCGAGCCATCCTCAAAGAGGCCGGGATCGAGACGGCAGCGACCATGGAAGAGGCGGCCAAGAAGATCGTCGCCTTGACCCGATAAGAAAACGGAGAACGAGACAATGAGCATTTTTATCGACAAAAACACCAAAGTCATCGTGCAAGGGTTCACCGGTAAGGAGGGTACCTTTCACGCTCAGCAGATGATCGACTACGGCACCCAGGTCGTGGGGGGCGTGACTCCCGGTAAGGGCGGAACGACTCACCTCGGACTGCCGGTTTTCGACACCGTTGCTAAAGCGGTCCAGGACACCGGGGCGGATACCTCTATCATTTTTGTTCCCGCGGCGTTTGCCGCCGACGCCTGTTCGGAGGCGATCGAGTCGGGTCTTAAAACGGTTATCTGTATCACCGAAGGTATTCCGATCAACGACATGGTGCCGGTTCGTGACCAGGCCCACGCTCGCGGCGTGCGCTTGATCGGACCCAACTGCCCCGGCGTGATCACTCCCGGGGAGTGTAAGCTCGGCATCATGCCCGGCAACATCTTCTCTTCCGGCCCGGTCGGATTCATCAGCCGTAGCGGAACCCTGACCTATCAGGCCGCCGATGCTTTGACTCGGGCCGGATTCGGACAGTCCACCTGTGTGGGCATCGGAGGAGACCCGATCATCGGCACTCAGTTCAAAGACTGCGTGGGTGCCTTCGCCAAGGACGAGAAGACCAAGGTTCTCGTTTTGATCGGTGAGATCGGCGGCTCGGCCGAGGAAGAGGCAGCCGCTTTGATCAAGGAACTCGGGGTCCCCGCGGTTGCTATGATCGCCGGTCGGACCGCCCCTCCCGGTAAGCGTATGGGTCACGCCGGCGCCATCGTCTCCGGTTCGTCCGGAACCGCCGCCGCCAAGGTGGAGGCTTTCGAGGCCGCCGGAGTTCCCGTGCCGGAAACTATCGACGAGATGGTGGAAGAGGTTCGCAAAATTCTCGCTCCTGTGGCTCGTTAGGAGACCATTCCGATAGGGCTCCTAGACCTAGAGGCGGGGAAATAATAAGGGAAGCCTTTCACCAGCAAAGCTGAGAGAGGCTTCCTTTGTTATTTCCGAGCATACGCTGTTTCTCTGGAGTCGTTAATCTCGTGTGGCGGCACCTACTCGTACTCGGCCCGCTGCATAAGACGGCGAGAATGGACGCACCAGTCTTTCGCCTCGCAAAGCTTTCTCAACAGGTGCGTCATCTCGGCATAGTCGGCCGAGATGGTACGGTCCAGGAGTTGAAGGGCCTGCTCGAACTCGCCGAGTTCACGTAAGGCCTCGGCCTTCATCAGCAGATCCGTGTCGTTGGTTTCGTCCAGCAAGCCCATCAAAGCGACAAGATTCTCTCGGCTTTGTCCGGAAAATGCCGTCTCGGCGTTCCACTGGTCCAGAGAGCTTTGAGCGAGGCTTTTCATTTCATCGCTGTACAGGCGGGGCATGCTCAAGACCTCAAGGTTGTGGCGGAAGTAGTCGTTATGCCGCCACCAGGCTCGGATTCGCAAGGTGCGCTCTCGCCCGGCTTTGACTCCAAGACCTTGCTGTAGAATTTGATAGTAGTTGTCATCGTACGGCTCCTGAATCCTTGGCACAAACCCCTCGTTCGGCTCCCTCCCTTTGGATTTCGATGCCTCATCCAGCCAGTAGCACATAGAGCAGTGATGGCACTTCACGACCGGAGGTTCATCATGGAGCATTCCGCCGTCGTCTTCCCGTCAGTCCAATACAGGGCGCCAATCGAGTTGCCTGACAGCGGCACGTCACACCTCGCCCTCCCTTGGCAGTGGGGGCAAGTTACGAAGACCGGTGGCCCGAAAAGCATGGGACTTCTCTTTTCTGCCTCGCCAGCCGGAGACCTTCGGGTTGAATCCAAGGCGTCGAAGAAACTCCACTCTTCAAGATCTCGACATGTCCTTACATAAAGAAGGCCTCTCGAGTGTACCCGGGAGGCCTTCTTTACTATTTCCGAACGTGTTTTACGGTTTCTCTGGTTAGGGTAGCGCTGTCCACGCCGCCGAGTGCCTTGTAGACGACCTCGCCTTTGGGATTGAGAATCACGGTAAAAGGGATGCCGCGTTCGGTTTTGTAGGAGATGTACTTCTTGTAATCGGGAGTGGACTTCTGGTCCACGTTGATGTTGACGACTTTGATCAGGTTCTTTGACTCAAACTGAGCCAAATGTGGCTTCATCCACACGCACGCCCCTCACCAGGGAGCGCCGAAGTGGACCATGACCCAACCGCTGTCGGCGACCGAGGCGTTGTTTTTAGCTACGGCGCGGTTAACGTCGATCGTATTGAAGTCTTTGTTGTGTTTGACCGAGTATCCGGCGGCTTTCAGGTCGGAGAGCTTGACGTAGGGAACCCCGCCCTCCTCGAAGGTGGGAACGACAGCCGCCCCCAAGGTCCATCCCTGGTCGGTTTTGACCGCTGGGGCGTCCAGGGCCTTGGCCATCTCCTCGAGCCGGACCAGCATCTCCAGCCCGCGGCCCTTCATCTCGCCCTTGTAGGGCTTGTTGCGGACCGAAAGCTCCTGAGCGCCGGCGTTGAGAGCTAGAAGAAGACATGTGATGAAAGCGAGTAAAACTCGCGCGCATTTGCTATCGCGTATCTTGCACATCCTTTCCGAAATTTTGGGAAGTTCGTTGTTTCGGTCGGCTTTTACTGAGTCCTCGTGGATGGACTTATTTAAGTCGCCTTGTTATTCTTAGAGAATGAAGGGTGAAACTGTTCGGACAAGCGTGGATATTCCTAGAGAGCTTCATCGCAGGTTACATGAGGCGGCGGCCAAGCGTGGGCTGTCCGCGCGAAAGTTAATTTTGCTCGGGATTGAGAAGACTCTTGATGAGGTCACTCCGCGGCGGCCCCCACAACGTTTGTCTCTTGACGAGCCGATTGTCCCGACACGCGGTAAGCCCTTTCGCCTGACCAGTGAAGAACTCCATGACCTCCTTGAGTTTCCCTGATATCAACGTGTGGCTTGCTGTACTGATGGCCGATCATGTCCATCGCGCCGCGGCCAAGAGATGGTGGGAGCAGTCGTCTGACTCGTTGGCGTTTGTTCGGTTAACCCAAGTTGGAGTGCTCCGGCTACTGACGACAGCCGCTGCGATGAATGGGCAACCGCTAACGATGAAACAGGCGTGGTCAGCCTATGATAGGCTTTTTTCTGACGAACGTGTCGTCTTCGTGGATGAGCCGTACGGGATTGAGGTCATGCTTCGCGACCAAACTCAGGGCGAGCGCTCTTCTCCAAAAATGTGGGCTGATGCCTGGCTCCAGGCTATCGCCGTCCAAGCTGGGGGAAGAATTGTAACCTTCGACCAGGCTCTAGCTCAACGGAGCCCTAGCGCTTTGCTGCTGGCTTTCGGTTAAGATTTAAGCCCTCTGTTAGTTGAAATATTCTCCAAAGATTTTCTCTCAAAAGCAGGTTGAAAAGTTAGCTCTAAAGCGTGTTGCATGGCTTCACCATGCTGTGCTATAGTACGCGCGTGCTACGGCCGACCTCACGGGTCAGCCGTCTGGAAAACTGAATCAATTTCATCTACTGTCCACTGGAGGAGTTTGTTATGAAGCGCAATGATCTGTTTTGGGAAATCTTTAAGAAAAGCGGGTCCCCGGACGCCTACCTCCTCTACAAGGAATCTGAGGATTCCGCCGAGTAGACCTCAGAAAGTTTCAAAAGAAACCCCTCCCAAGCGGAGGGGTTTTTCGTTACGATGACATCTATGCGACAGACTCTTCTCCCTATAGCTCTGGCCCTAACGCTCTTCGCCGCGACTTTCGCCCAAGCGCCTTCGAAGGGCCCAGAGAAGCCGCGCGACGTGCAGATGGAAGCCGACGACATGACCTATGACGGGGCCACCAAGCTGGTCAGACTCGTGGGCAATGTCAAATTTATCAGCGATGGAGCGACTCTGACCACGGCCGTGGCCGAGTTCCAGACGGAGAAAAAGATCGCCGACCTTCAGGGTGGTGTCAAAATGGTCGGAAAACAGTCCACCGCCACCGGTAAAGAGATGAAGGCCTGGTACAACGAGAGCCGTGGGATTCTCAAGGGGAACGTGCGCATCGTGACCCAGAATGCCGGCAAGACGGGCGGAACCGAGGAGCCGACGGTTATTCTCTGCGAAACGCTGGAGTACAACTGGACGACCGAGGAGGGCGTGGCCAAAGGCGGCGTCAAGATGCGCCAGGGCAACAAGCGGGCCTTTTCCGATCGGGCCGAGATTTATCAGAAACGTAATGAAGTCCTACTTATCGGAAACGTTCGTGTGGAGCAGGGAGACGGCGACTGGCTGACCGCCTCGCGCGCCATCTATGACACCGAGGACCAGACCGTGAGGGCCGAGGGCCGGGTGGTGGCCAAGACCCGCATGGAGCCAGAAAAAGAGCAAGCTCAAGAGGGGCAGAAGCCGGCCAAGAAAGCTCTTCCCCAACCGATGCTGGCCGAGCCGCCGTACGTTCTGCTTCCCATGCGGGACCTGCCGGTCGTTCCGCTCCCCTGGATGGACAAACCGAGGGTACCCGCGGTCGATTCTTGAGCCGGGAGGAGGGGCGTGACGCTCCTTGAACGGGCCTCAATGCACGCAACCCCCCGATTGAAAGCCAGTCTCCAGGGCTGGAAAAAGCGGTACCTGTCGCTTTGCGCCGCGACCGCTTTGACCCTGGGAGCCGCTGCGGTTCCCGCTCAGGCCCAAGGGCCCGGCGCACCGCTGGTCGAGTGGGAGAAATACTCCGATGAGTTGGGTCAAGCGGGGCCCGCGACTTTCGAGAGACTCCACATGGCGGCGAAAGTTGCCCGCGCCGTGGAGCGTTCCTCAGACCAGTCGGGTCTTGCCATGGCGCTAGCCAAGAAGGTTACCGACGCGATCGCCTCCAGTTATCCTAACCTGGGGAACTATCCCCAACTTGTGCGTGTGCACGGGCATGAGGAGCCGTCCTGGTTGTCCGACCGCGGAGACGCCACCGCTCAGGCTGTCATTGCCCTTTCCGCACTCGAACGTTGGAAGACCGAAGCTTCCCGGCGTGAACTCCTGACCAAGTTGGCCAAAGGACTGGCGGCGCTTCAGCGCAAGGACCGGCTGGAGTACCCCTTCGGAGCGCACGTCAGTTGGGAAGATCGCGAGCCGATGGCCGCCCTCGACGATGGAAGACGGGTCCCCTCAGCCTATTTCCGCACCGACCACGCTTATGCGGTCGAAGCCCTGGCCGAGGCCTCTGAGGTTTTGCAGGATAAGGAATTGCTGCTTTCCGCCGAGCGTGAGGCACTTGGAATGTCGACCCATCTGGTCATTGCGGGTAAGCCGATCGCGTCGTTTTCTCCGGAGCCGGAGTTCTCCACCCATCCTAACAACAATATCTCGTTAGCACGGGGATTTCTGGCTCTCCATCGAGTGACGAAAAAAGAGCTTTACGCCGATCTTGCCGCTTTGACCACTATCTGGGTGGGAGGTAGAGTCAGTGACATCAACCCGGAGTGGAAGCCTCTCCTGGTGGATATCGCCGCGACAAAGGCGGAGCGATTGCTCAGAGCCCAGACAAGCGGAGACCCGATCAGTTTTCAGGTGATGGAAGCCGAGGCCGGCAAGGTCGTGAACAAGGCCATCGAAACGCTGGGTTTTCAGACACCCTACGGCGGTCGTGGTACTCTGGCCGCGATGGGTCGAGAGAACACATTTTGGATGCGCTTTGACGTTCCGACTGAGGATGACTACGTTTTTTATGTCACCTATCTGCAGAGCGACATCGGTGGTGGACTGGTCTCCGTCATGATGCGTATTGATGGTGATAAGATCTTTCAAGTCCCTCTCGGCGATGTGGACGGCCGCCCCATCATGCGGCGGAAATTCGTGGATGGTCCCAGGCCGCTTCGGTCTGGACCCCATTCCTTTGGAATTCGTTTCTCCGGTCTTTTGATGACCAAGCCGGCGCTGTTGGACTCGGTGATCGTCCAACCCGCTGTCGAGCGACGCGAATTCACGCTTCCTGGGGGAGACCGAGCGGTGCTTTTGCGCAACGTGACCGGAGACACGGCCAGGACCGACCAGGCAGCTTTCGCTCCTTGGCCGCCCAAGGAGGTTCTGGTGGTCAACGGCGACGGCGTGGCGGCGAAATTGGGACATTCCGAGGACCGCCGGCGACGCAAGCAGTTCATCACCTTGCCGGCCTACGGAGTGGCCTTAGTCATTTTGAGCCCGGCGCCCAAAGAAGCGGAGTAGACAAGCGATGACGGAATTGGACTTGGGAGGCTTTAGCACTGAGGGATTCTTAGAGGAGAGCGCCGCGCTCGATCAGATGTCGGCGCTCGAAGTCGTGCGCCTGATGAATCGCCAAGAGCAGATTGTGCGTGCCGCCGTCGAGGCGGCGGAGGCACCTGTGGCCGCCACTGTGGAGCGGGTGGCGAAAGCTTTCCGAGAGGGCGGCAAGCTTTTTTACATCGGGGCGGGAACCAGCGGGCGGCTCGGTCTTTTGGACGCTTCGGAGTGTCCTCCGACCTTCGGTTCCCCACCCGAGCAGGTTCAGGGAATTCTGGCCGGTGGGCTGACCGCTTTCGAGCGCGCCGTGGAGCACGCCGAAGACAGGCCTGAGGACGGGGCTCGTGAACTTCGCCGCCGCGGTCTGACGGCCAAAGATTGTGTGGTCGGTATTTCAGCCTCCGGTCGGACACCCTATGTTCTTGGTGCCCTGGAGGAAGCCCGTCGAGTCGGTGCCTTCACCGCCGGGGTTTTCTGCAATCCCGACGCGGTCATGCGGCCGCTGTGCGATCAGGCCATCTGTCTTGCCACCGGCCCTGAGGTAGTGACGGGGTCCACTCGTCTCAAAGCCGGCACCGCGACCAAACTCGTGCTCAATCAGATCTCGACCGGGGCCATGATCGGCTCCGGTCGAGTTCTCGGGAACCTGATGGTGTCGCTCACGCCCACTTGTGAAAAGCTGGTGGACCGCTCGATCCGTATCGTCTCGAAGGCGGTGGGGTGCTCTCGCGAGGAAGCCGAAGCTTTGTTGGAGAGCTCGCAGGGCAGTATCCCGGTAGCGATTCTTCTAGCTAAAACTAATCTGACACCAGAAGAGGCCCGCTCTAGTTTGGAGAGCGAACCTCTGAATCAGCTTCTCGATCGGCTCGGAAAATAAGGTTAGCTCGAAACTTCCTTCATCGATTTGATCATGGTGGGTTTTTCGGGCAAGCTTTTGAGATAGTCGGGATTGTTCCAGAGTTGCTCCTGGTCGAGTCCCATGCCGGGATCTCCAACTGACTTGAAGGCGTCCACCGTTTCCATGCCTTCCACGACTTTCCCGAACACGGTGAAATTCATGCTAGGATCGGCCAGCGGGTTATTTTCCTTGAGATTGATGAAGACCTGAGTCGAGTTGGTATTCGGGCCGGCCTTGGCAAAGCATAGTGTTCCACGTTCCAAGGCAAAATGGGAAGGATCGTCGTTAAAGTTCTTCTCCTTCCAGTCCGCCATTTTCGGGTTGACTCCGAACTGGGCTACAAAGGGCTGCGGGACTTTCACCACCCGGCTGATAGGCGTGTCGTTAAAGAAGCCCACTTTGACCAGCTCCAAGAAACGTTGGCCCGCGTTGGGAGCGGCCTCGGGATAGACCTCGATCACCAATTTCCCCGCATCGGTCTCGACCTCGATGCGGTGAACCTTACTTAGAGAGGGCGCCTTCTGTCCCGGCAGCGGGTTTAACAACGAAGTCGCGCTGGGAGTGGCTGGCGCAGTCTCGTGAGGAGTCGCCGACGAAGTCGCGCTGGTAGTGGCTGACGAAGTCTCGAGTGGGGTCGCGCCGGGCGTGGCTGGTGAAGAGGTTGCGGGGGCGGTCGCGTGGGCTGTGGGTGAGGCCGGTGGCACGGTGGGTGTACAAGCGCATAGCGCCAGCGATGAGAGTGCGACGAGAATTCTTCCTGTCCGGGTTTTCATAACATTTAGACCTTCCAACAGAGGGCGGCGGTGAGAACGGCTAGAGCCACCGAGCCCAGGATTATTTTCGCAGAGCGTTTTTTAAGTCTTCGACTGGTGGCTCTGTCCGAGACGGGTAATGTCTCGCCTCCGCTTTTGTCTTTTTCGGCGAAGGCCAACAATACACAGGTTCGGCTTTTGGCTTGACCCAGGTTGAGATAGCCGAAAAAGAAAGGGATCGTCGGCATGGCCGCGACCCACCCGGGTTGCTCTTGAATCTTACTAAGTCCCACCAGGGCGAAGGCGACGATCAAGGAGCCGTAACCCATGATTTTTCGTTTCTTCACCTCGTAGTCATTGAGGTTTTGGCAGCCACAATCGCTTTGTCGGGTACACATAGTCTTGGACATGCCGGCCCCTTTCGTATCTCCCAAACGACTTCCTGGCCCGTCATTCGGTGGTTTTCACTTTGAGTCCCAGAAACTCCAGCAGTCCTAAGACCCGGCCGTTCCAACCCGATTCGGCCGTGTGGCGTTCTCCGGCGAAGGGGAAGGTCAGCCGGCGGGAGTGGAGGAGCAGGCGCTTGATGCCGTAGGTTTGGAGAAACTTGGGATTGAGTTGAGTGTCGCCGTGGCGGCTGTCGTTGATAATGGGGTAGCCCCAGCCTTTAAGATGGCGGCGCAACTGGTGGGTGACCCCCGTCTTGGGATAGAGGCGGACGCGGGCCAGTCTTGTTTGGGGATAACGCCCCAGCGATACGTCGAGCTCGGTCTTGGCCAGGACCTCCACTCGAGTCAAGGCGGGGCGCTCGGAAAGCTCTCGATCGATCTCGAAGAGCTCACCAGGCGCCAGGGGAGGCCAGCCCCGAACCACCGCCTCGTAGACTTTTTCCACCTGGCGTTCGGCGAAAGCCGAGGATAGCTCACGAGCCGCTTCCTTAGAGCGAGCCATGATAATGACGCCGGAGGTCTGCCGGTCCAAACGGTTGACCGGATAGACCTCCGGACCCAACTCTTGTCGCATGACAGCCACCAGACTGTATCGGTCGTTGGCTCCGCGCCCCCGGTGAACGACCATCCCGGACGGCTTGTCGACGACCACCCAGTCTTCGGAGCTGTCTAGGATTTTGGGTGGATTCATGGTCGACTAACGACCGCGGACGACTTGGTCGAAGAATTCGCTTCGCAGGAAACTGTTGCCGTCGTTTTTCTCGACTTTGTTACCGCTCAAGACGACGTCGCAGTTCCCGTAGGTGATGAAGTCCGCGGCATTGTCGTAAAGATGATTTTTGTAGACATGTCCGGTGGTGTCGCTGACCCAGACACCGGCGAAAGTGTTGTTGAAGATTCTGTTGTCGAAGACGATCAAGTCTTTGACCCTAGAGGCGTAAACTCCGGCGGCGCCACAGCCGTTGAGCTCGCAGCGCGAGATACCGATCTGTTGAGAATCGCGGACCGCGATGACCGCACCCTCACAGCTGTACTCTCGATTCGGTTTCTGGTGGCGCGCGCGAAGGCCGTTGATGCGGATGTTTTGGCAGTCACGAACTTCAATGACGGCCTCGTCGAGATTGTCCAAAACGATCTCAACCCGGCCGGAGCCGCGAAGCTCCACTCCGGATTTCTCCCGCAGAAGTAGCGCGCTTCGAGTACGGTAGGTGCCGCGCTCGAAGATGACCGTATCGCCGCTCTCGACGCGGTCTAATACGCTCTGGGCATGCTCGGCCTGGGCGGGGGTCAGTCGGTAGACTTCGGCTGAGGCCATGGCAGACAAAAAAAGTGTCGCTAAAAGGATATGGAGGATTTTCATTTCTCGCCCTTCCCCTCTCTTTGTTGGGCTCCTCTGAAGCTCAAAACTCTAGCCAGGGACACCGGTTTGCACTATGGTTACTCTCCAATGTTGGCGTTGCTTCGGCCATATCGCGGGTGGATTCTGGCGTTGCTGGTCTTGGGGCTAGTCTCTAACGCGGCTAGCCTTATCCTGCCTAGCTTGATCGGGCAGGGGATCAATCTCTTCACCTCCCATGAGGGTCTTCCCGACTTTTTGCTGGCTGAGTTTCTGACCACCACGATGGTGGTGGGGCTTCTCTCCTCTCTGCAAAACCTGGTCCAGGCCTATACCAGCGAGAAGGTGGCGCGCGACCTGCGTGGTGAGCTCTCCGAGAAGGTCTCTCGCCAAAGCTACACCTTCATCCTAGAGCGCGACCCGGCGCGTCTTCTGACCAACTTCACCTCCGACATCGATAACGTCAAGCTCTTTGTCTCTCAGGTGATTTCGGGGCTGCTCTCCTCAGCTGTCGTGCTGGTGGGGGCCAGTATCCTGTTGGTTCGGCTGAATTGGAAGTTGGGCCTCGCCGTACTGACCATCGTTCCTCTGATCGCGGTCACCTTCGCTCTGGTCCTTCGCCGGGTGAGGCCTCTTTTCAAGCAGGCCACTGCGGCCCTCGATGGCCTCAACAAAGTGATCGAGAAGAGTATCGTGGGCGCGGCCCTGGTTCGTGTGCTCAACTCTCAAGAGCAAGAGAACGCGAAGTTCTCGGTGGCCAATCGGAATGCCCGTGACGTCCGACTGACCATCGTGAAAAATTTCTCTCTCATGATTCCGGTGGTGGTGTTCTTGTCCAATGCGGGAAGTCTGATCATCTTGCTTCTGGGTGGACGATACGTACTGGACGGTTTTATGACCTTAGGAGACCTGGCCGCCTTCAACAGCTATCTCGCGCTTTTAATTTTCCCCATCTTCGTTGTCGGTTTCATGAGTAATCTGATAGCCCAGGCTCAGACCTCCTACGGCCGTGTGAGGGAAGTTCTCGATAGTCCCGAGCCGGAGCCTGTCCAACTAGTCTCGGAACCGATCGAGGGACGGGTCGAAGTTTGTGATGTCCACTTCTCCTACGGGGAGAAAGAGGTGCTCAAGGGGATCACTCTCGAGCTCAAACCGGGCAGCCGCAACGCCGTGGTCGGACCTACGGCGGCGGGAAAATCTCAACTCTTGATGGTGATGAGCGGCCTCCTGCCTCCCTCCTCCGGTACCGTTAGGTACGACGAGCGATACAAGCCTTCTCAGGTGGCTCGCCAGATTGCCACGGTGTTTCAGGAGTCGGCGCTGTTTCGCGGTACGCTTGGCGAGAATATCGCCTTCTCCCCCCGAGCTGACACCGAGGCTTGGGAGAAGGCTATGGAAACAGCGGAGCTGGCGGACTTTGTGAAGAAGCTCCCCGATGGTCTCGACACTCTGGTTTCCGAACGGGGAACCACACTCTCGGGAGGTCAAAAGCAGCGAGTGACCCTGGCCCGTGCCCTTTTGATGGAGCCGAAGGTGCTACTGCTCGATGACTTCACGGCACGGCTCGATCCCACAACGGAAGCTCGTGTTCGAAAGAACCTGGTCACCAACTATCCCGAGATGACGATTCTCGCGGTGACCCAAAGGATCGCGACCATCCTCGACTTCGATCAGATCGCCTTGATGATGGAAGGTCGAATCCTGGCTCAGGGCACACATCAGGAGCTGCTGTCGACCTCGCCGGAGTACGCTCAGATTTACGATTCTCAGAAGAGTACTCATCAGTATGAATGAGCTGCTAGCCCCCGAACGGCGCACTTTGATCTGGGCGGGCGGCGCGATTCTGTTGACCTCGGCTCTGAATTTGGGAGCACCGGCGGTCATCGCCCACGCCATCGACGGACCTTTGACTCGTGGAGACTATCGGGGAGTGCTCGAACATGGGGCACTTCTCTTATTGATGTATCTGGTGGCCCTGGTGACTCAGAACTTCCAGACCTTGAGGATGGGCTCGGTGGGGCAGCGGGTTCTGTTTCGCTTGCGAGGTCAGGTTTTTGAGAAGTTGTCTCAGCTTCCCGTCGCCTTTTTTGACCGCCATCAGACCGGAGACCTGATTTCACGCATCAACAACGATACCGACAAAGTCAATCAGTTTTTTTCCCAGTCTCTCATGCAGTTCGTGGGAAGCTTCGCGACCATGCTAGGGGCCGCCGTCTTCTTGCTTGGTCTCAATCCCAAATTGGGAATGGCAACGCTCGCTCCGGCCGTGGTGATGCTGATTCTGACCAGGCTCCTGAGCCCGTGGATCAAGCGGCGTAACGCCGTGAGCCTTAAAACCACCGGTGAACTGTCGTCGGAAGTCAACGAAAGCCTGGCCAATTTCAAAGTGATCGTGGCCTTCGAGCGCCGAGATTTTTTCCGTCAGAGCTTTTCCGAGATCAACGCCACCAATACCGAGCAAGCGATGAAGGCCGGCGTGGCCAACGGCATTCTGGCTCCGATTTACACCTTCTGTTCTCAGCTCGGCCAGTTGGTGGTGCTGGGTCTTGGTCTATCGATGGTTTCGCGAGGCCAGTTCTCCTTGGGACTCTTGATCGGGTACTTCGTCTACGTCAATCGGTTCTACGACCCGATGCGCCAGTTGGCCGCGCTTTGGGCCAGCTTTCAGGCCGCCGGAGCGGCCTATGAACGAATCGCGGAGGTGCTGGAGGACAGCTCCAGCCTTCCGGTGCTAGATCGAGACAGCGTTACCAGCGAGGTCCCGAAGGGGCGGCTGGAGTTTCGCGACGTTGGGTTCGGATATCGCCCGGGTCAGAGCGTTCTCAGCGATGTCGATTTCTGCCTTGAGGTGGGAAAAACGTACGCCTTCGTGGGGCCGACGGGCGGAGGGAAGACGACCACGGCCTCCTTGATGGCCCGGCTCTACGATCCTGTCACTGGAGCCATTTTCCTGGATGGGCGAGATCTCCGGAGCTATTCGGGGCAAGAGAGGAGCGATAAGATCGGGTTTATCTTGCAAGAGCCTTATCTCTTCGGAGAGACTGTGGGCGACAACGTGGAGTCCTTGATGGAGCTGGAGGGCCTGTTTCCGGAAGGCCTGGCGACTCCCATCGAGGGGCTCTCGCTCGGACAGCGGCAGGTCGTCGCCTTTTTGCGGGCGGTGTCGCGCAACCCTGACCTTCTGATTTTAGATGAGGCCACGGCCAACATCGATACCGTCACCGAGGGGATTCTCTCCGAGATTCTGGCTCGACTCCCCTCGACGACGACTCGAGTCGTGATAGCTCACCGCCTCAACACCATCGAAAATGCTGACGCCATCTTTTTCGTCAACGCCGGCCGTGTTCAGCTAGCGGGGTCCATGGAACAGGCTGTCTGCCTACTGCGTCACGAGTCGCGAAGCAGCTAATTGTCTTTGGACGGCTCTGGAGAAGGCACGGGCGTGTTCCCACGATTGAGCACCAGACCGGTTAGGACCGGAACGTTGACTTTACCCTGGTCGGCTAGGCGGCAGAACAGCCCCGCGGCTGAAAGGCCGATGGATATGGCGATCCCGGCTCGGCCCCAGCGTTCGAATTTCTCCGAGAGTTGCAGCCATTCGCTTTTGCCTTCAGGGTTGCTTGGTGGCTCTGTTGTGTCTTTTTCGGCCATTGTAAGAGCGAGTTTGGCACAGGCGAGAGACGTCCTTCAAGGAGCTTGCCGTTTGAAGAAAAAAGAGAGGCGGAGAACCGCCTCTCTTTTCTTCAGTCATCGACGACTAGCGTCGTTGTTGTTCGAAGACATAGACCTCGGAGCTGTTGGTACCACGGTCGATGAGGACGAATCCAGGTAGGTTGAAGTCATCATCGTATCCGAAGAAAACGGTGAGATTACCGGGCTGGTTGTTGAGGGCGGCGGCCAGGGTGTCAAAGATGTTTTGATTGGTACCCTCTTCGGTTTCGTAGTTGATGTACTCTTCTCCAAATCGGACCTGGACGAAGTCAAAATCCAGGGCTGAAGTGAAGTCGCGATAGGTGGTCGCTTGGCCATAGCTTACGGGACCAGCCAGAACTTCGCCCTCCGGAGTGGTCAGAGTTGCATCCTCGGTTTCCTCAAAAGGCACGATGTTGGCGAAACGAACGCTGATTCCCGCCCTGAGCGGTGTGATGCTGTCAACCAGGGCAAGGAGACGAAGACCGCTGATCCGTTGGGTCGGAACCTGAGGATTGGTGTTGGTGCCGATGACGACGAAGGTGTTGTGGCTGTTGGCGGCCACGGTCTGGGTGACGTCCAGCAGGTCGGTGGTGGTTCCGGTCGCGCGGACTTGAATGCGGTTCGCCCCGGGGGTAACCTGGCGGTAGGCGGTGGCGTCGGTCTGTTCAGCCGCGGTTAGGACCTGCACACCATTGAGCAGGACGTCCACGTCGGTTTGGGTATCCGCTAGTTGGGCCACTCGAATGAAAGCGTCTCCGCTCGGGGTGGGGGTGGGACTGGGTCCGGGGGCGATAGGGTTACCCTGTTGCCCCGAGACTTGATTGTAGTCGTTGCTATCCCCGCAGCCGGTCAGGCCGACAGCCATCAAGGCCAGGAGCAAGGCTAAGATATGATTTCTCATATTATCCTCCAATTGTTGGTCTGATACGTGATGTTAGGAGACTCTGGTCCAGTCGAAGTACTCGGTCAAGGTCTCGAAAACATCGGAATCGTGAGGCAGGTTTCCGTGATGTTTGTTCCCTTTTCCTTCTAGTATCTTCGTAGGTAGACCGGGGAGGGAGATGCTGGTAGCGGGCACCAGGCCGTCGCCACCGACTCGACCGAAGAGGCTCTCGCCCGCGGAGGGGATGTCTTTTGAGCCAATGGAGAGGAACTCGCTCGCCTGGGATAATTGGCGACCAAAGTTCTGGTTGAGTTCGTGAAGTTTGGGATTGCTCTCGGGCTTTTTCGCGTCGAGTGTGCGCAGCCAGTCCATGGCGGATATGTGGGCCGCGTTGATGCCGCCCAGGGACATGGCCCATTTGATGTCGCGTTCCACGATGTATTTGGCCAGCGTCCCGAATCGTGTGCCGTTGTTCGCTGTTCCCAGGAGTGCCACCTGATCCACGGTAACCTCTCCGCCGTCGAGCATTTTACGGACCGAGAGTCCACCCATGGAGTAGCCCAGGACGTCGACTTTCTCCATTCCGCTCGACTTGACCGCGGCCACGGCTTTCTCCAACTGGGGAGCGCTCACGTCGGGAGAGTCAACGGAAGTCTCGAAGACGGTGACGAAGACTTTGTCGGAAGCTTTGATGTCGGTCGGCTCCGTGCAGTCTTTGTCGCCGAAGGCTTTCCCGTCCTTGAGATAAACCGCTCGCCCTCCGTTGTTTCCGTCGACGGTGAGATGGCCGACGAGATGGTCGAATTTGTCGGGAAGGGTGGTCCAGCCGGGAACGATGACCAGAGGGTCTTTGAGTTGGACTTTGGGCGCCTGGGCCAAGGGAGGATGGATGGCGTTCGTCTCTTGAGCCTTCTTGCCGGCTCTTTTGTAGAGGTACCCGTTGACCGCGAACTGCCCACTGGCTTTGAGATCTGTCCAGAAAGAAGCGGGAGTGTCTCCCAGTCGAACGTCGTCTGAAGGTGCGGTGGACGCTTGGTTCGGGTCGCCTACCTGGGACTCGGCATACATGGGGATCCAGGGGGTCCGTGGGCGCGAGGAGACGGCAAGGTTCATGTCAACAGTGTACGATGTCGTTCGGGTGGAACGCGTAACAAAGTTTTGAACCTTCGTTCAGAACCTGATTTATGGATACTGCTCTTTAGGAAGGGTAGGAGCGGCCGGTTCGGCTTCGACAGCGGCCGGATCTATGAGAATCTCGAAAAGCGCGCCGCCGCCGGGAGCTTCTTTGACGGCAAGGTCGCCCTTGTGCTTGCGGACAATTTCGCGACAGATGGCTAGGCCCAGCCCGGTCCCTCGACCGACTTCCTTAGTGGTGAAGAAGGGTTCGAAGATTTTCGCGCGGTGAGATTCCGGAACTCCTGGTCCGTTATCGGCGACAGTGACGAGTATTTTGCCGTTCCGCCTGCCGGTTGCGACTCTGATTCTCGGATTGGGAGTCTTGTTATCTCTTAGAACATCTCGGGCGTTGGCTATCAGATTGGTGAAAACGTGCGACCACTGGCTTCCGTTGGCGCGAAAAGGCGGGAGTTCCTCGAATTCGGCGACCCACTCGATCCCGTCGGCCTTGAGCTCCTCGGCCATCATCTCTCCGATGCCGGTGATCACCGCGTTGAGATCGGTGTCGGAACGAACGAAGCGACTGAAGGTCAGCCCGGTCTCGGTCTGTACCGGCGAGCGCGAGTACACCATCAGTTTGGTGATGATGTCTTTGCACTTCTCCACCGCCTCCTTGACGATGGTGAGGCGCTTTTGTTTGTTCGCGTCCTCTTCTTTGCGAAGAAGCGAGCCCACCATGGTCAGCACGGCGCCTAAGGGAGTGTTCAGCTCGTGAGCCACGCCCGCGGCCAAACGGCCGACCGAGGCGAGGTGGTGCTCTTCCCCGAGTTCGGCCTGGAGATTCTTCATTTCGCTTTGAGCGCTGGCTTCCAGTTCTCTGACGCGGTCCTGGAGCTTGAGGGCCGCGCCTTGATTTTCCAGGCCCGGTAGAAGAAGGGAGAGAAGGCGGCAGGTGACTTCGAGCAGTCCTCTCCCGCGTTCGTCGGGACGCTGCTCGTCTTCCCAGAAAAGCAAGAGGGCCGAGCCCTCGTGGCTTGCAACCGGCAAAGAGAGAAGAAAGCGACCACCCTGCATCGCTTCGGAGGCGTTGCCGGAGTTGATGGCTTGCATCAGAAGATCCCGAACCACGCCCGGGCCCGTGACCTCGGCGCTATCTCCGGCCTGGAGCAATTTTTTGATGCTGTTCTCGCTGGAGGTGTAAAGGGCGACTCCGCCGGCCCCGGTGCGCTCGCGGCACTCTATGCAGACAGCTTCCGCCCTGGTTTCCACGCTCTGCTCGGCGTCTTTGGCCGTGTCCAGAAGGGTGAGCACCTCGGCCAAGTAGCGATCGCGACTTCGCAGGGAATTGGCTGAAAGTAGAGCCGCGGCCAGGATCACCCCGGTGGAGCACGCCCAGAATCCGTACACGAGGCCATTCGGTTCCACGCCCGGCCTTTGGCCGACCGCTCGAATGGTTCCTGCCGAGGTTCAGCTTCCGTCGCTTCTGGTAACGTTTGATCGAAGGAGGGAGTCGTAACCCCTCGTGAGAACAAACCTGATCGGGTCAAGGTGTAAAGTGGCAGAAAAGATTTTGGTCGTCGAAGACGACGATTTGATGAGGTCGGCTCTCGAGATTCTCCTCGAGGATGAGGGCTATGACGTCACCACCGCCTCATCGGGGATGGAGGCGATTGAGAAAGCGAAGGGGTCAAATTTTGACCTTGTGATTTCTGACGTCCGCATGGCGGAGATGGACGGTATCGAGACGCTCTCCAACGTCAAGCAGCAGCAGCCGGACGCGCGTTCCATCGTGATCACAGGCTACGCCTCGCCGGATATTCCGGTGCAGGCGATCAAGCTGGGCGTCGATGACTATATCATGAAACCGTTTGATGACCGCCAGTTCGTGGCCAGCGTCAAACGATGCCTGGAAAGCTTTCGGCTGCAGAAAACCTACGCCCACGGCCTAGCCTCCCAATGGAAGGACTTCTCCAGTATCATTCGCCTTCTGGCCGAAGGCGTGGAAGAGAAGGACCCGCACTTCGCCGGCCACTCGCGCCGGGTGGCCGAAGTCTCGGTCAAGGTCGGGCGTCGCGCGGGGGTTTCTCGCGAGCAGTTGGAGATTCTCGAACTCGCGGCTTTCATGCACGATATAGGGACAATCGGGCGCAAGCAGTCCTTTCTGGATAAAGCCTCCGAGCTGGTGGAGGTGGAAAAGCAAGAGCTGCAAGAGTCCCGTAATGAAGCCTCCAAAACTCTCTTTTCAAGCTCTTCTTCCCTCAAAGAAGTCTTTCGAGTGATTCTCCACCACCACGAGTGGTTTGACGGCTCCGGCTTACCCGACGGGCTTCAGGGGGAGGCTATCCCCTTGGAATCGCGCATCCTCTGTGTGGTTGAGGCCTTTGACGCCATGACCAGCCCGCGGCCCCATCGCCCTCCCATGAGTCACAACGAGGCTCGGCAGATGCTGAGCAAAGAATCAGGCTCTCACTTCGACCCTAAGATCGTGCGCCTCTTTGAGGAAGTTTTGACCGAAGGCGACGAGGAGGAGGAAGAGGTCAACGAGGCCGAGGTTTTTAGCCGAGAGCGCCAGGCCGAGTTGATGTTGGGACTGGCCGGAACTTACCTGACCGCCGGCGACCTCGAGACCGCGGGCAAAGGCTACGAGGAGATTCTGGCTCTTTTCCCCGAGGGCGGTAAGGCTCGCATCATGTCCGAGGCGCTGACCGGGCTTGCTTTGTCTTTGGTCTCCCGCGGACGAGCTGAGGAGGCCCGCGCCTTTGTCGACCGCGCCTGGAACGACTATCCGGGCGAGAGCGGTCTGGTGCGCGGGCGGGTCGCTCGAGTTCGCGGTCTGGTCATGGGGGTACAAGGCGAGCACGCGGCGGGTCTGGCCAGTCTCGATGTCGCCGACGAGCAGTTCCGTCAGTGGGAGGCTCACGGTGACCGTGCCATCAATCTGCTGTCACGGGCCAAACTGCTTCACACCCACGGCAAGCCTGAGGAGGCTGTCAAGGTCGTGCTGGAGGCGGCGCAATTGATCGACAGTTTAGAGCTGGCCAGTGTTCTCAAACCTGAGCGACACCTGGCCATTCCGCTTCTCCTGGAGGCCTCGGCCGGAGCCGGCTCAGCCGTGGTCGACCGACTGCTTCTCGGTTTTGGCTGGGATATCGTCTTGGGATTCCTCTCCGAGGTGGGCGAAACGGCCAAGGTGAAGGCGCGCGAGCTGTTCTCCAGCCGAGAACCGGTGGCTCAGACGCCCCCGCTCGAACTTTATGGATTCGGAAAGTTTCGCGTCTTCTCTGGAGGCAATGAGGTTCACGACAAACTTTGGAAGACCAGAAAGTCGAAGTATATCTTCGCTTATCTTGCCACTCAGTCGGGAAAAGATGTCGGAGACGAGAAGATTATGGACATCTTCTGGCCCGACAATCCGCCGGAGAAGGCGCGTCAGAGTTTGTACGCGGCGCTGTCTCACATGCGTAAAGCCATGGAATCCGGCGGTGAGGCGGGCGAGACCGAACGCGTGGCGCTTGCTCGCAAGGGTTTCTATAAGTTTCATGACGAGCGTCCCTGGTTTTTCGATATAGTGGAGTTCGAGAAGCTTTATGATCAGGGTCAGGCTCGCCTTCGCGACGGCAAGGAGGACGAGGCGATCTCGGCTTTCCAGAAAGCCGAGGCGCTCTACCAGGGCCCTTTCATGGAAGGCTACTACGCTGACTGGGCCGTCTACCTTAAGGAAAACCTCGAGATAAAGTTTACCGAGATTCTAGAAACCATGATGGAGCACTTCTTCGACAAGCAGAGGTACGAGGTCGCGTGCGACTACGCCAACCGGTTGCTGCAGATCGACAACTGCCATCAAGAAGCTCACATCACTTTGATGACCTCCTATGTCGAGCAGGGCAAACCGGCTCAAGCCATTCGCCAGTACCAGGCCTGCACCCAGGTTTTCAAGGATGAGCTCAATCTCAGTCCCCCCAGTGAGATGGCGGAGATGTATCTCGAGATCACGGCCTAGCGAGATATGCGAACGTGAGCTCAAGGTCGGGTCCCAACTCGAGTAGCTCTCGGGGAAGCAGCTCTCGAGGAAGTGGCGGGGGAGGCGATGGTGGCTTCACCCGGCTCACGGGTGAGGTGGTCGACGGTATTCTCGAGGTCGGCCGAATTCTCGGAAAAGGTGGAATGGGCGTCGTTTACGAGGTCTACCACCGCGAATGGAATCGGCAGCTTGCCATGAAGATCCCGCTCCATCTGGGCGGCGGGAATTTTGATCTCCGTCGCTGGATTCGCGAGGCCCACACCTGGATCGACCTGGGTCTGCATCCGCGGGTTGTCTCATGTTGGTTTGTTCGACAGTGGAAGGACGTGCCGGTCCTCTTTCTGGATCTTTATGGCGGTGGAAGCCTCAAGGAGAAGTTCGAGGCGCGGGCTCACCCTCCTCAAGCGGCGGCGGAGTGGGCCGAGACTCTGGTCTGGCTGATTCACGCCAGCGAAGGGTTGAGTCACGCTCACCAGATGGGGTTGATTCACCGCGATATCAAACCCGCCAATCTTTTGTTCGACTCTG
Organism: Selenomonadaceae bacterium; assembly: GCA_037189585.1. Lineage (GTDB taxonomy): Bacteria > Vulcanimicrobiota > Xenobia > Xenobiales > JADMJV01 > JAEXNA01. The sequence goes on along the minus strand of JBBCJA010000010.1, from coordinate 102,980 downwards.
AGGGGGGACTAGCGGTCACCGACTTTGGTCTGGGCAAGGCTTTCAATAAGGCTGAAGAGGTCGATTCCAAGTCGGACCCGAGCGTGGATCAGGTTCGGGACAAATTCGCCGGCCAACAAGACGCCCAATCGTTGACGCGCACCGGCGTGATGACGGGAACGCCTCACTACGCTCCTCCCGAGCAGTGGATGCAAAAGCCTGTCAGTCCGCAAGCCGACATCTATTCGCTTGGGGTGGTGGCTTATCAAGCTTTGACGGGACGGCATCCGTTCGAGCCTCCGGGAGAAAAATGGGACTTGGGACGACTGGTTACGGCTCATCTGATGGGAGAGGTCGTCCCCCCTGACCGTCACAACGAGGGAGTTCCCGACGCCCTCTCGGCGGCCGTGGTTCGCTGCCTGGCTAAAAGGCCGGCGGATAGGCCTCAGGACCTGGCCGAGTTTCGAGAAGTGCTGGTGAGCGCTTATCAAGAAACGGTGGGCCAACAGTACCCCTACGGCATGCCTCAGCCGCTCTCCCAAAGGGCCGACGCGCTCAACAACAAGGCCGTCTCGCTTTGGAGCATCGGTTTGCGGAAAGAAGCGACCCAGGCTTGGGCGGAGGCTGATCGACTCGAGCGAAATCACCTTGAGGTGACCTATAACCGCATGGTGACTTCGTGGCTTATCGGACGACGTAAGCCCACCGAGTGTGAAGCCGCCATCCGCGAGTTGGCGGTAGCTTCCACTCGCGCCGGCTCGTCGCTCGGCCGTTTCTTGTTGGCGCGCGGCCAGTTCGCCCAGGCGGCGGAGTTTCTCAAAGAGAGCATTCGACACCCAGGACTCTCCGATGACGGCACTCTGTGGCGCGCTTTGGGAGAAGCCGCGGCCTCCTCGGGCGATTTTCCGACAGCCGAGGAGGCCTACCTCCGAACGCTCGAGATCATCCCTACCGATTTCACGGCCAAGAGAGCTTTGGAAGTCGTGCGAGCGGGCTCGCGGGAGCCGGTTGAAGGTCTGGTCAGTCGATCCGCCATGCCCGAATCGGGGCCGCTTTTGACCTGGACCACGCTTGAGTCCGGTCGTGGCCTGGCGCTAGTTTTTGCCAACCAGGTGCTGGTCTGCGATCTCAATGGCCAAGAGTTGGCTCGAGGAGCCCTGGTGCCCATGAATGTGATCAGCAAGGTTGAGTCTCGGGGATATCACATTTTAGTGCAGGGAGCCCATGAGGCCCAGATTCTGACCTTTGCTGTCGCGGAAGGGAAGCTCCGCTTACAGACGGCGCGGCACTGGCAGCGCGACGTGGTGGGCTTTTTGGACACCGAGCGAGTCTTGAGCGGTGCCACGACTCTGCAGGTCCGCTCCCGTGCCGACGAGAGCGACCTGGGCGCCCTGATGGTCGGACATGAAAAGCAGGTGCTTTGCCATCTCAGCTTGACCGATACCGACCGCGTTGTCACCGGCGCGGCTGACCGAGTGGTGAGGATTTGGAATCTGGCTGATGCCCAGTGCTTGCAAGAGGGGCGGGGGCACCAGGACCACGTGACGACCATGGCCATCGCTCGGCAAGAACAGTTGCTGATCACCGGCGACGCCTCGGGTATGGTCTGCTTCTGGCTGATGAGCAAGCTGGAGCGCCTGCAGAAACTGCAGTTCAACGGCGCCATCACGCAGCTATCCGTCTCGGGGGAAGGGCAGCAAGAGGTTCTATTGGTGGGCTATAAGGACGAACAGGACCCGCACCGTACCGCGGTTGTTTTGCTCGACCGAATGCAGGTCACTTTTGACGAGTTGGGCCGCCTGGTCACATGGAAGCCGGGATTTTGTCTTTGGGATGCTGACGGATTCCGGGCCCATAGCCTGCCGGACGGAGTAGAGTGGCGGCGAGTCTCCATCTCGGAGAGTCCGATCGAACGATGCCTTCCGGCTCGCGGCGGAGATGAGCTTTTCTTTTGGACGGCGGCTCGCGAACTGATTCGTTGGAGACTTCCCAAGCAGATCCCGGAGCCACCGCCTTTGCCGCTGGTGCGAGCTAACACTCTTTCCGAGGTGCAGCAGGCGCGCCTGCAGTTCGCCGCTTTGATGGAGAGCGCATGGGCCTGCTTTCGTTCCGAAGATTGGAGTGGAGCGTACTGGGAGCTTTCTCGAGCGCGCTTGGTGGAAGGGTATGCGCGCGAACCGGAGACGCTGGAGTTTTTGAGTCGTCTGGCCCAGAAGCTACGGCGTCAGGAATTGCGCGACATGTGGAAAGTTCGAGAACTTCCGCCGCCCAGCCAGGACAAGCCGCAGCGTTTGATCCTGGATAAGGCGGGGCGTTGGGCCGCCACCGCCTCGGGACCGTTAATTCGGTTGTGGGATCTGCGAAGCGGAATCTGCGTTCGTGGAATGACGGGTCATCGCGATGAAGTTCTGGAGCTAGCCTTCTGGGAGTCGGTGGACCGAGGCGCTGCTTCGCCTTTGCTCTTTTCCTTTTCGGCTGACCGAAGTGTGCGCTTGTGGGACACCAGCACCGGTGAGTGTCTGCAGACCCTGGTGGCCGCCTCGGGGCCGGCGGTGGTGACCGTGGGATTATGCCGGGATACACGTTTTTACGCTTTCGTGGATCGGGGGGGACGGCTCTGCACGGGCCGGTGGTCGCTCAAGGAGCCTTTCGAACTCGAATCGCTGGCGATGTACAAAAGCATTGAGCTACCCGACTCGGTCACGGTGGGTCGAGACGGTTGTTGGCTGATTGTGGCTGAAGATAAAAGCAAGGTCTTTCGCGTCACAGAGCCGACGGCGGTTCCGAAGCTGGAGATGGAACTCGACTACCGCTTGACCCTTTTGCCCAGCGGAGGTCGCCATCTTGTGGGCACCACCGATAGCGGGGGCCTGGAACTCTATGATTTGGCGGAGCGCCGCATCGTGAAAACGTTTCCTCGCCGCGGAGCCCCCATAACGACGCTGGCTTGCTCGGCCGACGGAGCGGTTTTGGCCGCCTGTGATAGGCATGACATGCTGTCGCTGTGGCTGGTCGACTCGGGCCGTTGCGTGATGGAGCGACCCCTGGGAGAGCCGATCCGCCGAATGGCTTTTGCCAGTAACGGGCGCTACCTGGCCTGTCTGTCCGAGCGCGGAACGCTGACTATTTGGGACCTGGAGTGGCAACTCGATCCCGATATCGTTCAGGAAGCGTCGTTAGAAGAGCGCCTCCCCGTGGAAAAAGGGATGTGGAGTCGCCTTCGCCGTCATTTTGGCCGCAAAACGTAGGCATCGCGCCCTTTGTGTGAGAACAGAACGGCATGCTGCTAGAGTTGGAAGTGAGCGGTTTCGCTGTCGTCGATCATCTGGTGCTCGAATTCGAACCGGGAATGACGGTGTTGACCGGAGAGACCGGAGCCGGAAAGTCGATTATCCTGGGGTCTCTCGGCTTTTTGTTGGGGATGGGTCCCAAGTCGGTTCCCCCGGAAGGAGAGGAGTGCCGGGTGGCGGGAAAGTTTCTGCCCACTCTGGCGGTTTGCGAGTATTTGGAGAATCACTCGCTTCCGGTGGACGACCAGGAGCTTTTCTTAGTTCGCGAACGTCGTTCGGGCGGCCGCACCATCTCTCGGCTTAACGGATCTTTAGTCTCGGCTTCTCAACTTAAGGAACTCTCCCGTCTGCTCGTCGACCTGCACGGGCAGCACCAGAGCTACGGCCTGACGCGTCCCTCCACTCACCTGCCGATGCTCGACCGATTGGCCGGAGAGGCTCAAAGTCAGGAGTTGGCGGTCTATGGGCAGCTTTATGCCAAAGCCCAACGTCTGCGTACCGAGATCGAGGAGATTCAGAGCGCCGAGCGGCAGCGACTGCGTGAGATGGAGTGGCTGAGATTCGAGATCGAGGAGATCGCCAAGGTGGCTCCACGTCCCAACGAGTTCGAAGAGTTGGAAGTCGAAATCCGGAGACTGTCGGCGTCGGAGGATTTAGCCCAGGGTATCCATGCTTGCGTCAGCTCGCTCAAGGGCGATACGGGCGCGCTGGACCGGTTGGCCGACGCCCTGGCGGAGCTCTCGCCCTTACCTCGCTTTGATTCCAGTCTCTCCGGGCTGCTAGAGCGGCTTCAGGCGGCCGAGATCGAGATCGACGAGGTGACGCGCGACCTTAGCGTCTACGCCGATTCTGTCGAACATGATCCGGCGTTGCTCGACTCCTTGCAGCAAAGGTCGGAGAATTTGAAGACTTTGAATCGAAAGTTTGGCCCGACTTTGGACGAAGTTTTAGCTCACCAGCAGAAGGCGGAACAGGCGCTCGCACGCCTGGAAAATGCCAACGAGCACCTTGCCGAGCTCTCTCGGGAGCTCTCCGAGGTCGAGAGGCAGTTGACCGTTTCCGCGCGCACCTTGAGTCAAGGGCGCCGAGAGGCCACCGAGGTTTTGCAAAACTTCGTGGTGGAGGAACTGGCGGCGCTCGCCATGCCATCGGTGAAGTTTGTGGTGGAGTTTTCCGAACTGACCCAACCCGGCCCTCACGGCTTGGAGAATGTACAGTTTCTATTCTCCCCCAACCCGGGACGTCGCCCCACCCCCCTTGCCGAGACGGCTTCCGGTGGTGAGCTTTCTCGGGTCATGCTGGCGCTGGTCAGTATCTTGTCCCGCCACCAATCTCAACCCACTTTGATCTTCGATGAGATCGATGTCGGCCTCGGGGGACGCACCGCCGAGGCCGTGGCCGAGCGGCTGGCCGGCTTGGCTCAACGGGTGCAAGTGCTGTGCGTGACGCATCTACCCGTGGTGGCTGCCGCCGGTGGTGGGCACTACGTGGTGGAGAAAAATAGCGACTTTGAACAGACGACGGTTTCCGTCCGTGCTGTCACCAAGGACGAGCGCGTCGGGGAGATCGCCCGCATGCTTTCCGGGGATAGCTCTCCCAAAGCCGCGCGGAAGCTGGCTGGGGACCTTCTCAAGGGAAAAGGGAAGCCTGAAATGGCGAAGAACGGCCCGCTTCAATGATCAAAGAGACCGTTCTCGAAAGCGGTACCCGAGTCGTCACCGAGTCGATTCCGGAATTTCGCTCCTGTACTCTCGGCGCCTGGGTCACCACCGGCTCTCGTTTTGAAAGCGAGGAAGACGCGGGTCTGGCTCATTTCTTGGAGCATATCCTCTTTAAGGGGACCAAGAACCGTACTGCCTATGACATCGCTAAAGAGATGGATTCCATCGGTGGCCAACTTAACGCGTTCACCGACAAGGAAAACACCTGCTTCTACGCTCGCGTACTGGACCAACACACCGGCCGCGCCGCGGGCATACTTTTCGATATGTTGCAGAATTCGTTGCTCGACCCCAAGGAGGTCGAGCGCGAGAAAGGTGTGATCGTCGAAGAGATCAAGATGTTCGAGGATTCCCCCGACGACCAGTCGCTGCACCGTTTCCAGCGCTCGATCTGGGGCTCGCATCCGTTGGGACGCCCTGTCATAGGCTATAAAAACGTGATCGAGGAGATGACGGCCGATCGTCTGTCGGACTATTTGCGCGCTCGTTACGGCTCCTCCAACTTAATGGTCGCCGCCGCCGGCCGCATCGAGCACGAGCGCTTTGTCGATGAAGTCCGTGAGGCCCTGCGCGACTACCCGACGGGCTCTTTCGTGGGCGATCCCGGAAAGCCTCAGTCGGTTCGCCAGGACCTGGTCTTTCATAAGGAGTGCGAGCAGACTTATCTGTGTTATGGCGGACCGGGTATCTCCTCGGTGGACCCTCGCCGGTACTCTTTTCTCGTTCTCGACGCTGTTCTGGGCGGCTCGATGTCATCGCGCCTTTTTCAGGAGATCCGAGAGGCTCGCGGGTTAGCCTACTCGGTCGGGACCTTCCTTCACTCTTATCAGGACTCTGGCCTCTTCGGTGTCTATGCCGGTACGGGGAGCCAATCGGTGGAGGAGCTGCTAGAGGTCACCGACGGAATTCTCGGCGACATCATCGCCAACGGCCTTACCGATGAAGAGTTGACCCGCTCTAAGGAGCTCTTGAAAGGAAACCTGGCGCTCGGATTGGAGAGCACCTCCTCCCGGATGTTGCGAATGGCGCGTTCTCATCTGGTCCATGGGCGGATGATCGAAGTCGACGAAGTGATCGAGGCTGTCGAGCGAACCTCTCATCAAGAGATTCGCGAGTTAGCCGCCGAGTTCTTGGACCCATCGAATTTTTCGTTGACGGTGCTCGGACCGGTCGGTCCCATCCGAGGCGTCGCGACCAGGCCGGTTTTGGCTAAAGACCTGAAAGCGGACGGATTGTTACAGGAGGTGGCCTCGTGAGCGAGCTTGATGATATTCCGGTAGTGATCGCCGGAGCCAACGGCCGGATGGGCCGCGAGACGGTTCAGGCGGTACTGCAGCAAGTGGACCTTCGGTTGGTCGCGGCTCTGGGTAAATCGCGTGAGATCGGCCAAGATATTGGGACTATCATCGGAGCCGAGCCTTGCGGCGTCTTGTTGGAGGACGACCCCGAGGTCGCCATCCCGAAGGCTGCGGGGGGAGTCTTGATCGATTTCTCTCTCGGACCGGTGGTCAAGGACCACGTCTTGATCGCCTTGCGTCATGATATCTCTTGTGTGGTGGGAGCGACCTCCATTCCCGCCATCGACGAACAAGAGATCTCTGAGGCGGCCACGAAAAATGGAGTTCTTTTTGCCAATAACTTCGCCCTGGGTGCCGTTTTGATGATGAAATTCGCGCGTGAGGCGGCCCAGTATTTCCGTTGGGCCGAGATTATCGAGATGCATCATGAAAAGAAGCTTGATGCCCCCTCCGGAACCGCGCGTCGTACTGCCGAGATGATGAGAAAAGCTCGCCCCGACGGCTTTCGAGCTCCTATTGAATCGGAGGAGAGCATCAAGGGGGTGCGGGGCGGCACGATGGGCGGCTTGCGTATCCATTCGGTGCGCCTGCCGGGCTTGCAGGCGCATCAAGAGGTTATTTTGGCGGCTCCAGGAGAAACCTTGACCATTCGTCACGATGCCTGGGCCCGAGAAAGTTATATGCCGGGGGTGCTCTTAGCAGCCCGTAAAGTTCGTGAGATGACCGGCTTTACCGTCGGCCTGGAGAGTATTTTGGAATGAGTCTGAAAAATTTCGCCGTCATCGGAGCTACCGGAGCGGTGGGTGAGAAAATGTTGCAGGTCTTGGACCAGCGCAATCTTCCGGTGGGAGAGCTCCGGGTCGCCGCCACCAGTCGTTCGGCCGGCAGTCAGATCCTTTGGCGCGACCGCGCGTTGACGGTGGAAGATGTGTCCGGTTTTGATTTCACGGGGATCGACTACGCTCTTTTCGCCGGTGGAGAGATCGCCTCACAAGAATACGCGGCTAAGGCCCGCGAGCAGGGGGCCGTGGTGATCGACAACTCCTCATTCTTTCGAATGGACGAGACAGTTCCATTGGTGGTGCCAGAAGTCAACGCTCACGTCTTGGGCGCGAAACCGACCTTGATCGCCAATCCGAACTGCAGCACCATCCAGATGGTGGTCGTGTTGGAGCCGTTCAAGGCTCACGGACTCGAGCGCGTGATCGTCTCCACCTATCAGTCGGTCTCGGGAACAGGAAAGCCAGCCATTGAGGAGCTTGACCGTCAAATGGGAGAGTTCGTCAACGGGAAAGAGGGCTCCAAGCCCTCGGTCTATCCCCATCCCATCGCCAACAACCTGTTCCCTCACATCGGCGGCTTTGAGCCGGATGGGTTCACCGGCGAAGAACGAAAGATGATCGACGAAACCAAGAAGATCCTGGAGCTACCCGACTTGAAGGTGAGCGCAACCTGCGTGCGCGTTCCCACTCGTTACGCCCACGCCGAGTCACTCTACTTCGAGATCCGAGATGATCTTTCACGCGAGAAGGTCATCGAGCTTTTACGAAACCAGTCGGGCGTCATCGTGTACGATGGTGACCTGCCTTACCCAACACCTAAGACAGCCGAGGACATCGATGGCGTTCAGGTTGGGCGTGTTAGGCGTGACCCCGATGACAGTAAAGGCTGGCATATGTTCGTGGTGGCCGACAATCTGCGCAAAGGGGCTGCGACCAACGCCATTCAGATCGCGGAAGCCTTGATCGCGGGGTAAGTTCGATGCGTATCGTTGTGATGAAGTTCGGGGGCACTTCGGTGGCTAGCCCCGAGTCTCGCCAGAAGATTATCGAGAAGGTTCAGGCTACCATCAGGCGCGGCGACAGCCCGGTGGTCGTGGTCTCGGCCATGGGTCGCGCGCCGGAGCCGTACGCCACCGATTCCCTGTTGGGGCTGGTCAAGGACGATGCGGAGTTCAAAAATCTAGCTGAACTCGACTGTTTGATGGCCTGCGGCGAAGTGATCAGCTGCGTGGTCTTAAGTCACGCTCTGCGGCGCCACGGTATCGTCAGTCGGGCTTTCGACGGGCGGCAGGCCGGTATCAAGACCACCGACATGGCAGGCAACGCCAAGATTCTCGAGATCGATACCGAGCGCCTGGCCGCCTACGTCGCCTCTGGAGGGGTGCCTGTGGTCGCGGGATTTCAAGGGGTCAACTCGCTGGGCGACGTGACCACCCTGGGACGAGGAGGGAGCGACACCTCCGCCGTCGCTCTGGGCGCGGGTCTGAGGGCGCATTTCGTCGAGATCTACACCGACGTCGATGGGGTGATGACAGCCGACCCGCGCGTTTTCAAGGGTGGCGAGATCCTCCAACAGATCAACTTCGAGGAGATGGGCGAACTGGCCAGTGAGGGAGCCAAGGTTGTCCATCCTCGGGCTGTGGAGATGGCCGATGAGCACGGCGTCCCGGTCTGGATCAAAAACACCTTAAACGAACAGCCCGGGACCTACATGGCGCGCGCCGTTCCCCGCCAGGCCTACGAACGCGAGCGAGTCATCACCGGAATCGCCCATATTTTCGGAATGACAGGGGTGGCCATGCAGGTGGGAGACCGGGCGGCCCAGGTCGACTTGTTGCAGCGGCTGGCCAAAGCCAACGTCAACCTCGACCTCATCAACATCACGCCCTCCCGTTGCCACGCCATCGTCAGCACTGAAGCCTTCCAGGAAAAGGCTGAGCAGGTCCTCCAGGAGATGGAGATCCCTTACGAGGCGACCCACCAGTGCGCCAAGATCAGCCTGGTCGGCGCGGGAATGCGCGGCACCCCCGGCGTCATGGCACAGATCCTAACCTGCCTGCACGAAGCGGACGTGACCGTGCTCCACTCCACCGACTCCAACATCACCATCTCGCTCTTGGTCAGCGAGGGCGACGTTCCGCTTGCCGTGCAGGCGCTACATCAGCACTTTTTGTCGGTCTGACACAGGCCTTGGTAGCGCCGACACTTGATCTCGCCTCCATGGCGGGCTGGGCCAAAGATTGAGCTAGGTCGGGGGTCTTGACTACGACACCTGGGTGAGTTAACGGTCGCAATCGAGCTGCCGACTCAGTAACCAGACGAGCCGTCAAGGAGATCTCCTTGAGAACACCAGTGGCATTACGAATAGATGCCGTCGATCTCTTTCTTGAAGTGTTTGTTGACGACGCGCCGTTTGACTTTCAACGTCGGTGTGAGCTCGCCGGCCTCTTGACTCAGCTCACGGGGCAGGACGGCTATTTTTTTGACCTGCTCGTAGTGGGAGAAGCGTTGACAGGCCTTCACCGTTTCCTGGGTGAGGAGCTCATAGACCTTGGGGTCGGCGGCGAGACCTGCCGGGTCGCTGGTCAGGCCCTGGCTTGAGCACCAGGACTTGATTCCCTCGTAGGATGGGACGATCAGGGCGGAGACGAAGTTCTTGTTGTCCCCGATCACGATCGCTTGCTCGATATAGGGCGACTCTTTGATCGCTTGCTCGATGGGGGAGGGGGCGACATTTTTGCCGTTGGAGAGAACCAGAAGCTCCTTCTTGCGGTCGGTGATCCGCAAGTAGCCTTCCGAGTCCATTTCTCCGATGTCACCGGTGTGAAACCAGCCCTCATCGTCGATGACCTCCGAGGTGGCCTCAGGCTTGTTGAAGTAGCCGGCCATGATGTGGGGCCCGCGGGAAAGAATCTCTCCATCCTCGGCGATCTTGACCTCGACGTAGCCGATCGTTTTTCCCACCGTTCCCACCTTCGGATTCTCCGGAGGATTCATGGTGATCACAGGACTGGTCTCGGTCAGTCCGTAGCCTTCGATAAGCACGAACCCGGCGGCCAGAAAGAATTGGCAGACGTCGGCCCGCAGTGGTGCGCCACCGGAAGCGAAGACTTTGATCCGGCCTCCGGTCGCCTGGTGGATTTTGCCCAGCACCAGTTTGGTAGCCACTTGATATTCGAGCTTCAAAGCCAGCGGGACGTGGCCAGCCATACGTGCCGCGTGGTGGCGACGACCGGTTTCGATGGCCCATTCGAAGAGGTGCCCGCGGGTACGGCGCAAGCTTTGCGCATTGTGAGCCTTCTGCTGGACACCGGCCATGATCTTTTCGTACAGGCGTGGGACGCTGGCCACCAGATGGGGCCGTACCTCGAGAATGTCGTCGCGCACGGTCTCCATGCTTTGGGCGTAGGCGATGGTGGCGCCCAGGCTGACCACCAGGTAGTACAAGGTTCGTTCGAAGACGTGGGACAGCGGTAGGAAGGACAACTCAATGTCGCCGGCTTCCACTTTGATGTTAGGCCGTACAGACAACGCGTTGGAGACAAAGTTGCCGTGCATGAGCATAGCGCCCTTGGGTTCTCCAGTGGTGCCGCTGGTATAGACGAAAGAGCAGACATCGGTGGTCTGGAGAGCGGCCTGTCGCTCCTGTAGGGTTTCCCGGAAGTGATCGATTCCGACCTCTCCCAGGTCCAAAAACTCATCCCAGGACCAAATAGGAATTTCGATATCGCCTTTATCGAAGGGAGTATGGGTGACCACCCCGGCTAGATGAGGAAGCTCCTTGTGGGATTGACGGAGAAGTTCCACATGCTCGGAGGTTTCCAGGATCAAGAACTTGGCTTGGGAGTCGTTGAGGATGTAGGAGAAAGCCTCCACCGACACGGTGGAGTAGAGGGGTACGTGGACGCCGCCGGAGTTCAAGGTTCCCAGATCGGTGATCACCCATTCGGGGCGGTTGTTGGAGATCTGAGCGACTCGGTCGCCCGGAAGCAGTCCGAGTTCACACAGTTGGGCGGAGAACTGGTCCACCAACTCGGCCACCTGGCGATAGGTTTGATATTGGTAGCTCCCGTTTTGTTTGGCTCCTAAGAAGGGCCGGTCGCCCGAAGTCTCCACCGCCTGGCGGAAAAGTCCGGGTAGTGTGGTGATGGGTTGACCCACCGCCCAGTCGCGCAACGGCTTGGCGTCATACGAAGTCTGAAATTGTTCCATCATTACGATATCTTGTGGTAGACAAAGACAAGCGAGCCGAAGATGACCTCATCTCCGTCGTTGAGGGGGGCTTGCATGCCTGCTCGTAGTGCCTGCCCGTTGAGGCGTGTTCCGTTGGAGCTTCCCAGGTCCTCGACGTAGATGGAGGAGTCGTCTTTTCCGATGCGCGCGTGACGGCGGGAAACAGAGCCCGAGATGTCGGCCGAGGTCAGGTCGACCATGGGGCTGATCCCTTCGCTGGGACTGGCCCGCCCGATCAGATTGTCGTCGTAGCGTAAGGGAAATTCTGTGCCCGAGCTAGCCACGAGTCGGCCAAAAGGAAGAGGTTCGGGGCGGCGTGGCGGTTCGGGTGTCGCAGCTGGTACCGATGGAGCGGAGGGAGGAGCTGAGATTCGACCTCCCCGCGAGGGTCTTTCCGGTTCGGGAGGACGCGTCGGAGGTGCCACCGGAACCGGAGGCTGCGTTTGAGGAGGCGGCGCGGATTGACCCGCGCGGGGCGCCGGAACCGGTCTGGGCGCGGCACTCGGTCTGGGAGACGGAGTGTAACCAGAGGTCGACCCGCCGTAGGGGCCAGAGTCATAGGAGCCGGAGCTTCCGTAACCGGAGCCGTAGCTTGAGCCGTATCCGTAGGGCGGGACGGGAGTGGGCATGGGGTTGGCGGCGGCTTTCGCCGCGGCTTTGAGATCCAGGCCGCACTTTTCGCAAAAATTGGCCCCGTGAAGATTTTGATATTTGCACTTCGGGCAGGTCATCTGAGCGTTTTCAGGATGCCTTGTCCTTCCTCCTTTCCACATCTTTAGAGGCTTGTCTTGAAAGGGATCCTTTCACGCGGGGAAAACGCTGGACGAGAAATTTCTTCAAAGGGGCATATGTATGGGAGCGTTGGGCCGAGGACTGAAAAAGAGACATTGGGGGACAAGGGTGTCACTGTTGGCTTGTGGTTGGGCGCTTTCCGTCCTGCCGGCCTTCGGGCAGTCGCTTCCTGAGCCGCCGGCCAATAGTGACATCGCCTTCCGAATCCTTCCGGCGCGCTACAGCACCGCGACGGTCGAAACCGAGATTCTCAAGGAGCAGCCTCTCATCAGGTTGATTTTTGAAGGTGGAGCCAGTCTTCTCGGCGTCGATCCGGTATGGGACTTGTTGGAAACGTTCGAAGGCACGATTCTCGGCGCGGTCCTCTCCGATCCTAAGAAGAGCTCAGGCCTGGCGACCTACCTCCGGAATAGCAGGCTTCGAGGTGAGCACGAATGGGCTGTCTCCCAAATGCAGTCTCTGGTCTCGGACCTGGAGTCGTACAAGGTAGAGAACGATTCCTACCCCGAGGATTTTCAGAAGTTTATCGATGAGGTCCGCTACTACGATGTGTCGTTGCCCGATGGGGTTAGCTACAAATACGAGCGAACCGACGGCGGGAAGGCGTTTCGTCTTCGGGTCAAGTACGAGAAGCTGAGTGAACTCGGAGAGCTCGGACCGGCTCCGGTGTTTGGCCCTGACGGATATGGCGAAAACACAGCCCCCAGTACTCCCCCCGTTCCTTTGGATTACGCGTTGGCCATTCGAGTTAAGAACAGCGAGGCTGCGAAAAGCATCGCCGATGGGCTCTGGGGGCCGTCCGAGGGAGGCTTCTGGCGCTCCGGAACGTCGATTGTAGCGACGCTGCGTGGACCCTGGCTCGTGGTTTCTGACCGCCAGCAGAATCTGGGGACGTTCTTGAATTCGCTCAACGGGAAAGGGGCTGGCTGGTCCAAGAATCCGGGATTCGCGCGAGTGGCTAAGAATCTCGACATGAATGCCCCGGTGGCGGCTTATGCCAACCTACCCAGGCTTGCTAAGGCGGTAGAGAAAGAAATGCCTCGGGAAGCGGTTAGAATGCTATCCGTGCTAGGTCCGGTGGGCTACACTTTGACCCCGCATGAGGATTCCCAGTGCCGAATGGAGGCGTTCGTGGCTATGAATCCTCCGAAGGGCTCGGAGTTGGAGAATTTCTTCCAGAAGTCCGCCGGCGGTAATCCCCAGGCGGATCTGGTGGCGGAAAATATACCCTGGGACATCAGTAACGCGTTCGCGGCGGACTATCGTAAGTCGAAGAAGTTCTTTGACGCGCTGGTCGCACTGTCGCCGGAGGCTAAGGTCGACGTCGAGAACGCCGAGGACATCTGGGCCGGTTTCCTAGGTCTCGATGCCGAGAAAGGCTTTGACGACCTGGTCGACGGCTGGGCTATTCTGAGTTTTGAACGCGTCGATATTTTCGTCAGCGCCTTCGAGGAGATCGCCGAGGCTATGAGTTCCATGCCGCCGGCGGAGCCTATTCCCGATGAAGGGACGGGGGGGCCGGACTCGGAGAGCTCGGATTCAGTCATAGGCCCTGATGGAGAGCTCACGCCTCCCGCCCCAGATTCGGATTCGGTGGAGGGCGAATCTGATGACCAGGTTTCGGACCCCATCGAAGAGGCGCCGGAGGGTCCGCCCAAGTTCCCTCGGATGCCGTTCACGGTGGCCTTTCAGGTGGTGGACGCGCAGGCTCGGGAAGCACTGACTTCAGCGCTCGAGAAACGACTTGGGGAGGCACCTCAAAGTAAATCCGTCTATGGACTTGAGGTGAAGGGCCGAGAGGACGGGCTTTTGTCCTACACGGTTCAAGACAACTGGTTTTATATCTCCGGTGGAAAGACGCAGCGGCTCCTGCGTAACCTTTTGGCCGCGGCCACAGGGCAGAAGCCAAGCTTGACCAGCCTGGAGAGCTGGAATCGATTTCGTTCCGGACAACGGGGCCAGGTGCTGGCCATCGGGCATCAAAAAGTCGACGGCGTCTACTCGATGGCCAAGGGAGCGCTACTCTTCCTGGGACCCGACTTTCGCCCGCTGGCTTATGAGATCGGTAAACTTCGCGATTATCACAGCGCGGCCTTCGTGGTTCCGGATGGCTTGTTGCTGGTGGGCGATGTGCTGCAGGGGGATGGTAAGTAGCGGTGTCCGAGAGCGGAGAGCCTATTGTCGTCTTTGATCTCGACGGCGTCTTGATCGACTCCGCGGAGGCCAATGTTCAAGCCTTTCGCTTCGGCCTCGAGCAAGTCGGAGTCGAGGTCGGTGATCCGGGAGCCATCCTTTCCCTGGTGGGACTACCCGCCCTGGAGATGTTGCGCCGCTTGGGCTGCCCCGAAGCCGCGGTGGGGGAGGTTTTCGAGACCTATGTTCGTCCTTTTTACATCGAGAATCTTCCGGCTTTGGCCAGAGCCTATCGGGGGGCTTTCGATGTTCTGACCGGCTTGCGTGAATCCGGCTTTCGAGTGGGAGCTTGCACCTCTGGTGACCGCGCGACCCAGACCGCGGCGCTCAAGGCGATAGGTCTATGGGACCTGATCGAACAGATGCAGACCCCCGACGACAGTGTGTTCGGAAAGCCGGACCCCCGCTATCTCCAGGAGTTGCTGGCCAAGTTCCCGGGTCACGGGAAAGTTCATCACGTGGAAGATTCCGAGGTCGGAATCTTCATGGGACGAGACTGTCAAGCGGTAACCTACTTTGCCGCTTATGGTAACGGCAGCTTGTCGGGTCAGATCAAGCCGGACTTCATTCTGGGCTCCATCGAGGAGTTACCGATGGCTCTCCTACGATCGGTCGGAAAAGTGAACACGCTTTAGAGGCAACTATTGGCCGCGCACAACGGCCGCCAGGGTGCCCGAGTCGATGTCGTCGGAGCAGGCGGTGATGGTCCAGCCTTGAGCGTCCCAAGCTAGCACGGGGAAGCCGTCACCGGCGATCTGGCGCGGGGCCTGGGTCTTGGCTTGCGTCGCCTTGGATTGGGGTGGCCAGAAATGTAGGGAGATGGTCTTTTTGTCATTGGCGTAGACGTTATGAATCATTGGTTTGCCGTTGCCGTCGTGGCAAATTTTAGAAGCCACGAGATCCCAGCCGGCGGCTACCGTGGCCGTGGGAAGGGGCCCGAAGTCGGAGTCTTCCAAACTGGCGCAGCGCTTCATCTGGTGACCCTTCATCGCGCTGCAGCAGCGCTGGTGATCCTGACGTACCGAATCGGCCAGAGCTTTTTCCGCGCCGCCCATCAAAGTCCCCATCAACAGCGCGAAACCCGCGGCTACAGAGCCGGTGCCGATCAACATCCGCTTCCAGCGGGATGTGGAAGCTGAACTCGAAGACCGGCTCGGTAAAGATGTGACCTTGGAGGCGCGCTCGGCTTTTAACGCCTTTAGGATTCGTTGCCGACAAGACTCGGGCGCGACTTGAGCTTGCTGGCTTCTTGCCACCGAGGCCCTTAAACCGTCGAGGTAGCGTGACTTGGCGCTCTGGTCGGGGCAAGCGTGAAGCGAGCGTTCGCTCAGGACATCTCGTCCCACTTCCTGACCCACGGCCGTCTCCACTCGATGAGCGACCTGGTCATCGGCGGCCCAGTTCTGGCTACGTTCCACCGCGCCGCTCAAGGCTTGGTGAAAGTCGTCGCACTGTTCGAGCGAGAATTCGCCAGGAGCCTGGTCGGTGGCCTGTCCTAGAACTTGGAGGAGTCGCGCGCGCAGGCCGTCGCTGGCTTGCCCCGCCTGAAGGGTGGCGGACACGGCTTGCTGGAACGACTGCTCAAACTGTTCTTCTCTGCTGCGACTCATGGCGATCGTAGGGGTCAACCGAGGCTAAGTTCCGGAGTTCCCATCTCGGCCGGGAAGATAGCTTTTGAGTTTCTCGCTCATCTCCTCGGTGGAGTAGTGACCTTCCCAGCGGTCGGCGATCTTACCGCCTTTGTCCACCAGGACCGCGGTAGGGAGAGCTTTGAGGTCGAATTTGGTGAAGGTGGAATCGACTCCCACAGCCACCGGAAACGGTGTTTTATTTTCGGCTAGAAAGGTGCGAAGGCCGGACGGCTCCTCGCCGTAAGCCACCGCGATAATGCGCAGCCCTCGTGGGGCGTACCGCTCGTGAAGCTCGGAATAGCGCTGTAACAGCGTCTTGACGTTGGGATCCCAGCGATAGGACCAGAACAGGACCAGATGGACGTCTCCGTCGGGATTCTCGTTGGGCTTCAAACTGACAGTGCTGCCGTCGACGGCGGTCAGGTTGAAGGCGGGACTAGCCTGGCCCTTGGAAACGGACGGACTGGTGGTCGGATTCACTTTGGTTTTTCCTCCCCCACCGCCGCAGCCGACCAGGGCCAGGGCGAGGAGGAGTATGGTCGCGGTAAGCCTCATGGCGCGTTCTCCTTCTTGTCCGTCCTACGAAGACCCTCCGGCGGGGATGACGTCGGATCCACCGTGATTTCGTGTTCAGAACGATATGTCACTTTACCCGGAGGACCCCCTTTGGGTTTCTTGAGATGGCGGGCCAGGGTGGTGACGACAGCGGTGCGGGGGTCGAGATGGGAGCGGGAATGGCTCGCGGCAAGCCAGGCGGCCGCCTTGATCGTGTCCTCTCCCGGCTGCCGGCCGGCCGCGCGCAGCAGGACGTGGCTTCCGGTGCCCGAGCGGACGTGGAACCAATGGTCGTCCTTGGAGGCGTCTCGCAGGCTTATCTTTTCATTCTGAGTGGGGTTGCGTCCGACCAGAAGCTGGAAGCCGCCGTGCTCGAAACGAAGAGGCCCGGAACTCGGGGCTTCGGGTGCTCTCCTGACTTTACCCTGGCGTGTCCCTGGAACGGCTTTCCGAACCTCTTCCAGGTCGGTGCGGTTCTCCGCCCTCTCGGCGGCGAAGAATAGCTCATCCCAGAAGGCGATCTCCTCGGCAGCGAGCGCGATCTGTTCGTCCAAAACCGCCAGCGCTCGTTTTTTCTTCTTGGCTCGAAGGTAATATCGTTCCGCGTTCTCCGTGGGGGAGAGGAAGGGATCGAGTGGGATGGTGACCGGTCGACCCTCCCAATCGGAGGTACGAAATTCGGTGAGACGGCCCGACAGGGTCGAACCGTAGGCCAAAAGGAGATCTCCGAACAGCTGATCGCGGGGGGCGCTTTCAGCTCCGACTTTGTCTTTTTCCCGCTTCTCGAGCTTGCGTTGAGCCTTGTCACGCCCTTTCCGCAGAGTTCGCAACAGCTCGACCCGGTGATCGGGAACCCCCGGCGCGCGGGTGCTCTCCTCCCAGCGCGCGGCTGCCGCGAGACTCATGCTCGGGAATGGGGTGACCACCTGGCCGGCCCGGAAACTTAGCTCTCCATCGGCTTCCAGGCCCGGCCGCAGAAGTGCCGGATCGCACTGGCGAAAGGGTTCGAGAAGCTGCTCCCAAGCCTCCTCCGGAGAGGCTTCCGCCTCCAGCCGCCGAGCCCACAGCGGTGGGACCTGGGGCTCGGCTGGGGCGGGCTGACCGGAGAGCGGGTAGGGTTGGCGCGAAAGAAAACGCCCCCGTGATGGATAGGCGCCGGCGCACAGGCCGTTTTCGGGTTCGAGCAGTAAAAGGGCGCTGGGTCGGGCGGTCCAGTCGAAGACCAGGCGATAGCCGGAGGAAAATTCGATCTCGAAAGAGCGCTCCCCGGCGTTCAAAGCAAGATCGACCACCCGGCAGCCCCCGACATGTTTTCTGCCCAGCATGACAAACGAGGAGGGGACGATGGCCGGAGGGGCGGAGTCGGCGGAAAGATGAAAGCGGCTTCTCTCCGGATGTAACGAGACCAGGAGCCTGTCGGTCCGTCCTGGAGAGCGAAGATGGAGCAGAAAGTCGAGCTCGGAGAGTTGGGAGAACTTCTGCAGCCGGCTATCGCACAAGCACGGATAGAGCTCCAAAAGCAGGGCGCGCGCGTTCAGACTGTCGAGGCTCATGGCCCGTCTTTGGCGGCCGACCGCCGAGAGTCCTCGGCGAAGGATTCTCGCTGGCGGGGGGTGAACGCGGGCAGCGGAACCGGATGTTGTCGTTTCCTTTGAAAATAGGCCGTTTCACCGTGTGCCCACCGATGGGGAGAGGTCGCTAAATTGCGAGGTCTGCTTCTGGTTGTCTCCGGCCCCTCGGGGGTAGGCAAGGGCACCCTCCTAGGTCGCCTGCTCGAACATCGCCAGGACTGCGTCTTCTCGGTTTCCGCCACCACTCGTCCTCCTCGCCCGGGAGAGATCGACGGAACGCACTACTACTTTCTGGACACCAAGGTTTTCTCCGATTGGGTCGAAGAGGGCCGATTCTTGGAATGGAACAAGGTCTTTGACCGCTTTTACGGCACGCCGCTAGACCCGGTGGAAAAACACCTCAGTGAGGGGACTCATGTCATTCTCGACATCGACGTGCAGGGCGGGGTCCAGGTCATCGAGTCTCGGCCCGACGCGGTTTCGGTTTTCATCGCGCCGCCTAGCCTGGAGGTTCTGGCGGAACGGCTGCAAGGACGAGGCACGGAAAGCGAAGAGGAGATCAGCCTGCGGCTTTTGACCGCTCGCAGTGAGCTCAAGAGTATGCATCATTATCAGTACGTCCTGATCAACGACGACCTGGAGTCGGCCCGAGCCCAACTCGACGCCGTGCTTGAGGCGGAGCGCTGTCGCTACGCTCGCTTGGAGGCCGAGCATCGGCTTCCGGACTACGAACGATGAGTCGGAGGTGGCGCTTTGTCGCGTGAAGGCAACCAGAAGATGGTGATCTGGATCGTGGCCGTCTCGCTGGTGGCCATCATCCTTGTGGTGGCCGCCGTGGTGTTCGGACAGCAGGACGGGCCGCCCACCTTCTCCACCTCTTTCGGTACAGGCAAGCCGGGCAACAAGGTAGGAGAATTCAGCTCTCCGGTCGGTGTGACGGTGGCCCCTCAAGGCTCTGTCTTTGTTCTGGAGTCAAAGCTCTCTCGGGTCCAACGCCTCGACGCCAACGGCAAGACGTTGGACCAGTGGGGGTCGGTGGGAACCAAGGAGCGCCAGTTCGACGAGCCTCTGCGACTGGCCGCTGATTCGGGTGGAAATCTTTGGATCGCCGACACCGGAAATCACCGCATCCAGTGGTTCTCCGCGGCGGGTGAGTTCCAGGGCGCCTTTGGGCAAAGGGGAGGGGAGCCGGGTGAATTTTCCCACCCCGTGGGTCTGGCCTTTGACTCCAACAACAACCTCTACGTGGCTGACTGCCTCAACCACCGCATTCAGAAGATCGGGCGCCAACTCAACGTGCTACAGATCTACCCCGAGAAGCCCGACAAGAGCAGCGCCATCGGCTTTCTCAACTCCCCCTGGGGAGTGGCCATCGACCCGCAGGACACGGTCTACGTGGCCGACACCGGCAACCATCGTATCGTGCGCTTCGCCAACGATGGACGATATCTCGACTCCTTTGGCTCCAAAGGTAAGGAGAACGGCCAATTCATCGACCCTAGAGCGGTCGCTTTCGACGTGGACGGCAATCTGGTCGTGGTGGACAGCGGCAACAATCGGCTGCAGAAGTTCACTCCGCAGGGAGAGTTCATGTACGCCTGGGGCCAGCCCGGCGTGGCCGGCGCAATGTTCAACAATCCGCAGCAGGTAGCGGTGGCTAGTGACGGGACGATGTACGTGGCCGATTCAGGCAACCATCGGGTGCAGAAATTCTTGCCTCGGCGCAAGCGCACCACCACCACTTCACCCCTGGTCGGACCGACACGTCCGGTCTTTCAGCCGGACAATCGTGTGGGGGATCCCGATCAGTTGCCACCGGCTCAAGGGCTACCCGACAACGTCGCCCCGACGGCGGTCCCGCCGGGAAGCTCCGGACTAGCCCCTACTCCCGCCTCCGCCGCCACACCCCTGGATCCGGGACTGCTCGAGCCGGAGCCGGGCTCCAGCGAACTGTAAGGGCCTGCTCAGGAATAAGATGGACAATTCAGCGTGGCGAGGCGCCCCGATGAAGGAGTGATGAGGGCGAATACTGCGTTGTATTTAACCGAAGAGCGACGCCGTCAGCGGGGATGCATCGACGCGCTGAATGTTCAGATTGTTTCTGAGCAGGTCCTAGGACCGGTTTTCGCGGGAGGACTTGCTTGACGCCCGGAGCAATCTTGGCTGCATGACACGCCCTAAAGCGCTCAAGTGTTTGCCCATCGGACTAGCCCTCTTGCTTTCCGGCTGTCCTCAGAAGGCCCCTACCGGCCCGGGACCGTCTTCCTCCGCGACCACCGCGGGTCCCGTGGCCGCCTCTCCGGCTCAGGGCCAATCGATGCCGACCCCTCTGGCGGTCGCTCTTGACAATGCACTCAAGCCTTTACCGGACAAAGAAGGCCGTTTCCCTGTCCTAACTCAGAAGAGCACCGTCAATATGGTAACGAGCGAGGGCACCATCGTGCTCGAGGTCTATCCTGAAGCCGCCCCCAACGCGGTGGCCAGATTCTTGGAACTCGTCGAGAGCGGATTCTATAACGACATTCCCGTCAGTCGAGTGGTCAAGGTGCCGGCTCCGTTCGTGGCCCAGTTTGGGATCAATTGGCGCAAGCCCCACAACGCTTGGGAAAAGAAGACCTTTAAGGACGACTCTAGTTTGTTCTCCTTAGAGCGAGGAACCTTGTGTTTCGCCAAGGCCGATATCGATCAGAACGGCACTCAAGTGTTTATCAACTTGCGGGAGAATAACGCGCTGGCTGTTCCAGAGTTGAACTTCACCGCCTTTGGCAAAGTGGTCAAAGGGATGGAGATCGTGGACAGATTCCCCACGGTGGGAGAAGCTGACGAAGGCTTAAATCAGTATCGCCTCTGGACCGGGGGGGAGGCCTACCTCGAGAGCCTGACCACGAAGCCAGCCATGATCGAGAAGATGACGGTGGTCAAGCCGAAGTGAGACTCGGTGCAAATTCCACCATCATATCTCGCCCCCAGGCACCGCTGTGACGGTAGCCCCGACTCCTAATGTATGTCAGTATACACTTCGTCGTCGAAGCTACCGTCGCAGCGGCACCTGGAGACGACCTCTGACGATGGAATTTACACCGAGGCTCACTAAGTAGTGTCTTACATTCTGACTAGCGGGGTCGCCTTTCCGCCCCATCGCTACTCTCAGGGAGACCTCGTCGAAGCGCTGGTCGAGATGTGGGGCGAAGAGCTCTACAACCCTGATCGGCTGCGAAGCTTCTTCTCCAGCGTCTCGGTGCGAGAGCGATATCTGGCGCTGCCCAAGGAGCGCTACCCCGAGGTGCGGGATTTCGCGAGTCGCAATCTGGCCTGGCGTGAAGTCGCCCTGGAGCTTTTGGAGAACCTGACGCCCAGCGTGGCAAGGCAGGCTGGACTACCGCTCGAGGGGTTGGACTTTTTGCTCTCGACCACGGTGACGGGTCTGGCCGTGCCTACTCTGGAAGCGCGTTTGATGAATCGACTTCCCATAGCCAGGACCGCGCGAAGGGTGCCCTTGTTCGGGTTGGGCTGCCTGGCCGGCGCCGCGGGGATAGCGCGCCTGCACGACTTCTTGAAAGGTGGACCCCAGTGTGGATTGCTTCTGGCTGTGGAGCTTTGCTCGATGACCTTACGGACCTCCGACATCTCGGTGGCCAACCTTATCTCGACCGGGCTCTTCGGTGACGGCGCCGCCGTGGTGGCGATGTGCGGCCCGGAGCATCCCGCGGCGGCTCAGGCTCTGAGTCGAGGGCCCGTCTGTAGCGTGGTCCAGACTCGGTCCGTGCTCTTCCCCGATTCTGAATACGTGATGGGTTGGGAGTTTGACTCCGAGGGGTTCGCCATCGTGCTTGCCGGCGACGTGCCTGACTATGCCGCCGGTCCGGTCTGCCGGGGGGTTCGAGACTTTTTGTCCGAACACGGATTAGCTCCAGGGGACATCACTCACTGGTTGGCTCACCCCGGTGGTCCTAAAGTCATGGATGCCTTGGAGCAAGGACTCGAGATTCCTAGAGCTCTCGATTTGTCTCGAGAGTCGCTGGCAAGGCAAGGAAATCTCTCCTCTGTTTCGGTCCTTTCGATCCTACATCAGGTGCTCGACTCGGGACGGCCTCGAGCGGGAGACTGGGGAGTTTTGATGGCTATGGGGCCGGCCTTTTGCGCTGAGATCGTTTTGCTGAGGTGGTCGTCGTGATGTATTACGGATTGCTTTGTTTATTGGCGGCGCAGCGCGGAGTGGAGCTTCTCTTCTCCGCCTCCAACACGGCCAATCTGCGCCGTCGTGGGGGGCAAGAGGTCGGGGCGGGGCACTATCCCCTGATGGTGGGACTTCACCTGGCATGGTTTGCCGCGCTTTTTTTCGAGCGGGCTCACGGGGCTGGCGCCTCGGGAAACATCGTCTGGCTCGGATGGGCCTTCCTGCTCTGGGGGCAAGGGCTTCGCTGGTGGACCATTCGGACGCTGGAACGTCGCTGGACGACCCGCGTGATCGTTTTGCCCGGCGCGCCTTTGGTTCAAGAGGGACCTTTCCGTCTTCTGCGCCACCCGAACTATCTGGGCGTCTGGCTGGAACTGATCGGCGTGCCCCTCATCGGCGGCTGCTGGAGAACCGCCCTCGGATTAGGACTGGCCCATACGGCGTTCTTATTCTATCGGATCCGAATCGAGGACCAGGCTTTGAGGGACCACGGATGTCTCCCCGAGGGAGGCCACGGATGAGCCTTTCACGCGAACAACTGCTGGCTGAAACTCGACGGGTCTTGAAGAGCTCCTGCGGTGTGGACGAGGAGATCGCCGAGGGCAGCCGGCTGGGAGAGGACCTTCGTCTTGATTCTGTGGGGATGCTGTCGCTGGCGGTTAATCTGGAGAATCGATATCGTATCCGTCTGGTCGACGATCCCGCCTCTCCGCCACGAACGGTGGGCGACGTTCTGGACTTGCTTGAGCGGGCGGTTCTCGCCTCCGAGGGGTCCTCTTGAGCCAACCTCTTCTCGCTTCAGCGCTGTCGAAAGCCTGGAAACAGGGAGCTGACAAGCGCCTCGCCTTTGTCGATTTCGAGGGTCTTGCCGACGAGATCTCTTACGCGGAGTTTCAGACCGAGGTACGGGCCACCACCGACCGCTTGAAGGCGCTCGGAGTCGGTCCCGGCGTGGTGGTGGCGCTGCTCGGTCCGACTAGCCGAGAGCTTTGCCGCACGGCGGCTGCCGTGTGGTGTTCCGGCGCGACCTTGACGGTGTTGGCCATCCCCTCGAGACTGTCGAGTCTCGAGGGCTTTTTGATGGAGACGCTGAGCAAACTAGCTCAAGCTAGAGCCGGCCTGTTCTTAGGAGAAAAGGACATGGTCGGGGCTTTCCGAGAGATGCTCTCCATACCGGTTCTGTCCTGGGAAGAGCTCGAGGAGGGAGCCTCCCGCGGAGATGTCGCCTCAGCCGGGGTCGAGGCCGCCTTGATTCAGTTCTCTAGTGGAACCACGCGCGACCCCCAGCCGATTCTGCTCTCGGCCGAGGCGTTGCTGGCCAATGCCGGAGCCGTTTTGGCGCAGTTCCCCGGTGGAGCCGACCAGCACAGTTGTGTCTCCTGGCTGCCTCTCTATCACGACATGGGTCTGATCGGCTGTTTTCTGATGCCCATGCTGGCACCAGGGGACCTGACCTTGATGGGGCCCGAGGTCTTCGTGGCCCGTCCCAGCCTGTGGCTGGAGACGATCTCGAAACGGCGGGCCACCACCTCCTCGGCGCCCAACTTCGCCCTGGCCTACTGCGCCGACCGAGTTCGGCCGGAAGAGCTCGAGGGTTTGGACCTGTCGTGTTGGAGCATCGCCATGGTGGGGGCCGAACCGGTTCGCCCGGCGACGTTGCGCAGGTTCTCTCGAACTTTCGCCCCGCTGGGCTTTGACGAGAGAGCTTTCTCACCCGTCTACGGCCTGGCCGAGGCGACTCTGGCGGTCACCTTCTCTCCTTTGGGGCAGGGTTTGAAGACTCTCTCCTACGACCCGCAAAGCATGGCCGCCGATGGGCTCTACCGTGACGGTCCGCTCGAATCTCCCAGCCTGGGGCGGCCGCTCGAGGGGATAGAGATCGAGATTCGCGACCCGAACGGGTCGCCGCTCGAAGAGGGCCGGCTGGGAGAGCTTCACCTTCGCGGACCTTCCTTGATGGCGGGTTATCTCGGAGAAGATGGAACGACCTCGCGTTTGGGTAGCGACGGTTGGCTGCGGACAGGCGACATGGGTTTCCTCCATCAGGGCGAGCTTCATCTCTACGGGCGCCGACGGGACATCCTGCTCATCGACGGTCGTAACCATGACCCGAGTTTGGTCGAAGGGGTCCTGGAGGCTCTTTCCCCATTGCGTCGTTGCTGTGCGTTCACTCACGATTTTGGTCCCGACCGGGACGGACTGGTGCTGGCCTGCGAGGTGAAAAGCGACTTCACCGGAGCCGAACAGCCGTTGCGAGATCAGATCCTGGCCGCGACGCGTGAACATAGCGGTCTGGTCGTCGCCGATCTCCTTTTGCTCGAGTCTGGTAGCTTGCCCGTGACCTCGAGTGGCAAGCTGCGCCGGCAAGAAGCGGCTAAATGTTACGCAGCTGGACGGATGGAGCTGTGGAAGCCTTCTATCAATTGCTAAAAGCTCGTCGAATGTGCCGGGCCTACCAGGACCGGCCGGTTTCGACCGAGATGATCACAAAGGTTCTGGAGGCGGCTCGGCGGAGCCCCTCGGCGGGTCACGCCCAAGGATGGCGGATCGGCGTCGTCACCGATAGCGCTCGACGTCTGGCCGTGGCCCACCGGCTGGGCGAGAACGAATACATGGAGAAAGGATTCGAGCCCTGGCTTTCCGTCGCTCCCGTCCATCTCTTCGTGGGTACCGAGCCCGGAGCGTATCTCAAGCGCTATGGCGAGCCGGACAAGACCAGCGACCCGGCGACATGGCCGCTGGATTACGCCGTCTTAGACGCAGGGAAGGCTCTGATGACCCTCTATCTGGCCGCTCAGGCCGAAGGGTTGGCTTGCGGCTATCTCGGCCCCCATCGAGCTCAGCCCGCTATCGAGCTGGTTCCATGGCCGTCCACCTGGCGCTTTCTGGGTTTAGTGACCATGGGGTATCCCGACTGGGAGCGCCAGCGCGCCAGTCGTTCTCATGCCCGAGGTTGGCGGCATTTCGATAGCGTGGTGCGATGGTGGGATGAGGCCAGGTGACCGAGATCGAGGTTTTGGTGGTGGGTGGAGGTCCGGCCGGTAGCGCGGTCGCTCTGGAGTTGCACCGTCGAGGGCATGATGTTCTTCTAGTGGACGCCGGGGCGACGGCCGGCAAAATCTGCGGTGAGGGGATCTTACCCCTGGGTTGGACCGTCCTGGAACGCCTCGGTGTGGCTCAACGCATTCACCGGCAAGCCCCGATTGAAGAGCTGGTCTACCAGATGCCTGACCCGAAAGGGAACGGGCTGTCTCAGCTCAAGGCGCGTCTGACTCTTCCCTCCCGTGGGGTCTGCCGGGAAGAGCTTACCCGAGCCATGTCCGAAAGCGTGGCAGAAAGCGGACTGAGCGCCTGGCGCCAGACACGATTTCGACAGCTGCGGCTGGATTCCGACGGGGTCCGTGTTCGCTTGGAAGGGCGGCACGAGGGAGATGTCCACTGCCGTTTCCTCATCGGAGCCGACGGGCTTCATTCCCGGGTCAGGGAGCAGGCGGGTCTGAGCTCTTCTGGAGTACGCCGATTTTCTCGTTGGGGGGCCAGGGTGTACTTTCGGGAAAGCTCGTCATGCCGGGGCGTGACGGTCACCCTGGGGGAGGGTCTCGAGACCTATCTGACGCCCCTGGGAGGGGGCCTTCACGGGTTGGCTTTTCTCTGGTCGCCAGAGCTTCTCGGACGGCCGCCAGAGGGTCAAGGCGCGCTGTGGAAACGTCTGCTCGACCGTTTCCCCCAGGCCTACCGGCGTACTCTACCTCCCGAGGATGCTTTTTTTGGACCGGACCGCGCCATAGGACCGCTTCAGCAACTGGTCACCTCTCCTTTGCACCCTTCGGGCAAGATCGCGCTCTTAGGAGATGCCGGCGGATATCTCGACGCTCTCACGGGAGAAGGGCTCTGCTTGGGCCTGGCTCAAGCGATGACCCTGGCCGAGCTTTATCGCGAGGGTCGGCTTTCGTACTATCCCACGCGATATCGCGCCTTAAAGCTGCGCCATTGCATGGTGGTCCACACGCTTTTGAGGGTTCTGGAGCATCCCCGACTCAAGCGCGCGGTGTTCTCCTCATTGTGCCGATTTCCTAATTTCTTCGAGAAGCTTCTTCTGGCTGTGGTGGAAGGGCCGCGACGAGGCTCCTAGTCAGGAGAGCATCTCCAGTTCGGCCACCCGCTCTTGCAGGCGTTCGAGTTTGCGCTTGAGCGATTTGATCTCCTCGGCCGCGGCTCGGGTCTTCTTCTCCGCCTCGTCCGCTCGGGCCATCCCCTGCAAAGCTCGAGTGCGGGCCTCGGTCAGCTCTTCCTTGGCTCGCTCCAAGGCGTCGTGGGTATTCTCATATCGGCGCTGCAAGGCGACCATCTTCTCATCGGTGTTTTCAAAGGAGCGCTCCACCGCCAGCAAGCGGCTCGACTTGCCCTGCATCTCGTCTTTGAGTTGCGCGTTTTCTTCCAAGAGATCTCCGAGCTGCTGGCGGAGGACCTGCATCTGGCGATTGGCTGTCTCTTCCTTTTGTTCCAAGAGGGCGACCAAGTTTTCCAGTTGGCCAACCTGGGCCAGCGTGGCGGCAAGCTCCTTGTCCTTGACTGCCAGCTCCTTGTCCTTTTCCGTGACTCGAGCCAGGGCGGCTAGCCGCGCCTGGTCGACCTCGTCCATCTCGTTGTGCGAACTCAAAAGACGTGCCCGTGTCTCCACCAGTTGCTCCTCGAGATGTTTCACGCGCCCCTCGTTGGCGGGAGCATCGGAGGATTGGGAAACTTGGCGCGCCTGACTCTCGACTTGGGCCAGCGATTCCTTGAGGGTCTGCATCTGCACGGTGAGAGCTTCTTTGGCGGAAGTCGCGGCCAGAGCCCTCGCCGACTCCTCGTCGAGACGACCGCTCATGGTGAGCAGGCGCATCTCTAGTTCGGCCACTCGCGCCTTCGCTTCGCTTAGCTCCTCTGAACGGGTGGGAACGCTCAGGGCTTCTTGTCCAGCTGTCGCGGCGGTTCGTAGGGCCTCGTCGCGCTCGCGCTCGAGCTGCTCGAGCCGTTCATCTTGCTGTGCTCGAGCGGCCTTGAGTTCTTGGACCTCCGTCTCCATGGCGCCAACGAAGGCTTCCTGCTCGCTCACACCGTTTTTGAGCCGCTCCTCGAGATCCCAGAGCTTGAGAAGAGTCTCCTCGTGCTCTTTGCTCAACGCGGCGCGACGTTTCTCCGCTTCCTCTTTGGCGGCCTCGAGTTG
The DNA here is from genome assembly GCA_037189585.1 of Selenomonadaceae bacterium. Lineage (GTDB taxonomy): Bacteria > Vulcanimicrobiota > Xenobia > Xenobiales > JADMJV01 > JAEXNA01. The sequence continues at coordinate 75,549 of JBBCJA010000010.1, read as the reverse complement.
CTCGATGGCTTCCTGCCGTTCCTGAAGCTGTCCCTGAAGCTCGGCGATCTGGCTGCGAAGATCCTCAAGCTCTTCTCCGTCGGCAAAGCGCGTTCGACTGTGAGCTTCCTGCAACTGGCTGAAGGCATCGGCGAGCTCTAGAAGTTTTTCGGCCTGCTGCTGCCGGCTGGATTCGGCGAGCTGAAGGCTGGACTTGCTTCGAGCAAGTTCTGATTCCAGACGAGCAAGCTCGGAAGTGGTACCCTCGAGTTCAGACATCAGAGCCTTGGAGGCTTCGACTTCTTTGGCCAGTGAGCGCTTGACCGAATCTAGCTGCGCGGCCGCCAGCTCTCCTTCGGCTTGCCCCGAGCGGGCGGCCGAGGCCAGTTGGCTTTGAAGTTCTGACATCTGCCCCTGGAGGCTAGCGATCTCGGCATCTCGTTCGGCGATCTCCTCGGCGCTTTGACGGGCCTCCTCGCGAGCGGCTAAGGTCTCCTCCTGAAACCTGGCGACGGCGAGGGAGGGGTCGCCCCGAACTCCCCGTTCGGCCTCGCGCAGACGAGCCCTGACCTCTTTCGCCTCCGCCTTGCTCTCTTTGAGCAAGACCAGGGTTTTCGTCATTCTCTCCTGGGCTTTAGTCAGTTCGGCCTCAAGCCGGGCGACTTCGTTCTCGAGGGCGGTGGTGCGAGCATTGTCGGCGGGAGAAGGCGCGGTTGAGGCGCTCTGCTTTCTGAGCCGAACGTAAGCGGTCTTGTACTTGAGCAGCTCTTGTTTGACCGAGGCCAGAGCTTGCCTGCTGACCTTGAGAGCCTCTAGCGTCTTGGCTTGCTTGTCGGCTAATAGCTTACGTTTTTTGCTTTCAAGAAGAAGTTTCTTCTTGAGCAGAAGCACCGTGCGCGCGGTCGACGAGGTGGTGGCTTTCTTCTCACTCACACGGCTTTCATTACACGGACTAAGGCTCTGTCCCCCTCGAATGGGAAGCGGAAATGCTCGGAGCCTCCAGCAAGAGAGCTACTCCGGGAAAGCTCGGTCGCCCGCTGGAGAGTTCCGGTGAGAAAAGCCAGCGGAGTAGCTCGCGCACGAACCCATAAAGGGGAAGACGGTGGGCCAGGTCGTCACGAAGCTGATCGCGAGAGATCTTAAACGACCGATGGCTCTCGCGAGTGAATCGTTCCTGTTCGCGGTAGTAGTTCGGTAGAGGTTGGACCTGAAGTTCGAAGGTCTGGTCCCACCAGCGAACGACCGATTTGACCGCCGTCCAGCCAGAGTTTTTCCCCGAACCCTGGGACAGGTAGTCCTTGATCTCCAAGAACTCGAGGCAGCGCAGAGAACGAAGATCGCTGGGGAGATCGGGCAGACCCAAGCGCTCGATGTCGGACTCGGTCCAACGCCAGGTGGTCAGATGGGAATGCAGGGTGCGGGCCGCCGCGACATCCTCGGTCAGGATTTTGATCCCGAAGACGTCCTTGACGTAACGGGAAAGACGTCGGAGCTGCTTGTCTCGGGCGAAAAGGCGATCGAGGTCGAAGATCTCGTCGGTCACTTTGTTCCAGAGTTCCTGCTCGGCTTTGATGCGGGAAAGAAGTTTGGTCACCTTGAAGAGGTTGCCGCCCTCGCTGGGCTCATACTCCACGAAGTTGGCCACCAGTTGGGGACGCAGCCATAGCTCCTCTCGTTCGGGACACTGCACTCCAAAGCGAGAGAGTTGGCGTTTGCCGAGCTCCAAGTCGGAGTTGGAGAGAAGCTTCTCCACCGTGACTGGAGTGGAAAGGGTGAATCGTCCCGAGGTTTCGGGTAGCTCTCCGATGACGGTGCTGGTCAGCTCGAAGGCTTCTTCGAAAAGAGAGCGGCTGAGAAGATGGGACAAACCGTGCAGGCGCAGTTCGCCCTGCAGAATAAACTGGGTGAACTCCCGGCGGGCCGTCTCGATCTCGGAGGGGCAGAAGGCTAGCACGAAGGGAGGGTGGGCCGACATGGCCAGTCCCGCCACCGCGCAAGCTTCCTGAGCCCTTAAGATTTCCTCGGTGGCGTTCTGCAGCTTGCCGATCAGACGCGTCAGAGCTGGAGTTTTGGTCAGCAACGAGAGGGGACTGGAACGCTCCAGGGAGGTCTCTTTTGGAGTCACTGAGGCTCCTTTCGAAAGGGTGTGAGGCCGTCTAAAGCGGCGAGGCGATGGGTCTGCTCGTTCCGCTCGTCCTGAAGATAGTCGGCGATGACGCGGGCGAATCCTCGGTCTTGGATGTAGTGAGCCGAATGGATGGCGACCGGACGATAGCCCCGCTGAATCTTATGAAAGCCTTGGGCTCCCGCCTCGACGCGCGCGAGGCCTTCGCTGATGGCGTATTCGATGGCGCGGTAATAACAGACTTCAAAGTGCAACATGTCGAGGCTCTCCAGACAGCCCCAGTTTCGACCGAACAGGGCCTGGGTCCCGCGCAGATTCCATGCTCCCGCGACCCAACGCCCCTGGGGCTCGCGACGGACCAGAAAGAGCACGACCTTGCGCCCCAGGCGTTGGCTCAACAGATGGAAGAATTCTCGGTTGAGATAGGGGCGCCCCCACTTCTTTTCCGCGGTGGCGCGGTACATGCGAAAGAAGACATCCCACTGTTCGGAAGTTGCTTCATCACCGTGGACGGTATGAATACTGATGGGGTGGGCGTTGGCCAGCTTTCGCTCTCGCCGGATGGCTTTGCGCTTGCGTGAGGCGAGGCTTTCCAGAAAGTGCTCGAAGTCGGAGTATCCCTCGTTGAACCAGTGATACTGCTCGCCCAGGCGGGGAAGAAAGCCTGAATCGGTTTGGGCTATGTCGGTCTCGAAGGACTGGCAGAAGGTGAGGTGGGCTGAAGAGAGCTCTCCCCTTCGAACCAGTTCGACGCATCCGCCCAGAAGCGCTCGGGCGGCTTCTCGTCGCGAGGCCGGGTCGAGGGTAGGGTGGAGGAGAAGTCGAGGTCCGGGGACCGGGGTGAAAGGCACCGCGATCTGCAGTTTGGGATAGTAAGAGCTTCCCAACATTCGCTGGTGGGCATCGGCCCATCCGTAGTCAAAGATATATTCGCCGGTCGAGTCGAGCTTGAGGTAGGCCGGCGCCGCGGCTACTGGAATGGGTTCCTCGCCGCGATATAGTAGAAGCGGTCTGGGTAGCCAGGCCGTCCCGTCACCCACGCATTCGCTCTCCTCTAAGGCCGAGAGAAAGCCGTGGGAGAGAAAAGGGTTCTCGTCGCCGGCCAGCTGGTCCCAAAGCCGTGGGTCGATTTCCGAGACCGCTGTTCCGACTTTTAGTTTCCAGGGCGAACTCGGCCTAGACAGCGCCTCGAACTCCCGCCGTCGTTGGACGGCCGTAGGCGGAGATGCTCTCACGGTAGAGCTCGACGAGGCGCTCGATGTAGCCGGGGAAGGAGTAGAGACGGGCGGTGTGATGGGCGGCGCGGCCGAGCCGACAGCGAAGCTCCGAATCTTCGGTGAGCTTGCGCCAGCCCTCGAGATAGGCGGCTCTGTCGGCCGGAGAGAGCCATCCATCGATCCCGTGGTGAAGGGTGTCGGAGGTACCGCAAGCCGCCACCGCCAGTACGGGCAGACCGCTGGCCAGAGCCTCCAGAACGACTAGCGGCTTGACTTCCGTGGTACTCGAGATGACGAAAAGGTCGCAAGCCTGATAGACCGATGGCATCTCGTGGTAGGGGACCGCGCCGGTGAATCTCACCCGGGGTGCCACGCCGAGGTGTCGCACCAGCTCGGTCAGCCGGTTTCGTTCGGTACCCTCGCCCACCACGACCAGATATTGATTTTCACTTAGGGCGAGCTGGGCGAAGGCTTGTAGCAGAAAGTCGAGGTTTTTTTCTTTGGCCAACCGGCCGACCGAGAGACTGACCACAGCGTTTTTCGGGATGTGAAGTTCGGCTCTCCAGTCGCGTCCCGAGGTGGGATGTTGGAATCGCTCGGTATCGATGGCATTGGCCAGAGTCACCACGCGGGCTCGCACACGGTAGGAGTCGAGAAGCTCGCGGACCCCTTCCGACGGTGCTATGACCAGGTCGCACTTGTTGAGGAAGCGTGTCAGGCGCGCGCGAGCAACCTCTTTGACCATCTGTTGGTTGAGCGGGATGTAGTGGCTGTACAGCTCGACCTGAGTGTGAAAGGTGTAGATCAGAGGCACGCGTTTTCGCCGGGCGAAGGTGGCCGCCACCGCACCCAAGAGAAAGGGATGATGAGCGTGAATGATGTCGAGATTGAGACCTTTGAGCAGCCGAAAAAGTCGCCCCGAGTAGGGAATAGGAATGGGATAGGAGCCCCTTTTGGTCATCTCGAGCGAAGCGAATCGATAAACGGCGGAATCGTCGTCGCGATATCCTCGGACCTCGGGGGCGAAAAGACAAGTCTGATGGCCACTCTCAAGAAGACCTTGCCGAATTCCTTCGATCGAGTTGACGACACCGTTGATCACGGGGTGGTAGGCGTTGGAGAAAATCCCGACGTGCAAGTCTTACGACCTGTGGGCGAGCGGAGTCGGCGTGGGCAAAGCGTTCTCCACCATTTCACACCAGATGTGACCGACCGAGAGATGGATCTCTTGAATCCGGCAGGTTCTATTCGACGGAACTCTCAGGCAGACGTCACACAACGGCTCGAGAGCACCGCCTGTTTGCCCCACCAAGCCCAACACTTTGAGTCCGCGCTTTTTGGCCACCTCAGCCGCCTGCAAGATGTTGGGAGAGTTGCCCGAGGTGGAGATGGCCACCAACAGATCGCCGGGCCGTCCTAAGGCTTTGACCTGTTGGCTGAAGATCTGATCAAAGCCGAGATCGTTTCCCAGCGCGGTCAAGCTAGAGCTGTCCACCGTCAGAGCGATCGCGGGATAGCCGTTGAGCCTTTCGAAGCGTCCGATCATCTCGGCCGCCAGGTGCTGAGCGTCGGCCGCGCTACCGCCGTTGCCGGCGAGATAGATCACGCCGCCGGAGCGGAGCGTCTCGATCCATAACTCTCCACCGGCCGCGATCGTCGCCGTATGCTCCAGCATTCTCTGGCGCAGTGTGATCCCTTCGGAAAGAGACGCGTTGATCAGCTCACAAGACATTGGCCTGGCAGCTTCTCGTCGACGGATCCATTTCCTTGCTCGGAGTATCTCCACGGTCTGGAGGTTTATTTGTGGGTGGGCCGGGGGCAAGATAGCCCAAAGCAGGAGGTTGATATTTTCATGAGTCTTCAGATTTACATTGACGGGGCCTACCACCCGAAGGAGACGGCCAGTGTGTCGGTTTACGACCACGGCCTGCTCTACGGAGACGGCATCTTCGAGGGGATCCGAGCCTACGCCGGTCGGGTCTTTCGCCTTGAAGAGCATCTCGAGCGGCTCTATCAATCGGCCCGTTCCATCCTAATCGAGGTACCGCTGTCGCGCGACGAGATGAGGGAGGCTGTCCTGGAGACACTGAGGATCAACAATCTTCATGACGCCTATATCCGTTTGGTCGTGACTCGCGGTCGGGGCGACCTGGGGCTCGACCCCCGTAAGTGCCCCAAGCCGGCCATCATTATTATCGCCGACGAGATCAAACTCTATCCCCAGGAGACTTACGAGAACGGATTGCGCCTGATGATCGCCTCGACGCGAAAGAATTCGCCCGACACTTTGTCTCCGCGCATCAAGTCGCTCAACTATCTCAACAACATCCTGGGTAAGCTCGAGGCGATCAACGCCGGCTGCGCCGAGGCGGTAATGCTCGATAGGCATGGATATCTCACAGAGTGCACTTCGGAGAATATCTTCCTGGTCAAGAACGGCGCTCTCTTTACCCCCACGGCCGTGGTGGGAATCCTCGAGGGGATCACCCGTAGCGTCGTGATGGAGCTGGCTGAGAAGTTCTCCTTGTCCGTTCAGATGTCGTTTCTCACCGCTCACGACCTGTACGTCGCCGATGAGTGCTTCGTGACGGGAACCGGAGCCGAGATCATTCCGGTCGTCAATCTGTGCGGACGAGAGATCGGAACGGGTAAGCCTGGTCTTATCACCAAAAAACTTCTCACCGCCTTCCGCGACTTGACCCAGACCGAAGGCACCGAGATCTATCAGGTCGCCAACCGCTAGACTCTTGTCGCGTCAATAGTGAAGTATCTCAAGGGCATTTCGCAACGGCAACGCGATTGGCTCCTCGTTGTCGCCATACTTTTGTTTGGCGCTCTGACCCGACCCATCATCTTCTATCTGATTCCCGATGGGCAGATGAACGACGACGCGTGCTTTCTTCTAAGAGGGCTTCATTTCGCGCGGGCCGATGAAGTGTCCGGCTTCGCTATACCGACACACTACGCGGCGGGCTGGCCTGTACTGCTGGCACTCTTTTTAAAGTTTAGCCAGGACTGGTACGGAATCGGACGGGTCGTGTCTACCTGCTTGACCTGTCTGACAGCCTGTCTGTTAGGCTTGGAGTTTGTCCGGCGTAGCGGCTCTCGATTCTATGGGTTGGCGGTCGCGCTTTTGTTCTTGAATGCTCCGCAAGTGATGATTCTCGGTTCGAGTTTGATGTCCGAGCCTTTGTATTTTCTCTTGCTGGTATTGTGCCTATTCGGAGCCAAGCGGGTTGAGGGGCCCAAGTCGGCTTTACTGTTGGGATTGCTCGCCGGATGGTGCTTTTTGACCAGAACGGAAGGATTGCTGGCCGCCGCCGCTGTCGGAGTGGCTCTGGTGACACGTCAAGCGACGCGCAAACTCACGGGACTCTACTTGGGTGGATTTCTATTGAGTGGGGTGTTAGCCGGAACGGTTTTGGCGCACGCCGAGCGGAACCCTCATCTGATGGTGGCCGGTGGAGTCTTTGGGGAGGATCGATTTCAGGGTCTCTGGTCCTATGGAAAAGTCCTGGTCAGTCAAAACGCGACGATGGCTCTGGAGGCGCTTTTCAACCGGTCCGTTTGGAGTTATCAGGTCCTCTGGCTGCTTCCGTTGATAGGCTTGTTTTCGTTTTTTCGGACCCGAGCTCCCAAGGCGGCTTTTCGAGACTTTCTCGAGGAGCCGATAGCGATCTGGTTGGCTGCTTTCCCCTTCGTCTTTTTTCTTTGGCCGTTTTTTAACCCTCGATACTGGCCTCTCTGGGCTGTTCTTGTCTTTTCTCTTAGCCTCAAGAACTTGGCTCCTAGGACTCGTGGAGTTGGCATCATCTTCTTACTCATTCTTCAGCTCCCGGGGGCTTGGCACTGGTATCAAATGGGACCGCTAGCCCGCCGTTTTCAGAACGAGATTTACCTTCCGTTCTATCGGGGTCTGGGTTCGGAATCGGTAAGAAAGGTCATGACCCTCAACAACGCTCGAGTGTCCACTATCGCCAGAGTTCCCGCGAGCGATCCGATTATGAGTAGCGATTTTCAGAGCCTGCCTATCGCTATGGCGCATATGGGGTGTGACGTCATCGAGTGGGAGACAACCCGGCGAACCCTAAGATCGGCCACGGGAAGCGATGCCCGTTTGTACCCTCCCGATGCGCTCGAAGGGTTGCGAAAAAGCTCCCTCTTCAAGCTGGAACGACGTTGCGACTTCGCGGAATGTTTTCGATTGATGGCCGATCCTGAAAAGCTTAAACAAGCTGGCACTAACTATTCTTTCGCGATGCAAACACAGGATCCGAACCAGCGAAGAGAGTTTCTGGAGAAGGCCGCAGTTTTGGTCGCTGACTTGCCAGAAGTGGAATTGGCCCTCTGGCAAAGCCGCCTGGCGGAGCATCCGGAGGACGAGGAGGCCAGGGGGCATCTGGAGGCTTTGCTGAACCGGTATCCCTTTCTTCAGCGGGAAGCCTCCCCCGGGGGAAACGGCGGGAAATGAGCCGAACACTTGGCGGTGTCTGTACGAGTAGAGATCGGTCGCGATGCTAGCGACCTCATCCAGGGCAAGGGCTCGCGCCATCGCCTCATCGAGCGTGTCGTCAAGAAGCATAAGCGGCGTGTCGTCATCACCGATGACGGCGTTCGCGGGGCCTTAGCGGCGTCCTATCCAGAGCTCTTCTCCGGCTGTGATGTCCTCTCTGTCGCGGCCGGAGAGGCTTCCAAGAGCGTGGAGACGACCACGACGCTCTGGTCGCGGATGTGCGACCTGGGCACCGACCGCTCGACTGCCGTGATCGCGGTGGGAGGGGGGATGGTCACCGACCTGGCGGGCTTTGTGGCTTCGACCTATCTACGTGGCCTGCCGTTCTACAGCTGTCCGACCTCACTTTTGGCCATGGTGGATGCCTCGGTGGGAGGGAAAGTCGGTATCGACCTTCCCCAAGGAAAGAATCTGGTCGGCCAGTTCTACCCCGCTCGCGCGGTAGCGGTCGACCCCGAGTTGCTGGACACTTTGCCGGAGGCGGAGTGGGGCTCTGGAATGGCTGAGGTGCTCAAGCACGGGATTTTGTCCGGGGGAGCCCTTTGGACGACTTTGCTCTCCGGCGGGCGTGAGGAGCTTCAACAAATCGAGCGACGCGAGAGTCTTCTCATCGAGGCGGTGGAAGTGAAGTTGCGCGTGGTCGTGGAGGACCCCTACGAAACGACCGGGCTCCGCGCGACCTTGAACCTGGGACATACCTTTGGCCACGCGTTGGAGTGGACCTCCGGATTCGACTTGAGGCACGGAGAGGCGGTAGGTCTGGGGATGCTCGCGGCTGTTCGTTTGAGCCGAGGCCTGGGACTTCTCGAGGTCGACTTCGAGAGGGAACTGGTCGAGCTTCTCCAGCGCTGGTCACTGCCGGTCTGCCTGCCGTGCCCTTCGCGGGCCTGCTGGGATTGGGAGCCGATTCGCCAAGCTTTCGGCCGAGATAAGAAAGCCAGTGCCGGATCGTGGAACTTCATCCTTCCGATCCGTCCCGGACGAGTTTTACAGGTGACCGCTCCCGACCCCGAGCTGGTTCGCCGTGCGGTGGAGTCGCTCAAGACAGAACCCGCGGAGGATGCGCGGTGAGAAACGCCATCTTGATCCTCAACGGACCCAACTTGAATTCTTTAGGGCGTCGCGAGCCGGAGAAGTACGGGTATCAGAGGCTGTCCGACCTTCAAGCGCAGTGGAGGGAATGGGGTGAGCGTCACGGACGTCCGATTCAGATGCTGACCAGTCAGTTCGAGGGAGAGCTCCTAACCGCTCTCCACGCGGCCGAGGAGGGCCAGGAAGTGGGAGCGGTGTTGATCAATCCGGGTGCTCTCACTCATACCTCGCGGGCCCTGCGAGACGCCATCGCCTCGCTTTCCATTCCGGTCGTGGAGGTTCACTTGACCAACATCGCCGCTCGGGAAGAGTGGCGGAGGCACTCGGTGGTCTCTGAGGTTTGCGTCGGCTCGATCGCCGGTCTGGGAGCGCGGGGGTACTTGTTGGCTTTGCAGGCGGTCCATCATATGCTCGAGGCGACCCCGTGAGCGGCTCGGCGGGCTTTCTCAATATTCTCAAGCCGCCCGGCATGACCAGTCACGACGTGGTCTACCGAGTGCGCCGGCTGGTACCGCGCAAGACCAAGGTGGGGCACCTGGGCACACTGGACCCGGCGGCCACAGGCGTTCTTCCCATCGCCGTCGCCGGAGCGACTCGCCTGATCTCCTTGCTCCCCGATCGTGGACCTCACATGAAGGCCTACCTCGCGGAGATCGAATTCGGTGTGAGTACCGACAGCGACGACCTGGAGGGTGAGGTGCTCCATCGCCACTCTCCGGAAAAGCTTTCCTCTCTAATCGAGAGTGACTGGGAGGCCGAGCTGGCTCTGTTTCGCGGCGAGATCTCCCAGGTGCCGCCTCAGGTTTCCGCCATTCGTAAGGATGGGCAGAGAGCTTACGCTTTGGCTCGCAAGGGGCAGACGGTTGAACTCGCCGCTCGTCAGGTTCAGGTGGCTCGTTGTGACTTTCTTTCTTACCAGCCCCACACGGGTCGCCTTCGTTTTTTTCTTGTCTGCTCGTCGGGCACCTATGTTCGCTCGATGGCTCGAGATTTGGGTCAGAAATTGGGCGTCGGAGGAGCGCTGGCTTTCCTGGTACGCACCCAGAGCGGACCGTTTGCTCTCGATGACGCCGTCACCCTGGAGGCTCTGGCCACCGATGGCATCGAATCTCATCTTTTACCTTGTGGCTATCCTTTTGCTGATTTGCCGGTTCGGGACATGACAGTCAAGGAGAAAGGGAACAGTCTGGTGGGAGACTACCAACCGGGAGAACGTTACCTGGCTAAAAACGGCTTACTGCTGGGGACCGAGCAGTCGGGTATGGCCAGGGTCGAGGCGGTTTTTTAGTGGGCCTGCGCCTTCGAACGCAGATCATGACACTTTTCGTGGTCTTGATCGCTTTATCCATAGCGGTGGTGTCCTATTTCAACGTGGGGGTCCTTCGCCTATCTTTTCTGGCTGATGAGGAACAGCGTCTTCGCCATCTGGGCCTGAGAGCCAGCGAGGCCATTCAGGCGGACGTGGTTCCCCATTACCTCGATTCGGCCTCGATGGATAGGCCGACCAGTGGGGCCCAAACCCCCCTGGAGGTGGATAGGCTACCCGGCTTGCGCTATTTCGAACTCTGGGACGTCAATGGCGGTGTCTTGTATCGCTCCGGCGCGAGCGAGGAAACGCTTCCCCTCAAAGAGGAGCTTCTTCAGAGATTGCGCACCCAGCCGCTGCCGACCCATCTGTTTTTGACTCAGAATCCTGACCGGCCGATGGCCGTTCCTTACACCGACGCCTTGCCTCTGTTCGACTCCCAAGGGCATCAGATCACCTACGAGCACCTGTTTCCGATTTTTGTTGTCGAGGAAGAGAAAGGGCTCGAACTCGATAGGTTGCCTCCCGCAAGGTTGCGCGGTGTGCTTCATCTGTCTTTCAATGTGTCTAGTTCATCGCGCAGATTGACCTTGATCACGGCCGGGAACGTGCTGCTGGCTCTGACTTTCGTTCTGACCTCCTTGATGTCGATCCACCTGTGGTCTCAGCACGCCATCGCTCGACCTATGGAAGGGCTTCTGGAATCGGTCAAGCAGCTGGATTCCGAGATTCAAAGCGAGGAGCTGACCAGCAGTAACGAACTGATCAGCCTATCCCAAACGCTTCATCGTTTGGCTCTGGAACGCTTGAAGTATCAGCGGGAACTCGAGGGCCTCAACCGGGATCTGGAACTTCAGGTCGAGGAGAAGACACTGGAGATGAAAGAGTTTTTCTCCCTGGTCACCCACGATCTTCGAATACCTTTGGCCGCGATCCAGGGCTATTGCGACCTGCTCAAACGAAAACCGGAACAGTTGACCGAGCGACATCTGACCTATATCGCTCGGGTCAGCACCGCCAATTCCCACGCCCTCGAATTGGTGAGGAACCTGTTGGAAGCGATGAAGATCGAGTTCGGTACCTTGCAGCCGGTCATGGAGACCTTCAGCCTGGACCGTCTCGCTCAGGAGGTGAGCGACGAGCTCAACGTGGACGAGAGTCTTCCCAGCGTCATCCTGGAGCCCTCGAGCGAGAACAACGGGGAGATATGTGTCGAGGCAGATCGGACGCGCATGAAGCGAGTCCTGACCAACCTTTTGAGCAATGCTCAAAAGCATGCCGAGGGGACACCCAATGTCATCTTGCGTTGGCGGGTGGTGCCTCGAAAGGGGGTCAGAATCCAGGTCGTCGACCACGGTCCGGGAATCCCCGCCGCCGAGCGCAAGCGTTTGTTCGAGAAGTTCACTCGCGCGCCGGAGAGCATGGGCAACTCTTCCGGCTTGGGTCTGGGGTTATACATCGTGGCCAAGATTTTAGAAAGTCACGGACAAGAGATCACCGTCGCCGGCGAGGTGGGGAAGGGAACGACCTTTGAATTTCACCTTCCTGTCGTGTCTTGAGCACGACTTGCCAGGGAGTTGACGGTAGGGGCCGAAAGCGTGAGGTAAAGCCATGGTAGCAAGTCCCGAGACCTCTGAGTTGATCCGCCTGGTCATCGCTGATGACATCCCCCTTTTCCGAGAAATGCTGGTGCATACGCTCGAGGAAGAGTCGGATATTGATATTGTGGCTCATGCTTCCAATGGGCTCGAAGCGGTGGATGCCTGTCGAAAGCATCGACCTCACATCATACTACTCGATGTTGAGATGCCGAAAATGAACGGAGTGGATGCGACCAAATTGATCCGCCAGGAGTGTCCCGCCACTCAGGTCGTGATCTTGACCGCCTACGAGGACGACCAGTTGATTTTCGAGCTGATTCGTGCCGGCGCCGCGGGCTATCTGGTCAAGGACACCCATATCGACGAAGTGGTGAAGGCCATTCGCGTGGCCTATCATGGAGAGTCCTTAATCCAGCCACGAGTGGCTCAGAAGATTCTTCGCATGATGTCGGCCATGCCGCGCAATGAAGCGACCACGCAGAGTCCCGGGATGGATGTTCAGAAGAAGCTCGAGCTATTGACCGCGCGGGAGAGAGAGGTCCTCGAAGGGATGGCTCGCGGTCTCAACAACAAAGAACTCGCGGAGATCCTCTGCATTGGTCACACCACGGTCAAAACGCACGTCAACCGGATGATGCAAAAACTGGACCTGCGCGACCGCGTCGAGGCGGTGCTGTTCGCGGTTCAAGCAGGACTCGTCGACGGGAAAGACAGTAAGTAGGCCTTACTGTGGGGCCTTGGAGTAGAGAATGCCTTCTCGATACGGGCGTGGGAACGTCTTCTCTCGCCGATAGGCTTTAGTGTAGGGACGCCGGGACACTCCCTCGCCCCCAGGGCGAGATAAGGCTCGGCGTTCCCAACTCCAAGGCTTCCCGCTTAGGGGCGAAGTTACGCCTCCACCGGCCGCGGAAAAGTCAAAGTAAAAGTCGCTCCCTGACCTTCCGTACTGGCGACTTCGATGGTGCCGCCGTGGGCTTCCACCAGGCGCCGCACGATGAAGAGCCCCAGTCCCGTTCCGCGGATCGATTTGTCTTGCTCGAGTCTGACGAAGCGGTCAAAAAGCTGGCGCCGCCCCTCTTCCGACATTCCAAGACCGTGGTCTCGGATGGTCAGGACCGCGCCTTGGGGACCAGTACTATCCCGCAGGATGACCGCCCCACCTTTGGGTGAGTATTTGATGGCGTTTTCGATCAGGTTGCCCAGGATTTGGCAGAGTCTGGAGGGATCGGCGTAGATCTTGGTTTGGGGATCCACTTCGACTTGAAAGTTGAAACCGTCCTTGCTCTCCTGACGTAAAGGAGCCAGAGCCATGGCGATCTCGTCTTCAAGGATGGGACGTAGCGCCACCCATCTAGGCTCGAGGCGTAGATCGTGACCGTCCTCGAGCTTTTGAATGTCGAGATAGGTGGAGACAAGACGCGCGGCGCGTTCCACCGCGCGTTCGATGTCCCACACGACTTCTTTCTGGACCTCGCTTGGATTGGAGCGGCGCAACAGAGCGACCCCCGTCTTCATCACCGTTAACGGCCCCTTGAGATCGTGGGAGGCGATGGCCATGAAAGAGGAGAGCGTCTCTTTGTAGACCTGCAGTTCGATGGCCCGCGCTTGCTCGACGTGTTCGCGGATCAAGGCCTCCTCACGCTCGGAAACCAATCGGAGATTCTCCAGACAGATGGCGGCTTGGGCGGCGAAGCTCGGCAAAAGCTCCTGGTGGTCCTCGTCAAAGCGGGCGGTGATGGCCGAGTCCAGGTAGAGCACACCGAGCGTGCGGTCGTGAACGTTTAACGGTTCGCACAAGATCGAGCGCAGACCGAACAGCTCCATACTTTGAGAACGCCAGTCGGCGGGAAACTCTCCACCCCAATGAGAGGCTCTGCCTTCACTGACCACCTTGAGGATGGCAGTGCGAGAGGCCTTGAACTGGGCTTTCTCGATCTCCTCGGCGTTCATTCGGCAGGCCGCGGCGACTTGAAGGCCGGCCAGTGGCTCGTCCGGTTGAATACCGTCTTTGAGCAGGAGAAGAAAGCCGCGTTCGGCGCCGGTCACTTCGACCGCCGTGTCGATCAGTTTTTGGAAAAGTTCCGCCGGTTCCGTGATGGCGGTGATGTACCGAGTGATCTCGAGAAGTTTCTGATAAGCGACCGGAACCGTGGACATGATGGGACATTCCTAGAGGGCCCTCGGCCCACCTGCCCTCCGGCTTTGGGCTGCTGTCAATTCCAGCGTGCCCGTAGAGCCAGTTCTCGCAGTTTGCTCAAAACACGAGTCTCTTTCTGGCGCACAGACTCGCGGGAGACGCCAAAAATCTCGGCGAGTTCAGCGAACGTTTTCCCCTCTCCGCCGTCAAATCCGTAGCGTAAGGCCAACAGCAGTCGCTCCTTTTCCGTCAGGTGCGACAAGAGCCAGGCCAGAGATTGGCGCTCGAGATCGGGACACTGCAAATCCTCGCAGCCAGACAAGAGATCTTTAAGCGATGCTTCCGAGTCCTCTCCGACGGGAAGGTCCAAAGATACCGGTTGATGAGCCATACGAAGAATTTCCTCGAGTCGGCGTTGGGCTTTTCGCTCCATGCGCGCGACCATGTTCAAAACTCGAGGGTCTTCGGCCGACAGTCGTTTCCCTTTATGGGACCGGCCGGCTTTGCGTCGCGCCACTTCCAGGTCGACCGGCATCAGCGCTCCAGCCGCCTCTTGCAGGCTAGCGTCGCTGCCGGTGCAGGCTCGGGCTTGATTGTTGAGCCGATGATACTTCTGCAAAAGCTCATTGATGTGAACCGGCAGACGAATGGTCCGTCCCTTATTGGCTATGGCTCGGCTAATAGACTGACGGATCCACCAGCAGGCGTAGGTGGAGAATCGGCAGCCCTTGTCTGGATCGAACTTTTCCACCGCTTCCAGCAGCCCGAGATTGCCTTCTTGCACCAGATCGGAGAGGGAGAATTTGGCGAACCGGAACTGGCGAGCCAGTTTGACTACCAGACGAAGGTTCGCTTCCGCTAGAATACGTCGCGCCTCGGTGTCGCCTTGCCTGATCCGGAGCGCCAGCTCGCGCTCTTGCTCGGCGTCGAGAAGTGGGCGCCTGACGATCTGGCGATAATACTGGTCCAACTCACCCAGCTCGTCGGAAATTTCTCTTTCTTTTCTCACCGAGACTGCCATAGCTGATTCCTCCTGCTAATATAGTACGGTAGTCCTACCGCGTGGTCGTCATCCCAGGGGTCCGAGTTTGGCCTGCCTTAGGTGGACCCGTGGCCTACATACCGATCCCCATCCGACCAGCCCGCTCTGGAGAGGAATTCCAAAGCGGGCGTTCTATTGACTCGCTATGCCAGCTGACAAACCCCGTTTTCTTCTTGTTGAGGCTCGTTTGGATCCCCAGATGCAAGAGCATGAGCTTAAGTGTCTGGTGCGTGCCGCGGGTCTTGAACGTGCCGATTTCGACATCCTTGATGTGACTCGCCAATCGTTCGACGCATCGCTTCTCGATCGATACGACGCGGTTTTCATCGGAGGGACCGGCGATTTCTCGGTGGCCCAGGACCGCCCGGAATGGTTTGAACCTCTGGTGGAGTGGACTCGCGGATTGCTGGAAAAGGGTGTCCCCTCTCTTGGACTCTGTTACGGATTCCATCTGATGGCTCACGCCGTCGGAGGTGAGGTCAAGACTCGACCCGATCTCGAGGAGACGGGAACCTATGAGGTCACCCTGACGGAGGAAGGCAAGAGCGACGCCATCCTGGATTGCCTGCCGGAGAAGTTCATGGCTCAGCAGGGGCATCACGACGTGGTCTTGTCCATGCCCTCTCAATACCTGCGACTGGCCCAAAGTGAGCGCTGCCATTGGCAGGCCTTCCGACACTCCGAAAAGCCTTTTTACGGACTCCAGTTCCATCCAGAGCTAGGGCGAGACGACTTCATGGACCGCATGGTCGCCTACGCCTCCAGCTATGCCTCCACACCCGAAGTTTTCGAGAAGATCAACAGCCAGGTGAAAGAGACCAACAACGAGGCTGTGATCGCCGCGTTCCTAGAGCGCATTGTCGAGCCTGTGGCCGAGTCACTCTGACCCTATCGCATGTCGGCTCAACCTGATTTCAAACGACTGATTCCGGACAACATTCGGAATCTCGAGCCTTATCGGGCAGGCCGCTCCATCGCAGAGGTAGCTCACGAGTTCAACTTGACCAGCGTGGTCAAGTTGGCCTCCAATGAAAACCCGCTGGGACCCTCTCCACGCGCGGTGGAGGCGGCTTGTCAAGCCATGAGCGATTGCCATCGCTACCCTGACCCGGCCGCCCGCGCTTTGCGAGAGAAGTTGGCCGAGAGGTTCTCTCTGAATCTCAACAACATTATCGTCGGCGCGGGCTCCGAGGGGATCTTGTCTTCCATCGTGCGCGTCTTCCTAGAGGTCGGAGACGAGGTACTGACAGCCGACGCGGCCTTCTTGGGTTTTCCCATTCTTTGCCGAACCCGAGGGGTGGAGCCGACCACCGTTCCTCTGACGCCAAAGTATCGTTTCGATTTGGCCGCGCTGGGACAAGCGCTCAACGAGCGGACCAAACTCGTCTATCTCTGCAATCCTAACAATCCGACCGGGACCATCTTCACCCGGGACGAGTTCGATCATTTCATGAGAAAGGTTCCGCCTCACGTCCTGGTGATTCAGGATGAGGCGTACTGCGAGTACGCGGCTTCAGCTTCAGAGTATCCCGACTCGATGGACTATCGCTACGACAACGTGATCACTTTACGGACTTTCTCCAAAGCCTACGGGTTGGCGGGACTTCGCGTGGGCTACGGTTTCGGTCATCACGAACTGATTGAGAGCCTTTGGAAGGTCAAGTTGCCCTTTGAGCCCAGCGGTCCGGCTCAGGCGGCGGCCTGCGCCGCGCTCGACGACACCGAGCATCTTTTAGCCACCTTGCGCACCAACGAACAAGGGCGTGCTTACTTACACCGCGAGTTGACACGCCTGGGAGTAGAGCATCGACCCACTCATGCGAATTTCGTCATGATGCTTTTCTCCGGTGAAAGCGAAGTCATGAGCCTTTTTGTAGAGCTTCAGCGTCGTGGAGTGATCGCTCGTCCTCTGGCTCAAGCCGGTTTGCCCCAGGGTCTGCGCGTCACCATCGGCACGGCGGAGGAGAATCAACGCTTTGTCGAAGCTTTAGAGGAGATACTGGTGAAGTCTTCAAAAACGATGGGGGCGGGAAGTTAGAGGGGAACCCTTTCGTTGCTATTGGAACCACAGTCGTCATCCGATTGGAGGCCCGTCTATCGGCTCCTCACCTCTTTGGTTTTACCCAGGCCGATCGCCTGGGTGTCGACAAAAGCCGCCGACGGGACATTGAATTTAGCGCCGTTTTCTTTTTTTAACGTCGTCTGCGCCAAGCCACCGACGGTCATGTTTTGCCCCATGCTCGGAGGTCAGTCCGGACGGCCCAAGGACACCTTAGCCAACCTGCGAACCTGCTCGGAGTTCGTCATCCAGATCGTCGGCCGCGACCTGGTGGAGAAGATGAACCTTTGCTCTGGCGAGTATGCGCCCGAGGTGGACGAATTTGATGTCGCGGGATTGACTCCCGCTCCCAGCCGGATCGTCTCTGTACCCCGGGTGGCTGAAGCCAGGGCTTTCTTGGAATGTCGACTTTCCCAGATCATACCTGTCGGAGAGGGCCCCGGAAGCGGCTCCATCGTGCTGGGTGAGGTTGTGGCCATCGAGGTGGACGATTCCCTTTTCACCGGTGATGATGTCGATCTCGACCGCCTCGATCCGGTGGCTCGGCTAGGGGGCTCGGACTATTGCACGGCTCGGGAAAGGTTCGCCTTGCAAAGACCGCTTCCAGAGACGGTGGGGAGGCCGGGCCGCGTATGAGCGCTGACGCGGCATTGGTCCAACGCTTTCCTGGCGCTCCCACGGCGGATTGCGGGTATCTTCTAGCAATTCTCGCCATGGTGGCCGCCAACGGTGGACATGAACTGAGCATCACTACCGGCATCAATGAGATGACGGCCGCTTTCGACTTCATCGAAATTCCCGTAACGTTTGTCACCGAAGCCCTCAAAGGAGAGCTCAAAGGACGGCCTTGGTCGGAACGAACCATCGCCGTGGCCTGTCGCGCCAGCCTTCTGACTGGCGCGCCTCGAGTCGATTTGGAATCTTGGAACGGGCGGGCGGGGACGCGCTACCGTATCACCGCGGACGGGATCAAAGAAGAAGCGCTCGGCAAGGTGCCGTGGAAAGGGAGCAACGTACCGGGGAGCCGCCTCATCGTCCGATTCCGAACGGGCCTGAGTCGCGACCTGTTCCGCAGCTCCACCAACGACCTTTCCCAGCAGACCATCGCTCGAATTCAGAATTGGGTTCGGCATAGTACAGTTCGAGTGGTCGTCGACGGCAAGCAACTCAACGGCGACATTCCTTTGGGAGAGGGGCTACTGCAGTTGGTCTTTTCTCCCGAGAGCGGATTCGATGAATCGAAGTGCTCTTCCAAGATCTTGGCCCAGGCCCCCTCGCGCCAGGACCTCGTCAGTCGTGGAGATTACTACGGGAACTTTCTTTTCCAGAGCGAGAACGAAGCCAACGTCTTGATCTGTCGCGGGATGACGTACCCCATCGACCTTCCGCTTGCCTCGGAGTTGGGCTTTTCAGGGTTGGTCCTGGCCAACCACCTGGTAACCAATCAAGAGTTGACGGGCTTGGTCGAAAATACCGCCTTCGACGACCTGCTCAACGACGTGGAGTCGGATCTTCTCGCGGCGGCCGCCGGACTGATCGATGTCCTTGATGAGATCGAAGAGGAACAACTCGATTCGGTGCTTCAGGTGCTGGACCTGGTGGTCGAGACTCACCGTTCCGGCGGAGATATCGACGAGGCCATCGCGGTGCTTCAGCGCCTGGTGGAGGCGCCGAAACTTCCTAACTACGCGCGCGCCTCACATCTGACGCAACTGGCGCGTATGCTGGAACGCGCGGACCGCGCTGAAGAAAGCTTTGACGTCTACAATAACGCGCTCAACTATTGGGCCGAGGTCGATGACGAGGACCAAGATCTCGAACTCGTGGCCACGGCCCTCCTAGGCGCCGCACGACTGATGAGCACCTATGACGACGAGCCGTTTTCCGCCATCGACTATACTCGGCGCGCGCTGGAGCTGCGACGCTCGGTCTCCGACGAGGAAGATCCCGAGCGAGGAGTGGCCGCCGAACTCTTGGGGCGGCTCTACCTCAAGCACGCCGTCTATCCAGAGCCGGAGTTCATGGAGGTGGAGCAGCTCCTTAAGGAAGCGCTCAAATCCTACGAGGTCAACTACGGAAAGACTCACGCCACGGTCCCCACGATTTTATTGAACCTGGGCGAGTTTTATCGCCAACAAGGCAACTTTGAGGAAGCCGAGAGCTGTTTTCTCAAGGCCCTGGCTATTCGAGAGAAATTGATGGGTTCGAAATCCGAACACGTGGGAGAGATCTTCGATCGGTTGGGCGCTTTGTTCGAGACTGGTGGCGACATTTCCAAATCGGGCCAGTACTTCTTCCGCGCCTTGGAAGTGTGGGAGAACATTCTCGGGCCCACCCATGAAGAGGTGATTCAAAGAATTAATGACCTGGTGGTTTTGTATCGGGTCTACGGTCATTTCCAAAAGGCGGAGCCGCTCTACGTTAAGCTGTTGGCCCTTCGAGAGGGAGACGCCGACGCACCCAGCATCGACGCGGTCCCTGACCTGTGCGCCTTGGCGCTATTTTATCAGGTCCAGGCCAAGTATAGCCAGGCGGAGCCGCTTTTCACCAAAGCGCTAGAAACCCTGACAGAGCATCATGGAGAGGGAACCAATCACCCGGATTTGGCATGGGTTCACGGTCTGGCCGGTCGATTTTACGTTCTCCAGTATCGCTTCAAGAAAGCCGAGGAGCACCTGTTAACCTCGCTTCAGATGAGTGAGGCGATTCTGGGCGATGAACATCCCGACTTGATTGTCTGTTTGGAAGCGCTCTCTCGCCACTATCGCATTCAGAAACGCTTCTTTGAAGCGATGGAGTGTGCCGAGCGCGCTCTGGCCATCGCCGAGCAGTTTTACGGAATGCAGCATCCGTATGTGGCCACCGCGCTGAACAGTTTCGCCGAACTTTTAAGTCTGTCCGGCGATGAGGAGGCGGCGGGGCCGGTTTATTTGGCCGCCTTCGAGATTCACGAGACTTCTTCGAACATCTTGCTTCCGCGCAAGGTCATCCCTCAAGGGAAAGACTCGCGAATGGCCAGAGTTCGCCAGGAGACCGAGGAGCTGCACGTGCAGGCGGTAGAGCCGGCGCTGGAATACGGCCGGTTCGCCGAGGCGGAGTCGGCTTACCTGCGCGCTCTCTTTCAGCGAGAGCAGGTGCTCGGACCCGACCATTTCGACAACGCCCGAACTCTCGAGCTTCTGGCCGCGCTGTACCGCAAACATCGTCGCTACGAAGGAGCCGAATCGCTTTATCGTCGAGCCTTGTCCGTGCGCCAAACTCATCTCGGCAACACCCATCCGGACTGTGGGCTCTCTCTGCGGGTACTGACAGAGACACTGTTGATGCAAGAGAAGTGGGACGAGGCGGAACCCTATCTCCAGGAATGGCTCGGCATCGTTGAGCGCACTCTCGGTCAGGGCCACTCCGAAAGAGCCGAAATTCTCGTCCGCCTGGCTAAGATCGCCGAGGCTCGCGAGGAGAAAGAGCGCCAACTGCAGCTCCTCCAGGAGGCTGTGACCATCCGCCATACTGTGTTTGGAACCGAGCACCCGACCTTCGCCGTGACCCTGGCCGAAATGCTGCGAGTGGAAGACAAACCGGTTCAGGCGGCCGAGCTTTACGACTTCGTGCTCACCTCCTTGGAAAAGAACCTCGGCACCGAGGACCCCCTCCTGATCCCCATCCTGGAAAACTACGCCAAAGTGCTGGTCGCCTCCGGTAACGAGGAGCAAGCCGCCCCCTATGACGCCCGCGCCATGATCATGCGAGCCGAGTTCGGCTTGGATTTTGGCTAAGAATTTCACTGTCGTAAATAGTGTTGACAAGATTGGTGCTCGATGATACTTTGGGCTAACCGAGCTAGGGGGAGGATTTCTTTTTGAGCAGTCTATTCCGCCGGGAGAGCGAGACTTCGAAGATTCTCAGGCATTACCAGACCCACTTAGGGGTGCCCGGTGAAGAGGTTCCGGTCGATACCGGCGAGCTTAATGTTTTGAAGTTTCGCTGCTCCAACTGTGTCCGTTTGGTGACTCTGGGAATGAGCGGACGGCCATGCCGGGACCCCCGGGCTCTGGGCGAGTGGGCGGCTCACCGGTCGAACCGACTGGACGAGTTTGGTCCACGACCCGGTGGTGATCACCCTTTGCAAATTTGTCCTGAGTTCGGTCTTTATGGGGACCCCCAGGCTCTAAACTCAGGTCGGAGTTGATGTAATGAGTAGTCTGTTTCGCCGGGAGAGCGACAAGGTTCCCTTACTTTTGGCCGCGATTCGTGATGGTGACCAGACTCGGGTAGCGCAATTGGCTCGTCGCCCTCATCAAGCTTGGGACGACCAGGGCCAGCAGCCGCTCCATTTGGCTGTGTCTCTGAAGAATCTTGAGGCCGTGAGGGTCTTGGTGGCCGTGGGGGCTAACCGGATGGCCCAGAATAACGTGGGCGACACGCCTCTCCACTTGGCTTGTCGGGCCCAAGGAATGGAAGAGTTCCTACGAGCTTTAGGCTCGTCGGCGATCTCGGCTGTCAATCATCGGGGACAGACGCCTCTCCATCTTGCTTGTCGCAACTCCATAGGGCCCGTGCGAATACTGCTCGAGATGGGAGCGAAGGTGGACGCCACCGACGCTAAGGGGCGTTGTCCGATTCACGATGCCGCCGGCGCCGCGATGGTAGAGAGCGTGAGGCTGTTGGTAGAGCACGGAGCCGATCCGGCCGCGATGGGCGACTTCGGAGTGACGCCACTCTACGATGCCATATGTAGCTCTGTCTGTGACGATGAGCCTGTCAAGGAGGTGATAAGGTACTTGTTGAGCCTTGGTTGCCAGCCTTCCCCCGAATACGCTGGGGCTCGGCGACTCAGGATGGCCCAGAAAGTCATCAAGCCTCGGAAGATCATTGATGGTAGCCCATTGGAACAACTTCAAGCCGAGTTTGCGGAAGCGTTTCCGAAGGCGTACTTGAAACTGCTCGAGGAGCGCGCGAGTTATGGCCTCTATTCACCGGAGGAGGCTCTGCGAGAGACTTACAGATGTCGTGAGCAAAACGACCTCTCGGAGAGTTTGCTCCCTCTCGGGGATACGGGATTGGGCGATACCTGGTTTCTGGATGTCACGACGGGGGAGGTCTCTTTATGGCTCCATGAAGAGAGTCGTCGATACACCGTCGCACCGACCTTGAAGAGATTCCGCACGCTTCTAGCAAACCGGGACCCTTCTCTTTGGGGATGATTTGGACGAAATCGATTTGAAATAAAAACCGATGGTCTGCTACACTGAGACGAGTATGCAGATCCCCGATGGGCGACCCACTCAACAGCTTTCCGACGACGGCACAACTTTTGAGCTTCCTCGAACGGTTCCCGAAGTGCCGTCGGCACCCGAACATCTCGAGCGGAGCTCGGTTCTAGAGAAGATTCCGGAGGGCGGGTTGGCCGGCTTGCGCCGAGCAAAATCCGCCGAGTTCTCCCTGGTCGCCACGGGTTTGACCAAGCGCTATCAAGGGGCGCTGGCCCTGGCTGATGTCTCCTTTCGGCTCAAGAAGGGGGAGATTTTTGGCCTGATCGGCCCCAACGGTGCGGGGAAAACGACGCTCTTGCGCATCCTGGCCACTCTGACCAAACCCGATTCGGGAGAGTTTTTCCTCAACGACGTCCCTTTCACCAACGCGCGGGAGATTCGCCGCCAGATCGGATTTACCAACGACGTGTTGGGCGTCTATGACGACATGCTGGTGGGCGAGTATCTCGAGTTCTTCGCTCGGGCCAGTGGGATTGAACGGCATCTGGTCGATTTCGCGGTGGAGGAGACGTTGCAGGTCGTCGACCTCCTGCGCATGCGAGAGCAGCCGGTTGACGGACTGTCCCGAGGGATGAAACAGCGTCTGGCTTTCTCCCGAGCCATCATCGCTAAACCCAACCTGTTGCTTTTAGACGAGCCGGCCAGCGGACTGGACCCTCTGGCCCGCTTGGAATTAAAGGAACTGCTTCTGAGGATGGCCCGCCAAGGAACCACCGTGGTGATCTCCTCCCACGTTTTGGAAGACCTGGCTGAAGTCAGCGACCGAGTGGGAGTTCTGCGCAACGGCCTGTTGATTCGAGTGGCCGAGACCTCGGAACTGGTTAAGGAAGAGGGGAGTCGGCGGCTTCGCGTGCTCCCGGCCGAACGGGGAGACGAACTTTTTGAATTTTTGCGGACCCGCGACGACGTGGCGGGACTCCGCTGGGATAAGGACGAATTAGTCTTTCGCTGGATCGGTCCAGAGGGAGGGGCCCATACCGAGGACCCGTCAAGGTTCTTGGTGGAGCTGATAGGCTCCGGGTTTCTCGTCAGGGCCTTCTCCGAGGAGAAAGCTAGCCTGGAAAATGCGTACCTCCACCTCGCTGAGGCGGAGAAAGGAAAGGTAGCCCTATGACGCACATGTCAACTCCACCTCACGGAGGAGGAGCTCGGATCGCGACCTCGGTCGGCGCGCTGATCGCGTTGGTCTTTTTGTCGGTGATCTTGTGTTTTTGCAGTCTCTTCCCGGCCGCGGTCTTTTTGAGCTTCGTGTTCAACGCCGTGTTCCTGGGTTCGAGTCTCTTCGCGACACTAGCCCAGGAACGGGAAAAGCGCACCATCGACGCGCTGCGTCTGACTCAGCTCTCGTCCTACGACATTCTTTGGCTCAAGAGCCATCGAGAGCGTTCGGCCTGGCTGAAGGGCAACGTTCTTCTCACCGGCTTTATGTTGCTGGCAGGCCTGCAAGCTGACATTCCGGCTCTGTGGGTTCTCTCGGGCGCGGCCGCGATGGCCGCGGGTGGGCGCCTTTCCATCGCTTTGGCCCTGGCGGTTTCAACCCGCTCGGAGACCACCTCCTCGGCGGTGGTTAGCGGTTGGATCACCAAGGGAGTCTGGCTGGTCGGTCTACCTCTGTTGGACAAGGTTGTCGAGGCGGTGTTCGTGACCAGCAGCCCGGTCGCGTTTTTCCGCTATCTCGATCCGGCTTGGGTGGCTTTGAAAGTGAGCGAGGGCTCCTTTTTCGAGCTGAGCGGCCTGACACTGGTTAGCCTGTGGCTCGGAATCGTCGCATCCCTGGTGATTTCCGGCGTCGCCATTTGGCAGAGCAGTCGAATGATCGACTCCAGCTTTGAAAGCGCCGCCACTCTCGAAGACCGGAACCGTCACAGCGCGTACAGCAAGTCGTATCCTCTGAATTTGCACAACAATGCTTTTTTTGTCCGCGAGATGGCCTGGCAGATGCGTAGCGGCGCGGGACGTTGGCCCGGCTACGCAGTTTTCCTCACCCTCTTTCTGGCCCCGTTTCTTTATGGAGTGGCTCAGAGCCAAAAGACCCAACAGGTCAAGCCGACTCGTGTGATACGTGGGGAGGTTCTGCAGCAAATCGTTCAGGCGCCGCCGAGCGTCCCCAGTAATTTCTCTTTCGAGCCGACCGAAAAGCCTGGCGACGGCCACGGTTGCTTTGAGCCGGCGGAAGCGCCAGTGATTCGGCACAAGTATCATCGTGGGTTCTGTATCTCCCGAGTGATGGGCCTACCGGTCAACTACCCGGTCTACGTCCAACCAGGAGAGGTCAGTATCGTCACTCCCAATGGAGGTATCGCTCAGGTGCCCAAAGCGGAGGTTGAGCCTGAGCGGGGCAACTCCCGCTCGCGGACGGAGATGTCTAGGGCGGATGGCGTTAACACGTCGATTCATCGTAGCGTCTTAGAGTTTGAGCTCGGGCGGGGGCTCTTGACCGGCCTTCTTTTGACCATCATCTACCTCTTCGTGCGCGGTGGAGCCTTCATGGCTGGCTCCGTGACGGGTGAGAAAGAGCGGCGGGCCTGGGACCAGATCGCTTTGACGGGACTGACGCCGGAATCGTACGTCGTGGGGAAATTGGCCGCGGTGTTGGCCTTCCCCATCAAGCAGATGTTGGTCGCGGCTCCTGCCTTGACGCTGTTCGTGGCCTTCGGTGTGATGTCGCCGCTACAGGGCATCCTTGTGCTCGCGATGCTGCTCGCCTCGTTCGTGGCCGCCGGCACTTTGGGAGTGGCCACCTCGACGTTGCAACCGACCAGCCACCAGGCTCAGGGCGCGGCTCTCGGAATGTCCGCCGGGCTACTTCTATTGCCGATGTCCCCTCTCGGATGGGTCTTCCTGCTCTTGGGAGGCTCGGTTCTGATCGCTAAGGCACGCCTTTCCGCGGGAGGAAGCTTCCTGGCCTTGGGCACGTTGCTGGTTTGCGGTTTGGTGGGCGGCTCGATGGTCAGTCCTCTGGCCTCGGTGATGGCGATGTGCGGTTCATCGATCGGAGCCGGCAGCATTATCCATACCATTGGTGGTGTGTCCGGTGGATTGCTCTGGTCGGCTCTGTCGATGGCTTTCTTCGGCGGGCTCTTCTACCGGGTCGCCGTGGCCGGGCTGGAGGATGGCGGTTCCGTGCGGGCCTAGCTCGCTCGATAGTAGAATGGAAATGCCGCCCTGCGAGGGGCGGCTTTTTCATGCGCGGCTGGTTGGCGCGCGCGTGGGTGGGGTGCGCGCGGCTGGAGAGGGCACGAGTATTCTGCTTGAAGTGCATGCGGTTGGGGCGGGGAGCACTCATGCAGAGTTCCGTTTCAAGTGCGCGGCGCACTTGGTTGGGGAGCACGCGAAAATCTGCTTGGAGTGCACGCAGCGCGTGTGGCTGGGGAGCAGACGAAGACTCGCTTTAAAGTACACGCGGCGCGCGGGATTGGAGAGCGCGCAAAACTCTGCTTGGAGTGCGCGCTGTGCGTGGGGGTTGAGGGGCGCGCGGAAGTCTGCTTGGAGTGCACGCTACGCGCGGGGTTGAGGTACACGCAAAAGGAGCCGCCCAGTAAGGACGGCTCCTGCAAGGTCCGTTGTGAAAGCCCTAAAGTGCGGTCAACGCCTTTTGGACTTCCGTGAGGTCGGGACTCTCTCCAGCATTTTCCGTGATCCACTGGTAGGCGACGGTTCCGTCGGGGCGCAGGACGAACACCGAGCGTTTCGCCACGCCTTTCTTCCCTCGAAAGTCTTTGTACATCACTCCTAGGCTCGCGCAGACTTCCTTGTTGAAGTCGGAGAGCAAGCGGAAGTTCAGATTCTGCTGTTCAGCAAAGACCCGCAGAGCATGTTCGCTGTCGACAGATATTCCGAAGACAGTAGTGTTGACAGCTTCAAAATCCTTGAGCATATCGCGAAAGCCGCACATCTCGGCGGTGCAGACTCCGGTGAAAGCGAGGGGAAAGAAGGCTAGGACGACGGGGCCTTTTTGTAGGGCCTCCTGAAGATTCTGTTGCTCTCCGAGGTTGTCGAGGAGGGTGAAGTCTTGTACGCGTTCTCCAACAGCAGTGGGCATGAGTGGCCTTTCAAAAAACAAAATTGGCGGGGTCGCTCCCACCGAAGAAAGCGTTTCTCACCTGACTAGGATGCCCTGCTTACGCTTTATCCTCAAGATCCGAGGAGCTCGGCGTCACGGTTGCTGTTTCGCTAGAGACTTTGGTCGAGGAGCTCAGCGTCACTCGGTAGAGATAGAAGTCGCCTTCCTGGTGAAGTTGGTGCAGGTGCGGGTGTGTGCGGGGACCGACGGTCACCGCACAGTCGGCACCGTACTTTCGGCAGAGCTCTAGAATGCGCTCCGAGTCCATTGTTCGGTAGCGCTCGCCCAGAGGGGTCTCGGCCTCCAAGCTCTCGTGGGGCGCCGAAAATTCTCGTTCTCTCTGGAGAAACTCTCCGATCTCCGGGCCCGAGATAGGCGGTGTGGTGGCATCAAAGACAAGAGCTCGTCTGGCCCAAACTCGAAAACCCGGGATATCGGGCGGAGTCAAGAAGACGGTGTTGGGCTCGGTGTGACGCCGGCACCAGTCCGCCATCGGCTCCAGGCCGAGACTGGGAATTCCTAGAAACTGCCACCGGACTGACGTCCGCTTCGCCAGTTCGCTCTTAGGAGAGATGAGTTGAACCGTGAGGACTCCCAAGGGTACCGCCAGTGCCAGAAGCGCGAGAAGTTTGACCGAGACCCCCCGCGCGGCGAGGCGACGAAAGACCAGAACGACTGCGAGACTCGCCCAAAAAAGAAGTCCCGTCTTGGGAGCCAGCCATCCGGTCGTCACCACCGCTGCCGAGAAGATGAGAAAAGGGTGAACGCTCCGCCAACGAGACCCGACGACTTCTGTCGCGCAGGCCAACAAGAAAGCCCGGTCATCGGTCAGTGAGGTCAGGAGTAGGAGTAGACGTGGCCAGGCCCATCTCTCTTTTGAGCCTTCTCCCAACTCGCCGAGTTTCACCGCCACTAGAACCGCCAGGACCGATCTTACCAACGTCACGAGGCGAAACGGCTGGAGAAGAACCAGCTTGTAGACCAACAGAAAACTTGAAACAATCAGGCCGCCTAGGAGGATAAGACCGACCGTGACTCCAGCCGACATTAATCGAAAGGAGAGCGCGTCGTCTTGAAGCTTTAGCCGCGTGACGGCGTACGCGATAAGCGCGAAGGCCCCACACCAGAGCGTCCACGGCCAGGCCGGAGGATAGAAGTGACCGGCGTGGCTCAGGATATAGTGTTTTTGCATGAGCTCTAACTCAGCGGCGTTAGAGGCTAACCGGTTGTCCACTCCCAACAAGTAAGGGACACGCAGCGCCAGAGCGAAGGCATCAGCCAGGAGGAAAGTCGCTCCAACGTCAAGAGCCACCTGGCTTCTCCCCGGTCTTGCCATCCACCAGATCACCATCAGGCCGAAAGTGCCTCCTACCAGAACTCCCACACCCACGTGGGCAAGGATGGTCAAAGCCACGCACAGCCCGGCGAGCACAGCGCGGTGTCTGGTCAGCGGACGCTGGAGCAAAATGGCGAAGCCCACCAGGGCGAAGGCGTTGGCCAGCATTCTCGGTTTGAATTCCGATTCGAAGATCGCGTTGAACCCCAGATTTCCGGTTTGGCAAAAGATGACCGTCAATACCGCGAGCCAGGCCTTCCAGTCAGGGTCTTGGGGCCGGAGGGTGCGGTAGAGAACAACCGAGCCGTAAAAGAGGACCAGGAGCCAGACCAGAAAGGCTGAGAGCAGGGCGGGAAAGACTCCCAAGATCTGGGTCATGCCTCCTAAGACAAAGAAGTAGGGCGCGTGAGGGTTGACGTCTTGATACCCCTGAACATACCAATCTTTGCGGAAAAGTTCAGGGTCGAGTTGGGCGAACATGTGAAACAGCCGGCTGGCCTCGTCACCTCGTAAGGCCTGGTAGCCGAAAAGCGTCAGAGCTATACCTAAAATGAGGAGATAACCCCAGCGATCGTTGGCTCTCACGCTAGCCATCCCGTTTTTGTCGAGATCTCCACGGGTCGGGGTTTGATCAAAAGGGGGAGCCAGGGGAGAAGACCGGAGCCGCGTAGGGCACGCAGACCGAGGAGAATGCGTTTCTTAAGATTGTAGCTGCTCGGCCCTGTCGGCCGGTCACGCTCCACCGGGACCGCCACGATGTCGAGACCACAGAGAGCTAAGAGTCCCACGATGTGAGGGTCGGGATCGCGCACCCCGGAGAGAAACTCGAGAGCTCGTGGTCCCAGCGCGACGTTCGTTCCCACTCGCGCCGGCAGCCGACCTCGACTGGCGATTCGAAAGAGCCCTTTGAGAAGGGCCGAGCCGGGGGAAGCCGGAGGACGGCGCTGGCCGAAGGCGATTTCGGCTCGAGTTAAAGCTTCCAGGAGTGCCGGAATCGACTCGGGACGGTCCTGAAGGTCCCCGTCGAGAAGCACGGCTCGAGGGGTAGTCACGTGCCGGACTCCGGTCAAGAAGGCGCTGTGCTGCCCGACGTTGTGTTTGAGAAAGAGGGCACCGACGCGCTCGTCAGACTCGGCCAAGAGAATCTCTCGACTCTGGTCGGTTCCGTGGTCCTCGACGAACAGAACGGTCAAATCAGGCAGACAGCGAAGCCGCCGGACTAGCTCGGGCAACTGCCGAGCGTTGTTGTAGACAGGGATGACGGCGGTCGCGCGGTTTCTCAGGTCAGAACCTCGCTCGGAAGCTCCCTTCGACAGACCGTCTTGTCCAAGAGAGCGACACAGGCGTGGACCGTCTCGATGAGCGGAACAGGCGTTTGAGTCTTCTCGGCGAGCTCCAAGATCGAGCCTATGAGAGCCTGAAGCTCCATTGGTTGCTCAGCCTCCACATCTTGCAGCATTGAGGTTTTGTGCGGGCCCACCGCCTCGGCTCCCTCCAGGCGACGCTCGATGGTGGTTCGAAAGGTCACTCCAAGTTTCTCGGCCACCTCTTGAGCCTCCCTCATCATCCCGGCGGCCAGGGTCCGAGTTGGAGCGAATCGACAGACCTCTTCCATGGTCGCTCGAGTCAAGGCGCTGATCGGATTGAAAGATAGCGAGCCCCAGGCTTTGAGCCAGATCTCCGAGCGGATGTCGGTGAGAACTCGTGACTTCAAGCCGACTTGCTGAAAACAGTCGACCAGAGTCTGGCAGCGCTGGCTTTCCCGGCCGTCGAGCTCGCCCACGGGGAACCGCTCCCCCTCAACGTGAGTGACCACCGCCGGCTCGTCCATCCGGGCCGCGGGATAGGCCACGCAGCCCACGATGTGATGGGCGGGGATGTGCCGACCGATGACTCCCGAGGGGTCGAGGCACTCGAGACGCTGATGGGCGAACTTGTCGCCCATATTCTGAAAATACCACCAGGGTAGGCCGTTCTGTAGGGTGACAAGGACGGAGTCCGGGTGCAAGAGGTGTGAGACGTCGTGGGCTAGAGCTTCGATCTGGTGAGCTTTGACTGCCAGGAATACCACGTCGTGACGGGCCGCGGTGTTAAAGTTGTCGGTGGCCGCTAGGGAAGAAAGGGTTTGTCGTCCTCCGCCGGGCGAAAGCAGGGTCAGGCCATTCGCGCGCAATGCCTTCAGGCGCTCTCCCCGCTCGAAGAAAGTGACGGGAAATCCGGCTTGGACGAACTTGAACCCAAGAAGCCCACCGATGGCTCCCGTGCCGACAATGGCGATCGAGGGATGACTTGAACCTGGCATTGGCAATGGATATCATAAGTGACCCTCTATGAGCAACGATCTGATCCTATACGGAGCTTCCAATCCCTGTCCCTTGAAGATTCTCAGCGCCCTGGAAAGGGGTGACCGAGGCTGGAGGATCCTGGGCTTTCTCGATGACGAGATGAGCGCCCAGGGTCGGAGGGAGTCTTTCGGTTATCCCATTCTAGGGGGGCGAGACGCTCTCTCCAACGACGACCTCCCTTCGGCCGCCTTCATGAACAACGTCTTCGGCAGCATGAAGTCTCGCCGCCTGGTCGGTGAGATGCTGTTAGAGCACGGCTGCCGCTTGGTCGAGCTGATCTGGCCCGACACCGATCTTTCTTTGGTGCGGCTGGGAGAGGCGGTCATCATCGAGCAGCATGTGGCCATCGATGCCTTCACCCGTGTCGGTGGCCACAGTTGTCTCAAAAGAGCGGCCTCAATCGGGCACGAGACAACGCTGGGCGACTATGTTTTTGTCGGCCCGGGAGCGACCATTTGCGGGCGGGTCGCCATCGAGGATGGAGTCTACATCGGAGCGGGCTCCGTGGTGCGTGACGGGGTCACTATCGGTGAAGGCACGATTGTCGGAGCGGGCGCGGTGGTGACTAAGGACTTACCCGCCGGTGTCGTGGTGACGGGAAATCCCGCCCGAATCAGGTCAACTTAGCCTTCAGGAATGGCCACGGGGGCGGCGATGCGGCCCCCGAACCCTTGATATCCGACGGTCGGAACGTCGGTGGTGAAACGGGTGGTGCTTTGCACCTTGAGGTTTCCGGTCGCATTGCTGTAAGCCCCGCCCTTGAGCATGGTGGACCCGGGGCGAGCGGGCGTGCTGTCGTCGACCCATTCCAAGCTGTTGCCGACCATGTCGACCACTCCGAAAGGAGAGACATTTCCCCGTTTTTCCATCTCGTAGACAGAGACCAGACCTCCGCTGTCATGGTTGACCTTGGAAGGGTCGAAATCGTTCCCCCAGGGAAAAGCCTGCCCCTCGGTTCCTCGAGAAGCTTTTTCCCACTCTTGTTGGGTGGGGACGTGCCCGCCCGGAGTGGCCCACTTGGCGAAGGCTTGCAGATCGTAGTAGGAGACATTGCCGATCGGGTGGTTCCCTTCGGAGTCTTCCCCTTCCGGATACTTGCCGTCAGCAGGAGGCTTGAAGCCCCCTTCACAGCGGTATCCGGTGGCTTCGATAAATTTCGTGAACTGCTGCTTGGTTACAGGGTACTTGGCCATACGGTAGGCCGGCATGTCGACCTCGACGTTGTCCCGACCGTAGCGGAATTTCCCGGCGGGGATGGTGACCCACTCAATACCCGCCGGGTTGTCGTCCTTAAGTTCACTAGAAATCGCTTCCGTTTTGGCCGTTCCCTGGACCTGAGCCAGATTTTGGCGAAGCTCTGAAAAGCTCGACTCCATCCCTTCTAAGCCCTGGGCCACGCTCATACCGAGAGGGCCGACTCCGGAGGCCACGATGCTGGCGTTGAAGGCCAGTCGATTGGCGGCGGCGAGCACTTTGTCGGCCGCCGTTTTGGCTTGAAGATCCTGGCCGTAGCTGGAAAGAGGCCGAGCGTCTCTGGTCTCCTTGCAGATCTCCTGAAGCATCGCTTGCAGCGTCTTAGGGTTGGCCTGAGCCGGATTCTTTTTGAGTTTTTGAATCTCCGCGTCGAGCGGCTTGAGGCCGGGATTGAGCTCTTCCTGCTGAGCAACCACCGCCTTCATCATCGTCTCCAGAGACGCTTCAGCCGGTAACGGAGCGACGGCGGGTTTGGCTTTGGCCTGAGCGGGACCGGCCATGACGATGCGTCCACCGAATCCGGAATACTTACTGTCCGGAGTTTCGCTCGTTTCCCTCAAAAGGTCGAAGGCGGTCTCGTCGCCCTGACCGGGGAGGTAGTTGCTCCAGGCGCCGCCTTTGAGATAGACAGCGCCGGGGCGGCGAGTGGCGCCTCCGTCCACCCACTCGAGCATGTTGCCCACCATGTCGACGGCGCCGTAGTAGGAGACGTTGGCGGCTCCTTCCGAGTTCGGCTTCTCGAACTTGTCGACCGGAGTGGTGGCACCGCTGTCCCAGTTACAGACGGTGGGATCCCAGGAATTGCCCCAGGGGAACTTGTTGCCGTCAGGACCTCGTCCCGCCTTTTCGAACTGTTCGCGCGTGGGGATGCCGCCGCCGACCCATTCGGCGAAGGCCTTCAGGTCGTAGTAGCTCATCGGAGCGGGGTGTTGACCCAGAGAATCCTTGCCGTCAGGATACTTTCCGCCCTCGGGTTCAAGGAACGGCCCTTCGGTTTGATAGCCGGTGGATTGGACGAACTCGAGAAACTGGCTGTTGGTGATGGGATACTTGGCGATTCGGTAAGTGTCGAGATGAGTGTCGTCGTTGGCGTAACCCATCTTAAAGTTGCCGGCCGGAACCTCGACCCACTCGATCAGGTCTGGGCGCGGCGGCTTGATCTCGCTGGAAATTTTGGAGGTTTCCGCGGTGCCAAAGGTTCGGTCCACGGTCTGCGCCAGATCGACCTGCAGACTTTTGAGATGGCTTTCGGCGGCCGCCTGCGAGAGGTTGGGAGGCAGACCCGTCGCGATAAATGAGGCGTAGGAGGCGGCGCGGCAAGCCAGGCCGTGCAGATGGGCGACATCCTTGGCCTTCTGTTTTTCAACGGCCGTTTGGGGATTGAGCGGACGAAGCTGGCGAGCTTGCGTCGTCAACCGCATCAAGCTCTCGCGGAGAGCCTCCGCATCGCTTTGTTGGCCGACCGCGGCCTGGTCCAACTGCTCGGTGACCGTGGACTTGAGCTTGGCCAAAGTCGGATCAAGACGAGTCTTCCCTAATCCCGGCGCGAGGTAGATATTTGACGGCTTTCCGACTTCCATCAAGAGTCACTTCGCCGTCACCCCGGTGACTCTTGCTGGGACCTGGGAGCAGTCATGGAAAATTGACGAAATGTTAACCTTTGTCTAGAGCGCTAGGGCAGTGAGCGCAGGTAGGCTTCGAGCCCCTTGACCACACCCTCGGCTGCCTTCTCGGGATAGTCGGGGCGGTCCAGGACGGTCTTTTCCAGATTCGGATTGGAGAGGTATTGGAACTCGATGAGAACGGAGGGGGAGAAGCTCTGGCGGATCACGTGGAAAGAGCGAAAGCGGGAGGTTCGCAGTGGTTCTCCGATGGCGTCGGCGATGGGGTCGGCCAGCGCTTGGGCGAACTTTTCACTCACCGGATGGTAGTAATAGATGTCGGTTCCGTGCGAAGTTTTACCCTCTTCCACGCTGGGTCTGGCGTTGTGGTGGAGACTCAGAAAGAGGTGGGCCTCTTTATTCACGGAGACATCCACTCGGGCCTGAAGCTCGGCGCCGGCTCCCTGGTCGTCAGGGGCCACGTCCGCGTCGGTCGTGCGGGTCATGACGACGGTCGCACCCTTGGCCCGAAGTTTGGCGGCGAGCGCTTCAGTGACGCGAAGGTTGAGAACTTTCTCGGGCAGCCCTCCGTGCCCCACGGTCCCGGGGTCGCTCGGGCCGCCGTGACCCGCATCCAGGGTGATGACCAGGTCTTTCCAGGCTTTCGGGATCGGCTTTCGCAGCCGAATCACGACCTCTCCTTCCTGTCTTCCAGGCTCGAGGGAGTAGCCACCGAGCGTGTTGGGCCGACTGAAGACCTCGACCACGGTGTCGTTCTTGTCGGGCCTGATGGTGACACCGTCGAGAAACGAAGCGTGACCCGTCGGTTTGACCAGCTCGAAGATCAAGTCCTGAGTCCCGGGTAGGGTGAGAACCAACTGACCGCTGCTGGGACGGTAGACCGCTTGAATCTCCGGACGGGAACTGCAGGTCAGTGTCAGGCGGGCGTCTCCGTTAGGGAAAGAGTCCAGCTTGGCGTTGGTCAGCTGGGAAGGAGGCGCGGCGCCCTCGGTCAGAGTGCCGGTCCGGCTGTCCACCCATGCTCCGGAGTGGACCGAGCGATACCAGTCTCCCTCCTGTTTCTCTACCACGACTTGAGCCCCGGGAACAAGCGGAGTCAAACGCTCGTAATCCGAGTTCGGGCCCTGCCGGGTCACGGTGGTCTCTTTGGCGGTGAAGGTTTTCCGTCCCAAGCCTCCCTGGGCCCACGCCCCCGAAGTCAAACAGACACCCACCACCACAGCCCAGAACCAATATCGCATCGCGCCGCCTTCGGTCGCCAAGGCAGCGGCGCCTCCCGGCTTGATAGCGATTCGCTAGTGGCCTGTCAAGCTAACGATTCCATCCTGGTTAACGCGTCTTTAACGTTCCCATGCTAACCTTTGGTTGATGAACGTTGGTGGCATATCGTCCAGGCCTTGGAGGCAAGTCCCTCCTCGCCAGTCGCCTCAAATTGGAGCGAAGGTCCATCAGTCTTCGGAGCCGGTACAGCTCGAACTAGATTCCGTGGCTCCTTTGCACGTCAACCCTCAGACCGGACAGGACCTACCTCTAAGCGAGCTATCGCGGCACGCCTATGCCGTCCAACTGAATCAGGCCCACGAGAATCATCAGCGTGAGTATCCCGGATTGGTACGCCGTGCTCAGGCTCTCGGCTTTGATGAGGCTCAACTGAAGAATGCGCTAGCCTACCTCGA
The DNA here is from genome assembly GCA_037189585.1 of Selenomonadaceae bacterium. Classification (GTDB taxonomy): domain Bacteria; phylum Vulcanimicrobiota; class Xenobia; order Xenobiales; family JADMJV01; genus JAEXNA01. The sequence goes on along the minus strand of JBBCJA010000010.1, from coordinate 40,909 downwards.
CCAGCAGGCGCCTCTTACCATCAACCTCCCTCCCGTCGTCAATAAGGAATCTGTGTTGGCATCACTTTCCAGCGACGGGGCCTACAAGAATCTCTGGGAGAGAGGCTCGCGCCCGAGCCATCCCAAAGCTCCCAAACGAAGTAAGGCCGACTTTCTGCACAAAGAGCACAGAACGTTCGCTGGGACTTACAATCGCGCGATTCCTCAGGAGCGCCCCCGCTACGGCGCCCTGAACTTCCTGGCCGCACGGGAGGGGGGAGCGGCCGTCTATGGACCCGCGGTACTCACCCTTCGGCCTGAGGTCAAAGAGCGTACCACCTATCACACACGGGACTCCCGGTTCACCAACATGGAGGATGCCGGGGGTGCTGGAGTGATGGCCGGATGCCTTGCAAGGAGAAGCGACGAGGACCTCCAGCAACTTTTGAAGGTCGCTAACGGACAGCTCTCTAGCGGAGTTTACGGCCGCGACAATCATCCTGAGGCCTTCACCGGGTCCAACTACATCGAAGCTCACATTCACGGTGAGATAAACCTGGCTCAGGACCTCGCCGGCGTCTCCCTGCACGAGCGCTATCGCGGCACCCCTGTGGGGAACGACGCTGAGACGATGGCCAAGCAGTTCGGAGTAGAGATGATTTGGTACAAAGACCCTGCTTTTGAGGTCGACACTGATGGCTTCCTGATCAGGTAGATAGTCCCGTAGAAACTCTTTCCGCGGACCAATATCGCATCGCGCCGCCTTAGCTCGGAAGATCGTCGAGAAACTGGCGAAGGCGTTCGGTGTAGGCCTCTCCCGCGACTTTGCGGACGGTGTTGTGGTCGGCTCCTTCCACCATCCAAACATCAGCCTTCGGACTCGCTTGGGCCAGTGTTCTCGCCATGTCTGATGGGATGGTGGTGTCCTTATCGCCGTGGATAATCAAAGTGGGCATTTGGATCTCAGGCATCCTCTCCAGACTAGGAAAGCCGCTGACAAGAGCGGCGGCCCCGGCGCCGTGAGTCCGCCGAGCGACGTCCTGCACCGAGGTGAAGGTCGACTCCAGGACCAAGCCCGCGGCCGGCTCTCGGGCGGCAAGATAAGTGGCCACGCCGCCTCCCAGCGAGCGCCCGAAAATCACCATGCGATGGGGCGGGTATCCGAGCTCGACGGCTTTGCGATAGGTCGCCTCGGCGTCGAGGTAGAGCCCGGCTTCCGAGGGGTCGCCCTGGCTTTGACCGAAGCCGCGATAGTCCACCGCCAGATATCCGACCTCGAGTTTCTCGAAGACCTTCAATTGGGCTCCCAGGGCGGTGAGATTTCCGCCGTTTCCATGAAAATACATCACCAGCTTTCCGTCTTGGGGGGCGGGGCGATACCAGGCCTTGAGAGTCAGACCGTCGGAGGTGACGAGATCGAGTTCGCTCGCCTCCGATGGTCGCTGGCCATACACCTTGGCGTTGGGATAGTAGAGTGCCTTACGCTTGGTGGGGCTGTCGGACGGAGTGGAGCTCGAGACGCTGGGACTCGGCGTTGCCGAGGGTGCGGGAAGAGACCTCACGCGGCCTGAGCAAGCTAGGACCGAGCACAGCAAGAGACCTAGAGTCAGGAGCCTGGCCAGAATGCGCATACTGGAGTTGAACTCCATTGAGGAAATAAGTTCCAAAATTGCGGAACCTAGAGATATTCCGACAGGATGACGGGGATGTCGGAGGGGGTGACGCCGTGATTTTTGGCTTCGGGAGCAAAGACGGTTTGGGCCTGCTCTGGCTGGCTCGCCACCTGGCCTCGAGCGGCGATGTGGAGTTCGAACAAGTCGTACAGACTGGGCCTCTTCAGACTGACCATGGCTTCGCACAGCAAGGCCAGGCTCGAGCGGTTTCCGTGCACGTTGTTGGAGTGGGAAGGGTTGCGCTTGAGCGAGAGATCCGTCCAGACCACCTCACGCTTTCGCAGATCGAGGATCAGGGGGATGGCGATGGTGGTGTTGGCGGTGAGGTCAAACTTGTTGAGCACGGTGCGGGGCTCGTAGATCTCGCCGCTGTCGGGGTGCTCGCGGCGCATAAATCCGGCGAAGCATTCGGGCAGATCACAGTAGGGCTGGGCGGTGAATGAGCTGACCACCATCATCACATAGCGCGCGCCCCGAGCTAAAAATGTCGATGTCTCGATGTCGATGAACTCCGAGGCGCCTTTGGGAGCCGAAGTGATGTCGCCGCTGTGGTAGCCGCCGAGCTCCTTGAGGTTGTAGTACGCCAGAGTGGACTGAAAGTTGAAGTCCCCATCGAGAACCAGCGCGCTCAGGTCAAGGTCCGTGCGGTTCTGACCGTCGCGCCACCAGATGAAAAAGCGCATCGTCTCTTGAGGGTTACTCTCTTCGCCCTCCGAGGTGAAGGGGAGCCGGCTACCCCGAGCGATCGTGCGCAGGGCTTTGGAGGCGGAGCGCAGGGCGAAGGGGACGGTGTAGTTCTTGAGTCGCTCGTCGAGCCAGCAGGCGCCCAGGGGCGGGCGCTCGGCATAAGCTTCGACCAAGGCGTCGCGACAGAGCAGATCGAGTTGGGAGCAGAGACTTGGAGCAAGTGGAGGCAGAATGTTGTCGACGGCCTGAAGCTTGGCCAGATCCCCTTTGGGAAAGAACACCCTCAGCGGTGCCTTGGAGTTGCGTGATTGGAAGTGCTTTCGCAATTGCAGCAGCAAAGGGGTTGGTACCTGGGTGATGACGTTACGAAAAGCCGTGAGCACCGCTTCAGCCTGCTCCTGACTGCCCAGACGCAACAGATGGTCGAGGCGTCGAGCGAACTCTCCAGGTCGGCTTCGCAAAAGGGGGAGGCAGGCTTCGACCTCCGATTGACTTAGGTAGCCCTCGACCTGGCCGCCGAAAGTCGTCGGCTTGTCTCTGGCTCTGAGCTGTCGGAAAGCCTCCCAGGTGCGGGGAAAGCGTTTGCGATACTCGCCGGGATGGAGCTTCTCGCCCAGACGTTTGAACTTCTCCGCCTGGCGCCAGAGGGACTCTTCCAGGTTAGGGTCCGCCTCGAGCCCGGCTAGGAAAAAGCGGCGACAGGCCTTGGAAAATTTCCCGAACCGCGTGTTGATGGCCAGGCTGACGTCGCCACCACAGTAGGCCGTGGCGGTCCGCAGGACGTCGAGGCCGTTTTTGAGATAGCTTGAGGCTTGGCTGTGCAGGCTGGTGAAGCGTAAGAGAGCCGCGGCCAGGAGCGCCGCGTTTTCGCGGAAGGGCACCTCCTTGGGCAGCTCCTCCGAGATAGCGTCACCGCGCGAAAGAACCAGCCAGCTGAGGTTCTCCTTGTCCTCTGGGGTGAGCGCGCCACGGGCTTCCAGCAGGCGCCGGAACAAAAGTTGAGGTTCGTCGGGCGCGGCAAGCCCGATCGGCTTGAGCGCGGGTTTTTCAGTCAGGGCTAGGCGAGGGAGCTTGTCGTAGTAGGGCATGATGCGGCGGCCGATGGCATCTCCCAGGTAGTGTAGGAAGGCGTTGAGGTAGAGCTCGGACTCAGGCGTCTCCTTGACCTGTCTCGGAAAATTGGGATACATCGGCTTGAAGGCCTTGTCGGCACCGACGATGGTGCGTAAACCCGGGATCAGCAGCTCATAAAAAGCCTCGAGCTCGAGGTCTGCCAGCGTCAGCACTCGCTCGGCAAGTTCCGGCGTCATGACAAAGCCCAGAGATTCGATGTTTTTTTGCAAGGCAGCTAGTAAATGTCCGCCCAGCGGCTGGTCGTCAGGTCGACTACCGGGGCTCAGCCGCACTTTGCCGACTTTGCGCATCAGCATGAGGTTGTCCAGCCAGAGGAGGGCCCGCTCACGCTCTGAGGTGGCTCCGGCTTCCACCAGAATGAGGGCAAGCTCCGGGAGAAGCTGCTTCATGCTCCAGGGCAGGAGAGGGTCGCCACTTTCGGCGACTCGAGACTCAGGAGCCACGCCACATCCCAGAAGGGTTTCGACGATCGACCATCGTCGTTGAGAGATGGCCACGCGGAGTGGATGCTGTTTGTCCAGAGGGCGGGTGAAATCAAACGCCAGCATCAAACGAGCGACTTGCTCCTTGCGCTCGGCTTCAATCGCGAGCTTTAGAGCGATAGCCCTATCGGCTTGCGAAAAGTCGGCGCCCCCAGCCATCAGGGCCTTCAGCACGGAGGCCGTATTGAAGGCCGCCGCGAGGATAATCGGTGTCTGGCCGACACGGTCTCTTTGCTCCGGCTGGGCGCCGGCGGCTAAGAGCCTCTCGACCATGGCTTTGTCGCCCGACCGGAACTGAGCTGCCAGGTGAAGAGCGGTCTGGCGCTCCTTATTGACGGTATCGATGAGTTCGGGCTCGCGCTCTAAGAGCAGCTCCAGAACGGGAAGTCGAGAGCTGAGAACGGCGGCGTGAAGGAGCGAGTTGCCGCTGTAGTCACGCTGATCCAACCGCGCCCCCGCGGCGATGAGTTGCCGGCAGATCTCCAGGTTGCCACGGCTGGTGGCTAACAAGAGTGGCGACGAGCCTTGTTTGTTGTCGACTTGGGCCCCGCGGGCCAGCAAGGAGTCGACGAATCGCGTCGATTCCAGCCAGACAGCCCAGTAAAGTGGAGTATGGCCGCTGGAGTCGCGGGCGTTGACTGAAACTATTCGTTCCAGCAGCTTCTCCGCCAGCGGGCCCTGGTGGTACGAGCAGGCCCAGGCTAAGCAGGAGTAATAGGAGTTGACTTTGTGTTCGGGATCGGCGCCCCGCTCGAACAGCTCTTCAGCCAGCTGCCAGTGACGATGGAGGAGCGCCAGGGTGAGAGGCGTGTGAGCCTGCGGCAGCTTGGCGTTGACGGATAAGCCGCCATCGAGCAACGCGTGGACCTCTTCTCGCCGGTTGCTCACGATGGCGTCTTGGAGCTGTTCTAAGCTTGGGCGCGACATCAAACTCCGAGATAAAAAAAATCTAAGGGGGAGCGTCGCCGCTAGACAAACCAAATGAGGGGGAAGGAAGCAGCGTCATAGCCCTTAGATCTTCGATTTTATCTGTTGGATTTTGGGGCGTCAATGTGAATTGCTTTAGAAAAGAAGCTCTAGAATACGATGCCAGAAGACACTGGTGAGAAGTGACAGCGGGACGCCGACTCCGATCAAGACGGAGATGAGGCGGGCGTTCAGTCCGTACTCCACGGCCAGGACGCTGGTCGTGGCCATGCTGGCCATCGCGGTTTCCAGCACCGAGACTTTAGCCGTCAGTCCGTTGGCCCCCAGAGACCAGAAGAGCCCGGCGACGATGGCCGGCACCAGAAGGAGCTTCACGCCGATGGCCCAGCCGAGCAGTCGGCGATCGTGCACCGCTTCCCCCGGGTCGATCTGGAGCCCCACGCTAAAAAGCGCGACGGGGACCAGGGTGACGGCCAGCGCCTCCCACAGTCGAGGAAGCTCCCCCCAGCTCAAGGGGCCTGGAATGGCCAGCGCCGTGATGAAGGCGAGAAATGGCGGAAACCGGAACAGGCTTGCCAGCATAGAGCGCCGGCGCGAGCCCTGACCGTGAGCGATGGCTACCGCCACCCCCACGGTGGACAAAAGGAGAAAGCAGATCTGATCGCAGACCACGGCGATCTTGAGTCCCGACTCTCCGTAGTAGGCGAGATTGAGCGGGAACCCCACAAAAGAGGTGTTCCCCAACCCGCATCCGAGAAGGAGAGCCCCTCGCGTGGGCGGATCGTCCTTGGCTAGTCGCCCGAGAAAAAGCCAGGCCAGCGCGAAAGCGAGAACCGGAGAGACCACCGGCCAGATCATCTCCAACGTCCAAGTGATCTTGGGGACATAGAAGAGCGCCGCGGCCGGAACCGCCAGATAGACCAGCCAGGCGTTGAGGCCCAGATGGGCTCCTTCCTTCACCACACCCGTTCGTCTCAACAGAAATCCGGCGGCCAGGCAGACCAGGACAAGAATGAAGTTCACGGACGGACCACTAACCCGAGACGACTCGGTTCCTCCCTGTCCGTTTGGCGGTATAAAGCGCTCCGTCGGCCCGCGCTAAAAGGTCCTCCACTCGATCTTCGGAGCCCTGAGAGGTGGCCAGGCCAACACTGATCGTGATCGGTAGCTCCAGTCCGCTCACCGCGAAATCCGGCTCCGCGACCACGAGGCGCAGGCGTTCTCCCAAGGTTAGCGCCTCTTCGGAGGTCGTCTCCGGGAAGACCACGACAAACTCCTCGCCACCGTAGCGACCGACCGCGTCGTAGGGACGAACGGCGGTTTTGAGCCGCGCGCACAGCTCCTTGAGAACCTCGTCACCGACCAGGTGTCCGTGAGTGTCGTTGACTTTTTTGAAGAAATCGATGTCGACCATGGCCACTGACAAGGGCTTGGTTCCACGCTGGGCCCGTTCACGTTCGCGCCCGAGCAGATCGAACAGCGCTCCTCGATTCCAAACGCCCGTCAAGGCGTCGACAAAAGCTCGCATGCGGAGTCGTTCGACCTCGGCGACCAGGTCATGATTGGTGCGGTCCACCCGACCCATCGCGATCTCGTCTTCCACGATGACGGCGAAGTCGGATAGCGACTCGAGATCCTCTGAGGAGAACTCCCGACATTCGTGGTCGAGCAGGCAGAGCGCTCCCACGGGCCACCCTTCCGGAGACCAGAGAGGCACGCCGGCATAAAAGCGATACTTCAGGTCTTGAAGAAGACCATGAAAGCTTTTGCTCTGGTCATGGGTCGAGAGGTCGGAAATGACCAGGGGCGCCTTACCCTCCACCACCAGCGCGCAGAGGGACTCCGAGCGTGGCGTTTCCCTTGACGGAAGCCCCTGTTGGGAGACCGAGAATTGCCGATCGCGGTCGAGCAGAGTGATGGAGCAAGCGCTGACCGAAAAATGGCGTTGGATGAGCCGGGTGATTCGTCGAAAACGTTCGTCCTCGGGTCGGTCGAGAAGACAAAGATTGGAAACCGCGCGAAGTCTTTGTTCTTCCTCAAGAGGAGTCATCGTCATCATTTTGGCTTCACGTCAAGATTGGGTTCGCCTGCCTCTTCAAAATTCACTTGACAACCAGGTCGGCGGTAATGTAGACACTGAGAACGCCATTTGCTATGATTCGGGCCGAAAGGTGCGGGAGTAGCTCAGTGGTAGAGCATCTGCTTCCCAAGCAGAGGGTCGCGAGTTCGAGTCTCGTCTTCCGCTCCAACTAGAATGGTGACGTGGCCGAGTGGTTAGGCAAAGGTCTGCAAAACCTTGTACAGCAGTTCGATTCTGCTCGTCACCTCCATAGTAAGGACGTATAGCTCAGTTGGTTAGAGCACTACGTTGACATCGTAGGGGTCAGCGGTTCGAGTCCGTTTACGTCCACCACAGAGGCTTCTCCGCGAGGGGAGGCCTCTTCTTCTTCGCGGTGCCTCGCGACAAATTCGAGCGTCGCCGGTTTGGCAGGCGGACATCGTTCGAGCGAGAAGCGAGCCACCACATGAATACCCTGGAAATTCTCTATCAGGCCTTTCGGGTCCGATATTCTCTCAATCAACTACAGCAGATTCTCGATCGCGGCTGCCGCTTGGCGCTGCTGGCTCCGGAAGGGGCGGCGTCGACCGTTCGAGAGTTTTTGGGAGAGCCGATCGTTGGAATCGATGAGGACCACCCCGATGACGACTTGATCGTGATCTCCTGGTCCCTTGATGAGAGTGACGTCAAAGAGCTTCGTACTTGTGACGCATGCGTGGTCTACTTTCCGGAAGGCCCTCCCGACGTGGAGACCTTGGAAGAGCTCGCTTCGAAGATTCCACTTCACGTCAAGACGCTGTGGATCTGTGAAGCAGGAGACGACCAGGCCAAGGCTTATCATGAGAAAGACCTGACCTTGCCGACCGTCCGAGCTCTTCCGACGGCTGAACCCGGATCCTATTTTTTACGCCTGCTGCTGGCGAGTTTGCCCCAGATCTCTCTCGTGCTGGCGCGAGACTGGACGCTACTGCGAGAGACCTTCTGTAAGGTTCTCACTCGGCGCACGGCGCTTCGCAACGGAGTGCGCTCGGGCATCAGCTCGCTGCCTCTCCGTTCGGTCCCGGGCATAGGCCCTGTCTTGGCCATGTTGGCGACCTCGGCGGAGACCATGATGCTCACCTCTAGCCAACTTCGACTCTCTTTCGTCATCGCCGCGGTTCATGGTCGACCGTTGGACTTTTTTGACCGGATCAGCGAACTCTGGCCCATCGTGGGCGGAGCGTTCGGTTTCCGAGGCGTTTCGCGCGCGCTGGTCAAGCTGCTTCCGGGCGGTTTTCGACCCGGAACCAAAGCCAGCATCGCCTTCGCCGGGACTTTCGCGGTGGGGGAGGCGAGCCGCCTTTTCTACCACATGGGTCAGCCGGACTCCGATGAAGTGCGGCGAGAACTTCTGCGCCGCTCCCACGAAGCCGGAGCCAAAGAAGCTCAGCTTTTGTTTCGCCGGATCCTGGCAGGACAGTCGATCGATGAAGTCGGAGTCGGCGGCACCGAGGTCATCGACCTGGTGGAAGGGCTGACCACCGCCGAGCAGGTTCTGGCCGACCCAGTGGTCGGTGGAGCGCTGGCTGAGGCCCGCGATCATGAAGAGCAGATGCTTCGTGAGGCGGTCGCTCAGGAGATGGCGCAGAAGGCCGAGGCTGAGGAAGAGGAGTCCAGCTCGCCGGCGCTAGAGCCCACCGTCGAGATGGATGCCGTGTCGACCAGTCCGCCCGTGGCTGGACAGCCCGAGGAGGCGATCCATCAGGGACAGTCGGAGGCATCCACTGAGCCGGGAGAAGATGAGGGGTCCACGATCAAGCCTCGAGCGCGCAAGTCGAGCCGCTCGCCCGCTAAAAGTTCTAAGAAGAATGGGTCTGCCACGAGCAAAGGTAAGTCGCGCAAAAAGTCGGACGATGGGCCGGCCAAGGAAGGCACCTAGGTCGCGACTTTGGACAAGCTTTTTTCCGAGCGAGTCTTGCTCGCTCTTGTCCTGATCGGTTTTCTCGCGGGCTTGCCCGGACTCGCCGCCCGTTTACGGGCCGAGGGAACGCTCAAGAATTCCGAGATTCTTCTGGACTGCCAGTCCTTGCTGGACTGGCAGTCCGTCCTCAAGGCCGAGGGTGACAAACTTCCCGACCGGCTCAAGGATGCGGGTATTTCGTCGCTGGCTTTCGGCGAGCTTCACCTGGAGGACTTGGTGGAGCGGGGGTTGGCGACTCCGCTCAACTATCAGGAGTTCGATCTCGCTCTCAAAGGGGGGGGGCTGGTCTCCCCTAAAAGTCAAGAGTTCGCCACCGCCTCGCTCTTCAACGTCGGCAAGTGGAGTGCCCAGAAGCCCGGCTGCTACCTGCTTTTCGCCGACACCGCGATAGCCAGGGATGTGGCGCGTACTTTGCAGGTTACGCTCGATGCCAATGAGGTGCAGCTGATTCTCGATGACCGCGTTCTCTTCGTGCCGATGGCTGTGAGACAGCTTCGACTTCGTTCGCTGGGCTTCGACAACGGCAGTATTCGCCAATGGAGCGAGCGAGGTTTCAAGGTGTGGCTGCGGCCGGAGAACAGCCCAGGTCTATCGCCCGAGCAGATTATCGAACTGTTCAAGCTCTGGCGTGAGCTGCCCGATGTTCAGGGCCTCATTTTCGGGGGAGCACTCAATGAGGCAGTTGGATATCCCGATGCTCTGGAGACGACTCAAGAGAACCTGACCGCCACCGGCTGGAAGCTCGGTTATATCGAACTTCCTCAACGCGCTCAGCAGCTCGGTATCGAATTTTTGGTGCGAGCGCTGCCGGGGCAGGTTTCTCGAGTCATGGCCGTGTCGCCGGCTCACCAGCAAAAGCTTAGTCCGTATCGTGTGCTGGGAATGTATTCCCTAGGAGCGCGCGAGCGGAATCTGCGTGTTCTTTATGTGCGACCTTTCGCGGTGCCGGGCAAGCCAGAGCTTGATGACGAATTTCTCTTTCAGCTCCCCAAAGAGCTTTCTTCCACCGGACTGGCGTCGACCTTTGTCCAAGGATCGCCAGCTCCCCACCCAGTGGCGATTGCCGTGATGTCGTTGGGAGCGGGGGCTCTGGCCCTCCTTCTGCTACAAGCTGTAGGAGTGACTCGGGCGGGTTGGTGGGTCGGCGCGCTTCTCGCTCTTCCCGTGGTCGGAGGCTTGGGGGCGCTTGCCATCGGGAAGTCCGTCCTCTTTCGCTCGCTTCTGGCCTTAGCGGTTGGTGTCGGGGGTCCGACCTGGGCCTTCCTTCACTGGGTCTACCCCTGTGTCATCGGAGTACCTCCGAGTCGGAAACCGCATTGGCAGGACGGCCTGCGCCTTTTGGCGTTGACTAGCGTGATCTCGTTGTTGACCGGTCTGTGGGTGGCCGCTCTGCTGCCGGATACGACTTTCTTGTTAGGTCTTGACAGATTTCGAGGAGTCAAGCTTTTGACTTTGGGGGCGCCCCTTGTCATCGTGGCGGCTTTTTGTCTTAAGCGTTACGACAAAGGTCAGTGGATCGATGGTCTGATGGCTTCGCTGCGGGTCTATCAAGCCGTCATTCTGGGCATTGTCGTGGCTGCTTTGGGCCTGCTTTTGTTGCGTACTGGAAACGAGGCCGGAGCCGCGGCCAGCGATAGCGAGCGCTATCTGCGCGTGTTTTTGGACCAGGCTTTAGGAGTTCGTCCTCGCTTTAAGGAGTTTTTGCTGGCTCATCCGGCTTTGATCTGTACTCCACTTCTGGCTCGAGAACTCAAGTTTCTCCCTAGCTTAGTCGGCGTGTTGCTGGCGGCTATCGGACAGGCGGGTATCGTCGACACCTTCGCTCACGTTCATACTCCTTTAGATGTCACGATGATTCGGGTGGTGCTCGGGGTTCTCTTTGGGGCCATCTTCGGTGTGCTAGCCTACGCCATCGCTTCTCGGTTTTTGCGATTTGTAACCAAGAGTTTTCTAAAGTTTGGCGAAGTTGTTAAATAAGCATTGCTCATCAGGGAAAATTTCTCTATAGTGGCAGTGTCGGGAAATGCCCGAGAAAGAGGAACAGCATGGAAGAGGTCAAGGATCTACGCCTCGACAACCGTCAGGGTCTAGGGGCAAAGCTGGAAGAGCTTGTTAAGAAGGTGCCCGGATTCGAGGGGTATCTGGACCGCCAGAAGAGGCGCCACGCCGACACGGTTCACCGAGAATATCTGTCAAAATTGCTCTCGTCCAAGAAACTCGAGGTCCAGGATATCGGTGGCGCTCTGCTTTCCGGTGGTGGATTGAAGTATATGACGGAGTTGGATAGCCTGTCCAACGGCATAGATAAGGTCAATAATCGGATCCGTTCCGCCGGTTCCGCCGGTGGGAATTTCTTCTCGATACAAGACATCGATACCGAGCTTCTCGATCGGATCTACGAGTACGATCTCGCTTTGCTGGGTGAGATCGAGAGCCTCGATGACAAGCTCGGAACTCTGCGAAGTGCCGCTGAGACCAACGACAACGTCAACGCCGCCATCAGTGGAGTGAAGAGTGTTCTCAACGGCCTCAACAGTAGTTTGGATGGACGCGAGAAAATTTTGAAGGGATTGGAGTAAGCCATGTTTGGACGCCTCAAGCGTGCCGTCTCCGACGGCGTGAATTCTGTGACGAATTCTGTGACTGGTGCCACCGAGGGACTGATCGAGGTCATTGAATGGCGCGATTACGATCCCAAGGTCATCGTCAAGAGATTTCCCGAGAACGGGCCGGCCGATATCAAGTTCGGCGCTCAGTTGATCGTTCGACCCAATCAGGCCGCTGTATTTTTCTATCAGGGCCAAGCCCTCGACGTCTTCGGGGCGGGAACCCACACGCTGGAAACGGCCAACCTCCCCCTCCTGATGAACATCATCAAACATGTGACCGGCGGTCACAACATCTTCTCGGCGGAGGTCTTCTTCGTCAATCAGATGGTGATCGACGACATGAAGTGGGGTACGCCGAACCCGATCGATCTGAAGGACCCTGACCTCGGATGGGTTCAGTTGCGAGCCTTCGGTGAGTTCAAGGTCCGCGTGACCGACCCCAAGCTTTTCATCAACGAGGTTGTCGGCGGCCGCCGTATGTACTCGGCTCAGGAAGTGCGCAACTTCCTGATGGGAAGTGTGCGTACCAAGCTCAACGACCTGATCGGCACGACCTTCGAGTCTTACGGCAAGATCCGTTCCAACACCGAGGACATGGCCGCGGCCATGAAGTTCAAGCTGCGCGAGGATTTCGGCAAGTACGGGATCGAGCTTCAAGACTTCTTTATCAGCGACATCTCGGTACCGGAGGAGATCCAAGAGGCCTTCCGTATGCGAGCCAAGATGGGCGCTCTGGGTATCTCGGGCCCGAACGCATACACTCAGTTCCAAGCTTCCAACGCGATGCTGGAAGCGGCCAAGAACCCCGGCACCGGTGGACAAGCGATGTCGGCCGGTATGGGAATGGGCATGGGAATGATGTTCCCGCAGATGATGCAGCAGAGCATGGGTTATCCTCCACAGGGCGGCTACCCCGGCTATCCGCCTCCAGGCTACCCACCGCCGGGCTATCCTCCACAGGGCGGCTATCCCCCGCAGGGAGGTTACCCTCCTCAACAGGGCTATCCGCCTCAGCAAGGGCAGCCTCCCCAGGGCTATCCACCTCAGCAAGGCCATCCTCCCCAGGGACAGGCTCCGGAGGGACCTCCCGCCGACCCCAACCAGGCCAAGATCGCCAAGCTTCGCGAGCTCGTGGAGATGGGCGTCCTAACCCAGGAAGAGTTCGAGGCCAAGGTCGCCGCGATCCAGGGATAGAAGGTTTTTGAGGTACCACAGAATGTCGACGTGCGAGTGTCGGCGCTCTGTTTTAGTTTATGGGGAAGTTTTTTGAGAGTTTGGCTACAGTAAATCGGTCTAGCCTGTAAACAACATGTTAAGAACTTCCTATGAGACGTGTCGTTCTGTTATAGTGAAGCCCGGAGAGTTCCATGAAGAAAACCCGTTCGTTTGTTTTAGCCCTCAGTCTTTGGATGTCCGTCATGATGGCAGCCCATGCCCATCCGACCATGGCAGGTCGGCTTAAGTCGTTTGGTAATGGCGTCCTTGTCATCACGATGGATGACGGTTCCACCCGCACCTTCACCGCGACCAAGGATACCAACGTCGGAGCTTTCCGCGTCGGCTCCAAAATTTCGGTCGAAGTGATCGGCTCGCTGGGGGCTAAGCAGCTGAAGGCGGGTAAGGTGGTGGCCTGGCACAACTCTTCACAGATTGTAGCTCAGGGCGCGAAGGCCCCTTACTACACTGAGGTGGGCGACTACGCCAGCACCAACGGAACGGGAGGTATTCCGGCGGGCGCTCCCGTGGGGCAACACGCCCCTCACCAAACCTTGGCATCGGTCGGTCATGGTGGGCACGTCAACATGCCCACCCAAGATAACCACTCGGTCTCTCCTGGTGCTCCCTCGAACTCGAATGCTCACAATAGTATGGGGCAACCCACGACTTCCACGCAGTACATGAACCAGGGGCAGTCGATGACGGCACCTTTGGAGCAGATGGGGATCAGCCCCTACGGGAACAGTAACACGGCTGTGGACCCTTCTCTGGGTATGATTCCAGCACCTGGAATGGACGCGAGTGGTGGAATGAATCCTTACGCTCAGCCAGGGATGGACCCGACGGGAGGGATGAATCCTTACGGCCAGATGGGGATGGATCCCACAGGGGGCGCTAATCCCTATGCTCAGGCGGCTATGCAAAACCCTTACTCGAACTCCAATCTGGGAACCGGCCAGTCCTCGAATTTGATGGGAATCGCTGATGACGACGACGGTGACTACTCCGCCGCCAACGATATGATGGGGATTGCCGGTAACTACGGCATGAGTGGAAACAAGATTTCGGGTAATCTGCTCGAGGTGAATATCGAGAAAGGCTATATCGTGGTGCAGCCTTTCACTAGCCCGCAGCCTCAACGAGTTTTGTTGGGTGTTGGAAGCTCCGCTCCGCCCGACTTGCTGATTCCCGGAAAGATGATCGAAGTGATTGGTCGCGCCACCCCGCAAGGCTTTCAAGCCTCTGAGGTCCGCCCCGTCTCCGGCTTCTAGAGAATAATTAGTTCTTAGCTTCTCAGAGCACCTCGTAACCCGGGGTGCTCTGAGCGTTTCTGTCCCCTTCGTTGCGGCTTGTTCGGAGTGCACGCGGTGCGCGGGATTGGGGAAGGCGCTATGCGTCCGCTCGAAGTGCACGCGCGGCGTGGGGTTGGGGAGCGCGCTCCGCGTTCGCTTGAAGTATACGCATAGCGCGGAAGCGATGAATATTCATCAATTTTGAATAATTTTGGATGCTAGAAAGCGCGCGGTTACAAGCCTTGCATCTGAAGATCGAACAAAGGATCTACTAGAGCTAGTAGGGGCAGGGTTTAAGACACTTCTTCTTGGGCCAGACTAGTTTGAGGTTCCGAGGGAGCCTGATCACGGCGAGCTGGCCTTTTGGGTTGGTCGCTCGCTTTCTGGGAGTAGGTCATGAAAAATACTACGTTACTTTGCTTTGCCGCACTTGTGAGTTTTGTCTCCGTCAGTTTCGCGCAACCTTGGAATGAAGTCGCGGCTGAGACCGCGCCCATCGGAACCGCCGTCGTCCCGATGTCGAAGACCATCAATCCTGGAACCACCATCGTTCCGGTTTCCCCCTCGGAGCAGCTTGGCGTCGAGCTTTCCAAGATGTTCAAAGAAGGCGCCGCCAAGTTGAACCCTCCGCGCCCCAAAGTCGAAAAGACCGAGGAAGCCGTGGCTGGTGCCGGTAACGGCAACGCCCCCACCGGCGGACGTTCGCTCACAGTTCAGGCTTACTCCTATTGCATTCATGGCTATACCGCCAGTGGACGTGCCACGGCCCCGGGTATCGTTGCTGTGGACCCACGCGTGATTCCGATGGGTAGCAAGCTGTACATTCCTGGCTACGGCTGGGGAGTGGCCGCCGACACCGGTGGCGCCATCGTCGGCAATAAAATCGACGTCTGGTTTCCCACCCTGGGTCAATGCTATCAGTGGGGCGTCCGTCCCGTCACCATCAAAGTTTTTCCCAAGTAGTCAAGGCTGGGCTTTGGCGTCGAGACTCTCCTGAAACTTGCGCATCTGCTCGACCTGTTGCTCGAGCTTCGGGACCCCCAAGGTTTCGCGTAAGGAATCCGGGATCAGCTCCCGGTTGAAATCGCCCTGAGAGTAGCGCGTTTCCCCTTCTACGCGGAACTGAGTTCCGTAGATCTGAGCCCGGCCAATCGAGCCCAGGTATCGGTCCAGCGAGGCCGCCGCGATCCAGGACGCCTGGGGATGACCTTTGACCATCGCGGCGCAGGCCAGGGTATGCGCCATCAGGAAGTCCTCGGGGGTCTGACCGTGCTGAAAGATAAAAGCAGCGTGCCAGAAGTCTTGCCTGGTGCGAATCTGGCCTTGGAGGAGTAGCTCGCGGGTGCGGCCCCGGCGCTCGGTGTCCTCGAGTTGCCGCTTGGACCAATCGATGTTTTCACCACTGGTGCGGAAGGTTTGATCAGCCTTGAACATCTCGCCCAGCTCCGGGTTGTCGTCAGCCGAAAGGTCGACAGCCCTGGAGAGTTCGAGCAGATCTTCGGCCCAGGGTGGAGAGGGGGTGAAGCGGGGCAGGTGCAGGCGAGCTTGATGGTGCTCGACGAGTCCTCGAAAGCGGCGGTAGGCCGGCGCGGGAGCTTCGGAAAGCGGTTCGCCTGCTGGGTGCTCGCCGCGCTCGCCGGTGATATTCCAGGCTTGGCCCTGCTCCGCCGTCACTCGGATGGAGAGCACCGAGGCTCCGGTTCCCGCCAGATGGTCGGCCGCCGAGGCGGTGTGGTGCGGTTCAGCCGACTCTTCCGATCGGCGGCTGTGGTAGTTGCCGGTGAGTACCACGATTCTGGCTTTGGGGAACTCCTGAGCGATCTTGACGAGATTGATAGCCATCCCCACCTCTCGCTCGTTGCTGGTGCGCGCGGCCTGGTCAAAGCAGCGAACGGGAATTCCCTCCTCGATCGCCCGTCGAACGATCGCTATCATGGCCTGGCTGGTCCGGCCGTCGGCAGCCCGAAATAAGGGTTCCGAGCGCAAGGCTTCCCAGCGCGTCGCATTGATGGAAGCCTGGAGGTCGGTGGGCCATTCGACGGCCAACACCGCCTCGAACCCCTCGGCTCGTAGCGCACTGACGAGTCCCAGAGCCAGGCGAGGCGTCTCCACCGTGCCGTGGAGCTCGCCGAGGAACAAGTAGGTTTCGGGCATGGTGTAGAGCGCCGCGGGAGTCCACAGGTCAGGCGAGTCAAGCGGCAGCCAGTCGCTCTCCTTTTCTTGCGCGAGCGTGGTCGTTGTGCCCCATAGGACCAGCAATAGAGCCAGCAGCGTGGAGAACCAGCGGCTGGCTTGTGTGGTTAGGCTTCGTGACGGAATTAAGCTTGGACCGAATTCGTAGACCATGGGCTTCCAGGCTAGTCGACCAGCGTCAAAGGAGCATCAAAGCGAGGCGAAAAGTCGGCGGACGAAGTCATCGAGGAACCGAAGAAGCGCCCCCGTCGAGGGGGCCAGAACTTCCTGGGGCACCCCGTAGCTCGCTCAGAGGCGGAAGCAGGCATCATTCCGGGGCCCGAGAAATCGCCGACTCTAGGCCCAGTGAGGCCGCTTTGAAGGAGTTATCGCATGAGCGCGACCGAGCAGCTAGCACCGATCGTCGAGGAGATCGCTAACCGTTGGGGTTTCTTCGGATTTACCGTGGAAGGGGCGGCGCAGCCGCTTCGTTTGAGCCCCCAAGCACTGAGCGGATATCGATTCTTCGGGCGCGATCTGACAACTCAGGATATCGCGAGCCGCCTTCCCAGTGCACTGGCTCCCGGCTTTGACGGATGGTTGGAGCTGCCTCAGCTCGTTCCCGCGGTCGACGTGGACCACTGGCGAGAGAGAATACGGGCTCTCTTCGACCTCTTGGCTCAGGAGAATCCTCGGAAACTCGGACGGGAGGAGACCAGAACCTGGACTCAACCTCGCACTCCCGGTGGTGCCTTCGAAAAGGAGCTTCCGCTCTCCGAACAGTTCTTGCGGCGTACTTATAGGGGCGATTTTCTGGTCAAGGAAAAGAAAGCCGTGGTGGCTGACTATAGGCGGAGCCAGACCAATTATCTGGCCTCGGTCGATACCGACGGAGAAGTCCCTTCCGTCCTGCTCCTGGACGCCTCCTCGCAGATCGCTTCTCACCTCCTCGGCTTTAACGGAACCGCTCTGCGTGGAGTCACCGCCCACCCCGAGAGCTTTCAGAATGTCGACTATCGTCAGGAGACCGTTCCGGCCGAACAGGCGCTCAAGGCTCTGCTCCTGCGATGGGCTCCTCCAGGACTCGGGCATGTGGTTTGGTGTAATTCCGGCACGGAATCCTGGGAAAAAGCCCTCCACATGGCCGGACTCAAATACCCTTTTCGTGGAAAGAAAGTCGTCTGCTTCAAGGGCTCCTTTCATGGACGAACCATGCTGGCGCTCTTCTCTTCCTGGAACCCCTCCAAGCGACTGCCCTTCGAACTTGACGGGTTCCAAACGCTTTGGGCGGAGTTCCCCGAGGATAAAGAGCCTCACCTGGTCAAAGAGGCGCATTCCGAGTGGCTCGCGGCCTGGGAGAACGCCGCTGACCCGGAGTTCGTTCCACCGAGCTTTGACGCCGACGCCGACCCTCTGCTGGCCGCCGAAGTGGCAAGCCTTATGGAGGTCCATGCTCACATTCTGACCGATGAGGTCAACGCGGTCTCGATTGAGCCGATGCAGTGCGAGGGCGGAGACCGCTTCGCCAGCCACCGATTCTTTCAAACTCTTCGCGTGATGACGCATTCCATGGGTGTGGCTCTCATTTTCGATGAGGTCCAGACGGGTTTCGGACTAGGAGGCCATCACCTCTGGTCCAATAGCTTCAATCTCAAGGACTCTCAAGGAGACCCGCTGCCTCCGGACTTTATCACCCTGGCCAAAAAATGCCAGGTCGGCGCGGTCATCTCCTCGATGCCCGACCCCTTTCCGACCACCGCCCACGCGGCATCTTTCATGCGCGGCTACATCAACGCGGCAAGTGTCGAGGAAGAGTCGCTGCTCGCGTTGGGAGATGCGGTTAGGGTTCGCCTCTTTGAGCTCGCTGACGAATTCTCGCTCATCTCTCATCCTCGAGCCGCGGGCATGGCCTTCGCCTTCGACATGTCTGATGCCGAGTACGCCAATAGCTTCGTCAACCAGCGGTTTCACCATGGCTATATGGTTTACATCGCCGGTGAAGTCACTTTGAGATTTCGTATTCAAAGAGCCACCAGCGCTAGTGAGCTCGACCACATCTTCGAGGCCATCAGGGCGACTTTGGTCCATTTGAGAGACCAGGGGCCTAAGGAAATGCCCCAGAGCTATTCCAAGGCATGGCCTGCCGAGAAAGGCCCTAAGTACGGCGTTCCGGCGAGTATGGAAGAGTTAGACACGGCCGATTGGGCGGGCATCTTGCGCTGGTATTCCGAATTGACTCCAGAGCGTCACGATGAAGTCGCCTATCTTCTCGAGCCCGACCCGATGGCGAACTTCGCCGAGCACCACCAAGCCGAAAGAATCACCTGGCTAGAGTTCTTGCGCTATGTGGCAGCTCGCCAAGCGGTCAAGATCCGCCACCTGACCGAGGAGAACTGGGCCGACTATAAAGACGACATTATGGCGCTGGAAGCCGAGATCTACGAACCGGCCCGAATGGACGATGAGGAGTTCCTTCATGCCGCTGTGAAAGCCGAGGGCTCCGTCTGCTCGGTCGCTCTGGACGGGAAAAGGGTGGTCGGCTTCCAGATCACCGCCCCTTTAGAAGAATTCTCCGAGGTGCGCGGTCCAGATGAGGATGCCGCGCGTGGAGAGTTGACCCATCTCTATTCCGCCGACCTCCTCGTGAGCCATGAGTGCCGTGGACAGGGAGTGGGCTTGCGCCTCAAGCGGCGTCAGATTTTCCGAGCCCGCAATTATGGATACGAGGGGATTCGAAGCCGCAATAGGGTTGGCGCCGCCGATGCGATGAGCGGGATCAATCGTTCCTACGGAGCCGCCGAGCTCGCCTACTTCCCCGAAGACTACGGCGAGGACAAGGCTCCGTGCATCTATCTCTCCACCCCCTTGTATCCTCACGCGCATCCGGCTTTGGACTGGTCGCACGGGGTGGAGAGCCTGACCGGCGGTTTGCTCGACCGGAGTTCCTGGGTCGATTGGGACCTGGCCGCGATCAACAAGAACAGTCTGTGCAACTGGTGGACGCCCAACATGACGCGCTACGTGGAGTGGCTCCGCTCGGTCTCTCCTCTGGGCCATCTCTACCTCGCCTCCGGGCGGGACGAGGCAGTGGATAAGCTGGTCAAGTGCTTGATCTACTTTCGTAAGGGTGCGCAGACCATGATCTCCTTCGAGGGAAGCTTCTGGGGCGGTGTCACCGCTTGCGCTCGAAGCCTGTCCGACCCGAAGTTCGGCGGCTACTTCCCCTGGCACCATCTGCCCTATCCCCATGTCTTAGGCGACCCGTTCAAGAATTCCGACGGAGAGCTCACTGTGGAGGAGAAGAGCTGCCTCACCCGTCTTAAGGGCCTGCTAGCTCAGCCTGAGTCCATTTTGGGTCTAGCTGTGGAGCCCGTCCAGCAGATGACCGGGCGGCGCCTTTCGGTAAGGTTTCTCAGGGCTCTACGTCAGGTTTGCGACGAGACCGGTGTGCCTCTGGTCATGAACGAGTCCTCCGCCTGGGCTTACCGAGGTAGCCGCGAGCTGTTCTACTGCCAGGCGACCGGAGTACTGCCCGATCTGTTGACGATGTTCGGAGGAGGACAGGTCGGCCACGTCCTGGTCAACGACAAGTACTACCTGGACAAGCCTCTGATGCTCATCTCCACCTGGGATGGAGACGAGCTGTCTTGCTTACGCCTAAGGGAGCAGCTACGGCTTCTGAGACCTTACAGGGACGACCCAAGGCTCTACGAGATCGACCGCATGGTGGGCGACTCGGGAGATACCTTCCGCGGTAGCGGCGTGCTATATGGTGAGCACCCGGAACTCGCCGGGGCGATACCTCTCGATGGAAGAGGAAAGCTTCTCTTCTGTCCTCTCAACCGATTGACCGAAGGATGGGACCTTTTGACACGTTCTCTCGAAGTCTTGATTGCCGGCAGATAACGCGCTCTCGGCCAGAGATACCGTGAGAGGGTGAGGCATACGGAACGAGAACGTTGCGCGATGACGCAGATTGTTTCACGCCCGACCTATCTGGGCGTCTATATCGAAGGAGCTTGGCAGCCGGTCACCGAGTCGCCGGCAAGCTTCGATACGGAGAATCCCCACACCGGAGAAAGAGTGTTGCGGATTCACCCGGCCGAGGTCAGCCAGGTGAGTCTGGCCGTGGAAGCGGCACATCGAGCTTTCTCCGCTTGGCGCGCCCTGGGCTTTGAAGGACGCAAAGAGGTCTTGCTTCGCTTCAAGGACAGTTTGAAAAAACGAAGAGAGGCTATCGCGCTCGCCATCACCTCGGAGATGGGCAAGCTTTACTCCGAAGGCTTGGCCGAGGCCGACGCCTGCGTGGCTAAGATCGACGTGACGTTGGGGGAGGCCGCTCAGCGGGTGGCAGACGTCCACCCCGCCGGATTGACCGGAGGCTTCTGGACTTACCGTCCCCACGGCGTGATGGCGGTGGTGGGACCCTACAACTTCCCCATTCATCTGGCCAACGGGCACATCATCGCCGCTTTGATGACCGGCAACACGGTGGTCTTCAAGCCGAGTTCGATCACGCCCTGGGTCGGGCAGGTCTACACCGAGGCGCTGCACGAGGCGGGCTTCCCCGAGGGTGTCTTCAACCTCTTGCCGATGACCCGCCAGGCCGGCGACCACCTGGTCGCCCATCCTCTGGTGCGTGGGATCCTCTTCACCGGCTCTTGGGCCGTGGGCCTTCACTTCAAGAAGCTGACTTTGGAAGACCCCCACAAGATTCTGGCCTTGGAGATGGGAGGGAAGAACGCCGTCATCGTGTCCGACGACGCCCACCTCGAGCAGACCGTCTCTGAACTCATCACCGGCGCGTACCTCACCACCGGCCAACGATGCACCGGGACGGCCCGCGTGATCGCCACCGGGAAGCACTTCGAGGCGCTGCAAGAGAGGTTGGCGCTTGCCGCCAACGCGTTGGGCAGCGGGGACCCGATGGAACCCGGAAACTTCATGGGGCCGCTCGCTTCGAAAAGCGCGCTACGCACCTTCACTCGAGAGCTCGAGGTCGCTGAGGCCCCCGGATCGGGCCTGACCACGCTGGCCGGATTCCGATCTTCTGGCGGAGTTTGCGGGGTAGGGGCTTGCCTGCACCGTGTGGACTGCTACGACCCGCATCACCCTTACTTGAGAGAAGAGGTCTTCGGACCCGCTCTCACTCTGGAGAAGGTGGTCGACCTGGACGAGGCTTTTCGCCGCGCCCAGGACACCGACTACGGCCTGGCCTTCTCCATCTTCTCCGAATCAGAAACCACTTTTCGTCGCGCTCTCGATGAGGTTCCCAGCGGCATCGTCAACTGGAACAGAGCCACCAACGGCGCTTCCGGACGGCTCCCCTTCGGAGGGACCGGCAAGTCTGGAAACCACCGCCCCGCGGCCCTGCTCGCTCCCGAGTATTGCGCCTATCCGGTCGCCTCGCTCTCCAAACCGTTTGGAGAGGTCGACCGCAACCCGTGTCCCGGATTCCCCCAGGAGGTATGGAAATGAGTCAAGTTCAGGTCAAAAACAGCAAAGTTGTCGAGAGCGTCGAGGAGGCGCTGGCCGAGGTTCCCAACGGAGCCCGCATCATGTTCGGAGGATTCGGCTTGTGCGGCATCCCCGAGAATATGATCGCCGAACTCGGTCGCAAAGGTACCAAAGACCTCACCGTCATCAGTAATAACTGTGGTAACGCCGGTCGTGGACTGGCGCTTCTGTTGAAGAACCGCCAGGTGAAAAAGTGTATCTGCTCGTTCGTCGGCGGTAACCCCGACCTCGAAGAGCAGATTCTGTCCAAGCAGGTGGAGGTGGAGCTGACCCCTCAAGGGACTCTGGCCGAACGGATCCGCGCCAAAGGCGCCGGCATTCCGGCCTTCTTTACCCCCACTGGAGTGGGCACTCCCATCGCCGAAGGCAAGCAGACGCTGGAGAAAGATGGTCGGACCTACATCATGGAGACCGCCATCGACGCCGACTTCGCCATGATCCGGGCTTTCAAGGGCGACACCGAAGGGAATCTGATTTTTAGGAAGTCGGCTCGGAACTTTAGCCCCATGATGGCGATGGCCGCCAAGGTCACCATCGCCGAGGTTGAACACCTGGTTCCCGCCGGAGAGATCGACCCGGATGAAGTGCACTTGCCCGGGGTGTTCGTGCAGAAGATTTTCCAGGGTCAAAAGTTCGATAACCCGCTCGAGAAGGTCACCCTGGCCCAGCCGGAAGGCTCCGGCGGCGGCGCCATCTCGCCTGTCTCCAAGCCGATGACCCGCCGTCAGATGGCTTGGCGCGCCGCTCAGACTTTGCCGGACGGCGGATATGTCAATCTCGGGATCGGTGTTCCCACTCTGGTGGCCGACTATCTCCCGGCCGAACGCGGCATCCGCCTGCATTCGGAGAACGGAGTGATGGGGGTCGGTCCCTATCCCACCGAAGACCAGGTGGAGTATTACCTGATCAACGCCGGTAAAGAGACCATCACCCTCAATCCCGGCGCTTCCATCTTCGACTCTTCCATGTCCTTTGCCATGATTCGCGGGGGACACCTGGACTGGGCCATCCTGGGCGCTCTGCAGGTGAGCCAAAAGGGAGACCTGGCCAACTGGATGATCCCGGGGGAAAAGGTCAACGGAATGGGCGGAGCCATGGACCTGGCGCGCGGCGCCAAGAACACCATGATCCTGACCACTCATACTGATAAGAACGGCAAACCGAAGCTGGTGGCCGAGTGTGAATTCCCGCTCACCGCGCCGGGAACGGTGACTAGGGTCGTGACCGATCTTGCCGTCATCGCGATCGATGATCAGGGCTTCTTGGTCGAGGAGATGATCGACGGGCTGACCCGTGAGGAGCTACAGGCCAAAACCGGAGCTCCGCTTCGTTTCGCCGCCGACCTGAAGATTGTCCAGACGCCGGAGGTCTGAGATGGCTGAGGAGAACTTCGAATCTGAAGTCGGAATACATCTTATCCACGACGGCGTGGTCAGGAAGATCTCGTCTAGTATTGATCTCGAGGAGATTTCCAATGAGCTCTACAAGTTGGACTGGGACTCAGATTTTTATCAATTTCTTGTGGTGAAGGAGCCGGGAGTTCTCATGGAGGTCGGCGGTAGCCTCGACCCGTCTGATGGGCTTTCGGCCATATATTTCAACAGGCTTGACGGAAGCGAGGCGGTCATCAAAAGGGCTCCTCAAAGTGTGCTGGAGATGAAACAGATACTCGAAGCCTTTCTACAACCTGGCGACATCTGGAGAGAGCATTACGAGTTCGACTTTTAGGGGATTGGAATAGTTTTCCCGGATTTGCTACTCTGGCTGGTATGAAAAAAGTGCTGGCCCTCATAAGCCTTACCGCACCGCTGTATCTTGGATACGAACTGTTCATACCACTCCACATCACTCGAACTTTTCCTGATGCTGAGCACTATTTGCTTTGGGCTCGGCTCTTCTTTGACAGTCTGCTGATCGTGTTCTTCGGTTATCTGTTGGTCTTTTGGCCTGAGCGCTTCGAGCTAGGTCGCCGCATGGGGTTTTTGGTTAGTTTGGTGGTGGCTAGCGGACTGGCTGGAACGTCACTGGTCTTCAGAGCCACCTCCCCGACCGCTTTTGACTGGCATGCTTACAGTACGTTTACAGCACCAGATTGTTGGAGCTACCGGCAGCTGCACAACATCGCGCTGTGCCTGATGGCCATCTACTGGCTTTTTTCGCTGCAGCAACAATATGCCCGGAAGGAGCAGCGTGGACTGGCGGTCCCGTTGCGCAACGCCAAGTTGTGCATGGTGGTCGCGTTGGGTGGCTGGCTTTTGATCGACCTCCGGGTCCTTGAGGTCGGCCCAGAAGCTGGCATGGGCGCCGCTATCGGATTCGCGGCTGTCCTTTTTGCCGGGGCCCAGGCCTGGTTAGCTCAGAACCGGGCATCTTGTCTCGTGATGGGTGACCAGGAGTCTTTGACGGAATGCGCGCTACCTCCAGATTCGGAGGTGAGAGCTGTGAGCGAACGCTTCTGAGCTATCTCACAACCAGGATACTTCTCCAACTCCTCGAGAGGATTTCCAAGTCGAGCCTTCAGAAACACTTTGATCGCTTCCCTTCCATTGCTAGAGTCTATGAGCTTCAAGAAATCTCTTCCGAGCGTAGTAAAGGCGTGATTTCACTGAGCCTACCGACAAGTCTAGGATCTCCCCAATCTCCTCGTAGGAAAGCTCTAAGTATTCTCTGAGAATCAAGATATTACGATCATTGCGACTGAGCGTGGCTAGTTCCTGGCGAAGTTCGGTCACATCAAGCGCTTCTGGTGCGACGACCTCACTCAAGCAGTCTTCACTGGTCCGCACAAGTTTTGAGTCGCTTCGTTGCCAGTTATGACAGTTGTGAAGGGCAATGCGCGTCAACCAGGACAAGAACGCATCGGGCTCACGCAGGCAGGCTAGCTTACGATAGGCTGTTAGGTAAGTCTCCTGAAGAACGTCTTCAACCGCCCAGGCGGGAACCAAGCTAATAGCAACCTTGCGAAGCCGAAGGTGGGACCTTTCCACAAGGACTTCGAACGCTTGTGCATCACCGGCCTGAGCTTGCTTGACAAGAGCAAAAATGTCCAGTGACATCAGGGTAGAATCCAGACTTCGTTTAGGCGGGACTTCACTCGAGCGCCTGTATCCGTCTGGAGATATCCGCTATCTTCTAACGGAATTTCAAGCGGATAGGAGCCTGTTTTGGCTTTTGCCAAACGAGCTAAAAGAATCGCCCGAGAGCTTGTGAATTTAAGAGGGGCTACAAGTTCAATAGAGTCATACCCTAGTAAGTGATAACGATCGGCCCAGAATTCGAACTTAGAAAAAAGTGGAAGTTTGAGAACGTCGAATTTCGCATCGGGCTGCGCTTCTCGAACTTGTCTGTAGGATTCGTATTCACTCAGTATGACTGCCCTTTCCAGGTAGTACCATAGTTCGGGCAAGGAGCGAGTACTGAGCTCTTTTCCAAAGAGGCACAAGCCGTCTCTTTTTTCCTGACTCTCGAGGAGCGGGACCCTTTTCCATCCATAGAATTCCTTAACCGCTAGGCGGTCTTGAATTCGCTGACGCTGCTCTAGTGAGAATTCTGTCGACTCTGGCAGCCGCTTCAGCCATCGTTCGAGCTGGGAGTCATCGAGAGGCGCTCTATGAAGATAGTTGGCCAGAACAATATCTTCATCAACCCCAAATCCGTCGAAAACGAACTCGGGGCCGTACCGGGAGACGTACCGGCGATAGGCTATGGCCAGTTCTGCGAACGATTTCTGGGACAGCCGCTCCTTCCTGGCCAGGGAAAGGGTCTCTTTCACTAACGGCAATGTGTCGAACGCTCCCGGCCGATCGGTCTCTAAACCTTCAGTTAGGTTGTCAGCCAGTGTTGACAATTGGGAAATATCTGAAGGTGAGCCAGGGTTGCGCTTTACGGCATCAAGGATCGTCTCCTCGAGAGGGCCCTTCCGAACTTCGAACCACCATTTTCTGAGTGGAATGTCCTTATCAAGGACGTCATGAATCCAACCCGTCTCCGCCGCCCGATGAACATTAAAAACTGATGGTAAAAGGGACATCGGAGCGATAAAAACCACCACCAGACAGGCATAGACTATCGCGTGCCGCCATTTAGGGAAGCGGTGATTTCGCTGGAGCCAAGGCCTGGTCTCTTGGATTCGACGAGAGAGCCACCAGAGCCCCAGAACCGCAAGGCCGTTGAGGGCCAGACTGGTCGGTGAGGTGACCGCCTCGAGGCGCCATTGAAGAGCAACGAAAGCGTAAATCGGGTCGCGCCAGTCAGGACTGGCGAATTTCCATTCCATCCCCGAGGCTACCAGGGTGGCCAGCAGAGACCCAATGATCGCCACGAACAATAGTGCTAGAGGGCGCCGTGTTGAATGTCGGGGTACCAAAGGGGCTATAAAGATCGCCACACACGGAACGATAAGAAATCCCGCCAACCAAAACGTGGAGTCCAAATTCCAGCGAGTGGCGAATACCATCGCTAGTGTCGTAGAGAGAATAACGATCAAACGTCCGCTCACTAACTTCTCCGCGAGAGAGTCTTGCCAGTCAGCGAGCTTGGCGACTTTTTCCATCGGGGGACTCCATCGGGGCGGGTCCGCCTCCGCGAGGGTGGAATCAAATCGATGGAATCGTTCTTTAAGGCGCGAGGTCTCGTCACACATAGTTTCCTCCTGTCTCTTCTAAAGACGGAGGATCATCGACTTATGTTCAAAGGGAAAAATCTTTTTTCGCAGAGCCCCATTAGTCGAGCTATTCGCACTCCAAGTCGCTGATCTGACCCAGTTCATCCTCGGCAAACAGGTCCAAGAGCTCTTCACGGCCGTGCTCTAGACTATCTTCCAGATCATCCTGCGTGATGACCTTGACGAGCAAAAACTCGCAGGTGCCATTGGAAAGATTCACAAGTTCCGGCAGAGGCTCCTCGGTCGGGGCGATCAGCACGTGCACCACCCAGTCCGGGCTCACGGGAAGGCTGTCAACGGTCACGCTGCCATACTGATGCACTTTGCCCAGGAAGTCCGTATCTTCGAGTAACTCCTTTTCTAGGAGTCGAGTCAGAACCAGCAGTGGCCAGGACTCCAGTTGAGGTGTCAGTATCAAGAACTCATAGCCGTAGCCGGCCGAGCCCGAAGGGACCAATCGGCGACGACGGGGGCCGAGCTCGGGGAAGGGCTGGCCGTTATGATCGATCCCTTGGTAAACTCCGACCGGAGTAGGCAAGCCAAAATTGGACAGTCCGCACGAGGCGGTCACCACCACTTCGTCATGGTGGTAGGGGATCTGCACCAGAGCGCCCCCTGGCCAAAAGCCCATCAGGGTTGGAACCTTGTGTATTTGCTCGGGATAGGGTCCGAAGCAATCTTCGTACGCAAGGCGTCGTTCCTCGGACACTTTCTCCCAGCTGCGGAACGACTCTTCGGTCCAAGGTGGGATTTCTTCAATTTGCGGATCGGTCAGGCAGTCTGCTTGCCATTGGCCCGCTTGGCGGCGCATCTCCAACTCGAACGGCTTGCCCTCGAGTTGGAAGTCTAGGACTTCCTGGGCCAAGCGTAAGACTTCGGCCCCAGGGGAGAGAGCCTCATCGCGATCCGGATGGGCGAGGAGAACACCCTGATTGCGTGAGACGAACAGATTCGCCGCCGACCAGCTACCGGGAAGCCGCTCGCTGACGGCACTTACCAGTGGGGCGATGTCCATAGCCGAAAGGCTTCAAGTTTTTAAAGGCGGTTCCTGGCTGGTCGATGGTTAGAAGATGGACATGACCTGTTGGATACCTTCGCGGACGGTGGGACTAAACATCGACCCCATGATTCCGCCCTCGGACCCCTGAGTGTTGCGCTGATTTTCCCAGTAGCCAAACTCGGTCCTCGCCAGCTCGCCGTTGGCCGAGCTACGAACCGAGTGGGGTAGGGTCTGCTGCGCCCGATCGGAGTGGAAGACGTTGCCGATGCGGTCTTGTCCATAGGTTCCCATGAGCATATAGATCGCACCGATCGAGTTGTTGGCGCCCCGGCCGACGGTACCTCGCTCATGCCCTCGGGTCGCCTCGTAAGCGCCCAGGCGGGAGTCGTTAGGAGGATTGATGAGTCCGGTTCGCACGCCGATCAACTCCGCGGCGCGTCGTCCGATTGTCAGACCGGGGGCCACGGCCAGACTGACGAGGTCGAGGCGCTCTCTCAGACGACGTCCGGGAGTGGTCGCATCGCCTCCGCTCGTGGAGCCTACCTGGGCGCGGTCTTGCGGCCCTGCCTCAGCGGCGACCGTCGGACGACCCGCGGAAGCTGGGGCCTGGTTACGACGGACGTTCGGACTGGCGACGGTGGTGGCGGTGGCGACTAGGGACAAATTCTTCCTCCGAGGATGCTGTGAGTGTGGGGCTACTGGAAGATTACCAATGAGTTGTTGCAAAAATGTTACGGGTGTGATTTTTTTTGTCAAAAGATGAGCCGGAGGTCGTCGCCAAGGGTACCGTCGGTATTCTGACTATCCGAATCAAGGTTGCGACGGAGCAAAGGAGGAAGGTGGAGCCATGAGATTCTTCCCAGAACCCTATGTCCGCGTTCACCGCGCGTTCATCGCGCGTTCATCGTCGCTCTTTTCGTCTGCTTTCTGAGTACTTCGGTAGTCGCCCAAAAGGAAAACGAAGAGTATTTCTTTTTTGGACCTGACAACGAGCAGTATCAGTTGATACTCATGGATAAGTCGCGAGCCCTGTTCGTTGTGAGTAAGCCAGAGAACGGCCACCTTGAGATACAGAGCTGGTACGGGCAATGGTCCGCGTCTGAAGGGGCTTGACGACGCTTTGGGACACCCCGGAAGCCTTCCAACATCAATGGAGTCTTAAGGGAGATAGCCTCCTTACTCGAGGAGCTCCCTGAGGTAAAGAGGCCTTTGATAGCGAGCGTGTTTTCACGAAAGCACGCTACAGTCCGCACTCGCAGCCGCTGACGGACTCGGAAAAGTCCGTGGTCGGGCGTTGGCAGTACACCGGTCGGGATTCACGGGTCTCGGGAGAATTTGTGCTCCTTCGAGCTGACGGGACGTATGTCTGGGCTTTAGGTAACCAGGGCGCCTACACAAGCAAAGGGACATGGAGAAGGGTCCCCCAGACAAAGTACCTGGAGTTTGTCTCACAGGACGCTTCCCCTCGCCACATTTTTATGGTCGATGCCGACTCTCTCGCCATGGGTCGGCAGGTCCTTACCCGGACAGCTCGATTTACTCTTAAACCTGACCGAGAAGCCGAGCTCCGTGGGAGTGCTCCCGATCTCTTTAAGGAACCCTAGAGTGCGGAGTGCCTGGTAGGGAAAGCAAACCGATACACGGGTAGGCTAGGTGCGTTGGGACTGGCGCTGGCCGAGGTAGGCCTGAGCTGTTGGTGTGACCCTGTTGAGCAGCTCCATAATGGCTGGCCAGGCCACGTGACCGGGTTCTGCTTCAAGGTTCCAGCCGAGAGCGGTGACCATCTTTTCGGTTCGAGGATCGAAGGTGACAATGGCGCCCTTGATTTCTGGCTGTGTGATCTTGGTTAGCATCACGGTTCGATCATCGTTGCTATTTTTGAGTAGGATCAGACTCGGAGCTTGTCCCACGAGGACGACCTGCTCTTTTCCGGTGGCCGCCTCGACGTCTTTCGCCGTTTGCAAAAAGTGCTCAAAGCCCTGGAGGTCAAAGACCACCGTGTCGTTCCCCTCACTACCCAGCATATGAATGCGGGGTAGTAAAATCACGTTGTCGCCGACATCCGCGACAGGAATATCGACTTTAAAGGTCGCTCCACAGCAACTGAGCTCACCTACGGGGAGCACTTCGGATATTTTGAAAACGCCACCCAGAACAGTGCCCTTGTCTCCTGGCGCGCTCCACACGTTACAGGTGAGGAGCAAAAACACTCCGAGGAGAGACCAAACGGTGTGCCGTACAGGGAAAATTCGTTGTTTCATCATTGTTCTATCGCTCCTCGTTTTGGTGCCGGAAAGGCGTTCTTCCGTAAAGAATGTCTCGGACTCCAATATGTTGTGCGAGTCATTGTAACACCTATATTTTCAGGGACTTGTAACGAGGCTCACGCTACCCATCAGTGTCCGGAATGTAGCCGGTCTTCAAGACCACAAGGTGCAAGGTACACCTCCGGTTGGGCGTCTTGTGTGCTGCGTTTTCGAGTCGATGGCTTCCTCGAGGAGCGCCGGAGAGTCTACTTCCCTTTGACAACCTGGCCCGTCCCGGTGATCTGGGTTTGAGGGTTCTGGGTTTTGCCCCGGTGGGTGACTGTTCCGGTGCCGGCGATAGTGATCTTGAGCGGGCCGTCAGCCCAGACGTCGACGTTGCCCGCACCGCCCAGCAGAACTTCACACTGGCCAGTCGTCTGCAGTTTCGAGGCGTCCAGGCTGCCGGTTCCGCCGACGACGAACGAGCCGTTGTCGGTCACCCCCGCGACTTGCAAGCGGCCGGTGCCTCCAAGATCGCAACGGAGGTTTTCGAACTTGCCCTCCGCCTTGAGATGTCCCGTGCCTCCCACGGACAACATAAGCTCTTTGGTGTCGAGTTCTCCTTGAGTGGCGAGGCTGCCCGTGCCCGACACGCTAAGCTGATCGAACGTGGGCGCTGTCACCTCGACCTTCATGGGATTGTTGGTCGAAATGGTAGACTTCAGGTCCAGCACCAGCACCCCGCTTTGCACCTCGGTGGTCAGCAGAGGCAACAAGTTGTCGTCAGCCTCGACAGTTACGGACTGAGGCGCGCCTTGCTTGACCGTGACTTCGAAGATGCCGCGTGACTCGACGCCGTGGAATTCCGCTACCTGACGAGGCTCGCTCTTGAGGTTACCCGAGCCCTTCACTCCCCCACACCCGGCTAGGCTGGCGACCACGATGGTGACAGCGAAGGTGATCCGAAGTTTGCGGGTGACGGCGGCAGAAAGGTTGAGAGGCATTCATCGATGTTAGCTGATACCGACCTCGGCGACAAGTCAAGGAGGCCGCAAGGTGGTCCACACCAGCGTTAGCTAGGGATTCGCCGTATTGATGCTGGCGCCAATCAGCGGATTCTCTATTTTTCCAAGTAAGAGGACCGCTTGGGTTTCGCTATCGCGGAGTACGAAAGCGAACGGTCGGTCAAAGCGGAATACCTTCGGAGGAGTGGGCGTCATCGCGGCGGCGGGGCTGGCCGCTATCTCGGTCACCGCGGCGGCTTCAACCCCTTTCTCGTCCACCCGAATCTTGGCTCTTTGTAGAGCAGTCAGGTCGATCTCTTGAGAGCCGGGTTGCTGGAGGAGAGGCTTGAGGTCGTCCGGCGATACGAGAGACTTTTGGAGTTCCATCGGGGGAGCCTCGAATTCAAAGCGCGGAAGATAGAGTGTGACCGGAGATGAGGACTCCACTCTCCGAAAGATCCTCTCCTTGAGGAGTTGATCCGGCGTAGCATCGGGCTGAGGAAGTAAAATTAGAAGCTCAAAGCTCTCTTGAAAATAGAGGATGATACCCTCTCCAGTCGGCGTAGCCACGACTTCAAAGGAGTGGGATTCGTGACGTTCCATCATCGGAGCTTGTACCGTGGACCCATTTCTAAGTTTGAAGGGTCGGGGTTTCGTGTCTTCGGGAGAAAACGGGGTGTGCCAACGACCCTGCAAAACGAGAGTGGACACCATTACCATCAGAGTTCTAGAGACCGGTGGCCTAGCGAGTTCCGAGTAACGTCCTTGGGTAGCTTTTTCTACCCAGGCGTTGAGACGCCGGCTCGACTTGTCCGGGTCAACGGCGAAGGGGAGAGTTTCCGCCGTGATGGCTAAAGACGAGGTGAGTTTCTCGGCAAGATCTGTCTGAAGTCCAATCCCATGGTCGACAAAGAGCCCGTTTTCGAGGAGCAAACCGTCCGCGGAAGAGAGCTTCCAGTAGAGCTGTGACACTTCGGCGAATCCGTACCTCGAGCGGTTTAAGAGCTGTTCCAGCCTCGTGTGAGTCTCACCCCGAGTCCCTTCGTAAAGTATCTGGCTCAAGATGAATGGTCCCAAAGGGCTCACCACCAGATTCCCCTCGGTATCCTTCGCCAGTGAGCTGCTGAGTTCGGCGGAATAGGCGTTTAGCGTGGCAACCGTGGCGGCCATCTTCTTGCTGTCCGCTGAGCGGGCAAGTTCGGGGCGTTGTCGTTCAGACTTGACCAAGCGCGACGCCGGCGATAATGACGGTGTCGGATTCGAAGGAGCGCAGCCGAGCAGGAGGAGTGCCAGGAGACATCCGCGGAGGGTCAGAGGTTTGCATTGGTGGGTACTCAAAGTTCTTACCTTCCAGCCTATTCTTCACCAACGATGGCGAACTCTGTTCTTATAGCGATTTCTGGAGCGGCCTTATCGTTTGAAAGCCATCGCTAGTGATTATGTGTCAGAAAGTCGAGTGGGCGGAATGAGACTGTCGGAAAACTGGTCATGATGACGGGATAGCGGCGCATCGACCTATCAGATGAGCTTGTCCAAGGTGATGGGAAGTTCGCGAACCCTCTTGCCGGTCGCGTTATAAACGGCATTAGCAATGGCGGCGGCCACTCCGGTGATTCCGATCTCTCCAATCCCTCGCACTCCGAGCGGAGAGTACGGGTCGGGGATGTCGTTGACCAGGATCTCAATGGGAGGTACGTCGAGGTTCACGGGCAGATGGTACTCGGCCAGGGATGGGTTCATGATACGCCCATAGCGCTTATCGAAAAGGGTCTCCTCGGTCAAAGCCATTCCTATCCCCATGATAATGCCGCCACGGAACTGGCTAGCCGCCGTTTTGGCATTGAGCACCCTGCCCACGTCGAAGGAGCCTAGCAGGCGAGTCAGACGAATCTCGCCGGTCGTCTCCTTGACGCGCAGTTCCACAAACTGGGCTCCATAAGAATGCATGGAGTGCTTCATCAGCTCCAGAGGGGGCGGAGCGGCGGCTTCCACCACCAGCTCTTTTTGGCCCGCCCCGCGTAAAATTTGGGCATAGGTCTCTCCTCGGTCGGGCTCGTCACGCAGGAAAAGCCCTTGCGCTCGCGCCTCTACCTCTTCCAGGCGGGCGATAGCCAGAGGCGAGTCCGGCCCGGTCATGTCCAACAGTTCGCGCTGGGCCTTCTCGATAGCCGCCGTCACCGCGGCCACAAGGCTTGCCGTCTGATTGGAGCCTCCGGCCATTGGCGATTCCGGAAGGTCGGAGTCGCCGTACTCGAAGGCGACCATGTCGCGAGGAAGTCCCAGCCGTTGAGCCGCGTGCTGGATCTGAACGGTGGCCGTGCCCATCCCCATCTCGTGAGCCGAGGTGGAGACGACGGCGCTACCGTCGGCGTTAAGACGGAGGCGGGCCTGAGCGGGCATACGGTAATAAGGGTAATACGCGGTGGCAACCCCTTGTCCGAGGAGCCACTTTCCGTCCCGTTGGGAGCGTGGCTCGCGACGTTGCCAGTCGAAGGCCTCGGCGCCGCGATCGTAGGCCAGCATGAGGTCACGCTGGGAGAATTCGGTCTCCTTGGTGGGGTCGACTTCGGGCTCGTTGCGCCGGCGGAGCTCGATAGGATCGAGACCAAGCTCGTAGGAAAGCTCGTCGATGGCGCATTCCAAGGCGTAGCCTCCGATCGACTCCCCCGGCGCTCGCATGAAGGTGTTGGCCACCGTGTCCAGGTGGACGACCTTCTGGGCCAGCCAGAGGCTGTCGCTACGGTAGAGGTGACGCGCGGGAAAGGTGAACTGCTCGGGAAACTCGTTGAACTCGGTGGTGGCGGTGGTCCCGGTCTGGATGAGCGAGGTGAAGCGCCCCTCCTCGTCGGCTCCGATGGCCACCCTTTGGTGGGAGGGCGTTCGCCCCCCGACGGTACGAAACACCTGCTCGCGGCTTAAGGCCAGCTTGACGGGACGCCGGCTTAGCTTGGCCGCCAAGGCGCACAGGATGCTGTTGCACCATAACGCTTTGCTGCCGAAAGCGCCTCCCACGAAGGGAGAAATGACACGAAACTTGTCGGGGTCTTTGGCGAAGACGGTGGCCAGTGTGTTCTTGAAGCCGTGTACCATCTGCGCGCCCTCGAAGCTAACCAGCGACTCGCCGTCTTCGGACCAGAAGGCGATGCTGGCGTGAGGCTCGATGGCGCCGTGGTTGTGGCGAGGCGTTTGATAGATGTTATCGACACGAAACGGCGACCGCGCGAGCGAGGTCTCGGCCTCTCCTATCTTCACCTCCGAGTCCTCTCCCAAGACGTCTGGGGGCGCTTGCGCCTCAGCCAGTCCCTCTTCAAAGTCGGTACGGGCGGCTTTCTCGGCGTAGGTGACACGGATGAGGGAGACCGCATGCTCAGCGATGTCCTGAGTCTCGGCCACCACCATGGCGACGGGTTGGCCGTCGTAGTGGATCTCTGGACCCTGCAAGACCGGATGCTCGCTGCCTCCGGCCGCGGCGATGCTGCCGTTGGAGTCGAAAAGCGGCGTCTTGGCAAGTTTGGGAGCATTGTGATGGCTGACGACACACACCACACCCCGTAGGGCTTCCGCCTCGCCGACATCTAGTGAGGTGATGGTTCCTCGACAAATGGTGCTGTGGACGAGCGCGGCGTAAGCCATGTTGTCCAAGTCATACTCGGCACTGAACTTAGCCAGACCGCGCACCTTCGGAGAAGCGTCGGCGCGGTCGACCGGCTGCCCGATGTAGCCGGGCCCTTCCAGCAAAGGGTCGCCATCACGGTCGGGCATGACGCGGGCCACGGTGCTCATCAGGTTCATCATGAAGCTCATCGGCTATTCTCCTTTACCAACTGCTCGAGCGTGTCGACGATCGCGCGACGAGCCAGTTCGACCTTGAAGTCGTTATGGCCGTAGCCGCGCGCGCCGGCTAGCTCCAGCTCGGCGGCGCGCCGAAAGCTGGCAGGGGTGGCGGGAGCGCCATGCAGGCTGCGCTCGGCGGCGAGGGCGCGCCACGGCTTGTGAGCCACGCCGCCCAAGGCCAGGCGCACGTCGCCGATGGTCTCCCCTTCCAACTTCACCGCGGCGGCGACCGAGACCAGGGCGAAAGCGAAGCTAGAGCGATCGCGCACCTTGGTGTACAAAGAGCTGCGAGCCAGGGAGAGAGGGGGTAACGTCAGGGCGGTAACCAGCTCGCCCGGCTGCAAGACCGTCTCCAGATGCGGTGTGTCGCCGGGTAGCAGGTGAAACTCCTGGAAGGGAATCGTCCTGGTTCCGTCTTTTCCCCGTACGTGGACGATCGCATCGAGAGCGGCTAGCGCCACGCACATATCGGACGGGTGAGTAGCGATACAGGAGGGCGAAGCGCCCAGGATGGCGTGAATTCGATTGTAGCCTCCGATGGCGTCGCACCCGGAACCAGCAGTTCGCTTGTTGCAGCGGCAGGCGCTGTCATAAAAGTAGTAGCAGCGGGTGCGCTGCAGGAGGTTGCCGCCCACGGTAGCCATATTGCGGATCTGGCCGCTGGCGCCGTACAGAATGGCCTGGGCCAAGACGGGATAGCGTTGCTTGACACGGGGGTCGTTGGCCAGGGCCGTGTTGGTCACGGCGGCGCCGATAAGTAGTCCTCCCTCGGGCGTGTCCTCAATCTCGCGGGAGAGGCCGGTTACGTCCACCAGGTGGGTGGGCCGTTCGATGTTCTCCCGCATGAGGTCGACTAGATTAGTTCCACCTCCTAAGAGCTTGGCTCCCTCCTTGCCCGCGAGGCCGGCCAGGGCCTGACCGGCGGACCCCGCCTTTTCGTAGGTGAAGTCGATCATCGGCGGGCCTCCTTTTTTTCCAGAGCGGCGGCACCGTCGCGAACGGCCTGGCAGATACCGTGGTAAGCGCCGCAGCGACAGAGGTTTCCGCTCATTCGCTCGCGCAGCTCTTCTTCGCTGAGCTCGATGTCGGTTGTGCTCATACTGGGTGTGACGGCGCTGGGGAGACCGCTACGCAACTCCTCGAGCATGCCCAGGCTAGAGCAGACCTGTCCGGGGGTGCAGTAGCCGCACTGGAAGCCGTCGCGTTCGACGAAGGCCTTCTGCATAGGGTGCAGGTCGCCCCCGTCGGACAGACCTTCGATAGTCGTGATCTCGCGGTGTTGGTAAGCGATGGCTAGCGCCAAGCAAGAGAGAATGCGCTGGCCGTCCACCAGGACGGTGCAGGCGCCACAGGCACCCTGATTGCAGCCTTTCTTCGTTCCGGTCAGGCGAACGGACTCGCGCAGGGCATCCAGTAACGACACGCGAGGCTCGAGAGGGATTTCGTAGGGCTCGCCATTGATTCTGAGCTTGATAAGAGGGGGGGACGATGAGAGCATGACTTCAGTCTGGCTCAGATCGAAATCGGGGTCCATAGGCTCCTGGCATACGGACGGGACCTCCCGATGGGTATGACAGTAGGAGGTAGGTGAAGAGTTTGTCGACGGCGGGACTTCACAGATAGGTCATCCGCTTGAGAAAGTCCTCAACGGGTTGACGCATCTCTTTGAGATGGATCTTGATTTCGCGACCTTCGACTTCAACCCCGCTGCTCGACACCGCTATCTTGTCGGTAGTCATCTCGTGCCACAACAGCGATTCTGGCTCGCTAAAGGCGTTTCTCCAAAGAAGTCGATTCTTGGTCGCCACGAATCCGTCCGTCGCTCCTCCCATCAAAGTGTCGTCAAAAGCGACCAGAGGGCGTTCTCCCTCCACCCAGTGCCCTTTGTAGAGGGACGGCAGTTTGGCCAGCCACAGCGGAGAATGGTAGGGATGGTAGGAGACTCGATTGCGCCGGCCCAGGGTGGCCAGGCCACGGGAAAGGACCTTCCACTCGTCCGGGGGATGAGTATGAAGTGACGCAAGATCGAGTTGGGAGATAGCCTGGAGCAGGTCGAAGAAGAGCGAAGCGACTTCCTTGTGGAGGCTGAACACGCTCACGAGAGTATCTCCGATCTCGACCCCGGTTGGTAACAGCTTGGCGGCCTTGCAGTGCGGTAGCTCGCTCCAAAGCAGGTAGTTACCGCCGGTGAAGGCGGCATTCCAGCAGACTCGATGTTCGGTGAGCACGAGCCCCTCCTTGCCGCTTCCGAACACCGTGTCGTCATAAAGCGCTAGGATGCGTTCGGCCTCGGGAAGGTAACGGGCGTGAATCTTGCGCGAATTGGCCAGTTGCTTTCCCGAGATATCGGGGTCTAATAGAACCTGCGAATCAACGAAGATGCTAGCCACGACGTCTTCCACCGTCGGACCAATCTGAGGTGGGCGATACTCCAAAGACGGCAACATGCGGTCTAGGAGAGCCTCGACTTTGTCCTCCTCGGCGTCGGCTTGGAGAAAGGCCTGGCGCAAGACAGTCCGGTTTGTCCTTTCCGTGGCCTCGGTCAGCCTCTCTCTAACCCAGTCGAGCTTAAAAGATAGCTCGTCGTCCTGAATCAGGGCGAATTCGGAAAGGTCCGTGTTGAGGTCGGTGGCGTCGAGCAATATTCGCAGACCAGAGAATCCAAAGTCGTTTCTCCTCAGGGGAGACAGACATACTCCGTCTAGGACCGGTAGGATCTCGCTGGAACCCCGGCCGCATGCAGGCACACAGACCACGGCGCCGGCCGACAGAGCGCGACTTGTTCCGTCCCACCCGTCGACCAGCAAGGGGATAGGAGTTTGAGAGGAGGCTTTACCGACAGGACGGGGACCGAGCCAGAGTTGCAGGTCCGACTCTAAACGCTCATATAGGCCTACCGGGTAGTGGGCGCGCAGCCCACCCTTCGCTGGCAGCACGAGCTCAAGCAAATGATGAGGGTGGGTAAGACCCAGCTTGTCGATGACGGAGCCGGTAGTACGGCTCAGCAAGGGGCGCTCCAATGGGCGGCCATCTAAAGTGATGTCTAGTGGAGCATATTGGCAGGCTCGAGATAGGTGGGCGATCTCGTTGACAAAGAAGTTACCGCGGAACCACTGGAACAGGCGTCGAGGTTTCTTGACCACCAGGCGCGGTGTCGTTTCACTAGCCTCGAGGACTCGTACGTTGTCTTGACCGACAGCCAGCGTGCCGTCCGGTGTCTGCCAGAGAACCTCTAGAGAGGTCTCGTGGCAGGCGGAGTTCAGCCCAACCGCAAGGTGTCGTAAGGGACCCCGTTCGGAGGGAAGCTGGAAGAGGGCGTTGGCGAGCTGGTCGATGTGGGTGAATTCGGGCTGGTCGTTGGAAATGGAGAGTGTTAGCTGGTCCCGCTTCACGGTTACCGCCAGAGTGGAAGCTCCGGCGCTGACCGCGGCCTGGACGAACTTCAGGATGTAGGCGCCGGGCTGGGCCAGCTGAAAGAAGGATTGCTTTCGCCGCGCGAGAGCCGAGTCGATGGTAAAGCTTCCGTCGGAGTCGAGCGCCCCCTCGCTCCGCTGCTCGTTGAGGAATCGATCCAAGTGTCCTCCCTGATGGGATGACTTACGGCGCCGTCCTTGTATCCCCTCGTCTTCGTGCCTTCTCTTGGGCCGCAGCTGGCCAGGACCCGATTCGAGAATCAAGAAAATGCCAGGAATGACAAAAAGGGGACGTTTCTATCTGTGTCTTGTTTCCGTGCTCTGTTGGGCTTTGGGTTGTGGGAAAACGACAAAGACGCAGACTCTTTGGGAAGACCCGGGAGCTAAGCTTGCCGTTGTTTTGATCGAGACCAGTGTCCCGTTGAAACATCACGGATACCACCTGGAACTCAGGGTGAAAGGGAAGCCACCGGTAAAGTTTGTCAGTCCGAGTTTTGTTGAGGGCGTTGAGGGTCGCTGGCGACCTCAACAGAAGTGGGAGTATTCAGAGACTCCCTTTATTCCTGTTGGTTTCCATGAGAGCACGGAGTGGAAGCGAGCCATCGGCTATTTGCCTAAGGAAAGCTTCACACTCGAGGAGGCGGAAGAGATCGCCAAACTCCTCGGCTCGGTGGACCGAAAGGTGCATGGCATTGATGGGCTTCGTTTGGGAAAGGAGTCGGACTACGTAAGACGTTTTGCCAAGCCTGGTACGACCACGGCCGTGGTCGTGCCAATCGACGGCTTCTGGCGCCTCGAACATGAGGGCAACTCCCGGATTGTGGGGGGAGGAAAGGACCGACCGGGTGCGCTCTATTATGCTGGTTACGATAAGGGCGACTCAATGCCGACGCTGGCTGAGATAGCGGCTTATCAGGACGAGAACGGCGTCAAGTTCGGGGACGCTTTTGTTTTGACGACTTCCGAGCACAGGACCGCGGCACCGGCAGCCACTCCTACCGCCCGCTATTCTCAATGACCCACTTTAGGTCGGAGTAGATTTTGGAGACACGATTGGCGTAGGCGTTATAGAGGATCTGGTTTTTGGCCAGACTCGCCATTTCGGTGATGACGTCGAGTTTTTCACCAGTCTTGACAACTTTGCCCTTGCCCCCATTTCCCGAGTTCGACAGTTGGAAGCCCTTTTTGGGCACAGCGCCGGATCGACATCCGCATAAAACCTGGGTTTGCACGCGGCAAGGTAGGCAAAATCGTCCAGAACACGTAGGCACAATGAAAAGAGGATAAAGGCCAACTTGCGGAGCATGGTGCTTTTGAGGCGTAGGCACTATGTATATTCGCAAGGTGGAGACAAAACTTCGAGACGGGTCAGCAGCTCGGTACGTTCAGCTCGCCCATAACTTCCGGGACCCCAAGTCAAAACGCTCCAGGGCGCAGGTGCTATACTCGTTCGGTCGCGAGGACCAGGTAGACCAGGAGGCCCTTAAGCGCCTGGTTGCAAGCATCGAGAGGTTCCTTAGTCCGGAAGAGGCTCTGAAGCTTAAGACCCAGCGCCAGGCGGACCTCGACTTCAAAGAGAGCCGTCCGCTGGGTGGCGCCTGGGCGCTTCAGCAACTCTGGACAGAGATCGGGATCGACCGGGTCATCAAGAAGAACCTTCGAAAACGGTCGTTCTCAGCTCCGGTAGAACGAGCTATCTTCGCGATGGTGGCCAACCGCGCGTTGTCGCCGGGAAGCAAGCTCTCCGTTGAGAGCTGGGCCAACAACGACGTATGCTTGCCGGGCGTTGAGGACCTGCAGGTGCAGCATCTCTACCGCTCGCTCGACGTCATTTTGGATATGGAGGACAAACTCCAGGAGGAGGTTTTCTTCTCAGTCTCCCACCTGCTCAATCTCGAGGTCGACCTTCTTTTCTTCGACACCACCAGCACCTACTTCGAGATCGAGGGCGAGGACATTTCCTCCGACCCTGAAGACGAAGCTTACGTTCTGCGTCGGCAAGGATACTCCAAGGACAGCCGACCTGACTTGGCCCAGGTGGTAATCGGGCTCGCTGTGACTCGAGAAGGCATTCCGATTCGTGTCTGGACTTGGCCGGGAAACACCGCAGACGTAACTCGCGTCAAGCAGGTAAAGGAAGACCTCATCGGTTGGAAGCTGGGACGCGTCGTAACGGTGCTCGACCGAGGCTTCATGTCCGAGGCTAATCTGCGCGAGCTTCAGAAGGCCGGTGGGCACTATATCATCGGGGAGAAGATGCAGGCGGGCAAACCGATGGTCGAGGAAGCCCTGTCCCGCGCGGGACGCTACCAAACGGTGACCCACAATGTTGAAGTCAAAGAGTTGGTCGTCGGCGACGGTGAAGCTCGTAAACGCTACATTCTTGTCCGTAACCCCGAGCAGCAAAAGAAGGACGAGCACGAACGCGAAGGCTTGATAGAGCGAATCCAGGCCGAGCTCGATGCCATCAAGACGCTCGACAAGAGCGAGCACTCGAAAGCGGTCTGCCGGCTCGTGTCGCACCCCACCTACGGTCGATATCTGAAGCTCGGTAAGGGCGGCTGGCCGCGGCTTGACAAGGCCAAGCTGGAGTCAGAGAAGCGCCTCGATGGAAAGTACCTGCTGCTGACCTCCGACGACACGCTTCCCGCTGCAGACGTGGCCCTTGGTTATAAGCAACTCCTCGAGGTCGAGGACGCCTTTAGAACGCTCAAGCAAACCCTCGAACTACGCCCCGTCTACCACCGGTTGTCGCGTAGGATCCGAGCCCACGTGGTCATCTGCTGGCTCGCCTTGCTGCTCATCCGGGTTGCTGAGGTGCGAGCCGAGAGAGCTTTTAGCGTGACCTGCACCTGGTCACGTATGCGGCCCTTGCTCGACCGTATGCACCTGGGCTACTTCACCAGTTCTGCCGGTTCTATACGTCAGCGTACCGAAACTCAGCCTGAGCAAGCGCGCCTCTTCGAGGCGATCGGCGTCGAGGAACCTCCAAGGTTCTTCAAAATCGACCCACGCGTCAGCTCGTAGTCACAACGCGATC
>JBBCJA010000009.1:0-200227 GCA_037189585.1 Selenomonadaceae bacterium | reverse complement strand
TCAGGACTTCCAGCGCTTGGATCTCGTCCGGCGTAAGTGAAAAGTCTGAGCTTAGTCCCATAAACCACCTCCATCGGATGGCTTCGCGGCGCACGGAAATTATCATGCAAGTTTATGTTAAAAATTATGCGCAACAGTTTAACATGGCTAGCGCGTTGTGAAGCGTGTAGAGACCATTGACCGCTATCTCCTGGTCGCTAGCTTTGTTCTTGGACCCGAAGTTGCTGATCACTCCACCGCAGAGAAGGAGCAACCCCATCATGGGGTTGGCCAGTACGACTGCTCCTCCAAGCAGCAAGGCGGAAGCGACATGGGTCGAGGAGTTGTCTTTTGTCTGGTAGGAGAGTTGAGGCCGCGCGCTCAGGATTTTGGACAGTTCGGTGAAAACAGCCCTAAGGGCCTGAACGCGCTGAAACTCCAGCTCGCTCCGCTGGCGCGGGACCAGCCCGGAAAGATCTGTTTCGAGACCATCGGCGCTGGCGGCTATAAGAATGGCCACCGGACTCTTTTCGAGGGCCAGATCCTCCCGGGCGACCTCGACGCCGTCCCGCACCCAACAAAACTGGCTGGCTCGCGCCACTGGTTCCCATTGATCATATTCCCCCCCTTGATTCTGCTGAAAATAGCTGACCAGTCCCAGCGCCAGGCACGGCTGCTCAAATCTACTCAAGGCGGCCTCCCGCTCTTGCTCAGAGATAGCAAGCCAGGCGGATCTGTCCTCCGGTTGGACCTCGATGGCGGGGCAGCGAAAACTGGGTAGTGACGGCTGTGGGGGAGCGTGAAGATACAACAACGGTTGGCGCAGGTGGCTGGCCCCGAATTCCGGATCGAAAAAGAGATTGTTGATCCGGCGTCCATCGAGAGTCAGCGGGAAGGGCGTCCAGTGACACAGCGAAGTCAAAGTCTCGGCGATCGCGGCGCGCCGCCGCTTGGCTGATACGACCTCGAGAAGGCGCCGAGACTTGGGAAGTTTAGGATCGAAGTGGCTGACTCTCAAACAGAACCGCGCGTAACTTTTGGAGGTGGAGAGCACTCTCAAAGTATCTCCGTCCCAAACCGCTCGCTCACCGTCGGAAAACTCCAGCATCAGAGCCGAGCCGCCGGCGACCAGGAGCGCCTGAAGACCTACCGCAAGGTGCTGGAGTGCCGTGCTTTGAGTCGCGGAGAGGTCAAGCAGGGACTGTTCCAACTCCCTCCGTTGGCAAGACCAGGATGGGTCCCAGCTAAAGACTGTCTCTGACCAGCTCTGTCGAACATCCAATCCGACGCCTGCGCGAAAGGCGCACTGAACCAGCTTGAGAACCCAGGCGAAGTCAAACGGCAGCCGATGAGAGGAGAGTTTCCTCCAAGCGGCCGCCGTATCTAGGGAGAAGGCTCCGGACGAATCCGAATAGCCTTCCTCATTTTGACTTTGAAGCCAGTCGAGAAGCTCGGACGGTTC
Organism: Selenomonadaceae bacterium; assembly: GCA_037189585.1. Taxonomy (GTDB): domain Bacteria; phylum Vulcanimicrobiota; class Xenobia; order Xenobiales; family JADMJV01; genus JAEXNA01. The sequence goes on along the minus strand of JBBCJA010000009.1, from coordinate 198,786 downwards.
GCTCACTCCAAAGAGTTCACGAATCGAATCCTCTCTTCCCCTTGACTACCACCAGCGAGGGTAGGTGAGAAAGAAGCTGGCGCCCCAGTTGACGAGGGCTAGGACCAAGCCGCCGAGGAGCGCGGGGAGAGCACCGTCGACTTCGAAGTCGGGAGCCAACTTACCGGCCAGCCAGAAGCAGAAGGCTAGGATCACCAGGTAGAAGAGCCCGAGGGTTAGGACTAGGAAAGGCAAGCTCAAGAACGTGACCACCGGCTTGATCAAAAAGGCCACGAATCCGATGGCGAGCGCTCCCCATAATGCGCCGGCGGGGCGGGTCACACGCACTCCGGGAACGATGGACGCGGTCACCCAAACGGCGATGGCGTTGATGACCAGAGTGATAAGGAAGGCGAGTAAAGCGTTCATGAAAGTTTCTCCGTGGTTTGTCGTTTGACGTCCTGATGGGCGCAAACAGACTATCTCTCTTCTGGGGAGCCAACGCGCAGATCCGCTCAGACAAGAGACCCCTATCTATTCGGATACTATACCGTCACAATGGCCGTACTAGACACAGGGTTCGGTAGCCTTTGAGGCTAACCCACAACTCAACGTTATGAGACAACTACGAAACTTTACCCTGAAACCGGCTGTCTGTGAGGGTTTAGAGGCTGGCCATCCCTGGGTCTTTCGGGACAAGGTAGGCCAGGCAGCCCAGTCCTTGCGAGATGGTGAGTGGCTTCGCTTGTTAGACGCCCAGGGGATGATGGTGGGAACCGGCATCTACCAGGCCGAAGGAGGGGTCGCGATCCGCGTTCTTCGTCTGGGACACAGGCCGGTCACGGTCGAATGGCTCAAAGAGCGACTGGACCAGGCCATCGGTCGGCGCCGGACCCTGGCTCTCGAAACCGATGCGTATCGCGTTCTTAATGGGGAAAGTGACGGGTTCCCCGGTATCGTGATCGATCTGTACGCCGGGGTTGGTGTTCTGCAAACCTATGCTCCAGGCCTGGATGCGTTGGGACGATTTCTCGCCGGTCTGGTCTTTGACCGATTGAGTCTCAAGAGCCTCATCTGGAAGGCGCCCTCCAAGCGGGTTGGTGGGCGAGAGTTTTCCAATCGGCTGTTGCGGGGCCCTAGACCCTACGTGGTCAAGTTCAGCGAGGGCCCGCTTCAGCTGGCCGCCGACCTTTTCGCCGGTCAGAAGAGCGGGACATATCTCGACCTTCGCGGTCTTCGTCGTTTTCTAACCCAGCAAGACCTCAAGGGGAAGAAGGTCTTGAATCTCTTCTCTTACACCGGGATGGCGGGTCTGGCCTGCGCGCAAGCCGGCGCGAGCGAGGTGATCAACGTGGACTGTGCCCAGGCCTCTCTGGACTTCGGGGAGCGGTATCACAAGGCGTCGGCCCAGCGCTGGCGCTGTGCCGACATCTTCGAGTGGATCGAGACCTTGCCGAACCACCTCTACGATCTGATCATCGTGGACCCGCCCTCGATGGCCAGCAACAAGACTCAGGTAGCCAAAGTGCTCAAGACTTATCATCGCATCTACTCCCATCTCCGTTCCAAGCTCAAGCCCGACGGGACTCTGGTCGCTTGCTGCTGCACCTCGCGAATCTCTCCCAAGGAGTTCGAGGATAAAGTCAGTTTCGCCCTTCGACCGATGAGCCGCAAGCTCGCTCTACCGATGGAGCCGGACCACCAGCCGGCATTCGCGGAGGCGGATTATCTCAAGGTTCTCATCTTTCGTCAGGATCCCGGAGCAAAGCCTCAGAAGACCCCTCCCTATCGCCGAGAAGCTAAGCCCGCTTCAAAGAAGAGCGCGCGTCCGCCGGCGGCAGGAAAGGGTCGACCGGAGCGGCCCGCGGTTAAGACCAAGCCGAAAGGCAAGGTCAAGACCAAGCGTTCTAAGCCGCGAGGACGATATGGTAGCCCTTAGTCGACTTTGAGGTCCACCATGACATCTTTGAATTGCTTGAACCTCTTATCGAAAGTGGCCACCGTTATGGCTTCGTGAGAGGCACGCGATACGACCATACAGTCGATGAAATGCAGGCGAGACGAAGAGTATCTGGCGAGAGCATCCAAAGACACTGGAAGATCAGCGCTCTCTATGCCGGGACTAGGGCGTGTCATTAATTGGCGTTTCAAGATTCACGTAGAACATTTTTGTCCTCCCGGAGTGAGATTTTTCGCCTAATACCAAGCGTATTTAAGATAAAATATCGCTCCGGGAGGGCGAAAAGGGGCAAGTGTAGTGACGGAACGCCAATTGATGACACGCCCTAGCAATAAGATCTTTGAGAGCCTCGGCAATCTCCGGTCGTGAGTGTTCGTAAAAGGACTCCAAGACAAACACGCACTCAGCTAGAACCGCCGGCAAAATCACCAACGTCAACTCTCCTTGATCGGAAGCCTCGAAAAGCTTGCCCGCCTTCGCCGCATGCTCAGGGTGGTCTTGAACCAGGTGCCGAACGATGAGGTTCGTGTCGATCAGCCTACGCCGCTTCACTGGCGGCGACTCTCAAGAGGTGGCCGCCTCGCGAATCTGAGTGAAGGTCATCCCTTTTCCCTTGTCGCTTGCCAAGCGCCCTTTGAGCGAGGCTGCTCCTTGCAGTAGCTCAATGTAAACACGATTCTCCGCGTCCACGACGTAGACCAGGCGGTCTCCTGGCTTGATATTCATAGCACGACGAATCTCCTTGGGTATCGTCGTCTGTCCCTTGATGGTTACAGCGGAATGAATCATTGCTTACTGATTCCTTATGGAGAAAGTAGTCCCTTTGAGTCTTTCCTTGCGATAGGGGGGCGCAAGGAGTCTGGAAACGATTCCAAGGCCCTAGCGAGCCTGGTGTTCAGTTGAACAGATCCAGCTGTTGAGGTCCCGGCACTCGGAAGTGTTCCGTGCTCAAGGCTGGAAAGGGTTTAGGAAGCCCGGCTTTGCGGCGGGAGATCTTGAGCATCTGCACGATGCCGTCGGCCACGTGCCCCTCCCCGCGAAAGCGCGTGTGAAAGTTGGGATCGTTGAGTTTCCCGCCGCGCAGGGAGCGTATTCGGTTGAGCACGCGATCGACGCGGTCGGGGTAGTGTTCCTTAAGCCACGCGGTGAAGACGGGGACCACCGCCCCGGGGAGTCGCAAGGGGATGGCGTGCACGTCGCGGGCTCCGTGCGCGGCCGCCGCCGCGACGATGGAGGGGAGCTCGTGGTCGGTCAGGCCGGGGATGACGGGCGCGGCCATCACCGAGGTCGGTACTCCCACCTCATTAAGGAGCGACACCGCCTCCAGACGGCGCGCGGGCGTCGCCGCTCGCGGCTCCATGCGCCGGGCTAGCTCGGCATCCAGAGTCGTGATCGAGAGCAGAACGTGGACGCCGTTCCAACGCGCCATCTCCGAGAGAATGTCCAGGTCTCGAGTGACCAGAAAGTTCTTGGTCACGATCCCGACCGGATTGCGAAAATCCCGCAACACCTCGAGGCACCGCCGGGTCAGTTGAAGCTGCCGCTCCACCGGCTGATAGGCGTCGGTGACCCCGGAGAGCGAGATGGTTACCGGACGGTACTTTGGCCTCGACAGGTATTCGCGGAGAAGTCGAGGCGCGTCTTCTTTGACCAGCACGTTGGTCTCGAAGTCGAGCCCGGCCGAGAATCCCAGATACTCGTGAGTCGGACGGGCGTAGCAGTAAGCGCAGCCGTGCTCGCATCCGCGATAGGGATTGAGGGTGGCCTCCATGGGAAGGTCGGGGCTGTCGTTGGTACTGACCACGGAGCGGCTGGTGTCGCGCAGAAAGGCCGTGGGAGGGCGCTCACCCCACTCCTCGGCGAAGGCTCCGCCATAGAATTCCGGATCCCGTTCCAACTCGATTCCGGTGAACCGATTGGTTGGGTTATGATTGGCCCCGCGTCCTGTGTGCGGTGGCTTCAGGGGAGCCACCCTCCGACATCCACCGGCGGGAGATCCAACAAGCGGAACGAGTCGAGGATCCCTTTCATAAAAGCCTTGCGTCGAAAGAGCACGGAGGAGACGTGGCCGGAGGCCAGCCAGCGGATGGTGGACTCCGGCCACGTCGCCTGGGTGGCGCGACAGGCGTCGGCGTTGACGTAAGCGTCGTAGCTTGCCGCCACCCAGATGCAGCAGTCGGGACGGGCCGGCTTGGGGAAAAGGCGCAGGTCCGAGCGGTCGAGCTGCTCTTTGAGCCGGCGCCGAGCTTCTTTCTCATTGGGGTCGAGCGCCGTCCAGCTGGTGTAGCGTGAAAGAACGCCTTCGAGAAAGACGGGGCTGGCGCAGTTGGGGGCGATGCAGGCGCAAACGGCCAGGGGGTCGGGATGGAGAGCGGCTACATGCGAAGTGATCTGGCCGCCCATGCTGATGCCGCTCACCCCCAGGCGTGTGAAGCCTTGCTCTTTGAGCCAGGCCAGGATGACCCGACTTTCGGCTACCGCGGTCATCCCCATCAGCCAGAGTTGGCTGACCGTGTCGATATATGTTCCTTTTTGATGGGAAGGCCGGCGAACTCCGTAAAAGGGATTCTCCAAAATGATGGAGCCGATCCCGTGAGCTAAGAGCGGAATGCCTAACAGGCGGTGCCGGCCTTCATAACCTTCATCACCGGTGGCCGCCAGATGCACGCAGATTCGGGTCGAAAGATCCCAGTCGCGAGGAAGCAGCATCAGAAAACGGGCATCTTGAGACTCCTTGGGAAGGTTTCTCTCCGTGTGGGGAGAGGAAAAACGATACTCTCGAACCAGGTGGGTGGGATTTTTGACTTCACTCAGGCAGCGGAATTCGCCCATCGGAGGCGGATCTTTTTGCACCAGGGAGAGTTTGAGGATCTCAGGATCGCCCCATCCTCCCGGAAAGAAGTGACCGTCGTTGCGTAACCTGGCATGCAGAGTGTCGAGCCAATACACCTTGAGAGATTACTCCTAGCGCCCTTGCAAGACGATGGTGTCAGGATAGAGACGCCGCTCGAATCTCCAGCCGTCGCCGTCTTTGATGGGGAAAAGATAGACGGGATCCAAGGTCGCCTTCCACCCCTTTCGCCCCACCGGCTCGAGATTGACCTCAAGATGCCCGTAGTGACGGCCCCCCGACACCAGCACGCCGTCTTTCCAGACCTCCGGAGCTCCGGTGTCGGCGGCGAATTTCCGAAAGGGGTTGTCGGTTTCGGGCTGGCGCAGTCCATCTCCCCCGATCCCGACGTCGTAGACCTGAAGGGTGTGGGCTCGCTTTTTGCCGTTGGGAAGAACCTCTTCCCCCACGACTGTCGAGCGTTCCCAGATTTCATCGTGGCCGGTGATGGCGGCATCCACTCCGTAGCGAAGAAAAAGCGGAGTCCAGACCCGTAAAGGTTGGCCCGACTGCCGGTCCTCGCCTTGACCCTCACCGGGCGGATAGCCGTGGGGGCCACTGGAGTACGGGCAGTGGTGAAACACGACGAAGGTGAAGGCGTCTTCTCTTTGCGCTCGGGCTAACTCTTTTTCTAACCACAGATACTGAGGAGAACCGGGGTTGAAGTCAGGCACGAGATCCGGAGCGGCTTCCATGTGGAAGTTGGAATCCTGGGCCGACTTATGAGGCGCTCCGTCGCAAGAGTCGAGAAAGATGAGGCGCGCGGGGCCCAGAAGGACCGAATAGTATTCCCGTGGCTGGCCGGGAACGGTTGGCTGAAAGTAAGTGAAATACTTATCGCGTGCGGCTTTGACGGCGGAACGCTCGTATTTGCCGTTGCGGGGCCCGCCGTAAGTGTCGTGATTTCCCACCGCGGGCAGAATCGGGATCTGGCTGGCCAGCGACCTGGCTCCGTCAGGGTCGGTATTGTGTCTCCAGAACTCGTCCCAGTCCCGCTGCTCCCCCCCGCTTTCCACCAGATCGCCGGCGATGAGCACGGCCTGCGGTTGGCGCTCACGAATCAGTTGAAGGTTCGCCCTGTACCCAGTGTCCTGGTCGGTCAAGTAGACTCGTTTGGGGTCATCGCTGGATGGCCAGCCGGTAGGCTTTCCCACGCTCTCGGGTTCAGTCTCGCTGTCGGAGTATGCTATGAATCGATAGCTGGTTCTTCCGCTGGGAAGAGTGCGAAAGCTGGCTTGGAATGGCCTCACGAGTTGAACCTTGTAAGGATATCGGCTGCCGGCCTTGAGTCTGTCTATCTGAACCTTGTGAAGATAACGAGATGAGCTCGACCCGAGTTGGGGAAATTCTCGCTTCTCCTCGGGAGAAAAATCCAATTCACCGGCTTCCCGGGACCGGCTCAGGTAACTTCGGCCGCCTAATTCGACCGTGACGGGGGTGGGGGTGTCGCTGACCCAAAGAAGATCGGCCGATGTCGTAGCGACATTTTGCAGGTAGGGATAGGCCCAGATTGTTTCCGCCGAGCACGGCATGCTGAAGAGCTTCGCGGCCAACAACAGGGCAAGCGCGGTTTGGAGCAGAGTCTGACCACTCATAACAAGCCCTTTCCCCAGCGGCCAGCTAGATCCTAGAGCGAGACGAACTTGAATGGGATCTCCGTGACGATAGTGGTGGAGCGAGTGGTCTCGAGGGTGAGTCTCACTCCAAGCGGATTGGCCCATTCTTGTCGGATCGACCCATCGTCTGGGGAGTAGAGCTGGAAGCTTTTCACGGAATCGGCCAGTTTGAGATCCTGTGGCGACAGCTTCGTCAGGATATCAGACTTTCCCAGAGCGGAGGCGATCTTGCTCTTTGCTGTCCCGATACGACACCACCGCAAGCTACCATCGCTCGGCTCGCGATAAAACACTTCGTATCCGTGAAAGACCGGCTGCTGAGTTCCGTCGTCCCAATCCCGCGCTCCGTCGGCATCGCGCGTACTAATGAACGACAGAACGAGATCGTCCGGGTTGTTGTCGCGATAGAAAGCGGTGTTACCGCTCTGATAGCTGGAGAGCATCGCTTGTCGCAGGAGGCTCGCGACCTTCGTTCGGCCGGAGCTTTGGTCAGCCCGGCCTTCTCCCGCTCGGGTCATGCGAACTCCATAGCTAAACAACGTCGCGATCAGCGCCATAGCGAGAAGGAAAAGGAGACAAACGACGATCACCTCGGCTAAAGAGGCGCCGGCTCGAGAGCGAATCGACCTCATATCTCTTCGGCGTGCACTATCCCCAGGGGAAGGCTGTTTCCAAAAAGCGACAGATACTCTTGATTGAAAATCAGAGTCGTGTCGTTGGTCAACTGGACATCTCCCAGACTGATCAAGGAACCGAGAATGCGAAATCGCGTGTCCGCGTGGACTGAGCCTCGAGCGTAAACAACACCTTGGAAGGAGGAGGACCCAAGCCAGGAGAGATCGAGCGGATTGTAGCGCAGGAACGCATCTCGACGCGCTTTGTGGACTTCGGGCCGGCTATCGTGACGGATTCGGTCGTGCGTCCAGGTGGTGGGATCCTCCAGCCCCTCGTCATCCCAGTGGTTTCCGCCGAGAACAAATTCCTCCGTGTCGAAATCTCCTATGGAGATCAGGCTAAGAGCACCGGTTGGGTCGACGGCGGCAAGCCTGTAGTCATTCGTGAGCGCGAGTTGCATCCCGGACAGAGAACGCATGCCCTGGCGAACATTGTGCCGGTTATGCCGGAAGTGATACTGCACTTGTTCCAAGGCCCTGATCAGCTTGACCGTCCGAGGATCGGAGGCGTAGCCAGGAATAGACTTAAGGTGGACCAGGACCGCCGGCACAAGGCCGTTGCTGCGACCCGTGTTGAAGGTGCCGTTGGGTCCGGGAATCGGACTAACCCATGGAGTTTGAGAGTTTGGGTGGTCCCATGGCTCAAGGTGCTTGGCCATTTTCACGCTGTTCCACCACATGGTCGGCGCATCTTGAGCTTCGGCATACTCCTCTAGTCCCTGCCTCAGTTTGGTAACGGCATCCGCGAGAGGAGCGTTGCCCGCGGCCAGACTGTCCAGGTAGCCTTGGGCGTCGATACCTTGCAGAGTCACGTCTCCGCCGACGAAAAGCGCGGCGCCGCTCGGTTGACTCGTTTGGATGACGGCATTTCCACCATTGACCGTCACATCGCCCGCGACGTAGAGCGCTCCGATTCCGGAAATACCTCCGTTGACGGTCAGGTCCCCGTTGACGTAGAGGGTGCCCTGGGAGAGCATGAGATCGCCGTTGACCGTCAAGTTTCCTGAAACGCTCCTCTGGTCGTTGACCTGAACGTAACCGATAACGGTGGACCCTCCGGGAAGAGGCGGGCTGGACATACCAGCTAGAACCATAGCGGCCACGTCAATGTCGGGAATCGCGTCAGCGGCACCCTGGTCGACGATCTTGTCCGGGTAAAGGGCGACCAGATTCGTGCTGACTCCTTGGCCGCCGGATTCCGCTGGAGCTGTCTCTAAGCGGCTCAGTTGGCCCAGGGTAAAGCTGGGGCCTCCTGTCCACTCGATGGCCGGCGGTCCTCCAGATAGGCCTCGATACTTACTCAGGATACCTCCCGGAGCCTGGCCCTCGGGATTGAGTTCCATCGGCGTCTTGAAAATGTCAGCTCGGTCTCCCGCGGCGGTCACCCCATCGACTTCGACTCGGCCGGACAGTCGGACGCGCCCCACGGCCGCGACCGATCGCCCGGCTGTGACGCCTTGCTGAACGACAACTCGAAGTGCTCGGCGGCTTTGTCCGCAGCGTCCGACGACGACCAGGTCGGCCGTGTGCCCCGTGACTTTATAGCCCTGGCAGCTCGTTTGGGTCGAAACCCCGGGGTTGGATAAGTTGTTGACCGAAAAATAGGGATTGCCCGGATTGAAGGTGACGCCGTAGGTTGCTCCTTCAAGCTTGCCTTCCAGGTCGGAGATAAAGTCCCGGTCATTTTCCAGAATGGCGATAAGATGATTCACACCGCCGCGCGCGGCCTGCTCGGCTCGGACCCCGTCGCGATAGGAGGCGGCGCCGAAAAGCGTTCCGCGACTCCTAGCCAGAAACGCCACCGTGAGCATGGTCACGACCACTATGACGACGAGTAGGGAGACGAAGACGATTCCACGAGAGCGTTTCATAGGGATGCTCCAGGACCCACGACGGATTCCAACACGAGTGAAGCGGGTCGCTCCGTCCTCGTCCCACCGGAGCCCAGGGCCGTGGACTCTACCCACTCCACCTTGACGGTCAGGCATAGGACTCTCCCACTCGGATTCAGATTAACCGGCATCAGAGGCTTGACTGTGACCGCGCACCGATGTTCCCTTCCATCGCTCGAACGGGGTTCGGGTGGTAGCGTCTGACCCGAGAGCGCGAAAAGTTCCGAATAGGGGCGGGATTTCCATCGACTCATTTCGCTTTCCGCCACATGGACGGCGGTTATCCCCTCCTCGCCTTTGTCGCTAGAGGCGAGTCCGGTCGCGATCAACCCTCCAAGGGTCATGACTAGAATGGCCAGGACGGAAATGGCGATGATTGTTTCAGCCAGTGAGAAGCCACGAAGTCGCATACGATAGAGATAATAGCAGAAGACTTCGAGGAAAACCTGGTGGGACCAGTCCCACTTCGGGCGTGGAAAGTCAGAGGGTTAGGCGCAGGGGGTCAGGAGCCACTCCTGGCTCAGGAGAGTACCGCCGGACGACTCCTCAATTGTCGGCTCTGGTGCGAAGACCGCGGCTGGACTTTGAAAAGAGAACTCGGGAGCATCTCCAGAAAAGTCCTCGCGTTGAGGAGTTTCGACCTGGCCACCCATCTGATCGGCGACCAGCCAGTTCAGAGGGGCGTTCATACCGGTCAAACTTTCGGCTCTCGCCTTATCGATGGGGCAGGAGGATTTTTCGACGTCGTCTTTCTTGCCGGCTTCCTTTTTCACCAGTTGGCTGAAGTGAGCGACCCGCTTGGTGAAGGTGGAGAGAGGAACCTTTTCTTCCGCACTGTTCTGCTTGTTGGCGGCACGAAAACTATCGCTGACCGCGGCACCGTTCTCGGCTTCGGCGGTATCGACGGTCGACACATCACGCTCTAAGGCCATTTGGTACAGCGTGTTGTAGCGATCATAAGATGATCCTATGCTGCCTAAGCTCAACATCTCACTGCTAGGATAGCCGAGCCGCCGGCAAACTTTGTTTCCGAAATGTTAACGAAGTCTAACATTTCCATTCCGGGGCACGGTGGCGAGTCAGGCCTCTTTGCGCTCTTTACGAACACTGTCCAGGCGTCGATCCGACTTGCGAAGCCTCTGAGAGAGGACTTTGAAGATGGTGAAGGCGATGTCGGGCATGACGTAGACCAACTCCTTGAGCTGTTCCCCTTTGAGAGTCAGCAATCGGGCGTCTTTCGATACTCGGGCGGTCGCGCTGCGCGGCTCGTTGTCAAGAATGGCCATCTCTCCAAAATAGGATCCGGGAGCGACGGTGGCCAGTAACAGGGGGTCTGAGTTCTCGACGTCGATCAAGATTTCGATTTCCCCCTCGGCGACGATGTACATCTCATCACCCACATCGCCCTCGGCGAAGACGTGTTCACCGAGGGTGTAGTGCTGTTCGGAAAGGCAGAGGTGGATCGCTTCCAGCTGTTCGAGGGTCATGGTGGCGAACAGGGGGACGCTCTGCAGCATCAGCAGGTGTTCCATCAGCACCACCTCTTCCCGTAGTGAGCTGGGGCTCCCTGGTTCTTGCTCTTGATTGTCATCGAATTCCTCGGAAAGGCATGCGTGAGCCGCTAGGCGCAGCCAGCGGTCGGCACAGCACTCCAACTGAGCCAGTAGAGTTCGCCGGTCGCGGGGGGGAGGCACTCGGCCCGCCAGCGCTCGCTCTCTTTCGATGATATCGCCTTCTTCCAGGAGGTGGACCAGGATGGCGGTCGACTCCCGCACGCCTAGATTGGAAAGGACTTCCAAGGCATCGGCACGGATCCGAGCGTGCGCGAAGCGCAGCACTTTTTCCACGGACAAGACGATCTTGGGCTCCTCCATCGCCTCGAGCAACCGGAAACAGGTGGAGAGATCGCGCGCCGCGGAGTCCTTGAGGGCCAGGACCAGGAACTGGTCGGCCAGACTTTCCGTGGCGGATTTTTCCAGTTTTGCCGCTTCCAAAGAGTGCAGCCAGGCTCGTTTGGCTCGGTGGACACTCTCCTTGGCGAAGAGCGGCCTGGCTTCTTCGTTAGAGATCTGAGCCAGAGCACGAATGCCGCTGTGAGCTCGATGGCTTTCCGCGCTAGAGACGGCATCCTCAAGCCAGGGCCTGCCCGCCGGCCCTAAAGCCACGAAGCGAGTCACGGTGCTGTGACGAACCTCTCGGTCAGGATCGGAAAGCCCTCGAGAGAGTAACTCCAGGGCATCTTCGCCACGCTCACGATGTCCATCCACCAAGGCTCGCAGGGCTTCCAGACGCACCTTGGCCGCGGGAGAGCTGTAAAGTCTTTTCAGCTCTCCCACCGAGGGAGCGGCGCTGTAACGGCAGAGAGTCTTCAGGGCCGCCTGGACTTCTTCCGGACCGGAGCTTTCCAGCGCCTTGTGGGCGCGATCGAGCATGCTCTCGGGCAGACGAGACAGAGCGGCTAGACGGTGTCCGGGCTTAGAGGATTCCAGCATCGACGAAAGCGTCTCTTCGTGGACGGGTTGGCAGCGTGAGGCTGCTTCAGCGCGGATCTCCGGGTCGGGATCACCCAAGCATTCGGGGATCAAAGGGGCGGCGGCGCGAGTCAGGTTGCGCAAGGCGTACAGACGGACTCTTGGACTTTCATCCTTGAGGGCTTTACGCAGATAAAGGTCAGCCTGCATAGGTCCCAGGGAAACCAGCGACTGAAGACAGACCAGGCGAACCCTGGAGTCTCCTGTGGCGAACGATTCCTGCAGGGGTGATAGGAACTGGCGAAGGGCCAGGGCGCGGCTCAATTCCTCCAAAATGGGGAGTTGAGCTCCGCTTTGCGAAAGCGTCTTCCAAAGTTCGGCTAGACGTCGGGCCGGAAGCGATTCCAGAGTGGAGGAAGAGGCGGATAGCTCCACTCGACCCTCCCGGATGGCCAGCAGGAGCTGTTCCAGGTAATCCTTCTTCAGCGCGTAGTTGGTAGCCAAAAAGCCGCAGGCCAGGACGAAACCGCCGACCGAAAGGACACCCAGTGTGGCGATGGTGGCCTCCCCTTGTACCTGCTCCCAGCAGACTAAGAAGAGCCCCGCCAGCGCCATGCCCGAGTAGACGACCATGCCCTCGAGAAAGGCCCGCATACGACCTCGCAGGCGAGCCGGTAAGGCGTTGAAGATCAGGTTTCTAACGGGCGCGGCCAGGGCGTTCTCGAGTGTCTCCCTATTGAGTCTGGCGAAGACGGCGCTGGCAAGTCCAGGCGCTAGTCCGAGAAGGACGAACGATAGCAGGGTTAGCGCGGGATGGACAAGATTGGTATTGGCGATCCCCGCTCGCCGCAAAAGCATGGGGGTGACGGAGACCTCCAATATCAACTCGAAGGCGTTGGCCGCGGCCAGAAACATCCCGAAGAATCCGGCCAGGTCGTCAGAGTTGGGAAAGGCGGCCGCGAAGAGTCCGGAGTACATGTATTGACTGACAAAAAGAGAGGTCACCATGAAGAGGGCCGAAACCACCATCAGCCGGCCCAGGCGCGAGTTGCGCAGGTAGCGAATGGAGCTTTTCACACCGTCCATCGAGGTTTCGTCGGATTCCTCGATCTCGAGTGGTCCCCAACGACGCAGTGACGCTTTGTGGTAACGCAACCAGGCCGCCGCCATCAAGGATAGGACAACCCACCCCCAAAGAAGCGCCGTGGCGCCGCCCGGTTGACTGGCTACTATGGTGGAAACGATGCCGCCGCACAGCCCCCCGAGGCTTGAGCCGACGGTGAAAAGGGGAAAGAGCCGCTTGGCTCCGAGAGTATCGAAAAAGTCGCCGGTGAAAGTCCAGTAGTGATTGGTGCAGATGGCGAAGTTGGCGTAATAAAGACAAAAGAGCGCTACCAGCCCATAGGACTTCAATGACGGAACTCCTACCGCCAACAGCGTGGAGACCGAGATGAGGACGGAGAAGAGCCCGAGGATGCGGATGAAGTAGTTGTCGTTTCTAGCGTTATCCACTCCCACGGCGTAGATCAGGCTTCCCACCACCGTGCTGCAGCTGGCTAGGATGAAGACCGGGGGTAATACTTTGGCTCCGAGATGCGAAAGCAGAAGCGATTCGGCCCCGACCAGGCCCAGAGTTTGACCCATGACCAGCAGGGCTGCCAACAAAAAAAAGAACAGGAACCTTTCGCGCTCCTGACGGCGTACAGATGGAAAGAGGTGGGTCCAGATCACGTCGCCTTGATCTTTCTTCTCCGGCGCCAGATCCAAACCACCAGCGCGAGCGCCGCGATACCAAAGACCACGGCGCAGACAGGAATGAGGAGAGCCAGGGTCACGGCGGCTCCAGAGGAGATGTCCTCGGCCACCGAGAGAGCGGGGCTGCCGGCTCCGCCCGTGGTGGCATGGCTGCCGAGTCGCAGCATACTTTTGCCCAAGTGGATCGGCAGAGTGGCGCCGCCGGCCAGCACGATCCCCGCGACATAGGCGAAGATCGGTTCGTTGGAGGACAGAACGGCGAAAACCGAGACGCCTCCGGCGGTTGGCCGCACGAAGGTCATCAAGCCGTCTAAAGCGCTATCCACCGCGGGGATTTTGTCGGCGATGATCTCGAACGTCGTGGCCGCGAGCAAGCAGATCAAGGCAGGTTCGCTGCTGAGCCATTGGTAGCTTTCTCCTAGGGAGTAGTACGGCTCCAATAGATGGTAATGGTCCACCAAGCCCAGAGCCAAAAGCGGTAGGAAGGCTCGGAAACCGGCCGCGGCGGCTAGTGTCGCGCCGAGTGCGATGGACAAGAACAGCATCGAGAGGGCCATTTGACTGCCTCCGGGAGTTTCCCCCCACTGACCGGGGCGGCCAGGTTCGCGTTAAAGATCCTTCAGCGCCGCCATTTAACCAATGCACTATAGGAAAGTTCCCTTCGCCTTTGTCACTTCGACAGGACAAGTTCGCTAACGTGGAAAGTGGGCCGTTCTATGAACATTAGAGATGCCTCCTTCTCGGATTGCGCGGAGCTGGCGGACATCTATCACCAGTCGTTGGCGGCCAGAGATTCTTCCATGGAAGTAGAGACATCCTCCGAGGTGTTCGAAGCATTGTTACGGGCTCAATGTGCCCGAGAATGCTGTCTGGTGATCGAGGTCGAAGGACGGATTCTCGGATATGGATTGGTCAAAAGCTACAGCCCGAGGATCGGATATCGGGTCGCCTGCGAGACCTCGATCTACCTTGATCGATCTCGGACCGGTGAGGGGCTTGGGACGCGCCTTCAGACGGCGCTGATGGAACGATGTCGAGAGTACCGCTATCACTACGTGACGGCCCGAATCTGGGCGACAAATCTCGGTAGCATTCGCTTTCACGAACGGTTCGGGTTCGGGTTGGTGGGAATTCAGAAAGAGATCGGATATCTCGGCGGTCAGTGGCGAGATGTCGCTTTGTTGCAACGGATCTTTGAGGACATCGAGCCCTACGAGGCCGACCTGGCGTAGACGTTTCGCGCCACCGCTTGAGCCACGCGCTGTCCATCAATGGCGGCGGAGACGATCCCGCCAGCGTAGCCCGCTCCCTCTCCACAGGGATAGAGATTGTCGATCTGCGGGTGAGTGAGGCTCTGGGCGTCGCGGGGGACTCGGATCGGAGAGCTTGTGCGCGATTCCACTCCGAGGATGACGGCCTCGGGGTGGTAAAGGGCCGGCATGCTGGTACAGAAGTGACGAAAGCTGTGGGCCAAGGCTTCGGCGATACGGTGGGGGAGGATTTGGCGAAGGTCGCAAGCGACGACTCCGGGGATGTAGGAGACTCGTGGGAGGTCTTGGGAGAGGTGGTTCTCCAGGAAGTCGACCAGACGCTGGGCTGGAGCTTTTTGAGATCCATCGCCGGTGGCGGAGAAGGCCGCTTGCTCCACCGCGCTTTGAAAGGCCAGTCCCGCCAGAGCGCCCTGCTCGTGGTAAGGAGCGACGTCTTCCGCCAGCACGGTGGTGACGATGCCGGAGTTAGCCCAGCGCGAATCTCGGCGAGACAACGACATGCCGTTGACCACGATCTCGCCGGGCGAGGTGGCGGCGGGGACGATCAGACCGCCGGGACACATGCAGAAGGAATAGACTTCGGCGTGGGCCAGGCGGTAGCTCGCCGCCGGGAGATGGGGGTCGCGCGGTTGCTGTCTGTACTGGATGGTGTCGATCAGCTCTTGAGGGTGCTCGACTCGCACGCCCAGGGCGAAGGTTTTGCTCTCCACCGTGATGTTGTGGTTGACCAGCATGTGGAAGACGTCGCGGGCGGAATGCCCGGTGGCCAGAACCACGGCGTCTCCCTCCACCTTGTGGCCGTCGGCGGTGAGGACGCCTCGGAGCCGATCTCCCTCGAGGTCGAGAGCGGTCACGTGGGTGTTGAAGTGGACCTCTCCCCCGTGCTCGAGAATGCTCGCCCGAAGGGCCTCGACCACGTTGGGCAGTTTGTTGGAGCCGATGTGGGGGTGGGTGTCGACCAAGATGCTCGACTTGGCGCCGTGCTCGACTAAGAGGCGCAGCACCTTGTCGATGCTGCCGCGCTTGCCCGAACGGGTGTAGAGTTTGCCGTCGGAATAGGTACCGGCTCCTCCCTCTCCAAAGCAGTAGTTGGAATGGGGGTTGACGGTGTCGTTCTGGGTGATGGCGCGCAGGTCGTAGCGCCGCTCCTTTGCATCCTTGCCGCGCTCTAAGATGATGGGCCGGATGCCTTGGAGTAGTAGTTCTAAGGCACAGAAGTAGCCCGCCGGTCCGGCTCCCACGATGACGACTCGACCTCTCTTTTTTTCCGGAGCCTCGGCCATGATCGGTGAGGGGGGCGGGGGAGGCTCGCTGGTCCAGACTTGGCTGAGAAGGACCACCTTGGGCTCCCCTTTGCGTGCGTCGATGGAGCGACGTACCGGCACGACATGCAGACCGTCCTCCGGCAGGCCGGCCTTTTGAGCGACCTGCCGCCGGACTTCATCCGGATCGGCGGCTTGGGCGGGAGAGAGTTTGAGCTCGACCTGGCGAGGCTTCATGGGGGCTGGTTGGGCTCTTAGCCCATCCCGGCGTAGTGGGTCGGTTTGATCTTGTAGATCACCCGCGTCTCGGCGTCGCTGCGATAGGGGTAGGAGTCCACGTCGAGGTAGCGTTTGGCCAAGAAATCGATGTGGGCGTCCGCTCCCTCCTCGGTGATCTCCACCACCTCGCCTCGAACCTCCACGTAGCGGTAGGGATTGGCGGCGTCGACGATGGTGCCGGAGAAGGCCGGGCGAGCGCGCAGGTTGCGATCTTTTTTTCGCCCCTTGGCCGAGTTGATGAAGATGTGGTCGTCGCGGAATTCGAACCAGACCGGACTAGTCTGTGGAGAGCCGTCGTCGTTGATGGTGGCCATCACGATCAGCTGTTTGCTCTCGAGGAGATCTTGATAGTTGGCTTTGGCGTTACTCATGCCTTGAGTTGTGTGACACGCCCTCGGGGAAACCTGCGAAATTGGTCTAATATTCGAGCAGGATGGCGCCGAGGGACATCCCGGCGCCGACACCTAAAAGCAAAAGCTTGTCGCCCCGCTTGAGACGCCCCTCTTCCTCGGCCTGGTAGAGGCACAAAGGGATGGAGGCGGCGACGACGTTCCCCAAAAGGGGTAGGACCGTCTCCACTTGTTCTTGCGGCCAGTGGAAACGCTGCAGCATGGCCAAACCGAAGCGGCTGGCCTGATGGGGAAAGACGCGAGAGATGTCCTGGAGTCCGTGGGTCAGACCGGGTTTTAGAGCTTCTAGGAAAAGTGGAAGCTGCCGGCGGGCCAGACGCAGCAGCGCGGCTCCATCCATCGAAAAGAGGTTGTCCTCGGGGCGGGTCAGGGGATTGGCCGGATGCCTCCGTGACCCGCCGCCTCGAATTTCGGTGAGAGAGCAGCCCTCCGGGTAGGTGCGAAAGGCGCTTTTCAAGAGGCGCGAATTCCCCCTAGAGGGCCCCACGAGAACCGCCACCGCGCCGTCTCCGAAGAGGGAGGCCGATTCCGGTTGAGCGAAATTGAGGGCTTGGGAGCAGACCTCCGACACCGAGATGAGGATGAGTCGATAGCTTCCGGCCCGTAGTAGGGCGTCGGCCAGGTGAAGGGCGCTGAGAAACCCCAGGCATGTACTGTGCACGGAGAATCCGGCGCAGCTCAGGCCAAGCTCCTGAATAAGGTGGGCCGACCCGTCGGGTAGGACCTGCCAAGGGGTGCCGGAGGCGTTGAGCACAAGGTCTACCCGGCTCGGCTCGATCTCGGCTTTGGCCAAAGCTTCCCGCGCGGCGGCGGCGGCCATGGCGGGCGCGCTTTCGTCGGTGACCCAACGTCGCTCGGAGACTCCACAATGGCGCGAGATCCAGTCCGGGCTCTTCCCGATCAACTTGGAGACTTCATGATTGTCGACTACGCGCCGAGGAAGGTAGCGCCCCATCGCGATCACCTCAAGGCTCATAGCTCCACCTCGTGGCAGTGGCTGGGTAGAATCTTGACCTCAGGATGTTCCTTGTGGAAGGCGCGAAGAAAGCGCAAGCTTTGCTGAAAGGCGGCCCGATCTTGAGTGAGAATGGCATGGGTCAGCCACGGTAGGTCTCGGTTTTCGCGATAGGAGCACGAGTGCCAAACCGCGTCGGCGCAGAGAAAGACCTCGCCATGTTCGGTTCGCAGCAGGGCGCCGTGCTGACCGGGGGCGTGTCCGGGGAGAGGGAGCAGCCTCACCTTGCCGTCGCCCCAGAGGTCCGTGTCGCCGTCAATCCAGTGGGCGCGTTTTTCAAAGTCGGAGGGGAGAAATTGGGGTAGGAATCCGCGCCTGACCGCGGCCGTCCCGCTCAGACCGGCGAGGGCTTCATAGCCGAATCGACTGGTCACGATGGTAGCCTGGGGGAAGTCTTTCAATCCGGCCATGTGATCGCCATGAAGATGGCTCAAGATCACGGTCTTGACCTCTTCCGGCCGAAGGCCTAACGCGCTCACCTGGGCGACCGCGCTGACTTCCGGCGGTATTCTCACGGGTGTGGCCCAGCGATAGAGCTTGTAAGGAAAGCTCGTCGTGGCCTCCAAAAAGCGTGGAGCGTAGCCCGTGTCAAAAAGAGTCCAGCCTTGAGTGGGGTGTCGAAAGAGGCCGAACTTGGCGGGATATTCACGGACTTTCCAACGCCCACCGGAGATGGTTAGTCTCTCGATCGCTTTGCACCATCCGGCGGCTCTCCAGTAGAACTTCATCGCCCTAGGAGGGCAACCGGAAGCACCCTCGGCAGGAAAATTGTCATTACTGCCAGTCAGGTGCATTGCTCTGAAGCACATAATACCGAGTTGTATTTTGAATGAAGAGCGATGTGCATGACTGGTAGTAGAGGCGATTTTACGTCAAGGGGGTTTTCGGTTGCCCTCCTAATGCTTGCAACGTCCGCAGGACTCCCTCCTCTGTGGTGACGAGGGGACGGTAGCCCAGTTCCGCCCGGGCTTTGGAAATATCCAGGGTCTGGCTGCGATAGAGCAGTGATAGGGTGTAGGGGGTGATGGGCGGCTCGCGACCGGGAAGGAACCGAGCGTAGACTTTCTCGACAAGGCTTGCCAGGAGGGCGGCGACTGGCGCGGGTAGGCGCCCCCGAATGGGCGGGAGGCGCAACTCCTGAGCCACTCTTCTCAACAGGGGCCAGAGCTCCACCGGCTCTGGGTCGGTGATATTGAAGACAGTGCGGGTGGGGCCACTCAAGGCAAGCTCTGAGGCAAGCGCCAGGTTCTCCACGTAGGTGAGGCTGGCTTTGCTGTGCCCGCTACCGATGACCGGCAGGAGGCCTTTTCGCATGAGCCGGACCAGCCTGGGCAAGATCGCGCTGTCTCCGGGGCCGTAAACTGCTCGGGGCCGCAGGACCACCCAACCCTCGGTGGGCCGAAGAAGCTCCTCACAACGGCGCTTGCTTTGTAGGTAGGGGTGCTGAGGGCCTTGGGGCAAGGGAGCGCTCTCTTCGACCTCCGTCTTTTCATCTTGCTGGAAGTAGACTCCGGCGCTGGAGATGTAGACGAATCTGGCAAGACCTGCCTTCAAGAGATTCGCGGTGGCGACGGGATTGTGACGCTCGAAGTCGGCCGGACTCCCCCAGGGAGAGGAGAGGCCGGCGCAATGGATGACGGCGTCCTGGCCGGCGCAGAGACTCAGCGCCTCCTCGGCACAGTCGAGTCGGGCGGCCGTGAAAGGGAGGCCCAGCCGTTCTCCCTTCGCCTGGTCGCGGCCGGTGGCGAGAACGGTGTAGCCTCGTGCCTGGAGGTGACGCGCGACGTGGGCTCCGACGAAACCCGTGGCGCCGGTGACTAGGACGCGCATTCGTCCCACGCGATGTCCATGGTGGTGGCTTCCAACAGCCCACGCCCGATGGAGTCGGTCTGTCCGGCTCTTCGAAGCCCCCAGGCGCGCCAGAGAAATTCTAGAAAGGAGAGAGCCTGACCGAAGGCGGGACCCGGATCGCTGAGAGAGCAGACAATGGGCTTGGCCCGCAGGCGCAATGTCCGCCACGGGTCGGCGACTAAAGAAGCGAAGGTCAGCATGGCCAAACGACCCGCTGGTGGAGTACGGCAGCCTTGGCCCAAGCCGAAATAAGCCTCGGCCAAGCCGTCGCTTGGAGCGAAGAGGTGCACGCCGCTGGTGGTTCGAGGGTTGCACTCCAGAGCGGCGATGTCTCCTTGGGCATTTTCGATAAAGTCAAAGGCGAACTGACCGGTGAGTTGGAGTCGACCCAGGAAGGTTCGGACCCATTCGTCGATTGTCTGATGAGCGACCGAGCGAATCGTCACTCCGGCTCCATCGGAAAGACGCAACACGGGCTGGTAGACCACGTGGGCGGAAAGCTCACCGCGATGGGCGATGGAAAAGCTACAGAAGTGGCGGCCCCGCCAGAACTCCTGAGCCACCCAGGGCTCGGTGACCTGGGGGAGCTGCTCTTCCCGAGTGGGATTGATGAGGGTGTGCGTGGCGAATCGCGAGTAGACCGGCTTGAGGACGACGGGGCGATGGTCGCGCCACACCTGTAATGCGGCTTCTCGATTTTCTGTGAGCCAGGTACGAGGCACGGGTAGCCCGAGGTTTTCGGCTAGCTGGGAAAATGTCCATTTGTTGTGCAAACATTTGAGGGTGTCGAAGTCTGGACAGAACGCTTTGTAGGCTCCTTCCGGTTGGGCTCCTAAGGCGACCCACAGCACCTCCTCACAGGTGGGCAGAACAAGATCATGCTCGTCCGCGAGCTCTCCCATCCGGTGATGGAAAGCGGCGGTCTCCTGACGTGGGCGGGGGACACGTCGGTAGGAAGCGGCGTGTCGGGAAAATCCGGCCAGAGGAAAAGCGACGCTGTCAGCCAGGGTCACCTGGTGCCCGGCTCTCGAAAACTGCCGCGTCAGCTCTAGGGCCACCGGCGAACGAGCGCCGGTCAGTAGGATTCTCATTCTTCTCCTTGATGGCCAGACGTGTTGAGTGGCGGCCAACTTTCGTGATAGCATCAAAGCATGACGGCTCGAGTTCTGGAAGCCCTGGATATTGCACTTTGATTGGACCGTGCGGAGCGAGCGGAGTTGGCGGAGCATCTTCTTGCCAGCCTGGAGGATGAATCCGAGCGGTTGGAGGGCTGGGACGAAGCTTGGGCCGCCGAGGTCGAGCAACGGAGTCTCGATGGCCCCGAGCACTGGGTTGATGGGCGAGAGGCTCTACAGCAGCTGTTTGGCTCCGAACCTTGAAGTTTTCGATTCATCGGCTAGCGGTAGCCGAGATCGCTGAGTCGTATCGGTTTTATGGGAGCGCGGGTGATGCGTTCGCGCCGAGCTAACAAAACGCATCGCTCAAATCTTGGAGCACCCCACCGCATTTCCGATACATCACGGTACAGTTCGAAAAGCTGTTTTGCGGAAATTTCCATTTTCGATCTTCTTTCAATTTCGGAAGACCAGATCAGAATTCTTGCGGTCGCACATCACAAAAGACAACCTGATTACTGGGCCAAACGGAGCTAACTTTCTTGGAGAGGCCACAGCTCGCCTCGTCACGCGCGATACTGGCGGCGCGTGCGGCAGGATCAAAAAATTCGAGCTTTCTGTCCAAACTTCTGGGTCGTGCAGGCAAAACCAGGAGCAGAAAATTCGGGATTCCTGTCCAAAAAATCGGGTTGGGACTGAAGGCATTCCGCGAAATCGAGGAGGAGATGAGTGAGGCAGTCGCTAGCGGAGATTGGCTTCTGTAGCCGAACGCCTCTTTCGTGGCAGGACGAATTCTCGTGACCGCCGGACGTGCTCCGGCCGCTTTGGAGTGGGTTCGCGCGCTGGCCCGGGACGGCTGGTCCGTTCTTGTGGGCGACAGTTTGCGTTTCACCGCCTCCGGGTTTTCGCGTTATTGTGGCGGCCGGGTGAGCTTGCCCCCTGCCAGATTCTCCCCCTCACTTTTTCGCCGAGAGGTTCTCAAACTCATCGACTCCGAGGGGCTCGACTTGGTGATTCCCACTTGCGAGGAGGTGTTCTATCTGGCGGACCTCCATCCCGCGGTCTTCTGCCCGCCGCTCGAGACACTCGAGCACCTGCACAGCAAGTGGCGATTTCTCGAGCTGGCCGAGGGGCTGGGTGTGGAGGTTCCGAGCAGTCGGCTCCTTGTCGATGCCGAAGAGCTTCCCGCCGACCCGCGCGGCTGGGTGTTCAAGCTCGAGTTCTCGCGCTTCGGCGAGGGCACTTGGAGCGAGTCGACCGAGGGGCTCAAACCGACCCCGGCACGGAGAGTGGTGATGCAAGAGCGGCTGGTGGGGGAAGAGCTTTCCGGTTATGGGGTCGCGGTGCGAGGGGAGCTCAAGGCATGGGTGGTCTACCGTCCTGTCTACCGCCTCGCGGGAGCCTCCAGCGTTTTTTTTCGTCCCGTCGAGGATCGTCGCGCCCGAGAGTTCGCCCGTGGTTTGGTCGAACGCCTGGAATATCACGGACAGATCGCCTTCGACTTCATGCGCACGGATGACGGGCTTTTCGTTCTCGAGTGCAATCCTCGAGCCACCAGCGGAGTGCATCTCTTCGAGCAGAACATCGCCTCGGTGCTGCGGGGAGATGAGATTTCGGCCGGAGTGGTGGACAAAATGCTTTCTCCGGCTCTCGGGTTGGTCCGCCCCTGGCCGCCCTTGAAGACCTTCATCAAAGACCTCTGGGGAGCGCGGGACGCGGTGTTTTGTTGGCGGGACCCTCTGCCTCTGCTGGGAATGGCCGCTCACGTTGTAGAGACGAGTTTTTTGAGCCTGATTCGGGGTGTTTCTCTCAAAGCCGCGATGACTCGGGACTTGGAGTGGGATGGAGAGTCTTTTGACTAACGTACTCCGCATAGGTTTTTGCAGAATTTGGGTCGCGAGGCGCGCCGCTATGGCAAGGACCAGTGAGTGCCTAATATTGATATATTTAAGCGAGATGGGACGAAGCCATAGTGGATGGATCGCGACCCAAAACTGAGAAAACCTATGCGGAGTACGTTGGCTCTGAAAAACACTGGCTGGAAGGCCTGGTGACTCGCCCGTCGGCGCACTGGGTGGCCAATGTCGATTGCCGGATGACGGTCCACCACGGCTTCCCCGTCAGTGTCAACGTGACGGAATGGGAGAACTCTTACGTTTGCAGTCCTTACACCGCCTTTATCAGCTACGCCCGGGAGGAGCTCTGCAAGCTCAAATCTCCCTCTTTGGAAAAAGCGCTCGGATACCTCATCAGTGTTTTGGGGTTTGTGTTGCGACGAGCGGACGTTAATAAAGTCGTGCACGTCAACAACTGGTTGATGTCGACGAATCTCTATCCGGAGTGGGACGGAGAGGACGCGGAAAGCCTTCACGACGACCTTCGGCGCTCCTACCCCGACCACGTACTGGCCTTTCGTTCTCTCAACCGCAAGACCAACGCCAAGGCTATGGAGAATCTGCGAAGCCTTGGCTACCGTCTGCTGCCCAGCCGTCAGGTCTATATGTTCGACGCGCGCGATCAGAGGTTGCGCCGGCCCAAGAACTACCATCGGGATGTTGAGTTGTTGGGTAAGAGTCCTTACCGCATTGTCCCTCATGAGGAGATCGGCGAGGCGGATTTTCCACGTCTCGTCGATCTTTACAATCAGCTCTATCTGATCAAGTACAGCCGGCATAACCCGTCCTTCACCGAAGCGTTGCTGCGTCTTTGGCACGAGCAAGGATTGCTGCGCATGACGGCGCTCCGCCATCCGGAAGGTCGCATTGACGGCATTGTCGGGATCTGGGAACGCGCCGGTGTGACCACGGTCCCCCTGGTCGGCTACGAAATGAGTGTTCCCCAGAAGGCGGGTCTCTATCGGATGCTCATGGCGATAGCCATCGAGGATGCTCACCGTCGCCGCCGACTATTGAATCTGAGCGCGGGAGCTTCTCATTTCAAAAGGCTCCGAGGAGGGGAGGCCGAGCTTGAGTACAGCGCGGTTTACTACGCTCACCTGGGGGGAGTGCGGGCTCTGGTTTGGCGCTTGCTCGACCTGGTTCTCCGCTATCTCGCCGCCCCGTTGATGAGGTATTACAAGGTATGATTTACGAACGGGTCCACGACTACTGGCTGCCTGTTTTCCTCTTGTCATCGCTTAAGAGAAAGCCGGTTCGCGTTGTCTTTCGCGGCCAGCCGGTGGTGCTCTTCCGCGCCGGAGAGACGGTGAAGGCTTTGCTCGATCGCTGTCCCCATCGCGGCGCTCCTTTGTCCGAAGGGGTGATACGAGAGGACTGTGTGGTTTGTCCTTACCACGGCTGGACCTTCGACGGGACGGGGGCCTGTCGAGAGATTCCTGGGCGCTTGCTCGAACCCAAAAGCAGCCAGAATGCCGTGGCGGTCCCGGTCAAGGAGATGGCCGGCTTCATATGGCTGGGTTCGCCCGACGCGCTCGATCCCTATCTCTCCCCCTATCTCACCGAGCCCGGCTACGACCGCTTTCACTGGGTCGTGCGGCTGAGCGGTGACCTGGTGAACGTGGTGGAGAACTTCCTGGACGCGACCCACACTCACCACGTTCATACCGGCTTGGTTCGTGGGGAGAAGGCGCGCTCCAATGTTCGCGTGGAGGTTGTCAGAGAGGGCGACCGGTGCACCGCCACCTATCATGGAGAAGAGAACCCGAGCGGGTTGATCTCCAAGCTTTTTGAGGGGACCCGGAGTACCAGTCGAGGCCGGTTCGCCTTACCGGCGGTGGCTGAGATCGAGTACAGCTCGGCCCGTCGAGTGGAGTTCGTGATGACGGCTTACCTGGTTCCCGCTGAGGGTGACGAGTTTGTCGTTCAGGTGACCATCGCGACACCTCGTGGGCTTCTGCCGGCCGGCCTCAAACGGGCCGTCCTGACACCTTTTCTGAAGGCCGCGCTTCGCCAAGATCAGGATATCTTGGAGAAGCAGCGCGCCAATCTCGAGACTTTCCCTGATCATCGCCACCTTTCCACCGAGCTTGACGTCTTGCGACCCCACATCCTCAACCTTCTCAAGCACGGACCTTCCGCGGAACGAGTGGAGCGCGTCGTGGAGATGCGACTTTAGGCCGTTTTCTGGTTTTCAGGGTACTCTTTGGCGATGTGATCGGCCAGCACCTCACGGTAAGTTCCGAAGCTTTCCTGCACCTCGTACTGCCCCGGTTGAAAGTATCCCAGAGCGCCTTCGAGCAGGTATCCTCCCGTGGTCACGAGGATCTCTTGCTCGACGGGAAGCTGCTGATTCTCTTTGTCATAGAGTAGAATCTGCCGAGATTTGGGGTCGGAGGCGACTCGGAACGAGCCTTCAGTGGTGAGGCTCGTCTGGTCATAACGGCGGAAACTCTCTTGATAGAGGTTCTGAACCTCGGAAGCCGTCAGGGTCACGTTGACGGGACCGTTGTCGAAGGGGAAGGTCGTGAAGATATCCCGCTTGGTGACCGGCCCGCCCGGCAGCGAGGCTCGAATGCCTTTCTGATTGATCATCAACTGCTCGCCACCGGTTCCGGCCAGCAAGGCTTTCCCCAGAAATCTTTCCAACGGGTCTCCCAGAACGTCAGGATCGTGGTGATAGGAGGTCGGTAGGACACCGACGGTTTGACCTAAGGACATGTCGACTTCTTGTTCCGTTTGGCGGATGAATTCTGCGACCTGTCCTGACGACTCCATTTCAGACTCCGCCTTGACGAGAGCGAAATCGACCTCTTTTATCTCTCCGGTTCCCGGGTCGACGGAGAGCTCCAGCTTCCCGATCCCCTGGCGGAAACTGCCGGGATGGACAATGAGCGCTCCGTTGACTTTCTCCGGGATCGGAGTGATCGTGTGAGAGTGCCCGCCAAGAATAAAGTCGACCCCATCGACCTTGGCCGCCACCTCTCGATCCGCTTCGATCCCGAGGTGGGATACGACGCCGATGACTTGAGCCCCGGACTCTCTCAACTCCGCGATCTCGTCTTTCAGGGTGGATGCCGGGTCGGCGAAGGTGAGCCCTTCGAGTTTGTCCTTGGAAAGAGTCTTTTGAGTGTCCGGAGTGGTCAACCCGACGAACCCGACCTTGACACCGTTGAGGTCACGGATCTGCGATGGGATGGTCCCTTGAAGGGTATCGCCCGAGCTCTCCAGGACGTTGGCGGTAAGAACGGGGCATGGAGCGTCCTTGATCCATTGGCGGGTCGCGGGGACACCGAAGTCAAAGTCGTGGTTGCCTAGGGTGATGAGATCGTAGCCGGCTAAGCGCAGCAGGTCCGAGGAGGCCTTCGTCCCCAGCACCTCGGTCTCGGCGGAGCCTTGGAAGATATCGCCCGAGGAGACCAACAACGTCCCCTCGGGGTTTTCCGCTCGGGTTTTTTGAATCTCGGACTGGATTCTTGGAGCGGGCCGGAGTTGTCCGTGTTCGTCGGAGGTGAAGAGGAGTGAGATACGTGCCATGTTCTTGAGTTTAAGCGCGTGCCTTCCGGTGAATTTCCGAACTTTCCGGCTGGGCAGGCCCCAAGGTTCACCATTTGGTAATCTCCGGCCATGAAGTGCTCTATTGTCGATCGTGTCGCGTCCCAAATGAAACTTCGTTCCCCTCAAGTGGAGACGGTCTTTAGCCTCCTTGACGAGGGCTGCACCATCCCGTTTCTAGCCCGCTATCGCAAAGAGCGGACCGGCGGGCTCGATGAAGAGCAGTTGCGGGAGATTCAGGCGGCTAAGGCCCATTGGGAGGCTCTGGAGGCCCGCAAAACCAGCATCTTGAAGTCGTTGCAAGAGCAGGGAGTTCTGACCGAAGCCCTGAGTCGCGCGGTCGAAGCGGCCGACAGTCTGACGGTTTTGGAGGACCTGTATCTTCCCTACAAGCCCAAACGGAAGACGCGAGCGGCCAAGGCCATCGAGTTGGGCCTGGAGCCTTTGGCGAAGACTCTGTGCGCTCAACCTGGGCATCAGACTCCGGAAGAGGCGGCCAAGCGTTATCTCGGGCCAGAGGTGCCGAGCGTCGGAGAGGCGCTTTCCGGAGCGCGCGACATCGTGGCCGAGTGGGCGGCCGAGCGGGCCGAGGTTCGGCAGGCTGTTCGCGATAAGGCGACACGTTTTGGCACTCTGGTGGTGGCTCTGAAGAAGGGTGTCGAGGACCCCAAGGAGACCTACCGATCTTACTACGACTATCGGGGCGCGGTCTCTCGCCTGCAGCCGCACCAGGTGTTGGCTATCGATAGGGGAGAGCGAGAGAAGATCCTGAAAGTGGACATGGAGCTTTCCGAGCGCGACTGGAAAGACCCGCTGTGGAAGGCTTTCCGCCCTCGGGCCAACTCCCCCTGGGGAGAGCATCTGAGCGCGGCCTTGGAGGACGGTGCGAGTCGACTCTTGTTGCCCGCGGTGGAGCGCGACGTCCGTCGAAACTTGACCGAGAAGGCGCAGGCTCACGCCATCGAGGTCTTCGCGGGAAATCTGCGGGGGCTTCTGCTGGTTCCGCCCATCGCCGGCCAGACGGTGCTGGGCCTCGACCCGGGGTTTCGGACCGGCTGCAAGCTGGCGGTGGTGGACGCCACCGGAAAGCTGCTCGACACCGCGACCATCTATCCCCATCCGCCCCAGAAACAGACTCGGGAAAGTCTGGCTATGTTGAGTCGGTTGGTGACAAAGCACAAGGTTGCGGTGATCGCCATCGGTAACGGAACGGCTTCGCGCGAGTCGGAGCAGTTGGCGGCGGAGCTGGTGAAGGAGCATCCCGGATTGGCCTACCTGATGGTGAGCGAGGCGGGCGCCAGCGTGTACTCGGCCAGCCCCCTGGCCAAGGCCGAACTGCCGGGTCTCGA
Source organism: Selenomonadaceae bacterium (assembly GCA_037189585.1). Lineage (GTDB taxonomy): Bacteria > Vulcanimicrobiota > Xenobia > Xenobiales > JADMJV01 > JAEXNA01. The sequence goes on along the minus strand of JBBCJA010000009.1, from coordinate 171,547 downwards.
CGTTTCATTGCGCGGCGCCGTCTCCATCGCCCGCCGGGTCTTGGACCCGTTGGCCGAGCTTATCAAGATCGATCCCAAGTCGGTCGGCGTGGGGCTGTATCAGCACGACCTGGAGGAGAAAAAGCTCGACGGAGCGCTCTCGGCCGTGGTGGAGAGCGTGGTTCACAACGTGGGAGTGGAGCTCAACACCGCTTCTCCCACGCTGCTCGGACACATCGGGGGGATCGGTCCCAAGATGTCGGAGAAGATCGTGGCCTACCGCGAGAAGAACGGTCCCTTTCGAACCCGAGCGGAGCTGACCAAGGTGAGCGGACTCGGCCCCAAAGCCTTCGAGCAGGCGGCCGGTTTCTTGCGCATTCGCGACGGCAGCGACCCGCTCGACGCCACCGCCATCCACCCGGAAAGCTACGCGGTGGCCCGCCAGGTGATGAAGGTCGCCGCGGGCGACCCGGCCTCGCTCGACTTCGCCGCCGTCAAAGCTCAGGTGTCGTGCCCGGAGCCGACCCTGCGCGACATCGTCGAACAGCTGAAAAAGCCGGGTCGCGATCCCCGCGCGGACCTACCGGCGCCCGTTTTAAGAAAAGACGTGCTGAGCATGGATGATCTGTACCCAGGCTTGGCGCTATCGGGGACGGTGCGAAACGTGGTAGATTTCGGAGCCTTCGTCGACATCGGTGTCAAACAAGACGGCTTACTCCATCGCAGCCAACTGCGCGGACGTCGCCTGTCGGTGGGCGATGTCCTCGAAGTGGAGATCCTCGAGATCGACGAGAAACGCGGCCGCATCTCACTGGGATTGGGTTAGCAACGAGTTCTCGGATGACGGGTGTATCCAAACGGGGCGTGGCAACATCGCCAATTTTCGGTGGATACACGACCTGCATACCAGATTCAATCCAGCGAGGATTCGTCGGGGTCGGGTAGGTAGCCGAAGGGACGGAGTGCTTCGATTCCCGGCGCTCCGGTAGCGACCAACTCTTTGAGGAAGGCGTCGGCCTCGGGATGGCGGAGGGTGGCGAGAGCTACCATCAGCGTCTCTCGTAGTCGAAACTGGTGGTCCCAGGCGGCGCGTAGCGGTGCGTAAGCCGAGGGGAGCCGGGAAGCGCCGAGGGCTAGCGCGGCCATTTCGACCAGTTCGGCTTCCCGCCGATTGAGAAAGGTCGCCACAAATCCGACGACCCGCTCGCCCTCCATCTCCAGCAGGCTTTCCAAGCATTCGCCGGTGACTAGAGGTTCGTCGTCCCCCTGCAGAGCTTTCAGTCGGAGGACAAGCGGCTCTCCCAAAGCGGCCAAGGCTCGAACGCCAGAGATTCTGGCCGCTGGTTCACCGTCGACAAGCAAGGGGAGGAGGTGTTCTGGCGCGTCTACCCAGCCGCTGGTGGCAAGCCCCATCGCCGCAATTCCGCGCAACTCGGCTGCCGTGTCCTCACTGCCTCCAAACACAGCTTCAGGTTGGCGATAGTTGAGCGCCTCGAGATAGAAACGATAACTCGAGAAATCATTCGTTCGAAGCGCCTTCAGAATGGCTGTCTTGGCCCGACAGCCGGGATCGCGTTTAGCTCCGTCGACGGTCAGACGTTGGTAAGCGGAAAGAAGCTGCTCCGTAAGCCCCTCGACTTCCCACTCATCTAATCGGCGCACAGCCTTCACTACTACCGAAGCGTAACGGTCGGCCAGCGCTTTCTTCAGTAGCGCGGCCCGCTCTTGAAGCGTTTCGGGTTTTTGGTCCAGACTTCGTTCTAAGGCGGTCGTCTTCACGAGATCGAGATTCTCATCGCAACGCATCCTTCCTCGATGTTGTGAGTTTGTGAACCGATGTTCATACCGGGGAGCGCAATGTTTACAAAGATAACGTTGTTGTCACATCAGAGGGCTCCCCAGGATCTTGCCCGTGGGTATTATGTACCTAACAAGCGAATAACCACGCCGCCGAGCCAAACAAGCGTTGTGGACCTCCTGCAAAATCTCCTCAAATCAGGGCTCGGCGGTTTTTTTATTTTTCAGAACTGATCTAGTGGGTAGGGGAGAAAGACGAAGTTTCCGTCCGGATGGGTGGGAGCTTCAAGGAGTGCCTCACGGGAAGTCTCGATCAATTGGCAGTTCGCAGGATCGAGGTAACGAACCGTGTCGGGCCCGAAATCGACCAACACGACGACCTTACCTACTTTTTCTGATGGTGATGTTCCAGCGAAAGCCAAAATGACCGGATGGCGCTGCCGGAGGGTTTGCTCGACCTCTGGCCAGATCTCTTCACTAAAGTTTCCGGCGTCACGCCAATCCAGGCCTAGAGAAAGGCTCTCACCTTTGAGCGCATTCAAGAGACTAAATCCGTACTTCTCGTTAATGGTCCGAGCCGAATACTTCCAATCACCAGAGAGCCAGTTGAGAGCACAGGCCACGCTGGCTTGACCGCTCGAGGTTGAATTCAACTGCTTCACACCCCAGTGAGACGAGAACGGCCTCCCGAGTTCAAGTGGGTCTGATATCGGCATGGCCAGTAGTTCGTTCAGACTGAGTCTTGGAGGCACCGTCTCAACGAGTTCCCAGGGCTCAAAAGGTCGAACAGAGCTAAAAATGACGTTCGGAGCAACCTGGCGGAGCAACTCTTGGAGCACGAGGCGTTGGGCCGCAATCTCGTCAAGGGTCGCCTGCTCCTGGATTGGATTGATGGCGGGTCTGGCCACGTAGCCAGCTTTCGGACCGTCTTTCATCGCATCAGGGTGGGCTGGGTCGTAAATCCAGTTGAAGTCTCCTCCATCTTCCACCGTTCCCCGGAAGCTCCCGTCGGGACGAAACTGCGGGAACTGGCGGCGATAAGGCTCGCCACTGGCTGTTTTGGTGGTATGCTGGTTTTGTAGATTGTTGAGTACGACCGTCTTCGCCGCGGCTAGCCCTTGGTCGGCCCTAGATAAGCTTCGAAGGAGAGCCTCCGGGTCTTTGGCAGAAATTCTTGTAAAGCCAGCCTCGCGATGAAACTCGACCTCTTCAAATCTGAGAGCTTGTTCGGAACTCTCCCCGAGTTGGCCGATCACCGTTAGTGTCGGATCTGGTCGACTCCCCAGCCAATACAGCAACGGTAGTGACAAAAGTAGAATCCAAGAATTTCTCAAAGCTCACACCTCGCCTTCTACCTCATATTGTGCCATGAAAGGCTCCCAAAAGATTCCGAGACGAGTAAGCAGTTTGTGAAGGAACTGTTACGGGATTTTCCCGATCTCGCTAGGATAGAGCTTCCGGATGCTTGCTTGTGAACACCAGTTCATAGAACTGAGTACAATCGTTACAAAGTTCACCAGACGGACACATCCGAGGGCTCCCCAGGGTCTTGCCCGTGGGTATTATGTTCCTAACAAGCGAATAACCACGCCGCCGAGCCAAACAAGCGTTGTGGACCTCCTGCAAAATCTCCTCAAATTAGGGCTCGGCGGTTTTTTTTTGCGTTTAGGGGTTCCAGGGGAGCGGCCTCTCGGTTCCGAAAGACCGATTATGAGTGAGCTTATCGAGGAAAAGTGTGAAGCCTGTCGTTTCGACGCGCCCAAAGTGGAGGGTCCCCAGCGCGAGGCTCTAGCCGCGCAGGTGCCGAAGTGGGAGTCGGTGACGATCGACGGGGTCGAGAGGCTTCGCCGTGTTTTCAAATTCAAAGATTACCAACAAGCGGTCGCTTTCACCAATGAGATAGCCTCCATGGCCGAAGAAGAGAATCACCATCCTCTCATGGTCTTGGAATGGGGCAAGGTGACGGTGGAGTGGTGGACCCACAAGATTCACGGATTGCATCGCAACGACTTTATCTCGGCCGCCAAAACCGACTCCATCTGGGCTCAGCGAGTCTAAACAAGCTCGAACGATGAGGTGGCGGTCGGTACTATCGCGGCGGGGATCACTGGATTCTTGTTTCGAGGAATGCCTCACCGTTCTTGAGGATTCGTCGGAACCTCCCGATTTTCTAGCCGTTTTCGTCGCCCCCGAGTTTGACCGGGGAGCCTCTCGGTTGCTGGAGCGACTCAAGGCTCTGTGCCCCCGGGCGACGCTTTTGGGATGCTCCGCCCGTGGGTTGATCGGTGACGGGGTGGAGGCGGAATTCGTGGCCGGACTTTGCCTGACCGCCGGCTGGCTGCCCGGAGTGGAGATCCGAGAGTTTCACCTTGAACGAGAGGCTATGCCGGACCTTGATTCGCCGCCGGAGGTCTGGCGAGAATCCCTCCTTGGTGACAACTCCGGGCTTCAAGGGGTTCTGCTGGTCGCGGAGCCTTTCTCTTTTCCGGGCTCTGACTTTTTAGCCGGAGTGGACTATGCCTATCCTGATGTCCCGAAAGCCGGAGGTCTGGCCAGTGGTGGCCAGAGCCCTGAGAGTTCGGTGCTGCTTTGCCGCCAGGGAGTTCGGAGGTCCGGCGTTCTGGGGGTTGGATTCTTTGGAGACATTCAGATGCGCGCGGTCGTGGCTCAGGGGTGTCGTCCGATCGGCAAACCGATGGTCGTGACCGAATGCTCCTACAACGAGATCGCCACTCTTGATGGACAGCTTGCCGGCGACGCGGTGCTGGCAACTCTGCGTTCCTTGCCCAAGCGCGATCAGCAGCTGGCCGCTCAGATGCTTTTTGTCGGCATCGGCGCGGGTGGGCCGAAGCTGCGTTACGAGGCGGGGGACTTCTTGATTCGCCAGGTGCTTGGGGTGGATCCCCAAGCTCACAGTCTGGTGGTCAACGGGCGGCTGCGGAAGGGCCAGACGGTACAGCTGCACGTTCGTGACCATCGCTCCTCAGCCGAAGACCTCGAGAGTATGCTCGACGCGTATCAAGTCTCTCATTGGGATGACGAGGTGACGGGAGCGCTCTTGTTCTCCTGTGTGGGTCGCGGACGCGCTCTTTATGGTCACTGCCATCACGACTCCGAGATGTTCAAAGCTAAAGTGGGCGACGTTCCGGTGGGGGGCTTCTTCGGAAATGGAGAGTTCGGGCCGGTCGGGGGGACCACATCTTTGCACGGTTTCACCTCGTGCTTCGCCGTCTTTTGCGAACCGCCAGAAAGGAAATAGGCGGCTCCCGAAAGCTTCGGAAGCCGCCCTTACCCATCATTATTAGCCGGGCAGGTGTTGAGCCGCCCCCACCACCGCGCGAAGAGCCGTCAGGGAGACCTCCCCGTCTTCACCTCGCTCGAAGGCTTTCTCCAGGTCCACCAGTAACGACATGACCTGTTGGCTGACCAGGGCCTGGGGAGAGCCGGAGGAGAGCTGGCGATGGTATCCGCCAACCAGAGTGACGAGTCGGGCCAGCCGCTCTTCCCGCTCTTTCCCAGCTAGCTGACTTAGCTCTTCGAGCTTTTGGAGCAACACACTCCAGAAGTTTCCATCCTCCGCCTTCTCGGCTTTTTCCGGCTTGGATTTTCTCTTGAGAAGGTCGCTTGCCGCGTTGAAGCCCCGACGAACTGTCTTCATAGCATCCGATAAAGATGGAGGTGAAAGGGGGCCGAAGGCGATAGACCGGGGAGAGCTGTCGTCTTCGAATGATTCCTCGTCGACCCAACTTTCGTCGACGAATTCATCGCAACAGTCAAAGTCATCGTATTTGGAAGGAGCCTCAAAATCGAGGGGTTCCATCGGTGCGGCTTCGCAGCGCGAGGCCATGGGCGCGGGCGCGCTTCTTCCAGGCCTGAAGCCGGAGGAAGCCTGGAGGTCGACTTTGAGCGTCGGCTCCACCGGTTGAACGATGGTCCTTAGCGCCTCGGTGTTCTCCACCATCTCGACTTCGTCGATGGCGACAAAGGCGGTGAATCGGCACAGCACCTGAGCCTCGACCGAGACTTTGACCAGGTCCGCCGGCTCAGCCTTCCCGATGGTCCAGAGGTCGTCGAGGTCTAGAAGGCGGGCCCGGGCCCAAGAGCGGTGGATGACCAGGTCATCACGGCGCAGCACCTTGACTTTCTGGGACTGCTTGCCCTGGGAGGCCAGCCAACCCTCGACTTCGACCACCTCCGGCAACTCGCCGGCTTTTCCGAAGAAAGTGGTCGGAACCCCTTCCCACACATCCCAAAAGCGAGGCGCGGGATCGCTGTCTTTGCTCTTTCGGAGGGAGGCGCCAACCTTGGTCTTGGCGAGTGACAGACCCATCCAATGCGGTCTTCCCAAGCGTTGGTGCAGATGGCGCAGCGACTCCTCCAGAGTGCTCTCCTCAGGGATGAGAGTGCAGAGGCCACCGCTAATCTGGGCCATGCTCTCCAGCACTCCGGCCCGCGAGTTGTGCCCGATGCCGACGGTGCTCACTCGGATTCCAGCAGCTGATCGCACGACCAACTCGGCGTCGTTTCCGACGTCTCCGTCGGTTAGAAAGAGGACGGTCTTGTCTCGAGAATTCTCCCGATTCATCATCGAAATCGCCCTCTCGATGGCGGGTCTGGCCTCGGTGCCTCCTCGAGAGTCCACTTTGGAGAGAAATTCCAACGCCAACTGCTGCTGGCGGGCGTCCGCCGTCACGAGAGCGGGAGAGAAGAGCTCGCAACAGTCGTCAAAAGCGATGATGTTGAAACGATCGCTTGAGGTGAGACTGTCCACGATTCTCGCCGCGGCGCGTCGCGCCGCCGTCATGCTCCAGCCCTGCATGGACCCGGAGCGGTCCAGGACAATGACCAGATCGCGGGGGTGGATCGCTTGTCCCGAGCCCAGCGGCGGAACCACAGTCAGAGCGAAAGTTCCGCTTTCGGGGTCGTGGACCAGGGTTGTCTGCAAGGATTTTTCCCGCAGCGAGAGCTGGACCACGAAGTCGCGATCCATCCTCTCCATCCCAGGTAGAAGGGAGATCTCGTACAGCCCGTCCGGGCGCCGGTTGGTCTTGGCGAAGTGGCAGAGGGAGCGAACCTCGACAAGATCGAGCCCCGCCGGATCAACGGTGAAGGACAGCCGCAGGTCGACCGGATTTGGAGCACCGTGAGCCAGTCGGGGCGGTGTGATTCGGCTGGCGTCGGGTACCGAGCCGGTGTCGAGCGCCACTCCTTCTCCGACCTCGCCTTCACCCAACGGCTGGCCGGAGATATAGACCTCGGGAACCACCAATGGGAAGCGCAGGCTGGCAGTCGATTCCAGAAACTCCAAAGGGCCGCTCAGTTCAAAAGAGATGCTGACGGATTCTCCGGGGGCGATGTTGCCCACCGTTGTGGTGAAGATGTCGGAGCGCTCTTCTTCCAAGAGAGCCGCCCGGTGACCCTGGGACACCGCCTGAGAGTAGGCGCGGCGTGCCTGACCCCGCTCTTGCACCAGGCCGTTGACCACGCGATTCCCGATGACCAGGCGAAAGCCGTGCACCGAGGCCTTGGGAGGGAGAGGATGTGTGTAGACCGCTTCCAGCGGGACATCGTGGTCGTTGACGAAGGTCTGGCGGACCTTCGTGCGGTGCAGCAGTCCGGTGATGGAGCCCGTTATCTCCATCTTAGTCAGAGGAAGGGAACGGTTTCCGGCTTTTAAGGTCGCGGGGCGACGTTCGGTGGTCTGTGTGTTCATGGCTTCTCCTTGGTCTTTTGCGGCTGATGTTTATTCCAAGTCTCGATAAGCGCGCGAGAAAGCTCCTCCCGCTCGCGTTCCGTCATGCTGTCGAAAGCAGCCTGGTCCAAAGTTAGGGCAACGCCCTCGGCTAAGCGCAGCCGCCAGGCCGGTTCGAAGATTGGGGCGCTCTCTCGGCTTGGCCGAGTTTCCCAAAAGGCTTTTCCGCGACGGCCGCTCCCGTTGCTAACACTGTCACAAGAGCCCTCGAGAATCTCCTCGGGCAGTCCAGCCAGTCGGCGTAGCTCTTCCACCGAGGAACCGGCAAGAGATCGCTGGATCTCGGCCAGCTTCAGGCCGTCCAGCTGAAGGCGTTTGATGGCCAACAGTTGGACCAGGTGGCGAGGGCCGTACCAGACGACTCGGCCGTTCTCGGTGTCTGGTTTGTCCAAGAGTCCGAGGGTGGAGTAGTAGCGGATCTGGCGACCGTTGGGCTTCCACTGGACACGGCGGGAATCACCCTCGTCGGTCAGATATCGTTGGCTCTGTTCGGCCAGTTCGTCCAAGCTCCATCTCGTCATCACTTTCTCTTTGTAACACTGTAACGTAACAGTGTCAACATGATTTCGAGGAGAAGTTCTTTCCTGGACAAATGGGGTAGAGCTTGAGGCCGGTCAGGGAGTCGATACGCGAATACGCGAGAGGAGTGGTGGGAGGGCTGATTTTCAGTCTGCCGCTTTTGTACACCATGGAGGTTTGGTGGGCCGGCTTTCAATTGGGCAGCGTCCGTCTTCTTTGGATGTTGGCTTTGACCTCGATCCTGCTGTTGGCCTACAACACCTACGCCGGTGTGCGTCCGGACGAAACCTGGGCCGGAGTCGTGATCGACTCGGTGGAGGAACTTGGACTAGCTTTGCTCGTCTCGGCCTCCTCTCTTTATCTTTTGGGACGGATCTTGCCCGGAGACTCTATGCGGGAGGTGATGGGAAAGATCGTGGTCGAGGCGCTATTGATATCCATCGGGATTTCCATCGGAACTTCCCAGTTGGCTCAGGAAGACGACGACGAAGAAGAGGCTCCGGGTAAGCGACCCAAAGACATTCTGGGGGTTCTCTGCCTTTCCACCTGCGGCGCGGTGGTGCTGGCCACCAACATCGCGCCCACCGACGAGATCGTGGTTTTGGCTCTAGAGAGTAGCCCCTGGCAGCTTTTGGCCATGGTTTTTGTCTCCTTTGGCCTGTGTGGTCTCATCATGGTTTTTTCTGACCTGTTGGAAAATCGTAAGGACCGGCGGCTTCCTCGTTGGGTACGTTACAGTGTCGGGATCAGCCTGACCTACTCGGTAGCTTTAGTCTCCTCGGCCTTGATTTTGTTCTTGTTCGGACGTTTTGACGGTATGGCGATGACGTCTAAAGTCGCCTTGGCGGTGGTGCTCTCCGTCCCCGCGAGCATGGGGGCGGCGGCCGGAAAGATTTTGATTCGGTGAAACTTGTCAATGAAGCAAAAAGCTGGCTGGAGTGGGTGGTCTTCGCCGTTTCGGCGGTTTTGATCGTGGCCGTGGTAGGTTTTCTAGTCGTGGATGGGATGCGCGACGCCGGGCGGCCGCCCGATATCCGCATCTCCTTGGGGAAAGGCCAGAAGTCGGCTCACGGATTCCTGGTTCCGGTCTCGGTCACCAATCTTGGGGACAAAACGGCCCAGGCCGTGGAGCTGGAAATTCGTTGTCAATCCGGTGAGGATGAACAGAGCGCGACTTTGACTTATGACTTTCTGGCCTCGGGCGAGGTTCGTGCAGGCTGGGCCGGATTCTCTGGAGAGCCGGTCGAGCGACTTTCCGCCCGTGTCGTCGGTTACCGCAGCGAGTAGGAGCCAGAGCAGACAATGACAAAGACTCGCCAACCTTGAACAACCCCTCTTTGAAAGAGACCGATCACTTTCAGGTCGTCGAACTTCCTCGCGGTGGACAACTCGTCTCCTGGGGGGCGATGGTTCTTCAGTTCGGCGCCTATCCCGAGACCATCAAGGATACTATGGGAAGGCCTCAAGGTGTGCCCTCGGTCTTCTTGCTGCCCGAGCGACTTTTTGACGTACGCCGAGGCGTCAGTCGAGCCGAGATAGAGTTCCCGGTATACTACAACTTTTACTTGCGCGGCCAAAGGACCCGGTTGATCTGTCGACGACGCCAACTCCGACCGATCATGCAGGTGATTCGAGAAGCCGTCTTCGGCCCGCGAAACTTCGATCTGAGCAAAGACTATCCTGAGGGATTCGAGCTCCCGGACCTTGCCGCCGAGATGGCTTTTTTCAAGGCGGACAGCCAGCGCAAGGGCGGCCGGCTGAGGATCCGAGACCTCGTCGACATCCTGGTCCTTGATGACGACAACGAGGTCTCGTTGGACAACGTGACGCTTCGGCGCGCGGGAACCGATCGCATCGAGTTTCGTCGAGGCGCCGAGAGACAGGAACTCGATTTTCACTCCGCGCCACCACTTCCGCCGCTGCCGGTTACGTCTCACCGTTACCGCCCACCATTTTTTGGCGTCACCGTCATCGGTAGCGGGCACGGTTTTGACCCTAACTCCGATACTTCGGGGTTTGTCGTCTGGGTCAACGGGCGGGGAATTCTGGTCGACCCCCCGGTGGATATCACTCGGTGGATGCTTATCAATGGCGTCGACTCTCGCTTGATCGATGATCTGGTGTTGACCCATTGTCACGCTGACCACGACGCCGGAACCCTACAGAAGTTACTTCAAGAAGGAAGGGTAAGGCTGCACACGACCCATACCGTGATCGACAGCTTCGTGCGCAAGTATCGAGGTGTGTTGGCGCTGACCTCAGCCCAGGTGCGGGCGCTGTTTGACTTCAATCCGGTCACTATCGGCTCTCCTGTCAATATCGCGGGCGCGCGGTTTCTTTTTCGCTATAACTTTCACCCTATCCCGACGCTGGGGTTCGACGTCCGCTACCAGAATCGTTCGATCGCTTATTCGGGCGACCATCTTAACGATCGCGAGCATCTTACCCGACTTCACGAGAGCGGGCTTCTCTCCGAGCGCCGTCTGGAAGGTCTGTTGGACTTTCATTGGGAGGCTGACCTGGTACTGCACGAGGCGGGTGTCCCACCCATTCACACTCCCGTCTCGGTGCTGGCGAATCTACCTGAAGAGGTCAAAGCCAGACTCTATCTCAACCATATCTCGATCGAGCACATTCCCGTGGAGGCGGGTCTTAAGCTTGCTCCTCCGGGAGTTGAGAACACGCTGGCCCTCGACGTCGAACAGCCCGAACTGTGGTTAGCCCAGCGAATGACTGATCTCTTCGCTGGAGTGGACCTCTTCAACAACCTCGATATCGATCACGCGGCGGCCTTCTTGCGCATCTCCGACTATCACAAGTTTCCACTCGGACACAAACTGGTGCTCACGGGGGCGAGCGCGGACGACTTTTATCTCATCATCTCCGGTGAAGCCGAAGTTGTGCAGAACGGCGACGTCGTGACGCGGATGGGTCGCTACGACTACTTCGGCGAGGTCGGTATCCTCATGTCCACCCGGCGCACGGCTGACGTGGTCGCTTGCACCGAGATGGAAGTTTTGTCGGTGGCAAAACATGACTTTCTGCGCTTTATCTTCGGCACGGAGATCGAGCGCAGCCTCAAGCTAGTGGCCGAAAGCCGCTTGCATGAAGGCTGGCCCCTGATGAACGAGAACGCCCTGCTGGCCCGTCTGTCGGTCAAGCAGAAGACCCAGTTGATCCCGTTTATGCGGCGGCGTGATATCCCGCAGGGGAAGCTGCTCTTTCGTTCGGGAGACCGTATTCGTTGCCTTTATCTCATCAAGGACGGCCTGGTCACCATCGAGCGGGACGGCCAGGTGGAGGAAGCTTCACGCGGCTCGTTGTTGGGCCGGGTGACGGCGGCTAAAGATCGCCATTCCGTGACAGCGTCAACCGCGACGCCCACCGTTGTCTACGTCATCAATATGGGAGACCTGGAAAGCTTTTTCCGCCAGAACCCGGGAACCTATGTGCGATTTCTGGCCGCCGCGCGCAGCCAGATGTGGGAGAAGCATTAGTTTATGTTCTGGTCGGATTTCGATTCCGCTAACGTCCCCGCGATGGTGGCTCAAAGCTACGCCCGTGCTCTCTGGCCGAATGGGCGTTTCTACGGTATCGTGCTGCTCGAACTCGAGGAGGGTTTCGAGCCTGATCGGGTCCCCATCGTTTTAGAGTCGGTCTTGAGAGCTGAGGATACGGCTCTGTGGCGCGACAGGCGTTGTCTGCTTCTGCTCTTAGAAGGCCACCGCCACACCAGCGACTCCTTACGGTTGGCTCGACGCCTGCAAAGGGAGTTGCCGGTAAGTCGAATAGGTATCGCCGGAGGAGCGAAAGGTTACGGAAGTGGGCTGGAGATGTTGGACGCGGCCCAGCGGGCCCTGGATTCGGCCGGATCGGACCGGCAGATTCGTTACGCCAGTGCCGAGCTCCGCCGAGAAGCCGAGTATCGAATCCAATTTGAGGATGAGTTGACCACGGCCGTCCGGACGGGAGGGTTGGTTCCTTACTACCAACCGATCATCGATCTGCCCACCGGCGACATCCGTGGCTTCGAGGCCCTAGTTCGTTGGCAACATCCCACCGCCGGCCTCCTTTTGCCGGACAGTTTTCTCGAGATCGCTCGAGAGCTCGATCTGCTCTCGGAGCTGGACCGCTTCATCCTGGAGGAATCCCTCCGTCAGTTGGAAACCTGGGTTCCCTCGGTGTCCCGGCCACTTCGCGTCAATGTCAATCTTAGCCCTCATCACTTCTTGACTCCGGGCGGCTTGGAGCACCTGATTACTATCGTAGACCGTCATCGCGACGTGGCTAAGATGCTGCGGGTGGATATTAGCGAGGAGGTGCTGCGGCACGAACGAGGACTGGCTTCACTTTACGCTCTACAGGGCCTCAAGGTGGGCTTTCATCTCGACGACTTCGGGGTCAGCTTCGAGTCCTTCCGATGCCTGACCGCCTTCCCGTTCGATTCCCTGAAAGTCGATCGAACGTTGATAGCCGAGATGGAGGAAGAGGTCAACGCCGAGCTTATCATCGCTGTTCTGCGCATCGCCCAGAGGATGAAGATTCGGACCACGGCCGAGGGGCTGGTCACTCACGCCCAGCTCGAGGAGTTGCGCCAGCTCGGATGCGACGAAGCCCAGGGATTCCTGTTCTCGCCGGCCATCTCGGCCGAGGGCGCGAGCGAGTTTTTGAGGGTGGGGCCGCGCTGGTAGACCCTGAGGGCCTGCACTCCTTGACCTGTCGACCGATCGGGATCTTGAGGTCCAAGACGTCGGGCAAGGGTTTGTTGGAACATCAGCCTGTTCCGGAGCGATCCGGAGACGGAGTGATCGAGCTGATCGGTGGTCACGATTTTGAAGTCGCCTTATGCGATCTCGAAGGTTTTTCTCGAATCTGGCTTCTCTGGTGGTTTCACCACAACGAGAGTTGGCGTCCCAAGGTCCTTCCGCCGCGGGGTCGCGTGGGTCGAAGGGGTCTTTTCGCCACCCGCGCTCCTTATCGGCCGAATCCGATCGGGCTGACCTCGGTGCCGCTGATCGCCATCCGAGGACGGAAGCTTTTCATCGGCCCTCACGATCTGCTCGACGGTACCCCGATCCTTGACATCAAGCCTTACATCCCCATGATCGATTCGTTTCCCCAGGAGCGTCAGGGCTGGTTGGAGCAGGTGGAGGAGGAGCCGAAGTTCGAGTTGGTCTTCTCGCCCAGGGCGGCAGCTCAACTGGAGTGGCTGGGCCGGCACTATCATCCCGACTTTCCCGACCGTGTCACTCGGATTCTCCGAAACGATCCCTTTCCTCACAAGACTCGAAGGATCACGAAACTTCCCACGGAGTTGAGGTTGGGCTGCGGCGCTTGGAGAGTCTACTTCGTGGTGGAAGGAGAGCGGGTTTTGATCGACCGGATAGGAAGTGGTCTGTACGATCCCACGACCAATCCGGAGGCGCCCATCCATTTCGATTTTCGGGAGCAACCGTGGGATAAGCTCGAAGGGAGCTAAGTGACCGTTTCGAAGGGCTTCTCGTATGGCCAAGACCGGAAGAAACGACCCGTGCCCTTGCGGTAGCGGCAAGAAGCACAAAAACTGTTGTTTGGGACGTTCTTCCTCGCCCACTCTCTCTGAAGGGTTCAAGGCCTCGCGTGAAAGAGCCGAGGCCATCGCCGGACGCTGGTTGGGAGCCGAGCCGGACCAGAAGTCTCCGCTGAAGAACGCGAAAGGGGAGCGGCTCCATCTCGTGATGGACCGATTCGCGCTCACCGAGGCGGCGGCGGTGGCCCAGGTGCGCCAGCTCGGTCGAGCGGAGGGAGAGACGGTGCTCTTCTTCGACCAACAGCGTTGGATCGGAGAGGCGGATTTTTCGATCGTCGGCGAGATGACTCTCTTAACCGTGGGAGAAGACGTCGCTGATCGTCTGCGGGCCCTGGTCAAGCCTATCAAAGGATTGGTCTTCCGCCAGCGCCAGGTCGACCGCCTGGAGGCTTTACAAACAACACCCGCGCCGGCACCCGGCATGCTCGACTTTAAGCGACGGTTCTTTCAAGCTTGGCCCGACGAAGTCAATCAAAGACTCGACGGTATGACTCCTCGCGAGGCCTCAACTTCCGACGCGCTTCGTCCCAAGCTGGAACTACTACTTGAGGAGTTGGAGGCCAAAGAGAGTTCTCTACCTGAGGCGGAGCGCTATTGTTTCAAGCATCTTCGTTCCACTTTGGGCCTGGGATAGTCATTCTGGATCAAGGGGTTGCCGAAGTCGCGCAGAATAAGTCCTTATGGCAGGGCGTCTTTGGAAACTATCGCTAGTCGGCCTTGTAGCGACGTCATGGTTTGCCGCTCCCATCGTGGTGGATGCGGGGCCACCGCACCAACCTATGTTCATCGCGCAATCCGGAGAGACAATGGCGATGGAAAGGATCGTCTCGTCGACGAACGCCTTGCGAGGGAAGCTGGGTCTGCCTTTGGTCCGCGAGGTGCCTTATCTGCGTGAGGCCGCTAGGGGGCATTCCAAAGAGATGCTGGAGTTGGATTTTTTCTCCCACAGCTCACCGACACCCGGGAGAGAAAAGACCAAGAACAGAGTTCAGCTCGCCAACGGTTGGGACACCAAGGTGGGAGAGAACATCTATCGATCCACCGGAGTGACCATCGCGGAGTTGGGGGATAGAGTGATGGGGTCCTGGGAAAAGAGCCCCACCCACTATAAGATTCTGATCAACCCCGACTTCAACAGCGTGGGTGTTGGCATCGTGCCGAAAGGCAATCAGTTCGCCATCACGCAGGTGTTCTCGTACCAGGCGATCGCGGTCAAAGAGATGGTCGCGGTGCCGGCGGCCGGCGGCTATAATCTGACCTTCGAGGGTTTGATTCGCGAGGGAGCCACCGAGGGAGGCGTGTTTGTGAACAACACCTTCAAAGAGCCCTTTCAAGCTGACGGGTCGGGAAGATTTCAGGTCAAAGTGAGCGTTCCGTCCGGAGCCGCCGTTTCTGTCTCGCAAAAGAAGGACGGCAATAAGTACGCGCAGAGTTTGGCTTTCCCCATCGACGCGGTGGCCCGCTAAGGTTCGTTGGTGTCGAGCCACTCGGCCAGTTTCTGACTGACCATTCGCCCCGGACTAGCCTCGCTTGTGAGTCCATCAAGGCGGTTGGCGCTCCAAGAGGTGGAGCGGTCGAAAAGTCGGTGATGGATCTCCTCGACGAGATGCTTGGCCTCCTTCTGAGGCGAAATGCTCAGGAGAACCTTCCCATCCGAGTCTTCCAACCCGGCGCCGAGCGCGGAATCGACTTTCAGGGATAAGGCTTCCCCCTCGTGGAACCGGGGAGAGTCCCAGAGTAGCTTTTGCACCTGCTCGTTTCCTTCTACATTGATCCCGATGGACAGTCCGAGTCGCCGAGTGACGGATGGATCGAGGCGAAGCGCTTCGACCCATTGACCGCGGCGCGCCAACATTTGAGCCTTGACCAAGCCCTCCCAGGCGACGAGCCTGGGGAGGCTGAGCATTTCGGCGAAGTCTTGCCAGGCCGGTTGAGCGGGATCGCTCAAGACTTTCTCGATCACCGGTTCTCCGAGCGCCTCGGAGAGCTCGTTCAACAGCCACGGGCACTGCATCGCGCCCGCGCCGTAGGGCCGCAGAGCCTTTTCCAGTCCGGGACCTCGAGCCAGCGCTGTGGTTGCCTGGGAACGAGCCCAAGCGGCTAAAAGGCGCGCTGACCAGGCCTGACGACGTCGGCTCCATCTCTGGAAACCGGAGGCCGTCGTCGCGGCTTCATAGGCAATCTCCGCCTCGAGCACGAGCGCGCCCGCGTAAAGGAGATATCTCTTGGCCAAAAGGACCTGAGTGGAACCGCTGTTCATGGCTTGGCGGTGAGGGTAGAGCATGGCGCGCTCAAGCGCTCCACGAGCGCGCCCGTGATCTCCAAAGGCCAGGAAGACCTCGCCAACGCCCGTCAGGTGGGAAGCGCGCGTATGGGCGGCGACTTGCGGCCAGAGATTCGCGCGCCAAGCCACCGCGGCTTCCAGGCGACTGAAGGCTTGCTCGAACCGGCCCGCGCCGGCGTAGAGATAGGCCAGTCGCTTGTTGGGTTCGGCGTAACTGCCCGGATGAGGCCACTCCAGGGCTCTCTCGAAATATTCTTGAGCCTTTTCGAACTCACCCTGATCTCGGTAGGCTTCCCCCAGGTTGGTCAGGTAGACCGGGTCCGGCTCCTCGGCGGTATCGATCTCCAATTCGGCGGCTCGCTCAAAGTTCTCGGTCGCGCCTTTGATGTCTCCCTGTTCGTAGGCGATCTGGCCTAAAGTGTCCCACAAAGGGACCTGTCCTGGATCGTCTTCGGACAAACGTGATTGCGCCGACCTGGCCACGGCCACAGCCTCCGAGTATCGCTCGAGTTTGAGAAGTAGCCAGGCTCTGGGGTTGGGGAGCGGGTCGTAGAGAGCGTCGTACTTGTCGAGAAGGGTCAGAGCCCGCTGATAGTTCTCACGCAAAAAGGCGGCTTGACGCAGCCCTTTGAGGACTTGTTGATGCAGGCTTCGTGGGGCGTCATCGGACTTCAGGTCGGGATAGGCCTCTTCGATCAGAGCCCGAGCCTGGCCCAGGTGGTGCTCGGCCAGGCCCAGGTCTTCTTCTCCCCACAGATGGGCTTGACCCAGGATAGCGTGCCCTTCAAAGGAATCGGGGTTCTCGGTGAGCATTCGTTCGGCCAGGGTGCGGGCGTCCACGTAGCGTCGGGCCAGAACGGCACGAGCCGCGTCGGTATAGGCGCGAGAGTAGAGATATTCGGCGCTTGCCGTGCAGCTGAGAAGGCACAGACTGAGGGCGAGGCTACGCCAGGGGCGCATCTTCACCGGGTCAAAGTCGTGCGCTCGAGCTGTTCGACCGGGCCGCGAGAACATTCATCGACGAGTTCCGTGGCCGGACGAGCGCCGGTTTCTAAGATAAGTCGATGGGGCAGTACGTGAGGCAAGAGCCAGCGTATGTCATCGACGGTTACGTAGTCTCGTTTTTTCATCAGCGCCGCTGAGCGTAAGGCTGGACGCATCAACATCAGGCTCCGGGTGGAGGCGCCCTGGATGACTTCTGGATGTCCTCGCAGTTCCCGAGCGACATCGACCAGACAGACGTTGATGGCGTCGTGGATGTAGACCTGGTCGGTGGCGGCCTTACGGCAAGCCAGAATCTCCCCGCGGTTGACGGGCGCGATGGTGCTGGACTCGGCTCGGCTGTGCTCGGTGCGTAGTACGGAGATCTCCGAGTCTCGGTCGATAAAGTCCATGGAGATACGGAAGAGAAATCGGTCCAGCTGGGCAGTGGGAAGGGGATAGGTTCCAGCGATGTCAAGCGGGTTCTGGGTGGCGATCAAAAAGAAGAGATCGTCAAGCTTGTGAGAGGTTCCGTCGACGGTCACCTGCTTTTCCGCCATGGCCTCCAAGGTTGCCGCTTGAACGCGGGGAGAAGTTCGGTTGATCTCGTCGCCCAGGACGACGTAGGCGAAGATCGGACCACGCTGAAAGGCGATCGACTTGGTGTCGGGATCGAAAACATTGGCTCCGGTGATGTCCGATGGGAGGAGGTCGGGAGTGAACTGAATGCGAGAAAAGTCGCAAATGTTGTCGTCGGGAGCATCGTCGACGATCGAATTCCCGAGAGCCTTGGCCAAAGTAGTCTTACCAGACCCCGGATAGTCTTCAAGCAGGACGTGCCCATCAGCCAGCAGCGCTACCAGAATCAAGTCGATCACCTCGTCGCGGCCGACCACGGCGTGACGCATCCGTTGGCGAACCCGATCCAGGACTTGAGTAGCTTCTTCGAGAGTCATTTAGGACATGTCCTTAGTGCACCTTGCTCCAAGAGAAGGGATGGAGATAGCCCAGCCAGCGCCTACGGCGTGGATAGGATTCGGCGATTTCGGCCAAACACGCTCTAAAGAGAGCGGGTGTCGGGTCCTCGTCGCTCAACCCCGGACGGCCCAGGGTGGAACGTTGAAATACCATGGTGAGAGCTTCCAAGCTGGGTACACGCATTTTGAGTCGCTGGCTGAATTCATATCTGGTTTCACCAGAGGCGCGGAGTTCCTCCACCTCGGCCAGGCGGTCTAGTACCGACCGATAAGTTGCGACGGCTCTCCGCTCTGGAGGTGCAAGATACCCTCGGAGCCAGCGGTAGAGCTTGATTCCGTAGCCGCTACTCACCGCGACGAGAATAAAAAGAGTAAAGCCCATCGCTCCCACGCCTAACCCTGGGAGAGGTTGATATCCGGGTTGCCGGGCCCGCGCCAGTTCTCCGAGTTGGCGCTGCATTTCAAGATTTTGAGGGCCTTCGCTCTGGTTGGGACCGTCCAGCGGATAGAGGTCGAACTCCAGACCACGATAGCCGTGGGAGGTGAGTTCGAGCCAGCAACGCCGGTCTTGCTCGGTCAACAGCAAAAACGATCCGGTCCCCTTTTGGTCGGCTCGCACGGCGTAACCGGAGACGACCCGATTGGGAACTCCCAACTCCAGGAGAAGCTGGTGAGCGGCTCGAGTGAACGTCTCCTGGTTGACCGGCTGGGCTCGGAGCAGACAGTCGTCCACCGTTCCCTGAGCCGTCTCCTGCCCCTGAGTTCGGTTCTGCTCCATCCAGAGCTTGACGCGCAGAGCCGCCCGAACCGGGTGAGAACGATCCGAGATAGGTACGGCCTGGTCGAGGAGAGCTTGAAATCTGGAATGGGCGATCGGTTCTAGCGGAGGAGGCGAGCTCTCCATCAGCTCGATGAGAGAAGCGGACGGAACCTTTGAAGTTATCTCATAGACGGAGGCGAAGGTTTCCCCATCGGGCACGACCACGGGGGTTCGCTGGGCCTCCCATCCCCTTACGAGGGGACGGTTCTGGGCCACGATCTCGGCCACCCGATAGCGCGCCGTCCGACTCTCGGGCCTGGTTTCCAGGCCGTCGTCGTGGGGCCGAGGCTGGAAATGAAAGACTTCGAGCTCAGGCGCTTCCTCGGAATAGAAGACGATCACGGCCACCGGTGTCGTGGCCACACGCCTTTCCTGGACCTGGCCGGGTCCTGAAAGTTCGCTCTCCTGGGTGGCTATCCGGTTGAGCCGTTGGCTGGGTATGAGAAAAGACGCCGCCAACCCCAGGCTTATGGCCCAGATGATGGGGGCCAGGCCAAGCTGGCGGGACTGTCGAGCTCCGATCAACAAGACGATGGACAGACCTAGGAAGAGTCCCAGGACGGCCAGCACCCGGGTAGGCTCCAAACCCAGGCCCTGCATCGGTTCCATCAGGCCGACCGGACGGTCGAGGTGCCCTTGACGGTGAGCTTGCAACCATAGAACCCAGGGGGTGGCGAAAAGCGCGCATTCCAGCGGGACCAATGCGGTTCGGTGAAATTGGTGAAGGAAGAAGACCCCTCCGTGAGTGGCCAGCCAGCACAGGATCCCGGAACGAGCCAGGATCTGGTGGCCTGGGTTACCCAAAGGGACGTTCGCCAATACGAACTGGGCCGCTAGTCCAACAAGGCAGGAGGCTAGGAAGATGAGCCAACGTAGACGGGTGTTGTCTTGTCTCGACAGAGCGGTGGCGGTCAAGCATCCCAGAGCGGCGCCCAGGCAGGCCACCAGGTGAGGTGCCCACAGCCAGGCAGCCAGCACGGCGGAAAAACACCAAAGCAGGGCTGGTAAGGTGTTTTTCACCAGGCCCTCATCGCGAAGTCGGATTCCTGCCGTTCCAACAGATGCATGTCGGCTCCGGCCACCGTGGGGAAGCTTTTGCGCGAGGGGATGTTGGGAGGGTCGTAGACCACCCAGATCTCGATGCCGATGTGCGGTAGGCCGCCTCCGTGGGCAAAAAGCGAGAGTTTCTGATTTCGTGTGGTAGGGTCGGCGGTAACTAAAATCAGGCATTTCCCGAAGCGATCGCGCGCCAGTTCGAAGAGGTACTGATTCAGCCTGGCTTCCGGTTCGAGTTGTCCGCTCTCGGCCAGAACATTGAGCGCGCTCTCCTTGTGTTCGGCCCAGGGGGAGCGCCCATCGGCGCCAAAACGCCATCCGACCCCCAGGAGCTCCCGCTCGATCAAAACCCGAGCCAGTTTGGCCGCGGGGGCGTCGGTCACGCTACTCAAGAGGTAGAGTCCGGTGCGCTGGTGTTGCGACACGGCTTTCTCGGGGGCGCGCACCATCACGTGACCGCTTCTTTGATAGATCGTCCAGATCACCAGGCGTAAGGGGTCTCCACGTCGATAGCGACGCATGTCGAGCCGCTCTCCTGTCTCGGCCGAGTAGGGGCTGGGCAAGTCCGAGCCGGCCACCACGCCGATGGGGGGCGCCACGGCGCGGCCGCTATGCACGTAGGGCAGAACGCGTACCGGCACACCTCGGTTGTCGCGAAAACGGAAGGTAGCCCAACCGAATCTGTCGGAGACGACAAACTGACGTCGCACCGCCTTCTGCAGCCTTCGCCGCTCGAACACGACCCGCTCGGAAAAGCGCCCTCCTCTCCGGGTGAGGGTGGTCGATTGGCCGTTGAGCTCTGTAGTGAAGGCGGTTAAGGGCAGCCAGACGGGGACCTGAAAGGACCATCCTGTGAGAAGTTCTTCATCGCAGGCGCCGTCGATGCGGCTCGGATGAGCGGAGCGTCGCACGGCCCTTTGAAGGATCAAGCCGGAGAGGTAGACCGAGAGGCTGAGCCATCCCAGGGCAGTAAGAACGGTCAAAGAGCTCCAAAACAACAAGTGGTCCTGCTGGCGCAGGCTTGTCCAGAGACCCCAGAACAGTAGTCCGAGTATGCCGCCTTTGAAGAGAGCTTTCGACACGATTGCCATTCTACACTAGTGACTTCGGCAGGTTAAAGTCGTGACGTGACAAATTCTTACGAAATGCGCGGAGTCTTCTGGCTAATCATCCTCTCATTGGCTCTCCTATTGGGTGGGCCCGTGTGGTCGGGAACCGGTGGGGGAGAAGAGCCCGGAGCCAATGTTCGTGACGATGACTACGCGCTCAGGGTGGCCGTTCGTTGGATTCTGGGAATCAAAGGGCTCAAGGTGATCCAGAGCGAGCGTACCGTGGACCTCAACGAGTACCGTATCGACCATAAAGGCGCCGGGGCCGGAGTCATGACGACGATCTCTGAAGGCCTGGTCAAACGAAAGTGGAAAGTCAGTCCCAGCCAAACCGCTAACGCGCAGATCCTCGAGGCTGCCAAGGATGATCAAAAGCTGAAGGTTTCACTGGCCAAGTCCGGCAGCGGACCGAGGTTGACGGTGGAGATAAAAAAGGTCAAGTAGCTATGAGTCTTCCGATTTCATCGTCCCCCCACGTCTCTTTCGAAGCCTCTCGACGCGTCGCCGAGCGGACCAGCCTCGGAGCGGCGGAGAGCTTCGCGGCTCATGCCGATAAGTTGCGCTCCGAAGGTAAGGAGACCGAAACGGTACGGAGTTTTCGCGACCTTCCCGGCTATGGACGGATCGAGACGGTCAAAGTGACCGAGACGACCATCGGCCCGGACGGTCGTCAAGCACAAACCGTGAAAGAGCTCGCGGTCTGTCCTGAGTGCGGCACGGTCAACTGTGCCTGCCTCGCCAGAGTGACTCTACAGCAACGCTTGGACGAGGAGAACGCCAAGGGGGTGCGAGGACAGGAAAAGCCGGAGCCCTTCGCTCTTTTGCCCCAAACCTTCAACCACCTCGCGGCAAATCTTCAGTTGGGCCAGACGAGTTCGGGCTCGCGGCTTTTCGGTTAGAGCAAGCGACTTTACTTCTCGCCCTGGCTTTGGCGATACTCGTCGTTGCTATCGGGACTTTCCAGGATCTCTTTTTCAATCTCCTTGCCGTAGTCGGATTCGATATTTCCTTTTTGATCGTAGGTGCGTTCGATATCTTTATCCAGGTCGCGATTTTTAGGCGCCTCAGGATCGCCTTTGATCTGCTCTAAAGTCGCCTGTTCGCTCTCCTGGCTGGGTGGGACTTGAGTTCGGACCTCGGTCCGTGGTTCCGTGGGCGCCAACATGGCGGTGTCGGCGGAACTGACGGGACAGGCCCAGGTCATGGTCGCGCAGACCAGGGTGCTCAGCAAAGTAAGGGTTAGTGTTTTTAGCATTTCGATGACTCCTCTGACTCGGGGTATATGAGGCAGACTAATACCGGCGCTCTCCAGGCCGCATTCCTCCGGAGTATGGACATCAGAGACGCCCGGGGGTGACATACCTGGTGAAGCCTTAACATTTTCGTCACTCGTCGCCGGTGCGGGAGATGTAGTTTGAGACCATGCTCACTTCCAACCTCGAGGCCAGACACACTCGCACCGATGCGATGCTGCGGGGAAACTTCAGCGCTCGCGAAAAGCGAGTTCTGGATAAAGCGTTCGACGCTCTAGGCGAGGAGAACGTGGACCGTCTGGTGGACGGCGGCATTACCGTCAAGTTGCGCGACGCCTACGAGACCGACGGGACGAGCTATTCGGCGATGTACCTGCCGACCAAGAAGATGATGGTCATGTCCTCCACTCGAATGGACAAGGAGACCCTGGTTCACGAGTTCGGACACGCCCTCGACGACCTTGCCGCGCCTGACCTGGACGGGAGGGCGGTTCTCAAAAGCGAGATCGACCCTGAGATTCAACAACTGCACCAGGAGTACAAGGAGCGAGTCGACGGACTGCCCTGGTATAACAAGCTATTCAACAAGGGCGGTGGTCTCTGGAGCGACTATGCCACCACCAACCCCCACGAATACTTAGCCGAGGGCGTGCGTGTGTACGCGGGCTCAGAGCGGGGCAAGGAAAAGCTTCTGCGCGACGATCCGAAACTGGCCCGCTACGTCGAGGAATTTCTCTATCCCGAAGCCGCCGAACTCGGCATGCTGATGGTCGCTTAGACCGGCGCGAGAGAGCGTGTCTAGCGAAGCTCACAGCCAGTTCGAGATCTTGGTCGTCGACGACGACAAGGTCAGTCGCATGACCTTGGAGCGTGTCCTGGTCAAAGACGGCTATCGAGTTCAGACTGCGGAAAGCGGTTTTCAGGGCCTGCAGAAGGCGCGCGCTCACGAACCGGACCTGATTTTGCTCGATGTCGTGATGCCGGACCTCGATGGATACACGGTCTGCCAGATGCTCCGCTCCGAGCCCGGCTTGGCCGAAGTGCCGATCCTGATGGTGACGTCTCTAGAGGATCGCGCTTCCAGAGTGCAAGGTTTGGAGGCCGGAGCCGACGACTTCATCACCAAACCTTGCCATCCGGAAGAACTCAAGGCCCGGGTCCACTCCATCACCCGCCTCAACCGCTACCGGCGTCTTCGCACCGAGCGGGCTCGCTTCGGTTGGGTGGTGGACCAGGCCGAGGAGGGTTATCTCCTGGTGGGCGAACAGGGTGAGCTTCTCTACGCCAACAAGAAGGCGCAGTCGTTGATGGGCTGGACGGAGGAGGCCTGGCACTCCGATGTTCTGGAGTTCTGGCGTGGACAGTACAGTTTCCATCCGGAGGAGAGTTGGAGAGGATTTCCTCGGACCAGCGACAGCTCGACCCTTTTCTTGTGGCGTCCCGAATCGGAGCTTCAGCCTAGCGTCTGGCTTGAGGTCAGGGTGCTGCATTCGGGTAGTGGAGAGCATCTCGTGCGGCTGCGCGATATCACCGAGGAGAGGTCGTCACAACGAAGCGTTTGGAGTCTAGAGTCGGTGATCGGCCATAAAGTGCGTACCCCGATGACGGTGGCTGGTATGGGACTGACCTTCCTACGAAAAAAAGCTCACAAACTCAGTCCGGAACAGGTGATGGAGTTCGCCGAGCAGGCCCATCAGGGATTGGAGAGCCTCAAGGTCGAGTTGGAACGGATCCTGGCCTATGTCAATTCCCCCCGCGCCCTACCGGCCGCCGGAGGCGGACTTCGTCTGGCCGAGATCGCTCCGATGGCTGAGACGGCTCAAACAGCACTGTCCATCCCGCCGATGGTTCTGCACTTCGATGAGGGCCTTCCCGAGGCCTTACGGATCGACCCCCGGGCCTTCGAGCTGGTCTTTTGGGAAGCGTTGGCCAATAGCCAGAAGTTTCATCCCACCGGACATCCCCGGATCACGCTTGACGTGAGTTTTGACGGTTCTCGAGTCCGGCTGGAGCTAGCCGACGACGGTCGCCGGTTGACCCCCAATCAGCTACGGCGTGCCTTCGAGCCCTACTTTCAAGGAGAGAAGGGATTCACCGGCCAGGTCCCCGGCATGGGGTTGGGACTATCCACCATGCGCTCTCTTTTGTGGGAAGTGGGAGGGGATTGCCTCCTCTCCAATCGCACCGAGGGAGAAGGAGCCGTGCTTCGCCTTCTCATTCCACCGCAGGAGTGAGAAAGGGGCTCCGTGACCAGCCGAGAAGCCTGCCAATCTATGACTTCAACTGTACTTCCTGGCGCCGCCTATCGCGAGTTTCTTCTCTCGGAGGAGTTCCGGCGTAGACCCGACCTCGACCTGGAACAGTCGCGGGAAGTGACGTTGCGATGGTGTCGCCGGCTCGCTTCCGAGGGGTTTGGAAGGTTCGGGCTGCCGGCCGACCTTGGTGGAGATCCGGCGGAGCTGTTTCTTCTCTGTGAGGCGTTGGCGTTTTTCGACCTTGGCCTGATGGTCAAGTTCGGAGTTCACGCCGGGCTGATACAGGCCACCATCGCGCGCCTGGGTACGGAGAAACATCGCCCCTGGCTGGAAAAGACGCCGTCCTTTGAGCGGATCGGATGTTTCGCCATGACCGAGACGGCCCACGGCTCCGATGTGCGGGCTCTGGAAACGGTGGCGAGGTACGAGCCGGAAACCGAGGAGTTTGTCCTTCACACCCCTCGGCCCGAGGCGACCAAGGACTACATCGGATCGGCCGCTCGCGACGGTCATTTCGCCGTTGTTTTCGCCCGACTGGAGGTGGGCTCGGTAGACCACGGGGTGCACGCCTTTCTAGTTGAGCTTCGGGCCCAGGACGGAGAGAGCGTCTCTGGTGTCACTATCGAAGACTGTGGTCTCAAGGCTGGACTCAACGGGGTGGACAACGGGCGGATCTCCTTTGCCGAGGTGCGGGTGCCTCGAGAAAATCTGCTGGACCGCTTCGGCGGTGTGGACGAGGAGGGGAGCTATCAGACCTCCATCGAGAGTCCGTCGGCCCGCTTTTTCGCCATGCTCGGAAATCTCTTGGCCGGGAGGTTGATCGTCTGCGGAGCCACCTGGGCTGGGGCCAAGAGCGCGTTGGCTATCGCCATCCACTACGGTGGACAACGTCGCCAGTTCGGAACGAACGTGTTGCTCGACTATCAGGCTCATCAAAAACGCTTGATCCCACGGCTAGCCCAGGCCTACGCGATATCGGCGGCCTTGGCCGAGACCCGGACCGAATATCTCGAGTGTCTAGCCTCGGACCAAACCGCGGGACGCGCTCTGGAAACCCGTATCGCGGCCCTGAAAGCCTACAGCTCCTGGTCGGCCAACGAGGCGGTGCAGACCTGCCGGGAGTGTTGTGGCGGAGCGGGATATTTGTGGGAGAATCGACTGGGTATGATCCGCGCGGACCTGGACATCTTCACCACCTTCGAGGGCGACAACACCGTGCTCTGCCTGCTGGTGGCGAAGAATCTCCTGGCTGAGCTCAAGGACAAGGCCCCCGCGATGATCGCGGCTCATCGGGCGGGACTGGTCGCCGGGCGCGGCTCCCGCTCGCGAGCCTTGCTCAAACGTTCCGCCGCCGCCGACTTGCGCGGTCCAGAGTTCCAGCGCGTCGCCTTCCGAGCTCGCCGGAAGCGCTTGGCTGTGTCGCTGGCTCGACGGGTGGCTAAAGGGATGGTCGGAGGGAAAACTCCCGAGGAGGCCTTCAACGCCTGCCAGGCCCACGCCCTGGCACTGGCCACAGCTTACGCCCAGGAGAACGTTTACGAAGCCTTCGCCCGGCAGGTTGAAGAGCAGGCATCGTTCGCCCCCCTGCGCGATCTTTTCGCACTATGGACGATCGAGTCCGAGGCGGCTTTCTACCTGGAGAAAGGCTTGCTCTCCGGCCGTCAGATCTCGCAGGTTCGCAAGACCGTCTTGGAGCTCTGCCGAGAGCTGCGAGACTACGCCGAAGAGCTGGTCAACTACTTCGACATCCCCGACCAGCTTCTGGGCGCCCCCCGTCTTATCGAGACTTGACTTTCTTCGGTAGCGGAGTCGCGCGCACGGGAAACTGTTTGCGCAGCACTCCTCGTCGAATGGCGGGTCCGAGTAGGGTTCCGAGAGCCTTGGCCAGAGGCGTGGCGGGCCGGCCTGTCAGTCGGGGAAGAACCTGATGGGCGAAGAGAATGAAGTTGCCCAAGGGATCGGGGGAGGCGAAGGCGACCTGAATCTGCGTGGCTCCAGCTTCGACGTAGGCTTGACAGGCTTCGTAGATCTCCTCCGTGTCGCCGAAGTTGAGAGCCCGCTCCATGACGTCGTTGGGCATCTGGCGCTCCATCTCCCAGTACCGTTCCTGGCTCTCGGGATCACAGGGGTTGACCTCGAGATAGCTTGATCGCGCCTCCGGTGGGAACTCCAAGGTGTGGCCCAGCCGCTCCATCACGGGCGCCCAGACCAGCAGGCCGCTCAGAGGGCGTAAGAACTCGACGAGTTCCGGTATGGTGATCTTCCCGTCGGTGTTGAGCGCTACCGCCACCGTCGCGACTCGAGCCAACCCTTCCGGATCTCTTCCGGCTTTGTTTGCCGCCTCGGCCATTGGGGCGAAATAGTCTCGGTAGGCCTCGACCGGAATCAGTGAGGGGATCCAGCCGTCGGCCATTCGCCCTGCCAGACGCTGCATCATAGGTCCGAGAGCGGCCGTATAGATGGGGATGTGGCGGTCCTTGTAGGGGCGTACCGAAAGATAGGCGCGGTCCGTCTGGTAGAAGTCGCCCTGGAAAGTGAACGGCTCTTTGGAGTCGAGCAGACCGCGCAGAACGGTGAGGAACTCCTTGAGGCGTCCGACCTTGCGGTCTTGCCAGGAGAATCCGAAGGCCTCCAGGTTCATGGCCTCGCCGCTTCCCAGACCGAGGATGAAACGGCCTCGGCTCAATTGGTCCAGCGTGGCGATTCGAAGCGCCAAGGAGGCTGGATGGGTGCGATAGGGGTCGGTCACGGCCGGGCCGAAGCTGGAGGACTTCGTCCTATCGGCCAACACCGCCATGGTGGTCCAAGCGTCGTAGGCGGGCGAGAGGTCGGGAAAGAGGAGATGGTCGGGTAGCCAGAGGTGCTGATAGCCCAGAGCCTCCAGAAACTTCGCGATGGAAGCCTGGCGGCCCGGGGGGAGCATGGAAGGGACAGCGGTACTGACAGTCACTCGACGTTGTTGTGCCATGCGGTTGCCTTCTCACCTGGTCAAGTTTCGACCTGTGACCCGGTGGGGGAGGTTCACCCTGGCTGGCGAAGGCGAAGAAATCACTTTGGGAGTGTCATGACATGAAACAGTTTCTATCTCTTCTGGGGGCTCTTTTTACCCTGACCTTAGTCGCCGGCGCGGAAACGGTACGCCTTTCCGGGGAAAACGTGATCTACGCGGCCCGAGGTAACGATATCCTCATCGAGGGAGCGCACGGAAATTTTGTTATCTCAGGTAGTGCCGGTAAGGTGACGGTCAGAGGGCAACACAACGATGTCGTTATCTCGGAAGCCGCCGAGCTTATCATTGAGGGCGATCATATCGACCTCACCATCGAGCGGGTGGGCGGGATTGATCTGATCGGCCATCACAATGACGTGGCGGTACAGAGTGGGCGTCCGGTGGTGACGAGGCGAGGCCAGCACAACAATATTGTCTCTACCGAGGGAGTCTTTGAAGGGGTTGACGCCAACACCGCCACCGGAGCCTCCAACACTCGCGAGGAAGTCGTCACTCGGACCAAGACGTTGACCTTAGACGGCTCCGCGGTGACCCAAACGATCAACGCCGAGGGACAAGATGTGATCCTCAACGGAGGAGCCAACAAGTTGACCTTGACCGGTCGAGCGAACTCCGTGACCATCAATGGAGCGGCCAATAAGGTCACCATCGAGTCGACTCCGCTGATCAACATCAACGGCGCGACCAACGTCATCCACTACCGCTCGGGAAATCCTAGAATCAACGACGTGGGATTCGGTAACAAGGTCAGTGGTCCCTAGTTAAGATGGACGGACAGCCGCGATTAAAGGAGCGACAACGAGCACGGCGATACCCTCAAATAGGCTGGCCGGAGGCAATTCGCTCATCGCGTGAATATCGGCGAGATGCCGAATCCCTTCTTCTTTTCGGATTTGGTAGACTCGGCGTCCGGCTCCACTTTCCGCGACCCGTATTCGGACGGCGATGCGAAATTTCTGGGCCAGAAAATCTCTGAGCTCATGGGCGACTTCATTTCAAGGTATACTCCTGCATCGTCAGTGTTCCACAAAGCAACATATCGAAATATTCAGGAGCTCTGGAGATACTCAACCTCCCGGATAGACGACGCAAAGCGCGTTAGGTAGGACCTCAAAGCGGAAGTGGGTGCCTGAGGTCACGGTATTGTCGACGCGGATCGGAATCTCGGTTTGAGAGAAGATCTCCACCACCCTGGCTTGAGCCGTTCGCACGTTGGGAAGCCCGGCTGGACCCTCCGGGCTCAGCAAGGCTGGGAGAGAGCCCAGGAACTCTAGCGCCGTCACCTCGGGCCAAAGGGTTACGTCCAGCAGTCCGTCGGTCAGGCTGGCCTGAGGCGCGATGGCGATGTTGTTGGCGAAGTGGGAGGCGTTGGCTACGGTGATGTCCCAGAAAGACTCCTCGAGTTCTTGCTCGTCGAGGCGGACTTTGAGAGGGAGGGGCTGATAGTCGAGCAAGGCCGAACCAGCGGCCACGAATCCGCTGGCCCAGCGTAGAAATCCTGTGGGTTCAGGCTGGGGCGCGCGATTCCAGGCTTCGGCGAGATATCCGACACCGGCGCTCTCGGTGAAGAGGTGCCCGGCGACCGTCCCGAGATCAATCGGTTTGGTCCTACCCGTGAGAGCGAGCTCGAGCGCTACCTGTTGGTCCTGGGGTAACCCCAGGGCCAGAGCCAGGTTGTTGTACGTACCGCGTGGGATGATGGCTAGCTCGCATCTGGTCTTGAGAAGAGCTGGAAGAAGGTCGCGCACGGTGTCATCGCCCCCTGAGGCGATGACTCGGGTAAAACCTTTCGAGGAGGCTTGAGCGATGAACTCCCGTGCCTCCTCAGGGCTGTTGGTCACGATGAGATGGCCATGATGGGCTTTTACCGTGCTTTCCAAAGCCCGCAGATCGGTTTCCTCGATGCCGCCTCCAGAGTTGGGATTGATCAGGAGGGCGCTCAAGATCTCCGTCATGCTATCTCCTTAAGCCGGTCCAGGACCCAGCGCTCCAGACGGCGCACGAACTTCATCCACCACTGTTCTTCGAGATCCAGCGGGACGACCAGGATGGTGTAGACGCCCAGGCGGTTTCCGGCCAGAACGTCGGCGAAGATCTGATCGCCGATCATCGCTGTCTGCTCGGGAGACTTGCGGAAGCGTTTCATGGCTTTTCGAAGCCCTCGACGACTCGGCTTGCGAGCGACAGGAACGTAGTCCACGTTGAGGCGCTGGGCCTGCACCCGAAGTCGCGCGGGAGCGGCGTTGGAGACAAGACAGACGGAAAACCCAAGGGCGTGAACCACCGCCATCCAGTGAGTGACCTCGTCGGAGAGCTCGCTCCCCTTCCAGCCCAGCAGGGTATTGTCCAGATCGACCATCAAAAGCTCGATACCTCGAGCCTTTAGAGCCTCCAGATTGATACTGGTGACGCCGGAGACCTGTTCGCGGGGGAGAAATCGTTTGAGAAACTTCATGGACGAGATCGAGAGTAGAGGGTGGCACGATGCGGTGCCCCCTACTCTGGGATAGGATAGGGTCACCCTATGTTCTCGCGTGAAGGTTCACGGGGTTTGGGGAGAAAGCCAGGACGATGCAGATTTCGCTGATCGCGGTGGGAACGAAGATGCCGGATTGGGTTCAGGCCGGGTATGGCGAGTATGCCAAGCGCCTGGCCTCCGATTGCCGTTTGACCCTGGTTGAGATCCCGGCGATCGCTCGTTCCAAAAGCACCGATCCGGGGCGAGCCAAGCGTGAAGAAGGGGATAGGATGGCCAGGGCTCTGCCCAAGAACGCGACTGTGATGGCTCTCGATGTCACGGGAAAAATGTACAGCACGGAGTCGTTGGCGGAACTTCTGGGAGAGCAGATGGCCGGGGGTCGAGACCTCGCCCTTCTGGTGGGCGGCGCCGACGGGCTATCAGCGGAGATTCTGGCGCGCGCCGATTCCCGCTGGTCGTTGTCGCGCTTGACCTTTCCACATCCTCTAGTCCGCGTGATCTTAGCCGAACAGCTCTACCGTGCCCACAGCTTGCTACGAAATCACCCGTACCATCGCGCTTAGCGGGCCGAGTCCCACTCAGGGCCTGAGCGAAATCCGGCTGGTATGCATCCATAGGTGGGCGCTATCTTGATGCGGGTTGGTCTAAAGATTGGGTCTCATCCTAACCTACGATGATCGGGCAAAGGAGACTTCAACCCATGAATGATAAGCTAAAATCTTTCGTCGAGCTGCTCGGCGATTTCGACACCGCGATGCTTGTGACCGAATCCCCTCAAGGGAATCTGGTCTCTCGACCGATGGCGCTGCAGGAGCCCAGGGCTGATCGCGCTCTCTGGTTCGTAACTTCGCGCGACACCGTGACGGCCCAGAATGTGACCGCCAACGGTAAGGTCAATCTGGCCTTCCATCGCAAATCTGACCACGCTTGGGTCTCGGTGGCCGGAAGCGCCACGCTCAACCCGGATCGTGCTCTAATCGACACTCTCTGGAAAGACGATTGGAGCCTCTGGTTCGACCAGGGGAAAGAGACTCCGGGTATCGTCTTGATCGAGATATCGCCTCAACAGATCGACTTCTGGGAGCCTGAACGAGGGCGGATTGGAACACTCTTCCAGATGGCCAAGGCGGCTGTCACCGACAGCTCTCCTAACCTGCCTCCGACTCAGACTCTCAACGTCAGCGATCTCGAACTCGCCGGAGCCATGCGCGCCGAATAGCAACGACACAAAGTTAATTAAGTTCCGAGGAGTCCACAGTGGAACCCTCGGAACTTAACTTTGTGTCTTTGTGTGTTTAACTTTGTGTCGTTTATCCCATGCTGACCAGTCGCAGTTCGCGCTCTTGTTGAAACATGCGCTTATTGCGCTCCAGGTTCTGTTGCATTGAGGGCGGAAGGAAAAAGAGCATCAGCTCCGCTTGTCCGAAGACGCGCCCTCCAAGACCCAACTGGCGTTTGAGACGAGTGTCCCAAACCGAGTCGCCCGCCAGCTCGCTAAGGAAGGACGGAGTGTCGAGTTCCCAGCGAGTCATCGGCCGGCCGGTATTCTCCGTCTCTCGACTCAGCGCGTCCACCGACGCCGAGGCGGTCTCGAAGTCGCGACAGTAGTTGGCGCATTGGTCGGCGAAGCGAAGCAGTTGAGCATCCTCGAAAGATCGATCCCGAGAATCGTGGTCGAGCTCTAGTATGCAGTGTCTGTAAACTTCGTAGGGGCTGACGCCTGTCATCGAAGTTTGGTCTTCCCGCGGTGAATTGTCGAAAGGGAAGTCGGTTCGCGCGATCAAGGCGCGCGCGGTGAAGTAGGCTTCGTCGGTCCAGGAAAGCCGCCATTGAAGAGTCTTGCGACGTTTCTCCATCCAGTCGAGCGTACGGCGCACGGAGGCCGGTGTGGGCACGGAATCCGGACGGGGATCGGCATCGTGTAAGAGAGCTACTTGGGTCAGAAAGAGGCGGCGCTCGGGATCGTGCCGGCGGCGGGTCGCCATCGCCGAGAGGACTTCCGCGACGTACATCGCGTGATGGGCGTCGTGATAGGTTCCAGAGTTCCAGCGGGCAAAACGACAAGCTCCAAAAGTGCTCTCCACCAGAGAGGCGATGTGGGCGTCAGGGGCTGATTTACTCATAGTCACAGAATGCCGAATTGCAGGATAGGGAGTAAGCTCCCAGGAGATCGGCTTTCTCCTATCCCAGGGGATGCCTACGGGATGGCGCTCGAGATGGGAGGAATTCCGAGCCAGGGCCTCGGAGCCTCGCGGCCGAGGTTACCAATGCAGAAGATTCAAGAGATCGACTATCTGGTGTTGACCGGGCTGGCCCAAGAGGCTGAGCCGGTGGAGCTGTCCGTACTGTCCGCCAAGGTCGGACTGGACCAGGCTAAAGTTTCGGCGGTGTTCGTCACCCGCCAAGGAGCCGAGATCGAGTTGGAGGAGCGTCCCTACTTCGAGCTCTCGGTGGGCAAGAAAGCGCAAGGCTGGGGACCTCATCTTCCTGAGCGGCGAATCATCGAAGCTCTCAAGCAGTCGGCGGAGCCCCTCGCGATGCCGGAGATCGCGGAGCGCTCTGGCTTGGAGTCCAAGGATGTGGGCGGAACCTTGAAGGTTCTCAAGGACAAAGGCTGGGTGGAGCAGCAGGGCAAGTCTCTGCGGCTGACTGAAGTGGGCCAAGAGGCAGCAGTGTCTGAGCCAGGGCCTGAAGAACGGGTCTTCACCGTGGTGGCCCAGAGCGGACGCACCGTCACCGACCGCGAGCTACGCGAGAGCCGACTCCCCGTAGACGACGCCTTGAAACTTCTCGAGGAGCGGAAAGGGATCTTGGATGTTCGCGAGCGAGTGGAACGCTTCGCCAAGCTCTCCGAGGCGGGCCGGGCTATGGTTCGAGACGGGATCGAGCCCATTCGTGAGGCTAACCTTCTGACCCCGGAGATGCTCAAGGACGGCTCCTGGAAGGATGTTCGTTTCCGCCCCTATGATGTGACCGCGGCGGCCGAGCCGGTCTATCCCGGCAAGCTCCATCCCCTGGTCTCGGTCTTTGAAAAGACCCGGCGCGTCTTTTTAGAGATGGGCTTTGAGGAGACCGAGTCGGGCTACGTCGAGTCGTCGTTTTGGGACTTTGACGCGCTGTTTCAACCTCAGGACCATCCCGCCCGGGACATGCAGGATACCTTTTACGTCGGACGCCCTGGGAGTTGTCGTCTGCCCGACGAGGCCATGGTGCAAAGAGTGCGCGATACTCACGAGGGAGGTGGGGAGTGCGGTTCGGTGGGCTGGCGCTACAAGTGGTCGCGCGAGCTGTCCGAGAAGACGGTGCTTCGCACGCACACCACAGCCTCCACAGTGAGAGCCCTGGCCCAGAAACCGGAAAGTCCACGCAAGGTGTTCTGTGTCGGGCCGGTCTTCCGTCGCGAGACCGTCGACTACAAACATCTGCCCGTGTTTCACCAGGTGGACGGCATCATCATCGATGAGAAGGTCACCTTCGCCAATCTTCTTGGGACGCTGGAAGCCTTCTATCGCAAGATGGGCTTTACCAAGTTTCAGTTTCGCCCCGCCTTCTTCCCTTACACCGAGCCGAGCGTCGAGATCTTCGTCTGGTCGGAGAAGAAGTCGGACTGGGTGGAGATGGGCGGCGCCGGAATGTTCCGCCCCGAGGTGACCGAGCCGCTCGGCTGCACCTCTCCCGTGTTGGCCTGGGGTCTCGGACTCGAGCGCCTGGCCATGTTCACCTACGACCTCGCCAGCATCGGCGAGCTGTATCGCGCCCGCCTCGGATGGCTAAAAGGAGTTGACCTATGCCGGTTATAGGAATCCCCGTCGATATGCTCAACGAGCGTATCGCCACCAAACTCGAGCCTGACACCATGGTGACCAAGCTGCAGCAGTTGGGCTGCGACGTGGAAGGCTACGCCACGCTGCGCCGGTTCGCATGCCAGGCCTGCACCTGGCTGATGGAGATCACCGAGACCGAGAACCCCCCCGTGGAGTGCCAGGCTTGCGGCGTCGACTACAAGGCCAAACCCGAGCTGTTGGCCGAGCGCGGCACCACCGAGGTGATCCGTATGGAGCTTCTGGCCGTGCGCCCCGACATGTTCGACCCGGCCGGCTTGGCCCGCACCCTGCGTGGCTATCTGGGCGAGCATCTCGGCCCGGTGAAGTACCAATTGGACGAGCCCACCGTCACGGTGGACGTGCAGCCGGAGCTCGACGACCCCCAGAATCCCCTCTACCGTCCTATCCGTTGCGCGGTAGTGCGGAACGTGGAGCTGAACGAAGACCGCATCAAGGTCCTGATGAAGCTGCAGGAAAACCTGCACTGGGCCATGGGTCGCGACCGCAAGCGCGCCTCCATCGGCTGCTACGATCTCTCCACCTTCAACTGCGCCCAAGGGGTGTATTACCGGCTCACCCCTCCGGACGTCCCGGACTTCGTTCCTCTCGGCAAGTCCGAAGAGATGACCCCGAAGGGAGTTTTGGAAAAGCACCCTCGCGGGATCGACTACGCCCACCTGTTGCAAGGCCGAGCCTTCTACCCGCTGCTGGGCAGCTATCGCGAGGACGGCTCTGAGGTGGTGATGGCCTTCATCCCCATCATCAACTCCGAGGATACCAAGGTCGTACCGGGCACGAAGGACCTCTTCGTGGATGTCACCGGCGTCGAGCCACGGCTGGTCGAGAAGATCCTTAACACCATGGTCACCGCGCTCTTAGAGCTCTGTCCCGGCTCGACGGCGGAGAAGGTCGCCATTTCGGTGCCCGGTCGCGAACCTTATCTGACTCCGGACTTGACCCCTCAAGAGGTGGAGTTCGACACCACGCTCCCGGCCAGACGCCTCGGTATCGAGGTTGATCAGGCCAAGGTCAAAGAGCTGCTCTTGAAGATGGGCCATGGGGTTACGGACGGCAAGGAGGGAAAAGTCACCGTGGCGGTTCCGGCTTACCGCAACGACATCTTGCACCCCGTGGACCTGGTGGAAGACGTGGCCATCGCCTATGGCTACCACAACATCGTGCCCAGCCTGGTGCCGACCTTCACCGTGGGAGTGGAGACACCGCGCGGCGCCTTGATGAATCGCGCGCGCCAGGCGTTGACCGGCCTCGGCTATCACGAAGTTTTGACACTGATCTTGTCCAACGAGGCCGACCAGTTCGAGAAGCTGCGTCGTAAGAAGGCCGACGACCATGTGGAGATCCTGCATCCCATCAGCACCGAGCAGACCTTGATCCGCACCTCGCTGATCCCGGGACTCTTGGACACTTTCTCGGTCAACACCGACCATCCACTCCCACAGCGCATCTTCGAGGTCGGCCGCATCAGTCGACTCGACGATTCCGTCGAGGTGGGCGCCCGCGAATATCTGCGAGTCGCCGCCGCCGTGATCGGAAGCCGCGCCGACTTCACCGAGATCAAAGCTGTGGCTGAGGCTCTGGTACGCGAGCTAGGCTTCGGTACGGGCGGTGTCGTTCGCGCTCTAGCCGAAGGCGACGAATTCGAAGGCACCTTCATCCCCGGCCGCGCCGCCGCTATCTCTGGAGACGAGGGTATTGTCTGGGTCAACTTCGGGGAACTCCACCCAGAAGTGCTGGAGAAGTTTGGGCTCGCTTACCCCGTGGCGCTCTTGGAGATGGATCTCGAGGTTTTGCTGTAGGAAGCAAGCAGTGACGCTCGATCTGGAATGCATTGATGCGTCCCAGATCGAGCGCCACCCTCAAGGGTCGCAATCTGGCCGACTTCGCGACAAGGAGGGAACTCATGACAGACTGTGCTCAAGCCGCGGAAGAACAGCTTCTGGAGCGGCTTCGGGAGATCTGTAAAACGTTGCCCGGTGCCGAAGAATACGTGATGGTGCATCACCCCGCGTTTCGAGTACGGAAAAAACCGTTCGTCGTGGTAGGATTAGGTAAGGAAAACCAGACGCTTTTCTCTGTCAACTTGGGACGCATGGAGCAGGTGGATCTCCTCGAGGACGAACGTTTTCACCGAACGCCTTACATGGGACACAACGGCTGGGTCAGCTTGGCTCTGTCGGACAGCACTTGGGACGAAGTTGAAGAGCTGGTCATCGCGAGCTATCGACGGGTCGCGGGTAAACGTCTCTTGGATAAGCTCGACTTTCCCGTTGGTCGACGAGACTAAGGGGCGAGGCTCTGAATAGGAGGGTGATGCACAATTTTGGATGCATCGATGCATCCAAAATTGTGCCTCACATCGCATGAGACTTTAAATTAGGTCTCCGAGTCCAGCACTCTTGAAGCGGACCCTTCATACTGAGAAGAACGACGTCGGGAGATATACCGTCGGCGAAGAGCACCCCAGATAACAAGGAGAGCTACTATGGCCAGCGTGCTGGCGAGGACGTTCCGGCAAGCTGTCAGGTACGCTTCGCTCTTTCGGTCGAGCCCGTCCAGGGTGAACAGAATTTTGTCCGTCAGTATGCCTTGGGTGGAACTGTAGGCTGGAGACCCGGGTGCGGTCTTGACCTGCTTGTGCGATTTGGAGGAATGAGCCTCGGACAAGCGTCCCTTACCGTGCCAGCCTCCAGCGCAGAACACCAGGTACTCCTCTCCAACGATGTCGGCATCGTAAGACTTGCCGCTCGGGCAGGTTGGGAGCACCTTGAGGTAAACCGGGGTCAAATCCTTCAGTTCGCGGGGATAGGTGCCATGGTCAACCGAGTACATTTCGAGCCCTAGACCTATGTTCTTGAGATTACTCTTGCAGATCGCTAGTGGGCTTTGACAACGACAGCGGATGAAGTTCGGCGTGCCAATAACCAGCACGATAGCGACAACCACTCCGAAAAGGAGCAAACGCAGAAGTCGTTTCCTCGTAGTAGAAGTCACAGCAAGTAGATTTCATTCCCCTTTGGGGAGAAGCCTCCTCGGTGCCCGTTTGGTGGAGGTTTAGCTAACTTCTAGGCCTACATTTCGCACTTCTTCCG
The DNA here is from genome assembly GCA_037189585.1 of Selenomonadaceae bacterium. Classification (GTDB taxonomy): domain Bacteria; phylum Vulcanimicrobiota; class Xenobia; order Xenobiales; family JADMJV01; genus JAEXNA01. The sequence continues at coordinate 134,773 of JBBCJA010000009.1, read as the reverse complement.
CGAGGATGTGATTTCGAGGTGCCGCTATCGCTAGGAGCGCCGAGTGAGGTGTATTGAACATACATAAGCGAGGCGCAACAACGCGAGAGTGGTGCCTCGGGACCACAGACCGTGGGAGAAGTGCGAAATGTGGGTCTAGGCCGCGCGGAGTAACGCAATCTTTTCCAGGGCTTGCCGCAACGACTGTTCCCGTTGCTCAGGCCCGAGTGCTACCCCTTCGGCGGAGACGACCTCGACGTTCTTTACGCCAAGAAACGCCAAGACCGATTTGAGGTAGGTCTCGGCATGTTCGAAGCTTTCGGTCGCCGTTCCGGGTCCATAGAAGCCTCCGCGGGAGATCGCGAGAACCACCCGCTTGTCCCCGCATAGACCTTCGGCTCCGTTGGCCCCATAGCGGAAGGTTTTCCCGGCCACGGCGATTCTGTCGATCCAAGCTTTGAGTTGGCTGGAGATGGTGAAGTTGTAGAAGGCCACCCCGAGAACCACGGTATCCGCCTGAAGAAACTCCTCCAGCGCCGCCTGCCCCAGGGCGAGATCCTCGGCCACCGCGGGATCGTGAGGCTCTTCAGGATTTTGACCGGCCGCGAGATAGGAGCCGGAGAGGTGGGGAATCGGTGTTTGAGCCAGATCTCGGTAGACGAGGTCGGCTTCCGGGTGCGAATTCCGCAGATGTTCCACCACCGCGGCGGAAAGGGAGCGGCTGACTGAGCCTGGTCCAAGAATGCTGGAATCAAGATGTAGTATAGTCATGGACAAAACCTCTTTGGCGGTATAGTTTGGTAACCAGGTCATCATAGGTGACCTTGAGAGGTTCGCCAAGGAGGCACATCGATGTTACCAGAGCACACGGAGGTTACGAGCGAACACGTTCTACACAACCACCAGACCTGCCAGAGAGTGAATGAGGTGTTGTCGCGAGTCGGCGACAAATGGAGCGTTCTGGTCGTAATGATGCTAGGAGACGGGCCGCGACGCTTCAACGAGCTCAAGCGAATGATCGGCAAGATCTCTCAGCGCATGCTGACATTGACTTTGCGTGGACTGGAGCGCGACGGACTGGTGACGCGCACGGTCACGCCCACGAATCCTCCTAGGGTTGACTATGAGCTCACAGCGCTTGGCAGTTCCCTACGCTGCCCGGTGCACGCTCTGGGCACTTGGGTTCTACAACATATCGAGACGATCGAAAAAGCCCGCGAAGAATTCGACGGCAGACATAAGGAGAGTTCGGAGGTATAGCCGGTTTTAGGAAACGGTCAGCGAGCCCGGTGCAGATAGCGTGGGGGGTGCTGATGGATTTCATAGGGATGAGGGAGAGCTTTGGCCTCCGACGCACTGGGAGCATGGGGTGGGCGGCGTCGCGGCACGGGCGCGCCTCCGTCGTCGTCGCCCTCTCGCCTTTCGTCATCGGAGTCGCTCTTTTGGTCATGGTCGTCATGGGAGTCGCTCTCGAAAGGGATGGGCGAGGGAGGCCAGTTTTCTCCACCCGACCAGCCTGAGGGCTTCTCCTCGAAGATCAGTTCCGGCCAGAGCTCGGCTGGAGGGCGTGCGCACTGTGCGGCTTGTTCGCGACGAAGTTGAGCCGCGTCGAACTGCTCGGCCGCCTCCAACTCATCAGCCAAGGTGAGGTACGACTCAGTCCGTCCCGGATCAAGCCAGAGAGCTTGGACAAAATCGCCGATGGCGCGATGACCACCGCGACAGAGGCCTCGCAGATGGAAGGCGCGGGCATTGGTCGAGTCAAGCTCCACCGCTCGGTCGAGACAGTCGAGCGCTTCTCGTCTGGAACCTCCACTGTCGTACAGAGCCCAACCCAGGTTGCAGGCCACGACGGCGTTCTCCGGTAGCCGTTCAGCCGCGAGGCGAAACTTCTCTGCGGCTTCCGCCACCAGGCCCAAGCGGCTCATGGCCACGCCGAGATTGTTGAGACTCCACGCGTCGTTAGGTTCGGATTCGCAAATTGTAGCCCAGGCGTCTCGGGCGGCTTCCATCCGCCCCTCCTCCAGCCACTCGACCGCCTCTTGCCGGATCTGCCATCTCGATTCCACCTCGTCAAGAGGCGTCTCGTCGGGATAGAGGCGCCGGAGGACCGCGGCGGCGCTCTCGGGTCGCTCGCGGGGGTCCGCGGCTAGGCAGTCGGCGATCACCCCGGCGAGATGTTTCGGATAGGACTTGGGGATTCCGATCAGACCAACCTTCCGGTTCGCTATTCGTCCCGCCATCCAACTAGGGTCGGCCAGCTGGAAAGGGAGTTTCCCGAGAGCCACGTGGTAGAGCAGCATGCCGATGGCGTAGATGTCCGATGCCGCGGTTGTGATTCCGTGGAACTGCTCGGGAGCTTGATACGAGAGTAGTGAAAGCGGGTGCATCTGTCTTCCAGGTCCGGCGATCGCCTTCAGGTGCTCAGCGGAGAATCTGAGCACTCGGACAGAACCGTCCTCAGTGAGGACCACGCAGTCTGGGGCAAGCGCGCCATGCAGCACCCGACGATCGTGAGCGTGCGAGAGCGCGGCAAGAAGCCCAACCGCGAAGCGGCGGAAGTCCAGCTCAGAGAGCGGATATTTCTTGTCCGCCAACCCCTCAAGGAATTCGTGAAGATCCGGGCCCACCACCGGTTCGGAGTGGGCTCGCACCAGCCCGTGCCACTCTTCGATGCGGTAGAGGGCGGCGATATTGGGGTGCCTCAGCTTAGTCCAGCCGCCAGCAGCCTTGCTCAGCCACCCGGCGGTGCATCCGCTGGTAACCCGGAGGGTGCTTACGGTCACTGTCTTGGCCAAAGACGAGATCTTACGTTCGGTGATAGTGACGGGTTCGTGTCTTGGTTTTTTCGGCTTCGGGAACTCTCGCGTGATGGGCGGTGTCTCGACCGGTGCGGGATCGGGTCGAGGTCGATTGTCACCGCCTTGATAGACCGCGTCGGAGTCGTGCTGGATTTCTGGCAGCACGGCATCAGGGTAAAGCGCGCGGATCAGCTCTCGGATCCCAGGAGGCCGATGCTCGGGCGACTTAGCCAGACAGTCGGCAAGCACAGAGGTCAAGCGCTCGGGATATCCGGGTGGTGGATGGAGTGGCGGAGCTTCTTGAGTGAGGATCTGATAGCAGAGTTCGGCCAGATCCTCGCCATGGAAAGGGGGCCAGCCCGCGCTTGCCCGATACAAGAGCACGCCCATGCCGTAGATGTCGGAGGAAAGGAGATTCATCTCCGCACGGATCTGCTCAGGAGCTTGGTAGTGCATCACCATCGGCGGTGCTCCTGCAGACCAGTCGTCGCCCCAGGAGGCGAGATGCTCGGGGGACCATCGCAAAAGCTTCAGGGCGCCTCCGGAACCGAAGGCGATGGCGGTGGGATGAAGCGTTCCGTGAACGACCTGGTGAGAGTGGACATGAGAGAGGGCGGCCCCGAGTTCACGCACGACCTGCTCGAACTCGGCGGCGGGTAGAGGTCCGGCCCGCAGTCTTTCATCGAGACTGGCTCCCAACACCGCCTCGGAGCGCAAGACGGCGACACCGTCGAGATGTTCCATAGAGAAGAGCGTGGCCACGTTGGGATGGGGCGCAAGCGTGAGCCAAGGACGCGTTGTCTCGATAAGCCACTCGACTCCGCAGCGCTTGTTGGGAAGGAAGCGAGTCACGGTCACATCCTCTTCCAGAGCGACCCGAACGAGTGAGCGATGAGACGTGACTCTCATAAGAGACACTTCGATCTTGGTCGAGGAATACCCCGCTTAGGCACCGCGACTGTCTCGGGCGGTCCACACCTGGGCCCGACCTCAGCCCGGACGAGTCGGGTCGATATGTCGAGCCTCACGGGCTTGTTCAACTGGGCTTTCCGGGAAAGGGTGTGGAGGTCAAGCTCACACCCTCTTTCCATCGTGGGGTCAACGCTCGGAATCTCGACCGATTCTACCGATTCGCCCGTTGGGTCAGTGAGCGCCACCCTGGTTGGGCATGGTGCGACTCCGAAGGTATGGTTACAGAGCTTCCTACGTGTGAAGCATAAAGCTTTGATGACCTCGCCCCATGAACGGTACCCGGGCTCGACACGTCCTCAGAATTAACCCTCAGTTCCCAAGAATGCCGCCATCATGCTGTAGTGATCGAACGAGGGGCGTTGACGGCTGGTCTGCACCCGTCCCTGCTGTTCGGCCTCGGCATACTTCTCTTTGTTACGCCTTAGCGTGACAGTGGCCTGATCGAAATATTCATCGGCGCTGCGAGGCTCCAGGTTGCGAGCCAGATCGTAGCCGTGCAGCACCTTGGCGTCCTCCACCAGGCGACGCAGGTCGGCGCCGGTGAACCCCTCGGCTTGCCGGGCCACACTCTCCAAGTCGCAGCTCTGCAGTAAAGGGTGTGCTTTGTCCAGTCTCTCACGCAAGATGCTGGCTCGAGCCCACATGTCGGGAAGTCGCGTCTCGAGCCAAAGCTCGATTCGACCCGAGCGTACCAATGCCGGTGGAATATTCGCCAGATCCATGGCTGTCATTATCAGGCAGATTCTCGCCCCCGTTTCCTCCAAGCCATCGAGCTTGGTCAGCAAGTAGCGATACAGTCCCAACTCCTCTCCGCTCTGGAAGATGACGTCGCTATCATCAATGAAGATAATGGACGGTGAGTTGGCTTCGGCGGCCTGAAAGATCTGTCGGAGAATCTGATAGAATTGGGACGAGCCCGCGATCACGGTACCGTCAACCAGGAAAAACTTGCCCTTCAGGCGGTGGGCTAGGGCTTTCCCGATCGTGGTTTTTCCTGTACCCGGGGGGCCGACCAGCAGCACTCCTTTACGTGGGGATAGGTTCAGTTGCTGAGCCAAACTGTCGTTCTCGATGGGTAAGACAATGTTGGCTTCGAGACTCTGAATCACATCGTCGATGCCTTGAAGAGATCGCAGGTCGACGGCTTCGACGCTCTGCAGGTGCACATTGCTCGACAACTGCTTTTCTCGCAAATGCTCGATGAAGTCGTCGGTGCCGACAGGGTTGCCGAGAAAGGCCAACCATTCACACGAACGACGCAGCTGGTGGGCATTCAGCTCTGGAGCAAAGCGATGGATTTTCTCGTAATCGAGTTCGATGGCCGACTCGCCCAGATAGGTAGCGCAAAGGGCCGCATAGTCCTGGGCAGTGAATCTCTTGATTCCCCAGGGCCAGTTATTGTCGAAGGCGGCGGGCAGGTTCTCGCCGCCCAGAATCAGACTCTTCCCGCTGTCGTACACGCGACTTGCTACTGCCTTCATGATGGTGTCGATAAACTTCGCCCGTGGAGAGAAGTGAGAGCAAGAGCCGACTACCTCGCAGAGAAGACCTAGATCGTCGACAACCACGCATTCGTGGTTGTCTAAGGCCTCCAGCATGAGGTTCGCCATGGACTCTTCAATGGAGAGGGGGTGGGCTTCTGTCATAGCTGGTAGCAAATCTTTCATGTCGACGAATGCGCCCCCAAGTTCTTCTTGCAACGCGCGCAATACGGTCGTCCGTCCCGAGCCCGATTTCCCCCACAGCTGATAGATACGGCCACCACCAGCCTTGCGAAGGTGCGACGCGATGGCGTCAAAGGGTACAAGTTGGGATGGCGTAAGTGAGCTCAATGGTCACCTCCTAGACTACGGCTAGCTTAAGAATTCTCAATGGTCGAAGCAGTCCCTTCGTTGACTGATTTGTGTCTAATGATGGTCGACCCAATGTTGAAGGCCGCCAGGTGAGAATCTTCTTTTCGAGCCTCTATACCCACATCCATAATATTTTGCATAAAGATTGGTGGGGAGGCGCCGAAAGCGCAAGGACCGTCCGATGGCGCATATCGAGAATATGTAACTGAGGCGGGACACAGCGATTTCGGATGGATCGCCGCCAAGATTATGCAAAATATTATGGATGTGGGTATCGTTTCTCAACGGCTACAACGTTCTGAACCTACGTCCCGCGCGGGAAATGGAAAGGCAGGACAAAACAGATTTGGCAAAGCGGAAGAACCAGGCCGCTATTTCCGGTGGTTCGCGATCGGCGGTACGGAGTCTCATGTTGGAAAGTCAGAGGGGAACTGTCAGCCCGACCTTGACTCGGTCGAGGACGACGATGGTTCGATAAGAGCGTACCAGGACGTTGTCACCGAAGAGGTTGGCTGTTCTCTGCTCGTACGCTTCCATGGTGGGCACTAGTAGAACCAGGACGAGACCGGCGACGCCCGCTACCCAGTAGCACTGTTGAACCTCTCGAGCTTTGGCGAAAAAGGCTTTCGCCTCGGCGACGGTGGTGGAGCGGTCGTCCATCAGAGTGACCTCGACTAAGACGGTGATAGGAAAGCCGAGAGCCGTGGGGTCTAGCACCGCCACGGTTCGGCGAATGATTCCTTGTTTTTCTAGTCGCGCGATGCGGCGCTGGACCGCCGGCGCGGACAGATTGATCTCTTCGGCGATCTCGCGCTGGGGACGGCTGGCATCGGCTTGGAGCAGGCGAAGCAGCGCGAGATCGTAATCGTCAAGCTTGTGAGCGGACATTGCACCATCCATGGAAAAATCGAGGAAAGTTTGCGCGAACCCTCGGGAAACCGAGTCCGGTTCGCGCCTTTCGCGCGCTACTATATCACCATCTCCCAACGACGAGAAACTCTTAGCGGGATCAGGCACAAGTTCCATCGTCATATCTCGTCTCCAGGTGCCGCCGCTCTGACGGTAGCTTCGACGACGACGTGTCCATTAGGAGTCGGGGTGCCGTTATATGAGGTGCTTGGGGACGAGATATGACGATGGAATTTGTGCCGAGTCCACTGAGCGAGGTAAGAGCATGGCTGATCGCTACAAAACATTTTCAGGAGTCCTCTTCGGCATGGCCGCGGGGGCTCTCTGGGGTTTAGTTTTCCTGGCCCCGGAGCTGGTGAGGGGTTTCGGTCCTATCCATCTGACGGCGGGTCGCTACCTGGCCTACGGATTGTTGGCCGCCGGCTTGATCCTTCCTAGCTGGCGCGGACTCGCGAGGCAGTTGGACAGGGGAGACTGGGCGACCCTGGCTAAGCTTGCCTTGCTGGGGAATACGGTCTACTACATTTTTCTCGTCAGCGCCGTGCATCACGCGGGAGTGGCCCTGACCTCGCTCGTGATCGGGTTCTTACCAGTTGTCGTGACCGTCGTGGGAAGTCGAAGTCAGGGCGCCGTGCCCCTTCATCGCCTTGTTCCCTCCCTAACTCTGAGCGCCGCGGCGGGACTTGCCATCGGTGCCGAGACCTTGGGTAGGAGTCTGCAAGGCTCGGCTTGGAGCCAAGTCTGGGGATTGGCCTGCGCCGTTGGAGCCCTGGTCTCCTGGACCATGTTCGCGCTGGGTAACAGTCGCGCCCTGGCTCGATTGGAGCACGTCTCGGCTCACGAGTGGAGTCTTCTCATCGGAGTCGTGACGGGCGCACAGAGTCTTCTGCTTGCCCCGCTGGCCATGTGGTTCGAGCCAGGCGAACACAGTCGCGCCGCGTGGCTTGGTTTGCTGGCGATCAGCGTCGGGATCGGCCTGCTGGCCTCGGTCTTGGGCAACGCTTGCTGGAACCGTATGAACCGGCTACTGCCACTGACCCTGGTCGGTCAGATGGTTCTCTTTGAGACGCTTTTCGCTCTGCTCTACGGATTCTTGTGGGAGTGGCGTTTACCGACGGCACTGGAGATGGCCGCGATCGGTTGTGTGGTGGGCAGTGTCTTGTCCTGCCTGGCGGCGCATCGCCGCGCTCCCAAATCGCCGCTCTAGAGCGGCTCGAGAAAGGTTCGTATCCCTCGAACAAACTCTTGCCAGGGAGGACTGGAGTTGCTTCGATTCGCGGGTGATGTAAGATTTAGGGTGAATCGATGCATTCTAAAATTTGCATCACCGCATGTGAGAGTCAACAGGTGTCTCTTCCGATAGAGTTTTCGCAAGCGTGATTCTACTACGTCGAGCCTGCGAGCATCGACATTGTGCGGCACGATGCGGAGTCGTCGCTATTGTCGGTCGCTCACTCGCATCTATCACGCTCGAAGAGTGTTCCTCTCCAGGAGTTCGAGGAGACGTTTCTCCAGATTCCGCAGGGCGTGGGGAGCCGCTAAATCGGCCTTGCGCAGGCGAAGGGTCGGTAGGCCCACGTGCGCCTGACGGAGATGGTCGAACTCGCCGTCATGGCCGGCGCCACCGCTCCACTATGCCCACCGCACCCCATACGCCGGCCCGCGCCTTCAACCACGCCAACCGCTCTTCACTGCATCATCTAGCACCATTCGCTCCACTACGCCTCGCACGCGCAGGCTCGCGACGTAGAGTACAGGTTTAGAAGTTGATGGGTCGTTCGGGAGTCAGGTGGCTGACGAGTCCTTTGAAAATTCCGAACGCTTGATGGTGGGTGGGTGGGGTTGGGCCCTGGTTGGTGTAGACGATGACCGTCAGGTCCTCTTCAGGGAGATATCCGTAGGCTCCGCCATAGCCGTTGAAGTTCGGATTTTGGCAGAACCACCCGTTGCTCACGATGAAGCCGGCGGCAAAATAGAGGTTGTTACCACCGCTAACAGGAGGGCGTTCCGTCAGTCGCCGATAGGACTCCGGACCCAGGATCTGGCCTCGGCCGTGAATGGGAGCCCACTTGGCTAAGTCGCTCAGGGTTGAATAGAGGGGGCCGGAATCGCCTGTCCATGTGGGGTCCCAGAAGGTCGCGTCCTCGTAGACGCCACGATCGGACGAGTAGGCATGGAAGACAGGCGAAGGTAGCTCGGCGTTCTTCATGTATCCGGTGTCGGTCAGTCCCGCTGGGGTGAAGATCAGCTCCTGATAAAGCGACTCCATGCTTTTTCCGGTCGCTTTCTCTATCAACTGACCCATGATGGTGAACTCGGTGTGGGAGTACTTCCACTGAGTCCCCGGTGGGAAATTCATTTCGCCATTCTTCACCGTGTAAGCGATGATCTCGTCGCGAGTGAAAGGACGAAACGGGTCGGCGAGCACCGCGGCGGTGAACTCTTCATCGAGCACGTAGTCCTTGTAGCCGCCTAAGTTATTGAGCAGCATCCCCACCGTGACCTGATCGGCCGAGAGCAGTTCGGGAAGCCACTTGGAGACCTTGTCCTCGAGTTTGAGATCGCCCCGTTCGACGAGCTTCATCACCAGGACTCCCCAGAAGAGCTCCGACACGCCGCCGATCCGAAAGTGGCTGTCGAGTCGAGCGGGGACCCCCGTCATCGATTCTCCCATCGCCAGAGAGAGCACCTCCGTCTCCCCCTGTCGCACTGTCAGCAGCATCGCGCGGGCGCCGCTGGCGGCGAACAGCTCAGCAACCTTGTCGCGTAAAGCGGCCTGGTCGGAAGCGGAAGGGGACTGAGCGTGGGCGGCTAGCGAGGAATCGCCCACATCTCCGTAGCTGATGAAACCCACAAACCCAAGAAGTAGGAAGACTCTACAGAGCAGTTGACGCATGGTGTTAGGCCAAGGCTTTCCACGGCGAGATCGCCGTGGAAAGCTCTCGAACTTCGTTAAGATACGATTTGATCGTCCACCACGATCTTGCCGTCCCGCTCCTCGGTGATGGCGTAATGGCGGGTGGAGATGAAGGACTCGTTGTGAATGGTGTGCAGTAGGGTGGTGCCCTGCTTCTGGTCGAAGCTCAGGTGCTGAGTCACGCTGTCGCCATAGCGAGAGAAGGTGACGGGTCCGCCACTGGAAGGGTGAGAATCGTCTTGAAGTTCCCACCCTTCACCGAGAGTCCGAAGAGGATCGAAAGCGGGGGTCTCGACACCTTGCACGAAGAATCTGTACAGCAGGCTCACCCGCTCGTCTTTGACGTTGACGATCCCGGCTTCGCCGAGTTGGGTTTCGACCACCGCCACCAGGTCGGCGGGAAGTTGGGCCTTGGCGGCGTTCTGCTTGACCGAGCGGGCCAGGGCGGCCAAACTGTTGAGGTCGTCGAGGGCTTCGACGCTGTATCCGCTGACGAAAGCGTCCGCGGGACGTTCGGTGGTACGGGGAAGAGAATGCTGAGCGCAGCAACCTTGAACGGCCGGGCGCGCGATGGTGATATGCATATGAAAGTTATTCCTTAATGGTAAGATTTAAAAGCTTTGATGGGCGCAATCTACTGCTAGATTTCGGAAAGAATATAGACAAAATGTTAATATCCAACATAGGCGCGAGGGCCCGGAAGACGGTTTGAGCGAGCAAGTCAGAGAGTGGCACTTTCAAGAACTACAGTCTCTGTACGAGAGGCTAGAAGGTGAGCTTCCTTCGTTCCCGGGCAATCCTTGCGGGCGTTGCCGAGAGTGTTGTACCGGAAAGGGCTTGACGAGCCACAACGTCACCGCTTTTGAGCTTGAGCTGATCGCGGACCGGATCGGTGAGGAAAGGCTCGAGAGTTTTCGCCGGTTCCTCCAACGCACCGGAGAGATCGAGGTGTGCCCCTACTTCGATGAAAAGATCTGGGGTTGCGGGATCTATGCGGTCCGTCCGTACTCTTGTCGCGTCTTCGGGCATCACCGAAGTCAGCGGTCTCGACTACCCGAGGTGTGTGTGTTCGCGGGACAAGAGTCGATCTTCGGAGTGGGGGAGTACCTGGCTAAAGTGCCCCTGGCTGCCGAGCTTAAAGAACTGGCCCGCAGCTTCTGGCCCTATCAGCGCGAGTGCGACTCGCCCTCGGAGTGCCCCGAGGATACGTCGCACCCCGAGGGCACGTCGCACTTTGACCACGACTCGCCCCCGGTGTATTCCGTGATGGGGGTCGCGAGCCACTCGGAAGGGGATGCCCTGGATCGCGCCTTGAACTTGATGAATCGAGGGCTACTTCTCGAGGCGCTAGCCGAGTTTGAGGCTTCCGACCTCCCCTCGACCCCTTATGTGATGTATTGCTTGAGTCTGGTTTTTGAGGGACTGGAGCGACACGGCGACGCATGCACGGCTCTTCAAGTCGCCTTACAGCAGGCGCCCGATTGTGCACCCCTGTGGTTCCGGCTGGGCTGCAATCGTTATTCCCTGGGCCAACTCGAGAGCGGCGCCCAAGCCTTTCAGCGAACAGTAGAACTAGACCCGGGACACGCTTTGGCTCACGCTCTCCTTGGGTCGCATTACTTGGAACATGGCGAGCATGAAAGAGCGCGCTCCTATCTCACCCACTCTTTAACTCTACGCTTCGACCCACGGGTCGAAAGCTGGCTCCAAGCCGCCCAGGAGAGAATTAACCCTTGATATTGTAGTGAAGCTCCATCCAGTGCTGGCGGTCTTCCTCGACCTCGTTATCCTCCTCATCGTCGCCGAACTCGAGTTCACTTTCGCTGACCAGTTCGAGGCGAGAACCATCGAGAGCCGGCCAGGCCTTGCGCAAGTAACTCTCGGCGTCGCTGACTCTTTTGACTTTGAGCGATAACCCGACAAACTCGACCGGCCCCTCTAAGGCCAGGGCGGTACCTTTCTCGCTGGTGGCCGTCCAACGAACCTCCACCAGGCCAGAGGTGAGCTCGCTTTTGAGACCGAGCTGGTTTTCACCGAGTTTGGGCGCGTCGTTACCCCACCAGGCTTCGAATTTGTGTCGGCTCTCCTCAAAAACGACGCCTTGGAGCTTGGCTGGCATGTCGCTCGGGAGCGAGACATAGGCGCTGGGGGCCAGAGCCCCGTCCTGGCCGGAGTTCTCGTCCACCACGACCTCGAGGGCGAGAGTCAGCGAGGGGTTACGACCGTACACCCATTGGTTGGAGGCTTCATCCCAGGTTTCGGTCTCGACGCGAAGAGACAGTTCGGAGTGAAGGATGGGACGGGATTGACCGTCGATAGTCAAGATTGGCTGTTTAGACATGGGCGCTCGAGGTTCCGTTTCCGGAGCCACGGCTCCTCTCACCGCTGTCATAGGGTACCCACCCGCGCTCCGGCACGAGAACCTGGAGATTGGCGAACTGAGATTTATACTCGAGAGCTTTGGTCTTCTCGTTGACAAAGCCGATATAGAGATAGGGATAGCCCAACAGTTGGCACATCTGGATCTCTCTTAGAAAGGAGTTGATGCCAAGTCTTCGGCGACGTTCTCTCAGGTCGTAGAAAAAATAGTGGGAATACAGACCCCTGGCGCCCACATCGACGATACTGACGCCGAGCATCCGTTTTCCCTCCCAATATTGGATCTCTCGACTGTGCTCAGGGTGATGAAGATGGAAACGCAGGTAGTACTGGATACGCTCTTCTTCGGTTTGAAAGTGGCGGGTACGGTCTTCGAACTTGGTCCCCACAAAGTCCACAAGCAAACGATACTTCTCCGGAGTATAGCTGATCGGCTCTATTCGAAGTTGAAGGTCCTCGTTGCGGCGTAGAGTCCGCCGTTGTGATTTGGTGAAAGAGAATCCGTCCACGGCGATGCGGGCCGGAACGCAGGCTCGACAGGTAGGGCAGGCGGTGACGCAGTAGGCGTACCCGAACCTCTGCGCGCCGAGTTCCATCATGCGATCCACCTGGGAATGGCGAAGCATTTTGAGGTTCCAAAGTTTGTCGGGAAGATAGTCGCAAAAGTTTGGCATCAAGGGGATCTGCTCGGGCGGATCCGATCGCCAGTCCGGGTCGGCCGCATTCCAAAGCTCTTCCCAATACTCCATCGAAAGGATGCATTGGCCTTCACCCTAGCTTGTCCTGGCTTTTGGGGGAGTCTTCCGAGGGAAGGGCAAAGTCTAACTCATCGGAGGTGGAGCAGAGCATGGCGAACGACGGAATATCGAAAACCCGAATGAAAGTGGCCTTGGCGGCGGCCTACTTTGTGTTCGCCATCCTTCTCAACAGCGTGGGAACGGTAATTCTGCAGGTTATCACCGCTTTTGCCGTAGCCGAGACAGCGGCCAGTCAACTGGAGGCCTTCAAAGACCTCACGATCGCCTTCACTTCGTTTTTGGTGGCTCCCTTTCTGCCTCGGGTAGGATACAAGAACGCGATCCTGGGAGGTCTGGCGGTGGCCGGCGCGGCTTGTTGCTTGATGCCGCTCTATCCTGGATTCTTCACAGCCAAGATGCTCTTTCTCCTCTGCGGTTTCTCTTTTGCCTTCGTCAAGGTATCGGTCTATTCTTCAGTGGCGCTGGTGACGGAGGATTCGCGCCAGCACGCGGGGTTTATGAGCACCGTCGAGGGGCTGTACATGGTCGGTGTTCTGGCGGGGTATTGGGTATTTAGCTACTTTATCGACTCGGCGAATCCAGCCTCTCCGGTTTGGCTTAAGGTTTACTGGGTCTTGGCGGCCTTCTGCGCCCTTGTCTTTTTGATCGTCGCCACCACGCCGTTCGCCAAAGGGGTTCAAGATAAACAGAGCTCGTTCGCCGACGATTTTATGACCATGCTCAGTTTGATGGCCATGCCTTTGGTCTGTATCTTCATTATGAGCGCGTTCCTTTACGTGTTGATCGAGCAAGGGATCGGAACCTGGCTTCCCACCTTCAATAACAAAATCTTGGGACTTCCCTCGGCCATGAGTGTGCAGGCTACCAGCATCTTCGCGGCCTGTCTTGCATTCGGTCGTCTCTCCGCTGGACCGGTGATCGCGAGGTTGGGATGGTATCCCGTTCTCAATGTTTGTCTTCTCGCGATGGGAGGTCTGGTGCTCGCTACCATGCCGATGACTCACGGCTTGGAGCCGAATCCCAACATGACCTGGGGTACGGCGCCGTTAGCGGCCTTCGTGTTTCCGCTGATCGGCTTGTTTATGGCTCCCATCTATCCGGCCTTGAGCTCTGTCATGCTCTCGTCGCTTCCCAAGGAAAGACACTCCTCGATGACAGGACTCATCGTGATCTTCTCGGCTCTGGGAGGGACCACGGGCTCTTTGATCACGGGGTATGTCTTCGGACACTTTTCAGGCCAAACCGCGTTCTACTTTTCACTCATCCCCATTGCCGCCATCATGGTGACCCTGGCGATTTTTCGCCGTCTAACCGCCAAGGCGATCGCGAGTCAGGAAGATTCCGCCGTCGACCATGAGTGAGCCTTCTCCCGCCCTTCCCGCGCGACGCGGGCTCTTTGTCTTATATCTTCTCATCGCGCTAGCTCTTCTGAGCGCCGGCTATCTGTTCAGCGACAAGTTGAGCCTGCTGCTCCATCACATCGAGGATGGAGTCCGTCTTATGGGACCGGCCGCGCCTTTCGCCATGGCGGCGGTTTGCGGAATTTGGGGTACTCTCTGCCTTCCCGGCCCTCTGCTGCAAGGCGCCGTGGCGACCATGTTCAGCACGACTCCCTGGATCGCCCTGAGTGTGGTCGTGGTGGGCGAGATGATCGCGCAAGCGACGTCTTTCATGCTTGCCAGGCATTGGGGCAGGGAGCGGGTCAGGGAGCGTCTGTCGGGGCAAGCCTGGTTCGGACGATTGGAAACCCAGACCGAGCTACGGGGTGTTCAAGGTGTGTTCCTATTTCGATTGATGCCGTTTTTCCCCAACGCTCTCGCCTCCTACGCCTTCGGCCTGTCCCGGCTTCAGTTCATCCCTTATCTGGTGGCTTCCGGGCTCGGCTCCATTCCTAAGATGGTCCTCTACATCTTTGGAACAACCAGCTTGGTCAACTGGCTCCGTTCAGGAGCGATTAGTCCGCGAACACTGGTTGTGGCGGTGGTGGTTATGATACTCGTGACGGCGTTGGCGCGTCGATGGCAGCGCCGTCTGCGCCGTGAAATAGCGGACGGGACTTAATCCTCCAACAGCATCGGACGATAAGCCATTAGAGTATCCCGTATACCTATTCGAGGATAGCTTCCGGTGGGCCGTAGGATCCTGGTAGTCTTACGCCCGGGAAGGTTTACTTCAAGTTGGGTTTTATTTCCCAAACTTGTTCGGGTGATGGAGGACCGATTGACCTTGCGGACTCAGGGACCACTTGTGTCGCGTGGCATCAGCTTGGTTGAGCTGCTGGTGGCGATGGCGCTACTCGCGGTTGTCTTCACTCTTTTCGTATCGATTTTGATTCCTGGATTACGCATCTGGACTCGCTCTCGAGAGGTGGCTGATTTAGAGCAACAGGCCCTGGTGGCCGAAGAGAGAGTCGTCCGCGCTCTCTTATCCACGTCTTCGAAATCCATCTCCACCTTCCAGGACTCCAACGTGTCCGCGGTCGCCCTTTTGAGTCACGGTGGCTCTTCGAGTTCAGCTGGTTACGAAACCACGACCGGAAGAACGCGCTGGACAAGCTCGACTCTCTTTTATCTCAAGACCGATCGGGTGCTTCGCCAAGCAAGTTGGACTGGCACAAGTCCAACTCTCGTGAACAAGACTCTTCCCAACACCTTGACCTTCGCGTTCACCCCGACGGAACTCCAGTCGGTGGTGAGTTTTCCTGACCTGAAGGGCTCACGACTGGCTGGGAAAGTCGACCTTTTTGCTTTGACTGGCCCTGGTGAAACGCTACCCGACGGTCAGACAAGGCCTGCCACCCAGGAGAGCTATGTCCTGACCTTGGAGCTTTCCACCCATACTCCAGACGGAGAAAAAAGAGTACGACGTCAGGTGGCGGTCGTGCCACGAATTAGGGAGAGAGGATGATGAAGAAAACGCGTCAGCGAGGAAATGCCCTGGGGGGAACCCTCCTAGTTACCGTTCTTTTATTTCTCTTCGGGTTGACACTAGCCAATCTGGCCACCTTTAATCTTCGGACAGTAGATCGCGCCTCTCATCAGCAGGAGGCTCTAGAAGCCGCCGAAGCCGGTCTCAACGAGGTGGCGATTCTCCTGAGTCGGAACCCCCAACTTGGCACGGACCCGACTCTCAGTGGAGATCCTGATTTCGACACCAGGCTCGACTTCGAGAAAACCTTGGCCAACGGTAGTCACTACAAGGTGACTTTCGACCGGGACCAACCCAACTGGTCCTACAACAATCTCGTCAGCTTTAGCTCGACTCCCGCTGGAGCGGGCCGCACCGTTCCTCCGGGTCACGCCCTGCTCGTGGCCGAAGGCTGGTCTCACCAGAAGGGCCAGAGTGTCCTGCTGGAGAGCCTGGTGCGGCTCGAGGCTTTTCCCTATGCCGTGGCTTGTGTCCAAGAACTCAGCCTTCATGACACCACTGTCCGGGGTCTTGGGGCCTCGACCAACGAACTGACGGGTAATCTCTACGGTGGCGCCGCTGTCTCTCTCACAAACTCCAATATCAGAGGTGATGTGGTTCACGTGGGAGCGCTCTCTCAAGCAGGGACGACTATCAGTGGAAGGACGAAGCCGTCGACCACTCAGACCTTGCCCAATTTCATCTTGGACGATTTTGACACGTCACGGATCCCAGGTCATGAGACTTTGTCAGCTTTCGAAGCTGAGAAGCGGACCGTCTTCGAGGATAAGGCCTATTTTATCTCGGGAAGCGTGAATCTCGGCAGTCGTCGACCCGACGGGACGATCATCACGACCCCCCTAAGTCTTCTGTTGACTCCGCTTGTTCCCGTGCTTGATCCGGTGCTCGTTCCACTTCTCGGCCTGGGCCTTCAGGACATCATCAATATCGTCAACAGGCCGGAAGTCACGCTGAACAACTCTGTCATTTACGTCGACGGAAACGTGACCGGAAATCATATCAAGGGAACCGGTGCCTTCTTTATCAACGGCACAGCGAAGTTCGTTAATTCTCGAATCTCGGCGACGGCCGACGACCGGTTGACACTATTTACGGAAGAAGATATCTATCTCGTCGGCAAAACGTTTTTTGGCGGAGTGATGTTGACCCACGGCAACGTGTATATCGACGGGATGGTGGATGTTCGGGGGGCAATTTTTGCTCCGGGGACTCCGACTTCGCTGGGAGGTCAGGTGCTCAAGCGCCAATGGGCCTCGACCAGCATCGTCGGTCGGCTGCTGCAGATTCTTGGTTTGGCGTCCTTTGAGCCGTCCGTCATCGAGAGATTTGAAGAACAGACCGCCTCGGCCAGCTACTGGTTGGCTCTAGGCGGAAGCGGTTCCAAACCAGTTTTTACCTATTGGAATCAGCTGCGTTGAGGAAAGTGGCACTCTGGCTTTTATTTCTTGTGACTCCGGGGTGGACTCAAACCTCCTCGGACGTCACCGTCAATGTGTTCCCTCCGGAAGCCGAGATCCGTGCCTACTTCCCTAACAGTCCCGGAGTGGGGGATGGAGTCGCCAATGGTGGAACCTTCCAAGTTCAGGTAGCCGAGTTCCACCTTCGAATCTCCGCGCCCGGTTACGAAACTCGTGAGGTGACGGTGACGCTCCGCAAGAGCGACCAGGTCGCACCTGGAAAGTGGAGTTTTGAGTACGAGCTTCGTCCGGAAGGGATGCCGTCGGCGATCCGCCACGAATTTCGACGTCATCCCGTTCGTAGCTTCGGCCTGTCCGGCGTATTTCTGACAGGGTTAGCGGGAGCGGCGCTGTGGACGAGAAAGAAAGCTCGTGTTGAAGCTGTCGAGGCTCGAGCAGCCCGAGATGAGGCCGAGCGACAGGCTCTGGCCACCCAGGAGAAGCTAGAGCAGGTCGATCCCAATCTGATTGGCAAAACCATTGACGACTATCGTGTGCTCTCTCTCTTAGGAGAGGGCGCTTTCGCTCGGGTCTTCAAAGTTGAGCACCTTGAGTACCGCGACACCTTCGCCATGAAGCTTTTGAGACCAGAACTTCTTGATAAGAGTGTGGGCGAGCGAGTGGAGCGAGAGATGACCATCGGCCGCACTCTTGTCCATCCTTACCTGGTGCGAACATTCGGTTTCGGCACATTCCGTGATGCCCCTTATCTGGTTCTAGAGTACGTGGAAGGGCTGACCTTGGACGATCGACTCGCCGAAGGCCCGCTCGGGGTTTCCGGGACGCTCGCCATTATGAAAAAATTGGCTGAAGGCTTGGAGTATGCTCACGGTAAGGGCGTGGTCCACCGTGACCTCAAACCCGCCAATATCTTTCTGACCCCTAAGGGAGGGGTCAAGATTCTCGACTTTGGGGTCGCCAAGATTCTCGACACCGAGCAGAGGTTGACTCTCACAGGTCAAGCTCTGGGAACGCCTCACTACATGAGCCCGGAGCAAGCGCGAGGCCATGCCGGAGTCGCTTCCGACATCTACGCTCTGGGGGCGATAGCCTTCGAGATGCTAACGGGCTCTCCACCGTATGACGGGGATACCGCGCTGGAAGTCCTGACCTCTCACACGTTCGCTGATATTCCTTCGGCACGAGAGATCAACTCCGCTATCCCGGAGAGTCTCGACCGTCTCCTCGAGACCATGCTCTGTAAGTCGCCGGACGAACGTCCCGCGAACATGGGGGTCGTCTTGGAACGACTTCGACAGGTGGCCGCTTGAATTTCCTGTCGAGCGATGTGAATAGTCTGATGAAGGAAGCCTTGGTTAAAACCACAGGCCAGATTCGTACCGCTGATCGAGTGGTATTCATGCTGCAAGAAGGTCGGCAATTGGCCATCAAGGCCGCCCATGGTGGCCGTCCCGGCAAGTCGTTGCCGGCTGAGAAACTTAGCCGCGCCATCTTGCGAAGAGTCCGTCGAACGGGTCGCACCTTGTTTCTAGCGGATGCTCTAGAAGATACCGGGCTGGGGGCTCGACAGAGCATCCAAGAGATAGGTCAACGGTCGGTCATTTGCGCCCCGCTCAAAGCCAATGGGAAAGTCGTCGGGCTCATGTACGCCGACACCGTGTCTATGATAGCCGCCTTCACGCCGGCGCACCTGCGCTGGGTCAATCAGATGACGGAGTCTCTTAACGAGCACCTGGAGCCTCTCATTCCCGGACATGTGGAGACCATGCTCGACGAGCGTATGGTGGGGACGGAGGAAGAGACGGAGTTGACCGTCACCCCGCTGGTGCCCGAGGCCAACCCTGTTCAGGCGGCGCTGGAGGGTGGAGTCGGGACCGAGTTTCGTGAGCTAACCTTCCAAGAACCTAAGCCGATCCACTACAAGCGCCCCGAGAAAATCAAAAGGGCAGGGGCTCCTAAGAATATCTTTGAGAGCCAACTGAGCTTGCAAGAGCTAGCCTCCTTCTACCGTGGTTTCGCCTCGATGCTGATGGCGGGAATCACGGTGCACCGAGCCTTGGATGTCCTGTCCGCGCAAGACAGCGCTAGCGCGCCGATCGCCAAGGCGCTGCACGACCGGATTATGGCCGGCCATCGACTCTCTTCTTCGATGAAGAAGTTCCCTCGGATTTTCAATTCGGTTCACTGCAGTCTGATCCGGATCGGTGAGGAGACGGGTTGCTTGGATACCCTGAGCGGTTCACTGGCCGATCACGTGGAAAGCCGGATGGCGCTTAAGGGGAAGATCATCAACGCCTTGACTTATCCGGTGATCGTGATTCTTTTCTGTTTCCTGGGCTGTATGCTGGCTCCACCTCTTTTTCTCAACGACTTCTTCGCCACTCTGGCAGCCGCCGACGCACAGCTTCCCTGGATCACCCAGGTCGTGCTGGCACTGGCCAACGCGCTCTGGTCGCCATGGCTCTGGGTCGGACTTGGTCTAGGGATCGCGGTGGGATATGCGTGTTGGAAAAGATTGCGCGCGAATCGCGCTCTCGTCGCGGCCTGGGAGGAACATCTGCTCGAAGTTCCGGTGGTCGGTGAGGTCCGCCGCTCCTTTTTCCTGTTGGATTTCATCCAGACCTTGGCTTTGCAACTGGAGTCAGGAATGCGTTTGGACAAGAGTCTCAAGTTGTCGGCCCAGGTAACCAACAGCCCTTATTTTCAAGATAAGACTCAATGGATCGTCGAACAGTTGACCGAAGGCGATTCCCTTTCCTTTTGTTGTCAGCGCTCGCGAATTTTTCCGGGTATCGTGATTGAATTCATGGCGTTAGGAGAAGAGACCGGCAAGATGGCCGAGTCATTCCGTTACGCCGAGAATCTGCTTCGGGAACGTGCCGAGCACGCTTTGGAAACGGCGGAAGCCTTGATGGAGCCCCTCTCCATAGCTATAGTGGGGATCCTCGTAGGTATTGTCGCGCTGGCCTGTATGCTGCCCCTGGTTCGAATGTTCGAAGCTTTCGCCTAAGGGGTTTAGGGGCCCGGTTCGTGGACTCGCTGGTAGACTCTAGCGACCGTCGTTTCCGCCTCCAGCCTTTCTTCTCCATTTTTTCCGCGCCATGTCACGACGCTTCTAATCTGGCGTTGCAGCACGGAGTCATCCACCGGGCCGCTCGGGTCCACCGTGACCTCGATGCGGAATTCGGTTCCTCCAGAGGCCAGTTTGGCACGGTCGGCGGCGGGCATGCTGGCCGGGGGCCAGACTAAGGTGGACGAGGCCATCTCCGCGAAATCCCGCCCCCTGACCTCCTCTAGCGCTGAGCGAGCCAAGGAGCGCGCGGTCCGCTGGTTCCAAGCGCGGCGGTCCACCGAGAAGGAGAAGGTGAACATGCCCCCTACGATGATCATCACCGGTATCAACACACTGAGAGCGATGAGTATCTCGGTGATAAAGGCCATACCGCGCTGCTTCCAGCGAGAGGGTTCCACTCGATAAGTGTTCGTGGGCCCGCGGGAACATCCTGGCTGAAGAATTTGATTAAGAGTTAACATGTTTAGCGAGGAGCCAAGCGAAATGATTCAAATTTGGGAAAAGTCTTAAGACCCTCAGGGGTTCGGCCGATAAATCGAAGGCGAGTACGCACGTCGCGAGATTTAGAGAAGGAAGAGTTTTGACAAGAGTGAGTAGCGAAAAGAAGCTCGGGGACCTGGAGTTGAAAGTGATGGCGATCCTCTGGACCAGCCGAATGCCCCTGGGTGTGGCGGCGGTATCCGAGCGCATTCAAAGTGAGCGGCCGCTCGCCTATACGACGGTGATGACCGTGCTTGTCAATCTCTTCAAGAAGGGCGTGGTGGACCGAGCCAAGCGAGGGAAGGCCTACCTGTATTGGGCGCGAGAAGGTCAGGACCAGCTGGCGCGTGGGCTTTTCGAGCGATTGGTCAGTGGATACTACGACGGTAAGGTCGAGGAGTTTTTCGCGGCTTTCCTCCGTTATCGCCAGGAGCTTAGCCCCGCGGAGCTTTCCGAGATGCGTCGACAACTCGAGGAGATCGAGAGTCAATCTTTGCAGGGCGCTGCCTTTTAACTGTCAGGTTTAGCCTCACCCGGAGATCGTGAGACTATCCGATCGGAAAACTACGGATACTCTCGAATTCAAGAGCAAGGTCGGAATGACTGATGTCGAAGACATCGGAATATGGATACGACTTCAAGTTCTCATTCCCGTTGGTTGCGCGCCCGTCCGGCGTTGGCGGGAAGACCACTTAGGATATTTTTCGCTGTTTTCGCGGGCCTGATTCTCCTTGGGACGGTAGGTGCGAGCCTGCTCTATGCATCCATCACAGCCGGTCTACCTGACCTGGCTAAGCTCGACCGCTACGATCCCGCCCGTACCACGAAAATCTTCAGCAGTGATGGAACATTGATCGCGACACTTTTCGATGAAAATCGTACCTACACTAAGATCGAAAAGATCTCTCCACTGATGGTAGCCTCACTAGTGGCGATCGAGGACCGGAGATTTTATGAGCATAGCGGGGTTGACTGGAAAGGTATCGCCCGCGCGCTGACCGGTAATTTGTCGGCCGGCGGCACCGAGCAAGGGGCGAGCACGCTGACTATGCAGTTAGCGAGAAAGCTCTTCTTGACCGATGAGCGAACTTATTCACGCAAGGTTCGAGAGGCTGTCCTGGCTTCTCGGATGGACGAGAAGCTCTCCAAAGACAAGATTTTGGAAATCTATCTCAACGAGGTCTATTTTGGGGCCGGGGCCTACGGAGTCGACTCCGCCGCCTCGGTTTACTTCGGGACCGACCCTGACAAACTCGAACTCTGGCAGGCGGCTCTGCTAGCCGGCCTAGTCCAGGCTCCATCCTCGTTGTCCCCACTGGTGGACAAGAAAGCGGCGCTGGTTCGTCTCGATGAGGTTCTCAAGGCCTTGGAGAGTCAGGGAAAGGTGACCTCCAAAGTCGCTCTGGAGGCGCGTAAGAAAGCGGCGAGCTACAGCTTTGTCGATCGTCCCTTGCCTTCCAGCGACGGCATGTTGAAGTATCCCTATTTTTCCACCTACGTGATTCGTCAGCTTTCCGAACAGTATCCGGAAAACTATATTCGTCGCGGCGGTCTGCAGATTGTGACGACTCTAGATCTCAGGCTGCAGAAAGTTGCCGAAGAGACGGTTCAAAGCTCCATTGAAGGGCCAGGCAAAATTCTGGGAGCCGACACGGGAGCGCTGGTGATGTTAGACAACAACACGGGTGACATCGTCGCTATGGTGGGTGGTCCGGGGTGGAACTCCAAAAAGCAGTTCAACGCCGCTTGGCAGGCCCGTCGCCAACCTGGATCCGCCTTCAAGATGTTTGTTTACGCCGCTGCCTTGGAGGCTGGGTATGGTCCAGAGCAAGAGCTTGCCGACACGGAAGCGACCTTTTCTCCAGGCACGGTGGAAGAATGGAGACCCAAAAATTCAGATGGGCAGTTCATGGGTGCGATCCCTTTGCGCACAGGATTGCAATTTTCACGAAACCTGGTGGCGGCGAAACTGGTAGCCCACGTCGGACCTTCTCGGATCGTTTCTTTAGCCCATCGGATGGGGATTGAGGGAGACCTCCCTGAAGTCGCCTCTTTGGCTCTGGGAGCGGGCGAGGTTAGCCCGCTTCAGATGGCGCGTGCGTTCTCGGTCTTGCCTTCGGGTGGAGTTCTTCGACCAAGTCATGCGATCAAGAAAGTCGTTACCGCTGATGGAAAAGTCTTGCGAGATTCCACCGATGACAACGAGGTTGACAGAGTCCTCTCCAAGGAAACGGCAAGGCGGATGTGTGAGATGCTCCATCGCGTCGTTACCGGAGGTACGGCGACCGCCGCGAACCTGACCAGCACGTACGTCGCAGGCAAGACCGGGACCACCGACAACTTTAAGGACGCCTGGTTTTGTGGATTTACCCCCTTTCACACCATAGCGGTTTGGGTCGGCCGAGACGACAACCGGCCCATGGCTCGCGTCTATGGAGGAATGCTTCCAGCGGAGATCTTTTACACTGTCGCGGAGGCTGGATTGGCGGGGCGCGATGCCGCGACGTCCCTACCCGGAGTAGCTTTCGCCGAGCCTCAAAGGTTCAAACTGTGCTGGGACAGCACCTATCTGGCCACGCCGAGTTGTGCCAAGACTTATCAGGAAGTCTTCAAGACCGGGGATATTCCGTCACGCTCTTGCCCCGTCCATCGGCAGGTGGATCTGCCGGCTCGAATGGCGCCCACGGCTCGATCGGTTTTTTTGACCCCGACTTTGGTGACCTTGACCGAGCGAGATCTTCCGAATCACCTCAATCCTCGCAAGGACAAAGAGGTCGTAACCTCAGCCGGTGCCCAGATACCCTACGTGGAACAGCCTCCCAGTCTTAAGGGGATAAAATTCCGCATTCAGCAAGGCTTAACCATCGTGCCCGGAACAAGTTCGACTCCTGGTACTCCCGGTACTCCGGTGATGGAGGAAGACAGGATGGAGATTCCGGAGGACATTCTCGAGCAAGGGATGGAGCCTCTCGAAGAGGAGCCGCCCCTGACGTCGGCTCCCCACGGCGTTTCCGCTAACGGTGAGGGAGACCCGGCTTTATCGGTGGAACACTAGGGTCTTCGACTACTCGGAGCGCTCGGCGCGGAAGTTGTAAGGTTTTTCGAAAAAGCGAGCTTTGCCGACAATGGCCTCACCTTCCATCCGGCCTTTGAATGAAGTCTCCGTGCTGATTCCCTCGCGAGAGCGGAAGGTGCTCCAGAAAAGGATTTCGCCATTCTCGGCTTGGCGTCCGTCCAGGTCCTGGCTTCCGATCTCCTTGGAAGCCATCTTGCCGCGCATGCGTCCGTCTTTTTGCTCGATTCGAAAGGTGATCTGTTTGCGGGTGTAGCTGTTTTCCAGCACGACCTTCCAGGTACCGGATAGGTCCAAAGGCTCGGTCGCGGCGGAAGTTGTTTCGGCCAGAGCTAGACTGGTGCAGCTAAAAGCGATGACGAGTAGGAGCTTGAAGAATTTCACATGCTTTGATTAAGCCGTTCCAGGTCCGCATTCCTGCCAGGCGGACGACCGCGTTCCAGTGATTTCAGGTGTCGTCGGAGAGGATGTCATGAAAGTGGTGGATGCGAAACCTCTCATCGCCTGACTCTTCGTCGAGCGCCATCAGGTCGACCCTCACGGGACCTTCCCAGCCCGACCTCGCCAAGTAGGATAGCACGAGACGACGCATTCGAGCCTGCTGGCGAGGTGAGTAGCTTTCTGCGGCCTCGACCGAACGTTGGGTCTTGACTTCACAGAAAACCAGGGTCTCTCCGTCACGCAAAATGAGATCGATCTCACCGTCCTGGCGGCGAAAGTTCTTGTGCAGCAAGATGTAGCCCCTCTCCTGGAGGTAGGCCAGGGCGGCTCGCTCTCCCCTTTGACCCAACTCCCGCCGCGCTCGACTCATCCTAAAGCGGGTTCGCCGAGAGGTCAGCCCGGGCCTGGGATAACTCCGGTGGGCGGGAACCTTTTTTCTCAAGGCGAATTCAACGGCCAGTGAGGTTTCGAAGGTCATGTTGCGCGGCGCTCTTACTCGCCTCGATGATTGTTAGCTGCGCGCCGACAGGGCGCAAGGTCGCCGGTTCGAGCGCCACCGCCGCCGCCGGCGAGACGGAGCTACTCAGTGCCGTCAGCGGTGCGAGTGGTGGGAGTGGTAGTAGCCAGAGCACGGATTCGCGGCCGGTTTGGAATGGCCAGGGCTCTTTACGCGAGTACTATCTCCACGGAAAGTATCCACAGTCCGAGATCGATGCTGTCGCCGGCATGCTGGAGAAGATCTTTTCCGACCGGACCGACGCTCAAAAGCATCAGATGCTGGCCGAGATTCTTTCTTTCCATTACGTGGTGTACCATCCCACGGAGAATCACGACTTGATTCGGAATCATCACACGATCCGAAAGTACAAGGACCTTCTTCAGAAGATCTGTGAGCGGCATGAAGTGCCCTTTTATCCGGTCCTGGCCATCACCAGTTGGGAGAATTCAGGCGGATCAGATAAAGTCTCTTGGGCCGACGCGGCCGGGCTGGGGCAGATGACCTGGGGAGCCGTGGATGAAGCCCATCGCTACGCCGCTCGAAAGGCCGCCGAACTTAAAGAGGCGGCCCAATGGGAGAGATACCAGGGCGGTATCGATAAGGACCCGACCCGGCTGGAGAAGGCTAAGAAGCTCGAAGCCAGGGCGGCCCTCCTCAACATCGAGCAACGTCACCGCCAGATGGCCAAAAAGGCTGGTGTCAGTGATGAGCGCGCGATCGCCGAGTGCAATCTCGAGGACGTCGTCTTGTTCTTCGATTTTCTTCTGAGTATGTACGGCGGCCGTGTCGACCATGCGATCGGAGCTTATCACAAGGGTGTGCTCAATCAGGACGACATCTTGTACGACTACTTGCGTCGTCACGATGCGACGGTCATGTACCCGCAGGCCGGCGATCGAAGCTCTTTTTTGAATTCGCTGCAAAAGTTGAACGTGACTTATCTCGATCTGTGGAACGATCCTCGAAGCCGCGAGATGCTCAACGGCTTGCGTACCGTGGAGGGAGAGAAGACGACTCGAAGCAATGCCCATCTGGCTTTGGGAGACGAGAGCGACATCTATCCCTGGAAGGTTCTGGGCTCTCTGTCTGGCTTTTTGGCCGGCGAGAAATATCTCCAGGACGCTGTGGAGCGCTACACCTTGCCGCAGCTCGCGGGCGAGGTCCGAGGACTTCCAGCGTTCATGGGAGAGCAAGAGTTTGAAAAGGGAGTGAACCAGGGCTATCTGGTCAAGCTGCCGGATTCGGCTTGGAACCCGAGTCCGGCTGAAAAACGTTCCCGCTGGGTTCGTCCCGAGCTGGTCGGCTATCTGTTGCACTTGCAGGAACGACTAAATCGACTGGCAGGAAAGACGGTGAAGCTGCCGATCGTTTCTCTGGGTGAAGACGGCCCCGAACGCGCCTCCTGGGAGAAAGAACTTCACGCCAAAGGTGTCGCGGTCTTGATGACGGCCGCGGACCTGGGGGCCAAAGAGCGACAGAACTTAGAGAAAGAGCTACAACAGGACTACCTTTTCGACCGCATCTACCTGCGCACCAGCCGGGATGAGCACCATATTGTGGTCAATCCGCGTTTCGGACATGAGTTTTTGAAGGTTTTCGAAGCTAAATCCGGAGTCAGAAGAGTGAGTTCAGACTCCTGATGCCTCGCTGGCGCCTCTTGATTTTGAGTCTGCTCGTAGCCTGCCTGGCATTGGGCCGCGAGAGCGCGAAAGCCCAGCCGGCGGACCCGGCCCTGTCGGTGGCCACCAAGCGCGCCTTGGATGCTTATCTCAAGACGGGTCCCAGTAAGGATGAACTGTCGGACGGCTCCTCTTCGGCCAACTGGGGCATGCTTAAAAAGGTTGGGATTCCGGAACTTTTGCACCAGAACGCACTTCAGGTGGGGTCGTGGTCGACCATCTGGGCACCCGTAAAAGCGGAGCTCGAGAAGCGAGGCTGCGGTTCCCTGGACCCGCTGGAGGCGTTGACCTGGTGGGAGGAGACGCGTAAAGAGCCGGCGCGCTTTCTTCGGCTTTTGGCCGGACGAGGCTTGCTCGACGTAAGAGTTCCCAAGGACCGCCAGAGAGGAGAGGCGCTGTGGGAGTCTCTGGGCTCCGTTTCGCGAAAGCTCGAGGAGGTTCGCGCGAATGTTCGCTATGAGCGCTCGGGCTGGAGCTACACGGGTACGGCATCCCTGGTGCCCTCTCAACGGGTTGTGCGGATAGCTCTGAGCGGTTCGCAACCCTGCGCGGGGACAGGTCGCGCCCGAACTGCCAACCTGGCGCTCAAGGGCCGCCTCTATCTTGATGATTCGGTAGCTGAAGGTGTGAAGGTTCACATCCTTGAGAACTCTTTCACCAGCACGGGTTGTGAAGAGACTATCAAGGGTCGTATCGCTGAAATGGTGCCTCTGGAGTGGGGTGGTGAGGCCCGCGTCTCGGGCAACCTGATCGTGGAGGTGAAAGACGATGTCTTGACCGGACGGCTCCAACTCGATGTGGCCTACCGACCCCCGGGTGACTCCCTTCAAACCGGACATGGAGTGTACTCCTTGCGGGGAAGTTTGGGAGCCGACGGCTCCGCCCATGCGACGCTAACCCCCGTTTCAACTTCGGGAAGTCGGAGCTTGCGAGAGGCGCTGGCTAAGGCCGGTTCGCTGGAAGGCCAGATCGCTAAGGGGCAAGGAGCGGGTGGAATCAATATGCCGTTCTTTCGACAGGCTACCAACTGGCGCGCTAGCCGTTAAAGTCGAACTCTTATATTAACTAAGGCGTGTTTTATCGCGGATAGATCCGTACGGAGCCATCCGTCGAGATCAAGGCGAAGTTTTGAGTCGAGAAAATGGGGGCTTGCAGAGCCGTCTTGGCTGGGTTGATACTCCATTCCAACGAGAGCTTCGGAGTGAGCGCGAATCCGTGAGCTCCGCCGTTTTGGTCGCAGAGGTAAGCGTTTTCGCCTACCACGACGAGGGGAGAGGAAGGGAGGCTTTCCAGAGGGACTTTGACCTGAATCTCTCCGTTTTCCCGTTTCAGGGCGTAGACGGTATTATCGGTGGCCGGCAATATGATCGCGCTGTCGGTGACGGTGGGAGCCGCGGTGAATCTTGTTCCTAATTGGTTTTCCCAGAGCTGCCGTCCATCAACTAGTGAGACCAGGACAACATTCCCTTCAGGATGGGCGACGGCCAGGACGTCCCCGCGGACAGCGGGGGCTAGGGAGGTCGGCTTGGATAACGCGCTTTGCCAATTGACTCCACCGGTTTGGGCATTCCATGCGGTAAGCTGTCCCGCTTCGTCGATGACGAGAACTCTCGGTAGCGGAGTGTCGGCGAAGACGGGGGCGCAGGTCGGAGCCTTTTCCAAGGCTCCTTGCCAGGAGACCTCTCCGGTCTCTCGTGCCACCGCGACGACCTTGTGCTCGTTTCTCGAGCTGACGCTCATAATGACGTGAGTATCAGTCAAGAGAGGGGTTTGCCCCGGGCGTCCTTCAAAGGGAAACTTCCAAAGGACTTTCCCCTGCTCGTCGATGGCTTGAAGTTGGCCGGCACGAGTCACATAGAAAGTACTGGGATCAGCCAGAATGGAGGAGGTTGGTACTCCACCCTCTTTGGAGTCGAAGGCGAGCTTCCCGTCCAGACTATAGGCCGCGAAGCCTTCGGCGGTACAGATTCCGACTCGAGTGTCGGTCAGCGCGCCGGCGAAATCGAGAGCCTTTTCGACTTTAAAAGTGGTGGGCTCGGGCCAGGGAGCGGTGGGGGCAGAACCGGACACATAGTTCGTGCCCTCAAAAGCCACCGATGCGATCGTTGTGGACCGCGTCGCCTCCGCCGTTGGAGTCCCAATCGCGGCGGGGGTCGCTCTTGGATTAGGAGTCGGTGAGATGGCGGCACTGACGGGAGAGCTCAGCAACTGGTTGAGAGGAGACGGAATGGCCAGAGTCTTCTCCCAATCCGGAGACGTGAGGTTGCTGGTTTTGGCCAGGACTAGAAGGTCCAATGTTTGCTTGAGCAGACCCTCCTGACTTCCTTGCAGGAGCGCCTGGCGTCCCTCGCCCGGTGAAAGAAAACGGTAATCCTGGAACAGCTTGTCCAAGTCCACTCCCATGGCGCTGGCTTCCGCTCGTAAGATAGAACGCAGGAGCTCTGGCTGAGTATTGAGGTAACCTATCAGTCCCTTCCAGGATTCCAGGGTCGCGGCTAAAATCTCTAGGCGAGTTTGATTTTCCGGACTTTCCTGGGCTAGAGTTTGGGATAGAACCACCACGGTCGGCATCGGTCCGTCAGGACTGGTACCTCCGAGTTTTACGGCTTTCTGAGCGAGCTCGCCTTTGAGACCCGCGCTTTCCAGCACAGCCGCTTGAACCGCGCCTTCAGTTAGCCAGCCTTGCAATTGCGTCTGGTCGTCGGCTGTCAGCAGCCGCGCCTCGGGGAACTTTCCAATGGCGAAGAGTTCGCCACTCTGGCCGCCCACGATCCCTAGACTCAGGGGAGGGCCTGGCAGCTGGGTTTTAGAGATGATGGTGTCGTAGCCTTCGGAAAGGCCGCTAACAAAGAGAAATCTTCCGCAGTTAAAACGCGCTTGCGCGGTGACCGCGTCCCCGATGGGAGCCACCACCAGGTCGATCTCGCCGGCGGCCAGTTCCATCCAGGTGGTTTCGGGATTGAACGCCACGATCTCGACCTTGAGTCTCTCGGCTTCCAACAAGCGCTGGAGTGCGTTCACGATCAAGCGCTCAGGTCGCTGCGCCACGCTGATGCGCAGATTATCGCGAGGGGGGGGGGAGCGGCCGTGGGGGGAGGCTGAGGACCGGCTTGCCGCCCAGGCAGGTTAATGATCCGCGCCTTGACTAAGAGAAATCCGACGGCCCCAAGGACGACGAGAATCAGAAAAAGGTTCACCAGGCGACGCATTATCGGCAAATTTCGGTGATTGGGGCACGACTCCCCTTTGTTTCCAAGGAAATCCTCGGGTCACTTTCATCCCAGCGGAAAGTTTACGTTTTTGTCACATAGTGTGAGCGAGAATTTACGGTCGCATTGCGGGTAGCGGATATTCTAACCACAGAACAAAACACTTCGAATAAAGGAAGGTACTCCAGATGCTCAGCTCACTCCTCAACCCCGGTACCCTAGGTAAAATTCTTCTTCGTCCCCGTTGCCCTCGTATCCGTCGCGGTCGCTGCCAAGGAAATCGTCGTTGCCGTCCTCATCAGCATCACCACAACCCCTGCCAGTGCCGTCGTCGTCGTCCGGGGGGCTGTCTGAAACCGCCCTTCCGCCCCGGCTCTTGCTGGAAGCCCCCTTTCATCAAGCCTCACTGTGGACTTCACGGCGGACACCAGTGCCATAACCACTTCTTCAACCCCCCCTGCTTTCGTTAGTCTCTCACTAGCCGACGTTGTTCTCCCGACTTACCTTTCAATAAAGGTGTCAACAACACTCTCCTTTCATGACGGACGTTGTGGTCATGAAAGGAGTTTTTTGTTTACAGGACTTTTGCTACTCGAAGCCTGAGGCGGCGGGCAGGTCTGGTCCTGGGTACTACGAAGGACTACAAAGACTACCAGAACGTCGTCCTTTTTCTGCAACCTCATGAACGGAGCGTGAAGTCCATGTCGACTCTCCTTGCCAGTAGAATTTTCTATGCCATAGGCATCGTTTGGCTCCTCTACTGTATCGTCGATGGATGGAGAAAAGGTTTAATTTATGCCGGCGGAAGTTTCGCGAAAGTCGACCGGGAACGGCAATCTTGCTCTTTCTTCTTTTGGATGCTTTTTTATGTCGCCGCGGTCTTTATGATGCTCGGTCTTCTCGTGTCTGGGTACGACATCATCTCTCACTGGTAGAGTACGGGTTGGTAGACTCTCACGGTCGATAGAGGTCCGCCACATCAGAGACCTTCCCTCGAGCTTATCTATTCGGTTAATTTTCGACTCCAGTGGTGGTAACGGGATCGTCTTTCGGTTCGGAGGACGCCGTGGTGGCTAGGCGATGCTCGTAGGCCCTGATGAAAGGCGCCCAGATTATGTAGGAGAGGGCGAAGTTGACCAGTAGCAAAATGATGGCGCGGAAGTCTAGGGTGGAAAAGTATGCGCCGAAGAGACACGGCATGACCCAGGGAGCCTCAATAAAGGCTTTTCCGACTAGACCCCAGGCCGTTGCGAAGTAGGCTACCGTGCCACAGGCTAAGGGTGCCACAATAAAAGGAATCGCTAGGAGTGGGTTCGCCACCACGGGCAATCCAAAGAGCAAGGGCTCGTTGATATTAAAGATACCGGGCACGATGGAGATCTTGCCGATTCTCTTGATATGGGCATTTCGGCTGAGTAAGCATCGCACCGTCGGCGCGAGAGTCGCCCCCGCCCCACCGATCCAGATGAACCACTGATAGAAGGGGAAGGCTGTCACGTAAGGCATGGGCTGAGATGAGTCATGAGCGGCGGCGTTGGCGACTAAGAATTGGAGCCATATCGGAAACATCACCGCGTTGATTACGGAGATACCATGAACTCCGGCCACTCCAAAAAGATGAAGAAGAATGTTGATCACGACCATGGCGAGAAAGGTATCGCCCAAGAACTTCATCCAGGCGGTATGTTCTTGAATGAAGTGGTGAATATCGAAACCGAGTGCGTGGCGCACCAGCCAAACCACGAAGACGCAAGTTAGCATGGGAAAGAAGCTGGCGAAAGCTTGAATGACCGCCGGAGGGATTCCGCCGGTGACGTCTTCCCCGTCTTTGCCTCGTGGCATGTAGGTGAGTCTCCGGGAGACCTCGACCGTCGCCAAACCTAAAAAGATCGCTAGGAAGAGCCCTTCGGCACCCAGGGGATCGACCTGAAGTAACCATACAGGTTTTTCAGCGTCGGATGTGACCTTTACCAGCTTCATTTCTCCCGTGAGTAAAAAGCAAGCCACAGCAGTAAGGCCGTTGGGTATGGGCGGCAGATCATACTCCTTGGCTAATGCGGCGGCTATGGTGAAGGCCACATATAGAGCCAGGAGTTTCATTGTGAAACGAAACGGAATGAAAAGACTGGGCGAAGCGACCTCGACATACCACTTCTGAAAAGGCGTACCTTTTAGAAACGGTATATAGTCGAGCATTTGTCCTTGAGCAGCGAGTAGTAGAAAGGTCGAGCCCACGAGAATGACGGGAACGACCCCGATCATACCATCTCTCAGAGCGACCATGTGGCGCTGCCTGCTGGCGGCTTCCATAAAAGCGACGATTTTGGTCCAGACTTGCTGCATCGCCCCCAATACAAAAAAGACCGGAAAACTCCTGGCAGGGCGGGGGGCGGTAGCTTCGAAACCGCAGCCCCGAACAGAGGTTGTAAGCCCGCATGAAAAAAATATCCCATCTCGCTCCCGGCGTCTTGATGCTCGGCCCCTACGGTCCTTACCGCAATGCCGTCTGGCTTTTGGTCAACGGCGACGAGGCCGCCCTGGTGGAGATGCCGCCCTATCGACCCAAGCGGGACGCCCGCCCCTGGAACGCGGCCAAGCGGTGCCTCAAGGGGATCGGAGCCGAGCTCAAGTACGGACTCCTCTCCCACGCTCACGTCGATCACTGCAAAAGCATCGTCTCTTTTCGCGACACCTTCCCTCACGCTCACTTCGTGGGCCATCGCAGCCAGGCGGAGAATCGAATGATGGCACGACTGGCCTGGGCGGGAGGGCGAAGCCCGTACGACCTTTTTGACGAGCTTTTCGATGGAGACATCAAGGTTTTGGACCTCAATGGAGAGCCCTTGATCCTCATTCACGCTCCGAAACACTCCGAGAGCGATCAGATCATCTTGTATCGTGGCACGGCTATCACCGGCGACTGGTTCCTGGGCGACCTGAGGGACTGTAACGCCATCGTCGACCCTCGTCAGAAGATCTTCTCCATCGAGCGGGTCCAGAACTGGCTGCACCGCCTGGGCTATCGGGTAGAGCGCGCTTTCTCGGGACACGGGGACTGTCTCTACTACGACGTCGACTTCGATCGGCTAATGGAGCGAAGTAAGGTCGACCACAGCGTGCGTCGTCTGGCTCATACCCGATGAGCTCTCCCCTCTACCCGCTCTACGACCGGCACGCCGACCTTTGGCCGCTGGTCGCCCCGCTCGAGTCCTATCGGGACGAGATGCGGGAGTGGGTGGGGATCGTCCTCGAGGAGCTGGGCTATCGTGAATTCCTCGAGGTTTTGGACCTGGGAACGGGCGGCGGCCATCACCTGCACTGGCTCTCTCGTTTGTGGGGAGGTCGGGTGAGCGGTGTCGCCACCGATCTGTCTTGTGCCATGCTCGAACGAGTCTCGAGCCTGGTTCCCGAGTTCGAGTGCTGCCCCGGCGACATGACACAGCTTGAGCTCAAGCGCCGATTCCCTTTGGTGACCGTGCACGACTCCTTTTGTTATTTGCGAGAGAGCCAGCAAGTGGCGGCTCTTTTCTCCACCGTCGCCTCTCATCTCGAGCCGGACGGTATCGCTCTGGTCAAGGTGGACGCTTTGGCCGATGAGTTCGCGGGCCCGTACCGCTACCTCACCACTTTCGAGGAGTCGGAGCGCGAGATCACCCTGACTCACTATGAGTGGGACCCCGACCCTAACGACAACGAACTGGAGACGGTTTACCTTTTCTTGGAGCGCCGGGAGGGTCGCGTCACGACGAGAGAGGAGCGCCACCTCATGGGGCTTTTTTCTCGAGAAGAGCTGAAATCGCTCTGGCGTGGAGCGGGACTCGTCGGTCGCTGGGTCGAGCTTGAGCGATGGGATGAAGAGCGGCCAAATCCCACCATCGTCTTAAGACACGCCCCCACGTCTTCAGCGAACCCTTAGTAAAGGGCGGAGGGTCTTGCCCACGACGGACAGAAACGAGATCGCCGTGAACCCTCAACGTGGCATACCCTGGGGCAAGATCGTCGGGGGACTTCTTCTTCTGTTGGTCGGCGTGGCCGCCTACCGTAGCTTTTCCGGTGAAGAGAAGAAGACCGAGTACGTCACTTCCAAGGTCGAGAAGAAGACGGTCGAGGCTCACGTGGCGGCAACAGGCGCCATCGAGTCGACCACCACCGTCACGGTGGGCTCTCAGGTCAGCGGTCCGGTTTCTGATGTTCTGGTCGACTTCAACTCTCGTGTGGAAAAGGGCCAGGTCCTGGCCAAGATCGATCCTTCTCAGTTTCTGGCCCAACAAGCCCGAGCCGACGCCAGTCTGCAGTCGGCCACCGCGGGATTTTCTAACGCCCAGGCCAATCTAGCCAGCCAGAGCGCGGCCGTGCAACAGGCCGAAGTGGCCATCCAGACCGCGCAAGTCAATCTCCAGCAAGCCCAGGGGACGCTGGCCGCCTCGGAAGCCGGTGTAGCCAACGCCAAGGCCGCGCTGCAGAGCTCCAAGGTTAGACGTGACAACGACCTGGTCCAGTACAAGCGAGCCGAGGACCTGGTTGCCCGCGAACTGGTCGCGCTTTCGGAGCGAGACACCGCTCGCACCACTTACCTAGTCTCCGCCGCCAGTGTGGAGACTGCCGAGGCCGGCCTTCAGCAGGCCCAGGCGCAACTGGCTCAGACTCGGGCCCAATTGGCCGGAGTTCGGACCGAGATCAGCGCCGCTCAGGCCCGCTTGCAAGCAGCTCATGCCCAGCGTGACGCCGCCGCGGCGCAGGTCAACGCGGCTCAGGCCACTGTGGCTCAGGCACAGGCAGGTGTTCAAGAGGCCCAGGTCAATCTCGAGCGGACCACCATCACATCTCCTATCTCCGGGGTGGTGATCAACCGAAAGGTGGAGCCGGGTCAGACCGTGGCGGCTCAGTTTCAAGCCCCCGAGCTTTTCACCATCGCCAGAGACCTGAGTAAGATGCAGGTCAAGGCCGAGGTCAGCGAGGCCGACATCGGCCGCGTCAAGCAGGGCGCTCCGGTCACTTTCACGGTGGACGCCTATCCGGGCCGGGAGTTCAAGGGCTCCGTGGTCCAAGTCCGTTCGGCTCCAGACGCGGGAGAGACGGCTTCCAACGTCGTCGTCTACGGAGTTCTGGTCACGGCGGACAACCCTGATGAGGTGCTCAAGCCCGGAATGACGGCGACGGTTGAGATTCTCGCGGAGAAGATCGAAGACGCCACGGTCATTCCGAGTCAGGCTCTCCGCTACGTTCCTTCCTCCGAGCGACCGAAAGCCGGTAAGGAGATGAAGCCGGGTATGGGCGGGCGGGCTAGAGGTCAACGAGGTAAGCGGGGAGCGAGCGCCTCGCCCACGGCTTCGGGCAGCCCGACCCCGTCGGCTAGCGCCACCCCGGGAGATTCCGCGACCCCCGAAGCCAGGTCCGAAAGGCGGAAAAAGTTGGAGCCGGGAACCCGTCGGGGAGTGGTCTGGGTCCTCGAGCGCGGCAAGCCGGTCAAGCGTGGGGTGATCACCGGGATTTCCACGGAGGATAGCGTGGTCGTGGTTTCGGGAGACCTTAAGGTCGGCGAGCAGGTGATCACGGAAGAGGAAGGGGGAGAAGCGGAGCGTTCTCGCTTCCGACTCTCCTTCTAGGCCGGCGATGGCTCTCGTCGAACTCAAAGGGATCACGAAAACCTATCATTCCGTCGGTGGCGTGGCCGTGCAAGCGGTTAAGGGGATCGATCTGACGATCGAGGCCGGAGAGTTCGTGGCCATCATGGGGCCTTCGGGCTCGGGCAAGTCCACCACGATGAATACCCTGGGATGCCTGGACCGTCCCACCTCTGGGAGTTATCTTCTCGACGGTCTGGAAGTCGCGCGGCTGTCCCGAGACGAGTGGGCTCGAATTCGCAACCTCAAGCTCGGCTTTGTTTTTCAGGGGTTCAACTTGCTGGCCCGCACCTCCGCCCTTGAGAACGTGGAGCTTCCGTTACTCTATCAAGGAGTCCGTAGCGCCTCCGAGCGCCGGGAGCGAGCAATGGCCAGTCTGGCTTCGGTCGGGCTCGAGAAGCGCTATCATCACGTCCCCTCCCAGATGTCGGGCGGAGAGCAACAACGCGTGGCCATCGCTCGCGCGCTGGTCACGCGCCCGGTCCTGGTCCTGGCTGATGAACCGACGGGAAACCTCGACACCAAGACCTCCGATGAGGTGATGGCTCTTTTCGAGGGTCTCAACAAGGACGGACAGACCATTGTCCTGGTCACCCACGAGCCGGATATCGCTTTGCAGTGCCGACGGGTCATACTTTTTCGTGACGGAGAGATCATCGGCGACGGAGATCCCACCGAGGTCTTGCAGACCGTCGCTCGCGGCGTGATCTCGTGACGCTCTGGCTCACCTTCCGCGTCGCCTTACGGGCTCTGGCTCGTAACAAGCTTCGGACCTGTTTGACCATGCTGGGGCTGATCATCGGAGTCGCCGCGGTGATCGCGATGCTTTCCATCGGCAACGGAGCCAAGCTGAGTATGGAGCAGCGCCTTTCCAGCATGGGAACCAATTCGGTTCACGTCTTTCCTGGTTTTCGCCGAGGTCGACAACGCGGGGCGGAAGGCTCGGGCGTCAAGCTCACCGTGGCGGATTGGAGAGCCGTGTCTCGCTTGCCGGAAGTGGCAAATTCCGCACCCATGGCGGAAGGGAGAGGACCTGTCATCGTTGGTAACGCGAACTGGAGCACCAACATCGTGGGAACCACGCCTTCCTATCTCGAGGTTCGAAACTGGACTTTAGGAGAGGGTAGGATGTTCACCGATTCCGAGATCAACTCTGGGGCTAACGTCATGGTGATGGGCGCGGGAACGCGTCGGGAGCTCTTCGGCTCGGCCGACCCCGTCGGAGAGACCGTCCGTTTGAAGAACCTTCCCTTTAAAGTTATTGGGCTTCTCGAAGAGAAGGGAGCGGGGGGATTCGGCTCTCAGGATGACCAGATCTTGATCCCTTACACAACCTATATGAGCAAATGGTCAGGTACGGATCGATTCGATTTTATGTCTTTGCAGGCTCGCAGCCCCTCGGAGGTCCAGGCTTTGGAAGACCTGGTGATCGATTTCCTCAATGACCGCTACAACGTGACGGACCCCGAGAACGGTGGTTTTCGAGCCTTCAACCAGGAGCAGATCAGCCAGATGCTTGGGGAAAGCACTCGTATCTTCACATTACTCCTAGGCGGTATTGCCTCCGTCAGTTTGCTGGTTGGCGGTATAGGTGTGATGAATATCATGCTGGTTTCGGTTACCGAACGGGTTCGCGAGATCGGGATTCGTATGGCCATAGGGGCGCGAGGTCGAGATATCTTGGCGCAATTCCTCATGGAGTCCGTGGTCTTGTCTTTGAGCGGAGGGGCGCTCGGTGTTCTCTTCGGGGTGGGGATCTCGCGCCTTATCGCGGGCTTCGCCGGATGGCCCTCCGTGGTTAGTCAGAGTTCGATCATCCTGGCTTTCGGAACGTCGGTGGGGATCGGCATCTTCTTTGGATTTTATCCGGCCGTTTCCGCCTCGCGGCTCGACCCTATCCAGGCGCTACGTCATGAGTGAGGTCGCTCCATGACCCTGGGCATGATCTTCCGCATCGCATGGCGAGCGCTTTTGCGTAACAAACTGCGTAGCCTCTTGACCATGTTGGGGATCATCATCGGGGTGGCCGCGGTGATCGCGATGCTTTCCATCGGAAACGGTGCGCAAGCCGCGATCACCGAATCTATCAACAAGATGGGCACCAACACTGTCGAGATCGCCCCCGGCTCACGCCGGGGGCCGGAGCGCGGGGACGAGAAGTCTCAACGCGTCCTGGTTGAAGCCGATTGGCATACGGTCTCTCATCTTCCAGGTATCCAAGCGGGGAGCCCGGTGACCCAAACCATGTCGACCCTGGTCTACGGACGAGCGAACTGGAACACCCGAGTGGTGGGGGTGGGTGAGGAGTATCCCGAGGTCACCAGTTGGCCGTTGGAGTCCGGTCGTATCTTCAATTCGATGGAGATTCGTGGCTCCCAAAATGTCGCGGTGCTGGGCCAGGAAGTCCGTAAAGAGCTCTTCGGCGGGGCCGATCCGATCGGTGAGACCATCAGAATCAAGAATTTCCCTTTCAAAGTTATCGGATTGTTATCGGAGAAGGGGAGTAGCGGAGGGTGGATGTCGGAGGACAATCGCGTGCTCGTCCCCTACACCACCGCCAATGACAAGATTATAGGTCGAGACCGCCTCAACAACATTATCCTGAAAGCCGCCTCGGCCGGCGAGGTCGATGACCTGGGGATTATGGCGACGGCGCTTCTCAACAGCAAATACAATATCGAGGATAATTCTGGCGGATTTAAGGCGGAAACTTCGGCTCAAGCTAATGAAACTGCAGCCGCGAGCGTGAAGATGTTCTCCTATCTCTTGGGAGGCGTAGCCTCCGTCAGTCTTCTGGTCGGCGGTATCGGGATCATGAACATCATGCTGGTCTCCGTGACCGAGCGGATCCGCGAGATCGGGATCCGCATGGCCATCGGCGCGCGAGGACGTGATATCCTGGCTCAGTTCTTGGTGGAGTCGATCGTGTTGTCACTGCTCGGAGGCGCGCTCGGGATTGTCTTGGGAGTGAGCATCTCGGCCAAGGTCGCGGGATTGGCCGGTTGGCCCACCATCGTCAGCAACAGCTCCATAATCCTGGCCTTTGGAACCTCCGCCTTTATCGGCGTTTTTTTCGGATTTTATCCCGCTCTGTCCGCCTCGCGGCTAGACCCCATCGAGGCCTTACGTTCGGAATAGCCACCGGAGCAACCTAAATTTTAACAGTTTCCACGTTGGACTCCACTCCTGGTAAATCTGGAACGGTTAGGATGAGGCGATAAAATTCAAGGGGTCTCATATGCTCATCCAAAATTCGAAGAACGGGAACTCGCTTCACGGCATCGTGGGGCACCGTGGGGCGTCCGCCCGGGCGCCCGAGAATACGATGGCCGCCTTCAAGCAGGCTCATGCCGACGGGGCTGACGCGATCGAGTTGGATGTACTCACAACCAAAGACGGCAAGTTCCTGGTCATGCACGACGATACCGTCGACCGCACCACCAACGGCACGGGCCTTGTCGCGGACCTGACCCTGGAGGAGGCTCAGAAGCTTGACGCGGGATCCTGGTTTGACCCGAAGTTCGTCGGTGAGCGCCCTCCCGAGTTGGGTGAGGTCCTGGATTGGGCTAAGGACAAGATTCACGTCGTGGTGGAAGTCAAACGGGAGACAGCGGCCAAGAGCTCCGGCGCGGAGCTTGTGGAGATCATTCGAGACAAGGGCGTTTCCGATCAGGTGACGGTGATGTCCTTCAACAAGGGTTTTGTCGAGCGAGTGGAGGCACAGGCCCCCGACCTCGACACGGGGGTTTTGATCGCCGCGACTTCCACCCATATCAAGTCTGGAGTCGGCGCGGCTATCGGGGGAATTACCGCGGGCTTGGTAGGCGGCCTCGCCTCCCAGGGGAATCCGGTGCTGACCGCGGCGGCTGGCTTAGCGGGATTGGTGGTTGGAGGTCTTTCGGGTCGTGCCATCGGTGTTCAGAAGGCTAAGAAGCTCACCTCCACAACCACCGCCGACAGCGTCATGCCAAACTGGGCCATGGCCACGAAAGGTGTTGTTTCCACAGCCCACAGTAAGGAGAAAAACGTCGTCCCCTATACGGTGGACAAACCGTTGGTGGCCGCCTATGTTCGGGCTAACGGGGTGGACGGTCTCATCACCAACAAGCCTCACCAGTTCGTGAAAAAGTAAGCTACCGGGAGCGCGCTCGCTACTTTTTGTGTTTCTTGCGGAAGTACTGAGCTTCAAACCCTTGGGAGGCGGCTAGGAAGATGTAGTCGTCGGTGACTCCGATGTCGAATCCTCGCATGTCCTTATCGCCTTTAAAGGTCGTCACAAGTTCGGCTTTCCCCCATTTTCTCTGGTCCTGGCCGACATACCAGAGTTCGTAGACGTCTCCCTTAGGGACAAGAAAGGCGACGTGAAGGTCCTGGTCGTCGTCCATGTCGCTTTCGGCCTCAGCCCCGTCGGCATGAAAGGGAAGAGCGCCACTTTGACTGTCGTTTTTCCAGGACGTTCCGTTGGAGGTGAAGGCCTCGATCATAGTACCGACGCCTATCGCCATGCGGGATGGCCCGTAGGGGCGCGAGGCCACGGTGAAGGCTAGTCCGTAGCGACCCTTGAGAAACATCACGGCCTCGTCGACTTTTCCGACCAGGGCTCGCGCATGAGCGGTGGCGAGTCCGACTCCGTTGTTGTAGACCACCGCGAATCCGTCTTTACCTAGCGAGGCGACATCGGCTTTCATCGCGCCGCTGACGTGCTGGCCCACGACCGTTCCCTCAGGGCGAAGGCTAGACTTGATGTCCATGTTGGCTACCCGAACGTTTCCGAAGTCGCGAGACCAGGCCACGGTGAACTCCGTGCGATTGGGGGCTTCTCGCCCTTCAATGGCGACCGTCGTCCCGCCGGAGACATCGGAGACAAAGCTGTCGAGCTCGATCGGGTTCCCCCAGCTCCACCCGTGGTCTCCGGAAAAACTCATCATCACGCTGTAGGCGTCGTTGCCTTGGGTCAGGGTTCGTTGGAAAACCAGCCCCAGAAGATTTCGACTTCGTCCGAGGCCCACCCGGCGGACACGGCTCTTGTTGGCGCCGAAGAAGGGGGCGCGGGGATTAGACCACTCGGTGGACCCGCCCGAGATGCTGGTGTGAAACACCTCGGGTTTGGAGATCTGCTCGGTCGTGCCGACCCAGACCAGGTGCACGCGAGAACCGAAGCCTAGAAGGCGAGGCTCCATCATCAAGCCCTTCCCCACGGCCGGACGTGGCAACTCCTGCCAGGTCGACGCCGGCTGCTCATCGGCGATAACCGGTCTCGATCCGCACAGAAAGGTTGCGCAAAAAAGGCCGAATGTCAAAGCGGCTCTGCGGAAGGGGCGATGCTTTCTCATCCCCCGCACTACTCGGCGGGACTAGCGGACCCCTTTTTCCAGGAGATTCATAATGTACTCCTTAAGAAGGCTATGACGTCTTTTCTCCAACGGTCCGAAACGAGTGGAGTGGATGTGTTGCCCCTCTTCCTCTCCAGGGGTGTTGCGCAGGATGACGCCCGACACCTCGAGCTCCGGAAGATCCGCGTGGGGCCCGAGTTGAAGCCGGAAGGGAGTTTCCGATTCCACAACCACCTCGGAGCTGAGCATCGCTCCACCCATGCTCAGGTTGAGAACCATCACGGATAGCGGCGGTTGAGCGTCGAGCAGGAGCGTTCCGGGAAGTTCGCTGTCGGCCCGAACGTACTTTCGGCGTTGAAAACTCGAGATCTCATAGCCGAGCTGTTTCATCACTGCGGCCACCCAGCTCTCTTCGAATTCTAATCCTGGCGGTAGGAGTAGCCCGTAGACATAGTCGTCGCTGAGACGGCTTGTCCACATCACCTGAGCCAGCATGGGCGAGAAATAGGCTTGCAAAGCTTCCGGGGCGTTGATGGCGATCGAGGTGCCTTTGGAAAGCGGCAGGTCGGTGCGCAGGCGCAATCCACGACGAGAGACATCTAGAACCAAACCTCGTCCCGAAATCTTCTGTTCGGTGATGTATTCAACTTCTAAAGAGGTCTCCAGGCGACCGGACAGCCTGCGGTCCTCTAGGGGAAGCTCCGGCTCGACTAAAGCCTTAAGACTGCTCATCAATCGACCGAAAGGTCCCTTCGGACCGCCGGTGCTTACCGTATCCGCGCTCGAATCACTCATCTGGACTCACCTTCTGTGTCGCGACATTTCGCGAGTTTACCGCTTTGGGTCGACAATCGTGGCTTTCCCCCCGGGGCCAGGGGTCGCCACACCCTGGGCATCGCTCATGGATCTGGCTTGGCTCCAGATTGGCATCCAGGGCTACCCGTTCGTCAAAAACAAAGCACTCTCCCTGGAAAACACCTTTCGGTTTTGCTTTGAGATAGCCTAGGATCCCTCCGTGCAATTGCAGGACATTTTGAAATCCTCGCCGCTCGAGGTCAAGACGAGCCTTCTCGCAGCGGATGCCTCCCGTGCAGAAGATGGCGGTGGGCTTCTCGGGGTCCAAGCTGTGACCGACCTCCCGATCGAGATAGTCGGAGAATTCCTTGAAAGTGGCCGTCCCAGGGTCGATGGCTTCGGGAAAGGTCCCGATAGCGACCTCGTAGTGATTGCGCACGTCGATCATCTGGGCCTCACCACGTCGCGCCATCGCGCACGCTTCGTCCCAGGCGTCGGGGTCCAGCTGGCCTTGATAGTTCTCCCTAGGTGAAATAGCCAGGTCTCGGGCCGCCACGATCTGCTCTTTGAGCAGAACTTTCCAGCGACCAAAAGGGATTGCCGAGGTCCAGCTGTCCTGGCCTTTCAGCTCGGAATATTCGCTGCGCAGGAGTTCGAAAGCGGCTTCTATGCCCTCGGGAATGCCCGCGATAGTACCGTTGCATCCCTCGGTGGATAGGAGGATGGAGCCGCCTAGTCCTTGCTCGTGACCGAGCTTTTCGAGTCTCGAACGCAACGCTTCCACCCGGTCGGCTTCGAGCGGAGCGAAGCGGTAGAAGGCCCGAACAAGGATCTCCTTTCCGGCTATGGGAACGACTTTCTCCATGGTGGATTCAGCTTTTCTTTCCCAGAGCGCCCTGACCCTTCGCCCCTCGGTCTTCGCGGAATTAACCCCGAAGCTCCAGGAATTGGGGGACCGCTGTCTTCCCCTTCATATCGGTGACACCTACCGGCTTCCGCCCGAGCGGGCCCGCCGCGCCCTGGCCGAGGCGGCCGCTACCGAGAGCACTCGTTATTTCGCTTATACCCACCCTTTTGGCCGCCCCGAACTGTTGGAGGCGTTGTCGGAGAAGCTGTGGTTGGATAACGGTGTCAAGCTTGG
The DNA here is from genome assembly GCA_037189585.1 of Selenomonadaceae bacterium. GTDB lineage: Bacteria > Vulcanimicrobiota > Xenobia > Xenobiales > JADMJV01 > JAEXNA01. The sequence goes on along the minus strand of JBBCJA010000009.1, from coordinate 92,512 downwards.
CCCGGAAGGCCTTCAGGTGACTTGCGGAGCCACCCAGGCTTTGGCCACGGTGGCACAAGCATGCCTTGATCCCGGTGACGAAGTCATCGTGTTGTGTCCCCATTGGCCACTAATCCGCGGAATCGTGGCTACCGTCGGTGGGGTCGTGGTCGACGTCGACTTCAAGCAAGCCGTCCACGACCCTCAGGGAGTTTTGGGGCCGCTGGTGGGACCCAGGACCAAGGCGATCTACTTCGCCAACCCCAACAATCCCGACGGGCGTCTGCTCAGTCGTGTCGAGGCGGAATCTCTCCATAGGTTCGCTCAGGATCGTAAACTTTTGTTGTGGAGCGATGAAGCCTACGAGCATATCATTTTCGACGGCAACGAGAGCCTTTCCATCGGTAGCCTCGATAACGACCTGGAGAATCCGTGCGTCATCTCCGTTTACACTTTGAGTAAGAGCTTCGGGATGGCGGGGCTCCGGGTCGGATACATCGCGGCGCCCCCCGCACTGATGCAGGTCATGCGACGAGTCTGCAATCATCAGATCTACAACTTGAGCGATCTGGCCCAGGAGGCGGTTCTAGCCGCGCTACGGGCTCCTCGAGAGGAATATCTCGGCTTTCTAGACGAGCAACGCGCCGCTTATCAAAAAGCGCGGGACCTGCTACATCAGGCCTTTCCCAATACTGTGAAACCGCCCGCTGGCGCCTATCTCTTCATCTCTTGCGGTAGCCGCGAGGCTTCCTGGCGAACTCTCCACTCCTGGCTCGAGCGGGGTGTATCCTCAGCTCCCGGCGAGGCTTTTGGTGGATTGCATGCTGACTGTCTACGTTTATGCTTCACAGCCATCCCCTTGGAGCGATTGAAGGACGCGGTGGAAATTTTACAAAATATCGAAATTTATTGAATTGTTTGATTGAGTCTTTAAGGAGTCTTTGAGGAGGCACGGGTAGTCTATCCACATCGCTATGTTCGGGAACATAAATGAGAGGAACCCGTAAAATGTTGACGACTTGGAATTCGCTTTATCTTGTATCACCCCGCGCTTGTCGCGGCGATGAAGTTTCGAGCTGGATGGCGCACTACAGCGCCACTCGCGACGCCCTATTGACCATCGCGCGAGAACTCGGTAATGAGGAGCCTTCAGTCTAGTTCACCGCGAGCCGCCACACCGGCGAACCAGCGGGCGCTAGCCCGAGGAGTGCGCCGTAGAGTCTGGGGATCGATGTGTAAAAAACCGTAGCGCTTCTTGTAGCCGTTGACCCAGGAAAAATTGTCCATCAGCGACCACATAAAGTAGCCTCGTACATCGGCGCCCCTCTCCATGGCGCGGCCCACGGCCTTGAGGTGTGCGGCCACAAACTCGATGCGCTCATGGTCGTCGAGCCGCCCGTCACCGGCGCTGTCGGGCAACCCGATGCCGTTCTCCGTCACCAAGAGCGGCAACCCCGGATAGCTCTGGCTCAGCTCCAAAAGCAGCCGCTCCAGCGTCTCGGGGTCGATCTCCCAAGCCCAGTCGGTATAGCGCCCGCGTGGGTTGGCCACGAAAGTGAAGCAGCCTGACAGCGTGAAGCGGCAGGCCTCGGCCTTGTCGCCGCTGGTGTTCAGATGAAAATCGTTACCTGACCCGACAGCTCCAGGGCCCATGGGCGCGTCCACAGCGTAGTGGGGATAGTAATAGTTGACGCCGAGAAAATCGAGCCTGGCTTCAGGTAGACGATCATAACCCTCAGGGAGATAGCCCAGCCGGTCGTACAGCTCGACTACATCCTCAGGATAACGACCCTGGACGGCCGCCTCCACGAACCAGCGATTTAACACACCATCTGCCCGGCGAGCAGCGGCCAAGTCATCAGCTCGTGCCGTGGCTGAATAGACCGGAGAAAGGTTGAGAGCGATCCCGACCTGCCCGGAAGCCTCACGGCAAACTTGGCGATGAGCGATCATCATATGGTGACTCACAAGCACGGCCGCCTTGAGATTTTGGCGGGCGGGGGGATGCAAGGCGGTGACGTAACCGTTCAGAATGCTCCAACCCGGCTCATTCAGGGTGCACCAATAATCGACGCGGTCGCCGAATCGCTCGAAGCATAGGCGCGCGTACTCAACGAAGGCCTCTACTGTGGCTAGGTCTTCCCAACTTCCCAGGGCCAGGGGGAGGTCCCAGTGATAAAGAGTGGTCACAGTGGTTATGTTCTTCGCCTTCAGGGCATCGAGCAGCCGATCATAGAAGTCCAAGCCGGCCGAATTGAGACGCCCCCTCCCCTCGGGCAAAAGGCGCGGCCAAGAGATGGAGAAACGGTAGGAGTTGTGCCCCATGTCGGCGATTAGGTCGACATCTTCCTGAAAGCGGTGGTAGTGATCGCAGGCGACTTCGGGAGTAGCCCGCTGGAAGATGCGCTCAGGATGACGCCGGCAGAAGTCGTCCCAAACCGAGCAACCGCGCCCATCGCTGGACGCGGCCCCCTCGATCTGGAGAGCAGATGTAGCCGCGCCCCAGAGAAAATTGTCGGGATATCTCACAAGATTCCGGTGTTTTTAAGGGCGAAAGCCAAGCAGGTGGTTTTCGAACACTTCCACCATCGAAGCTTTGTCAGTTCCATCAAAGTAGATCTTGGTCTTGGCGTCGGTTCCGGAAGGGCGGATGCAGATATCTCGAATCCCCTTGGAATTGCCTTCCACAAACCAGAACTGCAGCCCGTCCGACCAGATCGTGATCGACTCCAGCGCGCTCCAGAGATCGGCTAGGCCCGGCATGGCCTGACTCAGTGTCGCTTGAGTCTCCTCTAAGGTCGAAGTTCCGTCTTGCAGCGCTCGCGCCAGATTCTCGAAGTAGGCGTTGAAGACAACTCGTTCAGCGATCCCTTTCTTCTTGGCCGCGGCAAGCTCCGCCGGGTCGAAGATGGCCTCGTTATAGTGCACGATGTCGCCCCGGTACTCCATGGGATTCTTGACGCCTGATTCTTGAAAGACCTTGGCCAGGAGGCGATGCAGGTACATCGCTTCCGCATTCGCGGCACCACCGTCGAGATACAACGCGGCGGCCAGAGACACAGCGGAAACGCAAGCCTCGCCGCTGGACTTCTCACGCACCGCGATCATCTGCTGCCCCAGCACGTTCTGGATCGGCTTGACCGGTCCCCCGATCTTGCCCCCCGACTCCTCACCGGCGTGGTGCAGCTTGGGGCGAGCTCCTAAGGTGACTTCTTGCCCGGCCTCGGCGGTCACGGTGATCTCACCACCGTCGGCTTCCCGCATCTGCTCTTCGACCTGGCGCACGATAGCGGCGATCTCCTTGAACCCCACGGGAACGCGGACCACCGGGATGCGATGGAATTCAGCCCACTCGTCCCAGGCCAGAGCCGAGACGTAGGTGTGGATGTCGAACGGGTTGCTGTCTTTCCAGGTCCCGTCCTCGAGCGCGACCTGGCGGTCGTTTTCGGCCAACAGAAGGAAGAACTGGTTGGGTGACAAGATAGCGAAAATTCGTTCCGTGCCGACGTTGATGTAGGCGATCCCCAGCTCCTCGAGCGCCTGGGCTTCCTCCTTGGGCAAAACCTGGCCCACCACGAAGCGGTCGGCGTCCGGGTCCACGTTGAAAACCATGCGTCCCACCGGGGCATCCTTGAGAAGCTCTCCGTAGTTACAGCTCTCCACCACGGTGGGGACCGAGGCGTCCACCGAATCGTGCACGACCTCCAGGCCGGAGCCGTCTTTTTTCTTGGCCACGCGAAAACCGATGTTGTGGAAGAACGGGTCTTCCTCGGTGCGCAGATAGCCGCCCTGGAAGACACCTTCGATCTCGAGCTCGCGGAAGATGGCGTGCAAGCTCTTGTAGCCGGAGCCTCCGAAGAAGTCGAGGGTGAGGCGCAGTCCCGAGTGGATGGCCTTTTTGATCTTGGAAAGGGCGATGGGGGAGGCCGGACCGGTGCGCAGGTAGTCTCCGTAGAGACGGGCCAGGCGGTCGTAGGAGAGTCGGCGGATCAGGTTCTTGTCGTCGCGCGCGGCAAGATTGATGGTGAAGCCTTTGCCCGACTCGACTTCCTCCAGAATGGCGAAGAGGTGGTCCACGATGCGGGCGTACTTGTCGGGCAAGAACTGCGCGCCATCGGGGGCGAGAATCTTGTCCGACTGCTTCTGAGGGGCACCGTGGCTGGAGGTAAAGTAGTCGCCACCGGACAGACCCAGGGCGAAGACTAAGAAACTCCAGAGATAGATGTTGGAGGAGTCCTTACAGTGGGGCTCCTCGGTCAATAGTACAGGCAGTCCGTGAGCGGCGTAGATGCGGGACATCAGATCTGTGAAACGAGGTGTGTTGGAACGAACCTCTCCGCCCACGGCCCGCACCGGGACGTCACGAACGAGCTCGATCACCTCGGTCAGAGGCCGGTCGAAGATCTCTTCCACGACCTGCACGGACATCCCTAAGCGCTCGGCGATGGTGTCGACATCGAGGGGGGGGATAGCGGCGATCCGCTCGGCCTGCAGCTCCTTGACCAGGCGGGTCTGAGCCTCGGCCATCAGAGCGAACATGTATTCGTTGATGCGAAATCGGTGGTCCCAGGGGCAGACGACGTTCTGGTTCTCACGAACGCCGGCGGTGGAGACTTTGGCTTCCTCGGCAAAAACTTCAATCTGATTGCGCAGCCCGATCAGCTCGGCCACCTCGGGGGTGATAGTGAAACTGGTGGCCGCGTCGCTCTCTAAGTCAAAAGGTGGATTCTTGGAAATTTCCCAGTTGTCGGCCTCCCACTGTCGCAGGCTCTGGCGCGTCTTCTCGACGTAATACTCCCGCATCTCCTGGCCGGTCATACCTTCGTGCACTACCAACTGGGCAGAACTCATGCTATCTCGCTCCTCAAAAGTCTATTCATTCTAACGTTGACTACTAACGGCTCGGAAGCACTCGGGCCCGGCAGGGCGCCAGTCCCACTCCGAGATGACCTCCCAACAAGGTCACGGTGTCGCCGTCGTGGAGAAAACGCCGCTCAACTCCCGGCTGGTCCAAGGCTAAGGGCCGCTTTCCGCCGTCGGTGCGTTCTAAAAGGCACGCTTCGGCTCCTCTCTCCGGTCCGCTGATGGTACCGGTTGCGATCAGGTCTCCGGCTCGAATGCGCGTGCCGTTGGAAGACAGGTGAGCCACCATCTGGGCTGCCGACCAGGCCAGGTGTTTGAGATTGGTCGAGCAGATCTCGCCTTGTCCGTCCTCACCTTCCAGGTGGGCGAAAAGCGGAAGGTCAACGTGGTGAGGTTTGGTCTCTCGCAGATGAGGTAGGACGGGATGATCAGAATCCGTGTTACCCTGAAGCCACGGCTCCAGAGCTTCCCAGGGAGTCACCCATGCCCCCACGCTGGTGGCGAAACTCTTGCCCAGAAACGGCCCCAGCGGGCGGTACTCGAAGGCTTGAATATCGCGAGCCGACCAGTCGTTGAGCAGCACCAAGCCGAAAAGGAGCTCCGCCGCCTCGTCGGGGATTCTAGGCCGGTCGCTTGGTCGCAAAAGAAAGCCGACCTCAAGCTCGTAGTCGAGACGCTGGCTCGGCCCAAAGCTTGGTCCAGTCGTGCTCCCGCTTGGCCCGGTCGTGATGCCTCGAGGACGGTGGAAATTCTGTCCACTGACGGAAATGGTGGAGGAGCGCCCGTGATATCCGATGGGGAGATCGAAATACTGCTCTGGCAGCGCGTTCTCCGGACCCCGAAATAGACAACCCACTCTGAAAGCGTGATGGCGGCTGCAGTAAAAGTCCACGTAGTCTCCCGCGTCGACGGGATTGGCCACTTTCGGATCGTCTTGAGGATAAGGAGCCAGAGCGAGCAGGCTATCCTTGACCTTGAGATGCTCTCCTCGACCCAAGAGCTGCGTGAGACGCTCGCGAATCTGGAGATGCGTCTCGCGCGACAGAGCGAGAAACGGATTGAGGGAGGTAGCCCGAGTGTGAGCGATTTCGATGGCGATCCCCTTAAAAAGATGAGCGGCGCGCAGGCGTTCCAGTGAAATCGCCCGGTCCTCCCAGCGCACGCACAACTGCGGTCCATCGGGAAAAATCACGATGCCGTAGGGGAGATGGGCAAGGGAAAAGGGCTGCTCGACAAGTCTCATGAAGTGGCCTTTTCCCCCTCCGTGAAACGCCCCTTTTCGGTCGCGGCCTCAGTGGTCGCTCTCTTTCGAGTCGCGAAGCCTCGTTCCCTGAAGGAGCTTCAAGGCTGAGAGCTTAGGTCGCTTTCAAGGTTGAATTCTCAAAGGAGTCTTCAGGACAGAGAGCTTAGGTCGCTTTCAAAGCTGAGCTCTCAAGGAGTCTTCAAACAGAGAGCCTTTAGGCAGCCTTTAAGGCCGCTCTGAAGCCACCGCCGCCCCAGCTCCAGCTGTCGTGAGTCGAGACCATCGCCCATCGTTTGATATAACACTCCTCCGGGCCGCCATTCCATCCAAGCCAGAAGTTGATCCACCCGGCGACTTCGACTTTGTACTCTCGGGCGAGATCTCGGCCCTGAGCATCGCGGAAAGTGAACCAGGTTTCCCTGCTACCTTCGATACGAAGGTGACCGTCGTGATAGTTTTTGTGGCAAGCTGAGCAGAGCGCGATAAGATTTTCGGGTGAGGTGGAGCCTTTCCGAGCGAATGGAACCAGGTGGTGGAGATGAAGCCAATGACGATTGGGACATCCCGGTGTACTGCAACAATGACCGTCTCGACGAAGAAGCTCCCGACGCTGGGCGGGCGTGGCTCCCCGAGCTTTCAGATTGTAGCGAAGTCGTGGATTTCTCCACTCTCGAGTGTCCCGCCCGGGACACTCGACCTTCTGGACCTCTATGACCTCAGGTTCGAGACCGTTCGAGCAACCGCCGGCTTCAGAGAGCTCTGAGGGGTCGGAAAGTCCAGAGAGCGGGGAAAATTCAGGAGCCCCATAATGCCCAGAGGAGGGGGAGGATTCGGGAGTCCCACAATGCCTCGAGGGTAAGAAAGATTCCGGAGGCGTGGAGATCTTTTGGCTCTCAGACACTTCAGTGGTCTCGACGCTATGAGAGTGTTCGTTGAATTCGTAGCTGGGGGGGAGCCCGAGGGCGACTTCTAGCGTATTGTGAGCATGGGTCAAGTTTTCAGCGAGTTCTCTCGCCTCCTCGACTAGATGCGCGTGACGTCGTTTGGCGGCGCTCGCTCCTCGTCGAGCCTCCAGTTTCGCGTTTTTGATGATTTCGGTGCTGAGTTGACGCCCTGCCAGATGTTCAAGGACCAGGTGCTCCAAAGCATCGATGATAGAAATCGGTTGATCGAGCTTTTGCGATAAGGAGGCTCTAGCGCGCTCGAAGATCTCGCCTCTTTCCGCTGTGAGGTGAAGCTGCAGACGAATGTCGGGCTCTTCGGGTTGAGCATTCTCCCAGGGAAGTTTTCCTCGTTCGGTGGCACGGACGAGGCGCTGAATGTCGTGGTCGGATCGATTCTTCGCTAGCGCGAGCCATATGTCTTCCGTCTCTGGACTAGCTTTGCCGACAATCTCGCGGAGTTTTCCCCAACTGATTTCTCCCTTCTCCGCTGCTCTGGAGAGTCGGGGAAGATTCTCAAGCTCGCGAGCGACACGGCGAAGATTGCGCGCGTGCTTGGTTCCCAGGCCCAGTATGGCTGTCCCGTAGTGTACAGCGCCGCTGCAGCCGAATCGTTGATACAGCTTGGTTTGCTCGACTGCTAATAAGCATCGTCCTAGTAGCACACGATAGGAAACATCAATGGCGGTCGCATTTTGAGCCAATTCGTGGACTACGTGGTCTCCTAAAGAGACGAGCATTTCCGTAGACCACCCCACAGGATCAACAAGACTTTCGCTCATAGCTACTTTCGAGTCCTCCGGTCCGGCGATAAGTTACCATCGCCTGAAGTTGATGGCGTTGTCCATCTTATGGAGTTTATCAGAGAGAATTGTCTTGAATCAAGATTTTTAGTGATATTTATTTCACTCGTCGAGAAGAGGGGCGTCCCGTCCGGGACATTTCCTGGAATCGGCTGGTCCTTTGCTCTCTCGGCGAACTCGAGCAAGCCGAGACTAATAGAGGTCGTCGATGGTAAGCTGTCCCTCAGTTGGACACAAGTCGTCTCTTTGGAGTCATTGACGGAGTCTTACGACAAGATATGAGAGGACCGGGAAGTGCGAGTCTATGTTTCGATCGTAGCGACCCAGGATGATGGAGAAGCGCTCGAGTTTCAGTGGGCTCTTGAGCTCATCGAGGCTTTGCAACGGGCAGGTTGTGAGATTTTTCTAGGGACCGACTGTAAGCTGGGTGATGAGTGGCGACTTGAGTTGACCAAATTCGACGCTCTGTTGGCCATGGTAGACGAGCGGTGGTGGACCTCCTCAGCCAAACGCGATCAAGTTCTTGAAGCTATTCAGTATGGGCTTCCGATCTCTTTAGTTCAGAGAAGGGAGGCGAGGGACCGCGGCGAGTGGTTCGGTTGGCAAGTTAACGTTCTCGATCTTCTGTCCTCCCGGGTACCTCAGAGCCTAACACTACCTGCCATTCCCTTGGAGAAGCGACTCGAGATGGCTCACACCAGTCTGGTCGGCTTGTCTGTCGGAGACGCTTTTGGAGAGTCTTTTTTTGGTCCCACGGAAAAGGTACGCCGGCGCATCATCGAACGAGAGGTTCCTTTGGCTCCCTGGAGCTGGACTGACGATACAGCACAAGCCAGATGTGCTTTGAGTTGTCTGCGCTTGCATGGTGAGATCCGTTGTGACACGTTGGCTCAACTCTTGGCGGAGGAGTACGCGAGATTCGAGTCGAGGCTATGGGCAGGGAGTCCATTCCTTTATGCAAGCTTTTCGTTTCACTTCCTGGGAAAAGGCTAGTCGCTCCGCGTTCAACGGTTTGGGCTCCTATGGGAACGGAGCAGCAATGCGTGTCGCGCCGATTGGCGCTTTTTTCAGTCGAGATATCGGCAGGGCCGTCTCACAAGCTCGTGCCTCGGCCCGGATAACTCACTGGCATCAGGAAGGGCAGAGTGGTGCTGAGGCGATAGCGTTGGGTTCCGCCTGGGCCGCGTGCGGTTGGGGCGGGGGTGAGGAGATGCTCGAATGGATTCGAGGCCTACTTGCGGACGGCAGGGTTCGAGATGGCTTGACCACCGCTCTGTCTATCCCTGGGGAGGCTGGACCAGAGAAAGCCTCCGCTCTGCTGGGCTCGGGCCAGGATGTGGCCGCTTGGGACACGGTGCCATTCGCACTCTGGTGTGCGGCTCACTACCACGACAACTTTCCAGAAGCGATGTGGGCCACCGTGGCCGGTCTCGGTGACCGTGACACAACTTGCGCCATGGTGGGTGGAATTGTGGCACTTAGTGCGCCGGATGGTGTTCCCGAGGAATGGGTTCAAGCGCGAGAGCCCCTTTAATGATACTCTGGAGGCTTGGCAGGGTGAGCGTTTTATCTAAGTTGATGGCGGAAAGGACCAACTTAGCCAGCGTTGCTAGTGAGTTGTGACCAGTGCCGCTAGGTATCATCAGTGCTGTTAGTGTCACCAGCGCTGTTGGCGGTTGGCCAACTTCATCCGGCGTCGCTGGCGTAAGCTTTCACGCTCCAGTGGCTGTTGAGAAGGACTTTCCCGGGCGGGAAATTCTTCGGCTTTTTCACGTCTCGCGCCCAGGCTACGTGGACCTCGATCTTTCCCCTGGCGGTTTTCGCCTTCGAATTGGCGATGGCAAGTGCGGCGGCCCGCTTTTCCACCGAGCGCGGAAGCTCCCGAAGGCGCTCGGGGTTGCGCACGATGACGTGGCTGCCCGCATAGCCCGCGGCGTGGAACCAGAAGTCGTCAGGTTCAGCGAGCCGAGTGGAGATCTCGTCGTTTTGAGCCGCCGAGGTGCCGTAGAGGATCTCGAAACCCTCGAACTGTTCCGTCTTCATATACCCACATCCATAATATTTTGCATAATCTTGGCGGCGAAAGCCGAAGGCGTTCCTCAAGCCGTAGGCGTTGCGAAGTCCGGACACCATCCGAAATCGCCGCGTCCCGCCTCAGTTACATATTCTCGATATCCCGACTGCGTAACGTCTCGACTTGCAAGCGGGACCGAGGTGCGCCATCGGACGGCCCTTGCGCTTTCGGCGCCTCCCCCCACCAATCTTTATGCAAAATATTATGGATGTGGGTATAGAGGCAAGGTTTGGGTGGATTCTGGTCGCTCCTGCCCCAGCAGTCGTTAGTGCATCAGGTGATCATAGAGTCGGGGATTGAGCAGGTCGCCGAGCTCCGCCTCAATGAGGGCGCTCGCCACCTCTTTTTTTCTCTCTCGGCAGTGCTCCAGCCTCGGGGACTAACCTTTGAGCCAGAGCAGAAATCCATGACGGCGAAAAAGGTGCTCTGAGGCGGTGTTTCCACGTCGCACGTGGGCATGGATGACATCCCGATTACCCATGTCCCAGAGGGATTTTCCTGACTTTCGCAGGAGCTCGGAGGCCACTCCTCTTCGCCGTGCGTTGGGGCGGACGGCCACCAGGTCGACGTACGGAGCGGCTTTCTCGGGTGAGAAGTAGTGACGGCTGGAGACCAGGCAGGCTCCCAGCGGCTGTCCATGGTCGTAGAGGAGCCAGGAGTGCTCGGGCATCGATTCGCGGTAGCCGAGGAAGTGGGTGACGATCCCCTCGAAAGCCTTACGGTCCACCTGATCGGCCAGCTCGAAGGCGGGCTCCGTGGCCCTCCGCAGCTCCGAGGCGCTCGCATCGCGAAGGCAACGCCAGGTCCAACTCGAGGGCTCAACGTCTAAAGCGAAGTCGGCCATGCTTCCCACATAGAGGTCGATGAGGGTACGCTTATAAGACATCCGAGCCAACTTCGCACTTTCGTCCGGTGATTCCTTAAGCCGACATTAATGTAAGGGCTCATCCCAAGAATAAAAAAGAGCCCCGGGCAAGGGCTCTCTTTTATTCTTCCTTCGATAACTGCGCGCCTTAAGCGTTTTTCGGTACAACCTTCACGCGATTGAGCTCGAAAGTCTGTGGCCACCAGTCAAACATCCGCTCAGATTTTCCGTTTCTCTGAAAGGAGGCGACATACTTTTTGTGTTTGAGCGAGAGCTCCGTCACGCCATGCTCGGCGAGGGACTTGACCTCACCTTTTTGGGGGCGAGCATCGGTGTTCAAGTCAGTCCAGATGGCGAGCCCTTGAAGCTCCGCGCCGGAAATTTTACCGTCGTTGTTGGCGTCCTTGACTCTGAGAGCTTCATATCCGTCCTTGAAACCGGTAGCGGTACCAAAAAGGCGAGTTCCATCGATCGAACCGTCCGGTCGAGGTTCACAGAGAAGACCGTCCTGCGGGCCAACCCACTCCATTAGGACGGGGAATTTGTCTCCGTGGAAGTCAAAGAAGGCGAGTCGCTCCTTATGAGTTGTCTTGTGTGGGAGCCATTCCCCACCCGAGGCTTGAATCGCACCATCTCCGTCCATGTCGAGCACTAGAGGGCTGATGGTGCGAAGAGTGGAGACCTGCCAGACAGCGATTTGATTGTAAGCGTTGGTGGTCACGGCATCCATGAAGGTTGTGACGGTGGTGACTTGATTGACGTCCACGTTGACATCGTTCTCGCCGATGGCGAACCAACCCAGATAGTTACCCGGATCTCCGTAGTAGTCGACGCCGTACTCCGCGCCATTGGTGTCCACTGTTTCGCTGAAGGTCGAAGTCTGACCGGTTTGTGTCTCCTCATAGGTCGAGGAGATCAAGTCCAGACTACTGCCGGTCTGTTCGTCCTGCAGAGTGGTATAAGTGTTGTGCCGCCCCACAACGTGATTAACGGTTTCTAGTTGCGTCTTCATGTCGGCGAGAGCGGTAGCGAATTCGGAGTCAGAGACGGTGACTTCGTATTCCCAAAATTGGGGTGGCACTTTAGGGTCCCAGACATTGCGCAGCTCGGTTTTACCGATGATCTGCCAGAGGTTCTCCAAGATCACGTCATTGACGATCTGGTTCACCTCTGTCTGATTGACCGTGGATGTCGTAACTCTGACATTAACGGTGGCACCCGCTCCACCGACGCCAGCCCAAGCTGGGAGCGCAAGCACTAAAGAAGCGAGGCCAAAAGTAGCCAGCTTCATCCTGAAGTTTTGAAATCGTCGGCCCATTTGAGACCCTCCTAGCCATGATACAAAATCACGAACCCACACGCCTAAATGGCGCCCCGAAGACATCCCTTCTCATAAAGTTCCCCAAGCTTCTGTAGGGACCTTCAAGCTTCGACGAGATCTCTAACTATTTTTCCAAAGTGTAGATGGTCAGCCCGGCGGCTCCCACGTGAGCCATGAGGCTTCCCTTGGTGGAGAGTCTCATCCATCCGGCTGCTAGAGTTCGAGGGCGTCCGGAACTGTCAGCTTCCAGGGGGCGGAGTTTCCAGCCGTCACTCGAGCGGGCATAGAAGGTGCTCAGCCTGCGCCCTTCCGGAACCATCAAGGAGACGAGCGCGGTGTTTCCGTCGCGGGACAGGAAAAGGTAACGGTAGACCTCTGGTCCAGAGGCGAGCGTCGTCTTACTCCCGCTGCGAGAGTCGAAAAGCATCAGGTCGGAGACATCCGGGGAACGCTCCACAGAGTAGAGGATACGTCCCGCATGACCCCACGATCCCCACATTCTACGCGCGCGATCGAACTCGGTGCGAGCCTGCCCGTTCCAGTGGGACAAGACCACCTGCTCAGAGTATTTTTGTCCGTAAAAGATCGACGTGGGACTAAGATAGTTGGCGAACCATTGGCGCTCGATCCCTTTTTCCAGTGTCGTCAGATCGGGGCCGGGCTCGAAGGCGGCGGCACCATTTCCATTCGGGTTGACCCTGGCGATGGTCCGAACGTTGACAAAGCGAGAAGAATCGTAGGGATAACCGACCACGTAAAGTGAACCACCCTCGGTCCAGACCACGGCGGGGTCGGCACGGAAGCCCGCCCTGCCGGGATGCGGGTCCATGATCGGAGTGACCGTGAAGGATTTGAGGTCGATTTTAGCTAGGACAGTACCGCGGTTTCCCAAGATGACAAAGGCGTCGTCGCCGGGGGTGAACTGCCCCTGTAGGAGGCTCGCTATTTTCAAGGGGACCTTTTGATATCGGGTGACCGTTCCGCTGGGGGAAACCTCGAGAAACCAGATGCGGTAGAAGACACCCTGCTTTTTCTCCTCAAAGGAGGCTTCGTCGTAGCAAGCCAGCCATCGGTCGTTGTGGGAAAAGACGATAGGCTGGAAGCTGGCGGTCGCGATGCCCGCCTGTCGTAGTTCTGACGTTCCAACACGTTCCTCGGTGAACCCGGGCTGGCTCACAAGACTCGCGACAAAAAGACAAAGAGCTGCCCTGGCGATCGACAATTTCAGCATGCGGCACTGTTCCTCGACGGCGGCCCCGCGTCCTTTGGTCAGATTGGCTACCTCGAGTCGCGGCTAGCGCGGATGAAGGCGGAGCCTAGGCCGTTTCTGAACGCCCACACACCCTCGTTTAGAATGCGAGCAGAGTGAGGGTGTCTTGAAGTTCGGCGGGCTCCGAAGTGATGTGCAAAGCGTAGTCGTGGAAAAGCTTTCCGGCAAACGACGCTATCTGGTCGGCGCTAGGATGAAATTCCTTGCTGTTGACCACGACTAAGGTTGGTACGAAATGAGGGGCGGGAACCGGTTGGTAGGGTAGTCCGAGGTGTAGACTCGGATGAAGTAAGACCAAGCGCCGGACACGAGTCGGGTTGCGAGAGGTCCAACTGGTCGCCGGAACCGAGCCGTGGCGGGAGGCGACGAGAGTCACCGGTGCTTCCAAGTCTTCCAGCCGGTCAAAGATACTCATGTCGCCGACGGTCCAGGTCATGACCGTCGGTTCGAGTTCCCTTTGGCGCAAGCTCTGAACCTGCCGGGCTTGAAGTTTGGCGTGTTCGTTGTCGCCGACAAAAATGAGGTTCAGCATCAGCCCGCTCGTCTAGTACTGGCTAGTACTGTTAAGGGATCGGAACGACCCAGGGAGCCAGAGGCAAGGCGACCGGCGAGGGTACCACGATATTGTTGAGGTAAGGGCTATTGGCCGGGTCAAGTTGGCTTGCCCAGTATAGCTTATGACGCATGTAGCGTTCGGCGTAGGTCGCCTCTTCGGCGGTTTTGAGAGCTCCTATCACCGCCTCTTGAATTCCGGCGGTGTTTGGAGAGGAGGGCTGGGGAGCCGCGACGGGAGCTTCCGGCGGCGGCGACTCACCGGCGGTCATGCCGGGATTGGCTTTCGCGGCGGCTCCGTCGGGAGCGCCCGGACTGGCGGCGCTCGCCGCTGCCGGGGAACTCGCTTTGCTGTAGAGCACCAGTCCGCGGGTCTGGTCGGTTTCGACCTTCGAGCCGGTGGCTAAGGCGAAGGCTTCGGCCGGCAGGTAGGGACGGCCGTTGCGAATGACGGGCACGAATTCCACCGGGCTACCAGCGAGTTTGACCGCGGTCTGCGAGAAGCTGACCACGCTAACTCCCGTCGCTCCAGAGAGAACATCGACAGGAAAATAAGGAAGCCCCTTCTCAAGGACGGCGGGGGCCTTATACAGAACGCCGTCGACGAAAAGTTGATACTCCGGAGCCGCGAAGGCCGTGGATACGGTCAGCAGCAACCCCAAAAACATATGGCGAATCGTGGTTTTCATACCCTCATAGTCTCCTGTCCAAGGCTGATCCAAACATTACCAGACTGTTAACAAATAGCCGAGGCCGTCGCATAGGTCTCGCTGTGTTGAGCGCGCTTCTCCTATTCGGCGCGCTACCGCCCTTTGACCTTTGGCCTCTCGGTTGGGTGGCGCTCGTCCCATTGTTGGTGGCCATCCATCAACAAAGCCCTCGGGAAGCGGCTCTGCTGGGAGCTGTGACGGGAACGGTCACCAACTATCTGGCCTTTCGTTGGTGTCTGGAGTTGATGGAGCGTTTCTCGAAACTTGGGCCTGTAGCCTATCTGGTGATGTTGGCCATGTCACTCTACCAGTGTATCCCTTGGGCCCTTTGGTGCGGTTTTCTTCGGGTTCCGTCACGAACGTCTAAGGCTCCTCACTCCCTTGGGGCGCTGGGGCTCGCCGCTTTTGTATTTGTCGCCCTAGAGTATTTTTTCCCCATCATCTTTCCCTGGTATCTCGCCAACACTCAACACTCGCGACCGGAGGTCGTGTCCCCGGTGGAACTGGGAGGTGTCAGTCTTCTCAGTCTTCTGATGGTAGTCTTCGGACTGCTGCTAGCTGCCGCCCTGGTCAAACAAGAGGTTTCGCCGGGGGCACCGATCTGGCCGATCCCTTGGGCGCGCTCTCAAGCCTGGTTTCCGCTGGCGGCTGTTCTAGTTTTCTCGACGCCCTGGGTAGTTCACGGCGCCCTTCGTGGGCGGGTGGAAAGCGCTATGCTCACGGCCCCTAAATTTGCCGTTGGAGTTGTCCAGCCTAACGAATGGATCGGCTCCCATCCTTCCGTCCAGGGCCTTCATGCCTACCAGAGGATGACGGAGCAATTGGCTCGAGAATGCGCGGCGAGCGGCCAATCTTTGGACCTCGTCATGTGGCCGGAGAGCGCGGTACGAACCCCTCCTGGAAGGATCGAGCGGACACCAAGGAACTCAGCGGAACCCATAACGGAGCTTCCTGGACATCTCATACGATATCCGCTCGACGTGTCGCGTATTCTCCCGTCGTTCACGGCACCCGCGGCGACGCTGGCCGAGGAGGGAGCGGTCGAGCAGGAAGACTTGCTAGCGCTTCAACGGGGACATGGTATACCTATTCTTTTCGGAACGACTCTCGAAGATATCAGTCCGGACGCGCGGGGCCCGATCCCCGGGCGTGCTCCTCTCTACAATTGCGGTGTGCTGATCGACGGTTCCGGTAAGGTATTGGGCGCGGTCAAAAAGGTGAAGTTGCTGATTTTTGGCGAGACCATTCCGGGGTCGGCCTGGTTTCCATCCATTTATCGCCTGTTGCCTTCGGCCAGCGCCCTTCTTCCCGGGGAAAAAGCCGAGGTCATTAATTTGGGCGAGGCTCGCCTGGGCATCATGATCTGCTATGAAGATCTCTTGCCATGGTTGCACTATGAACTGGCCAAGAAGTCGCCCCAGATTCTGCTTAATCTCACCAACGACGCATGGTTTGGTCGCACGGCCGAGCCCGAATGTCATCTCGCATTGTCGACGTTACGAGCGGTCGAGGGGCGTTGCTATCTGATTCGTTCGACGCCCAGCGGAGTCAGCGCGGTGGTGGATCCGTGGGGCCAGGTCATAGCGTCGATCCCCTCGGACCAGGCCGGAACTCTACGGCAAGAAGTTTCACTTCTGGACATTCCAACTCTATTTGAGCGATGGGGAGACTGGGTGAGCTGGCTGAGCCTTCTCGTCATGCTGGGGCTCGGAGCTTTCTACTGGACGCGCAGAGTCCCACTGACCTGAGGGATTAAGATTTACCCTTGAGAGCCTCGGCGGCTTCCACCGCTTCAGCCCGCAACGTTTCCATGACTTCGGAATCGATCCCGAGCTCGGTGGCGGTTCGCTCGATGTGGGAAAATTCGGCGAAGGAGAGCGCGCCGTCCATGAAACTCATGATGAGTAGTGCCCGCACGACGTTGTGTTTGGATTCTTCGTCGAGATCCATGGACTCCAGACGAGCCGGTTCGCCCATCACATTGGCGCTCGGCGCCGCCAGCAGGTCGTCGATGGTCTCGACATCCTCCGGGTCGGCTCCCGCTTCCGTCAGGACTTTGAGAAGAAGGGCCCGTTCATCCGGCGTGACCTTGCCATCGGCCCAGGCGACTTCAGCCAGACTTTTGACGATCTCTCGGCTTTTTGCGTCCATTTTGTTCTACTCGTTTTCTAGAGGGCTTTCAGGGCCACCCAGGTGATGTTTGAGAGTTTTTAACGCGCGATGCATTTGAGATAAGACGGTTCCGATAGGTCGCTCTATCACGTTGGCGATCTCTTTAAAGGAGAGGCCGGCGTACTCTCTTAACAGGACGACCTCGCGCTGCTCTGTGGAAAGGTTCTTGAGAGCGTTGCGAACCCAGGTCATCTCAAGACGATACTCGAGGTGGTCGACAAGGTCGGGATGATGGCCCTCTTCGGCTCCCACCACGTCGGAGATCGGCATATCACGGTAGAGCCGTCGCTGGCGGTCCCTAGCGAGATTTCGAGCGATCTCGTAAACGTAAGCGGAGAATTTGCCACAGGGGCTGTAGCGATCGAGAGATGTCAGCAGGCGCGAGAAGGTCTCCTGGAGCAGATCCTCGGCCCATACGGAACCAACCTCTCCGTGGAGAAATGCCAACAGACGGCGAGAGTAGCGATCGTAAAGTTCCTCGAACGCGCCCACTCGGCCCTCGAGATATTGCGATACGAGTTGATCGTCTGTGAGGGTCTGTTGCTGACTCAACCTTCAACGCTCCTGTTGATGTGCGGCAAAGGCGGTTTATTCGACTGAGGTGAGATCTCCTTGCAGGTGACGAAATCCGATCGGCCAAGGGGGCGACATGATTAGCGATGAACGTCGACTTGAACTCAATCGTCAGTATTTCGCTGAGGAAGTGGATAGGCTTTGGCGCGCTTATTCTGAATCCGAATCCAGTCCCCGTTCCCGTCTGTGGAGGGCTCGAAGCGCCAGTGCCGCGGCCACATTGGAGCGTTTGCTTCCCGCGGGTTCGCGCATCCTCGATATCGGGTGCGGGACCGGAGTTCTAGCTCATCGACTGTCTGTCCGCGGTTTTCAGGTGACCGCCGTTGACCTGGTCGAGGAGATGCTAGAGCGAGCCCGTGGTACGCCCTCGGAGGTGGAATGGATCCATGCTCCATTTTCCGATCATTTGGCTCCCAAACGAAGTTTCGATGCCGTGGTCAGCCTGGGCTACTTGGAGTATCAGGAACGATCGGGCAAAGAGTTGGTTCGCATGAACCGCTTGCTCAAGCCAGGGGGACTTCTCGTTCTTTCGGTGCCGAATACCTTGTCGGAGCAGTTCGGCTTCGGGGTCCGGAGGGCCGTCTTTAGAGCCGGAAAGGAACCGGAGAACATACCGATTCGTCACTCCTACACTCCAGAACGGTTGCAACGCCAGCTAGGAATGGCCGGTTTTATCCTTATGGATTACCTCTGGTTGAGCTCGGCCAGCACTGAACAGGCGCTGTCTCGTTCTCGGGAGCGGAAGTTTTGGCCGCATCGCGTTCGAGATCGTCTGAGGGCAGAGATGCTGACTCTTTCCCGTAGCTATCAACAGACGGACACCACGCCTTTTAGGGGATAGAGACGGGACGAGCGTATCTTTCCCAAAGCGGCAGCGGGTCGAGAGTGTCCCAGAGCAGAGCGGCCAACTGGTCGCGGCCCTCCTGCTCGTCCTTGCCCGGTAGCACAAGATCCGGCTCTCCCAACCCACGGGTCTGCATGAGAGGGTGCTGCTCCGCCGCCTGGGCCCATTGGTTTTCAGGTAAAGGGCGATAGCGGGCAAACCAGTCGAGGTGCCAGCTTAAAAAGGTTGTCCCTCGATGGCGGCCAAGCTCGTCGGAGCCGAAGTGCTCCTTAAGATAGCCGGTGAAGCGAACAAGAACTTCCCACTGTTGGGCGGGAGTGGGTAACCATTCTTTGTCCTCGAGGAGTTCTTGAAAGATCCAGGGTTTGGTCAGGGCCCCGCGAGCGATGACCGCGCCCGCCACCGCGCTATCCCACAGGCGTGTCCTGGCTTCCCAGGGGATCAGGATGTCTCCGTTGCCCAGGACGGGAACCGCGCAGTTGGTCGCGATCTCCCTGATGATGTTCCAGTCGGCGGCCTTGGAATATCTCTGTTCTCGGGTTCGACCATGGATGACGATGGTCGAGACGCCGGCGTCAACGGCGGCCTGCACCGTATCCCTGATATTGATGCGGTCCTCGGAGTAACCGATGCGAAGTTTCACGGTGACGGGAAGCTCCGTGGCTTTCACCATGGCTTCCAGAAGGGGCCTGAGTTTGGACGGCTTTTGCAGCAGCCGAGCTCCCATTCCCTTGCGCACGGTATCGTGAATCGGACAACCACAGTTGAGATCGACAAATTTGGCGCCAGAATCCCTCGAGATGATGGTCGCAGCGGCCGCTTCGTCGGCATTGCGCGCGGCCAGCTGCACCCCGAATCGCTCCTCGCTCGAGTGATGGCGGAGCAAGGCCGGCTCTCGACCTTTACCGCGCAAGAGTTGGTGAGCATAGACCATCTCCGAGCAGGTCGCGGTCGCTCCGAAGTCGCGGCACAAACGGCGAAAAGGGAGGTTTCCCCCTTTGGTCAGAGGGGACAGCGGGAAGCGACCAAGAATGGGGGATGGGTTTGCGGAAAGGTTTTCCATGGGTAATCACCTGGGAGTGGATTTGTCGAGAGATAAGGCCTATAATGGACCGGCCAGGTCTCTTGTGCTGTATAAGAAAATTTAGGAGGCGTTCATGCGGCTTGATCTCAAAGAAAATATCGTTTTCCCCTTCTCCGATCCTTCTTGGATCACGAAGACTCTCATCGGAGTGGTTTGTCAGATTTTCTTCCCTGTCATGCCGGCTCTGATGGGCTACCAGCTAGCCATCATTCGTCAAACCGCCAACGGTGAGGACGATAAGATGCCGGAGTTCGATGGGTTTAGCGGCCTCTGGGTGCGCGGATTCAAGATGATGCTGATGCTGATGGTCTTGAGCCTGCTCCCAGTCGGTGTCACCATCGGTATGATCACCACTGGAGTTATGGCCGCCGGTGGCGGAGGAGGCGGTGGAGACTCCGCGATGATGCTGGTGACAATTCTTGGAGGGCTTTTCGCGCTTCTGTGCTACCTGGTCATTGGGCTGTTGTTCCCCGCGATGATGTTACGCTACGCTATGACTGATCAAGTGGGGGCGTTCTTTGATATCTCGACTCTGTTGGCCGATATCCGCCAGGGTCTGGGAGACTACCTGATGGTCGTGTTCTTTCCCATCATTGCGATGTTCGCGTTGGGACTACTGATAATTGTTACCGCCGGGCTCGGCGCGCTACTGGCTTATCCGGCTTACGCGCTGATTATGTTCATCCAAGCCCGTATGATCGGGAACTACTATCGCCTCTACTTCATGTAGACTTGACGGTTTCACAAGAAAAGAGCTTCCTGGCCGCGGCCAGGAAGCTCTGTTCTTGGTGTGCCAGCCGGTGCTTAGCTTAAGCTCGCTCGGCTTTGCGGCGCGTCATTTTGGCGAAGTCGTCCTTGCCGAGCTCCTCATAGGTCTGAGCCAACTCCTCGTAAGCTTCAGGAGAAGGAGCGACCTTGATATATTTTTGATACTGGATGACCGCCATGGTTTCCGACCCGCTCCTTCGGAAAGCTCGAGCCAGGAGAAGTAGCCAGGCCGGCTGTTCAGGATGGCTGTTGGAGCGTTCTTTGAGTAAGGTGGTCAGATCGCGCATAGAATCGGCATAGAGTTGAAAAACCGCCTCGGCCACCGACTCGTCGTCGGGTGCGGCATCAAGAGTCTCTATGGCCTCTTCTTTATTTTCAAACATCGCGTCGGACTCGGCCACTGGAGTGGCGGTGGCCACGGTCTCCTCCGGCACGGCTGTCGGGGCGGGCGTCTCCACGGAGGAGGCGCCAGCTTGAGGAGCGGCTGGATCCGGGGATTCCGACGGGGGTGGTGGGGCGACTTCGGGAGCTTCTGAAGTCGGGGCGAGAATCGCTGGGGAAGCGGCTGGAGTCGCTACCATGGGTTCGGGAGTGGCAGCCGGATCCGAGGAAACGACGGGCTGAGCCGCGGGTTGGGTGACTGGGGCCGCGACCGGGGCGACAGGCGGAGCTGCCTGGATGGGGGTGGACGGCGCCGTCTTCTGAGTTCGAGCTTGAACGAAGGCTTGGCGCAGCTCTTGGAGAGCTGTTTTCTCCTGGTCGAGGTAGACCGCCAACAGGTCGCTCGCCGCAGTATCGCCAGCGGCCTGGGACCAGTCGATCCATTGCCGGTAAAGTGTCTCGAGCTGAGTGCATGCTTCACTGTTGTCGGGTTGGCGAGCCAGGATATCACGGACTAAAGAGACCGCGTGGGCGAATTCTTGTCGCTGGCTTAGCCAGAGGGCCCAGGCCGATTGCACGCGGGCGAGCGTTTCTAACGTTTCAACAGATTCTGGCTGATACAGCAGGGCGGTGCGAAGCACACGAACCGCTCCACGAAACTGTTGAGCCTGCTCTAGCTCTACGGCGCTTGTCAACAGAGCCCGACTCAACAGGGCGGTGGAGTTTTGCCCTTGGAGAGACCCGGGATCGGGCGGCTCATGACCGACCGCGCTTTGCAGCAGAAGATGAGCCAGGCTTTCCGGATTAAGGACTCCCGGGCCGCCCGAGACAAGGGCCTCATGGTAGTGGAGTTGACGGCGAGTTAGGGGAGAGAAGTCGGCGGCCATAGGGATGGGCAATAGCTCCTTTTCTGGGACGATCGGATTGGGGAGGGTCGCGACGGAGGGGACGCCGGTGGGCGCTTCATGAACCTCGGTTTGAGGAATCTCTGACTCGGAAACCTCTGGTTTAAAAGCCTCGGTTTCAGAAATTTCGGCTTCAGAAGTAGCTGACAAGGGAGCTTCGGGTACGGAAGCTACCGGCACGGCAACCTCGGGCTCTGGAGTCTCCTGTGTGGGAGCCTCGGGCTCGGGAGCCACCAGCGGGGGAGTCTCCTGCACGGGAGCCTCGGGCTCCGAAGCGACCAACGGGGGAGACTCCTGCACGGGAACATCGGGCTCCGAAGCGACCAACGGGGGAAACTCCTGCACGGGAACCTCGGACTCCAATGCCTGCGGCGTGACCACTTCCACGGAGGGTTGGGGCTCGACCGGCGGGAGAGGAATCTCCAATGACAGCTCTTCCGTCTGTGCTTGGCTCGGGGCGGATTCGGCTGAGGCGACTTCCGTGGGGGAGGGACCGGTGACGAAGAGTTCCGTCTCCGCGACTGGAGACTCAGGAGCCTGGCTCTCGCTGACAAAAAGATCCTCGGCGGGTGGCGGAGCCACTTCCGGTTCGGACGAAGCCATTTCAGGAACATCGACCGCGAAAAGGGCGGCCAGGACGTCATCATCCTCCTCGGCGCTAGAGGATGGGCTAACCTGGGTTGAGGCGGGAGCGGGTGACGGAGGTGCTTCCTCGGCGAACAGGTCCGCTTCGGCTCCAGGCTCGGAGACTGGCGTGGCCGAAACTGACACATCGGAAAAGAGGGAAGCCAGACCGTCAGCTTCGGTATTCGAAGAGTTGGCCGCGGGGGCTTCATAGGTGTCGAGCCGCTTGAGTTCCGTGGAGGCGATCTCGACAAGCTCGGGACGGCCGGAGGTGACAGCGTAGCGCCAAACCTCTCGAGCTTTTTCGGGCTCTCCCTCTCGCTCGAGTGACTCCGCTAGTCGCCGTATGCTTGCCACCTCCGAACGTTGAAGGAAGCTAGCGTATTCCGGTGTCAGGCCTCCAGAGATTTTGGGATAGACGGATTGGCTCAAGGCTTTGGCCTGCTCTGGGCTTTCCAGCAGGGAGCCTCGCAGCAGGTTCAGCCACAGCCGAATTCGAGCAAAAGGCGTCTTCAGCTGTTCGATCATCTCTTCGACATCGGAGGCCAGAGTGCTGGACCCGTCATCGGGGCGAGTGCGAACAAGGCCTTGTCCGGCTTCCTCACGCTCTGGTTGGCGCAGCAATGCTTGGCGAAAGAAGTCTCGGGAGATGTCTTTGAGCCCCTTTTTCTCGTAGACGGCTCCCAGTCCCACCAGGGTTACCGCCAGAGGAGGTTCGGCCTTTTTGGCGCTTTCTTTAAGGACATTTTGCGCTTCGTCATGGAGACCCAATACCAGCATGGCGCGTCCTTGCTCGGCCATCGCCTCGGCATCATCCGGGTCGAGACGCGAGGCCAGACTAAAGGCGCGGTGAGCGCGCTCGGCATCTCCCATGGCGAGCAGCGCTCTGCCCCAGGAGATCTGAAGAGCTCGATCGTTGGGATTGTTTCTGGCCGTCTCTCGCAAGAGGGTTTCAGCTTCGGCCGCTTTCCCGTTGTTCAGGAGGGCGTCACCGTAGACCCGACAAGCCTCGGGGTTGTTGGGACTAGCTTTCCATAGCGCCTCCAACAGGCCGACCGCTGTCGTGGCATCGTTGAGCGACCAGGAAACCTCAGCCGCCAGCCGAGCCAGAGCCTGATCTTTGGTAGGATTTTCGAAGATTCCGGTGGCGCCGAGCTGTTCTCGAGCGGCCAGGGGATCGTCTTGGCGCACGGCCATCATGGCGAATCTCTGCCGCAAGCGGGCATCATTGGGATATTTCTGGGTGGCCTGCCTGAGCTTGTCGGCCAGAAGGTCGCCCTGACCACTGGTTTGGGCGGTATCGACCAGGAGATCCCAGTTGCGAAAAGTCGGCGGATCGATCTCGAAAGCGGTGAACATGGTTTGCAGCGCTTCGTCGTAGCGATAAGTCGCTTTTTGGCAGTTAGCCACCTCGACTAAGAGCGCCACCGTGGGTGAGCCTTTGCTCATGGCTTCGGAGAGCTCTCGTTCCGCGTCATCAAAACGAGCTTGGGCCAGATAGATCTTTCCTAGATAGAGATGAGGCTCCATAGCGTTGGGGTCGGAGTCGACGGCGGTTTTGAGATGCCGAATGGCCAGTGCCGTTTTGCCCCGCTGCTGCAAAAACGAACCTAAAAGCGCCCGCGGCTGACAAGCGCTGGGGTTGCCGTTGACAATATCGTCGAGGACGGGGATGACCTTGTCTGGAGGCGCGTCCTCGAAGAGGCGCAAGAATTCCGTGACCGCCTCGCGGCTTTCCGGCTCCGCCTTGAGAAAGCCCACAGCGGCTTTGGCCAAAAACTCTCGATGGCTGAGCAGTTCGGCGTAGCGCCGCAGAATGCTCCAAGGTCCAACATCCGAGCTATCCACACTGGTTTCGAACATCAGGTGGTTGAGCGCCGTGGTTCGAACCAGCGTGTTAAGCTCGACTGAAATTCCGAAGTGGGAGGAGAAGCCCTCGCTTTGCGCCGCGGACTCTAGGAGCGCCAGACCTTCCTCGCCCCGAGCCAGGCAGGCCAGGGAGAGAGCCATCAGATAGCTCCATATAGGATCGTCAGACTTTGATTTGTGCAGCTCGAAAAAGGGTAACGCCTCCTCGTGGCGTCCCTCTTCTAACAGCGGGGTCACTTTAGCCAGGGTCTCGGCGTGACTCTCGGCGGTTAAGCTGTCCATGTTAGCGCGCTTTCTCCTCGGTGTCAGAAAATACCCCCCCCAGGGATTTGACCGACATCTCGGTCACGAATTCTTTGAGTGACCGGCTGTCGGCCGGGATCTCAAAGAGGCGTTCAGGACGGCCCCGCAGAGTCTCCAGAGCCGGATGGGTGAGAGCGGCGGCTCCAGCCGGCAGTCGTTGCGATAGTACCTCGGGGAACTTGGCGGGATGAGCTGTGGAGACCACAATCTTGGCATGTTCGGGGTCTAATTCCGGCAAGCGTCGTTCCAGCGCCCACCACGCGGTAGCGGTGTGTGGGTCCAGGGTTCGTCCCAAGCGGGAGTATACTTCGAGCGCGGTCTCCAGGGTCTTTTCATCCGAGCATGAGGCAGCCCACCAGCCGAGAGGTTGGTCCCCGGGGATCGCGACCTCGCCATTTTTCGCGAAGGCTTCCATCCAGCTCTTGACCGTGGCCCCCTGCCCTTCGGACAATAAATGGAGGTAACGTTCGAAGTTGCTGGAGACCTGAATGTCCATGGCGGGCGAATAGGTGTGGCGGGCCGGGCCACGCCGATATACCCCGGTTTGAAAGTAGGTCGGGAGAATGTCGTTCTCGTTGGAGGCCAGGACCAGTTCCGAAATCGGTAACCCCATCCGGCGGGCGTACTCGGCGGCGAGAATATTGCCGAAGTTCCCGGTCGGAACAGCGAACACCGCGGGCACTCCACGAGCGGCCCCTGGTGTCTGGAGGTAGGCCGCGAAATAGTAGACGATCTGAGCCGCGATGCGGGCCCAGTTGATGGAGTTGACCGCCCCGATACGATATCGTCGCTTAAAGTCGAGGTCCGAGGAGAGCTCTTTGACCATGGCCTGGCAGTCGTCGAACGTGCCCTCCACAGGCAGATTAAAGACGTTGTCCTCAAGAACCGTCGACATTTGAAGACGTTGAAGTTCGGCTATCTTCCCCTTGGGATGGGTCACGAAGATATTCACTCGGGGACAACCGAGAACTCCGTGAATGGCGGCGCTGCCGGTGTCGCCGCTGGTGGCGGCCACGATGTTGAGGTAGCGGTTCTCCCGCTCGAGCACGAGCTCAAAGAATTGGCCTAGAAGCTGCAGAGCCACGTCTTTAAAGGCTAGGGTCGGGCCATGAAACAGTTCGAGGAGGTAGCGGTCGCCCCACTCCACCAGCGGCGCGACCGCTCCGCCATAGCGAGGTCCGTAGGCGGTTTGGCAGCATTGCCGCAGGTCCACGGAAGACAGGTCGGTCAACTCCGAGAGGACGTTTTCCGCGAGTTGAGCGTAGTCTGATCCGATCCAACCGACCAGCTTTTGACTATAGTCGGGTAGATACTCGGGGACTAAAAGACCGCCGTCCTCGGCGAGGCCTTCCAGCACGGCTTGACTGAAATTTTTCGCGGGAGCTTGACCGCGAGTCGACCGGTACATCATCGGCCTGAGCTTATGAGGCTCGCGCGGCTTTTCCTGGTCCTATTCGAAGGTTCCACCGAGCCGATTGGCCCAGTCTAGAATGCGCTCCTCGTCGAGTTCGGAGTCGGGGTCGAAAGAGATTCGATAAAAAGTCGAGCCGCTGTGCGCGTGGGCGTCAACGATAGAGCCGTACAGTGGGCCGGGTTCGGAGATCGGTCCTTCCGGGAATTCGAGGTGCAAGCCCACCGGCATGACCGTTTCGCCTCGGGCTAGAAGTCCCCCGGGAGCCACGTCGATAAGGTGAAGCTCGAGATCCGTTTGGTCATGACTGCGAACCGCTCGTAACGGCGGAATCGCTTCCTCCGGTAGGTGAAGGCGGCGGTGATGCCGTCTTTGCACCACCAGTTCTTCGGTCTTATAGCGGCGAAGGAGCAGATGTCCCACCCAGGATTCGAGAATGTCGAGGACTGAACCCTGGTGCCGTAGACCGTAAAAGTCCCACTCCTGGTTGGAAGAGTCAGCGGAGTCGGAAGCGGTTTGCCAGACGACGGTGAAGGTCAACGCCTTGTGCAACGGGTGCTCGAGGTCGAGACCCGCCGCGGGAATGAGTTGAATCTCCTGGTCTAGTTGCAGCTCCGCCGTGGTCGCGAGGCGCGCCCCGCCTAAAGAGAGGTCGGAGATAATGGCCAGGGTATCGCCCTCCGTCGCGCCGGCCACCCCATGAATACGCACCTTCGCTTCCACGTTGAGTCGGGGGAAGTCGCGATGGTCTCGAAGTTCTGTGTGGTCGGAAGTGGCCAAGATAGAGTGAGAGATTTTCCATCGGAGTGCGATACCCTGGCGAGCCGTTGGACTTCGCACTTTTTGCGAAAAGTTTACCAATTTTCACCCCATTTTCATGTCTCGTTACAGCTCTTGAGGTTAATATGGCTCCATGAATTCTCCTTCGGTTTCCGGCAACAACCCCGCTCGTCCCTATCAGACTACCACTTCGGCCAAGGCCAAGGTCACCTTCGAGGTCGACGCTCGCTCGTTGCCCGAGGCTGACTCCGTATCGCTGAAGGGCTCGTTCGACCCCAAGACGGGGACTTTTGATCCCGATTGGAACAAGGGCAAGTCTCTTCCAATGCGCGACGACGGCAAAGGGGGAGACAAGGTCGCGGGAGATCGCATCTACACTCGCCAGGTCGAACTCTCGGGCTCGGCGGGTAGCGAATACTGGTGGGGAGCCGAGGACCAGGATGGACGTTATCTGGTCACTACCGAGCACAATCCCAAAGTTGTCATGAGTGGAAACGAGCAAACCGAGCGCCTCACCCCCATCGCGCTCAAGCAGTACGGGCTGCAGGAGACCGACGGTAAAACCTCGGTTCGGGCCTGGTCTCCCTCGGCTCACTCCATGACCCTGGAGGTTTATGACCGCGACGGCCAGCTGACCTCCGAGATTCCGATGTCCCGTCCCGAGGGTGGTCCGACCGACTGGCAAGCCGACCTGGGTAAGTCCAAGGCGGAGCTCGATGGATTCTCCTATCTCTTAAAGGAGACCGACTCAGAGGGGCTCGAGACCCGTTACATCGATCCTTTCGCACGTAAGTTGGTAGGTCAGCAGCGCGGATTGGAGCGCATCTTCGTCGACCCGATCGGCGGTTTCGAGACCGGCTGGTACGACGATTCAGGCTCGGGCGGCCCTAACTATGCCGACAACCTCCAGATGGGCCGGTTTTCGGTCGATGGCCAACACGGCGCCGATCAGATGTATCTGGCCCTAAAGGACGAGACCGGAAATCCGCTGAGCAAAGAGCAGTTGCTGGAGAGGCTCGGGCCGACCGGCTTGACCACTTACGATCAGGCCGAGGCCAAGGACAAGCGGGACTGGGATGTTCTGACTTCATGGCAACTTCAGAACAGCCCCAGCTTGGAGCCGTATATTGTTTCCGACGAGATCCGAGAGGACGGGCGGATTCCTCTCCGTCGTATGACCGAGGCCACGGGAGACGGCGGTTGGGTCGGCGTGGTCCATAATTTTGGTGCTCTCAAGGGCCTTCAATACGAGTTTCAAGCGGAAAAAGACGGGAAACTGGTGGCGGACCGCAACGGTGACGGTAAGCTGGACAAGGGAGAGTTGGCTCGCACGCCTTACAACGATCCCGAGAATATCATTTTAGAGCGCCCCGGCTCAGCCCGCCGCGCTCGCATCTCGGGCCACGACTATCAACACAGGTATGGCGACACTCCGCGCATCGAGAGCGATCCTTCCAAGCAGGTGATCTACGAGGCTCACGTCGGTTCGCTCCTGGCGGCTAAGGACAACGGACTTCCGGCCACCTTCGAGGACCTGGAAAAGCGCCTCGACTACGTCCTGGACCTGGGTGCGACGGCGCTGGAGCTGATGCCGACCTCGGAGTTCGGTGGCAAGAAGGATTGGGGATACACCAACGATCACTACTTCGCTGGAGCCGACGCTTACGGATTCACCATGCCCGCGGAGAAGGCTAAGGAAGAGGGACTGCTGCCGACCGACGCTCAGCACGCTCCGGGAGAAGAGGTTCGTATCGACGGAACCGACGCTCTCAAATGGTTCGTCGACAAGGCCCACCAACGCGGCCTTAACGTTTATGGAGACGTGGTCTACAACCATACTTCCGGTAAGGCCGACGGAGACAACCCTCTTCACAGCATCGGCGGCAAAGAGAACGACTTTTTCCGCTGGCCTGATGGCAACTACAACGAAACCCCCTGGGGACGAAAGCCCGACTACGCGGACCCCTTCGTCAAGCAGTTCTTCACCGACAACGCGGCTCAGCAGATCGTCGAGTTCGGCTATGACGGGTTGCGTTTCGACTTCACCCAGGTGTTGCACAACACCGGCGACAACTTTCAAAAACAAGCCGGTATGGAGACCTTGCGCCAGGTCAATCGCGGCTTGGAATTGGTCAAGCCGGGTGTTTTCACCGTGGCCGAGGACTTTTCGCGCGATCCTTTGGTGGCGAGCCCGCTCGACTGGAGTCGGGAACAAGACGGCATGACTCGCAAGGGGATGGGGTTTGACGCGGTCTGGAACGACCACTACCGAGACGGCATTTATGAAGCGGTCAAGAGCATCCCCGGCGCGGCCGATCGTCTCATCGCCTCGATGCAGGCTCATGCCGGAGTTCCGGGCACAGGACAGATGCTGACTTACTCTCACTCTCACGATGAGGTCGGAAACTCCGGTAAGTGGATCGGTCGACTGGCCGCGGGTACGAAATCGGATGAGGGCGTGATGTCGGATATCGCACGCTCCAAGGCTCGCTCTTCGGCGGCTCTGACCCTTCTGGGACCGGGAATCCCCATGCTTTGGCAGGGTGAGGAGTTTTTGGCCAACAACGACTTCAAGCACGGATTGACCAGCACTTGGGGAGCCGACACGACCTGGGTCGACGGGAACGAGGAGCAGAAGGCCACGCCGGAGTCGCGGGCGCGCCAGGGGCACTTCAAAGCGCACCAGGATCTGATCGCCCTCCGCCGCTCCTCGGATGCTTTTTATCCGTCCGCTCCGGTGGAGAAGGTTTACACCCACAATGACGACCAGGTCGCGGCTTTTTCTCGTAAGGGAGCCAGCGGAGATCAGTTCGTGGTGATCACTCAGATGAGTGGTGAGGATCGGTCCGGTTATTCCATCCCTCTCCCGGAGGGTCAGTGGAAAGAGGTCTTCAACACCGATGCCGATGTCTACGGGGGAGAAGGTTTCGGTAACGCGGGAGCCACAGTGGCTGGACACGCCGCTTTGAATCTGCCCGCTGGCGGGACGATCGTTCTTCAGAGGGTGTGATACCAGCGAGTCCGGACACGCCCTAGTACGATCTGACCGTATCTCTTTGTGAGCTAGCTCACAAGGAGATCTTCATTACGCTGATAGACTGCGATCGAACCCACTAAAAACGGAGGAGGTCCCGTGCGGTCGACGCGACATCAGCGCTTCTTCACCATTGACGGTGTGGCCTTGGGTCAAAGTCGGGAAGAGGTCGATCGGCTACTCGGCTATCCCTCGACGAACGCTAATCCCTGTTGGGCCCGTTATAAGGCCCAGGCCGAGCACCCTCTCTTGGTGAGCTATCGCGCGCTCTGGCCCCAGGACCCCATGGGACATTGGGTTGTGGAGAGCTTGTCCGGTTCTCACCTCCGAGAGGACGGTGAAGTGCTGGCCGAAGTCGGCACTTCCGTCGAGAGTCTCCCTTCACTCCTCGGCATGCCAGGTGACCGCTTCGAGCCGGAGCCGGGAATCTGCTGTTGGGATTTCTCCGGATGCCTGGTCTTTTTTGACGAGCGCAGCAGGAAGGTTCTGGAAATCTCGTTGCGCGCGGGTGCGGAAATTCCGGGCAGCGAGCAGGCTGGAGCCGCGCTCGCGGGGACACGTACCAACCTGACAACCGCGTGCTGATCTTCGGAAGGATTGAGTTAAGGAGACACTAACCTCGCCCCATGCCTAACAGCCCTTGTGCTCTGATTATTCTCGATGGGTTCGGACTTGGACCCGAGACGGAAAGTAACGCTGTCTATAAAGCGGACACTCCCACCTTTGATCGTCTCTGGCGAGAATGGCCTCATACCCGTCTCGTCGCCAGCGGCCGTCCGGTGGGGCTCCCCGAGGGGCAGATGGGAAATTCCGAAGTGGGGCATCTCAATCTCGGTGCGGGTCGGACCGTGATGCAAAGCCTGACCTACATCACTCATCTTATCGAGACTCGCGAATTTTTCCAAAATGAGGCGCTCTCTAAAGTCATCTCTTCGGTCTCCGAGAGCGGGCGACTTCATATCATGGGATTGGCCTCCGGAGGTGGCGTCCACAGTGATCTCGTGCATCTGTTCGCCGTTTTAGAGATGGCCGAGCTGGGAGGAGCTAAGGATATCGTCCTTCATCTTTTCACCGACGGTCGCGACGTTCCACCGGATTCGGGGCTGGGCTATGTCGAGGAGATCGAGTCCTATCTCCAAGCTCATCCCGGACGAGGTCGCGTGGCTTCCGTGGTAGGCCGCTACTACGCCATGGACCGAGACAACCGATGGGAGCGAGTTCAGCAGGCTTATGATGTCGTGGTCGATGGTCGGGGTCTTTTCATCGCTTCTGGCGCCCCCGAAGCGATCAAGGCCGCCTATTCGCGTGGCGAGACCGACGAGTTCGTCAAGGCGACGGCTATCGTTGGCCCTGACGGCCAGCCCGTCGGTCGAATGTCCGACGGTGATGGAATCATCTATTTCAACTTCCGCCCCGACCGCGGTCGTGAGATGACTTACGCGCTGATGGGTGGAGTGGACTGGGCCGGGTTCGCGCGCGCGCGCCGCGTCGAGAGGCTGCACTACTGCTCCTTAACCGAGTACGACGCGGCCTGGAAGCTTCCTTACGCTTTCGCTATCCCGCCTTTGACCCACCCTCTAGCCGAGGTGCTGTCAGATCACGGATTGCGGCAGTACCATACAGCGGAGACGGAAAAGTATCCGCACGTGACTTACTTTTTTAACGCCAAGCGCGAGGAGCCTTATCCCGGAGAGACGCGCGTTCTGGTCCCTTCCCCCAAGGTCGCCACCTACGACCTCAAGCCCGAGATGAGCGCGCCGGAGTTGACCGAACTCACTGTGGGGAGAATTTTGGGTGGAGAGGACGAGTTTATCCTGATCAACTTCGCTAATCCCGACATGGTTGGCCACACCGGCGACCTGGAGGCCGCCATCAAGGCCTGTGAAGCCGCCGACCAAGGATTGACGCGGGTGGTGGAGGCCATGGAAGCTCGCGGTGGATGCTATCTCATCTTGGCCGACCACGGAAACGCCGAGGTGATGCGACAGGAGAATGGAGACCCGCACACCGCTCACACGACCAACCTGGTTCCGCTGATCGTGGGAGGAGCCGTCGAGGTGACGGAACTGCTCGACGGAGGCTGCCTCGGGGACGTCGCCCCGACCATTCTCGATCTGTTCGGTCTACCTCAGCCGCCCGAAATGACGGGCCGCTCGCTTCTTGTGAGATAGCGGAGTCGCTCAGCGAGCCTTGAGAAGCTCGGAGATCACCTGGCTGGCTTGCTCGCCCTTCTTGTAACGTTCGGCCAGGTCCAGGGCGGTGCGTCCCTGAAGGTCGGTGGCTTTGACATCAACTCCGGCTTTGAGAAGGGCTTTGACCGACTCGAGACTCCCTTCCATGGCGGCCCGATGAAGCGGAGTCCGACCTTCCTTGTTGGCAAGCGTGGGATTGGCCCCTTCGGCTAGAAGAGCCTCGACAACTTTGCTCTGCCCCGCGCCCGCGGCGAGATAGAGGGCAGTCTCCCCTCGCAACCCCTGGGCGTTAAGGTCGGCTCCGGAACTCACCAGGAGCTCGACAGTCTCGAGATGTCCGGCCGCGGCGGCTACGTGCAGGGGGGTGAAGCCTTCCGAATCCTTACGACTCACCGCTTTCGGGTTGGACGAGACTTCGGCGCGGACGGCTTCGGTGTTTCCACTCGCGGCCGACTGATGGAGGGGAGAGACCGGCGCCGTGGGTGTGTTGGAAGGGTTGTCCACGCTAGGACGAGCGGCCGGAGTCGCCGCGGGCCGACTCGGCTGGGGAGACGACGAACGAGAGGCGTCGCGTACAGCCCGAGCGTCCCCTTTCATCTGGTGCGCGCGAGGAGAGACCTGGGCTTGAGCGCTGGAAAGTAGGCAAAAGGTGAGCGTCACGGCTAGAGCTATTTTCATTGTTTCATCGACTCCAGTTTCTGTTGAAATTCGGCGTAGAGAACCTGGTCTTTGGCTCGCTGCTCCTCGTTGGCGAGGTCGATGTGACCAGATTCCAGGCGAAGCTCCAAGCGCTGGGCCATATCGTTATAGAGAACGGCTTGTTGCCCTTGACCTCGTTCGATGGAAAGGTTGGACAGTTCTCTCAACGATCCGATCATATCATCATAAAGGTCGCGTCGCTGTTGGGTCTCCAAAAGTTCGTAAAGTTTGTCGCAGAGCGCCCGCTCCGGGCTGACGGCTCGGGCCATCTGCTCTAGTACTTTCTCGAGCTGAAGGGTCAACAGCCGCAGACGCGTGACCGAAACTTTGGTCTTGCTGCGCGCTAAGGCCTGAAAGCGGGTGGAACGTTCGACAAGCCAGGTCGAAAGGTCGCGAAGAGCTTTCTTACTTTCTTCCGAAAGCCCATTATCCTCAGAGCGCGCCATCTCCAGGGCGCGACGACGCAGGTCCTCCAGGGCGCGGGTCTGCTGCTCGACTTGATCGTCCTGCCTGCCTTTCATTCCGGCTCCATTCTCTGGACATTCACGCCGAACCTTCGGATTTTCGCGGTTGAGCCAGAGTGGAAGTTTCGTTATGATGGGATTCCTTTGAGATCATGACCACGAAAAAGACCCCATACAAGCCACCTCGAGTGGAGTTTCTGCTCAGCGCTCCCGATCTCGACCACTGTCCAGACCTTGAGGGGCGACCTGAGCTAGCTCTGGTCGGTCGTTCCAACGTGGGGAAGAGCTCTTTTATTAACAAGCTAACTCGACGCAAGCGTCTGGCTCATACCAGTAATACACCAGGCAAGACACGCCTTCTGAACTATTACCTGGTAGATGATCAGTGGGCCCTGGTCGACCTTCCCGGCTACGG
Source organism: Selenomonadaceae bacterium (assembly GCA_037189585.1). Classification (GTDB taxonomy): domain Bacteria; phylum Vulcanimicrobiota; class Xenobia; order Xenobiales; family JADMJV01; genus JAEXNA01. The sequence continues at coordinate 59,373 of JBBCJA010000009.1, read as the reverse complement.
CTACGCCAAAGTTTCCAAAACAGAACAGAACCGTTGGCGCATGACCTTGCAACAGTACCTGACCAAACGCGAGAGTCTGCTGGGAGTCCTACAGCTCATCGATGCCCGTCACGGTCCGCAAGCTAACGACAAGGAGATGAACGCCTGGCTTGCCGACAAAGGGGTCGAGGTAGGGGTGGTAGTGACCAAGATCGACAAGTCCAAGCGCGCGCAGGCTGATAAAATGGCGGCCCAAGTTCGCCGGGAGCTCCGCTACAATCGGGGCCTCTTTCTCTTCTCCGCCGAGACGGGAGACGGCTCCGAGCCGATCTGGTGGAGCCTCAAGGAGTGGCGCGAAGGCTTCGCGGGCGGAAACTTAGCAGATCGTCTAGGCCCTTAGCGCCGGGTCGGTAGGGGGGGGAGGTCGGGAACTTCCTCGGGTGCCCAGTGGACGCAGTTTTTTCCTTTGGCCTTGGCCACGTACATCGCTTTGTCGGCTTCTCGGATCAAGCGCTGGCGAACGGTGACGGCGTCTTCGTCAAGACAGTCCAGGTGATGCAACGAGGCCGCGCCGATGGAGGCGGTGACCGCTTGGCGCAAGACGATCGGCTCTTGGCCTGGCTCGCCTTCGCAGACCAGCACTGAATCCTCGATGGCTACCCGGATCTTTTCGGCCAGATGCTTGAGATCTTCGTCTCGTCCGCCCGGTAAGACCACCACGTACTCGTCCCCACCGTAGCGGGCCGCGACTCCGGCGAACTCTTCGACCAGCTTGCCGATCAGGTGGCCCACCTCGCGCAAGGCTTGCGACCCCACCAAATGCCCGTGGGTATCCACCACGGCTTTGAATTTGTCGAGGTCCATGAAGATGAGACCCACGTTCTGTTTGGCGTCGAGAGCGGTCTCTATGGTCTCCTGGAGGAACTTGTAGAGAAAACGATCGTTGAAAAGACCTGTCAAATGGTCGATCAGAGCGGCTTGGCGTTCACGGCGAGCTTCGATCAGAAGATGAAGGCTGTGGGTCAGATAGTCGCTGAACACGTTGAGTAGAGCGAGATCGCTCTCAAAAAACTCCCCGCGGGCGGAATTGAGTAGATTTAAGACTCCCACCGTCCGCCCGAAGGCCTTGACCGGAACGCAAAGAAGCGAGGCTGTTTGATTGGCGGTAAGTTTGTCGATCTCACGATAAAACGTGTTGTCGCCAGCCGGAGTGTTGGTCAACGCTGGCTCGCCGGTGCGATAAACGCGGCCTGCGATACCGGTGTCGGGGGGGAGCACCGTGCCGGGCAGCCGATCGGCCCCGGCCCCGAATGATCCCACAAAGACCAGGGCTCTGTCCTGGCTAGGGTGGCGGAGCATGACTGAACCGGCTTCGCAAGGCACGAAGCTCTGGGCGCAACGAAGGATCTGTAAGATCACCTCGCGCACCGAAACCTCGGCCTCGCTTTCGGCCAACTGGTTGACGATGGGATCCACCAGTCGAGAGAAGTCTTGCTCAGAAAGGCACGATGTCATGACACGCCAGCTGTCCTGTTTTTCCGATTCTCTTCGTATTCGGTATAGTTGCCGTGGTGAAACGTGACTTTTCCGTCGCCCTCGAAGGCCAGAATATGGGTCGCGATTCGGTCGAGGAACCAGCGATCATGAGAGATGACCACGGCGCACCCGGCGAAATCCAAGAGCGCTTGTTCGAGAGCGCGCAAAGTGGCGACATCGAGATCGTTGGAAGGCTCGTCGAGGAGCAAGAGGTTTCCACCCTGATGGAGCAGCTTGGCCAGGTGGACACGGTTGCGTTCACCGCCGGAGAGCTCTCCGACTTTCTTCTGCTGGTCCTGACCGGAGAAGTTGAAGCGGGCGGCGTAGGCGCGAGCCGAAACCGTTTTATTACCCAGCTTGATCTCGTCGAGCCCGTCGGAGATCTCCTGCCAAACTTGGCGATCGCCTTTGAGGTGCTCACGGTGTTGGTCCACGTAGGCAAGCTCCACCGTGTCGCCGATCTTGATGGTGCCGGAATCGGGCTGCTCGCCTCCGGTGATCATGCGAAAGAGTGTCGTCTTACCGGCTCCGTTGGGGCCGATGATGCCTACGATGCCTCCGCGGGGTAGGGAGAAGGAGAGGTTGTCGATCAGCTTGCGGCCATCGAAAGACTTCGAGACGTTCTCGAACTCCACGACCTGCTGGCCGAGCTCGGCTCCCGGCGGGATGACCAGACTGTTCTCGGGACGGTCGTCGTCCTTTTGGGCTTTGCTCATCAGCTCTTCGTAGCGCTCGACGCGGGCCTTGTTGCGGGCGGCCTTGTTGCCGGAAGTCATCTGGACCCACTTGAGCTCTCGTTTGAGCTGGCGGCGCAGGGCGCTCTCGCTCTTCTCTTTCTGCTCGAGCTGCTTTTCTTTTTGCTCGACCCATGAAGAGTAGTTCCCCTTCCAGGGGTAGCCGTGCCCGTTGTCCATCTCCAGGATCCAGGCGGCGGCCTGGTCGAGGAAGTAACGGTCGTGGGTGATGAAGACCACGGTCCCTTCATATTCGATCAAGTGCTGCTGGAGCCAGGCGACCGACTCGGCGTCCAAATGGTTGGTAGGCTCGTCCATCAGCAGCAGGTCGGGCCTTTGCAGGAGAACTTTACACAGGGCGACGCGACGCTTTTCACCACCGGAGAGATGTTCAACCCCTTCGTCGAGGGGGGGGAGATACATAGCTTGAGCCATGATGTCGATCTGACGGTCGATCTCCCAGCCGCCGGCGGCATCGATCTCGTCTTGCACTTTGCCCATTTTTTCGAGCAGCTTTTCCATCTCGTCAGGGTCGACGACTTCGGCCAGCTTATTGTTGATGGCGTCGAACTCGTCGAGCAGTTTGACCAGGCCCTGAGCGCCGGCCCGAATGTTTTCGCGAACGGTCTTGTCGTTATCGAGTCGCGGCTCCTGAGGAACGTAGCCCACGGCGACGCCTTCAGCGGGGGCGGCGTGCCCTTCGAATTGGGTGTCCTCGCCTGCCATGATTCGCATGACGGTGGACTTACCGGCGCCGTTAGCTCCCAATACGCCGATTTTGGCACCAGGGTAGAAAGAAAGGTTGATGCCTTTAAGAATCTTTTTGTGATCGATCGTCTTTTCCAGACGATGCATGGTGAAAATAAACTGTGACGACATGGGCGCTTGGTTCTTTTCCCAAAAATCTTTCCCTTCGAGAACCGGTTTAGATTCGGGGCCACACCGTCGGTTTAAAATCACTTTCCGGCGCGACGACCCTGCCACAGCATATGGCCCAGGGCCAGGAGTAGGCCGAGAAGGCAAATTTTGAGTCCATCGTAGTAGGAGCGTGGCTTGAAGAGAAACTCCAACTGATGCTCGCCGGCTGGAAGATAGACCCCGCGGCTCGAGCCATTGACCGCGACGATCGGATATTCTTGCCCTCGGGCATCTCGGCAGAGCCAACCAGGGTACCAACTGTCGGCCAGGACCAGAAATCCAGGCGCCGGGAATTGAGCCGCTACGACCACCCGGTCAGGCTCATGAAGTCGAATCCGGCACTCCGCCGAGGAGGCCTCCGGATGGATAGGACCCGGCGCGGGGTTTTCCAACCAGACTTCCGTCCAAGGATTGAATTCGGGAGTGCCCAGGTGCTCCAAGAGGTTCTCGAAACTGGGAAACTCCCGAATCTGACCTCGCGCGAAGACTCGCGGTAGAGCTTTAGGATTTTTGAAGATCCGGACTTCCTTGTCATAGACCTTTTCCCAACCGATGGGAGCCGGAAGCTGAAAAGGCCCTTGCAGCAGATAGGTCAGGTTCATAGCCGCTAAAATGGGCGACTCGAAACTCACCAGGTCGATCGAACGGATGAGAGGTGGAAGACTCTGAGCTTGGCTGATGGTTCGGAAGAACCGTCCAGGTATGACTCCACTGTAACCGGTGACCAGAGAGAGATGATAGGGGACCAGGGTGTTGTAGAAGCCGGCGGCTTGTTTGTCGACACGGAAGTGACCTGGTTGCGCCTGTAAGTATTCCAGTGACGGTGCCTTGGGCAACAGTTCGTCTGGATGGCATCGAGCGTTGAAGTGCGAGATGAAAAGCAACAAGTCGATGGCCACGAATCCCAAAAGAAGTTCGGTTCTTGGACGCCGGACCAGGTAGAAGGCCACCGCCCCGGTCAGAAGTGTCATTAGAAATTGTGGGTTGAGCAAGTAGTTTGTCACCATGCCTTGGCGACAGAGCTCCACCATACCGTCGGCCACCACGGCGGGAACCTTGACTTTGCCTAGCTCGATCTGGGCAGAGAGCCATCGCTCGGATATTTCCGGGCGGACCAGCAAAGACCAAGCGGCCCCAGAGAGACCCAGGAAGGTCAGCAGACTGGTGGCGCCGAGAGCTCTGGCCACCCATCGTCGCGCTTTCGTATCATTTCGCCAGATCTCCAGTCCGTGGGCTGCCAGGACACAACCCGCGAACACTAACACCAACAGAAATCGTCCGGGCAGCCCTCGAGCTAGGATGGGAAAGACCAGAACCGCCAGGCGAAAAAGGGGAGTGGCCGCGGCGAAAAACAGACAAATGACGGCTGTGAGGCCCCAACACTGAATCTCCCTCGCCGCCCAACGGCAAGACTTGGGCCGCACCAAGGCGAGGAGCGCGAAGGCCAGGGGGATGAGTCCAAAGTAGTTGGCGTACTCGCAAAACGGATATCTGGCGTCGGTTCGGGTGAGCATAAATTCCCGCGTCGGATTGCCGAAGATGTCGGGATTGACTAGAGTCGCCAGCAGGCTCCAAATAGGAGCGGCGAAAGCGCTGATCGCTTCCCAGGAGAAGGGCGCGCGTTGAGAGCTTCGCAAAAGCTCCACAAACGGCCACAAGCTAGGCGCCGCTAGTAAAAGCACGCCCAATCCCGACAAAGCCAAGGCCGGAAGTCGAACAGGTTCTCGTAGAAAAACCGTCCGGCCCAGGGCGTAGACGGCTAGGATCCATCCCAGGTAAAAGGCCATCTGGATGTGACCACCGCTCAAGCAGAGGGCCCCACAGATAGACAAGAGCCCCCAGCGTCGTTGGTCGAAACACCACAGCATAGGGGCGAGATAAACTGCCATCAAAGACAGGTCCTGAGTCACCCAGGCCGCGTTGAGCGCGTTCATCATCCAGCATAGTCCCCCCAAGGTGGCGCCTTCTCGGCTCAGCTCGCGGCTGCGCAGCCAGCCATACATTCCTAAGCCCATGCCGAGGAGGTGGAAGAACCAGAGCAGCGTCATTCCCACCGAGGCGGAAAAGAGCCAGAGCGCGAGCAAGCGAGGTGGATAGAGAACACCATAACCGCTGGCTACCAGGGGGTATCCACAAAAAATATTGGGGTCCCAAAGCGGGATGTCGCCAGAGTGCAGGCGCTCTGAAAGATACTCGCTGAGCGGATGGAACAAGACCGCGGAATCGAACTGATCGAGGTTGTAGACCTTGCCGTCGCTTGCCGCGCGCCAGGGGTAGATGAAATTGAGGAAGTCTCCGGGAATGAAGACTTCACCCAGTAAAAAGAACGGGGCGAATAGGACGAGAGCGACCGCGCTAAGAAAAAGTGGACCGGAGTATTCTCTCAGCTTGGAAGTTAGCGGATGCCGTAAAATTGCTTCCATTCAACTTCAAGCTGTTGAGCATTTTTGCCTAAAGCCGCGACAAGAGCCTCATCGACAGATTTGCCGGGAGCCACTTTGAGGATTCGAGCCACGGCGTTGGGGTATTTCGCTTGCAGAAAGGAGACGACAGAGGAGAGTAAGGGGCCAAAATCTCGATAGGAGTCCACGTCGTTGTTGTTTCGCTCCGCGGTGAGTGAGGCCCAGGACGCATCTTTGCTCTGGTATCCCTTGAGATAGGTACGGTAGTCGTTAACGCCCATCTGCGATTGAGGTGGCAGCACGGTCTGCTCGATGTTCTCCGCGATGGCTTCGAGAAACCAACTCCAGTCACCCCGCGAGACGCGTTGATAGGCGAAGAGATGGTTCATCTCGTGACAGGCGGTGGCTTCCAGCTCCCAGGGCGGGGTGGGTGTGGCGTGTTGCTGGCTGCCCAGGTTGACAAGGCAGGTGTCGGTGCCCGAGAGCGCGAGTCCGGCGAACTTCGACATTCGTCCGATCCGGCTCGACCACTTTGGCTGCAGATGAGCCGGCTCGGCCATGGAGAAGAAGTAAAATTTGAGCGGGCCGGTAGCCCGGAATCCCACGAACCTGGCGTTGGTCTCGTAGGAGGTGTCGAGAGTGGCGACCACGGGATCGATGTAGGCGAGATCCCCCTCGCGAGCCCAGGCCACGGCCGTGCGGGTTTTCTTGGTGTACCAGTCATCGCTCAGCAACCCTTCCACCGCGCCGAGCTTGGTCCAGCCCTTGGGAATTCTCTCTTTCGCGCTAGCCGCGGAGGAGGCTGTCAGGAGCAGCGAGCCGATCAAAAGGAGCTGAAGCCAGGCTTTCATTCCTGAAAGCCTCCACCCGTGCGCCCCTTCTGCCGGCGGTCACCTTCCCGCGGAGGAGCCGCCAGAACGCCCAACGAGCGTTTGTGTTGGCCATCGATAAGGATCTCCACGGAATAAGCTCCGTGTGTGGGAAGGACGACCTGCTGAAGCGGAACGACCAGGGGGAGGATCAAGTTTTCGCCCGGCCGTCCCTTGGTGGGGTCGGAAGCGATCTGAAAGTCGGCGTTGACGTGACCGATCTCTTGGCCGTCCTCGTCGATCATAATGACACCTAAGCTGTGATCGGAATTCATTTCGGTCGGATGGACCTCGAACAAAAGGGCGAGGGTCACCCCAAGAGGGGCGGGATACTCTTCGCGCCAGAGGCGGTTGATACCACCCCCGAGGACATGGAGAAGACCTTCGCGGACGGTAGCGTAGTCGCACAGCATGGCATCGATTTTCATGGACGGTGGCTTCATCTCGGGATAAAAGGATCCTTCCCAGTCCTTGAGAAGCGGCCGCCCGATGAACAGCAGTCTATTCCACGAAGGGCAGCGCGTTTTCGCGCCAGCCGAACCCCATCTCGGCCTGGGTCTTGTCGGCCGAAAGGAAGGGCGGCGTTTTACCGTGAGCTTCCCCAAGGCGAGCGAGGCTCGCACTTACAGTCAGGACACCGAGGCGTTGGTCAGATTTCGGGCCAATCCGGGAGATCGAATCAGCGATCGGGATGGAGTTGACTATGTGGTGACCACGGTGGTCGAGCGGGAGGAGCTTCTCAGTTATCATACCGAGGACGGTCGTGTCGTCTCGGAGGTCGCGCTCGACGACGATCTGGGTCGTCCTGATCCGTTTTCGGAACTGGCCTTGGGCCGTCCCGGTTCTCCAGCGGACTTCACTTGCCGATTGAGAGCTCATCGACTCAAGGCTAGAGGCCGAGCTCAAGCCCACCGTGGCCTGGGAGCGGCCAGGGTGGAGCTTTTGCCTCACCAACTCTACGTCACCGAACGGGTGGCTCGAATGTGGCGACCCCGCGCTCTTTTGGCTGACGAAGTGGGCCTGGGAAAGACAGTGGAGGCGGGTCTCGTGGCGGTGCGGATGGCCGCCTTGGGACGGGTCAGCTCCATGGCCGTGGTCGCCCCCCGTCCACTGGTAGGACAGTGGTTGGCGGAGTTTTACCGGAGATTCGCTCGGCCACTGACACTTTTTGACCCGGAGGAGATCGAGGACCTTCCGCTGGATATGCTGATCGCCGCCGACGATCTGGAGTTTTTGCCGTCCGATTTCGCCCGTGATCTTCTGATCGTCGATGAGGCGCACCATTATTCCGGTGACCAGGTCCTCAAGATTCTCACCGAGCGAAGCCGAGCCGTTCTCCTGTTGTCGGCCACACCGTCGCTCGGCGGACAGGATCGACTTTTTGGTCTCTTGCACCTTCTCGACCCGTTGCGTTACCCCGATCCCGAGAGTCTGGCCGAGACGGGGCACCGTTGGTCGCAGGTGGCCGAACTCGCTCGGTTGGCCGAAGCCGGAGGCGAATCGAAAGCTATCCTCGAGTTGTTGGAAGCCCTCTACCCCGAGGAGCGAGACCTGTTGGACCTGGCGGGCTCGGGACAGACCGAGGAGCTTCTGGAGCGGCTGGTGGACCGGCATGGATTGGGCCGGAGTCTGCTGCGCAATCGTCGTCGCAGGCTGCACGGTCTTTTCCCGGGGCGTCGAGTGGTGCCACATCGCCTGCCCGAGGGAGAAACGGTGGAGCGCTTCGTGGTGGAGTTTCTCAAAGAGCGGGGCGCTCAGGGAGAGAAAACTCTCCTGATGGTGGCATCCCCTGAGTCGGTGGCTCGTTGGGCCCGCGGGATCCAGAAGCGGAGCAAGCTGTCCGTGGCGCGATTCGACGAATCCATGTCGCTTTTAGAGCGCGATCGCCAGGCGGCCTGGTTCAATCGCAGCGGCAACGACCCGGTCGAGGGGCCGGGGGCCGACGTGCTGGTCTGCTCGGAGATCGGAGGGGAGGGGCGCAATTTTCAAGTGGCTCATCACTTGCTACTTCTGGACCTGCCCGCCCATCCCGACCGGCTCGAACAGCGTATCGGACGCCTTGATCGAATCGGACAGACCGCGGTGGTGCAAGTCCACGTCCCCATCGCGGCCAAAGATCAGGCTACCGCCGTCCGTTTCGCCTGGCTCGATCAGGGCTTGGACGCTTTTCGCCGTCCCTTGACCGAGGGGCAGCGAGCTTACGACCGTTTCGCTGAGGAGCTCGCCGAGTGGGAAAGTGCGGAGAAGCAGGAAGGATTCGAGAACTGGTGCCGCGCTGTTCGAGAAGAGGTGGACCGGCAGCAAGCCGAGGCGGAAGCCGCGGTCGACCCGCTCGTCGACAGGATGTCCTTCCGGGAAGATGAGGCCGAAGCGTTACGAGGTCAGGTCGCCCAGGAGCACAAGGAGATGACCGGCCTGTTGGAAGCCGAACTGGGCGACCTGTTGGATTCGCTCGGTGTGGTGATGGAGCCCCGGGGCGAGGATGACATCTTCGTCATCAAGCCGGGGGATATGATGTTCGTGGAGGCCTTGCCTGGAATGCCGCCCGACGGCTTGTCGGTGACTTTCGACAGGACCACGGCCAACAAGCGCGAGGAGTTGGAGTTTCTTCACTTCGAGCATCGTTTGGTGCAGGGCACTTTGGATCTCATTCTCGACGAAGGTGTGGGCCGAGCGACCGCCGCGCGTTGGCGTGGGGCTCCTCGAACCACCATCTGTTTTCAACTCTTGATGCAGTGGGAGGCCGACGCGCCGGTGCACCTCGGTATCGACAGATTTTTGCCCGCTCAAGCACTGGTCTTGAGTGGGGATATGGCAGGCGCGATCGCGGTGGGCAACGCGCTGCCCGGAGGAGGGGAGATCCCCTCCGAGCTCGAGCGGTTAGGTCCCGACGTGGTCGAGACCTTGCTGGCTCGTACGGTGGACCTCCGCCCACAGCTTTTGGAGAAGGCGCGACAGACGCTTCAGGGGGCTACCGAGAAGCTGCTCGCGGATGCTCGCGCCAAGGCCCATGCGTTCTTTGACGCCGAGACGGCGCGCTTGGAGCACCTTCATCGCACGGACGATGCCGGCTCGGAGCAACAGGCCCTATACGCCACGGCTTTAGGCCACCTGTCCCGCTTTCGGAACGAGTGCGCGGAAATTCTAGACCGGACGGAATGGCGCTTTGACGCGGTTCGTCTGCTCTTATGTCAGGAGACACCTCAATGAACGTTCTTGTCCTCAACTGCGGTTCGGCCAGCGTGAAGTTTCAAGTCATCAGCACGGACCTTGCTATGATCGAGTCCGACACCGACCGGCACCTGGCCACCGGAATTGTCGACAGGATCGGTGGAAAATCTCAGTTGACCTTTCAGGTCGACGGGAAAGTCGTCTTGCGGGAATCCAAACCCCAACGAGATCACAAGGCGGCTATCGAGTCGATTCTGGGATGGGTCATCTCCGAGGGAGCCGGAATCGAAGGGATTTCCAGTATGGCCGACATTCATGGGGTGGGCCATCGCGTGGTCCATGGAGGAGAGCAATTTCAGGCATCAACACTGATCACCGAGGAGGTGGAGGAGGGCATTCGCGATTGCATAAATCTGGCTCCACTTCACAACCCCGCCAACCTTAAGGGAATTGAGGCGGTGCGACGACTGATGGGTTCAGGGGTTCCTCAGGTGGCGGTTTTCGATACCGCTTTTCATAGCACCATGCCGGCTGAGAGCTATCTTTACGCCGTTCCCTATCAACTCTACCGGCGCCATGGTATTCGCCGTTATGGTTTTCACGGGACTTCCCATCGCTATGTGGCCTATCGTTACCGAAAGTTGACCGAGCGCGAGAAAGACGAGGTCAAGATCGTCAGTCTTCACCTGGGGAACGGCTGTTCGGCCTGCGCCATCACTGAAGGAAAATCGGTCGACACGAGCATGGGGATGACTCCCTTGGAAGGGCTCATCATGGGAACGCGCTGCGGCGACATCGATCCGTCGCTAGTGGAGTATTTGTGCGAAGTCGAGGGATATTCGGTGGGCGAGGCGGACACTTTCTTGAATCGTAACTCGGGGCTGTTGGGTATCTCGGGTCTGACGGGAGATATGAGAGACCTGTTGGCCGAGCGAGACGCCACCGGGGACCGGCGCGCGACGCTCGCGGTGGATATGTTCTGCCGTCGCGTGCGAAAATACATCGGGGCTTATCTGGCCGACCTGGGAGGGGCTCAGGCTATCTGTTTCGCCGGTGGAATAGGGGAGAACGCCCCGGCTATTCGGGAACAAGTCTGCCGGGGCTTGGAAGCCTTCGGCCTCCACCTCGACCCGAGCGTCAATGAGGCTCGACCCGGTGGCACTCGGGGTTGGAGAATTTCCACCGAGGAGTCCACGCTTCAGGCCTATGTCATTCCGACGGACGAGGAGCTCCTGATCGCGCGAGACACCATTCGCTGTTTGGGGTGACCCATGGGATGGGTCGACAAACTCCTCTAGGGTGAATGAACCTCGCCGCCTCCCGGAGATACTCAAGAGGCGAAAGGAGGTCGACCATATGAGTACGACCCAGGAATGCCGACACGAGGCTTGCGATTGCCCGGCCAAGCCTGACTCTGACTTTTGCAGCTCCGCCTGTGAAAAAGCTCACGAGGCGGGGGAGTCGGAATGCCCCTGTGGCCACAGTGGGTGCCACGGGGTGGACCACTGAACTGGCCCTGACGCGGCGGAAAACTTAAGTTTTCGCCGCGGTCTTCATTTTTTGGGAGGGTCTCCACGACCTTGTGAGAACGAGCGACTTGTTCGCCTTGTTATTCGTCACCGTCGTCATACTTTTCTTGGTCGCTATGACCGCGCTCTATGTGGCGGCGGAGTTCGCTTCCGTGGCTGTCCGGGTGGTGCGGATTCAGGCCTTGGCCGAAGAGGGAAATGCGACAGCCAAGAAGCTGTTACCGCATCTCAAGGACGCGCACAGCCTGGACCGATACGTGGCGGCTTGTCAGATCGGGATCACCATCTCCAGCTTGGTCCTCGGTGCCTACGGCAAAGGACAGATGGCAATCTATCTCAAGCCGTACTTGAGTCACGTTCCGGGGATCAACGTCGACCAGCTCACTACTGTCGTCGTCCTATTTGGGTTGACCGTCTTCCACGTGGTCCTGGGAGAGCTAGTTCCCAAAGCCGTGGCCTTGCGCTATCCCGAAAAGCTAGCTCTGGCTCTAACCTATCCGATGCTGCTGTCGCTGGCTCTCTACGGTTGGTCGATCAAAGTTCTCAACGGTAGTGGAAACGCGATCTTGGCTCTGTTTCGCATCCCACCCGCGGGGCATCGCCACGTTCACAGTCCCGAAGAGCTCGAACGCCTGGTCAGCCATGACACCGAGTCGGTCGATCTCGACGAGGAAGACCGCAAACTCTTGACTCGCGTTTTTCGCTTTGGAGACCATAGCGCCCACGCGGTAATGGTGCCCCGAACGAAGGTGGTGGGGTTGAACCTTCAAAGCGATCTGGAGAGCAATCTTAAAACGATGGAAAGTAGCGGGCACACTCGCTTCCCGGCCTTTGACGGCGAGGCGGACAAGGTGGAGGGTTACATTCATCTCAAGGATGTGACCCGAGCGCTCGCCGACGGTGCGCTATCCGACCTTCGCTCGTTGCTGCGCCCGGTAACTTTCGCTCCTTCTAATCTCAGTGTCGATCGCTTGTTCGAGCGGATGCGTGTCGAACGGGCCCACCTGGTGGTGCTACTCGACGAATTCGGCGGGACGGCGGGCATCGTGACCATGGAAGACATCCTGCAAGAGGTCATCGGCGAGATGCAGGACGAGTTCACCCGCCGGGGCAACCGCATCTTAGAAAAGGATGGGGACACACTTTTGGTTCGAGGCGCCCTGCTGGTTCACCAGTTAGGGGATGAGATCGGGCAAGAGTTCAGCGACACGCCCGCCAACACCGTTGGCGGCTTGGTCATGCACCTCTTGGGACGGCCGGCTCAGGGGGGCGATAGCGTGGACTTCCAAGGGATTAAACTGACCGTGGTGGAGGTCCAGGGAAATAGGGTCAGTCGCGTGAGGGTCCAACATGGCTGAGTTAGGCATCATCGTCGGCATCAGCTTCGTTCTGCTGATCCTTAATGGAGTTTACGTGGCGGCGGAATTCGCCGTGATTTCGCTGCCCAAGATCAAGCTCGAGCAACAAGCCTCGGAGGGCGATGTCAACGCCCAGCGATATCTGGGTGTTGTGACCAACGGGTTGGCTCAGGACCGCTACATCGCGGTGGCTCAGATGGGTATCACCCTGGCCAGTCTAGGATTAGGTATGTACGGCGAGCACGCCCTGGCTCACTGGTTGGAGCCCTATTTTCATCACCTGGGAGCCTGGAGCGACGCGGCGGTCAAGTCGATCTCGGTGGGAACGAGCCTCGTTCTACTAACTTATTTCCACATCGTCATCGGCGAGATGGTTCCCAAGAGCCTGGCCTTGATGCACCCCATCACTACGGCCAAGGTTCTCTGGTGGCCCATGCGGATCAGTGGGTTCGTGCTGGCTCCGCTGGGTTGGTTCCTTAATCACCTGGGCGCTCTCTGCCTCAAAATGCTCGGTCTGCCGGTGTCTCAGGACCTATCCACCGTTTACTCACCGGACGAGCTTCGCCTGGTGATGGAGGAAAGTAAGGTGGAAGGGCTGTTGCCTCCCGAACAGCATCAGATGCTCGAGCGGGTGATGGACTTTGGGGAGCGGCACTTGCGCCTGGTTATGGTTCCGAGAACCAAGGTGATCGGACTCCCCGACACCGCCACCGTGACCGACGCCGTGGCTCTTTTGAAAGCCGAGGAGTATAGTCGCTATCCTATTTATCGGGGAGACCGAGACAACATCATCAGTGTCTTGCATGTCAAGGACCTTTTCGCCGCTTTGCGCCGTGGTGAATCGGAACGGCCTATCGTCGAATTGGGCCATCCGGTGGAGTACTTCCCGGAGTCTCTCTTGCTCGACGACGCCTTGGAGAAGCTACGCGCGGCCAAGGCCCACTTCGCCGTGGTGGTGGAAGATAGGGGAGGAACGGCCGGAATCGTCACCGCGGAAGACCTGCTCGAGGAGCTGTTCGGCGAGATTCGCGACGAGTTCGACCAGGACGAGCTTCCCCTGGCCGAAACCACCGAGAACGGGTGGAGGGTGCACGGAGGGATGTCCCTTCTGGATCTCGAGGAAGTTCTGAGCGAACCGGTGGAGACTGTGGGCGATGCCGAAACGGTGAATGGCCTTCTCTCGGAACTTCTCAACAAGGTTCCGGAGGTCGGTGACATGGCGGTACACTCCGGCTTTCGCTTCGAGGTGGAAAGCGTGGAGCAACACACGGTAACCTACTGCCGCGTCAGTCCGGCCTACTCCGGTACTCAACCGGAAGTAGAGACTTAGTCTCAACCTATCGTTAGTCTAAAGTTTCGACGAGCCCCTCGAGAAAAGCTCTCTCGTGACGATCGTCGACCTCTTCCAGGCCACGATTGACGGTGCTAAAGAGGGCTGAAGCGAAGACGCGAGACCAGCTCGGATCGATTTGGAATTTCTGGGCCAGCTTCTTGCCTATCTTATGACCCGGGTTCATGACCAGAACGGACTGACCCTTATCCCAACTGAGAAAACCGGAGCGCCAACGTTTCCAGAGGGAGGCGTCCGCTGTTAACTGTTCCACCATCCCGGTCGACAGCAAAGGCGTGCTCTGGCCTGATAGGATTGTGGCCAGGTCGCGCCTGGTGCTGCGATACAAGGTTTCGAAAACATCTTCCGGCGACTCGCTGATGAAAGAACGAGGTCGTGTGAATCCGAGTTTTTCCAGCAGAGCCGTGGACAAAGGAGCGACCAGGTGGATCACTTCCCGATTGGGACAAGGCGTCATGTCCGCGGAGCCTTCCCAGACCACCGTTTCACCGGTTCTTTGGGTCTGTTCAAGAAGGCTACGCCAGGGGAGGAACTTGCCACCAAGACACGGCACGACCGGCTGGTCGAAGAGGTCATGGCGGCGTTCTTCCGTGGCCAACAAGCGGTCGGGATGCAGACACGAGACACTCAATAGCCAATGTCTCAAAGCCTTGCGCATCCGAGCCGAGGTCGGACCTTCGGAGAAAGTGTGCATCGCTTTGATGAGCAACTGCTCTTGAGCCAGTCCGTAAAGTGAGGGAAAATCCACCGAGGTGCCTGGTGCCAATCGAAGAATGCCCCGAATAGGCTCGGCCACGGTTATCATTTTGAACCGCTCTCCGGCCAGGAGATAGACCTTTCCCTCTCCCTGAGGTAGCGTCGCCAGGTGATAGGTGAACTCCGCTTCTCGTCTTTCAATGTGGACGCTATCTCGCTCGGGTAAGAGATCAGGCTCCTGGTGTCGACAAAAGTCGAGATCGGATTCCAGAGTCGGCAGAGTGGGCGGGGAGGCGACTTCGACCATCGGGTGAGAGGACGACACGTTACCGGTAGGCGCGGCAACCGAAGCCGTGAGGTCGAAAAGATCGGCGTCGGATTCTTCGGCTTCATAGGAGATTGCGGCTAGACGCTCGGCATCGGGCTTGACGAAGAGGTTGGCTCCTCCCAAGACTGAACGATATTCCTTCTCAAGACGTTCGAGTTCGGCCGCCTCCTGGGCGGCCTCCGTGGCAAAGTTGTCCAAGACCCGTTGAGGGTTGGGAGTCACCCCTAGGCCTGGCAGCACTGTCTGCCGGCGTAACTCGAAACGTAGTTGAGGATCGTTGGAGAGGCGGTCGAGGATGCGTTCGCTTGGAACAAGGGACTGACTGGGGAACAGGCGGGACAAGAGTTTGGAGGCTTGAGGCATCGGATCGAGAGCTCCGGACTTGAGCCCTTCCAGGAAGACACTGCCGATGTAAAGCTGTGGTACGAGTTTGAGATAGGCTTCAAGATCGGCCAGGGAGACTAGACTACCGTCCTCCAGGCCGATCAAGGGCGACATCCGGTCGGTTCCTAAGAAGGCTAGAAGCTGAGCCTGATTCTCGGTGGAGGAGAGTTGAAAATTGAGGATTTCGCAGATGAGTTCCGCCGCTCGAGGGCGTGAGACGGCCGAGAGGGTATCGCTTCCGATAAAGGTTCGAAGTTGAGTTTTCAGACTGTCCAGTTGGTCGATGATGGTCTGGCGAAGGCCCACCACCTCGGTGTGGGTGGGTGGCAGGTCGTCGATATGGTCCACGGTCATCGAAACGGGCAGGCCGTTGATGGCGGTGCCGAAGCGCGAATTGAGGGGACGGAGGACGGCAATTCCAGTGGGATAGGTGTCCTCCACGTAGGCCCTGTATTGGCGACCGGAGGAGACCAGAGGGAGAACCGCGAGCCTCGGCGCGCCGGTGTCGAGCCCTCCCGAAACCGAGCGGCCCATGCGACTGTGAGCTTTCACGTCCTCTAGCGAAATATTGATGAGATTGGGGAAGAATTTTCGCAGTACCGCCACTTCTTCGACTTCCAGGACTAAAAGCACTCCGGCCCAGGCGACTCCTCGAGCTTGAGGGTTGAGACAGTAGAGCAGATAGCCTTGCGACTTGTAGAACTTGGAAAGCTCGGCCAACGAGTGAAAGACTCCCTTGCTAGCGCAAAAGACCGGAAAACTTAAAAGGCGTTCGTAGTCGGGGCCCAGCTTGGCCAGACGTTTCGGGTCCTCAAGTGCACGAATGTCGAGATGGCTTCCGAGATAGGCCTGCAGGTAGCGATTGAGGGAATCTCTCTGATAGGAGGGGATTCTTTTTCCGGTCAGAGCGAGCCCCATGGACTTCATTTCCGTCCGCAGGCGAGAAAGAAACTCCTCGTAAGCATCATCTTTGACCACATCCGTTTGAGAGACGTTTTTGGAGAGGGTTTCGTCACTCGTTCTGATCATCACAGGCGGAACCAGAGCCGGTTCTCGGCGACTGACAAAGTTCACTCCATAGCGTAAGAAAGAGATGTTGCTGCATGAATCGACTCCATAAGTCGCCCCCATCACTCCTTGAGTCGGACCGTTTTCAAAGGGTCGGTTGGGCCATGGGACTCCGGTTCGGATCTCGGGATGGCTGACTTGCGAGCTATTGAAGTGAAGCGGGATAGGAACGTCGGAGCAGCGGGTGGTGACCATGTCCTCGAAGTTAAAGTGGCCTCTGGCCGTGACCTCCAGGAGGTGTAGCCCATTAGAATCATGGCGCCGCACAACATCTTGACCTGAAGTTTCCGACTTATCTCGCAACCTGACCCAGCCGTTGCTGAGAAGCAAAAGTCGGGTTGGATGCATGGAGCTGACCGACAGCCAACCGAGAGCCAATTCTCGAAGTCGATCGAGGCCGCGGTCTCGGCCTGAGAGAAACACATGGTCGTAAAGGTCCTGGAGTTCTCTGTAGGTATAACCAGGACCGTCAAAATCGATGCGAAGTCGAAAGCCAAACGTTCCGGTATCATGTTTGATGGCCACGTTGGTGGCTCCCGAGGCGACCAGCGCCTGAATCCATTGCAGAATAAAGTAGGACGGGTCAGGTAGCTGAAATTTCTCGAGCTTGTCGAGAGCTTTGTCGAGAGCCAGGGTGAAACTCCCCCGATCCGCGGGTGTGGCGTTGAGGAAGACGAAGTCGTTGAACGGATTTTTCGCCGATGTGTTCATCTTTGAACTAGGCCCTCTCCAATAGGGTGCTTAACAGTCGACTCTCCGTGGCGGGGTCGATCCCGTCGGCCAGGAGGGCGGATTTGCAGAGTGCGTAGGCAATGGTCCGCGTGTTAGCTGGGGATTCCAAGCGGGTCAAGGATTTTCTGACCAGCGGATGACCGACGTCGAGAAGAAGATGCTGGGGAAGAAGATATTTGGTCGCCCAAAAGCCTTTGCGGTAGCGTCGAACCAGACGTTCCGGACCGAGGGCGAAGGTACAGGGGAGCGAGTCGGACAAGCGTAGCGACTCGGGATATTCGACAGGAACCACCGAGGTCACGGTCAGTCGCCCTTCCCGCAAGAGCGCCTTCAAAGCACCTTCCAAAGCGGAAAACCCGGTTGGTCGGTTGACCGGCTTGCTGACCGCGAGATTTTCCTCGAGTCGCACCACGGGAACTTCGAACAGAGCCGAACAGAGGCTTGCCGCGTTAGAGTCGGGATCCCAGGGAAGAACCGGTATGCTCTCGCGCGCGGCACGTTGGGCCAAAGTCTCCGTGGAACGACTGACAAAGATTCGGTCTTCCTGCTCGGCACAGGCGGCAAGGTCTTTAAAACTGACGGGATTTCCAAAGACGTCTTTGAACATCGGCCGTTTCTTTTGGGATGCGCTCAACCAGTTCCGGGCTCGAAGAAGATACGGTCTGGCCTGGGTGGCGGTCTCTTCTCGGGACGAGTCGGCGATGAGTTTGGCGCAAACCGCATCGAACAGCTCCACAGTGACCAGACCCTTCAAGGCGGTCATCACTTTCTCGTAGTTCTCGTCTTTGATCACGGCGTCTCGGGTCAAAGTGTGCTCGAGGTGGTTGGAAAGGATCTTGAAGCCCACACCGGGCCACTCTTCCTGATCCCCCTCCATCAGGGTCAGCCCTGTGTTGTAGAGTCCGAAGGTAGCGGGGGTCTCGGATTGCACTCCGAGACAGAAGCGTCCGAGAGGTCCCGAATGATCGACTGCGGCGGGACTGGCGATCTCGAGGTCACGGTTTATCGCCTCGCCGTTAAAGCTGATCGAAGTGGCCGAGTGCCGGCACCAGCGCAGGAGCGTCTCGCGACATCGCTCGACGAAACTATCGTAAGCGTTTCGCGGCATCACCTTGTGAAGCTTGACTGAGGTTCCCTCGATCGGCTCATGAAGTGTAAATAGCGCGAAGTCCGTCCCTCCGTCGAAGGCGATCCGCCAGTATTCACCGTCCTGACCGGTGTCCACGGTGACAAGCTCCGGCTTGAGCGAAAAGACAGAGACGAAACCGATCCCGAATTTCCCGATTTTGGTCAGGTCGTTCTCTTTGTCGGAGGCGAACAGGCGAGTCAATTTGGTATCGATGACGTCGCGTGTCATGCCGGAACCGAAATCTCGAATCTCCAGAACCACTCCGCCTGGTTCGTCAAAGTAGCGGGTCTTGATCTCCACCGCCTCGGTTCCCGCGTCCATGGCGTTTTGCACGAGTTCGCGCAGGCAAGTGAAAGGATCGCTGAACTGATCCACGAGGTTTTTGAAGACTTCGTCTACCATCGCCGGCCCATTCGTAGCGCGACGACGGCCCGCCTTCCCTGAGCCCCGAGTCGGCGGTGCAAGGTATTTCTTTTCTGGCCTCAAAGCAGAAAGTCCAGCGCTATGAATTGGCGCCATTTCGACTAGGAGTTTCATGGATGTCTTTACCTCACAGATTCGCGATGTTGATCGTTTCGGCGGGTCTTTTAGCCGGTTGCGCCGCCAATCCCGCGGATTCGGTTCCTAAAGCCGGAGTCTCCACGCCCAGCGTCGCGGGCTCGACGGCGCCGTCGGCCCAGGCCACCGCGACCACCGCCACGCCGGGCGCTTCCGGCACGTCTGGCGCCGCGGCCGGAACCGTACTGCCTTTAGCCGAGGGCACGGAAGTTAGCTTTAAGGGGTCCAAAGTGACCGGTTCTCACGACGGAGGCTTTCGCAAGGTGACCGGAACGGTCACTGCCGATGGTGAGGACTTGAGCAAAACCGGTGTCGACGTGACCATCGACATGACCAGTGTCTACAGCGACGATGAGAAGTTGACTCAGCATCTGAGTAGCCCCGACTTCTTTGATGTGGCCCAGTACCCCACCTCGACCTTCAAGAGCACTTCAATCACTAAATCCGATAGCGGTTATACCGTGGCGGGCGATTTGACTCTGCACGGTGTCACTAAGGGGATCAGTTTCCCCGCCGAGCTTGCTCTTAATGGTGGTGAACTGACGGCTAAGGCGGAGTTCGCCATCAATCGCAAAGATTTCAAGATCGTCTATCCGGGCAAGCCTGACGACTTGATTCGTGACGAGGTCGTGATCAAGTTCGACCTCAAGGCCGGCGCTCCCCAGGGGTAGGCTTTTGTCTTCAGCCGGCGCCCTGGACCATCGGTTTCTCGACGAACTTCTTGACGGTGATCGGGAGTTCGCCTGGGAGCTTTTCCTGGCTTTCCGCGAGGCTTCCAGCGGTTGGCTGGAAAAGGCTCGGGCGGCTTGTTCGGAAGGCCATTCCGTTCAAGCCGCTCAGGCCTTTCATACCCTGAAAGGATCAGCGGGCTCGGTCGGGCTGGGCTCACTGCGGGAAATCGCCATGGATTGTGAGGGGTTGGCTAAGGAGGGTCAACTTGGCGACTGCTTAGCTCGTTTTCACGACCTGGAAGCGGCTGCTGAGGAGGGACGGGACCTCCTGGCGGCCTACCTGGAAGGGATGGCGTGAAACGGTCGCCCCTGGCGATGGTCGCGCTCTTCGGGCTCGCGGGAACACCCGCGCGGGGTCGTCGGTGACACACACTCAGGTCTATCCCGGCCAAGAGTTGGAGCTCTTCCGACATGCCACCAATTGGAAAAGCTATTTTGGCTCGGTCGTCCGGCCTTTTCTCAGGGGAGACGTGGCCGAAGTCGGCGCCGGACTCGGTGGCACGACATTGGTTCTTAACAACGGTGACGCGGCATCTTGGCTGATGTTGGAGCCCGATTTAGAGCTGTATCACCAAGCTAAGCTCCGGTTAAGTGACGGTCAACTTCCAAACAACACCTCGCTCATGGCAGGCGGTCTGGAATTGGGGCCCGCGAATTTTGATGCGGTCCTCTATATTGATGTGCTTGAGCATATCGCTGCAGATGAGGAAGAGTTGACTCGAGCCTCGAGTCGACTTCGAAGTGGGGGGCATCTTATTGTCCTGTCGCCCGCTTTCCAGTTCCTATTTAGTCCCTTTGACGAAGCCGTCGGCCACTTCCGACGCTACACTCGTGAGAGCCTGCTTGCGGTTGCGCCGCGCGAACTCGAGCTCGTCTTCGCGCGTTACTATGATTCGGTCGGATTCTTCGCCTCGGTAGCCAATAGGCTGTTGCTCCACAAGAGCTGCCCAACTCAGAATGATGTCCTTTTCTGGGATCGAATCTTAGTTCCCATCTCTAGAGTGTTGGACAGGGTCGTCGCGCACCGTTTCGGCAAAAGCGTCATCGCCGTTTGGCGGAGGCCATAGTTGCCTCCCAGGCTTGGTCGGCTTGACTTAGCCACGGCGCTAGGCATCCTGGGACTCACGGCGCTTTTATGCTGGGGTGCATGGTATCAGCTCTTTTCAAACTTCGCGGTGTGGGACGACGAAGGGGCCTGTGCGGTCGCGTTGGACCTGTTTTTGTATTCCGGGAAGGTCTTGTATGAGGACTATCTCAACCAGTACGGTCCAGCCTACTTTTTCTTTTTTGCCACTATTCTCAAGTTTTCTCAGCAGGTTCCTAGCGCGGATTCACTGAGGCTCCTAAGTCTTGTCCTGTGGGCTATCTCGGGGGTTAGTTTCGCGCTTATCATTTACCGACTGACTCGAGAGCGAGCCCAAAGTCTTTTGGGCCTCGTCCTAGTCTTCCACGTTACCTCCAGCATGACGAACGAGCCAGGTCATCCCCAGTGGCTGGTCCTCGCCGTTCTATCCCTGCTTTTGGGGGTCATGATCTTGCCTGGCAGGCCATGGTACGGATTCGCGGGCCTTTTGAGCGCCTTTTTGATCTGGGTGAAGATCAATGTGGGAGCCTTTGTCTTTGCCGCGGTTGTTTGGCATTGGCTGGCGGAAAGTCGGATCACTTCCAAGATCTGGGCAAAGACCTTCGCCATGGCTTTGGCCTTCGCGGCTACTGTCTTACTTAGGGACCGCCTCACCGATGGAGCTTTCGTCATTTTGTTGGTCCTGGTACTTTTGACTTTAGCCACTCTTGCCACGCGCGATACGCGACGCCAGGGTGCGGAGTCGAGAGTAACTTTGACCCGATACTTCTCGGGTGTGGTCGTCGGAAGTGGTCTTCTCCTGGTGGCCACGCTATTTCTCGGCGTATCCTTTCAGAAACTCTGGTTCGCCATGGTGGGTCAACACCTCGGCTTTGGAGCCAAATTTTGGATTGCTCCGACTTGGAGCCTGGTCAGTTTCTTGGGAGCCGCGACAAGTCTGGCTATGTTTTTCTTTCGCGAGAAGTTGTCTCCAGGACTTCTCGGCAGCCTAGCTACCATAACTTATATTTCGGCTCTGGCATATCTCGGGGCATCCCTATTGGAATGGAGCTCCGTCGCCGCGTTTTTGTTTCAGACGCTACCGTGGTCTCTAAGTCTTGGTTGGTTAGCACCTGAACATCAAGAAGAACCCGACGAAGGCCAGAGGGAAGGCTTTTCACTGTTAGCTAAAGTCGGATGCTTGATGTTGCTCTACGCTTACCCAGTGGCCGGTTCTCAGCTCGGGCTATCGGCCGTGGTCGGAGCTGTACTGGCTCTGAGTGTTCCAGGTCAGCGTCGAAAACTGAGTGGGCTGGTCCTGATATTCGCTGTTTTGGCTTGCTTTCGCCAAACTTACGCGGGATGGCGTCAGTACCAACACCTGAGTTCGCCGGTAGCCTTTTCCACGAACCTACGATTGCCGGAATGGCGTTGGCTACAGATGGAGTGGCTGGTCTGGAACCTGAGACTCAATGGTTACCCTGTTATTTCGTTTCTGGGAACCTACAGCGTGGTGAACTGGTCTGGTAGGGAGACGGCCGTTCCCTGGATCCAGTCCACCTGGACGGAAGGGTTGGCTTTGAACGAGCTCGAGAAGTTGCTTCAGAGTACCGAGGGGTATCCGGAGTTGGCCGGAATGACCGGCCTGTCCCTTCTGCAGGCTCCGCGGCCACAGGATACGCTGCAACGAGCCCTGGTGAAGAGTTTTCTTCGTGAGCGTTTTCAGTCGGTTTCGGAGTTCGGAGGTACTGTTGTGTTGGCCGCCCGTCGAAACTCGAGCCCCTGGCTTCTGGTTGGGGCTTGGCGGTTGGAGGACGGGTCTCTTCGCGTCGTGGCTCCCTGTCGGTCCGACCAAGTCGGACGGTTGGAGCTTCTTTCTTGGAGGTCTGGCTTCACGGTCGAATTTCAAACCCTGGCGGAGTCCGTTGAAGTTGCTCCAGATTTGACAGAATGGACCCTTCGCCCGTCGGAATGGTCTGAAGGCCTGTTTGTCAGGATTTGGTCTCACCAGGGCCAACTCTTGGCTCGCCTTCCGCTCTGCTCCCCTCCACCGGTGGACCCGCGGCCCGGACGAGGAGCCGGCACTCCATAATCGAACGGCAGTTAAGTGATGACCGCTGTTGAGGAAGAGATCATTGTATGCATTCCAGTCTACAACGATTGGGATTCGGTGGAGCTTCTTCTTGGACAACTCGATGAGCTAGCCGCTGACTTTGACCTGACTCTTTCCGTGCTCTTAGTCGACGACGCATCCTCTGAGCCTCAAAACCTATCGCTAGGCTCGTCTCATCTCGTGAGAGTCGACATTCTGGAGCTTAGACGTAACGTTGGACATCAAAGAGCTATCGCTCTGGGTTTGACTCATCTCTACCAGAGTCGCCAGGCGAAAGCCGTCGTGGTGATGGACGGCGATGGAGAAGATCGGGTCGAGGATATCGCGGTTTTGTACCGACGCTTTCAAGAGCTGGGCGAACGCCGAGCTGTTTTCGCCGCCCGGCGACGTCGGACCGAGGGGCTGGTGTTTCAACTAGGCTACCGTGCTTACCAGAGTCTCCATTGGTGCTTGACTGGTGAGAAAGTCGAGGTCGGGAATTTTAGTATTCTTCCCTGGAACTACCTGACGACTTTGGTCGTGGTTTCCGAGATGTGGAGTCACTACGCGGCGGCGGTGCGAGTTTCGAAACTTCCGATGGAACGAGTGCCTTTAGATAGAGGCTACCGTCTTCGAGGGCGATCCAAGATGAATTTAGTGTCGCTGGTCACCCACGGGCTCAGGGCTATTTTAGCTTACGAGCAAGTTAGTGTGAGAATCCTGGCTGGTAGTATCGCGTTGAGCGTGCTGGCTCTACTCTTGGCTCTGCCTCTCGCTTGCGTCTCGGGTGGTGCTCCTTGGCTCTACCTCGGATTACTT
Organism: Selenomonadaceae bacterium; assembly: GCA_037189585.1. Lineage (GTDB taxonomy): Bacteria > Vulcanimicrobiota > Xenobia > Xenobiales > JADMJV01 > JAEXNA01. Next base: position 35,926 of record JBBCJA010000009.1, on the reverse strand, counting down.
CTTGTCTCCATTTTGATCTTGGTCAGTGGGACTTTTGTTCTGGTCACTCTACAGGCTAGAAGCACGTCTCAGCTTATTCCGCTGCGTGACTCCCAGTATTTTGTCTTAGGCGAGACCCGGTTAACTCAACGTGGTAGCTAGCCCACCCGAAGGGCTCAAGGTCGGTTAGGACTCCTCCTCGGAGGATTCTTTCTCGGAGTCCTTCTGTAAAGGCAATAGGTTTCGCCAGCCGGAAAGCCGGCCGCCGCTTCCGGCACCCAGACGGCTCCTGCTCTTCAATCGACCGAGAGGTTTCTTGCTGGCCGCGGTGTCCTCACCGCTTTCAGGGGCGGCTTCATCTTCATCTCCCTCGGAGTTCGGAGAAAGCGAGCGAATCTTCTTGATTCGACTCTCCAGACGAGCGGCGATGCTGGAAGCTTTCCTGGTCGTTCCGGCTTTGGCGGTGGGGCGAGACGAGTCGCCTTCCTCGCTGGATCTGTCGGAGGCTTCCGAAAGCTCGATTTCGGGAACCTCCTCACCGTACCACTCCGAGAGGATCTCTTGAGCTCGAGAAAGCACCCGCTGCAGCAGTTCCTGACCGTGACTTTCGGCTTCGGAGACGGTGCCTTTGTCCGGGGGCTCCAATTCCATCTCCTCGAGTCGTTCCAGCACCCAGTCCACGGTCTTTTCTGGATCGAGGTAGTAGCTGGAAGCTCGCGCTCGTAAGAAACGCCAACCCAGACGTTCCAGCACGGCCTCGCGTTCGAGCGAGCGAGCCAGACGCTCGGGGGGATGCTCGTTGGCGCCGTCGCAAGTGATGGCCACTCGGCCGCCTTTACCTTCGACCACCAGGTCGAGCTGGTAGTTGCCCACGACCACGTCGGTGACGACCCGGTATCCGGCTTTTTCCAGACCGCGTCGAATGCGGTACTGGTAACGAAATTCGGGATCGTCGGTCGGAATGGAGCGCTCGACTTCCACGGCTTCCTGAAGCTTGGCGATGGTCTTCTTCGGGTCCAGGCAGTGCTCGATCAGCTCGCGACGCAAGTCGCCTTCCTTGAGATCGTTCTCCGGGTCCAGGGAGTGAACCACCCACATCTGATTGCGGGCGCGGCTGGCCGCCACGTTGAATCTCTTGACGAAAGCCTCGGCGGTTCGAAGCGCGAGCTGTTCTCCGTCCGGGCAGTCTTCAACTAGGGATAAGAAGATAACGTCGCGCTCGTCGCCCTGGAACTGCGCGGCGTTACCGCAGACGATGCGGCGCTCCTGATACTCGGTCAACTCCATGTTCTTCATGATGACCTTGTCCACGGCCAGAGCTTGCTCCTCGCCCACCAGCGAGATCACGCCGAAGGTGGATTCCTCGTACTCCGGTTGCTCGCAACAGGCCATGATCAGCGCGCCGATCATCTCGGCCTCTTTGATGTTGACCTTTTTGTTGCTGCTCCCGTTTTCTACTCGGACCACCGCGGTGGGCGGCTTGACCGGCAGTCGTGACGATTCGCGCAAAGGTTGAATCTCGCCCTGGTAGCAGAGCGAGTTGGAGAAGGCGATGATCTCGTCCACGCAGCGGAAGTGCTCCAACAAACGGATGGAGCCGGAGAAGCTTTGGCGGGCAAGGTCGTAAACCGAGGTTCGGCCGTCGTAGAGCTCTTTGTTGGGAACGCCGTCGAGGAACTCCTCGATCAGGGCTTCCACCGCCTGAAAAGACAGACCCACGGCTTCCGGTGAGACCTGCTCGTGATCTCCCACCACCAGAGTCTCGCGACCCAGGGCGAAGGCGATCAGGCCGGTGATCTCACACTGGCTGGCCTCGTCTAAGATGACCACGTCGAACATGGACTCACCGGGGTGATAGCTTTCGGCTAGTCGTGATAGCGGCATGATCCAGACGGGAACGGCGTCGCGACACTCGGCCAGCTTTTCTCGCGCCATGGCTTTGAGGTGGGGGGCTCGTTTGCCCCGGCCGGTTCCGATCTTTCGCATCAGGTCCAGCCAGCCCACCAGGGCCTGCTGTTGACGAACTCCGGTGCGTCGAAGCTGGCTAGCCCAGGTTCGGTTCTCCACGTAGTTGGCGGTGGCGGCCCGAACTTGCGAGCGGAGTCGGTTGGTCTCGTGCTGAAGCCGGTCGAAATCGACTTTCTGACGACGGTTGAGCTCCTGGGTCCACTGGGTCATCTCCCAGGCCTGCTGGACATCGCCGGGCGGTTTGGCCGCGTCGTGGGGCGCTCGATGGGAAGCGATCGCGTCGGCCCATTCCGGAGCGGCGGCGCGCAGCCGTCCCACCAGTTCATTGCGGCGCCGGACCGGTTCGGCTAGCGAATAGAGTTGGGAGAGCCAGTTGTAGGCTCGCGCGTATTCGTCCACCGAGCGATGTCCCGTGGCGTTGCGCAGCCGTTCGATGATACCGCCGGTATCGCTTTCCACCCCAGCTCCAAAGGAGGCGAGGTAGCGCTCTTGTTCGCTGAAGCGCTCTTCCACGCGGGCTAGCTCCAGGCGTTGGGCGCGGGCGCGGACAGCTGACTTTAGCGGTTCGTCCAAGGCCTTGCGGATTCGGTGGAACTCCCCATAGAGCGAAGGGTCGGCGGGAATTTTGTCCAGCAGGGTCTGCCAGTTGAGCCCATTGTCAGCGGTAATTTTGAGAAGCTCTTGATAGACGGTGTCGTTCCAGTTGAGCGCGTCGCGCATAGGTCCGACGTACCGTAGAGCAATGTTCTCCGGCTGGTCGCCGAGCTCGGCGAAAGCCTCGGCTCCTTTGGGAGTCATCTGGCTTTCCCAACGCACTTTCAAGGTTTCCCGCAGGGTTCGAATTTCGACCACGGAGAGGATCGCCTCGATGTCTCCAGGGGTGGAGGGGACTTGCCCGCGCACGCTGGTACCGTAGATGAACGGCTTCCAGTTGGAGTGGCGTAAAAAGGTCAGCATGCCGATATCTTTATCAGCTCGCAAGTGGGCTAAGATCTCCTGGCCGACCCGCATCAGATGTTGGGTCGGAAGCTCGGCTATCTCGGGCTTGAGGGCAGCCCCCGTCTCCAGGATGATGGCCTGGTGGCGAGCGATCTCCGAGGAGGAGGACTCTAAGAACGCGGCCAGTTGATCCCAAGGCTCGCGATGGGGGCCGCCGAGGCGGCCAACCCGCATACATTCGATCACCCAAGCCCGGGATTCGTCGGCGATGGTGGCGGCGATCCGTTCCCCGGCCTGAACCAATCGGTCCAGCTCCTCTTTGCTCTGACCGTCGTTAGTCCAGAGGTCTCCCGAACGATCCTGGGAAGCTTCGGTCAACGCCTCCTTGCTCGCGACCAGGGAGCGGAAATCTCCTTCGGTGAGGATTTTGTCGAGCTCTGGCAGAGGGCGAGACAGATCGGACTCGAGATCGAGTGGAATTTCCTGATTGAGTCCGTAGAGATCGGCGACCTCTTCCTCGCTCAAGGGAAGGGCGGCTCCCGGAACAAGATCGCCGGGAATCCAACTGTGCTCGTCTTTTTGTTTGGCCACGATTTTAGCGGCCCGGGCCGGATGAGTTCCGTCATCTCCGACCATCACCGGGGTGAATTCGCCCCGTCGGGCCGCGATCAGAGCGTCCTGAGTCTCTTGGAGCTTTTTCTCCAACTCTCGCCGCCGCTCTTGGTAGGTGTCGGCCAGGTTTTCCAGTTCGGCCGCGTCGCTGGTGGTGAATCTGGCCACGATCCCCTTGACCGCGGCTTCCAACTGCTTGCGGCTCTCTTGCTCTTGTTCGAGCACGGACACGCAGAGGGGACGAAGCTCGGGGATCACCATGTCGCGTACCACGCGCAAAGCTTTGGTGGCGTGAGAGGTGACCAGAACACTCTTCCCTTGGGCCAACAAGTGACCGATCAGGTTAGCGATGGTATGGGTCTTACCGGTTCCCGGAGGGCCCTGAACCAGGACTGAGGAGGACTCCTCGAGGCGCTTGGCTACACGCTCCTGCTCGGGGTTGCTCGGCATCGTCATCAAGAGATCGAAATTTCCGTCCGCCACGTCTTTCTTCGGCAGATCGATCCCAACCACCCGAAGTAGGGAGGAAGGGAATTCGGTCAGTTTGGGGATGGCCTGAATGTAGGCGTCGATAGCCTGGGCAAAACCCAGGTTCCGATTGCCTAGAAAAAGTATGGGGGAGCGCAACAGGCGAAGAGACTTGGTCGGCTTTTCGGTACCGTCGGATTCCACCAGGAAGTTTCCGGTGGGAAAGAGCTTCTCTTGGAGCTTAGCGAAAAACTCCGTGGTCTCGGCACCGCCGAGGGGATGGCAAGCGGCCGAGGAGAGCTCGTTGCGGGCCCAGGAGATCTCCGCCTCTTCCACACCACAGAAGCGAAGCAGGGGAGTGTAGAGATAGGGCTCGCGATCGGTTTCCCGCACGATGAATTCGGGAGTTTCGGCGTCAAATTCCAGGGTCAAGTTGACCAGAAACAGGGGATGGTGAACCGTCCCGTTAGGCCCGTTGAAGAGAACCAGTCCGTCGCCCAGAACCAGCTCGACTTTTTCCGACTCGCGCTCGATGGTGGACCAGAGTTCGAGGAAATGGTCGAAAAGCTTCGTTCCCTCGGCCTCTTCCTCGGAGTTGTCCGGTCGTCGAACCTTTAGAATGAAATCATCGCCCAGGATCTCACCACCCTCGGTGGGCGCCAGAACCTCACCACGGTCGGCGCTGTCGATGCCGATCGGAACCTCGCTCCAGTTGAGCTTCCAGGGGTAACCGGCCAGCTGAACCTTGGGGGGGGTTTTCAGCTTTTGAAGCTCGGATAGGTATCGGAACAGGCGGCCGATCCGCTCTCGGGCGAGGTCGAGTTGCTCTGGCGACAGGGTCATAAGGCTAGCGGGCTTCTCCTCATGCTAGGGTAACCCTCCCTATTTACCAGCCCCGACCTGGTCGGCGAGGGCTTGAGCCTTGGCCAGGTTGGAAGCGATCAGGTCGCAGCCTCCCTGCCAAAAAGCGGCCTCGGTGATGTCAATGCCGAGGTCTCCCAGGATGGCCTGTGGGGCTCGACTTCCGCCCGCCGCCAGCAGCGCCAGGTAGCGGTCGATGAAGGCCTCTCCCTCGGCTTTGTAGCGCGCATAGAGAGCCAGCACCAGGAGCTCTCCGAAGGCGTAGGCGTAGACGTAGAACGGGGTCTGCACGATGTGAGGAATGTAGAGCCAGGTCCAAGCGTGGGGCTCTCCGAGATCCAGGGCGTCCCCGAACATCTCTCCCATGCACTGCTGCCACAGCTCGTTGTAACGCTCGGTGGTCAGCTCTCCTTCCTCGCGTCGGGCTTTGTGCATGGCTTGCTCGAATCGGTACATCGAGATCTGGCGAAAGACAGTGGCGAAGGTGTCCTCCAGCTTCTCGCACATCAAGGCCAGGCGTTCCTCGTCGGAGTTGAGTTGAGAAAAGAGCTTCTCGAAGGTCAGCATCTCCCCGAAGGTACTGGCTGTCTCGGCTAGCGGAAGCACGGGATGATAGTCGAGCGCGTGTTGAGCCGAAGCCAGTCGATCGTGCACGCCATGGCCCAGCTCATGAGCTAAGGTCATCACGTCCCGCGGCTTCTGGGTGTAGTTGAGCAAGATGTAGGGATGGTGGTCGGGGCTGACGCCAGCGCAGAAGGCCCCGCCACGTTTCCCCTCGGCCACCGGCACGTCGATCCAACCCTCTTCGAAGAAGGGGAGGGCCAGCTCGTGAAGCTTGGGAGAGAACGCCTTGTAGGCCTCTAGCACGATTTCGCAAGCCTTATCGTAGGCAATGGTCTCCTCACTCTTTTTCAAAGGAGCGTAGCGATCGTAGTGCATCAGCTTTTCCAGGCCGAGCAGCTTGCCTTTGAGGCGATAGTAGTCGGCCACGATGGAGAAGTTCTTGACCACCACCTCCACCATGGTGGCGACCGCTTCATCGGGCAGTTCGTTGTCGAGGTTGCGGGAGGACTCGGGTGTGGCGAAGCCGCGCAGCCGGTCCATGACCTCTTTTTCGGCCAACAAGGTGTTCATGATAAAAGTCAGGGTGGGGGCGTTCTCCTTGAGTGTGGCGGCCAGACTGTCCGTGGCTTTTTCTCGGAGCGCCCGATCGGGGTGGTAGTTGTAGGCCAGAATTTCTGATTGGCTGAGCTCTTTTTTCTCTCCATCAACCTCCAGTTGGAATTTCATGCGGGAGATCACCTCGGTGGAGAGACGGCGGAAAGCGCGACCTCGGCAGTTGGCGGTCTCCTCTAAAATGGTCTCCTCGGCTTGGGAGAGATGATGCTTGGCACCGTCTCGTAGAACCTGAAGGTGGTGATGGAAGGGGGCTAAGTTCGAGGACTCCATGTAGCCCTGAAAGATGTTCTCGGGAGCCTCACCCAACTCCAGGCCGAAGAAGATCATCTTGGTGGACGTTCGGCTGCTCTTTTCCCGCACTTTCTGAAGCAGCGCGCCTCGAACAGGGTCGGTGGTGTTGGTGCTGTACAAAAGCGAGGAGTAAGAGCCAACTCTAGCCCCTAGCCGAGACATGGACTCGTACTCTTGAAAAGCTTCCAGGAGCTCCGAGGCGCTGACCTCACCTCTGGTCAGACGGCCTTCATAACGCGTTTGAAACTCCCCGGCACGTCGATCCAGGTCGTCGAGGTCGGAGTCGATCCGGGGGTCCTCGGGGCCCTGGTAAAGATCGCTGAGATCCCAGCGGGGTAGCTGGGTCGCGTCGGGGGTGGCGGTCTGGCTCATCGGGTCGATTCTCCTCAAAACTGTTGGTACTGTGGACGCGAGGCGCTTCTGTTCGGCCTGGTCCGAATCCCCCCCGAAGGTTCGGAAGGGATGGATCGCCGGTTTGGCGGACTTCCGGCCAATGAGAATAGCGACCTGGAACGTCAATGGGATCAGAACAGCCTGGGAGAAGGGCCTGCGTGAGTATCTAACCGTCACGGCGCCGGATGTTTTGGGGGTTCAGGAGGTCAAGTCGACGCTTTCTTCCTTGCCCGAGGAGATCGTCAACCCTCCCGGCTATCGGACTTTGTGGCACTGCGCCGGACGGCCCGGCTATAGCGGTGTGGGCTTCTTCATCAAGGAAGAACTCGCGGCCTCGGGGTTGTGGAGCGTGGCCGGCATGGGTTGTCCGGAAGTGGACGCGGAGGGTCGGATGTTGACCCTGGAACTTCCCGAGTTTTTCCACGTGACGGCTTACTTTCCCAACAGCGGCGAGGGGGGGCGGCGTTTGCAGTACAAGATGGAGTTCTGCCGTCTGATAGAGAAGTTCTGCACGAATCTGGAGCGGCGCGGAAAACCGGTGCTGTTGGCCGGTGACCTTAACATCGCTCCTTTTCCCATTGATGTCTATTCCACCGAAGACTCCTCGGGAACCTCGGGTTTCTTACCGGCTGAACGCACCTGGCTGCGAAAGTTACTGGAGGGTCCCTGGGTGGATGTCTTCCGCCGAGATCATCCCGAGGAGAAGGGGCACTTTACCTGGTGGTCCTTTTTCGACGAGGATCGGGCCAATAATCGAGGGTGGAGGATCGACAGCTTTCTAGCCTCGGTCTCCTTCGCGCCTCGAGTCCGCTGCGAGATTCACTCCCAGGTGACGGGTTCCGACCACTGTCCGGTGATGGCTGTGATTTCTTAGAAGGGTCAGTGTGGGGCGACTTTGAAGGCGCGGCCAAGGGATGACAGGCCCAGTTTTTGACGGAGGGAAACGATGAGAAAACATATCGAGAAGTGGTATAGCCCCAGCCTGCATAAGGATATGGAGATCGTCAGCTACGGCCATTTCGGATTCCCGCTTCTGCTCTTTCCCACCGCCGCGGCGGACTATCTCGAATACGAGCGTTTCTTATTAATCGAGGCGATCGCCGAACCGATCGAGGCCGGGAAGGTCAAGGTCTTCTCGATCAACTCGATCAACTCGGAGTCCTGGCTTAACAAGAAGGTCCACCCCAAGTATAAAGCCCTTCGGCAGATTCAGTACAACGACTACATCGCCGATGAAGTGGCTCCGTACATCTGGAACTCGTGCCAGTCCCGTATGGGAATCATCACAGCCGGAGCCTCGTTGGGAGCTTTCCATGCGATGAATCAGGTACTCAAGCGTCCCGACATCTTCGATGGGACGATAGCCATGAGCGGGGTCTATGACATTCGAAAGTACTACGATTCCCACGGCTATCATGACGAGAACATCTATTTCAACAATCCGGCCGAGTATATGCCCAATCTTGGCGACGACTATTTTCTGCCGATGTTGCAGCGTAAACAGCACATCCATATCCTGACCGGGCAGGGTCCTTACGAGAGCCCCGACGCGTCACGAGCTCTGTCGGCTCTCTTATCCTACAAAGGAATCCCTCACGAACTCGATATCTGGGGCTACGATATGGCTCATGACTGGCCCACCTGGCGGTACATGATGGAGTTCTATCTCGCCGCGAAGTTTTGACAGGACGACGAATACCAAGAAGAAAGAAAAGGCCGGCGTAAAATGCCGGCCTTTTCTTTCTTGCCTTTGTGCCGAGTCCCGCTTAGCTCGGAAGCATCTTCACGAAACAGTCGGGACAGCGTAACCACTTGTCGCGGTTGTCGCTGACGTTCAGGACCTTGGTTATGCCGCAAGTGGGGCACATGTAGTTACCCGGATTGAGGGGAAGAGTCAGGGTCTCGGAGATGATGACCTCCGCCGGCTTCTTCGTTTTCTTGGCTTTGGAACTGGCCTTTTTCTTGGTTCGAGTGGCCGTGGCCGTGCGGGTCTTGCCCGCGGGCTCTTCCTTGGGCTCCGGAACTTCCGTGAACTTAACTTTTTGCTTGGGCACCATCTCCAGACCACAGCAGGTCAGGGGATCTTCGGATTTCTTCGTCCGAGGGATCACCGTCAACTTCTTGCACTGCGGGCACTCATATTCACCAGCTTGAATCTTCGTCGTCATCATTTGCCTCTCTTTGGTGTGTGACCCCACCTTGTGTTGCCCCCCCTCTTTGGGGTCGGAAAGTCAAACCCTTGATCCAAGAGAAGTTTTCTCGGAAGTCTTCCACGAGGAATTCAAAGCATTTTCGGCCGATTGGAGAGAGGAATTCCCCTTGAAGCAGATCTCTAGTCCCGCTCCGGCGGTCGAGCAGGCGAGCTCATTGTCGTCCACGACGAGCCAGATTGTGGCAAGGGCGGTCTTCGCTCCTAGCAGTTACTTTTTGTCAACATGACGTCGCCGACATCGTCGCCTCGTCGTCGTCCTTGAGCCTAAACTAGGACAAGTATCCCCCACACCAGCGAGGGCACCGATGAACATCAGCAAGCTGAGCAATACCACTATCCTTTTCAAGGAGGCCGGGGGAAGCTCTAGGAGCCTCGCCGCTCAACTCATCGAAAAGTTGATGGAGTCCGATGACCAACTAGATGTCGGGACCCTAGCCGCCTACCGCAACTATGCCGCCCAAGTGGCCGCTGACATCGAGGCTGTTCAGAATACCTCGCCATCCGACGCAATGCCGGAAACCACGACTCCTCTCGTCGAGGTGTCGGTGGAGGAGGGTTCTAATTTTCACAAAGAGACGAAAATCACGCGCCATTCGGACGGCACCACCGAGAAGGAAGTCACTCTTACGGAGACTGTCTCCGGAGGGAAGCGTGTCACCAAGGAACGCTGGGCTCGCGAAGGCAACTACGTGAAGGAAACCCGGTCGGAGATCGATGGCTACATCCGCCAGGAGATCACCTACTGTCATCGAGACGGCAGCTTGAATGAGACGTGGTCCTCGAGTATTCCCACCCCTCCTAGTCCACCCAACGCACCGAGCTTTGAGTACAAAAAGCGAATGGAGGACGGGCAACTTGTCGAGACCCATACGACCAAGTCGGTCGACCACGACTGGAACTCTGTCACCGTCGTCGAGACCAAGCGCAACGAGCGACGCGTGCACTGGGTCCGAACAACCGAGTATCGCAAGCCAGATCTGGACCTACCAGGGAGCAAGACATTTTGTGCCCATAGTCCTCAAGACCTGCTCAAGCATCTGGGCCGAGAAAGGGACATCCGGGCGACCATGGTCGAGGAAGAGTGGCTGGCCCCAGACGGCAGTCTTCAGCGTGACACCAGAATCCATATGACAAGTGGCAACGGGAAGGCCGAGTTGGTGGAGCACAAGTCGGCGGAGGGCGCACCCTCGACCTGGGAGCTGCGCAAAGAGAACGACGACGGCACCTGGAACTCGCAAATCTTCTTTCAAACCACGGAAGACACGATCGTCACTCGCTCGCATAAGGAAGACCACTGGTTGGTCCAGAAGCAGACTGAGAAACTACCTACGCTGGCCAAAGCCAGTGAAGGCAAGATTCCCGGATACACAGAGCGCCGAACTCTGAGCTGCCCGCGGGCGTCCGCCCAGGAGATCGATCAGCGGCTTTCCGAGGAGCCTTTTTTGGCCCAGGTTCGCCAGCTCGACAGTTATCGTGACTTTATGGATAACTATCAGGGGCCCTACGACGCCAACATCAGCTCCTGGACAAGCCTGGGAGGGACAGTGATATTCCAGGTCCAGGGCGTGATGACCATCAAGGCGGCTGATGGAACGGTCCTCAGCGCGGTCTTCGACGGTAAAACGACTGTCGCCCGGATTCACGCCAAAGGCCAAAGCCAACCCCGGTGTACCAGTGTTCTTTGCGAAGGTGAACGTTTGGAGATCGGCCCGGACGGCTTGGTGGAAGAGGTGGTGGAAGGCAGTCGCAAGGCGCTTAAGATAACCGTGGCCGGGCTCGGCCTGACCGAGGAGCTAGGCTCTCCTGGAGCCTCCAAATGGGCTAAGAGGTTGGGTACCAAAGCCAGTGGTGCCCTGGCCTTCCTGACGGCGGTTCAACTGGCCGGCGCCGTCATCGACGGAGACATGGACGCGGCCGCCGCCAAGGCGGCCGAGCTAGGCGTGGACCTGTCCGGTGTATTGAAGGCCCTGGGCAGAAAAGGTAGCACGCTAGCCTATTGTGGGAACATTCTAGGTGCGGCGGGGGTCATCCTGGGCTTGGTGACCGCCGTCCAGGACGTCGCGGACGGCAAGTACACCAGGGCCACCTTAGGTTTTGCAGGGGCGGCGGGAGGGGTCATGACGTTGGCGGCGGCGGCGGGTGCGGTTCCCGTAATCGGCTGGTGTTTGGTCATCGCAAGCTTGGCAGGCGGATTGGTGTGCGACTACAGCGACAGCGTCCGAGTGGCCAGGGCGGAGATTTGAGGCCGCGCGGAATAGTCACCCCCGAGAAGGGCGGGACGTGAAAGGGAGTTTTGGGTTTGGAGAATAAGGTTCGCTCGATGTGGACCAGCCAGGACCTCGATTGTCAAGACTTTACGCGGGATCGAGCTGTCCCGCTTCGCTTGTGGCGGCCGGAAGGGGCCGCGCGAGGCTGGGTTGTTTTTTCCGTCGGATTTGGCGGTGAGCGCGACGGCTACGCCTATTTGGCCAAAGCCTGGGCCGCGCGCGGTATCGCCACAGCGGTGGTGGAGCACGTGGGAAGCAACCTCACCGTTCTCAAGGCGCTACCCGGACCGTCCCGCCTAGAGCGAAATCGGCAGGTCGTGGCCAAGGTCGGCGAGCCGGCCGAACTTGCCGCCCGTCCTCGAGACGTTCTTCACGTCGTGAACCTTTTGCGGAAGGAGTTCGCGGGACTTCCAATGGGCCTGGCCGGTCATTCCTACGGTACTTATAGCGTCTTCGCGGCGCTCGGACTTCCCACCATTCCCAAGGTTCCACCTCTCGATCAGGCGCTGGAAGGCGTATCCTCTTGCCTTGTTATCAGCCCGCAGGCGCCGGGGATGCTTTTCTCCGAGCGAGCCCTGGGACTGATCACGATCCCGACTCTGGTTCTGACCGGAACCAAAGACGCTCGCCTCGACGGGGAGGGGAGCTACCAGGAGCGGGTGCGGGTCTACGACCATCTGCCGGTGGAGCTTCGCCAGTTGGTCGTCCTAGAGGATGTCGAGCACATGGATTTCGCGGGCATCGGTTTAGGCCTGGCCGCCCGGCTTAACACCATCAGCGAAGTCACGAGGGAGTGGTGGGAGAGCACGCTATGGGCCTCGAGTCCCCCGAACGAACGAGCGTCACGTCTAGCTTCGGCTGGCGGCACGACGATTGCTGGAGAGTACCGATGACGACCGAGTCAGCCTACCAGAGTTTGAGAGCTAGGGGATTCACGACCTTCCCGGCCGAGAGCTATCGCTCCAGGTTGGAGCTGTCTGGAGTCTTGCATCAGCTTTCCGACATACTTCAAACTTTTGACAGATTGGCCCCTGATCGGCACATGGGAGACGGCGGCACGTATCGTAACCGCGCTTACAGTCGATTTTTACTCAACTTCGAGGACGGTGTTCCTGACCTGGCGCCACTGGAAGGGCATTCCATCTTTCAGACTCTAGAGGACAACTCTGTCAACGGCGGCGTCCTTCGCACCTACGAGCCGCTAGCCCCTGAGGTCGGAGAGAGCCGTTTCCTCCGCGCGCTCATCCTCGAGGATGCCGCGCATGCGGCTGTCTGCGATCCGGAGTTGATGCGTGGACCGGTTCAGGTCGGAGTGCATCAGGTGCGCATCGTGGCGCGTACGGGAACGCTAGGCATGCCCACACCGGAGGGGATCCACCGCGACTCGGAACGCTTCACATTCCAACATTTTTGCCGGCGTCTCAATATCGAAGGTGGGGAATTTCGCGCCTACGATCAAAACCGTCAGCTACAATTCGCATGGCTGCAGACCGAGACGCTGGATACCGTGATGTTTGAAGGGACGACATGGCACAGCGCGACACCTGTAGCCTGTGTGGACTCTTCCTGGGAAGGCTATCGGGACATCTTCTTGATCGACTTCGACAAGCTCGACGAGACCACAGAACCTTAGGGCTTCGCAGGCTCTGCTTCAAGGTCGGCTTCGCGGTCGACTTTGAGACGGTTGGGGACCCAGACTCCCCATTCATCCTCGCCTTCGGATTTGACCGCTAGCCAGCGGTCGACCTGGTTGACGATCCACCCCTTCTTCCCCTTGAGCGCTCCGTCTCCGGTGACTTCGACGTACATGGCGGCCACATCGAAAATGGTGTTGTCGTACTCTTTGAGATTGTCCTTAAGCGGTTTTCGCCAGCTTGTCAGGCCGTAGAGGAAGTTTTTAGTGGACAGAACTTTGACTTCCGTCCCTTTGGGTAACTTCTCGGCTGATGTGGTGGTCGCCGGAGAGGCTTCGGTCTCCCATAGAACCGCCTGATCGCTGGGGGCCAATCGACCGGAGATCGCCGAGTGGAAGGGCATGTCCGTGGTAGCCTTGTAGGTCGCGGTGTCATTGAGCACCCAGCCGCCGCCGCTGCCGATGGTTTCCTTGCCATACTTAAAAGTGGGCGGCAGGGAGAAGTTCGCTGAATTGATATAAGAGCGAGCTCGCTCTCCTTCCCTCGAGTCGGGAGACCCCTCCATGACCTTTTGAGCATACTCGAAGGCCTTCGAAGTTTTAGAGGGAGCCTTCTCGGTCGAGCCGTGGCTGAGCATCAGGTAGAAAGCGACATTGAGGTCGTCGGGCTTTTGTTTGTGAAGCTCGTCGAGAAGGGGTATGGCCTTCTCGTAGTTCCTGGCCAGAGCCAGATCCTTGGCTCGTTGAAGTTTGTTGAGATACTCCTTCTCCTCATCAGTTAGCGGTTTCCCACCCAGAGGTGAGATTTCAGCTCCTGGAGTCAACGCGGCGTTGGGTGAAGCGCTGGCGACCGTCGTGGGACTGGCCGCTGGAGTTTGGACCGAAGTCGGAGTACCGGCCGGTTGATCACCACCTCCCGAGCATCCAGTGAGTAAAAGCGGTACGACTACTCCGAGACAGGATCGGCGAAAGTTTGCGGTGATGAGCATGACGCATAGGTTTCGAACGACCCTGGAGCGATTCCTATGGCGAACGGTGTTTCGCTGTGAATGACCCTACAACGGGAAATTCTCTACCGTCAGACATTTTTGCCTTGAGGTCAAAGGAGCCGTGGACAATTTCGCCCTCCTGGCTCTGCAGAACAAGGTGCCCGCTCAATAGGCGGGCGGCTCTATCTCCCTGGGTCGGAACGCGGATGGAGGCTTCCGAAAGTTCACTGGGTTCGCCTAGGGTTGGAGAGCGCCGGCCGCTCAGAGTTATTGAAGTGGCGCCTTCTCCTCCGGAAACAAGTTGAAATCCCTGAGTATCGGCCGTCCACGACGCCGGTTCACAGTTGAATGTGTTACCGCCTCCGCCAAAGGTGAATCCGGTGAAGGTTTGGGTCGGGCCTTGGCATCCACACAGTATGAGAGCTATCAGCAGAGACGTAAGTCGATTGACCATGCTTGGAGATTGTCTTTTCTTCCGATCCCTTCCTGCGGCCGTAGCCGAAAGGGAGGAGGCTAGCGAAGAAAGAGAAATTTTGGCTCATGGAAGACATCCGTGAAGCGTTGGCTCATCGTTTGAGCTCTCGCGAGAAGACTGACTTTTTAGCTGTTCTTTTGCGTGTCGCGCGCGCTGACGAAGTCTCTCCGGCTGAACGTGATCGGATGTTGCCGGTCCTGGCTTGGATCGGGGTCGGGGAACCGGAACTGACCAGCGCCATGCAGCGCGCCGACGATCTGGCTCTCCCTCTAGCGGAGTTGATTCGCCCCTTCGATACACAACCCGAGCGCTTTCTGCTTTTTCGGGAGTGCTGCTCGGTCGTTTGGGTGGATGGACGAGTGAGCGAGGACGAGGAGAAGATTCTCGACCGGCTAGCCATTTTACTGGGGCTCGAAGAGAAGGCCCGTCTTGTCATGGACTCACCTTTGGCCTGTTCCCCCGAGGGAGAACGGCGATTTCTCGAGCTTTTGCATCAGTGTCCTGATTCGACGGCTGAATCGTAATTCTGAGTTCAGGGGAACCCGAGGGTCCTTGGCCGAAACAATCTCCATTCTCCCGTCTGGTCATCACTAGCCACCGCTCCTCTTTGGGGATGCCGCGGTTAGAGGGGGGGAGAGGCAAGTCTTCCGGCTCATCCGGAGGTATAGAATGGAGAATAAGACGAATGGCACGGATTTCCGCATCGATCCCCGAGGACCTCAAGGACGAGCTTTATCAAGCTGCTAGCGAGGAAAATCAGGCGATCAGTCACATCATTGTCGAGGCTTTGCGAGCCCACTTTGGGAAAGCAAACGCGGCGCCGGCTCGAGCGGTGAGCTCGGGCGGAGAAGAACTTCACCGAACTCTGGGTGAACTGGTACTAGAGGTTCGAGAACTCAAGGAGCAGCTAGGCTCTCGAACCCCACCGCGCGGCGCTCGATTTTTCTAACCCGAACGGTATTGTTTAAGAAGAGAAAGCCCCGGAGTGGCTCCGGGGCTTTCTCTTCTTTTATTCCGTGGTGGGTGGATCCATCGGGATCTCCACCGGAGCCGGAGGGGGGGGCGGCAGTTCCACCGGAGCCGGAGGAGGAGGCGGTAGGTCCACCTGGGCTGGCGGAGGAGGAACATCACCGCTGGTCCCGGGGGGGGAGTCCAACGGAACTTCCGTGGGGAACTCCACTTGAGTGGGAATAGGCGCTGAGTTAGGGTCGGGATTTACTGGAGAAGTCGTCGTGTCAGCCGCGGACTTTGTGGCGGCATCGTCGGTCGGAGAGGAGTTTTTAGAATCTTTACCAGTCGTTGGCGCGGCCGAGACCGGGGCATAGGCCGGAGCTCCGTGCATGGCGCAGAATTGAGAGGGAACATTGGATCGCGAGAACAGTTCTCGATAGGTGTTCGGACAGTTGGGACCGCAACGCTGTTTGGAGTCACTGCACATTAAGACGCCGACCTTGGAGGGATTAGTGATGGGCAGTTTGCTAGGAGCGGTATTGCGTAGCGCGAAGCTCATCACCTGACGCCAGATGGTCGCGGGGACATCGCCACCGAAGCTATTCCACATCTGGCTGTAGTCGTCGTTACCGCACCAGACCGCGGTGGTGAAGTCTCGGGTGTAGCCCACAAACCAGGCATCGCGGAAGGAGTCGGTGGTTCCGGTTTTACCCGCTGATTCGTGGTCAGGCATGTAGGCCGCTCCTCCTGTACC
The DNA here is from genome assembly GCA_037189585.1 of Selenomonadaceae bacterium. Taxonomy (GTDB): domain Bacteria; phylum Vulcanimicrobiota; class Xenobia; order Xenobiales; family JADMJV01; genus JAEXNA01. Next base: position 19,955 of record JBBCJA010000009.1, on the reverse strand, counting down.
ACCGGTCACCACGCCGCGCATCATCTCCATCATCGAGGAGGCCGTGGCTTCACTGAGCACGTCCTTCTTATCAGGGAAGCGGTTGTCGACCACCACATTCCCGTCGCGATCGGTGATCATCTTGATGGGGGAGGCCGGGATTCGAACGCCTCCGTTGGGAAAGGTGCTAACCGCGTCGGCCATCTCTAGAACCGTCAGATCCGCCGCGCCCAACGCTAGGGAGTAGAACGGATTGAGCTTACCGGTGATCCCCATCTTACGGGCCATCTGGATCGCGCGGTCGGGACCGGTCAACTGCATCAGTCGTACGGCCACGACGTTTCTCGACTGCTGCAGGGCCGTCGCCATGCTCATCATTCCGAAGAACTTACCGTCGGAATTTTTGGGCTCCCAGCCGTTGATGTTGATGGGGGAGTCAGGAACGGCTATGGAGGGCGAATAACCGCATTCGATGGCGGTAGCGTAAACGAAAGTCTTAAACGATGAGCCTGGCTGGCGTTCGGCTTGCCAGGCGCGGTTGAACTGATCCTTGTCCTTCCAGCCGGTCCCGCCGACCATGGCGCGGATGTAGCCGGTACCGTTCTCCACTGTCACGAAAGCGGCCTGATGAACGTTGAGGGCGGAGGAGTTGTTGGCGATCATCTCCGAAACGACTTTCTGGCCTCGTTCCTGAAGCTTCATGTCGACCGTGGTGTAGATGTTGAGACCGCCGCGGAAGAGCATCTCTTCGTCAAACTGCTTGTAGAGTTGCTTGATGACAAAGGAGGTGAAGTAGGGCACCTTGAGTACCGTGAACTGTTGGTTCTTACGGTGTTTGAATTTCTGCTTGGCGACTTCCTTGAGAGCTTTGTCGTGCTGGGCTTTGGTCAAGTAGTCGACGGCGAGCATTCGATCCAAGACAATCTTTTGTCGCTCTTTGGCCGCTTTTTCGTCCACGAAGGGAGAGTAGTCCGAAGGGGCCTGGGGTAGTCCGGCTATCAGCGAGGCCTCGGCGGCGTTCAGGTCCTTTGGCTTTTTGCCAAAATATACCGAGGCGGCCGAGTGCACTCCGTAAGCGCCGGAGCCGAAATAGATCTGGTTGAGATAAAGCTCCAAGATTTCATTCTTGGTGAAGCTCTTCTCGATCTCGATGGCCACCAGGACCTCTTTAAGTTTTCGGTCTAGAGTCTGTTTAGGGCTCAGGAACAGGTTTCGAGCCAGCTGCATGGTGATGGTACTGGCCCCCTGAGAGTCACCACCACCGGCGGCCTTGGAGAAGACGGCCCGCATCACACCTTTAGGATCCACTCCGTGATGCTCTCGAAATCGGGTGTCCTCGATGGCAAGAATGGCCTTTTCAAGCTCGGGTGAGATATCGTCGAGTTTGGTCCAGGTTCGGGCCTCTCGATAGAGAGTTCCAATCAAAGTGCCGTCATTGGCGTAGATGCGGGTGGTCAGTGAGGGCTCGAAGTAAGTCAGGGTGGAGACGTCGGGAAGCTCCGCTCGATAATGATCTAGGATCGTTCGAACCGTGGAGACACCCGTCAGGCCGATTCCAAGGACGGCCAGGAATATCCACATGACTGTACCCAGACAACTGCGTCGAACTTTGATCGTCTTTAGACTTCGTTTCACGATGACTAACCCTACCTATCTTGGCCGTATGCCAATTTTTGACCGGCCTCAAACCCATGACCTGTATGAAGGGAGAAACTTCTCGACCGAAAACTCCACGTCAACATGAGCGCAACAATTGTCAAAGCCTTTGCCGCCCTTCGCCCTGACCCCGCTGTCGCCGATCAGGTCGCCTCTGTTCCCTACGACGTCGTCGATCGGGACGAGGCCGCGGCCCTGGTGGAAGGGAAGCCTCTTTCTTTCCTACGTGTCGGAAGGGCTGAAGTCACCCTTCCAGCTGAGCTGGATGCTTACGATCCGAGCGTCTATCAGAAAGCCCGGGAGAACATGAAGGCGCTGATCGACGCGGGCCACCTGGTCAACGAAGACTCTCCTTCTTTATACCTTTATCGCCTGACCTGGAGAGGCCGCAGCCAGTTCGGTGTGGTCGGTGCTTATTCGGTGCAAGCTTATCGTGATGGGCGGATCAAAAAGCACGAGTTCACCCGCAAGGCTAAAGAGGATGATCGGACCAATCACATTTTGACCACGGAAGCTCAAACCGGTCCTGTTTTTTTAGTTCATCGCCCCTCGAACGCGGTGGCTGACCTGCGTTCGGCCTTGCTGGGTTCCGAGCAAGCACCGCTGTTCGACTTCGAGGCCGACGACGGGGTTAGCCATACCGTTTGGAGAATTTCCGAACCGCGCGCCTGGGAAGAGGCTTTGGAAGCGGCGGGCGACTTTTACATCGCCGACGGACATCATCGCGCCGCCTCGGCTGAGCGAACCGCGACCCGCTTGGAGGCCAAGGAAGGTGAGGCGGCTTCCCGTTTCCTAGCTGTGGCTTTTCCCACGGACCAGGTGGCCATTCTTCCCTACCACCGGGTACTGCTTGAGACCAACGGACACTCTTCGGAGAAGCTTCTGCAGGAGGCCCAGTCTCGATTCCAGGCCAAGGAGATTCCGGCCGGTGAGAAAGGTTTCCCCAGCGAACCCGAGCTCGGAACGGTTCGCATGTACCTGGATGGCCGCTGGTACGACCTGACCATGCCGGCTCAGGATCCCGCTAAGGGTCCGGCCCATGCCTTGGATTCGGCTGTTCTACAGCGGGAATACCTGGAGCCTGTCTTCGGCATCGAAGACGTCCGCAGTGACCCTAGGATCGACTTCGTGGGTGGGATTCGCGGAGTGGGCGAACTGAAAGAGCGCGTCGACTCCGGACGCGCCAAAGTCGCCTTCGCCTTAGGAGCAACCCGGCTCGACGACCTTCTCGCGGTTTCCGACGCCGACGAGATCATGCCGCCTAAATCGACATGGTTTGAGCCTAAGCTGCGCGATGGTTTGCTGATTCACCGGATCTCCCGCTAGGGGGGCGTTTCCAACGCCGAGCTGGCAGCAATGCCAAAGTCGCTCACAAAGTGTATCGCACCTTGATATCTTTCGCCGGAAAACTGCGGGACTTTCTCTCGCCTGGGGGCGAGGGCTTGGTTTTTCTTTGTAGGGAGGACAAAGAAACAAAACCTCTTTGTCCTCTGTGGCCGGACGGCCAAATTGGCAGGACTGGTGGCTGGCGGTTCGACAGCGGGGGTCGGGTGAGTTCGTTTTGCAAACGAGGTGGCGACTCAGTAAGGAAACGAGCCGTGGGACTTGGGACGAGCGCCCTAACCCCTCGACGCGCCTTAGGTGCTCTACCAGCCCTGATGCTAAGTCGGTCCCCGTTTCAGACTGGTGTAACTTACCCAGTGGCGTGGTCGAACCGTTGGAGCAAGTCTTGGAACCTTGGCCTGTCCGGCCACGGAGGATGAAACGACTTTTTGGTACTTTTGTCGTCTAAAAAAGTACAACAGAGCCCTCGCCTCCCGGCGAGGAAGAGTCCCGGCGTTTCGCAACGCTGGGTGGCAACAACGCCAAGTCACAGCACTAGCCCTGACCAAAGATTTTTAGAAGAAGAAAAACCAGAACCCCAGTCACTGAGACGTAGGCCCAGATGGGGAAAGTCCATCGGGCCCATTTGCGATGGATCTTGAAGCGCTTCGTAAGAGAGAGTCCAACCGTGATCAGGATCATCGGTAACGCGAACACCGAGAGAACGATATGGGAGATCAAAATGGCGAAGTAGAAGGGACGAATCGCGCCTTGACCCAGAAACTTACTGTCTCCATGAAAGGTGTGATAGATGATGTAGCTGACCAAGAAAAGGGCGGAGAAGCCCAGCGCGGCCAGCATCAGATTTCGGTGTCGATTGGACCGTCCCGAACGGATGGCGGCAAAACCGGCGAACAAGCAGACCGCCGAGGCGGCGTTGAGGCAAGCGTTGACAGGGGCCAGGAAGGAGACGTCGTAGGATGTGTTTCCCGAATTTCCGTAAATCAGCCAGAACAAAAAGCCGATGGCGACGGCCGAGAATCCCAGGCTCGCTGGAATGAGATAGCCTGGAACCTTTACCTCGTCATAATCTTGAGTTTGAGAAGCGGACATAGTGATGGGCCAGCGTTCCACCACGCTAACCCTCATCCTGCGCTCAGGTTCGTGAAATGAAAAAGCGAGTGGGGTTGCCACTCGCTTTTTCCGGTTTCGACGACGGTATTACTTCTTGAGACCGAAATCGCTTTCGATCGGAATTTTGAAACTTTTGCCGGAGTGAGTGAAAGTCACCGCGGTGTCGGTGATGGCCGCCACGCGGTAGTCACCCAATTTCTGCCCGGGAACCACGATGTACGAGGACGTTCCGGAATTCACGATCGCCTGGTGGGCACCGCGAGACTTCACGATACCGGTGATGGTGACTTCGGGGGCCGGAACGACAACTTCAGGAGTCGGAGAGGCTTCAGGACCAACGGCTTTGGCTCTCGCCGTACGTGAGGCGGGAGTCGCGGGGCGCACGCTCGCGCCGGTCGAGGAGGATCGGCGTCTCACCACCGCGCTGGAATTCACGACACCGCCACTGACTTGATTGACGAAAGGATCGCGATCCTGAATGGTGGGTTTGGCCGGTTTCCCGGCCGGCTTCACCTGGGCCTTGGCCGCCGGAGTCTTCTCACCTTCGATTTTCACCTTGCCAGAGGCTTCGCCGGTCTGAGCGACAGCCGCGACGGCGAGAAGTCCCGCGGCTAGAATCGCAACCGTGCTGTTGCGCCAAAACTCTTTTTTCATAAATCCTCCTGGATAGTCGAGGAGTTCCCTCGAACCTCGGGGTGTTCCTCCTGAACTCTCTTTTTGTCCTACGCCGTCTTAGACACGACGAGGGCGAGATTTGTTCCCAACTCGGGCAAAGATTTCCCTAAAACGTGACCTCATAAAGCTGCCCTGGCCAGGGTGAAGGGTCGAACTCCAGCCTGGCGTCAACCACGGCCACCACGGAAAGCTGGGTGGACATCTCCAGCTCGTCCCAGGACAGCACCGGTAGTCCGGGAAAGGCATGGCGCAACGCGCGACCTAGGCTGCGACGGCTGGGAAGATCGGTCAGGAGCAAAGGCGTGCCGTCATGGGGCGGAATCCGCTCTAGGGCGTGGCCGAGTCTGAGCATCAAACGAGCGGAGCAGTCTTCTTCCTGCTCGGGGTCCGCGCGCCATTCGACGGCCCAAAGCGTTCCCCGAGCGTCGCGATAACGAGGGAGATTTCGAGGCAAGACTTCGGCCCGAATAAGCTCTGAGAGCATCCAAGGATCGTCTGAGGCCAGGGTAAGCTTGGCTGCGAAGAGCTCTAAGTAGTGAGCCGGTGGGGGTAGCCACAGGTCGTCGTCGACCAGTCCTTTGAGGATTTCCAGGAAAAGACCCTGATTTTGTCGGAAAGTGGAGTCGAAAAGCTCACGGTGATGGGGCGAGACCACGCTGAGCCAGTCGACAACCTGGGGAAGTCCGAAGGATTCGGCCCACCGGTCGCCCAGAGCTTGCAAAGTGTGGGCGACGACGAGTGTGGATTCATCAAAGAGCGACCCTCCGAGAGCCGTGAAGGCCATCCCTCGCGCCCGCTGTCTCTGAGTCACGGCGATCCATTTGGCTGGGAGTCCCATAAACGGGTCCAAAGTCTCCAGGCCCAGCAGGCTGTCCAAACCTTCGGGCTCACCAATGGCCAGAAGTTTGCCGGGCTTGAGATCGCCCCGTGCCAGCTCGCCGGACAGATGGGCGCTATAGCCCCAATCGGAATCCTCGGATTCCAGTAGCTCGACCTCAAAGGCCGGTGTCGGCCAACAACGCTCCGAGGCATAGGCGGCGAAGGCTAGCTGGAACCGGTTCCGCACGGACAGGAGAAGCTCCAGGGTGGAAGCTCGCTCAAGCTGATCGGTGGGGGCCAGCAAACTCACCGACAGCCTTGGCGGTGTCGGGTCCTTCGGCAGGGCTGTCACGGAGTCGCGCTAGAGGAGGCACTTTCCTTAGCCGCCGGTTGAATGAAGAAGGCCTGACTTCCCATCTCTTGCTGGTCGTAATAGATATCGACTCGATAGCTGCCGGGGAAAAAGCGGCCCTCTCTCGGCATAAAAGTGAAGAAGGCGTCCTTGCCGGGTCCGGGCGCGGCCTTCTCGGACACGGCCACGATCTCGCCTGGGGTCAATTGCTTCACCTCCACGGCTGACCAGACGGTTCTGACCGTGACAGTCTCGGGAACCCCTTCCGTGTTGATCAAAAGACCAATCTGGGAGTCTCTTTGGTCGAAGACCGACCGCGAGTCCTCGTCCTCCGGACTGCTGACGAGATCGATGTATTCGGGCGTGGGATAGAGGGGAGCCTCGGGAGCATCCTTTTTGTCGATTTCAAAGCGGGACAGAGTGAGGACCTGCTCGCTTCCGGCCGGCTTGACGACAACCTGGTAAGGACCGCTGGCCCAACCACCGGAAGGAGGGGAAAGCCGGAATGTCCGTTTGCGCGGCGGACCCGAGCTCTGCACCGGGGCAGAAAACTCCTCACTTTCCTTGAGCGCGTTCCGATAGGCGGCCACGAGCTCGACCTTGTCGGGGACGGCGAACGGCGTCACGGTGAGAAAAATGGGACCGGATTCCGCCGGAAAGCGAGTTCGAGAGGCACCGTCGACGGAAGTCGAAAAGACCGTGGCGCTGATGTCGGCGCCCGCGAGCCGTTTACCGTCAAGCCGCACCGAGGTCGGTTGCGTGACTCTTTTTTGTGGGCTGTCTTTTTCACCTCGGCCAGGAGGCTGCCCGAAGTGAGGTTCGCGAGCGGTTCTTCGCGCGGTGGCGGAAACCGAGGGAGTCGCGGGAGTCTCGACAGGGCTCGCGGTCCTTTCCGGCTCTAAATTCTCTGGCTCTAAAGACACGGGAGCGGAGGTCGCCACGGAAGAGCCCGCGCCGATACCGCCGCTTCGAAAGGAGAGAGCTCCGGCCAGGAAGGCCAGAACCATCAAAAGCAGGACCACCCATTTGTTCATTCTCGAAGGTTCCGGTCGAGCCTTTGATCTCCTTGCCTTCAAGGGGATGGCTGGTCGGTAAAGAACGGCCGAAAATGAATTTTGACGCAAGAGATCTGATAGAGGCCAACCAGAGCCTTCTGGAGGAGGCGGTGAGGCGAGACGAACCGACTCCCGCGGTTGTGGTCTGCTTGGCTACCTGGGGGCGAGGGGCCGACCCCAAGCTGTTGGCGGATCTCCAGCCGTATCGCGTGGGCCTGGGTTACAAAGGCTCGGTGGTCGCTCGAGTCCACCGAGAAGACGCCGAAGAGCTTCTGCCGCCTGAAATCGTGTCCGAGATCGGAACTTTTGAGGATGGCAAAACCCCCGTTTGCTCTGAAGTTTTTCGAGTCTGGCGGGTCGAGAGTTGGTAGACTTTCAGCGGTACACAAAATAGGGCCGGACCGATCAGTCCGGCCCTATTTTGCTCGCGTGCCTGTTAATCGTCGACGGCGCTCACACCCGTGTGGGTCCAGCGGACCAACAGCGGACTGATAATAACGCAGATGATCCCGCCTCCGACGGCGGCGGCTCCGATGTAATAGAAGACCTCGGCATATTGTAGCAAGGTTCCGCTCGGTGGAGGGATCTTACCGTCGATAAACCCACCTTCTAGTACGAACTTGAGTTTGTCGAAGGTACTTTGGGCAAGTTCCACCACGGTGGGTGTCACGTCGGTGCCCTGCTTGACTCCGGTCAGCTTGGCTATCTGGGCGGCCAGCAGGTGGCTAAACGCGGTAGCCAGGAACCAGGCTCCCATGATGGCCGAGACGATCTCTTTGGGAGCAAGCTTCGTCACCATCGACAGTCCGACCGGGGAGATACAGAGCTCTCCGGTGGTGTGCAGCAGATAACCGAGGAGCAGCCATCCCATCCAGACGAAGCCGTCGGGACCGGCCAGTTTGGCGCCTTGGTAGAAGGCGTAGAAGCCTGCTCCGAGCTGCATTAGTCCCAGACCGAATTTCACTGGGATGCTGGGTTCCACGTTCTTTTTCGCCAAGACCGTCCAGAGACCAGAAAAGAGAAGGCCGAAGAGCAAGATGAAGGTCGCGTTGGCGGACTGGAGCTGGGAGGCCGGAATCTCACTTCCCCCGACTTCCATCCCGACGTGCTTTTCCGTGACAACCAATTGAACGTCGGGAACGTTTGCCGCCTGGGGGTTGGACTCCCGTAGCTTCTTCTTTCGATCTCGATGCTGGTCGAGTTCGTCGAGGGTGAGAATCTCGTATCCGGGAATAGGATAGCCGAGTTGGGCTTGGGTCAGCTCGATATCGATCGTCTTTCCGACATCGGACGCGACGATGACGCGCTCCTCCGTGACCCGGTCGACGTTGCGGTCGGTGAAAGCCGTCAGGGAGGAGCCTGCCTGTTCAAAAAAAGCCCAGAAGAGCATGGAGAAAAACAGCAGGACCAGAACGACCTGAAGACGTTCTCGTTGAACTTTCTCGCGGGTGGCGATCTGGAAAAGTAGCCAGGCTAGCGCGATGCCTCCCAGCACGTTGAGAACCAAATGGGCCGTGTGTTCGTTCTGAAGGAGATAATAAGCGATGGGTACGACCACGGCCGTTCCACCGTAGATGGCCAGGACCGGTGTCATGCCCTTCGCCTTGGCCGCCTCGGGTTGGCGACCGGCCCAGTCGGGTAAGCCCCCACGCTTGAGAGCCAGGATCGCGACAGTCGCGGAAACCAGGGCGGCGCAGGCGATCAGACCGTTGACGAAATAGGTAACCGGTGTGTGGGCGATGTAGAAGAGGCCACCCGCCACCGCCAGGGCGCCAGCTCCAATGGTGAGCATGTTCAACCATGGTGGGAAGATAAAGATACATAGACCGATCAGCATTCCTATGGTGGCTAACCCAAACCCGTAATGCCAGCCGTACTTCTCACCGATGTAACCGCAAAGTAGGGGAGAGATGGCCGCTCCCAGGTTGATCCCCATGTAGAATAGAGTGAAGCCCGCGTCTCGGCGGGTGCTCGCGGCCGGGTAGAGCGAGCCCACCATGGTGGAGATGTTCGGCTTGAAGAATCCGTTACCGACGATCAACAAACCTAGAGCCATATAGAATGGCGCGGCGCTCTCCACACCCATCAAAAGATGTCCGGCGGCCATCAAGGCTCCACCGAGAATGACCGCATGCCGACAACCCAGGTATCGGTCTGCGAGAATACCTCCGAGGAATGGAGTCGCGTAGACCAGGGCTCCGTAGGAACCGTAGACGCCGTAAGCCGCTCCGTCCTCTAGTCCCAGGAAGCCTTTGGTCATGTACAGGACCAATAGGCTTCGCATTCCGTAAAAAGAAAACCGCTCCCACATTTCCGCGAAGAACAGGGTGAACAGTCCCACCGGATGGCCGAAGAGTGTTTCCTCTTGACCCCTTTGACTCATAACGCCTCCACAAGATCCGACTTCGTCGCCGCCATTCGAATAGAGCACCGAGACGGCCTCTCCAAGGACGAACGTTGTTGCAGCTTATCGGGGTTGGAAGTCAAGGTTGGAACGGGAATGTTAAAATCCTACCGTTGTCCCTCAGTCAGCATGGGCGTGATCTGGACGTAGGTGACTTTGTCTTGATCCACCTCGATATGCCAACCTTCACTCCAGTTGTGGAGGACGTACCGGGGAGAGGAGCCTTCCATTTCATAACCGTTGGACAGGCTTCTCAGCACATCGTTGACATCGGATCCGACACCGACTCCGCTTCGCGTTTGATATTTGGGAGATCGAGTCGTCACGGAGAAAATTCGATCGTCCTGGCAATAGATGACCAGGCCATGGTCGGGATACAGGTAGACCATACCCTCTCCCTGAGGGCGCAAGGTCGCTCGGCCCAGTATCTGTTCCAACTTGGTGGTGGACAGACCCAGTGTGGCTGGACCAATGCGAGTGCCGGGTACGATCAACGTGTCGTTGGTGTAAGTTTGTGTCAGCGCCGGGGTCGGTCCGACAGTGGGCGGAAGCCTACTGGTTTCGCTCAGGGTGGCCACCAGGAGTAGCAAAAGAGAAGCGACGAGAATAAAACGCAGACCCAGGGTGGAAACAGTGCCGCCTTGACCGTCGCTCATAGGTGTATCATTCGAACGAGAGGGCCTGGTTGCCTTCGTCTGTTTCCGCTTAGTCTTCTGGGGGTATGAAGGGGGCTCCGTGAACTTTTGGACTTCCTGGCGTCTTTTCCGCTTCTCGCTCCTCTGGCTTTTCTTGTCGGCTCTATGGACGGCGGTCCTTGCCATCGTGCTGCCCGCTTTGGCCGATACCTTTTCTGGTTCCGGGCAGGGATGGGGTCGAGGATCGTTGCTCGCGCTCTTCTCCGCGGTCGGAGCTGTGGTTTCGGCTTTGACCCAGATTCTGGTGGGCTGGCGCAGTGACCGAGACGTTTCCGTCTGGCGTCGCTGGCGCTATCTGCTATTGGGCTTTCCCCTCACCGCCCCTCCGCTTTACCTGCTCTCGCGGGCTGGCTCACCGTTGGACGTGGTGTTGTGCCTGATCTTTCTGCAGGTCGCCGCGAACCTGGCGACGGGCCCCTACCAGGCTCTGATCCCCGACGAGATTCCGCCCAACCGCCATGGCGTCGCATCGACCTGGATGGGTGTCTTGGAAAAGAGCGGTCAGGTCCTGGGGCCAGCCCTGTGCGCGACTTTGCTGGGCCCCCAGCTACAGGGTTTGCTCACCCTCAACTTAACTTTGTACCTGGGCCTTCTGCTCGGGATTGCCGCCCTTTGGAGTGTCCTTCCGCCGCATCGCGAGACCGCGCCGGTTTCGGTGGCCAGTCCTTCACTCAAGGAGGGCTTGAGTCGCGCTCTTGGGAGCGATCCTCGATTTCGTTTGGTTCTCCAGTCCCGTCTGATCATCAATGTCGGATTCTATCTGGTGGTCTACTTTTTACTCTTTTTCGTGCAATACTCGCTGGGCTACAGCGAGCCCGCCTCGGTGACCGCGAGCATGCTCGGTTGTATGGTTTTAGGTGGAATTTTGGGCGGATTGACGATCGGGCCGCGGGCTGACCGAGGACACAAGCTGCCGTTAATCTACGCGACCTGCGGCATCACGGGCTTGGGTATGTTGGGCTTTGTCACCATGCCGGCGGGTTCGACGGCCATGGCTTACCTTTTCGCTATGATCGCCGGATTCGGCTTTGGTGGGTTCTCGGTTGTCGATTGGTCTTTGGCATGCAATCTCGCCCCCCGAGCCTCCTCGGCGCTTTCCATGGGGATATGGAATCTAGCGGCGGTCGTTCCACAAGTTTTGGCTCCCGGACTCTTTGGCCCTATTTCGGATGCCATCGCGGGTCAGTGGGGGGCGTCCACAGCGTATCGATTCGTTATGTCCTGCGTCATCATTTTTTTGGCGCTCGGCTGTTGGCGACTTCGTGAATTGCGAGAAGAATCTCCAAGGCAATCATAACTCTAACAAAACCCCCCTTGTTCTTCCTTAAGAAGAGGTCTAGAATGAACCCGGAGCTTCGGCTCCTGCCTCGGCGGATACCCCTCCCCCCCAAGCCGCCGGGGCACTTTATTTTTTTGTCACAAAAAGTTCACAGAACTTCTTCCTCGCTCCGCTCTCGGACCAGTTGTTATTTGCCATAATGGAACTATGGTGAGATGGGTCGACAGATCCCGAGGTGAAGACAAGAGTGGACTAACTCTGGCCGAGATTGTTCTGGCCATGGGCATTCTCGCTTTTATCGCCCTCTTGGTTGTCGGGGTTTTCCTGGCCCTGCTCCAGTCCTCGGCCAAGAATCGGGAGCAGGCCATGGCTGAGCTTTTGACCGAGAGTATCCTGGAAAGAGCCGCCGCGGTCGGGCCTCCTGAGTGGGGAGTCGAGAGAAAGGTCGGAACCCGGCTGGAGGCTGAGCTCGAGTCGGACGGTTCGAAATTTTTTTATCAGGTGGATCCGGTGAAGGTGGATACACGACCGGAATCGGCCGCCGGAGACACCTGGAAGGTCACGGTCACGGTGGGATGGTGGTTGGCCAAAGACGCGCCCAGGATGGAGTCCTCACGAGTCGGCTTTGGGAATCAGTATGTCAAAGGGGTCCGCACGATCTACTGGCGACAGGGTGACGGTCAGTGAAAACGTCGAGCCGTGGCGCGACTCTGGTTGAACTGATCATTTCGATGTTGATCTTCGGGCTGCTCCTAAGCATGGTTTTTCTTCTCTTCGGTATCAGCAGTCGTGGGTTTCGAACGATAGAAAATCGGCAGGGAGGACAGAATCAGTTGGCCGCCATCAGGGCCTCCTTACAACAGGACCTGCAGGTCACTCATTTTTACGGTATCTTCTGTCGAGAAGAGGGCACTCGCCGAATTCGAGGGATCGACTATCTCAGGCATGCTTTCTCGGCGGTCGCCGTGTCGGACTGGAATTCTCCGACAAGCGTCAACAACTATGGGCTACCACTTTGGAATCGCTGGACAGTCTATCGGGTGACGAACGAGGATGAGGGGCAACTCGTCCGTCACCTGGTTAGGCCGGCCAACGGTGACCAGGGACGTGCCCTCTTGCGCGAGGCGGACCGACTTGACGACCTGGCCCTTTCGGCCGAGGTCATAAATTCGAGTTGGGCTCGGGTCTCAAGACCCGCGGTGCTGGCTCGAGGGGTCCGCTCTTTTGAGCTCGTTCGAGACGACACGGAACGCGCGGTGTCTATCAAAATCACGCTCGAACATAAGACCGATGCTCATAATCCTAAGCCTGACGTCGTGACCGCCTCGTTTTATATCAAACCGCACAACACCGTTCCCGTTGATTGAGGGATGTCGAGCCCGACCTTGTGTGCTACTTTGTTAAGAGGAGTTTGAAGATGTCACCACCCAAACCTACCCGAGCCTTCGCCCTCATCTCCGTGATGGCGCTGACGACAGTCCTGATTCTCCTCCTGGGAGCGTTGATGGGGACAAATCGTACCGCTTTTAGTTTGCTACGCTACACTCAATCGAAGGACCGTATGGACCGAACAATGACTTCGGCCTACTCTTTTTGCCGTTTCCGCCTAGAGCACAACTTTCGATGGGGCAAGGAGCCGTTTTCCGGTCGTCGACTGAGTTGGAGCCACCTGGAGGTCACGGAGCAGCGCGGCGACGGGCAGGTTCGAACACTGATCGGTGAGGACACGGAGAACTTGACCCGGTTTCAGATTCGACTGATAAACAACCTTAGAGATGACGGCGAGGTCGCGATCCTGGCCGACATGAAGCCCGAACGTGAGCGTCGGGGCGTGCCGGTGGGTTTTTGCCGGATCGAGATCGCGGTGGAGGCCGACGGGAAGATCGATGGGACCGAGATAATGGTGAGAAATCCGGGACTGGTGGGCGCGGTTTGCCTTTCCAGCGACGACCTGGACCTTCAGTCACAAAGTCTGGCGATGATTACCAGGGACCCTGTGAAAAACCAAGCTCGTTCCGACAAGTCAACCTTGATCACGGGAATGGGTGACTTTGTTCGTGGCAATAACGTCGCGCCGAGATCCCGGGGGGCTTTCAGTGACGCGGACCCTGTCTTCTGGTCCGGCGACACGGCTCAATTTCGCGACCATCCCGGTGAGAGTTTTCAGACACGACGGCAGTTCAAGAGTACCCATCAGGGCTTCAAGGATGAACGGTTTCTCGACGGCTCTGGAGCCCTGTTCGGTCTACCCGAATTCGGAGTTGGAGACCTGGCCGAGGTACGAGCGGCCAATGGAAACCCCAAACCGACCAGGAAGATCCCTCAGGGAGTCTACCGCTTCGAGCAATACGGCCTGGACAACGGTCGTCTGAGAGTTCTCACGGTGAGAGACCTGGGCCCCAGCGGTGACCCAGGACGTCCAGACGGACCGATTCGAGCCTTCTACTACATGAATGAACTTGACTCCGGCGGTGTAGCGCCCAGTGACGATACCGTCTCTCGGTTGGTCGGCGCTCCGGCTTCGCTGGGAACGAAATATGTGTCTCCGTCCGAAAGAGAGATTCATGATCATCCGATGAAGCGATACGTCGCGGTGAATGCTGAGGGGGGAGCCTACGTGGACCTCCGTAATCGGCGGTTCGTTTTGGATGAAGAGGAGAATTTCGAGGTCGACGGAGCTTTGGGAGTGATCGGAAGCTCGCCTTCGACCGAAGAGAATCCGACCGGGGATGATGACCTCCGGCAGGTCAATCCGGCTATCTATTTCGGGGACCCCGAACGTATCGCCAGGACCGAGAACTATACCGTTGAGGCAGCCGCCACGATTTCGGCGCGGAGCGTCGAGAAAGGATCGTTGAGGACCTCAGGGCCGTTGACCATTCAAGGTGATGTTAGCGGGAGTACGACGCTCGCCTCGGGCGGTGACGTCACGATACGTCCCGGTCGATTCTTCGATCCACAGGGGAATTCCGAGATCAATTTTTCGGTCTTTAGCGAGGGTGATGTGAGAATTCTACCCCCTCCTATCCACGAAGACGCCGAGGACCGCATCGTTGGTATGAGCGGTGGGGTTGGGGTGTTAGGGAGCCAGGGGGTCAACGTCTCCGAAAAGAACTTGAAGTTGACAGGTCTTCTCTATGCTCAAGGCTCGGTGAAGATCGACCTTCAGGACACGGTCCGTGACGACTCTGTGGCCAATCGTCGGAATCTTATCATCGAGGGAGCTGTTGTGGCTCGTAGAGGCGGGGTCTCTGTGGTTAACGGCGACCGTCTGGAACTAGTTTATAACCCCCAGTTTGTGGACCAGCTTTTGCCAGAGGTCGCTCGCCGAGGCCGACGAATCGAAGTCACAGGTTGGAAGACCACCAAGCCGGTGTTTTCTGATCTCTAAGTTTTGCATCAGAGCGACGAAGTGGTATAGTCATGGAGCCCTTGGAGGCGAAGACTTTTCGAGAAGGACATTCGAGCATGAGTGATAGTGCCCGGCAGAACAACGAAAAGAGATTTCGGCGAGGAGCCTGGCTTCTTTTAATTTTAGCCTTGCTGAGCGCGGGCTCCACCACCGCTCTTTACTGGGGCATCCGGATCCCCGTCTTTTATGCGACCTCACTGGCGCTTCCGGTGGTGACAGACATCGCCCTCGAGACTTTCTTCTCCGGCTGGATCTGGATGGAGAAGGTGCGTTACTACTGGTTTATCGGTTCCGCAGCCTTCGCCGGGGTGCTGGCCCTGGTCGCTTTGCTCTCCCTGACCACGTCCTTTAGCGGACACGCCTTCACCAAGTCTTTCGCCGGGAAGGGCATCGGAAAAGTCTTCTCGGGGCTAGGCCTTGCCCAGATGCTTAGCGCTCGCGCTCTGTCGGCCTTCGGTCTTTTGTTCTATCTTGTCGACCTCGCACTCTCCGCCGGACTCGTTTTCGCTTTTCCTCAAACCTTCACTCCGCTCTACCTCTTTCTTCTGGCCAACCTTCTCATCCATTTGAGCTCGCTCTCCTTTCTAGGCTACTCTTTCACGGCTGGAGTTGGAGGAGGTCGCGAGGTTTTGGACGCAGCCGCTTCCAGTGATGGAGAGCGATTCGAGTAACAACCAAGGTCGTTTCGTCGCCTGGATGTCCCGTCCGATCAGCGCCTTTGTGGTCGATCTGTTTCGGATCGCCGTCGGAGTTTTAGTCTCGGTCTATTATGTCCGGTTTTTTCTCGAATTTTCCGACTATACGTCGGAGACGGGATTCCTAGACCACACTCTCCATCGCCATCTCTTCTGGTTCACCAAACTGACGTTGCTCTATCCGGGCTGTCCCGACCTCTACAAGTGGGGCTTGTTGGCCCTGGGCTTCCTCGGGACGCTCAGCCTTCTGGTCGGATGGAGGCCCAAATTGGGAGCGGCCGTCTCCTGGATTGTGGTGGTCTCTTTCCAGCGTTGGAACTTCGCGGTCATCAACGTGGACGACTCCTCCATCACACTGCTCTTGTGGTGGATGCTCTTTCTTCCGATCGGCCACTGCCTCACGGTCTCCACTCGAGACTGGAAAGAGGAGACTCGATGGCAAGTGGACGGCTTTTTTGTACGAGCATTCTTCGCTAATCTTTTCATCTACTATCTGATCGCGGGACTAAGTAAGCTGGCTTCCCCGCTTTGGAGAGAGGGGTTGGCTCTCGGCGTTGTCTTGAAACTTCCCCTGGCTCGAACCTCGGGATGGTGGGATCTGCAAGACTTACCGCTACTCTGGCTGGGCAACCATTTCACCCTGATCGCTGAACCGCTTTTCCCTTTTATGCTCATACTTCCCAGGGGGCACTGGTTAAAGTTTCTCGGAGCGGCGGCGCAGATTGGATTTCACCTGGCGATCCCCGTCACCATTGGGGTTCCCTACGCGAACATCACCTTGATCCTGGCTCTGATTCTGGTCTTTCATTCCGAGCTCGCGGGGGTGGCGCGGAGACTGGCCGGCGCCCACGACTCGATCCTTTTGGATTGGTCACCGCCCTCCGGGACCCGCGCGCTTATCGCCGTCTATCTGACAGTTTTAACCTTGACCGGGACCAAAGGGATTCCGGGGATCGGTGGGGTCAACGAGCCCGCCATGGCGGCCTTGTATTTTGGAGGCGTCGCCCAGGAGTATCACCTGTTCGACTGGATCGACCGCTACAACTGGTACGTCAAGCATCGGATCACGGTCGAGCCCGAAGGAAAAGATGAAAGCGTCGTCGAGCCGGCCAGGCTTTTTCCCGGCACGGTTCGCGGTTTTATCGTGCAGTCGTACCTGATGCCGGTCCGCTGGATGCGTGTGCCTCGGCCCTTGACGGGAGAGATGCGAAATTCGATCCTACGCCGAAGTGCCGAGAGATTCGTTCGCCAGAATCGGGATCTCCTGGGATTGTCGGGGCAGGTTCAGGTCGTGACGACGGTGGCCCGGGTCAGTCGAGACAACCTGGAGTTGGATAAGACCTGGAGGGTGGAGACGATGACCTTCACTTACGGCCCCAGTGGTGTCGTTGACTTTCTCTACCCCAGAATGCCCGAGGGGAAGACGTTGTGAGACAGCGCTGGGTGATGCTTTACCTCCTGTTTTGCCTTGCACAGCTTCCGCTCTATTACGCCCTTGGGAAGGCGCCTCAGGGTTATGACTTCTCTATCAAGCGGGTGGAGGTTCAGTTGGCCAAACCCGATCCCGACGCCCCCAAAGTTCAAGCCGAACTCACCAACGCGAGTCGTCTGCTCGACGAGATCCCGGGAACTGACAGCCGTCGGGCGCGATTGAAGCTCAACCAAGCCATCTTCGCCTGGTTCGAGGGGAAGCTCAAAGAATCCGACACTTTTTTCCGCCAATCCGTCGAGATATTCGAGGCCACCCACGGGGTGGATTCATGGCATACGACCGCCGTCAACTTGCGATACGCCGAGTTTCTCATGCATTGTCGCCGCTTTCCCGAAGCCTTGGAGCGCTTCGAGAGGGGGACTCGCGCCCTCGACGACGTGCAGGGGCCGAACACCCCGTTCGCCCTACGCATGAACTGCCGGAAAGTGATGCTGCTCAATTACTTGGGCCGCCCGAAGGATTCCGCGGAGTTGGCCAAGATAATCCTACCTCACCTCACAAAGCAGGCCAACATGTTTGATGAAGTTCTCTTGCGCCAGATCTCGGGCACGCTCGACACCTTGACTCGTAAGAAGCTTCTTCCCCCCTCTAAGGGTGAAGATTGGGCCGAGACCCTCATCGCCGCCGCCAAGCGCGCTCGGGCTGAGGAAGACGGCTCAAGGGGGGAGGAGTAAGGCTCTCTTTGGGCAGGGAGGCTAGGAGCCCAACCGGAAACCTCCCGTCGCTTGGCTCGGTCCGGGTTTCCGGTTGGGCTCCTGAGAGCGGTAAGAAACTTAAAAGGTCGGAGGGTCGATGCCAGCGACACACTTCCATACTCTGGGGATTTTCAAAACTCTCAAGAACTTTCGCTACCCTAAGGTTCCCTACGCTCAGATTCTTATCGCACGGACTTTCTTATCCTTCGACTATCGTTTCCCACAGCGCACGACCTTGTCCATCGACGGGCTGGAGAAGATGAGCCACCAGCAGCCCTATTTGGTAGCGATGAACCACACGGACAGGTTTAACTACGCACCTTTCATGGGGTATCTCGACAAGGTGGGCCTGCCGCCTCTGGCTCCCTGGGTCAAGGGGAAGTACTACCGGAAACCCTGGATGGCGAAGCTTTTGACCTGGTGCGCCTGCACTCCGGTACCTTCTCGTGGCTTCCTGATAACGGTGGACTGGCTGGCCCGGATGGGCCGCCCGCCCGCTGACGATGAGTATCGGCAGCTTCGTCTTCTGGGCGACGGAGTGGAACTGACGGCGGAACTGCTGCCGGGGGTGGAGGAGTATCTCAAACTTGCTCCCGGGGGAGGAAGGGAAGCCTTCGTTCCCCTTTTTCAGGATCACTTCGAAGGACTTTCGGCCGAACTTGTCCGCATCAACATCGAGGCACTCGAGAGCGGCTACCGTCCCCTTATTTTTCCTCAGGGCACGCGTTCACGCCGTCTGACACCGGGATTCTCCGGGATCGTCCAGATGGCTCTGCACCTGAAAGTCCCGATCTTGCCGGTCGGAGTCAGCGGCTCGGACAAGCTCTATCCGGGCAACTCCATCCGTTCCAAGGGAGGACACGTTCACTACACCGTGGGCGACCTCTACGATCCCTCCGCCGAACCCGATGCACCGCGTGACTTCATGCCGCTGACCATCGCCGCCTCGGCGCGCTACGGCGAGAAGTTTGGAGAGCTCACGTCCCACCTGATGGACCGGCTTAACGACCTGCTACCGCCCGACTATCAATACGACCCTGACGGCCCGAACACACGCCAGGGAATTCGACGGTTTCTCTAAGCGAGAAGTCTGACCGGCCGAGTCAGAGCTTTGGCTATGATCGATTCGAGAGAGGCGCGGTTTTTCAGGAAGCATCGTGCCAGCCTTAGCTGGGAGCGGGTTCGGATCAAGTTGTGGTGGGGTATCTTGATCCCGAAGTAGATGTCGTTTTGCAAATGGTCGGTAAAAAAGCGCAGGGCTAGCTCGTAGGTCATCAGGAAGGCGGCGTAGACCATTCGAGCTTGCTCGGCCTCGCTGAGAGTGTCTCGCAGAACCCCCAGGTATCCACCGGCCACGGCCTCGAATCGGCGTTCGTCGATGCCAACTTTGTCCAGTTCGGCGGTGTCTTCGGGAAGAGCGCAGACGGCGGTACGGCACAGGTCGCCGAAGTCGAGAAGCCAGCTCCCCGCCATCACCGTGTCGAGGTCGATCACGCAGACCACCTCAGGCCTTTCCTGGTGAAAGAGACAGTTGTTGAGCTTGGTGTCGTTATGGGCCACACCTTGAGGCACGTGTGGATGCATCAGCCCATCGAGGCCAAACTCTGGGAACCCCTCGGCCAGTGTCATCAACGCGTCGTATTCTTCCCAGGCTTGACGATCAGGATGGGCGCTTTTCCAGGCCTTCTGAAACGTTTCGAACCGATGGGGAGTGTCGTGAAAGCGAGGGATGGTGGGATGAAATTCGCTCGAGTCGAGAGCGGAGAGGCGTTGTCCGAATTGGGCGAAGGCCCGCGCGGCGGCCTTGAGGTGGGCGGGTCCGGGAGGTATATCGTAAGTCACTGTATCGGGAAAGTGTTTGGCGCAACGCCAATATTTTCCCGAGGCGTTATCGGCTACCAGAAAGCCGTTTCCATCGGCTCGAGGGAGAAAGGTCAGGGTTGGCTCGGGATAGCAAGAAAGCGCTTCTTGAACCCGGCGAATGTTCGACATGACACCGTGGGGGTCACGGAAGACCAGGCTGTTGAGCTCCTGGAAGACATAGGGAGAGTCGGGACTCGTGACCAGGTAGGTACCGTGGATGAGCCCGCTTCCCAAGGGAGTTACGTGAAATTCCTCGGTCCCTGGGATGAAGGTGTTGACGATCGTCTTGCAGATGGTCATGCCCACAGCCTTTCCGGATATTGCCCTCGAGAAACCCTCTCGGCGATCCCCTTGACAACCTCGTCCTTGTCCTGGGGGTAGGTGACGCCCAGCCACGTCTCCTCGCTCGGTTTGACTGTGACCTGGC
>JBBCJA010000008.1:0-84490 GCA_037189585.1 Selenomonadaceae bacterium | reverse complement strand
GTGAATCGCCGAGGAACAACCGTGTTTCTTGTAGCCCTTCGATTCGTGCATGGCCAAAAGGCAGCGACCGACAACCAACTTATACGCAGTTAAAGTTCCGACAGCTTTACGGGCAAGTTCATGAACGTCCTCGTGTCCGAGTTTAAGAAGGATGGAGAGGCGCCAGTGAGCGGGGTTGATGAAGTGAAAATTAATGCACCTGTCGTAGAGGTAAACTCTCAAGATGTCAATTTGGGGACGAGGAAAAACGTCTTGTTTAAGCCATTTTTTTGGTATAGACACTCGTCACGACTTGAGTCAATACAATGAAAAACTGATACATGGATAGCGTTGTATGATTTTTCATAGCGGCGGCGAATGGACCATTGTGGCCAGTTTCGACGAGCTGAAGACCCTGTTGGAGGGCCACTAAAGAGCACTAAAGAGAGTCGACACCCTCGAGGCTGAGGCGTGCCGAAAACTCGAAGTTGCGAGAGCACGTGATGAGTATGCTCAGCTCGGTCGCCCAGACATCCTCCGCAGCCTGGACAACATTTCCCGAGCGGGATATGGACGGTATTGACGATGCAAGAAGGTTTCATTTTCCGTGCTGGGTCTATCGTGTAGAGAACCCTCTCCTCTACCGCGGTTCATCCCCGCGGGTGTGGGGATCAATCAGTTAGTGGACTGGACGGACAATCTACCGTGAAACGGGTCACCCCCACGGGTGTGGGGAGCAGAAAGTCAAGGACCAAAATCGTCGACAGAAATACGGTTCACCCCCACGGGTGTGGGGGATTAGGAAGAGGTTCCAGTCCCACCATTCAGCAGTTTCGGTTCACAGGGAGGAGACCCCCGGGCCGTCTTTACCCAGACGTCACATCATCATGGAAGAGGCGGTGGTAATTTCCGCTCGTCATCTTTGCTAAATTCGGGTGATGTATAGTGGCTGAACAACCAAGACCGACATCACCTCGTCCAGCCACTCCTCTCCAACCTTGCAAGAGTATGAGGTATCGGTGCGAACTCGCGATAATGCGCTCTCTGCTTGTCCTTTTTTGGCTCGTCCTTTTCAGCTTCCCCACCGTCGCCGAAACCAGTCGGATGGAAAGAGACGATGGAACCCTCATCGTCTACCACGTTGCTCGGCCCCAGAACGAGACCTTCCCTCTGGTGGTCATTCTGCAGGGCTCGGAGTGCCTGCGGGTCAGCGACAAATACTCTGAACTCGTGAATCGATTGAATACTTCCGGGGTCGCGGTGCTGAGAGTGGAAAAGCCGGGCCTCGGCCCGGACACCCCGGTGGGGGATTGCCCCGAGGAGTATCTGCGCCTGAACACCATCGACCGGCGTGTCCTGGACCTGTTGGCCGTGGTGGCCAAGCTGCGCCGAGAAGAATCGGGTTGGGACGGAAGACTAGGCCTTTCAGGCGGTTCGGAAGGCGCCATGGTGGCCGCCCTTAGCGCTCCTTTGTTGCCGGAAACGGTGGCGGTGCTTTTGCTCTCGTCGGGCGGCGGTTCGAACTTTGGTGAAGAGGTCAAGGCCAGCATCGCCGCCCACATGAGGACCTCGGGAGCAACTGAGGAGCAAGTGTCCGAGCGCATGGCCTCGGTCAGCCGAGAATGGGACGAGATCGCCCGTCTTCCCATTTCTTCCAAAGAATGGGCCTCGGATGGGAAACTTGCTCGCAACACTTACCTTTGGTGGAGCCAAGCTCTACCCAAAGCCGTCTACCGCCCGTTGTTGGAGATTACCGTGCCCATCCGTGTCTACCAGGGTCGCGCCGACACTTCCATGCCCGAGAGTACCTCCCAGCGCTTACGGCAACGCTTCCAAGAAGCTGGAAAGAGCAACTTGGAGTTGGTGGAGTACGACGGAGAGCATGTCCCTCCACCGGAGGTGTTGGAGAAAGCCTTTGGATGGCTCACTAGCAAGCTCTAGGGCGCCTCTGGGTCAAGGATTCCTCGAGTGAGCGGGTGACATTTGGTGCCCGCCTCCATCTGAAGGCGATTCGACGGCATCCTTGATGGCAAGCAGTAGCTCTTGAATACTCGTCATCATAACTCGGCGGTAGATTGGAGCGTGAGTTACACGCAAGGGGAGTGTCAAAGGGGTGAGCAGCTTCGAGGAGGGGCGAGTGCTTACCAGGTAGGTCAAGCTCCTCCCGTGGTTGGCGATCTCATGAAGTAGCTCGACCATTTCAGGAATGGCCTGTTCGACGAGAGAGTCGATATCGAGGTCGCTGGTTTGAAACCCGCTCAGATCGACTTCCTCGGGAGCTAAGGCGAAAATCAGTCGTGGTCGGAGTAGGGTTCTGGTACTAGCCTGCAGTCCGAACACTTTCGAGGGACGTGCCTGAAATTTCTCGAGCGGATGGGTCTCCACCACCACTCCGTCGAGCACCAACTCCACACTCGCCGTGATGAAAGGAGAGGCGTGGATGGCTACCGCTCCGTGGGCAACGGGAGCGGGCCAGTGCAAGAAGGTCTCATAAGCATAGAGAGGTGAGGTCACCTTTATCTGCTCATCCTGTTCCTCGTCCCTCAGAGCGGCCAGCTTGGGCCTCGACGTCGTCGATGTCAGGTGGCGTAGACCTAAACAGGCATGAACTTCGGATGTTCGCTTGGATATGTGAGGCTGAACTCGCACGGCGACGCTGCTGCGCACCACCTTGTCATAGCCTCGGTCCATGAGCCGTCCATCAATGACGATGGGGATAGGACAGGTCCAACAGCGTTGGGTGAGGACCTCATGCTCAGTGGCGGTTTGCTTTAGTAAGTATCCGACATCACGGCTCAGTATCTGAGACAGAGTCGAGGAGCGCGCCGGCCTTGTTGCCTCGAGCTCAAAAAAAGGTGAATCTGATTGTGGCTCTATCCGAACCCGTCTTCCTTCCAACGTGACCCTGGTCTGACCGCAGCTCCAGCTCAGAGCCTCCGTCAGTCGTCCGGCACAGGAGCGCAGCCCCGTGATCAGATGGAGTAGAGCGCGATTCGCCGGGAGTCGGCCGGAGAGCATGCTGTGCAACAGTTCGTCCGCCTGCCACTTCTGGTCGGGCCGAAACCTCACCCTGACCTGGCGTCGCCCTAGGGTGACGTCGAAACACTCGGCCTGGGCGACTACGGCGGCTTGGACAAGTTTGACTAGCCACAACCCTGTGTCTCCCAGTTGGTGTTGGCTGAGTTTCGTCAACGCCTTCACGGTGTCGAGTCCAAACTGGCCCGAGTCTAGGAAACGTCCTTGGTCCTTGTGGGCTTCCAAGACCTCGGCTAAAGAGGTGAGGTTTTCCATCTCCTCCGGTTTTGTGCTCATTGGAGGATGCTATCATGCGGTGGCGGAGGTCGGCCAGTTCTATCCGGGAACTCACTTTTGTTAAATGATTGTTGCATGTCGGACAGGCCTGGGTGTCCTTTGGTATTCTGGCTCAAACACACCAGACTGAGGTTATTCACTTGTCCAATATCATTCCCATCTCCACCGGCATCCCCATCGAGTTCAAAGCCATCCAGCAGAAGACCAAGGCTGAGGATGTGCGCAACACCGTTGCCGAAGTGGGCAACCGAATGCAGGTTTTCGACCAGGTCGAGACTGTGGACCTCAACTCTAAGAAGGGCTCCGTCGACGTCAGCGATGCCAAGCTTCCTCCGCAAGGACTGACCGGGAAGATTCTCTCGGCCGTGGTGCCGGAAAAAGTTTCCGGGTTCGCCGAGTTCAACGACGACGGAAAAATGGAGAGTCTTTACACCGCCAGTCAGGATATTTCTGGAAAGAAAGAGCTTCAGTACGCTCGCAATGACGACGGCTCACAGACCTACGCGGTGATCACCCCGACGGGGCAGACCGTGGTTCGCGAGAGCACCGATGGAACGCTTTTTATGATGGAGAGCCCTCAAGCCGACGCGGCCGCTTGGGACACCATGAGCTCGCCCAACTTCCAGGCTCCGATTCAAAACCCGGAAGACCGCCCTCGTACGCTCGACGACGCGAAGCAAGACTACCAGTCCGGAGTGGAGCGCCGGGCCGACTTGATCGGTGGCCTTTTCTCGGAAGAGACGCGAGGCAAGGCCCTCGATGGCCTCAAGAAAGAGCTTTTCCGCTGGAA
The DNA here is from genome assembly GCA_037189585.1 of Selenomonadaceae bacterium. Lineage (GTDB taxonomy): Bacteria > Vulcanimicrobiota > Xenobia > Xenobiales > JADMJV01 > JAEXNA01. Next base: position 80,409 of record JBBCJA010000008.1, on the reverse strand, counting down.
CCCTTTCAGCTAGGGAAATATCTCCCTCGACAACGATACACGACTCCAAAGAGAGGTGCGGGATAGGTTCTCGCACCTTTGTCGTGTTTGGTAGACGAGCCATCCTCGATCCATCGTTAGGTAGCCGATGGTGACCCGCGTTGGTCGCAGATCTTGCTGATCGATAGCTGCCAGTGTGGTCACGACGCCTGGAGGGGTCTCGCCCTCACTCAACCCATCGGTGTCCATGGGATTAAAGTCAAGAGCCAGACGAGAACCCCGCCGCTTCAAGCGCCGAAGCTCCTCTTCCGCCGCTTGCTCACTTACCACCGAAAGAAGTCGAATTTCGCTCTCATCGTCCAATCGCAACTCCAACCAGGAGTTCCCCAGGCTCACTTCGCCCTGAAGCTCACGGCAGGCCACGCGCCAGCCGTTCACGTGGACGTAGGAGTCTCCGTCATCATCCCAGCCCGGCCAGGGCAGTCCGGCCACTCGCACCGCGGTTCGAAAAAATGGGCCGGCTCTCGCACTGGTAGGTAAGGTCCAGATGTTTCCAGCCCCGTCGTACAGCTTGCTCGTTTCGCACTCGAAACATATGACCAGGTCGTAGCCTCCGACTCGAATTCCGTGGCGCGGCACAAAGCACGCGAAGCGATTTCCCTCCGTGGACTCCCGCAGGCTATGCGTCAGCGCTCTGGTCAGTGAGGAGGCGGAAGCGCCGATGAACTTGCGCTGGCCCAAAACCTTGTAGCCATGAAATCCAGGCTCCGTCGTGAATTCGGGCTCCAGCGAAAAGAGCGTGAGTTCCTGGGCTCGGAGTAACGACGTCTCGAAGTCGAGCGGCTGGGCCGAAACGCCTCCCGCCCAGGTTATCAGTAAGGTCAAGCCGAGGAAAAAACAGCGTCGCACGGCGATGAATTTTATCTCATCTTTAGATTGCCTTTCGCAAAACATAAGCTCCTCGACGTAATCTACAAGTGGGTCGTTTTGCAAAGTCACCATAAGGAGTCCGCCCGTGAGCCTTACTCTTAAGCTGATGTCCGCCACCTTGACCTTGTTTTTGACCGTCGCCTTCGCTGGTCCCATGTTGCTAGCCGAGGAAGCGAATCTTGACACTACCTACCAACAGTTGGCCACGCACATCCAGGATAGGGTTCGTCTGACTTCCGAACAGCGTCTTGAACTACATAAGCTGATGGCGGCTCGTAAAGATAGCGAACGGCATCTGCGACGCCAGATGCTCACCACCTACACTCCCGAGCAACGCCAACGCGCGGCGATACTTTGGGACCAGCGCGACAAAACGCGTGTTCTCAATCTGGAGGAGAGACGTGAATTGCGCGCTCAAGTCGGTGTCTCCGTCGCTCAGGAGCGACAGTTCGATGCCTATGAGGAGAAGCTGCGCACCCATCGGGAGCAGACCGTCTACTTGACCGGACAACTGCTCGGCCCCGAGCAGCGCCAGATGGCCAAAGACCTGAAGTTCGTTCTTTAGCCTCAGCAGAGAACAGGTAAGCTGTAGCCCGTTAGTCGAAAGCGGCAGCCGATGACTCACATTTTGGCTCGCTGGCTCGAGGAGGAAGCGCTCACCTTCTCGCTTCGCGATAGCGAGGTCTTCATCGACGCCGTGGACCGGATGGTGGAAGCGCTGCCTCCAGATTTGCGACTTCTCGGACTGGGTGAGCCGTTGCATGGGGGTGAGGAGTTTCTCATCCTTCGTAACCAGCTCTTTCAACGTTTGGTCGAGGCCCACGACTTCACCGCCATCGCTCTCGAGAGCGGATTGACCCGAGGGCGAAAGGTGGATGACTTTGTGCGCTGCCGCGGAGCGGAGACCCTTGACACAGTGCTGGAGAGCGGATTCGACCACGGCTTGGGACAGCTGGAAGCCAATCGAGAGCTGGTCGAGTGGATGCGACGGCGCAACGAGCGGCTACCCGAGGAACAGCGCGCCGGCTTTCACGGTTTTGACCTGCCGACCGGCACGACCCGTTGTCAAAGCCCTCGGGACTCCCTGTTCTTCGCCCTCGATTACCTGGAAGATTCCTCACCATCCGAGGTCCGCTCTAGACGCGCTCGTTGGGATGAACTGCTCGGTTCTGACGAGCCCTGGGAAGATCCGAGCGCTTTCTCCCATCCTGAGCGCTCACCGGGCGCCACGCCTCAGGCTCGAGAGCTTCGCCACGAATTGGAAGACTTGATCTCCGAATACGAAATGCGCCGTCCCGAATTTTGGGACAGCGACCGGGTGGCCTATCTTCAAGCCTATCAGCATGCCGTGGTAGCTCGTGCTTTGTTCAATTACCACGCTGCCTTAGCCCGGCGCGCTGGGGCGAACACCTTACTCGGGATCCGCGATGCCTTGATGGCCGACAATCTCCTGAACATCTTGGCGCGCGAGAAAGGGAAGGTGTTGGCCTTCGCTCACAACAGCCATCTCCAAACAAGCTACACCAGCCTCCCTTGGTATCAGTGGTGGCCCGCGGGCTCCCATTTGAGACTTCTGTTGGGAAACAGCTTCGTCACCATCGCCGGGGCTCTGGGGACGTCTTTTGCCAACGGGTTGGAACGACCGGAGAAAGAGACCGTGGAGGCGGCTTTGATGGAACTTCGCTCACCAGCCTTTCTCCTTATCACACGGCCCGTCAAGACATTGGCCGCGAGTGGGCTGCCGGCGCGATCACCGGGATCGAGGAATCTTTCCTACATCCCGATCAGTAAGGAGTCTTTGCAGGATTTCCAGGCGTTGATTTTTCTTCCCACCGTGTCCTACTCGCGGGGAGCAACGCCTCTACCCATTTCCGAGGAGGGGGTTTAGCGATGTCGGGTTGGAACGATTACCGCGGGAGCTGTCATTTTGGCGCCCTGGCCGTCCGCTACCGAACGCTCCAACCCTTCCAGCCTTCAAGTTTCCACGACGGCCCTTGGGCTGACTGGGACCACTATTCACCCGCGCCTTCGCCGCCGATTGAGTCTCTTCGGACTAAAAGAGCCGGGCGGTGAGCACGGCAACCTGGGCGATAGATATGCCTAAGAGGCAAACTAGAAGGACCCACTGGCCCAGGGGAGGCCGACGGCTCAGGAAACCTACCCGGCTTACGATGGCCGGCTGGCGCAGAATCAGGCCGACTCCGCACATCATAAGGATATACCACTTTTTCATGGGAGGACGGTAGGGTTGACCGAGTCCGTACATCTTGAAGACGGTGTCCGCGTCCAACTGGCCTTTCATCACGGTACCAAGTCCGCCTTGGGGGGTACCAAAATAGTCAAAGCCATTACCCTTCTGCATGGCTAACACTGTGGCCAGACCTGAGTTTATGGTAGTGTAAGAAACGCGATAGTCGCCAATTTCTGGTTTGCTAGGCTCACCCGAATAGAGCTTTCCCTTATAGACTTTAAAGTCAGGTTTCTCACATTTTTTCACTGCAACTTCCACCACGGTTCCGCTACCGCTCAGGAGTCCGAGGTCGAAGGCTCCGAGCTTGGCGCTAGAGGACCGCCACGAGTCCGAAGTATGCTTGCCGTCCGGATTGTCATGGCCCGGTTGCTTGAAGGTTTCAGAAGGAATCCTGTCGCTGCTCCATATCTTAGAGTAGCTGTAGCTAGGACTGTACCCGGCATTTTCATGAGTTCCATCCCTTGTAGTGGTCCGGCGCTCTTCCCACTGATACATCTCCACCTTGCGGGAGAGCGAGCGGACATTAGGAATCGACACACCGAACCGGGGATCGGTTAGGGTGTCCGGGCAGGTGATCGTTCCGGACACGAGGACCAATTTGCCCTCGTTGGCGGGATCGACTTTGTCGGCTGAAATAGAAATGACCTGGCTTCTAGCGCTTGCTAGCCCGTTGGTCCGAATGGCAATTTGTCTTTCCGTTCGGAACAAGACAAAAAAAGCGACAAGGATGAGACAGCATCCCAACTTCCCCAGAGGGGAACTCCACAATGCACTTATTCGCCTGAACACTCCGCCTCCAGAATGGCCTCCGTGCTTGGTGACCTCTACAACTAATTTAGATATGTCGGATATAGATACCCCTTCCTTGACGATGTTAAGAAGAAGATTATCAATCGGGAGGGGAGCGCCAGGTCACTAAGCCAGTGTCGCACGGCCAGAAATTTATTTCTTCTTTGGTTGCCTTTCGCAAAGATAAGCCCTCGGCGTAGACGTGCGAAATATTATGCGCGAGGGTATATATAAGTGGGACTTTCAAGGATTGGTCCCCGGACACAATCTCAGCACATCGCGTCCCTGAACGAAGGCTCAGGAGCGTCCGGGCGAGAAGCTTCGGCGGTGATCGCTAAAGCTCGTGTCACCCTGGCGGCATCGCGTCCCCATCTGATCGCACGCCTTCATCTCGACGCTCACCTTTCCACTCAGGTGGTGATTTTGGCTGCCGGCGCCGGATTTGGGAAAAGTGAGCTATTGGCGCGCTGGGCGGCTTTGGCCGCTCCTGCCCGCGCCGCTTACGGCCTCTGCTCGCGCCTGGGGGAAACGGCATCCTCCTTGTTGGAGCTCCTGTTCGCCGCGGTCGGATTGTCGGAGCGTTTTCAGGTCGAGCAGCCCTGGCAACAGCAGGCGGACCTCTTTTTGGAATCGCTCTTCGAGCAGGGGGAGCTCCTTTTGATGCTCGACGACCTGCACCATATCGAATCGGCCACCTCCGACGCCCCCGAATGCCGGCTCCTGTTGAGCTATCTGTTGGACTATCGGCCACCTAACTGTCGTTTGATTTTCAGCGGAAGAACATTGCCGGAGCTCGCCGATCTCGAGGTTCGCCAGATGCGTGGAGAGCTCGCCGTCGTACGCGGGCAGGACCTGGCTTTAAACCAGGCTCAACTGGAGGAATTGGCACCCGGCCACGGTCGGCAACTCGAGCAGCTGACCTCCGGTTGGCCCCTCGCCGCCGCCGTGCTCATGCGCTGTCCGCCCGAGAGCTGGGAAGACCAGCGTGACTCCCTGGGCAGCAGTCTTCTGCGCATGGCTACGGTCGATCTCAAACCCGCGGCGGCCGAAGCCGTGGCTGTCCTGGGCTTGATGGGTTGGGCCTCTCAGCAAGAGATCCAAGACCCGGAAGTTTGGCAAGAGTTGGTCAGGCTTTCGGTCGAGGGAGTTCTGGTTCGCCCGTTGGACAAGGAGCGGCTCCAGGTTCATCCGCTATTCGCCGAGCAGTATCACGACGAAGCCGGGGAACGCGTTCGCCAACTGGCGATCCATGGACTGCTGGCTTCAGGCCGGGTTTGGGAAGCATTGGAGCTGACCCGCGACCCCGAGGAACTGCGCGATTGCCTTCTCGAGCATGGAGAGTCTCTTCTGGCCGAGGGTCGCCTCCATCTGTTGGCCCAGCTGTTGGACCGTGCCGCGGAGCATTCCGTGCTGCGCCGCTGGCGTGGTGAGGTGGATTGGCGCCTGGGAGACCCCGCCAAGGCGATGGACTCCTTCGCTCGTTCCGCTCAGCTGGCTCGCGAGAGCGGGCATGGCCTCCGCGAATCCCGCGCCTGGGCCGCCGCGGCGGGTCTCTATCTCGACGCGGTCAGCCCCGCCCAAGCCACCCTTTATCTCAAAAGAGCTTACCGCGCCCTGGGCCCCGGGGACGCGCGCGAGAAGGCCAAACTGCTGGAGCGCTTCGCGGAAAACGCCGTCAACCAGGGAAAAGCCCGCCAAGCCGGCCGCTATCGGCGTCTGGCCACGCGTTGGGATTCCAGCCGGCAGGAAGACCTGGTGGTGACAGCGCGTATCCTTCTACGCTCGGGACGGCTGGCGGAGGCCCGCGGAGGGCTGGAAGTCGCTCTCGGTCGGGGACAGTCCGCTCACCAGTCCGAAGGGGTGTTGGACGGACATCGCGATCCGCGTTTGGTATTATCTTACATTCACTCCTTGGAGGGGCGAGCGGAGAAGGCCGCGATGCTGGCTGAAGAGGCGCTCGCTCACGCCAGGCAGCTGGAAGACCGTTTGACCGAGGCGGTGGCGCTGACTCGGCTGGCTCACGCCCGCTTGATTCGGGAGAAGATTGGGAGCTCGTCCGGCGAAAGCGCCATAGAGCTTTACGCTCAAGCCGACGCGTTGATCCGAGCCCACGGTGTCGAACGGCTTCGAGCCGAGATGCTGATGGGTCAAGCTCTCTACTACACTCATCGAGGCAACACCCCACGAGCCTACGAAGCGGCAAGAGATGGGGTGACGGTCGCCCAGCACGGTGGAGACCTCTGGATGCGAAGTTGGCTCGAGTTGGTTCAGGCAAGCGCGGCGGTCGGCGGAGGGCATCCCGGAGCAGCGGATCTTCTGGCCTCCACTCGCGAGAGCTTTCGGACCTGTCGAGACCGCTTCGGTTTCGCCGTTACCGAACTCTGGCTGGCCGGCCTGAGCTCCGAAGCGGGCCCCAGGATGAGAAAGGTGTTGGAGGAGTTTCCTTTCCTATGTGAGCGCCCCACTCTTTTTGGTCCTGCCCCCGACAGTCTTCCCCGAGAAGCTCTGACCGCCGTTTCAAGTTCCACCGGCCAGCGGTTGCAGGTCTTCTGTCTTGGTCCGTTGAGCCTTTTGCGCGACGGTGAGGCTATCCCGGCCAAGGCCTTCAAGCGGAAAAAGGCCAGAGAGCTCCTGGCCATCCTGCTGTCGGCTCCAGATAGCTTTTTCCATCGCGAGGAGTTGGCCGCCTGGCTCTGGCCCGAGGCCGACCAGAAAGCCAGCTTGCGAGATTTTCGGGTGGCGCTGCATGCCCTTTCCGATACCCTGGAGCCCGAGCGGGCCAAGAACACCACCGCCTTCTGTATCGATCGACAGGATGAGAGATATCGTATCATTTCCGACCAGGTCGACCTCGATACCGTCCGTTTCGAGACCCTGATCGAGGCGCGGACCGAGGGAGACCAGGTGGAGAGGTGGGAGCGCGCGTTAAGGCTCTATCGTGGCCCTTTTTGTGAGGACTATCCGTACCTCGACAGTCTAGTCGCGCGGCGTGAGAAGTATGAAAGGCAATTCATGGAGCTCGCCGAGCGGCTGACCTCGGCCTACCTCGACCGCGGTCAGCACGGCAAGGCTGTGGAGTTGGCTCAGCGGATGTTGGCCAAGGACCCGACCTGGGAACCGGCCTACCGGTTTTTGATGCGCGGCCAGGCGGCCTCGGGACACGAGCATCTGTTACCCCGTACCTTCACTCTATGCCTGGAGACTCTGGAAGAAGAGTTAGGAGTGGAGCCGAGCGAGGAGACGTTTGAGCTGGCCAGGGAGCTTCTGGGCGACCAGTTGGCCACCATTTTGTAGCCAGGGATTCCATCGACGCGGGAGAACCGATTGAGGTGAAAATCCGTCTTCTATCTTCTTTATTAGCTCTCTTTTTATTTTCCGGGGCGAGTCTGGCCGAACAGCCGGCGGTTCGGGGCGATCTGCATCTTCCCAATCTGGGTCTGGCCAAGATCGAGATCAAGGCCTATATCGAGAGCGGTCAGTACCAGCGGGAGTTTGACGAGATTGTGGGGCAAGCCAAGAGCTACCTCCAGGAGAATTTGGCGCGTCACCGCAAGAGTAATCCAGCCATCGTGCTCGATATCGACGAGACCTCGATCTCGAACCTGCCTTATCTCCTAGAGAACGACTTCGGCTACATCCCGTCTCCGTGGCAGGCCTGGGTTCAAAGCGAAAAGGCCCAGCCTTTCCCGGCCACTCTGGAGTTCTATCGTTGGGCCAGGGCCAACAAGATCAGCGTTTTCTTTGTCACCGCTAGACCTGAGACCGACCGCGAGGCGACCATGAAACTACTGCAACGGACGGGCTATGCCGACATTGCCGGGCTCTATCTCAAACCGCTCGGAGACAAGGCGACATCAGCCGCCTACAAAGCGGGCCAGCGACGAAAGATCACGGAAAAGGGGTTCCACATCGTGGTCAATTTGGGAGATCAATGGACCGACCTCGACGGGGGATACTCCGAGGCCGAATTCAAACTGCCCAATCCTATGTACTTCGTCCCATAGAACCTCGGGAGGAGAACGCCGGGCCTCTTGGAAACCGCGCGCTATGTTGAAAGCCGGAATCGTGGGACTTCCCAATGTCGGGAAGTCCACTCTGTTTAATGCCCTCACTTCCACCTTCTCCGCCGAGAGCGCGAACTATCCATTCTGCACCATCGAGCCGAACACCGGCATCGTCAAGGTCAACGATCCGCGTCTGTGGGTCTTGAAGGAGATCGCCAAGACCCAGAAGGTGATTCCGGCGGTCTTTGAATTCGTGGACATCGCCGGGTTGGTTCGCGGCGCTTCCAAGGGTGAGGGGCTAGGCAATCAGTTTCTGGCCAACATTCGCGAGGTGGACGCGGTGGTTCACGTGGTCCGCTGCTTCGAGGACACCAACATCCAACACGTTGAGGGCTCGGTTGATCCCGTGCGCGACGTGGAGACCATCATGATCGAGCTTTCCTTGAGCGACGCGTCTTCCATCGAAAAGCGCATGCCGCGCCTGAAGAAAGCCATTATGGCCAAAGACGCCGAGGGGATCGCGGAGAAGAATCTGATGGAGAAGATCTTACCCGTGGTGGAGCAAGGTCACGTCTTGAAGACCGACGGGTTCACCGAGGAAGAGCTGGTGATTCTCAAGCGCTCGGGACTATTGTGCGCCAAGCCGATCCTTTACGCCGGCAACGTGGCCGAAAGCGACTTGGCCGATCCGATGGCTAACCCTCACTACAAGGCTTTGTGCGATCTCGCCGCCAGCGAGGGCCGTCTGGTGGTTCCGATCTCGGCCCAGATCGAAGCCGAGCTTGCCGGATTCGAAGACGAGGGCGAGAAGAAAGAGTATCTGGAGACCCTCGGAGTCGAATCCTCCGGCGTGGACCAACTGATCCGCTCGGCCTTCACCCTGCTCGGTCTGAAAACATACTTCACCGCCGGAGAGAAAGAAGTCCGCGCCTGGCCTTTCAAAGAGGGCTACAAGGCGCCCCAATGCGCCGGAGTCATCCACACCGACTTCGAGAAAGGCTTCATCCGCGCCGAGGTCATCGGCTACGACGACTACGTGCGTCTTAACGGGGAGAAAGGCGCCAAGGAAGAGGGCGTCATGCGCCTGGAGGGCAAGGAGTACCTGGTCAAAGACGGCGACGTCATGCACTTCCGCTTCAACGTGTAACTCCAGCGACTAAATTTCAAGCCCAGAGTTCGTCGAGCCAGCGTTTGCCGGGTCCGCAGCCGAAGTGGCTGGGGCTTGCGCTCGGGGAACTGTAGCTCTCGGAGCCAAAAAGGAGGTCGGAGGCGTGGCACCCCGAGGGCACCTGGTACGGCAAGCGTTGATGGTACCCCGTATTCCACGCGTCTTCTTGGAAGCCCCTCTCCCAAGCGCGTCGACTCTCCTCTCCTAGGCCCAGATCGCCCCATTCGTCCTCTAAAGAGGAGCCTTCCACGGGCTCGAACGACCAGTGGGAGGCGCGGGGGCTTGACCGGTTGAGTTCCGAGGTTTCGTTTTCGAGGCGTTCGAGATACAGAGTGAGAGCCTCTCGGCAGAGGGAGGCCATAGGCCGGCCGAGCTCGCCGGCCCGGGAGTTCATCTGCTCGTAAAGAGAGTCTTGAAGACGAAAATGGAAGTCCCGCATTTATCTTTTCTTCTCCGTTGAATGTTTTGTCCCTGGCTAGATTCTGACTCGATGGAAACATGTTTTCAGAATTTGTTAACAATCAGTTCATATCGATCTGCGGATTTCTAGGTCTGATACAGTGCGCCATGCCGTAACCTGAGGACAAGAACACGACCTCAAGGAGAACGAAACCGATGCTCGTCGCCAGCCAGCCCCAAATCACTGCAGCCGGAGCCTTCTACGGTGGGGCGTTCAGCTACAACGCCGGCGCCGCCGCCCTGCTGGGCGGATTCAGCAACGGTAATAGCTTCTGCGGCAACGGATTCCAGGGAATGAACTTCGGTGGAGTGGCCGGCGGATGGGGCGGAATGGAGTTTGGCGGCCTGGCCGGTTGGGGCGCCGCTTGGAAGTCCGACATCTACGACATGCACATCGGTAAGGCTTGGGACACCAAGCTCAAGTCCACCCTCGGTCGACGCGACCCCGTCTACCTCGACACCAACAAGGACGGTAAGCTCAATGTCGAGGGTGGAAAGAATGTCAGATTCGACATCAACGGCGACGGCATCATGGACCGAGTCCACGAGTGGAATACCCAGGACGCCCAGTTGGTCTACGACGCCAACAACAACGGTAAGATCGACAACGGCCGCGAGATCATGAACGAGGTCGGCATCAACGGTAAGCAAGGTAAGTACAAGAACGGCTGGGAAAAAGCTCGCGACCTATTCGACAAGAACAAGGACGGCATCATCGACGGCGCCGAGCTTGCCAAGGCCAAGTTCTGGACCGACTCCAACGGGAACGGGAAGACCGACGAGGGTGAGCTTAAAACCGCCGCGCAGATGAACATCGTCGGTATCGACACCAAAACCGGAAAGTACATCACTAAGGAGAAAGTTGGCGAGCAGCACGGCTTTTTCGGTGGATTCAACGGATTCGGTGGCGGTTTCAACTCCAACTACGGTTGGGGTGGATCCTCCTGGGGCTGGGGTGGAATGGGCGGAGGCTTCGGCGGTTTCGGCGGTGGTTACGCCGGTGGTGTTTTCGGCGGATTTGCCCGCCTTTACTAGACTTCTTCGATACCCCGTCGAAGGCTCCCAGCGTGGCACTCGTATTTCACCCTCACATTGTGGACCTCATCAATGTCTCCGACGAGATTCTGGACGGTCGTGCCCAGGATTGGACGGCTCTCCTCGAAGCAACACGACAAGCCGGAGAGACCCACCAATGGCAGAGTGAACGTTTTGCCTATTTTCGCCAGGGTCAGGAACGCTCGTCCGACTCGGAAAGTCTAGCCGCCGAACTGCGGACACATTTCGAGCGACGTGGCAAGGTTTTGGAACAGCTGGTCGGCATTTCCGAACGAGAAGGGACCCTCGAAGATCTCCAGGACGCTATTCTGGTCATCCAGAAGGTCAGCCAGAATATCACGAAGGCTTCCGAGGATCTGGAACGGCTCGACTCGGCTCAGCCCTTGTCTCCTTTTCCGTTGATTCACGATTTCTTGAGAGCCGGTGCCAATGTCAAGACCGGGTTGGAGTCCGCGGAAAGCTTGAATGTCCGACTTCCCGCCGTGGTCGCCTGGGTGGAAGACGTGTCTCAGGATTGGGATACGGAGCGAGAGCTCTTCTCCGAGCTTTGCCCCATGGATGAGGAGTTTCGAGCTTTGCTCGAAGAGCTTCAAGACGGTATTGGAGGAGTCTTTGTCTTCTTAGAAGAGGGAGACCAGACCGATCTCGAGGCGGGACTCGACTTTATCTCCAAAGCCACTCAGAAGCTGGGCCAGTTTATTGGGCGGGCACAGCTGGAGGCTTCGGAGAAGCCGCTTCGCAGCCCCTATCGAGAGATCGAATGCTGGGCGGTCCGCCGTTCTCAAAGTTCGGCTGAGGAGCCCAAGGTTATGGCCGCTAAGGCCCTGGTCACGACTCTCTTGGAGACTCAGCAACGCCAGTTGGCCGGATTTGGCGAGATTCCATTTGATTCCGACGCTTACTTGGCGGCCTTTGAGAAAGCGGAGACGACTCTTGGTCTAGAGTTTTCCGCTTTGGAAAGAGACGACTTCGAGGGTCTTTGTCAGACAAGCCAAGAGTACGAAGCGACTTTACAAGAGCTGGCTAGAACTCTGGCCGAGGCTAGTGTCGACCTGGAGGAAGCGCCGGCCCTTCAAGAGCTTCGAAAGATCGTGTTGGGAGTATATTACCGCCAAACTCCGCGAAGATTTCTTCGCTCCCTTCTCGACACTTTAGTGCCCGGATTCCAGCGAGCGCTCGCCGCCGAGACGGAGCCCGCCGCCCAAGCCGCTCTGTCCGAATGCCTGGCGGCCTTCGAGCACGCCATCAACGGGCTTGACGAGGAGTCGGTCACCGACCTGGTCGACGCTTGGCGGCTTATCAACAGCGGAGGCGCGGCGCTCATCGCCGTGCAACGGCACCGCGTCGCGGAGGAGGAGGCCGAGCGAGAGCGGCGCCAACTTCCCTGTCCGAGCTGCGGACGGCGCAACGACCCCGAGACGGCCAAGTGTGCCTGTGGGGCCCGGCTTGCGGTGGCCACCATCGGGCAGTTGGAAGCGGCCTCTCGGGTCGGCATTTCCGTCAAAGAGGGCCCTCCAACCCTGGTCAATTCGGCGGGACCGCGCCCTAAGTCGGAGCACCTGCTTCAGCTTTTGTCCCTGGCCACGCGGATTCACGCCGGCGCGGCCGGCCCTCGAGAGATCCAACAGACTTTAGAGCCGCACATTCAACGAGTGAACGCTCTCTTGAAGCAGACTCCCGGGGAGGGGAAGGGGCGCTTTTTTCAACAGAGCGTGCGTAAGTTTCAAAGGGGCCTAGAAAACTTGGCGGATCAGGCTCAGCGTCCATCCGCAGCCGGGCTGGTCAGCGGAATCGAGCTGATTCTTGAAGCGGGCCAAGAGTTGGGAACCTTTCGTTCCTCGGAGTAGACCCGGCTCTCGAAAGATCGGCTTTTGCCGCATTTGAAACATTTCCGTGAGATCTCTTAACAGAATGTTCATATTCGGCATCTCAATTCTAGGACTGGTATATGTGGATTTGCAGTAACCTGGGCTCAAGAGATAACAAACGAGGAGAACGAAACAATGCTTGTTGCCAGTCAGCCCCAGATTACCGGATTCGGCGCCTTCTTCGCAGGCGGGTTCAACTTTAACGCCGGCGCCACGTCCCTACTTGGCGGATACAGAGGATTTGGTAACAGAGGCTTTTGCGGTGGAAACCGCTTGGGCGGTTTCGGTGGCTTCAACAACTTCGGTGGTTTCGGTGGCTTCGGCCGAATGAACTTCGGCGGCTGCGGCGGCGGCTTCGGTAGAATGAACTTCGGTGGGATGGCCGGATGGGGTGCCGCCTGGAAGTCCGACATCTACAATATGCAGGAAGGTAAAGCTTGGGACACCACCCTCCAGTCCACCCTAGGACGCCGCGACCCGGTTTACCTCGACACCAACCGCGACGGTAAGCTCAATGTTGAGGGCGGAAAAAATGTCAGATTCGACATCAACGGCGACGGTATCATGGACCGAGTCCACGAGTGGAACACCCAGGACGCCCAGTTGGTCTACGACGCCAACAACAACGGTAAGATCGACAACGGCCGCGAGATTATGAACGAGACCGGAATCAACGGCGAGCAGAACAAGTACAAGAATGGTTGGGAGAAAGCCCAAGACCTTTTTGACAGCGACAAAAATGGAATTATCAGCGGTGAGGAGTTGGCCAAAGCCAAGTTCTGGACAGACACCAACGGCAACGGTATCACCGACGAAGGCGAACTTAAGACGGCCGCGGAGTTGAACATCGTTGAGATCGACACCAAGAACGGAAAGTTCACTACCAAGGAAAAGGTCGGTGAGATCCACGGGGTTGTCGGCGGATTCGGAGGAGTGGGTGGAAGCTTTGGCGGCGGATTTGGTCGCGGCTACAACTGCGGCTGGGGACGATCCGGCTGGGGAATGGGCAACATGGGCTTCGGCGGCTTCGGAGGTTTCGGCGGCGGATACTCCGGCGGATTCTTCGGTGGATACGCACGCCTCTATTAGCCCAAATCTTTAAGAAAGTGAGGGGGCCTCTAGGGACCAGGAAGCCCTCTTACTTTTCGTCGAAGGCATCTTTTGTGGCTTTGTTATTTCATTCCGACATCGTGGAGCTGGTCAATACGGCTGACGAGGTTTTGGGTGGTCGATTCGATTTCTGGAAGCCGCTCGCTCAGAGGGTGGCGCGCGCCCAGCGAACACATCAGTGGCAGTGGGAGCGCTTCTGCTTCTTTCGTCAAGGTCAAGAGCGAACTCCCGACACCGAGGAGATCTCCGCCGAGCTCACTCAAGACTTTCACCTTCGGGGTCAGGCGCTTCAAGCTCTCGAGCAGCTTTGTCACGGTAGAGGGCAGCTCACCGAACTCGATCGGTGGGTCCTGACTTTACTCAGGGCCAGTCAAAGGATCACGAAAGGATCCGAAGAGCTGGAGCGTTTGGATTCGACTCGGCCGCTTTCCGCCTTCCCCCTACTGCACGACTTCTTGCGCGCGGGAAACAACGTCGCCCAGAAGCTGGAAAACCTCCAGGCTCTTGGGCCTCGGCTGAAACCTCTGATCGGCTGGGTCAAGGATCTCGAGGCCGACTGGGAACTTGAAAGTGAGCTTTTCGAAGACCTTCGTTCCATGAACAAGGAGTTTCAAGCCATTCTGGGGGAGATGAAAGAAGGGGTCGGCGCGATCTTTGTTTTTCTAGAGACGGGAAACTACCCTGACCTCGAGACCGGATTGGAGAGGATCTCCGAAGTTGGGCAGGAGTTGGCTCAGTTCATCCAGAGAGCTCAGGCGGCGGCCACCGACAAGGCCATTCATAGTCCGTACCGCGAGATCGAGCGATGGGCTGCCCGCCGGACTTCGGCCGAGCCCAGTGACCCCAAGATCCAAGAGGCGCGAGAAGGTGTGGACAGGCTGCTGCAGGTCCACCAGCATCAACTCTCGGGATTTGGCGAGATCCCCTTTGATTCCGAGGAGTATCTTACCGCCTTCGAAGCAGTGGAAGAGGCCCTGGCCCAGGAACTCGCGGCTTTCGAAGCCGATGATCTCGAGGGTCTGTGTGAGGCGAGTCAGAACTATGAAGTCGCTCTGGAAAGGCTTAGCGAGACCTTGTCCGAGGCGAGCTACGACCTGGACGAGGCTCCCGCCCTTCAAGAGTTGAGGCGACTGGTTTTAGCCGTTTACTACAAGCAAGCTCCGCGTCGCTTCCTCCGGTCGCTTCTGGAGACGCTCGTACCAGGTTTTCAAAGAGCCTTGGCGGTCGAGGTCCAGGAGGAGGCACGGGCAGCCCTAGCTCAGTGTCTTCAGGCTTGCGAGCACGCCATAAGCGGGCTTGACGAGGAATCGGTGACCGACCTGGTGGACGCTTGGCGGCTACTCAATGTGGGGGGCGCCGCGCTCCTGGCGGTGCAGGCTCAGCGCCTGGCTGAGGAGGAGGCCGAGGCCGAACGGCGGCGGGTGCCCTGTCCGAATTGTGGGACTCGTAACGAAACCACCGCCACCACGTGCGCCTGCGGTGTTCGTCTCTTACTATCGACCCACGGACAGCTCGAAGCTGCCTCGAATACCGGGGTCGTCTCTATTAAGGAGGGAGGGCCTCCGACAGAGCTGGGGGGACATCAACCCACCTCGGAAAATCTACTCCAACTGCTTCAGTTAGCCGAGCGGATCGATGCCGGAGCCGCCACGTCAGCGGAGATTTCGCAAACTCTGGAACCGCACCTGGCGCGCGTGCGCGGTCTGTTGGAGTCGACTCCCGCGTCGGGCAAAGCCCGGTTTTTCCGCCACAGTGTTCAGAAGTTCCAGCGAGGCCTAGAACAGCTCGCCGGACAGGCCCGACACCCAGACTCCGACCGTCTGGCGCAAGGGGTGGAGCTTTTGATGGAAGCCGGACAGGAGCTGGAGACCTTCCGTTCCTCGGAGTGAGATCGGATCAATAACTATAGGATTCATGGGTACTTCTTCTCCAGTCTATCGATAGCTTCGTTAGCGTGCTTGGCTACCTGCTGGCGAATGGTCGAGAGGGAGTACTCCTTCGCTGAATCGAGCTTCAATTTGTCCGTCATAAAATCACCGATTTGAGAGAGCAGACTGTCGTAGGTCTGGGTCTTTGTCCGAGAACCCGCCTTCACCACGACCTTCTCTTTGGCAACCCAGGAGCCGGTGCCCGAGCCTTTCGCCTGAAAGACCAGAACTGGGTCTCCGCTCGGGAAGCCGTCTCTTGCCGCCTGAATCACCATCAGCATGCTTCTGGAGTACTCCACGTCTGACAGTAAGGAGCTATCCCTCCAGGTGAAAACTCCATCGTCTTGCGCCTCGTTGATGCGAATATCCGTAATGTGGTCGCTCGGAGAATCGGAATCCGCCACTTTGAGATTTTCCTGAGCCAGGTACTTGATACTGTCCCTGTAAGCTTTGTAAATCTCTTTGCGGCGCTTTTGCAGCTCCGCGGGATCCAGAGGAGCACGTTCAGTCGCGGTTGGGGATGGAGCGGCAGATTTCGCTACCGCCACCTTGGCCGGCGGCTCGGTTTGACTGCAGGATAAGAGGAAGACGGCCAGAGATAGTATGACAAGCTCTTTTCTCATTTCGTCAGAATTCGCAGGACCCGTCGACCTACCTTTGTGGAATCACTAGGTTCCAGATGGCCGGATGACGAGGTTTCCGATGAGCTTTCGAGGATTGGACTACTTGCCGTTTCGCGGGGCGAGCTCATTTCGGATTTGGGTCAAACCCTCTCGAAATGTGGTAATCGCGAAGTCCGGAAATCGGTCCTTGAACGGAGTCGAAAGAAAGATGTTGTCTACCGCATAGCGGGGAAGGAGCTCGGCCGTATCACGAATCTTAGGATCAAATAGGCCTGCCAGGTTCAGTTGCCAGCGCTTGACAACCGTGTATTTCGGTTCGACGCGGAACACTTCGGCGGCGAGTTCGACAAACTTCCGATAGGTCAAGCGATCGTCGTCGCACGGCAGGTGCCAGGTCTGGCCGTAAGCCTCGCTGGTGTTCCCTAGCAGCGCCAGGGCTCTGCTGGCGTCCGGAGTGTAGATGAGGCTTCGCAGGGTGTCGTCGCGCAGAAAGATTCGCGCTTTTTTGCCTTGTCTGAGATTGTCGATGATGGTCGTGTTGGTGATACTCTGCGTCTGTCCGGGACCGTAGAATTCCGGGGCTCGTCCGATGAGAGCCTCCACCCGTCCGGACTTCATCCCCTCGATCAGTTCCGAGGCGATCGCGGCTCGGACTTTTCCCTTGTCACCGTGGGGACGAAAGGGAGTGGACTCGGTCTGAGGTTCCGACGTTTGCGGATACATGTAGGTGTTGTCGAAGAAGACCAGCTTGGCCCGATGGGTCGCGCAGGCCTCGATGGTGTTGCGCATCAGAACGGGCCACTGCTCCACCCACAGACGTGTGTCCATCGGAAGTCCGACAGTCAGGTAGACCACCTGCGAGCCTTCCACGGCTCGAAGAGCTTGGTCCGGATCCAAAAGGTCCGCGGCCAACACCTGATCGCTGTCGTTGACCTTGCTCGGTCGGCGACTGACAACGCGAATGTCGCTAGTGTATCCTCGCTTGAGTTCGAGGGCTAGTTCGCGTCCGATCTGCCCGCTCACTCCAAGAATTGTCTGCACGGTTAGGTGACCGCCATTTCGCTGGAGTTAAGTAGACGCGTGACGAGCTTATAATCCACTAATCGGGAGGGGGTGTAGGATCCACCTTCGGGTTGCCTCCGGCCCAGGTATTCGACGACGGCCAAGGCCCCGTTGACAGTCAAACTGTAGACGTTGTCGGTGCGGACTCTGGCAACTTTCGTCTCTCCCCGCGCGTTCTTGACTTCTCCCCAGACGTAAGTCGGAATGTTGCCGCGGTTCTCTTCGCTCGGGCCGCGGAGGAACTTTGAGATCAAGGCCTTCAAGCCCGTCTTCAGCCAGGAAGAGGTGAGGAGAGGCTTAAGATAGTTCGCGACTCTGAAAATGAAGATGAGCCCGTGCGACATTGGGATGAAAACCTCGATGTTAGGAATCTCGGTTGTCTGGTACGCGGTGGAGACATCTCCCCAGGGGATGGTTATCGCGGGTTTACTTCCGTTACCGAAATCGATCGTTCGGACGCGGTAGGCCAAAGGCACGGTGATGATCTCTTTGTTCTTGCGAATCTTACCGCCCTGACCGAGACCTTCAACCAATGTCTTGGCCGTGCCGGGTGAAGGAGCGCTGCTGGTGTCAAACCCCAAGGTCAAGTGAGTGGCATCGGGCAGAGCTTCTTTGAGTGCCGCGGCAACGCAGTCGGTGGGGATGACATCAAAGCCGACCCCAGGACAGATGACAACTCCTACCTCTCGGGCCGACTCGTGCAGAGACCGCGCGAATTCGAAGACCGAGATCTCTCCGGTGATGTCGAGATAGTGGGCGCGAGCTCTCAAGCAGCCCTCCATCATGGGGCGCGCGGTCACAGAAAATGGACCGGCACAGTGCAAGATAAGAGCATGACCTGCCAGTTGCCGGGCTACCTCTTCGGGGTCCGTCAGAGAGAAGACGCGGGACTCCAGCCCGAGCTCATGAGCCAGAGCTTCGACCTGACTCTGACCGCGACCGGCAAGGACCGGTCGTAGGCCGCGTTTGACCGCCTCTCGAGCGATTAACTCACCTGTATAGCCGTTGGCCCCGTAGATCATCCACCTGGTCATCAGCTCTCACCTTTCTGTAAGCGTTCCAAGATCTTTTTAGCTGTCGCCGTGGCCGATCCGGGGTTCTGACCGGTCACCAACCGACCGTCGACCGTGACGTAACTGAGGAATGGGATCCAGGCTTTTTCGTAGCGCGCTCCTCGGCCTTTCATCTCTTCCTCGGCATTGTAGGGCATCTTCCCAGCGACGCCGGCCAGGATTTCTTCCATCCAAGAAAAACCGGTGACCCGCTTGTTAGCCACGAGAAGTGTTCCATCCGACAGCTTGGTATTGAGCAGCCCACAGTACCCGTGACAGACCGAGGCCACGATCCCTCCGCGTTCGTAGATCTCCCGAGTCAGTCGTTGCAGTTCTATATCGTCGGGAAAGTCCCACATCACCGCGTGACCGCCGGTGAAGTAGATCACGTCAAAATTCGCTGAGTCGATCGTCTCGGGTTGAGAAGTGTTGGCCAACAGCTCCATTTTAGAGGAACTCTCCAGCCATGCTTTAGCGCTCGAGTCTAAAAGCGGCCACTTCAAGGCTCGCGGCTCCAACGGAGTCCTACCGCCCTTCGGACTAACGATGGTTTGCTCAAAACCGTTGTTCGCGAACACATCCCACGCGTGGGTCAACTCCGACAGCCACAGCCCCGTCGGCGTGGAGCCGTCGGCATAAACGGCGACGTTGGTCGTGACGTGCAGAATGCGCTGAGAAAGGATAGAGCTCATAGTTTGTCCCGAAGCTCATCATAACATTCAAGTTAAGTTGAAGGTCAACACCACTGGTCGTGAGGAATGTTAGGCGAATGACGATTGGGCAGTTGGCAAAACGAACGGGCCTGACCAGCTCGCGGATCCGTTTTTATGAGGAGATGGGACTTTTGGGGGAAGTCGAGCGCAAGCCGAACGGCTATCGCACCTATTCTGAGGAAACGGTGGTTTTGCTAGAACTGATCACGGTGGCCCAGAACGTCGGTTTTAGTTTGGAAGAGATTCGAACATTGCTCCCATCCGGCCTCAATCACTGGAATCACGATGCTCTGACCTCGGTACTTCTAAAGAAAGTCTCGGATATCGAAGTCTTAGAAGCCGAACTTGCGAAGAGTAAGGGGCGCTTGCTCGATATCATTGCCGGTATTCAAGAAAAGCCCAGCCATCTCGACTGCGCGGACAATACGCGTCGAATTCTGGGGCAAATCCTCAAGTCAGGAGTTGGAGATAACCCGCCCGCCTTGACCGGTTTCTGGCAGCATGTAGCCACCGATAGCCAGCAAGACTGAGGTCGCGCTGAAGAACTTCAGCCCCATCGCGTAACTGCCGTACTGGTCGGCCAGGTAGCCGGTCAGGATAGGGGAGAGGGTGCTCAAACAGTAGGCCAGCGAGAAAATACAGCCCATCATCAAAGCCACCCGGGACGGATCCATTCCCGGCAGCTCCATCGGGATGGTGAAAAGCGGCGCCACGTAGAGGAAGAGACTGGCGCCCAGGCCGACCGCTCCGGCGATTCGCACGGTGGCGTCCGAGGAGCTGATCAGCATCCAGGAGGAGATCGGCATCAGCAGTCCAGCCACAATGATCAGAGGCCGACGCTGACCGAGCTTTTTGCACAACCATCCGCTGAGAATAGCCACTGGAATTCCCACCGCGTTGAAGAGCGAGGTCAGTTTTCCGGCCGCGGCTCGGTCAAGACCAAAAGCCTGTTCCAGATGGGCTGGAAGCCATGCGTTGAGGGCCAGGTAGATGCACAGAGGTCCAGCGAAAGCCAGCGCTATCCACCAGGTCTCTGAACGTCGCATCATCTCACCGATGCTCGGCTTGGTTTCGGCGACGACGGCGCTCACCTCGCGCTTGATGGGTCCCACTTCTCCCAGGGCGGCCCACAGAACAGCCATCAACGCGCAAAGAGCGCCAAAACCGATCAGGGTATTCTGCCAGCCGAACATTTTCGAGACGGGCACGGTGATGAAGGTGGCCACGGTGATCCCGGTGTTGACCGCGACGTTGTTAAGCCCGGTGACCACGGGAAGCTCTTCTTTAGGGAACCAGGTCATCACGATCGGTCCGATCAAGGTGACGATCACCGCGCCACCCATTCCGAAAAGAAATCGACCAACCAAGAGGGCTTGATAGGTGGGAAGAAAAGGAACCGCCACGGCTATGGCCGCGAAAATGGCTCCGGCCAGCATCGCGTTCTTCAGGCCTAGACGGGCCGCCAGAGCTCCAGCGAAGAGAGGAACGAAGGCTTTGGCGAAGGAGACGAATGAGATAAGGGAGCCCCCCTCGGCCTTACTGAAGCTGTAGACCTCCATCAGTTCGGGCATCAGTTGGGCGTAAGCCAGCCAGCTGATGCCGAAGACAAGGTAGGTGGTGAAAAGAAGAATCTCGATGAGATAACGGCGGGAACTGGCGGTGTGGCTCATAGCTTGGCTAGCTCCGTTTTTAGAACTTTGCCCGCGGCGCTTTTGGGAAGCTCCGGCTCGACCCGAAACTCTTTAGGGATCTTGTATCCGGCCAGACGCTCGCGGCAGTAGTCCTTCAGGCTACCTCCCAGATTCTCGGGAGCGCCCTCGCGCACCACCAGGTGGGCCCTCCCGACCTCTCCCCACTTCTCATCGGCCACGCCGACCACGGCGACCTCTGCGACGTGAGGATGGCCCAGCAGAACTTCCTCGATCTCGGCGGGGAAGACGTTCTCGCCGCCCGAGATGAACATCTCTTTCTGACGCCCGCAGATGGTGTAGTAGCCGTCCTCGTCGCAGTAGGCCAGGTCTCCGGTGGAAAGCCAACCGTCCTCGGAGAACACCGCGGCGGTGGCGTCGGGGCGGCGCCAGTATCCGGCCATCACGTGGCCGCCCCGGATCTGAATCTCTCCGACCTCGCCGGGAGTGGCGAGCTCTCCGTCGGCTTTGCGCAGACGAACGTTGACGTAGGGCAGAGGACGACCCACCGTCTGCACGCGAGCCTCGGCTTGACTCTGCTCGATGCCGAAGGTGTTCGGTCCGGCTTCGGTCAGTCCGTAACCCTGACGTAGAGGGAGACCGTGTTGCCAGTAGGCTTCGAAAAGAGGTTTGGGGCAGGCGGCGCCACCGGAGATCATGAGCTTGAGTTGGCGCAGTTTGTCGGGATTAAAGTTCGGACTCTCCTTGACCATGTGGTACATGGTGGGAACCAGGAACAGCAGACTGCACTTCTCTTCGACGATCAGCTCCAGCGCCTTGTCGGGGTCGAATGAGGCGGTCAAGACGATGGTGCCACCCAGCGACAGAAGAGGGGTGGCGAAGACGTTGATCCCCCCGATGTGAAACAGGGGGGTGAAGATGGGGGCTATGTCGTCGGGCGACAGACCCCAACCGGTGATGGTGTTTTGAGCGTTCCAGAAGACCGTTCCGTGGGTCAGCATCGCGCCTTTGGGGATACCGGTCGTCCCACCGGTGTAGAAGATCCCCACGGGAGAGTTTTCATCCAAACCGACGGCTTCCGGTACCTCGGCTTCAGTGGCCGGAGTTTGGCCCAGTGTGTCCAGGTGCAGGGTCCGGGGATGGGCCGGAACGGCTTCGGGAGCGAACTTTCCATCCACATACAAAACCTTGGCGTCGCAGTCGGCCAGGATCACCTCTTGCTCTTTTTTGGAGAGGCGCCAGTTCAGCGGAACAAGCAGAGCCCCGATACGGGCGGCGGCGAAGAAGAGGATAAAAAAGCGGGAATCGTTTTGAGCCAGAATGGCTACCCGGTCGCCGGCTTCGACACCCAACTCGCGCAGGGTTTTGGCCGCGGATAGAGTCTCCTGGTAGAGAGCCGAGTAGGTCAGTCGACGCCCGGTCTCGGCGCAGACGATCGCCTCCTTGTTCGGACGGAAATGGGCGTGGGTCGGTAGCCAGCGATTGATATACATAAGATTCCCCTCGAATTAGGACTAGAATTTCTCTAGCTGTAACTTACAGGGAGGGGGTTGCAACGGTGTTGCAGTCTTGGATGTTTTATGTCCGAACGGTCACGAACTCTCTATCGGCTCTTCCGGTGGGGGCGCCCACTTGGCCTCCAAGGCCTGCATACGTGGCTCGATGGCCAGCAGCGGTTCGCGCCAACCCTCGGGCAGGTCACCGTACGGAGGGAAGGGTTGAAAGGCGAAAGCCGACAACGCGCGCTGAGCGGTGACAAAGGCGGCGGAGATCTCCGCGAGCTCCGCTTCGGCCAGTCGTTCCGGAGCGGCCGGGTCGATTGGCCTGTCGGGCGCGTTGGCCAACATCTCTACGTGTTGCTTACCGGCGTCGACCTGTTTGCCGAAATCCCGCACGGTGTCCTGAAACTCTTTCCACAGCGCTTCGTTGTCCGGATCGCTCTCGAACGCCTTGAGAGCTAGATCGACTTTTCTGAGGTTCAAGGAGAGAAAATCAGATTGTGGACCTTCAGGTTCGAAATTGCCTTCGATCTCTTCAAGATGAGGAAGGCGGCGTCCACAGCTTCGGCAGCGCCCCGACAGAGAGAGGCTTCCGCCACAGAACGGACAAGGCTCGGTGATGGGAGTGACCTTCTCCAGGCGATGATAGGACTGCCCCAGCGTTTTCCCCGAGGAAAGAATCGCGTCTCGGAGTGGACGGCAGGCGACTGGTCCTCGAGAGAGATTGGTAAGAAGGTTCTCAATGGAGCTGATGAGCTGTTCAGTTCCACCGCTGGCCTGGTCGATGGCCGAACTCTCCTCCTGGGACTCCTTGTCGCGATTCTTGGCGGTTTGCAGAGCTGTGCTGATCTCTTGCCGCGTCGCATTGGCTTCCTTGAGAAACTGCTGGAGAAACTCTTCCAGCGGCTCGACACCTAAAAGTCCTCGGCTCCAACCTTCGAATAGGTAGTCGAACTGTATGAGTTTCGGCGATTCGTTGGGGGCTATACCGAAAGTTTTCTCTTCCTGTTCTAAAGCCCAGAAAGCCTTACGGATCTCGGGATCGATCTGGCGAAGTTTGGCTAAGGCGGGTGAGTCCGGCCGAACTCCTTGGCTGAGCTCACTCGTTAGAGCCAGGGCCTGTTCGAGGTTCTCGCGGATCCCGGGATCTTGAGCTTGAAAAAGCGGTGTGCGCCAGCGGTTTCGCCGGCCCAGAAGGTAGCCTCGCTGGAAGTCGGTGTAGAAACGAGATAACGCCGAAGCGACCCTCGCCGGGTCGTCTCCGGAGGGTCGCTCTGTGTCGAGTGAGGCCCACAGGGCCTCTATCAACGGGAAGGGGTGCAAACGTGAGGGCTACCAGCCGCAGCCCAAGAAGGAGCCCGCGAGGTATCCCAGCGATCCACCGATACTTTGACCGACGACGCCTCCAAGGAGTCCACCGCCCCAACCGCCCGTCAGGCTGCCGAGTCCGAAGCCGAGAAGGCCACCGACCGAGGAACCCACGGTCATTCCGGCCATACCGCCCCAAGGATTGCCGAACGGTCCGCATCCAAAACCGCCACCAAATCCACCGAAGGGGGAGAACCCACCGCTGAACATATTACAGCCGTAGCCGAGTCCATAACCAAACCCGCCACCAAATCCGCCACCCATAAAGGGGCCGCCGAACGGGCCGCATCCAAAACTAGGTCCGAATCCACCGATAAAAGCCATGTCGATAATCTCCTTGCCCTAGAAGTATCTCTTTAGGGCCGCCGAGCGACAAGAGTTCGATTGTTAAAATCCCGTCACCTTCCCCAAGATAGCCTCACTCGACGGGATGGGGAATGAAGAGAAAGCCCCGGTTGACCAACCCTTGGGCCAGTTCCAGTAAAGCCGTGTTGAGGCTTTCTCCCCACTCCTCGCAAAGCTCGGCAAGGCAGGCGAAGCGGCGGGCCAAAGCCGTCAAGAGCCGACCTTGGTCGCGACTGACCGGCTCGATCGGCCCCGTCCGTAGCCGACCCGCCTGGGCCAGGGGATTGCCTCGCACGGTGACCTGTTCGAAGAAGAGTTGGGGATTCGTCGAGAGCAGTGTGGTCGCGGTAACTTTTCTTTGGCGTGGCTTAAATTTCGGACCCACCAGATACAGATCAAAGCGGGGTCGCTCGAACAGTTCATCCACAATCTCGACCTGGTCCCAGAACGTCTTAGGCGCTTCCGGTGTGGTGGCGAACTCGGGAAGAAGTTGCTGGAGATCCCAGTCGCGAGGCTCGAACCAGTCCAAGAACCGTAGTCCAGAGCCCTCGATGAGCGAGCGCAGGGATGAGACCGTGTAGGGCTCGTCATGGGGATGGAGATAGCGGTCGGCGAACTCCGCCGGCCCCACCGTGTTGGCGTCAGACCACGTTCCCCGCAGGAGAGGGGGAACTGTTCCGCCTCGCTGATAGTGGGTTTCGAGTTGGCCCATCAGGTTGCGCGCCATCTCTACTCGTTTGGGTAAGCTCCATTCGTGGGCCGGCCACAGTTTCGAGGCCACCCTGGTGAAACGATAGAGGTCGGAGCGCCCTCGCCGACTATAGACCATCAAACGTAGCACACCTTGAGGTGCGAGCCGTGCCGCGAGCTTGGAAAGGGCGACATCGGGATGGGACATGTGGTGCAGCACGCCGGTGCAAAAGATAACGTCGAAACCATTGGTCGGTCCAAAGTCGTCGGGCAGTTCCGCCAGGTCTATCTCCTGGACCTGGGCGTTGGACAGACGATGGCGCTCGATGTCGCCTTGAATGTCGGCTAGGGCCACGCGATTGATGTCGCAGCCGAAGACGTCGAAGTGAGGGTAGAGAGTGGCTCCTCCCAACAGATTCACTCCGGTTCCACAGCCCGCGTCCAGAAAGGCCTGTCGTCCGGTCGGCGCTGGTCCCGCGAATCCACGCACCAAGTCCAGGTAGGGGTCGGAAGCCCCATCGGGCATCCGCTCGGGATAAGGGAAGGCTTCGTAGAGCTCGCGTACGGATTGGGTCACGTCATCTGCCATAAAAAAGAGAGTTGCTCTACCCTTCCGAGGAATCCCTTCGGTTGATCCACTCTCGCAGTGTGGCTTCGCGACGGGTCAGGAGTTTACGCACCGGTGGAAGAGAGAATATGCCGGAGAAGGCGCTCTTGACGAATCGTTGGAGCAGTCCCGGCGGGTGCTGAGTGTCTCTCCAGCGATGGGCGCGCTTGAGCCAGATGGTGGGTATTTGGCCCAAGTAGGGGAGATACAGTTCCGCTTGTTGGACCGCCCACTCGGAGAGCTCTTTTTTCCAGGCTTGGGTCGCATCATCTAAAACGAGAGCTAGACCCGTGGCGTCCGTTCGAAGATGACTCGCGTCAGCTAAAACCATGAGGCCGGGTGGTGCGTCCTCGAGGGGGATCTCACGTCCTGGAGTGCCTTTGACGACAGGAATCAAGGTGGACTTTTTGGGGGACGACGCCGTCCAGGAGATACCGAAAACCTGCTTTACGCGAAGGTTCAGATGGGACAGGCTGGGTCGATCCGATAGGTCGAGTTGTCGAGTGACCGATGGCGGATAGCAGCCGACCAGCGGATGCTCGCTGAAGGCTCTTTTGACCTCCAGAGGATGGCGTACGATGGTGAAGGATTCACCCGCGACGCTGACCTCTTGCAACACCTCACTCCAGGAAGCGACGGTCCAGCGAAAGCCTCCGACTTTGGCTGGGATCACCGTTTCCCAGTCCCACTGTTTGAGGCGGTCGTCATCCTCACCAGTGGGTGGTGAGAAAGGCCAGTCGGCCACGATGGGCGGACCTTTCTCTAAGATCGGGGGAAGGGGATGCAAGCCCGCCAGAGCTTCCAGTTCGGCCAAGGCTTGACGGTGGCCGTATCCGAACAGTCGGGGAACCCGAGAGAGGGAGCGAAATGAGAAAAGGAGTCCTATCCCCTCGAGGACGGTGGCCCTAGCCACCTCGAGTTGGAGTTCGTCGGCTCGAGAGCACAGCGCCGTCCCGGGCTCTTCATGGTGGAGCAGCTGTGCCGTGGGCCCAAGTTCGACGAGAATTCGCGCTATTCTATTGAGTAAGCCTGGGGCTAACAGCTGGGACTCCGCCTCTTGGATTCGGCTGAAGGTAAGCTCGAATTCCAGGCCTTTCTCTGGATAGATGTTGAGCAAGAAAAAGCCTTGAGCTTCCTCGGAAACTAGAGGGGCACGCTCCTGAGGGAGATCGTGGAGCCATTGGAGCACGTGTTTGAACCAGATCAGTCGGTCTTCTCGAACGAGCCCCTCCAGGGCCTCCCGGACTTTGTTCGGGTTCAGGGTGAACTCCTGACCCTGTCCTTCGGTTTGACCACCCTGACTTGAGGCCAGGCGGGACAACATCTCCTCGATCGATTCCATCGTCTTTTGATGTTTGCTCTCCCCTCCACGTGTCACCTTTTATCAGGGGGTCAAGGTCAACATCCGCCGAACGTCCCAAGCCATGAGCTGTGCCGAACTCCTCTGGTCGTATGACGCCAAGTTTCCTGGTTTCGTCGATTACTTCGACCGGTTGCTGCGAGGCTACTTTCACCTCTCTCCTCGCACCCACCCGGAAGTCGCGTCACGGATGGGGGAGGCGTTGGACAAATTGGGGCCGGAGGCCGCCACGCGGGCGCTGAGAGATTTTCAAGCTCAGGGATTCTTCAGCGGTGGGCCCTTGTCCGATGACGCCCAGGTCAAGCTATTCTGGACCAGCCCCTTGATGACGGTCTACCGAGCAGCCATGGCTTACGCGCCTCATCCCATCGACGATGTGTTGGCGGCGGTGCCCGAACCGGTGGCTTCGGCCAACGAACTTGTTGGCCGTCAGGCCGACTACTCCAGCTCGGACCTGTCGGGCGACGCTTCACGAGGCTACTGGAACAAGGTGCTCTTGACGGCCGCTCCCGAACTCTACCTATGGCCCTTCCTGGCCACGCGCCAAGGCCGTCTGCGGGGTCTCGACCTGGGGTGCGGATGGGGTCGAGCCACTTTGGGATTACGCCATTTCGAACGACTGGAGATGGTGGGGGTCGATCTCAACGCTGAGGAGCTTGAGCTCTTCGAGAAGCTGAGCGAGCGGGCGGGATTGGCTGAACAAGTCACGACGATGGTGGCGGACATCACCGCGCTACCTCTGCCCGACGATCATTTTGACTTCGCCATCTCTTACGTGGTTTTAGACCTTCTCTCCGACGCCTCATTGGAGAAGGCTTTACGTGCGGTGCTACGTTGTTTGCGCCCGGACTCTCCCTTTTACGTGGACATCCCGACCAACCGATACTGCGGCGAGATGATGCTGCAAAGGCAAGACCGGCGTGGCTTCATCGACCTGCTTCACGGACTGGAGTTCGAGAACAAGATCTTCCAACTCGTTTTTCACGAGGTGGCGATCCCTATGCAATACACTTTCGGAGTTTTTGATCGCGGAGACCTCGACGCGCCGCCGGGGCGTCGCCCGGCCAGTCTCACTCGCGAAGCCTCGGCTCGACTGACCGGAAAGACGCCTCAGAAGATCGACTGGCGCCAACAACTTCGAAGACGTCGCGAGAGAAGCTAGCCCATTCGAAAGACCGGCGCGTCGTTGAGGTCGGGGCGGATTCCGTTGCGCAGTTCGGCGACCCGCTCCGCGGCGAGAAGACCGGCCACGGAATCGGCGAAGAACGTCCCTCGCTCGGTCAGCTTCAGCAGCTCTTCGTTCCAGCCCACCAGCCCAGCGGACTTCAGCGCCTCCCAGGCGGGACGAAAGTCGTCTACCAGGTCACTACCGTAACTCTGGCGATAGGCCTCACGACAAGCTTCCCGGCGGGCTAAGGAGCGCGTGAGATACAGCAAGCGGAGGTCGGTCTGGCCATAGACGAACAGCCGTGAGCGCCCGTGACCGTGAGAAGACACGGCTTCCCGATAGGCTTCGGAGGAGGCTTCATTCATCCATTTGGCGGCCAGGCCGAATTCGAGGTTTGTATGACAGCTTAGCGCCTCGGGGCCAAATCCGAGCCCGTCAAAGAGAGCGGGTCGATAGCTACACTCCTCGTAACGATAATGTCCTTCACGCTCGAAGTTGGTCAGGCTGGTCTGGCGGTAGCCGAGTTGACGGGCCAGGGCGGTGACCTCTTGCCAGTTGGCGAAGGCCCGAGCGTTGTCGGGCAAGGCGGCGAGCTTATCTCTCTCCTTGGCCCAGGGGGTTCCCAGCCCGCGAAAGAGCACGAGATGATAGATGCAGACTTGAGAAAAGCCGAGATCGCTGGCCTGTTGAAGATCGCCTTTCATGCCCTCAAGAGTCTGCCCCGGCATGTTGATCATCAGGTCGGCCGAGGTTGTCATTCCGCGTCTACGTGCGGACTCTACCGCACCACGTACCATCTCGGGAGCGCCTAAGTGGCTTCGACCCATTTCGGAGATGATGGCTCTATCAAAAGTCTGGACCCCCATGCTCAGACGACGATTCTGAGTGGGAAGTTCTGATTCGAGAATTTCCAGTAGAGCTTCTCGCTGAGAGGTGAAGTAGAGGGGAGCACCTTCTAAGGTAACTTCCGCCTGGCTGGTATCGAAAGTTTTGGCCACGATCCGGCAGAGCTTTCGAAAGGAGGTGGCGGGGGTGAGGTTGGCTGTCCCTCCGCCGAAGTAGAGCGCTTCGACCGGTCTCCCGGCTTGCTTTGAGGCTTCGACCTCCCGGCAGACCGAATCCACGGTGGCTTCCACTTCAGAACGACGAAACGCCTCGTGAGGGAAGGTACAGTAGCCGCAGCCTTTCACGCTGGGATTACAAGAGGCGTGAGGGAGAATGCCCACGATCAGAGGACGGTCGGTATCGACCGTCACGGGTTCGTAGCCTCGTTCGCGGTCGTAGGGGATCATCATGCCTGGCATGGGATAGCCTTGCAACAGTCGATGACGCTGAGGCCCTCTCATCCTTTTTGCTAATTCCAGGGAATGCTCATTCGGCTTCGTTTTTTGGACTGGTTGGGTGCGGGCGGTAACAGATGACATCCGAGCCTCCTAAAATTGACTTACGGCGTAAGTTTTTGGTAGGACCAACTTACGGTGTAAGGATGAAAGAGTCAAGGGGTCAGTTGACCCGTTTCAAAATCGCGGAGACGGCTTTAGCCCTGCTCGACGAAGTCGGGTTGGAGGGTCTTTCCATGAGAAA
The DNA here is from genome assembly GCA_037189585.1 of Selenomonadaceae bacterium. Lineage (GTDB taxonomy): Bacteria > Vulcanimicrobiota > Xenobia > Xenobiales > JADMJV01 > JAEXNA01. Next base: position 51,147 of record JBBCJA010000008.1, on the reverse strand, counting down.
GCTCGGGGCCAGGCTCGGTGTCGAGGCGATGTCGCTCTACAATCATGTCGCGAACAAGGCCGACCTGCTCGACGCGGTCCACGAGCTTTTGATGAGTCGCTTGCTGGTCCGGTTGGATGGAAGCGCGGAAATAGCCGAGTGGAAAGAGGTGGGTCGCCAGATGTCGACGACCTTCTTACGACTTCTGAAGGCACATCCAGGAACCATCCCGCTTTTTGCCTCCCGCTCGGCTATCGCCCCCGGCTCGCTCGCGGCTCTCGACGGGGCTGTCGGCCTTTTGGTGCGGGCGGGATTTCCACCATTGGACGCTCTTTACGCCTTTCAGACCTTTTTTGCTTTCACCCTTGGACACGCCATCTTTCACTATGGACCGCGCGGGACCAACTCTTACGCCAGGATGGAGGACTACGCCAACCATCCCCATCTGGCCCTGGTCGGACTGCCGGCATCAGGAGAAGGACAAGACCCCGACGCGGAGTTCTTCTTCGGAATCGGCGCGCTGCTCGAGGGTCTGGAATGCCGTTTGAAACTCGAGGAATGACCCTCTGGGGAGGGGAATTTTCGATGACAGGACATGCCCTTAGGGCATGGAGGTGAGGGTGGGGACCCTCCGAAAAGGTTTGGCCGCTATGACACACGACGAAGAGATATCCACGACTCGGGGCAAGGTGATCGCCCTGCATCCGTTCCGCCGCGCGCAGTCGTTCGACCAGCATTACGAGCTGGGTCGAATGTATCGCGAGCAGGGGCGATTGGAGGACGCCACCCGCGAGCTTCATCGCGCTGCGGCCTTGGACCGTTCTCATGTGGATGTCCGTCTCGATCTCGGAGTTCTGCTCGCCGAGCAAGGACAACTGCCTCAAGCCACCACCGTCTTCTCCCAAGTGATTGAACTAGACCCCAGTAATACTGAGGCTCACTTTTACCTGGGTTTGGCCTATTTCCAACGCGAGGAGATGAAAGAGGCGGTTCGGATCTGGTCCAACGCGACTAAACTCGACCCCGAGGACTGGGAGCTTCGCTTGTCGCTTGCCGAAGCTTATATCGAGCTGGGACAGAGCAAGAAAGCGCTCAAGCAACTGGACAAGATTCTTAAGGTCAATCCCGCTCATCTCGACGCGTTGAACTTGCGTGGCGTACTGTATCTGCACTCCGGCGAGCTAAGCAAGGCCCGAGAAGAGCTTCAAGCCTGTGTGCGCCTGGACCCGAATTTCCCTCGAAGTCGAATGAACCTGGGTGTGGTTTTCATGCATCAGGGGTTCTTGGATATGGCGGTTTTGGAGTTCCGCCGAGCCTCCCGGCTGTCGCCGACCAATCCCGACATTCTCTACAACCTGGGTCACGCTTTGGCCCACCGCGGTCAGCTTGAGGAAGCGCGGAATGTTCTGCTGTCGGCTTTAAAAGCTGAGCCGGGTATGTTGGAAGGGCTTCTTTTGATCGGAGGCATCGAGCTCAAGCTAGGCTACCTGGACGAGGCCGAGGAGCGGTTCTCGATGCTCTTGGAATGGGACCACGAGGACGCCGAGGCCTTCGCCAGCCTGGGCCACATCCACATGCTGCGCGGTGACGAAGACCAGGCGTATCAGTTCTTGCGCAAGGCCTTGGAGATGCAGCCGAGTAACGGGGGCTTCCATCTTTTGATGGCCCAGTCGTTGAGCAAGGCGGCCAAGGTTTCACGAGCCGTGGTACATGCACGTAAAGCCACTCGCCTACTGCCGGAGAGCGCCCAGGCCCATCTGCTACTGGGCGACCTGCTGTTCCAGCGAGGGATGAAGTCGGCCGCGGGCGAGGCTTGGGACAAGGCTGTGTCCATCGACCCGGAACTGGCCTGCGGCATTCAAGAGCGGCTCGAGCAGCGCCAGCGCCAAGCCGAATAGAGCCCTATTTCTTCTTTCTTGAGCCGCCGCGCGATTTCGCGGATTTTGTCTTGCTCGCGGGTTTGGTGGCGCTCTCTTCCGTGGGGGATGGCGCGGGCGACTCCTCGGTGCCTTTCTCTTGGGGCCCTTTGGCCTTTGTCGACCTGGGCGTCTCCGCTTTCTCTGGCGCCTTCTCGAATCCGTGGCGGACCAGATAGTCCGTCAGCCAGCTCCGTAGCTGGTCCTCACCGTGACTCGTCTCCACCTCGGCTCGATCGCCGCCGTTCCAGCCGCCCTGTTCCAGACGTGAGAGCGCCGCGGCGGCCAGTAGGCGTGACCTGCTGGCGTTGGGACCGACGATGACGGTTTGCGGTCGGCGGAAAAACTCTCTTCTAAGAACATCAAGGTCCTGCTCGGAGACGGTGGCTCCCGTGATAGGGAGGCGTCGATAGCCCCATCCTTCCGGTGTGCGGGGCACCGGCTGCTCCCCGACTTCGACAAAGGTACGAAGGTCCACGACGGTGGCGGGAGTGTCCTTGGTCACGGCGGTCAGCAGTTGGTCCCACTGGGCCGCCTCTCCCACGATGAGGATACGGTCGGCGAACTGGAAAGTTTTCATGTCGACCCCTTCGCAGGACAAGTCGCGTTTCTTTCTCTGTCCGCCTTAATGTCCCCAGATAGCCAGGACGATCTCCAAAGCGATTAAGAAGATGATGATCATCTCCAAATGGTGAGCCCGGCGCCCCTCGTTGATGGAAACGATCATCTGAGCGGTATCGTGAATCAAATTAAGCTTGTGCTCCACCACACGCATGCGCTGAGGGATTTCGAAATTGGCTTGCAGGGCGTGGTAGAGCCGATCGAGACTGTCGTCTTCCCAGATCGACTCGGGCGGGTCGAGAACCGAAAGCTGGCTGAGAAGCTCGCGCCGGATGGACAGGCTCTTCCCGATAAAGGACAGCATCTCGCTCCCGCTGGGCGGCATCTTCCCCGCGCTAAGGCGCTCGGTGACTCCGGCAGTGTTGTCGGTCATCTTGATCACCACGTCTTCGTAGTGCTCTAATGTGTTGGACTGGGCCAGAATAGTCGCGACCAGAGCCAGCCGGTCCTGACGCCCTTCCCATAAAGTGACCTGACCGAACTCCACTCCCTCTTTTTCCTCAGGGGAGATCTTGAGGACGAAGTCGTCGACCACAAGCTCATGGGCATCTTTGACCAGAGGGCGAAACTCTGAGATGTCAGGGTCGGTAGAGTCGCCGGCCACCATCGTGACCAGAGAACCGAAGGGGAAGAGAAAATGAAGCCGGCCTGTGCGATAGACAAATAGGTGGGCTTTGCCGGGTGCCAACACCCCGGCGGTCTCTCGAGCGGCCGCGACCAGGTCGATGGAAGCGCCGAGATGGACCGCCTTGAGTCGGTAAGAGCCCGGTCCTAAGGGCGGACCGCCTCTGTGCGTCGATTCCATAACGAGACTAGCTTCGCTTCATGCTAGCTTCACCCTGGTGGATTCCTCCGGCCGCGACGGTACGGCGGAGAATCTCGGAAAGAATTTCCGTCGCGGCACTGCCGCGAAATTGTCGCGGCCGAAGTAGATAATAGTCCGAGCTGGGGAGGTCAGAGATCTCGACGGCGCGGCAATCCGTTGGAATTTGGCAGCAGCCGTTGACCACGGTCAGGCCCAGTCCCAAGGCCACGAAGTGCATCATCAACTCCCACCCTCCGGCTTCCACTCCAAGTTTCCAGGCCACGCCCTCCTGATGCAGTTTGGATTCAAGCGTTTCTCGAAACGGCGCTGGGTGTGAGGGAACGACAAGAGACTCTCCGTTGACCTCCTTTAGAGAGATTCGCTTTCGGCGCGCCAAACGATGCTTGCGAGGAACGACGAGTAGAGCTGGTACCGAGCGCAGAAGAGAAGAAGAAAATTCGGCCGGTGGCTCGCGAAGAACAGTGACGCCCAATTGCGCCTTTCCTGTCCTGAGATGCTCCAGAGTCTGATCGCGATCTCCGGTTAACAGCCTGAGACTAGTGGTCCCTTGTTGATGAAATAACTTAAGGGCGGGGCCCAAAAGATACCGGTAGGCGCCGGAACCCGCCATCAAGGTGACGGTGGGAAATTCCGGCTCGGAATGAATTCTGGTCTGGAATTCGTGGTAGTGTGCTAGCGACTCACGTCCGAACTTTGCGAGTTCTTGTCCCTCCGGAGTCAACCAGAGCCTCCGGCGTTCCTTGACGTAGAGTTTGGTCTCGAGATGTCTGGCCAATTTCTGAATCTTCTGATGCAGAGCTGGCTGCGATATCGCCAGGAGTTCCGCTGTCCGAGTGAAGTTGAGAGTCTCGGAAAAGTGGACAAAGGCGGCCAGGTCGTCAAAGTTCATATTATAAGTATTATTTATAGCTTGTCAAAATTCAATAGTTTTCCTGGATAGATGTCTTCGTTTACGATGTTCTCATCACCAAAACACTTTCTTACGGAGTACGCAGATGAACCCTCAGGAACTTTTAGAAACTGTCCTACATCATCCCAAATACCGAGAGAATCTCGACTGGGGTCGCCCACGACCCGGTCATCCGGAAGGTTCGATCCGTGCCCACATCGACGAACTCGAACGGAATCTGGGTGCGTTGGAGGTTTGCTCGGAGAGTGTGGAGTTCGTGAAGCTTCGCCTTCTGATTCATGTCCATGACACGTTTAAGAAGGATGCTAAAAGCGGTGTGGCTATCGCTGACCCTCGAAGTCACGCTAGCCTTGCTCGAGCCTTCCTCGCCGATTTGGGTGGCGAGGATGACCTGCTGGCCATGGTGTGGCTCCACGATGAGCCTTATGCCTTGTACCGGCAAGCGCACCAAAAAGGAGCAGCTAATCCGGAACGGGTACAACGACTGTTGGAAACGATTCAGGACTGGGAACTCTTCCTGAAATTCATCGTCATCGACGGCTGGACCGACGGGAAAAGTCGCGCGCCACTGGACTGGGCGCTTCGTAATCTTGCCGAGCCGCGTGGGCTTGAGGCTCGGATGCGAGGTTGGATGGAGAAGCTGTCGCGGCCTACGGCAGTAGGCTGCGGTAAAGGGCACTGATACTAGCGTAGACGCCGGCGGCGTTGGCCAGGCTGCCGGCGTTCCAACCGCCCGTTTCGACAGCCAGAAATCTCATTCCGGCTTGGGCTGCGGCTTCTCCGTCATAGGGGGTATCGCCGATCAACAGGCACTGGTAGGGTTCAAGTTCGTGTCCCTCAAGACAGGCCAAAAGAGTGTCGGGCGCGGGTTTCGATTCCTCGGCTTCGTCAGAGTCCGTCAGTTCGTGGAACTGCTCCCTGAGATCGCCTCTTGCCAGAAGTGCGTCTCGAACCTTGTCGTTGGCGGCTGTGGCGAGTAAGACGGTCAGACCTCGCTCTTTGAGCAGGACGATAAGCTCATTAGCTTTGTCCAACGGATAGACGTCATGAAGGTACTTCTCCAGGAAGATCTCCTCGTGACGTTTTTCCATTTCCTTCACTTGCTCGGGAGCGGTGGTTCCGATGGCCTTTTGAATCAGTTTGTCGCCGCCCATTCCGATCAATCGAGTGACGTCGAAAAGGTTGAGTTCGTGGCCGTATTCGGCAAATACCTCGACCCAGGCTTTGGCATGTTCCTCATTGCTATCGACAAGTGTGCCGTCAAGATCGAAGAGCACCGCGGCGATGCCCTGAAACAGTTTGGTTGTGTCGGTCAAAAGGGACTCCTCCTTATGAAAAATCTCGTTCGTGCTTCTTGGAACCCAGGCCTGTCAGATTTTTTTCAGAGCAGTTCTGTAGATTGGATTCAAAGGCGCACACATATCTTATACACAGCGTCGCATAACACAATAAAGGGAAACTCACTATGCTCATCCAGAAACCCACTCAATCATTGCCTGTTCAGGCCAATCTCAGCAAGTCCGCGGAGAAGTCTGAAAAGAAGGCGTCCGCCACCCACACTTCGGCGGAACCCAAAGACAGCTTCTTTGAGACTCCTGTCGGGATGGGCCTCGCGGTCGCTGGTGCCGTCGGACTCTGCTCCGCGGCCGGCGCCTTGGGGCGATACCAGTGGAGCAACGGTTTCGATGGTGTCATGAAAAGCTCGATATTAACGGGATTCGCGGCTGGAACGGTCACTGGAGTTGCCACCAAGTTGACCTATGATGGAGCCGCGGGAATGGAAGGATTTCAAAGCCTGGTCACTTCCTTCTTCGGCACCATCGGTGGTTCGTTAGCAGCGGTACCTGGTGCGATCTGGGGCCTGAAAGGGGCCCTGGTGGCTTCCGGAGTCGCCGGAGCCGCCGCCGCCATCTTGGCCGTGAGTGGGGATAAGTCGTAACGGAATCTTAGTCCGCTACTTCGGCCAGCGAGAAGATCAGGTGGCGGATGTGGTCCACATCGAGCTCGCTCGAGTCGAAGAAGGGGTTCATGAGGCAGATTCTCAGAACTAGAAGTTCGGCGACGTCCACCTGGCTTTGCCAACGCGCCACGAAGGCACGAGTCACAGGAGAATGCGGGCCGTCAAGTGGGAAGGCTGTCTTGGTCAGGTAATAACGCGACTCGCAAGCAAGTCGTTCTAGGATTTTGAGGGTACGCGCGTTGGTGGCGCTCAGCCTTTCTTTCTCGTCGGCGATGCAAAAGCAGAGCAGATTCGTGTCGCAGCCGGGAAAGACATAGGCGCTACTTAGCTTGTCTAACAGTTCGGCTTCCACTTTCTGCCGTTGGCGGACGGTACGCGCCAGGATCAGACCGTACCCGGCCTGATCTAGTCCGATAGAGTGGGCGGTCAACCAGGTGGCCACCGCGCCGGCGGCTGAGCGCGAACCTTCCAAAGTGTATGGACCACGGTCCATCAGACTGGTCTCGGCATTGTCTTGATAGTCGAGATAGGGGGCATGAATACGGACGCAGGTGTAGTCTCGGATATCTTTGACCAGGAAAGCGCCACAAGAGTAGGGGACATAGCCGAGCTTGTGCGGATCCAGAGTGACCGAGTCCGTTTTGGCCACGGCTTCCAGAGATGCGAGATGCTTGGGGGCTAGTGTCGGCTCCAGCTCGATGCCGTCCGACTCTCGCAGCATGGAACAGAAGAAACCTCCGTAGGCCGCGTCCACATGATGCCAAATGTGGACCCCCGGCTCGCGCCATTGGATGAGCTCGGCCACGATTTCGGCCACCGGGTCCAGCGCGCCGGTTTCCGTAGTACCGGTCACCGAGACCACGGCCAGAATCGCTTCCTTTTGAAGCTGGCAAGTCCGTAAGATCTCGCCTAACTGGTCGACCCGATATCTTCCCTCGAGATCGCACTCCACGTAGCGCAGATGATCCTCGCCCAGACCGAGCACGCGCGCCGCTTTTTTCCAAGAGTAGTGAGCCGAATGAGGGACGATCAGAACCGGCTCGGGGAAGTCCTCTCCGAAGGCCTCTCGGAGCGCTCGACCGGCTTCCCAAGGGCCGGCGTACTCTGGAAGGAAGGGCTTGAGCTCATCTTCAGAAAGGATCGCGCGAAGGGTTTCATATCGCTCCCAACCGAGATGGGCACACTCCCAGGCCGAAGGCTTCGCATTTCCTCGTTTTCGTGCGGCGGCTCCGGCGGCCATCCAGGTGTGCAGTCTGGCGCTGGCGCGTACTACCGATTCATAATTGGCCACCGTGCCACCACTGGTGAAGTGACCACTGGCCTGCGTTATCCCCACCATAAGAGCTAGCGCCTCGATCGCCTCGTTCTCGATATCGGTGGCCACGGTGGCGGACTCTCGCGCGATGATATTGGGATTGTGCAACAGAGTCAGAATGTGACCGAGGAGCGCCGGAAGTGAGGTCTCCGAGAACATGTGGCCCACATAACGAGGGGAGAACTTCGGAAGCTCTTTCTCAAAGCGAACCGTCAGCTCCGCCAGCAGCGAGCGCATCTTTTCTTGCCTGGATTTGAACTCCGCGTTTTCAAGATCGCTGCCGCCGATGGCGCTACCGTCTTGATGAAAAGAGCCGCGACGCCAGGCATACCAACTTTTGAGTGTTTCTTTCACACACTGTAACAGCCATTCGGCATTCTCGCTTTGAGGGCCAAGGAAGTAGCTCTTGAGGGCGATTTCGGTGGGATGGCATGGTCTGACTACGCTGGGCGCTTGTTTTGTCATGAGATCGAATACATATCATAGATTCGCCCACGCTGGATAGGACGAGAACTGCCCTCTGCCGGAAAGAGTTGCCAAGTCTCTTCACGGAGATATCTCGCAGGAATTAAACCTAATTCCTTAGTAGATGATAGGTATGCATTCCTATCAAGAGCTTGTTGCCGAACTCGAGAGGCTGGTGAATCAGGTCGCCAGCCTGGTGGGCCGATTGGCTCAGTCGGAGCTCTCTCCAGGACTGACAATGTCGGCGCCCCCACGCGACCAACTGGGTCAGCTACTTCGCGGCGCCGAACAGCGGGCGACCAAAGCCGAGGCTCAGCTCCTGAAACTCCAGCGTCGACTCGAGAGCGAGAGTCGCCAGTCCCAGGTTAGTGCTCAGGAGTTGAACCGGCTGGCTTTTCAGGATCCCCTGACCGGTCTCGCCAACGCTAATCTGCTACTGGAGCACCTGGAGAAATCGATCAAAGCGCTGAACGCGCGCCAGCAGCTTCTGGTGGTGGTCGTCGACCTCGATCACTTCTCGGTCATCAATCAGATGCTGGGGCACGATCATGGCGACGACCTCTTGATCCGCATTTCGGAGCGCCTGCACGGCCTGATGGCGGAACTCGGCGGTGCGGTCGGCAGACTGTCCGAGGACGAGTTCGCTCTAATACTCACCGTGGCCGCGGAGGGGGCGCAGGGCAAAGCGTCGGAGTTAGCGCGAACGGTTAGAACTCGCCTGAGCGCTCCGTTTATGCTACAGGGACAAAGGATTCCACTAACGGTCAGCCAGGGGGGAACCTTCGGAACTGGAACAGGAGATAGCGGTCGAGAGCTTTTGCAGCGGGCTCAGACGGCGCTGACTCACGCCAAGAGAAACGGTCGCAATCAGTTTCATCTTTACAATCCGGTGTTCGAGCAGCATCTGCGCCGCGAGGCGACCATGGAGTTCCAACTCGGGTTCGCTATGGAAGGTGAGGAGCTATTCCTTGAGTATCTGCCGATCATCTGGCAAGACGAACTCCCGGGTGGAGTGGTGCGAGGACGCCTGATCGGGGTAGAGGCCTTACTGCGATGGCGGCATCGCACCGAGGGGGTTTTGCCCGCGGCTGACTTTATCGAGGCCGCGGAGCGTTCCGGGCGTGTGGTGGGCATCGGTCAGAAGATGTTTGAAGTCGCTTGTCGGGACTTTGTAGGATGGAAAGAGAAGGGCGCTGAGCTCTACCTCAATTTCAACCTTTCGGGTCGCGAGTTGCTGGAACCGGAACTGGCTTCCCGAATGGCCGAGATCGCCGATCGCCACAACGCGCCTCGGGACCGTTTGACGTTCGAGTTTTCCGAGAACTGCGCCTCCCTCGACGAGGGGATCATCGAGGGAGGCCTCTCGGCTCTACGCTCACAGGGTTTTTCTCTGGCTCTCGACCACTTCGGCTCCAGCGTTTCCTCGCTGCATCGCCTTAGCCTGGTTCAGTTTCTCAAGCTCTCTCCGCGTCTATTACAGGGGGAGCGTGAACTGGTCGACAAAGCGCTGTCGATAGCCCGCGGTTTGGGCTTGGTGACGGTCGGTGTTGGAGTGGAGACAGCCGAGGCAGCGCGCTTCTTATTGGGGCAAGGCTGCCCAAGCGTCCAGGGCTTTTACTTCTCGCGACCGCTCGACGTCAGCGGTGTGCTGGAGCTGTATCACTCCCAACCCAGTTGGAAGATTTGAAGGCTTCTCAGAAAACTCTCAGTTACTCCGTGAAATCATTTCAGGATTGAGCGGTATCTTGGACTCATAACCTCGTAAGGAGACACAAGATGCAGATTCAAACCCGAGTAGAGAACCCTCGTGGACCCCGTCGGGACGTTTCCGAGCTGGCGCCACATACCGCTCCCCTCGTTATTACTAGTATCTCCGACCTCACCTGGTCGGTCTTCGTTCAACGTCGCCGGCAGGCTCAGATGCGCCGCCGCGCCTTCGAGTCGCTGCTCTTTCCCAACGGATAGAATTGATGTGTGTCCGGTCAAATTTTCGGATGTTTACATTTTGTTCAAATTAACTGGCAGAGATGAACTTCGAGTACAGCTCGTGGTGGCATAATAGGTTCAAGATACTTCTTCGAGGAGATAGTCGATGAACTTAGGCCTTCCAAATTTGGGAGCGATGAACTCCAGCTGCGGGTGCTGTGCCCCTGCCGCGGGTGCCGGTTTCCCTATGCAAGGGGGTTTTGAAACCCAGCAGCAGATGATGATGGCTCAGATGAGTCAGATGATGATGATGTTGCAGACCATGCTTCAGCAGATGCTCGGCTCAGCCGGAGGAGGGTCAGGCCTGGCTCCCACAGGAGCGAGCTTCGGTGGCGCTAGTCCGAGCGGCGGCGGTTCTGGGGTTGACGGTTTCCTGGGTGGATCCTCTGGAACCGGCGCGGCCTCGGGGGTTGCTCCCGGAACTGGTGAAAAAGGTACTGGACAGGCGGCTGTGGACTTGGCTCGCAAGTACTTGGGACGCGACTCCATTAGCCTCAAGGGCGACATGCCTCACTTCACCGCAGCCGGTGGAGTTACCAACAACTGCGTCGACTTCGTCAGCTCCGCCTTGGAAAGCCAGGGCTTGGTGAAAGGTCATCACATCAACGTGAGAGCTTTCGAAAAGGAGCTACAGAAGCAAGGCTGGGTCCAGGTTCCCGCGAACCAGGCTAAGCCGGGCGATGTCTGGATCAATCACAGCCGAGGCCATACGGAGCTCGTGGCTACCGCTGGCGCAACCAAGTTGATCGGTTCTAACGGTTCGGCTCGTCAGAAGGTTTCCGAGCACGCCAACAACCCCAGCTCGGGCGTTATCTACCAGAAGCGTTAATGCCGGTTCCCCTTCCCCTTCACCAGAAGAGGTTCTCTCGAGTTTGAAAGCTCGATAGGGCCTCTTCACTTTTGCCTAGCCCCCTAGCCTCGCTCGATCGGAGGCGAATAAGTTTCGTGTTCTTGCGACTCATGGCAGAATGAAGAACCATCTCGTCGGATTCGCGTTCACCCTCGCGGCGGTGGCCTCCGTCACCTTCGCTAATCAAAGTCGAACACCCCTGATCGGTCCCAGTGCGACCAGGATGGCGGAGGCGAGCGCGATCGCTTTGGGTAGTTCTTTGATGGTTTGTTCAACCGAGGCGTCCGTGGTTCCCCATCCTCCCCTGGCGGGCGCGACTCTAACCCTGATCGCGTCTGACGACCATATGACCCTGATGTTGGAGAACCGCGGCCCACGGCCTATCTATGTCTGGGTTAGAGGAGGAGAGCCTGAATCGAGTCTCACTCTGGAAGATATGGACATCGATTTTTGGCGATCCGGTGGACCTCTCGTTAACCGCGGCTATTGCGGCACGGGCATCGTCAGCACTTATGTGCCGGTCGAACCAGGTCAGAAAGTTGAACGGCAGATCACCTACGAAGGCGTGGACTTTTGGTGGCGCCCGCACTACCCGAACCTCTTACAGTTGAGTGTCAGATTGAGAGGGGAGGAACTCTTTTCCAACCCTGTGACTTTGCCTCCAGAGCGCTTCAAGAAGTTGCATCAGTACGCGCTCGCGACCTGGGAACCCTGGATGGATAAGGAGGATGAAGGGCGTGTTTACGACTCGGCTACCGTGATCAGCGAGGATCTCTTTGAAGAAAGATGAGCCGGCTGCAGCATTCGAGGTCTGTGGCTACGGCCCGCTTCCTAAGTTTGAGTATCGTCAGTTTTCCGACGTTTGTAGCAGCACCAGGCGTATAGACCGAGCAGAGGTAGCACCGCATAAATGGACAGGACCGTGATGACGAGGAGTACAAAGTAGGCGGAGTCATTCGCTGTACCCGAGGCATCGCCTCGATGTCGCGACGGACGAGGTCCAGGGGCTTGAGTTTGTAGGTGCTCAACATCCTGGAGGCGGCACAGAGCTCGCAATCCAAAGGACATCCTCGAGTCGTCTGAAGTGTCAATCTGCCCGACTGTGCTGAATATTCACCCTATGAGATTGAAATCTCTGATGGGGAACAAGAGTACGCTGAATTTCCGGTATCTCTCAGAGAGCGGGAGCGTCGTCGGGACCTGGCTGTCGCAATGGCCTTTCCACCAGACTCTTCTTCGTTCTCCAAGAACTAGAGGATGACGAGCCTGTCGGACGTGGCTTCCCTAAGTAGAGGTCCGAGAAGTAGCGGTGGTCGGGTTTGAATTCGAACTTCGTCATACTTCGATTTTAGACTTGTTCGCGACTCTTCCTAGCGATGATGCGAAGGGCGTGAAAGTCGGGAGAGCGGTCGTAGGATGATGAGGATGATTCAGCGCGGTTGAGACACCGCTCGCGGATGGTGGACTCTTACGTCACCGCGACGTCGGAGTAGAGGAGAGGTGACTTTGTTGTGCAAAGCGAAGGTCGCCAGCATGAACGAGGCGACCCTACTTCTGAGTCGAGTGCGCCAACTGACGGGATTCTTTATCTTCGGACTGGTGATCAGCGGCGTGACCGCTATCCCGTTGATACCAGAGCTGAACTGGCTGGTCTCTGTCTTCGGAGAAGAGGGGACGGCGATGAGTTGGATTCGCGAGGTGCGCGACGCTCTCGTGGTAACCGATGGCGCATATCCATTCCTGGCATATGGCACTGACTGGCTGGCCTTTGGGCATTTTGTGATCGCCCTGGCTTTTGTTGGGGCTTGGCGCGATCCGGTGCGGAATATCTGGCTCTTCCAGTTCGGTATGATCGCCTGTGTGCTGGTGCTTCCTTACGCACTGTTCTTCGGGGCGATAAGGGAAATTCCGTTCTTCTGGAGAGTCGTCGATAGCTTGTTTGGAGTGGTGGGATTCCTCCCTCTGTGGTACAGCCACCGTTTAACCAAGCAGATGGAAACTCTCCGTGCCTTCCGAGGTAGAAAGTCGAGCCCCAACCTAAGTCCTTGTCCTTAGGCAGGCTTGGCCCAAAGAGATGCCTGGCCGGCCTCCCGCGCGCCTTGCTCCATCAGATGGGCGGCTCCCGCGGCGGCACAGGCTCCAAGCACGGTCGCTCCGAGTGCCATTCCGATGGTTCCGATCACTGCATCCACCGGGTTTCCAAGGCTGCGGAGGTAAGGTGAAAGAGCACCTCCCACAGCGAGAATGGTGGCTGCTTGGGCAGCTACCATTCCAACTTGGCCGGCGGTCGTTAACTTGTAGTCCTGATCGGAAGACGAGTCAAGAGTGACGGAATCTTGAGAAAGGAAAGATGACGTTTCGGCCTGAGTGCCTACCTGGGGACGGCGGCTGGAATACAAAGAGAGATTAGAAGTAGTTTGAGTGATGAGCATTGCATTTTCCTTTTGGTGAAATCGGAGCCTTATGACCCTCTGTTATCTGATGCCATAGTGCCTTATCCGAGATTGATGGTGGTATCAAAGATGTTAACCTGTGGTCAAGAGTGGAAGTACTCTCGACAGTTGGGTCAGGTCGCCTTCCATGGCATAGGAACGGCGTAAGAGGATGTCCCAACCGATGTGGAGATTTGGTCCAAGGCCCAGCGCGCTACTAGTGGTGGACAGCTCTTTCAGACTTCGACACTATTGTGAGAAGAAGCCCGCGAACTTGCGCTACTCTCCAAGAATCGCGTTACCCGAGAGCACGTTCTTGAAGCGGTAACACCGACTGTTGTCATCAGGGCTCTTTGACCGAATAGTAGCTGATCCCTTGGCCGGCGCGGTACCCTTCAAGTCCGCGCCGAGCGAACTCAAAGAGCGGATCGGGTAACGCTTCTAGAGAGTACCAGGCCCAGTTCTCCACCTTGTCAGGCTCGCGAACTTGGGGAATTCCCGACACATATTCGACCAGGTACTGAATGTCGATGTAGTGGCGACCGTACTTGATGACGTTGCTTAGTGAAACCGGCCTAACGGGATGAACCACCAGTCCGGTCTCCTCCTCGATTTCTCGGGCGATGCACTCTTCGATGGTCTCCCCGAACTCCAGGTGACCTCCCGGCCATGCATACTCGCCGGCTCCGTGACAGCCTTGACGTCTCCCTAGCAAGATTTGCCCTTCCCGTAGCACCATGATGCCGATACCGACACGAACTTGAGCAGTCTCCATCGTTTCAGTCTCTCTTCGGATACGCGGCTCGTCAAGGTCATAATTGCAGTTCAGCGAAACAAGATTTGCAGAGAGGTGATTGATGACGCCGATGAGAGTGCTCCCCATGTGTTGGTCCAACCCGATATAGGCGCGGCTTGTTACCATGACATGAAGAGTTCGAAACGTCGTCTGCGACGGCATCATATCCATCGAGTTCGGTATCGTAATTTCGGGATTTTGGGTGATTGGAACCGGGCTGTTCATCTGACTCATCATTTTTCGATCTGTCCGGTGGGTTGCCTTATGTGCCGAAATCCACGAAGAATTCAGATCGGGAGGGCTGCCTTGACCTTGGCGGAGCGTAAAGCTCTCGATGCCCACAAGGCTCAACTTGAGGAGCCGCGTTGAAGTGTCAGGCTTATTCTTGCTCGTCGATGCTCTGGACCGCTTGCCTCCATCCGCGAGTTTGGCGAGTCTGGAAGCAGCCGCGCGCGCGGCTGCCTGGAACGGATTTCAGGTTCATCACATCGAGCCCGACTTTTCGCGGTGTGGGACCGCCGAGGCCGCGCTGTGCAACGTTCAGGGTGGTAAGGAACGGCCGGCGCTCTGGCTCGGATATATTCCTGACCGGAAGCGGTACGAGGCTATCTATCAGGTCGCGAGAGGTAAGGGACTGGTCTTGCCCAACACTCCCGCCGAGCATGCCCGTGCCACCGAGATGGAGTCTGCATGTCGGGTTCTAGGAGAGCTGACTCCCACGACGGTGGTGGCGGAAACTTGGAGCGAATGCCTGGAGAGCCTTCAAACTCTCGAGTTTCCACTGTTCGTGAAAGGGAATGTCCAGTCTCTCAAGGGAGAAGGCTGGAAGTCGTGCGTTGCTGGTGACCTTGGCGAGCTGAAAAGCTTAACGGAGCGACTCTTTCGAAGCATGGCGCACAGCCGCGGTAAAGTGATCCTGAGGCGACTTCTCAATCTTCGCTCAAAAGAGAGCACGGGTTTGGGAGCGCCGATCGGGCGCGAGTATCGGCTTTTCTGTTTCCGTGGTGAGGTATTGACGCGCTTTTATTATTGGCGAGGAGCGGATCCGTTCGGACCACTCACGACCCAGGAGAACAGCGAAATCGAGACGCTGGCTCAGGCTGCTCTTCAGAGGCTGGGAGTGCCCTACTGCTCTTTGGATGTCGGCCAGGATGAGGACGGCCGGTGGTGGGTCATCGAAACCGCGGACGGTCAGTTTTCCGGCATGGCTCCCGACTGCATTGCGGAGCATTGGCATCTCCTGGCTCAACGGCTCGCTAGTAAGGGTCGACGCTAGCCCAGGCTTGACCATGAAAGTTAACACCTTGATCGTAGGTTCTATACCTATTGAGGGAAGGGTCCGTTGAGCGCACTTGGTCCGGGTTGACCCGGAACCTCTTCCGACCGCGTAGCGGCTACGCTTTGCAAGCGGGACCGAGATGGCCAATGCGCTTACAACGTGACCGCACCCTTGGCGGCGGTTGTCATCATCGGCCTGGAGAGGAGTTTCGGCTCCTCTCCCTCTGGCATTTATTCGCTTTCCGGCAATAGGTCCGGATTCCAGGTCGCTTCCCAGAGGTGACCGTCGGGGTCTTGGAAGTAGGCGGAGTATCCGCCGTAGAAAGTGTCGTGAGCGGGTTTGACGATGGTGGCGCCGGCGGCTTTGGCCTGGGCGACAACCTCATCTACTTCGGCTTTGGAGGAAACGTTGTGAGCCAGACAGATATCCGTGGCGCTGGGCGGACTTACCGGTAGCCCACAATCGCGAGAAAGGCTGGAGCGTGGCCAAACGGCAAGTTTGAGTCCAGGTTGTAGGTCGAAGAAGGCAACGGCTCCGTATTCGAACTCCTCTCCGATGACTCCCTCGGTGGGAAGTCCCATTCCATCCCGGTAGAAGGCGACGGAACGTTCCAAGTCGTCGACACCCAAAGTAATCATGCTAACTCTTGGTTTCATTTCCGTTCTTTCCCACGCTCGCTCGGAATGCCCTCCACCGGACCAGCTTCTGTATTCACCGCGATGTGGCAACCTCGCCATACTCTGGTGGATACGGCACCGGCCGCACTCGCCACCCATCCCCTCTGACTCGCCAAGATTCCGATTCTTGACCGCATGCAAGCCAACTAAGGAGATTCGCCGTCATCCGAGAACTCGCCTCACATTCCAATGGAGGTGGGTCGTGACCGGGATTTTCAGTTGGGCGGTTCCGCTCTTTTGCACCGTCTTTTTCTATGGGCTGGCGGGTGGACTGTGGAAGACATCCACTCTCGACTTCAGCCAGTTTCTGGTGCTCTTTTTCCTGGTCAAGACGGTGACCAACTGGGGAGCATGGCTGGCCAGTGGACGGCCCGGTCCGCTCGAACCGGAAAGGCGAGGATTCCTAAAATTCGCCTTCCTGGGGCAGCTGGTTAACGGTATCGCTTGGACCTGCTACTTCAAAGCTCTCTCCACCGGACCCGCGGCGCTGGTTCAGACCATCACCGCCGCCTATACCGCGCTGACGGTAGTCCTCGCGCTCATTTTCCTCAAGGAACGACTCGTCACCGTCCAGGGCGTCGGGGTCGCGATGGTGATCGGAAGCGCCGTGGTCCTCGGATTCACTACTGGGGAAAGGGGTGAAGGAGCTATCAACCTCTGGTTCTATGCAAGCCTTGGCACTTTGATGAGTTGGGGGATCTGCACCGCCATTTTTAAGCATGCTTACAACCAGAAAGGAGCCAACGATTCGGTCTTTTTCCTGGCCAACTGGGTAGGGATGGGTCTGACCGTTCTTCCAATGGGTCTTTACCAAGGAGCCAGGATGCCGGAACAAGGGCTCGGTTTGGGCTTGCTCATCGTCCTACTCTACGCGCTTGGAGACCTGACACTATTCGCGGCTATCAATCGGGGGCCCGCTTCTATCGTCAGTCCTCTGTCTGGGCTCTATCCCTTACCGACTATCGCTTACTCCGCTTTGATCCTGAAGGAGTCGATCTCCACGGCTCAGTGGATCTCGGTTGGAGTGGTCCTGGTGGCGCTGATTTTGATCGTGCCGGCGCCGGACAATCCCGTTATGCGTTGGTTGGGCAAAGAGGATAGCTAGACTGATAAGAGTGGCGCCAAATAGTGGAATGGGGACTCCGTGTTGCTACCAAGTGGGCCTCGGTGTCCTACATTGGGGTTGCGCTCCGATTGTCACGACGATGGTTTACAGAGAGTCGCTCCGGCGATAGCGGGTAGAATCCTGTATGCGGAGCATCCGTTGAGTCCGGCTCCCCAGGCAGGATTAAACTCGACCACCACCCAGGTCTCCTCAAGCAATCCGAGGTCCGCCACGTAACTATTCGGAAGACCGGGAAATTGCGCGAGTTCCGTAGCCACATCAATGGCTCCTGAAAACTTGGCTTGTCCCTGATAGAGGCAGGCATCGAGGACGATTCCCCGATGAACGAAGAGCCTGACCTCGGCCTGAAAGTGGACAACTTCGGAGGCCAGGAGTAAGGTATTCGGCTCCAGGCCCTGGGTCGCGCTCTGTAGTTCCTCGCCACCGGGGTAGACTCCGGCGGTGAAGAGCTTCGGTTGGAGCGGCTTGAGAAACCTCGGTTGGCGAAGTGCCAGCGCTTCCCTCAAGCTCATCAATCTGATATCTCGTCGAATGAACGGTCTCGGAAGGCTCACTAGGAGGTCTTCGGCCGGAGAGACGAGTTGCAGATTTAGAAGTTGAGCGAGAACCTCACAAAAGATGACCGGCCCATAGAGGCATACCTGGCCTGAAGCTAGTGACGGCGGCGGTTGCCAGAATTTGTCAAGTCTTTCGACAGGGTTGCCTCCCGCCTGCCAGGCTTCGGCCACAGCGTCCCGTTCAGAATCAGGTCCGCGCGGTATGATGAGAGTTCTATTTGCCGTCACGAGAGTTTACACTCGGCTTTGTTCCGCGTACACTTCGACGCAACCTGGTCCCAGGAACCACGCGAGCTAGTCGCTATCACAAAAGCTGGCAGCGTTGCCCGCTCGAGGCAGTCGCTATCACAAAAGCTGGCAGCACTACCCGCTCGAGTTAGCCGCTTCCCAACAGAAGAAGCCGCCCGGTTGCCCGGGCGGCTTCGTTCTGCTTTTCGGAGGGGTTTATGAGGTCTTCATCTTAACTTGAATGACTGAAGGGACCGGTAGGCAATTCTGAGAGTTTGCTGAGAGTTGTGCCTGGGGCCCAATCATGGTATTCAAGGAGTGACGTTTTTCGCTTAAGATAGTCTTTATGAATTCGGATGTTCCTAAAAAGAAGCGAGAGAAGCTTCTCAGCCTCGGCCGCTTAGCCACACTTGGTGGGGCCGAGGATATGAATATCGAAGTTTACTGTCGCGAACGTGACCAGATGGTTCCCGAAGTGGTGGCAGGCGAAGGTTTGATGCGCCTTTTTTACGGGACCCCCGCGGGAGCGCGCCTGACCACGACCCTCTTTGTTCATCGCTGGCTCAGCTATTTCGGCGGTCTCTACTACGACTCTCGAGTCAGTCGGCGCAAGATCAAGAAGTTTATCCGCCAACTCGATATCGATCCCGAGGAAGCCGAAAAAAGCATCCGAGAGTACCGCTCATTCAACGAATTTTTCGCGCGTAAACTCCGTCCCGGTCTTCGCCCGGTCGAGCTTGAGCAACACTCTTTTGTCAGCCCGGGTGACGGAAGGTTGCTCGTTTTCCCTCAGATTGATGAGGATACTCTGTCCTACGTGAAGTGGGCTCCGGTTTGCCTGATGGCTCTTTTCAATAAAGATGCTAAACTCGTCGAGAGATATCGCGGCGGGACTTGCGGAATTCTCCGTCTCTGCCCCTCGGATTATCACCGTTTTCACTTCCCTGTCGGCGGCACGGTAGGGCCGACCAAGATGGTGAAGGGCCTGCTTCACAGCGTGAATCCTTATGTGCTGGGCCAGAAACGCCAGGTTTTCGCGGCCAACAAGCGCTCGATCTGCTCACTGGAGTCGCCCGAGTTCGGTAAGGTTTTGCTGATGGAGGTCGGCGCGATGGGGGTCGGCAGTATCGTGCAGACTTACAAGCCGGATACCACGGTCAAGCCGGGCGACGAAAAGGGCTACTTTAAATTTGGTGGCAGCACCACGATCTTTTTCTTCGAGAAAGACCGAGTTCATTTCGACGAAGATCTCATTCGAAACTCTGAACAAGGAGTGGAGACTTTGGTCAGAATGGGTGAAAGTATCGGACGGCTGGCCGGTACGAAGTCAGACCAAGACCACCCGCCAACGCCTTAGGCGGGTGGCCCCTAGGAGCCTGGCCGCACTCGGTACCCCTGGCAAATCGAAGACGTTACGCCGTTGGTAAAGGCCAGCGACGCTCTTTCTAGCCGCTCGGCGGATGTTCTGCTCATCGTTTCACTCTTTTTCCTCAGCTTTGAAGACTGTCTTTTGTCCCTTTCATTGTAGAAAGGTCCGCTGGGTGGAACAATTCCAACAGGATCCTTGCCTATTAGGCGTATCCCCAGTACTTGCGCTGGCCTTTCTTCGCTAACGCGACGCGAGCGTAAAAGCCGTGCTCTTGAGCCTTCTTAAGAATTTTACCCGAACGAGCGCCCCGATAGATAGACTTCAGATTGGCTTTGATTCCGGCCCCGCGCACGATGTCAGCGAGATGACCCATCACCCGGTCGGTCGCGAACCGCTTGTCGTCCTTGGCCTCGAAGTCTCCGGCGATCCCGTGCTTTTTCAGGTGCTTGACCATCTCGGAGACCGGGTAGATCCGAGACTGTCCGTCCTTGTTGCGGAGTCGCATCACTTCGGCCAGCGTCATGTCACTGACTTTCTTGTTTTTACCCAGCTTGCCCAGAGGGTCGTAGAAGCCGTCTTTTTTCATCGGCTGAGACCAGTGAGTGGCCACCGGAACACCGTCCTTGGTGATCTGCATGTCAATGTCGATGCTCTTGTAGCCATTCTTGGCGGCAAACGCGATCCCCGCGGGAGAGTTCTCGAAAGCGTAGGTGTTAGGGGCTCCCGGAGCGCCCTTGTGAAACATCCCGCGGCCCTTGTACAGAGACTTGCCACCGGGAATCCGTTTGCCCTTGGTCTTGGAGGCCGAGGATTCCGAGCTGCCTAGAAAATCGTTTAGGGGGGAAACTTGCGAATTTCCGGCCGGATTTCCGAAGTTGCCTCCTCCCAGAAGCGCGGTCTGCTGAGCCATCATCTGGGTCATCAGGGTCATCATGACGCTCATGGCCTGTGAGAGCAGGTGCTGCATGGAGTTCATCCCGGAGCCGAAGCCGGTCATGGACGAAACTCCAGGCATTCCGACACCGGAGAAGCCAAAATTTGGGAGTCCGCTGGAAGCTGTCGGGAGAGCCGAATTAAAGTTGAGGTTAAACATAGCGCGGGACCTTCGTGAGTGTTTTCTTGGTTTGAAGATACCTCTCTCCGATGTCCTGCGAATAGCTGGAGTCTAGCGGTTGTTAAGAAATTGTAACTTCAGATCAGCGCGCGAGCGGCTGAAGCCTATGAACGTGACGGTTGAGACCTCACGGCACGCGGAGGTGCGGCTGGAGAAGCCTGGTCCAAGCGGCATCTTTCTTCTTGTAGTCGACTTCGGCTTTCGCTAGCCGGTCAGGGGAGATGCCCAGACTGTGGGCCATCTCGGAGTATCGTTGGGGGTTAGTTGCATAGAGCAAGGTGAAAATTCCAAAGAATCTCTGCATGTCCAACGAGTGCTCGTCCCAGAAGGGGGTCGTGTCGTTACCCTGGCGATGAGTGGCGAACCAGGTGGCGGCGCTCAGGATGGCTAGTTCACCGGTCTCTCCCGATTCGAGTAGTAACAAGGTGGCGAACTCGTCGACCGCATCCTCTTCCTTACCCACCGTCGGTAGTTCCAACTGGTGAATCAAGCAATGGCCGAGTTCATGGAAGAGGACAAAGCAGAAGGCTCCGGCCGCCATCTGGGCTCCATGCTCTGGATTGTCGGAGGTGACGAACTGCTCCAAGAAGTGGGCTAACAGCTCGTAGCTGACCACCACGGTGTTGTGTTCGGGGCTGTAGAAGGCGTTTACCGTGCCAAGTTCAGCGGCCGCTAAATTGATGTCTCTGGGGAAGATGAAAAGTTGATTGAGAACCTCGGCGGTCGTCTCGAGAATCTTCGCCTCCATCATCAGCTCGTAGATCGGCTTGTAGGTCGCTGTCTCCGGAGGTATATAGCTAGCGATGAAGCCCGGCTCTCGAGTCTCCCGGGCATTGGCGCCGCCGAATAGCAACAGCCAAACGAGAAGAAATGTCACGCTGAAGAGGGACTTGCCAGATCTCATAGGGTTGAGCTTCGGCTCCAGCTCTTGTCAACCTTGCCAGGCTCTGACCTTTAGTGGAGCGAAGCCGGCAGTCATGCCCACACCTTTTGCCCGTCAGGCCGGAATTGTTTGTCCCGTTCTTTGCGGAGCCATGTACCCTTGCAGTAATCCTGAGCTTGTCGCGGCCGCCTCAGAGGCCGGCGGCATGGGGATCGTGCAACCTCTTTCCTTGGTTTACGTGCACGGGTGGGAGTTTCGAGCCGGCTTGCGCCATATCAAGGAACTGACCGGCAAGCCGTTCGGAATGAACATCATCACCGAGAAGTCCTCACAAAGGTATCAGGACCGCATGCGCCAGTGGTTGGATATCGCGTTGGAGGAGGGAGTTCGCTTTTTTGTCACCTCGTTGGGGAATCCACGCTGGGTGGTGGAGAGAGTCGAGTCCTATGGCGGCATCGTCTATCACGATGTGACCGACCGGAGATGGGCCATCAAGGCTCTGGAGGGCGGTGTGCACGGTTTGATCTGCGTGAACGCGCGGGCGGGGGGGCACGCCGGGGCACTGGGGGCTCGCGAGGTTTACGAAGAGCTTCAGGACCTCGGAGTGCCGTTGGTCTGCGCGGGCGGAATCAGCACGCCGGAAAACTTTCGCGAGGCTCTCGCTATCGGATATCAGGGCGTGCAGATGGGCACGCGCTTCATCGCTACCGAGGAATGCAGCGCCCATCTCGACTACAAACGGGCGATCCTGGCGGCCGGGCCGGAAGACATCGTGCTGACGGAAAAGATCAGCGGCGTTCCAGTGGCGGTGATCAAGACACCTTACATCGAGCGGATAGGGACGAAAGCGAACTGGCTGGCTCGCTATTGCCTGCGCCACCCTCGTCTCAAGCACTGGATGCGGATGTTCTACAGCCTGCTCGCGGCTTGGCAGCTTCGCCGAGCTTCCCGTGAGGGAGCGGGCTACAAAGACTACTGGCAAGCCGGAAAAAGCGTCGGCGGCATCGAGCGAATCGAACCGGTAAAAGCGATCATGGAACGTTTCCTCGTTTCCAAATCAGAGGCCTCGACGGCGAGCCACAGCGATCTCGAGGGCGGATAGAGGAACGACGATGGCGATCTCGGCTAAGAAATAGACCCAACCGAGGGGACGGAGTTGGTGCGAATAGCTGATGATGAGGCCCAGTGTGATCAGGCAGTAGGTCAGATTGGCGCCGGCGACGGTGAGAAGAGAGCGGCGCCAGTTGGTGGGCGGGTAGAATACGCATCCTAACGAGTGGAGGCAGAAGCCGCCGGCCACCCCCGCCAGCGGGTACAATATGGAAGTGGGCATCCCAATGAGTGGTTGGAAGTGGACCAGGACGATGCCGAGGAGCACGGCCGACACGAGCGCGCCGAATCCATCGAGGAGAAAGATGCGACGAGGCACCAAGGCCCATTGGGGAATTGGCATTTGGGCTCCTTCTTGGTTCGTATCGTCACACCTTGAAGTATTTATGGATTCCGAGGCTTTTGGGAACGGTGCTCGCCGGCCTGAGGGATGAGCCGGCGTCAAGGCTAGTCGCTATCGCTCGGAGTCTCCAAGAGAGGCTGGATGTAGTCGTCGAGTTGCCGCTCTAGCCGGCGGACCTGCCACATTCTCTGTTGGCCTTCGTAGTACTCCCGCATCCCGGAGCGGAGCGTTTCCAGATCGTCATCGGCCACGGCATGATCCATGGTGGATAGACCGCTAAGGCACTGTTCGATCCCTTCCGTCAGCTGGTCTAGCGCATCTTCGGCAAGCCCCACGAAATCTTCCGCCACAGCGTGGTCTTCCGAGCTCATATCGGTGGGTATGGCGGGCGTGCGGAGAGTGTCGAGTTTTTGCTGAGCTTGTCGCGCGAAGCCTAGATGTCGGGCGATGGTTTCGCGCAGCAAGCTGGCCTTGGCCTGGCCATTCATGAAACCGTCGCAGGCTTGGAAAAGCTCTTGCATCACGTCGGTCATGACCTCGTCGCGATTGAGATCGGTGGGGTCGCCCTCGAGAACCTGAAAAGTGGAATCGGCTGAGCCGTAACTTTGGGCCTCCGCTTGCTGAGGGAGCAGCGCACCGCACGCCACACACGTGCGCGAGCCTTTCTCCTGTTTCATCTGACATTGAATGCAAGCCACTTTTTGTAAGTCTTCGACGATCTGAGATGACTCGACTAAGGCGTTACCAGAGTCGATCAAGTCTTCGATCGCCTCACGAACCTCTTTGACGTTCTTGACCGACCCCTGGGCAAAGTCCAATAAGAAGTTGAGGGTGTCCTCGATCTCTTCCACCGCTTCAATCATCCGCTCGAGCTCCTCGCTGACGACCTCGGATTCGATCTTGTTGCGAGCCAGGTTCTTCATGGAATCCAGGTTTTGCTGGGTCAGGTCCAACAGAGATTGGGCCATGGCCTCCAGGATGGAAGGCTGATACAGACCTTCCAGGACGCCCTCCGCGGCCTTCACCAGGGCGTTGATGTTGGCGCTCTGTGAAGGACCTTCAGCTAGCTCTTGACGGTGGAAGGTGTCGAACACGTTTTCCAACAACGCGTGAGCCTCCGACAGACGATTGAGCAGCGGTTCGAGTGTGTCGAGGGTGGTGACTTCGCGTAGCTCCTGGACCACGGCCAGAATGTTCAGATAGGCCTGCTTCCTCTCGTCAATTCCAGGCCTTTCGCCCGCCTTGCTCTCCTCGAGCTCCTTCACCGCGGTGCTGTAGAAAACCTGAAATCGGTCACAAGTCGCGCTTTGGAGGGTGTAAGCCATGCGCCCGCCTACCACTCCTTCGATGACGTTACGGAAGAGGTTCACCACGGGATATCGATCAGGACCGTCAGAAAGATAGGCTTCCTCGTAAGCTGCCATGGCCGCGCGCATTCCCTGGGAAGCCTCGGCCAGCTCGTGGGCGAGCGAAACAGCATCGAAGTTTTCTTCTAAAACGGCCTCTAGAGCATCTCCATAAGCTCGAAATTGGTCCTCGACCTTGTCGATGTGGGTTCGAAGCTTTTGGTAGAACTCCGCGCCTTGAGCGTCCACTCCAGCGAAGAAGCCGTCTTCCACACGCTGCATCTCTTCCAGGCGATCTCCAGCCTTGTTCTGGAGCTCATTCTTTCGCTGGGGATTATCGGCTAGCACCAGCAAAAGATCGACGATCTCCTGAGTTTGAGGCGAGGATGCGAGGGGGCGAGAGATCGTCATAAGGAGGGCTTTCTTCGGCTTTGTTTTTGGGCCAGTCGTCGCACGTCATGGTGCCGTTCGGCTTCCGACCTACCCGGCATCGGAACTCCCCCATCCGGCCCACAGGCCATAACCAACTGAACTCTTTCAAGCTCAAAACCTTGACGTAGAGCCGACAGCATAGCGCGTCGGTTGCTGGCCGAAACCCTTCCGATCATGTATCGGCATCCACGACTGTGGGTAAGTTTGGCGGCTTCGGTCACCAGACGTCGATCGACTCGAAGCCCCAGGTACTGGGGAGCGACGGCGAAGTGATAGACCAGGGTCTGCATCTCGCCCGTCGTCTCTTCCACCTGGTTTAACTCCAGAATGAGAAACCCGGCCGGAGTTTCTCCCATGACCGCCACGAGAAAAGCGAACTCCCGTCGACGGGAGAGCATCTCCTCGAGATCGATCTCGGTCTGGGCTCGGTCCCGAATGGTCTGATTCGGGATGTCCCGACAGTCAGGAATGCTCTCGGTCAAAGATTCGATCAGAAGGTCCTTGATAAAGGGGAGATCGCCACGACGGCCACGCCGCACAGTCAGTGTGGCGAGGCCGTCGTTTTCATCCGAGCCAGACATCTCTACGCCTTCTGGGAGTGGACGTAGAGATCCCCCTGGTTATTTTAGGCGAAGCTGGTCGCTCCCGGAGCGGCGCCATACATAGGAGGCTGTCCGAACCCTCCAGGCTGCCCGAAACCTCCAGGCTGTCCGAGCCCTCCAGGCTGCTCGAACCCTCCAGGTAGCCCGAAACCTCCCGGCTGTTCGAATCCTAAGGGCTGTCCAATCATTCCGGGTCCTCCCGCGGGGGGCAGTCCACCGATATTGGCGCCGATGTAAGCGTTTTGGTCCCCATAGTTGGCCTGATTGTACTGGGTCATCATCTGTTGTTGACCATCGAGGCCAAAAGTCTGGCCCACAGCCTGTTCGGCGTTGCCGGCGACGCTCGAACCGAGCTTGCCGATCAGAGGAGCCGCGATGGCACCACCGATGCCGAAGGTCGCCAGTCCAGCGGCGCCCATCAATAGAGGGTCGCCAGTGACGTTCTTGACCGCACCCAGCCCGCCCTTGACAACGCTTGCCGAGCCTTGAACCACGCCGCCCACAGCGGTTTTGATACCTTCAATGGGACGTCCGGTGAGGACCTGTCCGGCGCCCTTGAGAACTCCACCCACGGACTTTTTGATGCCTCCGGTGACACCTCCGACGACATCTCCGACCGCTTTAAATGCACTACTCATAGGTTGAGTTCTCCTTGCTGCTGATTTCTGTCCTCAGATTCTCATACGGAGGAATCCTCAGGCTGGACTTTGAGACGGATTGTGTTGACAAAATGTAAACAGTTGGCGTGCTTTCTCCATAGTTGATTGATGTTTTTTCAAGGTCTACAATCGCGTTGCCTCGAATATGCCGTGAGAAATGAGGGATCTGGACATACGATTGGCACTGAGGTCGTATCTGAGTTCCACCGCGCGCACGAGTGGTTCCTCGCTCCTGGTCGAGGAGATGCCGATCTGTCAGGGTCGCACGCGTGTCGACGTGGCGACCGTGGGCGACACTCTTCATGGGTTCGAGATCAAAAGCCAGGTGGACACACTGAGTCGCCTACAGTCTCAGCTACGCGACTATGGAGCGGTCTTTGACGAGATCACGCTGGTCATAGGACTCAAACACCTGACGGGAGTGATGAATGAGCTCCCCACCTGGTGTGGAATTCTTTTGGCTCACCGGGAAGAAGGGCGGGTCACTCTGGAGCCGTTTCGTCGAGGTGCTACCAACCATCACCGCGACCCACTCTGCCTGGCTCAACTGCTCTGGCGGGAAGAGGCGCTGGCCGTGTTGGAACGGCACGGCCACGACAAAGGAGTGCGTAGCAAACCTCGTGCCGCGCTTTGGGAGAGATTGGCCGAACGCCTCGCGTTGCAGGAACTGGCCTATGAGGTGCGGGAGGCGATGAAAGTCCGAGGAGAGACTTGGCGCGCGGCGGCTCGAGGTAACGACCAGTCACGACCTCAGGTGACTCGCCGAAGGAGGCGAAGAAGGCGGCGGGTCTCCGTCGGCACGAAGCATTAACCCAGGAAGTCACCGGCTCTTCGGTTAAGAGTTCAACGATGAATCCAGCGATGGTGACTTGGTCTCGAGCGGCCATATTGATGCTCTTGCTTCTCACCCTGGTTGAGGCTCAGGAACCGATCAAGTGTAGGGTCTGCGGCAGGCTCGACGAGGTCAAGTATCGGGTCGGCGGCCATCCTTACTGTGAGGAGCATTGGCAAAACGGGCTACCGAGCTGCTCTACTTGTGGTAAGCTCGTGACCGCGGGCACCGTTAGCGCGGGGGCGGACGGCGGCTATAACTGTCGAGACTGCTTGAAGGCCCATTCCCAGTGCTATCTTTGCGCTTCACCTTGTGTTCCGGAAAAGGGAGGGAGGAAGCTGCCGGACGGGCGGAGCATCTGCGGGCCCGATTATCAAACCGCCATTTTTGAGGCAAAGAAAGCCCGCGCCATCTTTGATCAATCGGTTCGTGAGACGATCGCTACATTGGGAAGGCAGATGGCTCTCAAGGATCCTGTTACGGAGATCACCTTAGTCGACGCGCAAGCCATGGCCGAGATCACCAATAGCATGCCCAAGTCGGAGATTCTCAAAGGCAGACTTTTGGGTTTGACCCGGTCTCACTCTGAAAAGATTGGAACCGATGCTTGGGAGGCGCCCTACGTCACTATCTGGCTTCTTAGCGGTATTCCCCGTGACCGCCTTCGCCTGGTGTGCGCGCATGAGTACACCCACGCATGGCTTGCCCACAATCATCCGAACATCAATGCCGCGTCTAGTGAGATGAAGGAGGGCTTCTGTGAATGGGTTGCCTACAAGGTGGGTCAGCGAGCTAGGCTGGACGCGCAGCTTGCCGTCATGCTCCGGCCGGGTTTGAGTCCTTACAGCACGGGGCTCAAGAAGTTTCTGGAGTTGGAAAAACGGGTCGGTGTGGCAGGAGTCCTGCGCCACGCCGTTACCGCCACTGACATTTAGATGTCGGTTGTCGATCTTCGACGGCGCTGTTCGACTATAGGTGAAGGTCGCCATACGACCGAAACTACAAAGGAGAGAAAGTCATGCAGATTTTACCGTATCTATGTTTTGAGGGGCGCTGTGAGGAAGCCATCGAGTTCTACAAGGAGGTTCTGGGAGCCGAGGTCTGCTTTCTGATGCGAGTCGGAGAGATTCCGCAAGCGCCCGCGGAAGGCGCTTGCCAGGGTCCGCCCAATGCCGACCCTCAAAAAATCTGTCACGCTCACCTCAAGATTGGGGAGAACGAGTTGCTGATGAGCGACGGAATGAATTCCGGGCAGGTGGAGTTCAAAGGAATCACTCTGTCGCTCTCTACGTCCAATGACGACGAGTGTCGAAAGATGTTTCAGGCGCTTTCTCAGGGAGGAGCTGTCCAGATGGATCTGATGAGCACGTTCTTCGCTTCGCTCTGGGGCTGCTGCTCGGACAAGTTCGGAGTCAACTGGATGGTGATGTCGCCGGCGCCTGTTCCCGCCGAAGCCTAGGCCCTTAGTCCACGAGCCTTCCGGAAGTCCGGTGAGGCTCGTGTGTTTTCTGTTGGCTTCCGGCGGGTATACTCGGCAACCTTGTCCGACGCAGCCGAGAGAACAACCCCAGGGCCTTCCAACGCCAAGCTTCTCTGGCTCTGGGTGACGACGCTTTATTTCGCCGAGAGCTTACCCAACGCGGTGGTGGGGGAAGTCTCGAAGCTTTTCTATACCGATATGGGGATGGACGCCATCGAGTTGGCGTTGGTCACGGGTTCGATGTATCTGGCCTGGGTGGTAAAGCCGCTCTGGAGCCCTTTTGTCGACTTGTTCAAGACCAAGCGCTGGTGGATCGTCACGACTCAGGTCCTGCTGGCTCTGGCCTTCGCCGGTCTCGGTTTCTCCATGCATCTGGAGAACTGGAAGTTCTGGACGGCGGCCTTCTTCTGGTCTCTCGCGTTCATTTCGGCCACCCACGACATCGCGGCCGACGGATTCTACATTCTCGGCTTGGATGAGCGCTCTCAGGCTTATTTTAACGGGGTGCGCGGTACAGCCTACAAGCTTGGCGTGCTGGCGGCTAAGGGTGGGTTGGTGGCCTTGGCCGGCCGGGTGGCGATAAACTCAGGCGATAAGATCCAGGGTTGGACCCTGGCCATGGCGCTCCCGGCGGCTTTTTATCTCTGTTGTGCGATCTACCATTTTCTTGTCCTACCGAGGCCGATCGCGGACCGTCGACCGGTGCCTCCTGCCATCGCGGGACTTGTTCCGGACGGAACGGAGGAGTTTGTTCCGGTGGAGGTGCCGACAGGTTTTTGGTCGGGCTATCTTCGCACTTTTACCTCGTTTTTCGCCAAACCTCGGATCGGCGCGGCCATCGCTTTTATGCTGCTGTTCCGTTTCGCCGAGGCGCAGATTCTGGCCATGGTCAGCCCCTTTCTCAAAGATCCGATAGCCAAGGGAGGGTTGGCCTTGACGGTGGAGCAGGTCGGAATCGTTTACGGCACTTTCGGCGCGGTGGGGGCGATGGTGGGAGGGATCACCGGAGGTCTGTTGGTCGCCCGACATGGCTTGAAGAGAACCTACTGGCCGATGATCGTGATCATGCACGCGCCCAATGTGGTCTTTCTGGGATTGGCTCTCTGGCAGCCGAGCAACTTGAACCTGATCAGCGCCGCGCTTTTCGTGGAGCAGTTCGGCTACGGTTTCGGTTTCACGCTCTATACTCTTTATCTGATCTATTTCTCCCGAGGACCACTGTCGACGTCGCACTTCGCGGTCTGCACAGGATTTATGGCGATGAGCATGATGCTCCCGTCGATGATCTCCGGCTATATCAAGACAGCACTGGGATTCCAAGGCTTCTTCGGCTACGCCTTGCTGGCCACGTTGCCGAGCTTCTACGTCTCCTATCTGGCTTGGAAAGACAACGACTTTGTCGCTTACTTCCAACCTAAGAATTCCGATGTCGCCACGTCCGCTTAAGGAGTCCGATAGGGAGGCGCTGTTGTCTCTTTTACGGAGAAGTCTCCCTTTCGACGAGTTCAGCTCAGGGCTTGTGCGGGAAAAGGTCTGGGCCGACCCGGATTTTTGTGCCCGGAACACTTGGGTCGTCGAGGGACCAGGTGGCGGCTTGAAAGGCTTCTCTATGGGAGTAGAGAGAAACGGTCGCGGCTACCTGAAGTTTCTCTGCGTCGATCCCGACCACCGTGGCCGCGGCTTGGGCGGCCAGTTGCTTGAATTGATGGAGAAGGGGATGAGCGCCACGACGATCCGGGTGGCAGAGAGTAATCCCAACTACCTGGTTCCGGGAGTGGACGTGAGGCACACGGTGGGCTTGCTTTTTCTAGAGAAGCATGGCTACCAAAAAGTGGGAGAGACCTACAATCTCCTCTGCGATCTGCAAGACGATATCTTTGAAGAGGAGTCTCCCAACACCGGATTGAGGATCGACAGAGCGCGGCATGAGGACTGGCCCGGGGTGGAGCTCTTTTTAGCCCGAGTCTTCCCCGGCTGGCTCCACGAGGTCGGCGTGATGATGAAGAATACCCCAATCAGTCTCCACCTGGCCTGGAAGGACGGCCAGGTGGTGGGGTTCTCCGGGTATGACGGCAACAACCTCGGTCACGGATGGTTCGGACCGATGGGGACTGACCCGGAGCAGCGCGGCCTGGGCGTCGGACGGATCCTGTTGCGGCACTGCTTGGCCGATCTGAAGGACCAGGGGCGCAAGACTTGCGCCATCCCCTGGGTAGGGCCCTACGGATTTTACGCGCGTCATAGCCTATCGCGGATCGACCGCGTCTTTTGGCGTTACGAGAAGGCTCGCTATTGAGCCGCCGACAGCTGTTCTTCGAGCTTCTGGTCAACGGATTGGTGCCCTACCTTGTCTACGAGGCGGCCAAACGGCAGTTTCAGGCCGGAGAAACCGAGGCTTTGATCTGGGCCACCGTGATCCCGGGACTAGTGGTGATCGTGGGACTGCTCCGCCAACGCAAGCTGGATGTGGTGGCTTCGGTCACCCTGGTGACGCTGGCGGTCTCCATCGCGGTGGCCACCGCGACCAAAGACGCCCGTCTTCTACAGTTGCGGGAATCTTATCTCTCAGCCGCGCTGGGCGGGGTGATGCTTTTTTCCGCCCTTATCGGCCGGCCTCTGCTGGTCTGGCTGGTTCCAAGCCTGGTCCCACCGGAGCGGCGCGAACAGGTCCAACAGCCTATCGTGAAGTCGTTGATGGCCCGCCTGACCTGGCTCTGGGGAGCTATTTTCGCCAGTGAACTGCTGATCAAGTGGCTGATGGTGGAGCACCTTTCCATCGGACAGGTGCTGGCCTTCGGACCGATCGTTTTCGGAGTTGTCACCGGTATCGGATGCCTAGCCAGCTTAGCCATGGCCCGCGCCCTGCGCGATGCGGAGCGAGTCCTTTAGGGAAGCGAGTCCTTTAGGGCAGGCGCGCGATGAGTGAGATAGAATAAGTGCCAGAGGGAGAGGGGCTCCAAAGCCCCTCTCCAGGATTTCCCCTGGTGCTTATCTGAGCAGATGTGCTAAGATAAGCCCAGCGGTTGCCATCGCGGCTACGATGACAACCACCGCCAAGGGAGTGCAGTCGCGTTGGAAGCGCATGGGACTGCCCTCCTTTCTTATTTTGACCTCTTGCTCTGGCCAAGAGGTTCCGGGTCGACCCGGACACAAACCCGCTGCGCTCGACGGTACTTCAAGAGATTTCGCGGCAGAGTGGCGCAACCTACGATCAAGGTGTTAACAGTTTGGTTTGCGCAAAACGCGAAAAAGAGGCCGAACCGTGGGTTCTAGCCTCGAGAGTTAGGGGAGAAAGTTTATTCTAAATGGTACATCCGCCGGTGAAGGCGGAGGGCATGTCGAACAGGATGAGATCGTTCCGGTAGACCGGAACTCCCGCGGGGGAGGCGTCTAGGACGAGGGATTCCTTGACCACGGGGCCCTGTCCCACCAGAGAGTGCTCCACTCCATCAGCCGACGAGCGCAGCGTGCTCGGGTGGCCGTTTTGACCCACCGTGATCTCCTGATGATCGCCGTCAGGGGTCCGCAAAGCCATGACGAATCCGTTGGGCTCCCAACGATCATAGCGCTGTTGCCATCCGCTACGAGCCAGCGCCCCGAACGGACCCGAGCCGGTCAGGCGAGGGTCGTCGAGAGACTGGAGAAAACTGTCGGAGGCGACTTCCTCACAACGCAACGAATCGAGGACCGAGGCTTCCACTTTACCGTCACCAGCGACGTCAACTTGTCTTTGACGCCCCTGGGTGTCATGAAAACGGAGCTGGAAAGCTTGGCCGGATTCCACGGAGATGTTGGGAGTTCGCATGGGGTCACCTCGTTGTGATTTCCCCAAGACTAAGCGACCTCTGTTAAGGAAACGTCAAAGAGCGAGCAAGGCCTCCAGTTCGGGGGCTCGTCCGAACATGACGCTTGCGTTGGGGCGACGGCGATCGAGGACGACGGCGGAGTCGACCGGGAAAGAGCCGTAGTTCCTGGTGCTGGTCTGAAAGATGGTGATGGCGCTTTTCTGGAACTGGACTTGGGTGAATTCGTGAGGGCCGCTCTTGAGTACCACGCTGCCCTGCTCGGCGTTGCCGGAGTAGCGGGCTTGAACCTCGGGGCATCCGGGGCGACGCAGCACGGAGATCCCTTGAGGATAGGTGTGGGACTGGCGCGAGGCGGCAAGTTGTAGGAGCGATTCGCATTTTCGGGTCAGGTCGACGATCTGCTCTTGGCCCAAGGGGCGGCGGTAGGAGGAGACGAGGCTGCGACTGCGGGTGAACTGGGCCGCGCGAGCGTGAGGGTCGAGATAGTGGTGCATAAACCGAGGATAGTCGGGCGAACTAAGTTTTCGCCTAAATCGGCCTCTGGAAATGTTAACAGCATGTTTCGAAGAGAAGCCTCGACTGTTGACGAGCCGTCCTGCGCATGAGACAAAGATGCCACGATGAAGTTCCCCGTGCATATGGCGATGCCGGTGGTGGGCGCGGTGGGGGTGCTGTTTTGGCGCCTTAAGGAGACGCAGCGCCCTTTAACCCTCAAACGCATCGTCATCCCCCCTGTGGCCATGAGCACGGGCTTTGCAATGTTCTTGTTCTCGCCTTTCCAGGTGCCTCTGGCCTGGGCCGCGCTGGCGGTCCTTTTCGGTGCCTCGGTGTTGGCCTGGCCCTTAATCAAGACTTCTCAGCTTAGCTTGCACGAGGGGCAGGTCTTCCTTCGCCGCAGCCGAGCCTTTCTCTGGGTCTTGCTCGCTCTGGTGGTGGTCCGCTTGGCTCTCAGAGAGCAAGTCGGCCAATACGTCTCACCTATGCAGACGGCGGCGCTTTTTTACCTTCTCGCTTTCGGAATGATCGTCCATTGGCGGGTGGACATGCTGCGTCGCTTTCGCCTTCTTACCAAAACGAGCTAGGGCGGGATTCTTCCCACGAACGCCAAACTCTGGCGCCCATGCGCCTGTCTTTCGTCCTCTTCCTGACTCTCTTTTTGACCCCCGCCTGGGCTAAAACTCCCTCTTCCTGGGGCCAGCCGGCCGACCAGGTGGCTTTCACCAAAGCCCGGATCATGGTCGCCCCCGGCCAGACGATCAATGGAACTCTTCTGATCTCCGAGGGGAAGGTGGTGGCGGTGGGGCCGGAGGTCGCCATTCCGCAGGGGACGCGGGTGATCGAGGCGAGCGGCAAGGTAATTCATCCCGGCTTCATCGACCCCTATCTGGTGGAGAGCCGATTGCAGGAGCTCGGGGAGGAGTCGGCCGCGCCTCAGCTCCCGGAGAGGGTGCACGACGAACGGAAGGTGGCCGATCGTCTCGATTTGAAGTCGAAGGCCTTTCAGGACCTGCGCGAACTGGGCTTCGTGGCTGTGGCGGTGGTGCCCGAACGCGGGATCGCGCGCGGTCGGGCCGCCCTCTATCACACCGCTCAGACCAATCGACCTTCCCAGGAGAACCTGCTAGAGCCGGAGCTCGCCTCGGTCATCGGCTTTGAACCGCTGGGTTGGCAGAAGCTCGAGGGCGAGAACTATCCTTTGAGCCTGATGGGGAACGTAGCCTTCGTGCGCCAACTGTTCTTAGACTCCGACTGGTACGACCGCCACCGGGGCCAGCCCGGTGTGGAGCTCGCCGCGACCTTGGATTCGCTCGGACAGGTGCGCCGTGGCGAACGGCTTCTCATCTCCGAGAGCACCAGTTTTCTCGATGTTTTACGCCTGGCCGGCCTGTGGAAGGAGCTGGCCCTTCCGCGTACCGCCATCGTCTTGTCAGGAGAAGAGTGGCAAGGGCTGGATTGGCTGGTGAAGAGCCGCGCGCCAGGCCAGGGATGGATCCTTCCGCTGAACTTCCCGGCTACGCCCAAGGCCACCAAGGCCCGACCCGCTTCCAACTGGAGCTTGGAAGGGTTGCGGAAATGGCAGGCCGCTCCCGGAGTGGCTCGCTGGCTGCAGACCCGGGGACAGAACTTCGCCTTCTCCACCCATCGCTTGAAAGATTTGGACGAGCTCTCTCAGTCGCTGGCCGATGTGATCGCAGCGGGTCTTCCCGCCGAGACGGCGCTGGCCGCGTTGACCACCGAACCGGCCAAGCTATTGGGCATCTCCGAGCGGTTCGGGACCTTGACTCCCGGCAAGTCGGCCAGTTTCGTCATTCGAACCGAAGGGCCGTTTTCCGGCAAAGGCCGGATCGAGGAGATCTGGGTCGAGGGTCGCCGACACCCCCACTTTGGCCGCCTGGTGGAGGACGAGAACGAGAAGGACCCCGTCAAAGCGAGAGAGTTCATCACCGCCGCTGAATACGGGACCCCTCCGGTGGTCTTTCACAACACACAGCTTTCTCCCTCGACCGTGCTGATCCAGGGCGCCACCGTGTGGACGGGCGAGCCGAGCCAGGCGCCCTTCCCGGCCGACCTCCTGGTGCGCAGCGGTAAGATCGCCGCGATCGGGCCGAATCTCAGCAATCCCGGTGGTGCCCACGTCATCGACGGGCGGGGGCTGCATCTGACGCCCGGGATCATCGACGCCCACAGCCACACGGCCGTCGAGGGAGACGTGAACGAGCCGGGACGCAACGTGACCGCCATGGTGGCCATCAAGGACGTCCTCAACCCTTTCGATCATGATGTCTACCTACAGCTTGCCTCGGGTGTGACCACGGCCAACATTTTGCACGGTTCGGCCAACGCTATCGGCGGACAGTCGATCACGGCCAAGTGGAAGTGGGGAACGACGCCGGCCGAGATGGTGATGAAAGAGGCGCCCGAGGGGATCAAGTTCGCCCTGGGAGAGAATCCTAAGCAGAGCAACTGGGGAGACGAGCACTCCAGCCGTTATCCCCAGTCGCGTCTGGGCGTCAACGAGCTGGTGCGCGGAGCCTTCGCCACGGCCAAGAACTATCGCGCCCAGAAAGAGACCGGACTCGATCCCGAGCCCGATCTCGTCTCCGAGGCGCTGCTCGAGGTGCTCGACGGAAAGCGACTGATCCACTGCCACAGCTACCGGCAGGACGAGATTCTGGCCTTGATACGACTGGCCGAGCAGGAAGGGTTTAAGATCGCGACCTTCCAGCACGTGCTGGAGGGATACAAGGTGGCCGACGAGATCGCCGCCCACGGAGCGGGCGCTTCCACCTTCGCCGACTGGTGGGCCTACAAGGTCGAGGTCGAGGACGCTATTCCCGGTAACGCCGCCTTGATGCAAGAGCGGGGCGTGCTGGTCAGTATCAATTCCGATTCGGGGGACCTGGCCCGGCGGCTCAACACCGAGGCGGGTAAGTCGGTGCGCTACGGCAGGCTGACCGAGCCGCAAGCCCTGGCTCTGATCACGCGCAATCCCGCCCAACAGCTAGGAATTCTCCAACAGACGGGGACGCTAGCGTTAGGGAAAGACGCCGACTTCGCGCTCTGGAGCGCGCCACCGTTGAGCCAAGAGGCGCGCTGCCTGGAGACCTGGATCGAGGGAAAACGATACTACCACCATTCGGAAGAGGCTCCCAGGACGGCGACTTTGCAAGCAGAGAAAGCCAAACTGATCGAGCTCACGGAGAAGAAGAAGTCATGACGAGGGTTTGGATCTTTCTCTTTCTTTTCTGCCTGAGTGTCCAGGCTCAACCGATCCGGCGGGTCTTCACCAACGGCGTCATTCATACCGGCACAAGAGAGGCTTTTCAAGGCTTCGTCGTGGTGGAAGGTTCGCGTATCGTGGAGGTGGGTGAAGGGGCAGCGCCGGCTGGCGAGCGAGTCGACCTTGAGGGTGGGCATCTTTATCCGGGCCTCATCGACCCCGACACCCAGATGGGGTTGGTCGAGGTGGAGTCGTTGCGGGCCACCAGCGATCAGGCCGAGGTGGGCGAGCTGAATCCGAATCTGCGCGCGGCGGTGGGATATCGAGCCGAGTCGGTCAGCATCCCGGTGGCTCGCTCTCAGGGCGTGTTGACCGCCGGAGTCAATCCGAACGGAGGGTTGATCTCCGGCCAGGGCTCGGTGATGCGACTGTGGGGCTGGACCTGGGAAGAGGCCAGCGTCGTTCCCGCCTGGTGTATGGCTTTAGATTGGCCGGAGATGGCCCTTCCGCCGGAGGACAAGGAAGAAGCCAGCCAG
The DNA here is from genome assembly GCA_037189585.1 of Selenomonadaceae bacterium. Taxonomy (GTDB): domain Bacteria; phylum Vulcanimicrobiota; class Xenobia; order Xenobiales; family JADMJV01; genus JAEXNA01. The sequence goes on along the minus strand of JBBCJA010000008.1, from coordinate 14,991 downwards.
CGGGCGATGGAGCAGTTGGGTCGCCAACTTTTCGCCTTGGACGAGGCATGGCAGCAGGCGCGGGTCTACCGTTCAGGTTCGGGTGACGTGAAGTGGGAGGCGCTCAAGCCCTACGCCGAAGGTACGAAAACGATTCTATTAAGGGTTGACGGAAAGCAAGAGATCGAGGCGGCCTTGGACTGGGTCGAGAAAGAAAAAGTCAGGCCTATTCTAGTCTGCGGGCGCGACGTCCACCTGTTCGCCCAACGTCTAGCCAAACTGAAGATCCCCGTCATCTACTCTTCTCTCAACGCCCAGAACCCTCGTCCCGAGGAATCCGTCAGCTTGCATCATCGCACCCCGGCTCTCTTGCAACAGGCGGGAGTTCTGGTCGCGCTGTCGCCCAGCGGGCTAGCTTTTGACGTGCGGGAGCTTCGGGACCTGGCGGGTAAGACCGTGGGGAACGGGATGAGCCGCCTGGAGGCGCTCCGCTCCGTCACCGTCAATCCGGCTAAGATTCTGGGGATTTCGGATCAGCTAGGGAGTCTGGAAGTTGGAAAAGAGGCGACCTTCGTGCTGGCCGACGGCGACCTCTTGGAGACCACCACCCGGGTGCTGCGCGCCTGGGGTCAGGGAGTGGAGCTGTCGTTGCAAGATAAGCAGAAGGAGCTCTACGAGAAGTACCGGGCTCGACCCAGATCCAACCCGCGAAATTGATCCGCCGTGGGCTCGATTTCCGGCATTCCGGTATATTGTGAGAGTGAAAACGGCCTCAACCCGCCCGGTAGTCTAATGAAGGCCGTCAAGAGCCGGGACGACTCCACCCCGGACTATGGGAAAGTGTAACAATCCTTTAACATTACCTTGGTTGGATTGGAGGTTTGGTGCCGGTTGTGTGGTTTGATGCGAGGAGAATCACTCACTCAGCAAGGAGCCCAAGATGAACCTCAATCTGCCCGGTTTCGGTCCCGGATACAACCCCTACAGCCGAATGAACATGCCCACCCTGCCGAGCTTTGCCCCGACCCCGTCCGGCCACCACTTCGAGCTCAACAGCGTGGAGACCGGTTCTCGACACTACGGCTATAAAAGCGGCTTCATGGGGCCCGGCTTCGGCTGGATGGACACTCAGGGCTACGCCGTCGACCTCAATCGCAACGGCCGCTATGACAAGGGACGCGACGGTGTCCTGGCCTTCGACTTCAACGGCAACGGCCGGTTCGACCCCGAGGAGGTGCAGCTGACCAACGACATGATCCGGGCCCGGCGTGGCGACCTCGACATGGACAACAGCGGGGCGCTTTCCGTGGCCGATGCCCACCGGCGCGCCATCGCCTTGCGGATGTTTCAGCAGGTGGACACGAACCGCGACGGGCGCCTCTCCGCTTCGGAGATCGCTAATAATAGGGGCGGCGTCTGGATGGACACGGATGGTAATGGAGTCTCCGCTCCCTGGGAGCAGCATTCGGTCTACCGGATCCCGAACGGCTTCGGCCGCACGCAACAGCTCAGTGTGGTCGACCCCTTCGCGCGCGCCTCCACGACCCAAAACAACTGGGAGGGACCGGGATTGTATCCCTACAGCTACACCCGTTGAGTGCCACGACGCTGGGTCTATTGTCGCGACCGCCGGAAGGCTACTCAAAGAGTTCTAAGACGTGGAAAGCTGTCGAACTGCCGAGCGGGCACCGGGTGGATTTTTGTCTGTTCGGTCACTAAGCGGGACAAGGGCGCATGAGCCTTGAAAAGGGGACTGACGATCGGACAAAAATCTAGCAAATTCGGAGGGGAAACCTGGGATGACACCATCGCCCGAGCAGATCAGCTCGAATTTCGCCGACATCAAGCCGGCGCTGACTCACGAACACGCGGTCATCGAAGCCAACCGCTGCCTCTACTGTTACAACCCCCCTTGCCAGACGGCTTGCCCCACAGCGATCGATATCCCGGAGTTTATCCGTAGGATCGGTTCGGGGAACCTGGTCGGATCGGCCGAGACCATCCTCGATAGCAACCTTTTGGGCGCCAGTTGCGCCCGCGTTTGCCCCACTGAAGTTCTGTGCGAGGGCTCCTGTGTCTTTCACGACCTGGATATGGCGCCCATCGACATCGGACGGCTTCAACGCTACGCCACCGACCACGTCATCAAAAACGATATTCACGTCTTCCGAGCCCCCGACAAGAAGGTCGGTAAGGTGGCCCTGGTGGGTGGCGGTCCGGCCTCGCTTGCCTGCGCGGCCGAGCTGGGCCTGCAGGGCATTCACGCCGTCATCTTCGATGATAAGTCGGAGTTGGGTGGTCTCAACCGCTGGGGCATCGCTCCCTACAAACTGACCGACGCCGAGGCCCTCGAGGAGGTCAAGTATCTTCAGGAGATGACCGGTTTCGAGGCGCGCGTGAACACCCGCATCGGTGAGGACGTCACTTTCGCCGACTTGGAAAAGGAGTATGACGTGATCTTCCTGGGCGTGGGCCTGGGCGGCAGCCACCAACTCGAGATTCCCGGCGAGGACAAGCAGGGAGTGGTCGGCGCCACCGAGTTCATCGAGGAGCTTCGCTCCAAACCCCTGCACGAAACCCAAGTGGGACCGAAAGTCGTGGTGGTGGGAGCGGGTAATACCGCCATCGACGCGGCGACCGAGGCCGCTCGCCTGGGCGCCGAGGAGGTCACCATCGTCTACCGCCGCGGTAAGGACGAGATGCCCGCCTATGAATTCGAGTATGAGTTGGCGCTCAAGGACCGGGTCCGCTTCCGCTGGTTGACTCAGCCGGTCGAGGTGCTGGGTAACGGCAAGGTCACCGGACTCAAGTGCCAGGCCATGGCGCTGGGCGCTCCCGACAGCTCGGGTCGGCCCCGACCCGAGCCGGTCCCTGATTCCGACTTCGTGCTGGAAGTGGATACTATCATCAAGGCTACCGGACAGGAGAAGCAGCAGAGCCTCTTGAGTCAGATCTCCGGTCTGACCCTCAACAAGGGCCTAGTCGTGGTGGATGAAGAGTACCGCACGACCAATCCTCGCTATTACGCCGGTGGTGACTGCATCAACGGCGGCAAAGAGGTGGTGAACGCGGTGGCCCACGGCAAAAAGGCCGCTCAGGCGATCGCTCGTCTGATCAAAGAAAGGGTCACGGTGTAAGGCATGGCGGATCTCAGAATCAACTTCGCGGGGATCAAAGCTCCCAACCCTTTCTGGCTGGCCTCGGCCCCGCCGACCAACTCCGGCTATCAGATCAATCGCGCCTTCGAGGCCGGTTGGGGTGGCGCCGTCTGGAAAACTCTGGGCGGACCTATCGTCAACGTCAATTCCCGCTACGGGGCTCTAGGTTATCGGGGCCAGCGGGTGATGGGCTTGAACAACATCGAGTTGATCACCGACCGCCCCATCGAGGACAATCTCAAAGAAGTGACCGAGGTCAAGCGGCTCTGGCCCAACCACGCGGTCATCGTCAGCCTGATGGTGGAGTCCAACCAGCAGGCCTGGCACGACATCGTGAAGCGGACCCAGGACGCCGGAGCCGATGGGATCGAGCTCAACTTCGGCTGCCCTCACGGAATGTCCGAGCGCGGAATGGGCTCGGCCGTCGGTCAGGTACCCGAGTACTGCCAGCAGATCACCAACTGGGTGATGGAAGCGGCTCAGATCCCGGTCATCGTCAAGCTGACCCCCAACGTGGGGAACATCCTGCCTCCCGGCATGGCGGCTCAGGCCGGCGGGGCTAACGCGGTCTCTTTGATCAACACCATCAACTCGGTGACCAATGTCGACCTTGATACCTTCGTGCCCAGTCCCAACGTTCACGGCAAGTCGGCTCACGGCGGCTACTGCGGTCCGGCGGTGCGACCGATCGCCTTGAACATGGTGGGAACGCTGGCTCACGAGCCGGAGTTTAAGCTTCCCATTTCCGGCATCGGAGGGATCGAGAACTGGCGCGACGCGGCCGAATTTATCCTGATGGGAGCCTCCTCGGTTCAGGTCTGCACCGCCGCCATGAAGCATGGTTTTCGTATCGTGACCGACATGATCACCGGACTTTCCAACTGGATGGAAGAGAAGGGCTTCAACAACATCTACGACTTCGTGGGACTGGCCTCCAGCCGCCTCTCCGACTGGGGCGACCTGGACCTCAACTACCGGATTGTGGCCAACATCGATCCGGACAAGTGTATCGGCTGCCAGGTTTGTTACATCGCTTGCGAGGACGGAGCTCACCAGTCGATCGCTTTGCCTGAGAACGGCTCTCGAGTCCCCACCATCAAAGAGGAGTCTTGCGTGGGCTGCAACCTGTGCAGTCTGGTCTGCCCGGTCAGTGGATGTATCACCATGGTCAAGCAAGAGCAAGGCCTGCCGGTGAAAACGCACAACGACTACCTCAAGGCTGGAGAAACTCCAAAAGGGAACTATCCTCTGATGCACTAGGAGTCCGTCGCGAGGGATGGAACCAGGGTCGGCATGAGACTTCTCATCGCCGGCCTTTTCCTTTGGCTTCTCACAACTTCGGTCTGGGCACAACCGTTGCACGATGCCGCCGAGAAGGGAGACCTGGCCGAGGCGCGGCGTCTCCTCGACCGTGGAGCGGATATCAATGCCACCGATGAAGAGGGAGAGACCGCTCTGCACGAGGCCGCTGAGGCGGGACATGTGGAGATGGTAGGTCTCCTTCTAGAGGCGGGCGCTCGGCGCGATGCTCGTGATTTTTCCGGGGAAACTCCTTTGCATGAAGCCGCGGAGGAGGGGCACTTGGAAGTGGTCAAAGCGCTGCTTCGTGCGGGGGCGGCTCTAAACGTCACGGACATCGAGGGGCGAACGGCGCTGCATGTCGCCATCTTGGAGAAGAATCAGGAGATCGCTCTTTATCTGATAGGGGCTGGTGCCGGACTCGGATACCGGGATCACGCTCTCAAGAGCCCGCTGGACCTTGCCAAGGAGACAGAGCAGACGGCGCTGGTCGAGGCTTTGTCGAGGCGCCGGCGGTGAGTGAACTCTCCTTTTCGCGCCGGCCACCCCAAGAGACACCTTTTCTGAGCGCTTTCGAGTTGATGAGTTTGACCAGCTCGGGGTTTTTCTTTCGGGATGGCTTCCTGACACCCGACGCGGCCGTGGGCATTCGAGCCGAGGCGCTCTCTCTGGTTTCCAGGGGTCGTCTTCGCGCGGCGGGCTTCGGGCGAGAGGGGAAAACCGACGTTAAGGTGCGCGGAGACAAGCTGTGCTGGATGGAGAAGTCGACCGCCGGTCCGGGCGTACGCTCCTTGATGCTTTCTTTCGAGAAGATCAGGCGGACGGTCAATCGTGAACTGTACCTGGGCGTTTCTCGCTACGAAATGCAACTGGCTCATTATGCACCGGATAGCATGGGGTACACCAAGCATCTTGATGCTTTCCGAGGTGGTCCGAATCGACGTCTGACCGCCATCTACTACCTGAACCCCACCTGGAAACCCGGGGACGGGGGGGAACTGGCTCTCTACCTTCCCGGTGGTGAGTTAAGAGTCGAGCCGATCAACAATCGACTTCTGGTCTTTCTTGCCGAGGAGGTCGAGCACGCTGTTCTTCCGGTCGGTGCCGATCGTTTGGCTCTCACCGCCTGGTTCCACCGTGCCTGATCTAGGAAGTCTCGACCCGGGATTCGAAGGGCCGCGCCCATGATAGAATCGACTCCGCCCAACCTGGCCCGGCGTCTAGCCATTATGGTGCCCGTGGCGCTGACATTTCTGGCTTTTGACCAGTGGAGCAAAGCCTGGGCCACCGTGGCGGTACAGGGTCACCCCCCCCGAACTTATGGAGGGATTTTTACCTTGGTATACGCGGAGAATATGGGAGCTTGGGGGAGCCTCGGAGCTGGATGGGATCCAAATACACGCTGGTTCGTGTTGGGTGTGTTCCCCGCACTGGTGCTGGCGGGTCTGACCTTCTACGCGCTCAAGGAAAAGACAATCTCGAGTTGGGAGGTGCTGGCCTGCGGCCTGGTCGTGGCGGGCGGCACCGGCAATCTCATCGACCGCTTTCGCTTGGGCTACGTTCAGGACTTTCTCTACGTCGGCTACGGCCCAATCGGCACCAACATCTTCAACGTGGCCGACGCGGTGGTGATGGCCGGGCTGGGAATTCTGCTTTGGAAGAATTTCCAATCCTACCGCGCGGAAAAAGCGGCTAAGTCCTCTCCGTGATTACCAGCGACATGTTCGCAGCCATCTCGGTCAGGGTCATCTGAAAATTTCCGTCGTCGACGCCGTCGCGATCGGCTTTCTCGCCCTGGCCCCAGGGATTGCGCAGGCTGACGGTCTGGCTCCACGGGTCGTATCCGGTAACGGTGTAGGCGTGTCGCGCGTCGGAGATCAAGGACTGTTGCGGATCGTAGTCGACGGCGTTAGCCTGAGTGAAGACCGCACCTCCAGCGTTGAGCGTCGTTTCCAGAAGATTCCCTAGATGGGCGCGGTCGCGCAAGTCTGGACCGGCCGCGGGTTTCTCCACTAGAGAAAAAACTTCGCATTCGGCACCGGTCAGAAGGGCTAAGGCGTCTTGAGGACGTCCACCCTTGAGGTCGAGTCCTTTCGTTCCAAGTTTCTGCGCCACCGCCTTTTCGATCAGGCCCGACCAGGCTCCGTCGCCGCGTGAGTAGACACGGCGCTCGGCCTCGGTGAGCGGAGTGACCTTCTCGGTGGTGCCGTCAGCGAAGCGAACCTCGTGGCCGCCTTCAGTTTCGACCAAGAGATTTTTGATCTCGTCCTGTGTGAGGGTGGGCAGGGCCCCCAACAGCCAGCAGTCTCCTTCGAGACCCTGGGCGACCCTGGAGCCGTCCGGACCGGTCGGGTCGGCAAAGAGGGGAAGTTCATGGGAAAGGTCCCGCCGGTTTTGATCGGTCAGGCGACTGTCCAATAAGTTCAAGGCACCGGCCACCCGCGCGGGGTGCGATAGTCCCCGATGCTCGGGGAGGAGAGCTTTGAGATCGCGTTTGGATAGAAGTTCGTGGCTGATGGCGCCTGGTTCCACGACTTCGGCCAGAATGGCCTGCCGGGAGTACAAGGCGGCGGCCTCAGCTGGCGAAAGACCTAAGCTTTCGTTGTCTGTCAGAAGCTTGCGAGCCTCGGCCCGGTCGATCAAGCCGTCATGGTTGGCATCAAGCCGAGGAAAAATGGCAAGTCCTTTGCGAACCAGGTCGATGGTTTCGGGCCGAACGGATGACAGCAGGGTCGGAGGCTGCGGAGGGCTGGGGTTGGCCAGCGCGGCTCTGAGTTTCGGGCGCTCGTCGCCGTAAACCACGCCGGGTCTTCCAGCGACAACCTTTCCATAGAGGACATTGGAACGCCAGTGAAGCTCTTCGACCGCGTTCTCGGCATCGACCACTCCTTCTCGTAGATCGTCGTAGAGCTCCCCCAGAGCCTGAGCGTCGGTGGGACGCTCGGGCTCGGTCTGGTGATGAGGAAGGGCGTGCATCTTGCCGGCGAGCCTTTTCATGTTGTTGGCAAGCTCTGAGCGTTCTCCGTTGGTTAGCCCTCCCTCGCCTCGCAACTGAGCCCGCCGGACTTCAAAGCTTTCGAGATGGCCTACATTGCGAAGGAAGGTTTCCTTGCTGAGGTTTCCTTCGACAACGCGTTCGATCAGTCGCGTTTGGTGGTCCAGAATAGCCTGATCGTGGACGGCGAACAGCACGGCACCGCTTCCCAACTCTTCCATCGCTTGAGGCGCGGGATGGAAGTTGGTCGGATGAGTCAGACTACCGGCTCTTCCTATGTTGGGCGAAATGGTCATGAAGGTACTTGGTTATCATAGCCACTCCGGACATGCCGGATGTGACAAAGGTATGAACACACCGCGTCTTACCTGGCGGTACTTCCCCAGCCGAAGTGTTGGTGCATCTTCTGATAGGTTCCTGCGTTGAAGGGGAGGGTCCCATGTTTGGCCCATTCCCCGTCGACATAGGTCCTCTCCACCTCGGCCGGGCCGAGGTGTGTCGCTTCTACCAGTGAGTCTCCCGGTGCCCAGGGCGGATTCCCGAAGTGAAAGGTCGGAGTTCCCTTGTGGCCCACGATGGCGAAGTCTTCGGTGTTCGACATTTGTTCGTCCCAGTTGCTATTGAGGGCTTGAAGGTCGGGTCCATCGACCGTCATGAATTCGATGGACCGGCGATCCTCCGGGTCCAACCCTTGAGTGTGCATCAGATAGTCAACGCCATAACCTTTGTCGGCCAACTTGTAGACGAAGTTGCACAGGCTGGCCAGTCCCGCGCCCAGATTGGGTGTGCCCACAAACAGGAGTTTTCCGATCTGATGGTCCTCGGCTTGACCGAGGTAGGTTCGAGTGGCCAAACCTCCCTGGCTAAAGGCCATGACATCTGGCCTCTTTTCTCCCGTCAGCCCGGCCAAAGCTTGAAGGTTGGCTTGCAATTGTGGCGCCGTGGTGTGGGGCGATTCACTGGTGGAGTTGAAGACGGTGACGAAGACTTTGGCGTCCTTGGGAACCTCTGTGGGAACCTGGCAGTCGCGGTCGGAGAAGAACTCTCCGTTGCGAAGGTAGTAGGGCTGCCCACCGTTGGCTCCACCCTCGGTCAGCTTCTCGGTTAGGGGGCAGAAGCGGTCGTGAGGGGTGTCCCAACCGGGGACGAGCATCACCGGCTTGGCGATTTCAGCTTTGGGGAGATCTTTGAGGGGATTGGCTTCGCCCAAAGGGAGATTCGGGGTGGTGTGAACGCGGTTGAAAGCTTTGAGTCCGCGGCGCATCTGATCGAGTTGAGCGATCTCCTCGCTCAAAGGGAGATGGTCCTGCTCGTTGGTCAACGCTTCCACGGCGAGCCCCGTGTAGTAGAAGGTCTCGCTGACCTGAGAGTAGGCCGACAAGGCCACCGCGGCCACGGTTCCAGTGAACGAGAGCTTGTTGGAGTCCTTGGTCCAGCTCTGTGGATTCAAAAGTTGAGTGGTCTTGCTATAGCTTGTTCTAATCTCCATGACTTCGATGACAAGATAACCGATCGCTGTCATACGTTCGTTAAACCGGTTCTGAAATGTTGATCATGATCACTGAACCTGATCACTGAACCGGAAGGTCTTCCCGGCTAGAGTCGACCTATGTTCATCAGCACTCTCGGATTTTTGTCGTCAACTCTTCTACGGTCGATAGTAAAGGCCGAAGAAGCGTCTGGCTTTAGCCGATGTCTCCAAGCAAAGGGAATGGGCTGAGCAGCGGTTCCCAGACCTCTTACAGAAGGCCAAGAGGCAGCTGCTTCGGCGTATTCCACCACCTCGCGTTGTCGAAAAGGCGGTAGACAGGAATCATCCTCAAAATGAGGCTAATGATCTGAAACCAGAAACTCCTAGCGCCACTGGTGCTTCCGCCGCTGGAGGAACTGCCCGAGATGGAGTTTTCGACGACAGAATCACTTTTTGAAGCTTGCTTGCCCGGAGCTGCCCGATCTGACTGGCCTATATTTTGAAGGCCTTTCCGTGAGCTGAGTGTCCTCCACTGACTAGGCGGGGAATTTTCAGCTCGTCCGACAAAGTTGTTGGCGTTGACTCTAACTCGCGAACACGGCCCACTCGCCTTGCCATAGTTTGGCCTGGTGAGAATCGAGCTCCTCGCCACTCCACCCGAAGTGAACGTCGAGCCAGTCGGCGAGCTCCAAGTCAACCTGCCGATCTAGGCGCTGACCCTCCGAGTTGGTGTAGATAAGTTCGCCATCCAGAGATTCTGTGATCTTCAAAATCCCTTGGTGGATGTTGCGGTGACAGCCTGAGCAGAGGCAGATGAGATTGCCCGGCGTGGTTTCTCCACCTTGAGAGTACTCATGGACATGGTGGAGGTGCAGCCAGACCTTGTTGGGACAGCCGGGAGTGCGACAGCACCAACCGTCGCGCCGAAGGAGTTCCGCGCGTTGGGTCTTGGTGGCAGATCGAGACTTGGGATTGAAGCGGAGTCTAGAGTTTTGCCAGCTCCGGGACGAGCTGTTCTCCGCGCTTGGTGTTTCCGGCGCGATACCTTCAAAGCTAGTCTTGTTCGTCATCGCGCTCCCGAAAATAACCCGTGCGGAACATTTTGAGGGATCGGAGTGAGCTTCAAGGTTCGTATCTATTGTCTCCACCGTGCCGGGAATCACCCGTGCGGGACATTTTGAGGGGTCGGAGTCGGCTTCAAGGTCCGTATCGGCCGTTGCCATCATATCGAAAATCACCCGTGCGGGACATTCCGAGATGTTGAAATCGTCCTCCGGGTCGCAGCACCGATCCTCAGCATCAAACTCGGACTCTGTGAGCAATCCCATCTCCATCGCCAACTCTCGAGCTTCCTCCACGATCGGGAGTCGTCGCGCCTCTTCGGCCAAAAGATCCTTGTCGGCGGCGGCGCGGGCGTTCTCCAAAGCCTCGGGGTCGAAAGGCCGGCTCGTTATCATGGAGGCGAGCGCCATCTCCAACACCTCGGCCGTGGTCACCGCCTCCTCTTTCTCTACCGAGAGAACCCGTCGCACTTGCTCGAGCATGGCGAACAGTCCGGGGCTTGCCGCGCAACGCAGCTCAGAGCGATAGGAAGTGTCCGCGGCATCCACTTCGCCAGGGACAGAACCGTCAGGTGTGCGACTCACCAGCTGTTCTATTTCTTTGTAAGAGTGCTTTTTGGCCAACGCTATCCAATAACGCTCCGTGGTCGGAACCGCTCGCCGAACGATCTCGCGAAGCTTGCCCCATTCCACCGTACCGAGCTCGGCGGCCAGGGTAAGCTCAGGTAAACCTTGCAACCTCTGAACTACCCGGCGACATTCCCTCGCGACCGGCGAATTCAAGCCCAACCGGGAACAGGCATAGTGAATGGCCGAGGAACAGCCGTGCTTCTTGTAGCCCTTCGATTCGTGCATGGCCAAGAGACAGCGACCGACAATCAGTTTATAAGATGTTAAGGTTCCCACGGCCTTACGGGCCAGTTCATGAACGTTTTCGTGGCCGAGCTTGAGAAGGATAGAAAGGCGCCAGTGAGCAGGGTTCATGATGTGATCTTTCATGCACATATCTTAAAGAAAATCTTCGACAAGTCAAAGGATGAAGTGAACTGAATACAACTAATTTTAAGGTTTTTCGGAACTCTGAACCACTCCTGGTGAGCTCGCGCTCCACTTGAAGACCCGGTCCGACATCTGGAGCGAATGAGCCGTGGCCGCCTTCGCCAGGGCGCTTGTCCAGACGGCCGAATATTTGAGTCATGGAGCGCTATGATGTCGAAGTTTCGGGAAAAGATGGCTCAATCCCTAATGAGTTCAAGAATCGAGCCCAAGCTGATTACTCATTTCCAAACCAGGATGAGAACGGTGTCGATGTGTCCCTGTTAAGAGAGAATCTGAAGCGTACTCCTCTAGAGAGACTGCTGAGGATGCAAGCGGCCGCTCAAGGCCTCCTTCTGTTAAGACGTGGACTTTCTCAAGCTCCTTAGAACTCTAGAAGAGAATAAGTTCGCTTTGTAGTTATCGGGGGAGTGGCGATGGCGTTGCGAGGAACCTCGCGCGTTACTGATCTCGAGCTTCGGATGCCAGTCGCCCAAGGGCTCTTCCTAAGGGAGCCCATGAACGTCATCCAGTTGATCCAGATTTTGTAAAGCGCTTCAGAGTCCACCTGACCCTCACAAGTCTTCACGGGTTCGTGGGGGGAGAAGAAGGTTTCGGGTTATCGCTAAAGTCGTCGGTTAGACCTAACGGTAATAAGGATAGCGGGGGCTCGAACAGTGCCAATAGCCTTTCGTCGTGTCGGCATAGGCCTGGTTGCAGCGAGGGCAATAAAGCTCCGGATTCGTGAGCATTCGATTCATGTGGTCTCTGTAGTCGGCCCCGTCTTTCAGGATTCTAGCCGTGTCTTCGTTGATTCGGCGAATTTCAGCCTCGGTCTCCAACAGCTTTTCCCGCGCCCTACGGTTGGCTTCATCGCGTTGTCTCTCTTCTCTCCCCCGTCGGCGAGTATCTTCAAGCTGCTTCAGCGCGTCGGCCTGAGCTTTCAGCTCCGCTTCGAGTCGAGCTTTCTCTTTCGCTTCTCGCACCATCTCCTCAATGCGGTTCACCTGAGCGGTCAAGACAGAGCTGGCGGTGTTGATGCTAGTCAGCAGGAACGAGCGTTCCTCAGCCGCCAGGTCCGCCGCCACCATCATCCAACGGCGTAGAAACTCTGAAACCGTGCTATGCCCGGCAAGCCCTATACTCGCTCTCTTCTCCAAGCCTTCCCATTCCTTGCAGAACTTCGTGATTGGTGCTTCTTCATCCGACATCTTGAAGAATCGTTCGAGATTGGCCACTTTAGTCCCCTTAACGACCCAGTGAGCCATTTCGGGGTCGATAACAATCCTGTCTCCGCAGTTCCCCGTCATGATTGTCTCCTCAATAGCCCCCAATGGGGCCTCACGTCACCTTGGCGACGCTAATCCTCGGTTAGTCGGATGGTGACGACCGTCACCGAAGCGTGGGGACAATTCCTGTATCTTAAGAGAAGGCCGGAGTGAGGAGTCTACGAAGGCTTTGAGCTGTGAGGACTAAAGTGAGAGGAACGTCGTGCAGTGAGCCTCCGGGGGGCTGCGAAGAGTTTTTGTGATGGCGAAGCGAATTGTTGATATGGACGCGACGGTGCGCAGCGAAGCGCGCTTTGACGCTCCTATCCACAAAGATTCCCTGTGGGCTTTTTATCGTAGCCTCTCGGCCTGTATGAGCGCGGGCTATCCCATTCAGAAAGCTCTAGAATTCTCGGCTAACGAGTCTGAGGATCCCAGCGTGAAAGAGACGGCCTCGGGGGTCCTCGACGAGTTAATTCTGAGAGGTAAGACTTTTCCCGAGGCTATCGCCAAGTATCCCAACATGTTTTCTGATACCGACAGGGCCCTGATCGTTGTCGGAGACGGCAACGGCTCGTTGGACCTGGTTTTTCGGAAAATTGCCGACAATGAAGAAGCCCGGGAGATCACTCGGCAACGAATTCGCCAGGCCTTTTTGCAGCCGGGAGTGACGCTTCTGGCCACGCTCCTTTTGATTGTGGTCGCCCCAAGCTTCTTCGTTGGTCATATTCGCGATTTCATGGCCGAGCTTGGAATTCCCATACCGGGCTTAAGCCGATTCGTTTTCGCGGTTTCGGATGTGTTTCATCCCCAGATCGCTTTGCCGCTACTCGTTGTGGCCATCGGCCTGGGTTATGCTCTGCGCGAATGGTCCCCGCTAACTTTTCGGAATGACTTGATGCGGGCGCGGTTGACGAAGCTGGGCTACCTCTTTCCCCCTGTGGCGGTCACGCTAAAGGCGATCACGCACGGACACTGGGCTCGCGTGCTTAGTCTTCAGTTGGATGCGGGAGTGGTCACGACAAAGGCCCTTCTTGCTCTGATACCTTCTTTGAAGGATCCACTCTTTAAACGTGCTTGTCGGGAAACTCTCGACGGGATGGAAGAAGACGGCTTGCCATTGTCGGAGGCCATGGCGACGACCGGGTATTTCGACCGGCTTATGATGGGAGTCGTTTCCACCGGCGAGGAGACTGGCAACATCACTCAAATGCTCGACTTCGCGGCGAATCTTTATGAGGAAGAGTTTCGTATGCGGCTAGAAATGTTGGAGCAGTTCATCGCTCCGGTCTTGCTATGTTTTTGTGGACTTCTGGCTGGAATCTGGACAGTGGCGATTCTTTTACCGATGGGACAGATGATTCAGTCTTTGGCATGATGAGACGTCGACAAATAAAGCGAGGAGGGATCCTGCTAGAGGCCATTCTTGGAATGGCAATCTTTAGTCTGCTCCTACAAGTGATCGCGGTCAGCGGGATGTCGGCTGTGCGGAGCGCCATCGCTCGGGAGTATCGAGCGCAGGCCCACGACATGTGCGCGGTCGCTCTCTTGGAGGTCGAGAACGATCCCACCGAGTGGGCTCCCTCAAAGACCCTCGAACGCGAAGTGACCCGTAACAATTTCCTTTTCAAGGTTGTTCAGAAAACCTCACAGATGACGCCCGAGTTCTTGCGTTTGGAAGTGACGGTGAGTTGGAAGACGGGCCCTCACTCCCGGTCGCTGACTCGAGAAAGCTACATCGTGTTGCCGGAGGCGCCATGAGGAGGCGACGGCGAGGAGCGACGCTGATCGAGGTTGTGATCTATTCCGCTCTAGCTTGTGTGGCTTGTGGGATGTTGGCCAAAATCATGATCGACTATCGAGTTTTGTCCATGGTGTTTGACACCAGAACGCGGGTGACCACCTCGGCCAATCTGTTCTTCTCCCAGGTTCGCGACACGCTGTTTCAAACTAAGAGCCAAGGAGTTCACCTGGATTCCGGTGGCGTTGTTCTAGCCATTCAAACTTTGGAGGAGGCGGACGCCCAGGGGAATGCCGCTTGGCGTGACGAGGTGGTCGTTTTTTGGTTCGAGCCGGAGGCTAAGGAAGTTCGAGCCGGGCGACTCACCGCTCGCGAGTTGGACCGGGGCTATCGGGGAGGGCGGGTTCAGGTTAACGAGCGCGAGCTGCGGCGAGGAGTCGAGACCTTGGTGTCTTCGCGGAGATATCGCCCCGTTCTGAGGGATCTGGAACAGTTCGAGATGGCGAGGCCGGGCTTGGGCGAGCTTTCGATCAAGTTCAAGATTCGGAAGAATAGCTATCAAGAGAAGTCGGAGACGGTGGAACGGGTTGGAGTCTTTCCGATTCTCGTGGAGCGGGAGCTTTAGTTGGAACAAGTTTTGTGATCGATCTCACCAAAAGTTGGGACAATAATCACATGAAGTCTGGCCAAGTCGCGATAAGATAGGACTATGATGAAGACTCACACGCGTCGCAGGAATAGAGGCTCGGTACTTTCTTTTGTGGTGATCGCCCTGGGTATCACGCTTATCACGGTCTGTGCGATCACGGGTGCCGTGCAGATGGCGACGGTGGCCGACGTGCGTATCGAGCGTAAGATTCAGGCTGAGGACGCCGCCAAGAACGCTATTATGTCCGCTCTCGTTCGTATTCGTTCCGGCGAGGTCGGCTTGCGCGACCGGATCACCTATGGGCGCGGTGAGAACGCGGCAAATTTGACCTTTGT
>JBBCJA010000007.1:0-229838 GCA_037189585.1 Selenomonadaceae bacterium | reverse complement strand
CGAGCTAGGCCACATTCGCCTTCACGAATCCGAGCTTCGAAAGGACGTCTGTCCCGATGACGACTCCTGGCACTCCAGAAGTCGTTATCGGGAGCGAGAGGCCAACACCTACGCCTCCCATTTCCTGGTCTGCCGAACCGAACTCGAGCAAAGCCCTCTCGTCCAAGAGTTGCTGGAATCGCGAAGCGAGCGCCAGCAACTGAGCTCGAGCAGAATCTGGACCATCATCTATCGCCTGGCCGAAGCCTTCGCCGTCTCTCCCACCATGATGATGCGCTGCCTCCTCGAGCTCGACTGGATCGAAAAAGACCCCAACCCAAACCCCAACAAGACTCGTCCCACCGAACTTCAACTGAAATGGAGAACCTACTATGACTAACCCAACCAAAGAGCTGAGCTTAGGCCCTTCAAAGCTTGGCCAAGAGCCTCGGCACCACGCCGTCAGCAGTGAAGATCGCCCTAATGGAGCTTGACTGGATCGCCGACAAAGCTCCCACGACCTTATGCATCAAGCCGATTTCGGCTCATTGAAAAGTGACTTCAAAAGTGACAGCCTTGGCATGGTTTTGAGTGTCACTCTCGAATGTCACTTAAACGCACTTAAACGGTCCCGTCACTAGCCTTGAAGGGGAGTCCCGCGGCATCGACTAAGCCGAAGCCGATGATGACGATCGGGCAAGCGGCCAAAGCCTCCGGCGTGTCGGCCAAGATGATCCGCCACTACGAATCGGTGGGCCTGCTCACGCCCGCTCCTCGAACCGACTCGGGCTATCGCAGCTATTCCGAGGACGATGTGCACACTCTGCGCTTCATTCGCCGCTCTCGCGACCTGGGGTTCTCGCTGCCTCAGGTCGGAGAGCTTCTCGCCCTCTGGCATGACCGCAACCGGGCAAGCTCCGAGGTTCGCCAGTTGGCCCTGGGCCACGTCACAACCCTCAAGGCTAAGATCGCCGAACTCTCCGACATGGTCCGAACGCTCGAGCACCTGGCTTCCCACTGCCACGGCGACGAGCGTCCAGACTGCCCGATCCTCGAGGACCTGGCTACTTCGTGATCGGCTTCCCACCGGTCTTTTTGACCAGCGCCATCTTGCACTTTCCGCACTTGCCCGGCTTGTCAGACGTCACCTCAGGATGCATCGGGCAGACGTAGGTCGCCTTCTCCACCAACTTCATCTTGCACTTCGGGCAAGTCCCTTCCGTGGTGGATACCACCTCCGCATGCATCGGACAGGTGAATTTGGCGGGTTTGGCCGGCTCGGCGGCGAGCGGTGAGGCGCAGAAAGCCAAAAGAAGGCTTGAAACGAGAATTTTTCTAAACGACATGTCAGTGATAGGTCCTTTCTATTGCTGATGACTTAATGGTGATGATGCTCGCCCTGGCCGGGAGATTCCTGGGAGGACGAGCTCTTAGGTTTGAGGTCCATGCCGCACTTAGGGCAGCGGCCCGGTTTGTCCGAGGTCACCTCAGGATGCATCGGGCAGGTATAGATCGTCTTGACCGGCTCGAGATCCATACCGCACTTGGGACATTCGGTCGGCCGGCTCGACTTAACCTCGGGGTGCATGGGACAGGCGTAGAGCGTGGCCGTGGGCTTTTCTTTTGATTCGGCGGCCTGACCCACGCGATAGGCTACCGTTCCTGCGGGATTCTTGAACCAGCCCGCCTCTTTGTCGGTGTAGCTTTTCAGATTGTCTCGCACCTTTAGGACGGTGAACATGCCACCCATTCCGATCGGGCCGAAAGGGCCGTCTCCGGCCATCATCGGCTCAGTATTCTCCGGAAGCTCCATGTGTTTGGCATGCGCGGAGTGGTCGTACATCCCGGTCTCTCCCATGGCCATGTAGCCCGGGACCAGCTCTTTGATCTTCTCCTCGAGCCCGTCCTGATTGACACCGACCATGTTCGGGATGTCGTGCCCCATGGCGTTCATCGGATGGTGGCGCCGATGGCAGTGAAAAGCCCAGTCTCCCGCCACGACTTTCTCAATGATGACGTCCCGCGTCTGTCCCGGATTGACCAGCACGGTGGTGTCCGGCATGCGCGCGCTCATCGGCACAGGTCCACCGTCGGTGCCGGTCAGACTCCAGACGTGCCCGTGCACGTGAATGGGATGAAGCTCTTGGCCCACGTTGGCGAAGCGAAAGCGGACCCTCTGCCCGGACTTGGCGATCAAGGGCTCGGTGGCGGGGTAGACCCGGCTGTTGAAGGTGAAGAGGTTGAAGTCCAGCATCTCGTTGGGGTCGGGCCTGGAGCTACCGGGCGGAACGTCCCACTCGTTAAGAAAGATGGCGAAATCTCGATCCACTCGCTCGAACTTGGGGTCTTTAGGATGGATGATCAGAAAACCCATCGTCCCCAATCCGATCTGGATCATCTCGTCGGCGTGAGAGTGATACATCAGGGTCGCGGGCGGCTGGTCGATGGTGAATTCGTAAACGAAGGTCTCTCCCGGCTTGATGGGAGGCTGGTTTAATCCGGTGACACCGTCCATCCCGCTGGGTAGAAGAACTCCGTGCCAGTGCACCGCCGTCTCTTCGGGCAGCCGATTCTCGGCTAAGATGCGCACCCGGTCTCCCTGCACCACCTCGATGGTCGGTCCGGGAGTGCTCCCGTTGTAGCCCCAGGCTTTCACCCGAGTTCCCGGAGCCATGTTGTACTCCACTTCCTCGATGACCAGTTTGAACTCCTTGACCCCATTTTTCACCGTCCAGGGCAAAGAGCGTCCGTTGGGCGTGGTGATCGGCGTGTAAGGCCAATCCTTGGGGTAAGGGCTTTGGGCCAGGGCGGGCATCGCCCAAAGTGCGAACAGTAAAGCGATCAGTCGTAACTTCATCATTTCTTCTCCTGAACAGAAAACGGAACGCCCTGCTTGAGGATGGAGCGTCCAAGGGCCCGCTCCAATTCGGTGCGGGCTCGCCAGTAGTCGGCCTTGGCGTCGGCCAGGGTCAGAACCGCCGCGGAGCGGTCCCCTCGGGTATCCAACAGCTGATAGGTACCCACCAGCATGGCGTTGTACTGCTGGCGGGAAAGCTCGAGAATCCTTTGGCGTAGCGGCACCAGCTGTTCCAACTGCTCGACGCGCAAACGGGCGTTGGCCATCTTGACCAGAAGCGTCTTCACCTCGGTGGTCACTTGCTGAGATAGCGCGTCACGCTCGGCCTGCCCTCGCTCGATCTCTGCTTCTAGACGGGCTTTCTCGCCCTGCCGCCGATCGAAGATCGGAAGGGGCATCGAGAGCGTCACGCCTTGCAGCGTTTCCAAGGAGGTCTCCCGTTCGTAGACGTAGCCTAACGAGGTTCCGTCGAAGGTCAGAAGCGATTGCTGGCCGCGCTCGGCCTTCAAAGCTTCCACCTCGTATCCGATCTCGGCAAGGTCGGGACGAGCCGAGATGGCCTCGGCCAGAAGGTCCGGCGCGGTCTGCTCCTCGGGTTTGGGTAGGTCGGGCAGTCGGGAGGCGATCAAGATCTGCTCGGCCCGGTCGGCCTCTCCCATCAAGCGAGCCAGGTCCTGACGCGACTCGAAGAGAGCCATCTGGCGGTCGTAGAGTTGGGTGCGAGCCTGCAACAGCATGGCTTGATATTGGGCCAAGACCAGCTCCGGGATGTTCCCGGCCTCGCGTTGGCGCCCGGCAAGCTCGGCCTGAAGTTCGGCCACCTGCAGTAGCACCTTTTGCTCTTCCAGGGCTTGAGCGTGGCCTTGCACGGTGTAGAAAGCCGCCTTGATCGCGGCCTCGATCTCCACGGCGCGGGCTAAGGTTCTCTGCAGCGCCGCCTCGCGATGCAGCTCGGCGGTGCGAACTCGGCTGCCCCGATTGAAAAGATCGATGATGTTGTAGGACAACGAGTACTCTTGGGCCGCTGGAGCCGAGTCGTTCGGCCACTTGATTTCGGCCTGAAACTGCGGATTTTCCAACAGCTTGGCGCCTTTGATCGCGGCTTCGGCGACCTTGACCTGAGCGTAGGCCGCGCGCAAGTCGGGACTGTTTTGGGCCGCCCGCTCGAGCACGGCGGGCAGGTCCAGGGTCTGAGCGGTGAGCGGTGCGACGAGCAAACCGAACAGCACCAACAAGACCCCAAGAAAATATCTGGGCATGGGAAAGCCTTTCTCTCGAATTTAGGAATGGAAAGCCTACGAGAGATGAGGCGGGGGAACGGGAAAAAGAGCGTGAGTCCAGCCGGAGAGGTCCGAAATAGGAGGGCGCCAGGGCGGTGCGGCGATAGGAACTCGCGTGCTAGCGACAACTTTAGGAAGAATGGCGGTGGGAAGATTTGAGAGCACCCAGTGCTGTTGGAAAGAGCCCTGAACGGCCGCGAGCGCGATTTTGCTTGGCCTCTCGATGGGTCGCCAACAAGCGCAATCATCCTCAGTACCGGGGGCGCAGGCGTCCGACTTCACCAAGGACCTCAACCCGAGAAGGTCGGAGACTTCCGCCGAAGTGAGCGCCGGACGCTCGGATGGCATCTCGCAGATAGACTGTCCCGTGCCACAACAGCAGCCGTCATCCATAGCCCAAACCGGCGTGAGGCCGAGAAAGGCTAGCAAAGCAAGAAGACGAGATATGACCAGAAGTCGTCTCATAGAGATGTTGGGGTCAATTCTTTTGAGCTGGGAGAAGTTCCCACCACTGATAGAAAGTTGGAGCTCACTGAGGATTGTCGGGAATGGTCTGCTCTCGAAGACGCCGCGTGTGGGCTCGACCCAGAGTGAGTCCCACGATGAGATAAACCACCGAAGCGCCCACCGCCGAGGAGGCGACGATGACGATGCTGGCTCCGACCTTGAAGAAGGCCTCAAAGAGGGCCGCCGCCCCCGTGTCACCGGCTCGATAGACCACCGTGTCGATAAAGTTCTTGGCTTGATATTTCTCGCGCCGGCTGACCGCCGTGAACAGCACCTCGCGAGAGGGACGCGAAATCGCGTAGTTCGCCGTCTTTCTGACGATCTCGAGAATGGCGATCGTGTTCAAAGTAGGGCTCTTGGCTAGAGCCAGGAAGCCGACCACACCGATCATAGGTACCAGAGCTAGCCCCGCCGACAATCCGATCACGGAGAGAAAGCTACCGGTCAGAAACAGCTGAATCACCAGAGTCATCACCGAGATCCAAAAATTGACGTCGGAGAAGTATCCCACCCGATCAGACCTATTCGAAAGCGAGGCGTCCACAATCGCCTGCTTTTGAAAGTAGATAAACGACGAGGTGAAGGTGTAGAGGAAAAGATAAAGACAGATTCCGAGAAGATAAGGAGATTTGAAGATGTCGGTGATCCCGGAAAAAGCGTTCGGCTTCTTCTCCCCCTCCTTCCGTGGCGGCTCTTGATAGCTGCGAGTAATGATAAGCATCGCCTGGACGCCCAGTTCCAACAAGACCACGCTTACGAAAAGTAAGTTGGTTGGTCCCACGACCTCCACAGCCCGCCCGGTCAGAAAGGAGCCGAACATCTGTCCGAGAGTCCCTCCGGCTCCCAAAAATCCGAAACACTTCTTACTCTGCTCGCCGCTGTAGATGTCGGCCATCAGGGCCCAGAAAACCGAGACGGCGAAGAGATTGAAAACGCCGGCCCAGAGAAAGTAGATGCAGGCAAGGACAAAAGCCAGACCGCTGACCCGGGCCGCCTCTCCATGAGTCACCATCTGGCCGGTGGCTTCCAACCCCTTGAAGCAGATGATGAAGAGCACCAGGTTCAAGGCGAAGAACCGATAGATGGACTTCATCATCTTCAGTCGGCCCGAGCGGTTCAGAAAGTAGGCAAAGAGCGGATTAACCGCGGCCATCACGAGAAGTGAGCCGACAAAAAGCTTCGGCGTATACTCTTTACCGACCAACAGCCCCAATTCGTCGCGCAAGGGCTGAACGATGTAGTAACTGGCTAAAATACAAAAGAAGAAACAGAAAGCGAACCCCGCCTGGGGAGCATCCTTTTCCTCGAGGCCGGTCAATTTGGACAGAAGGCGAACCATCGGGCCAGTCTACGCTGACCGCGTCACGAGAATATGAACGCCGGGTAACCTTCCGGTGAGGGAGAAGCTAGAAGCGAGGTCGCGTGACGGCCTCGTCGCGTTGCTCCAAGCCATCGGTCTTCTCTTCCAAAGTCTCCACTCGAGTGTTGAGCGACTCCAGCTCATTTTTGAGGGCGTTGGCGCTACTTTGAGTGGACTTGAGCTCGCCCTTGGTGGCGAAGTCTTCCTGCTCTCGCTGCTGCTTCACATCGAGACGTTCGAGAATCTCGGCGAGCTCGTCTCGTTTCACCGGACGTTCTCCCTGCAAACTCGAGTCGTGCGGAGTGCCTCGCATGATCTTTTTTTCTTGCACCGATTCGGCGGCGTCTTGAGCCCACTCGGGCGGCTCGGCTGTCACCGCTTGGCCGAGCTGTCCAACCAAAAGCATCGCTAATAAAGAGCGTTTCATCGAGTCGCCTCCGATTTTGTATCTTGCTCTTTTACACCCCGAGCATCATCGCAAGTTTCTTTGGACAGAAACCTAACGTACTTCCTGCTTGCCACCCTTGATCGCCGCGTTCAGGGTATTCCATTCTTGAACCCAGGCCTCCACGTCCTCATCAAACTTCTCTTGGCGCTCCTTCGGCACAGCCGTGAGGAGAGGGCCGCCGGCGAAGATAAAGCCGCCGAGCAGCAGCTGTGATTTCCGCATGAGTTCTTTGTCAATTTTGTCGAAGGCTTCCCAAGCAACAGGAATCCCTTCCGCTTTCGCCTGCTCGGTGATGGCTGCTCGGGTCTCTTGCTCAAAGGCTTCCCGATCTGGGATGGCGCTTCCGTCAGGATTGGCGAAGGTATGGCGGAAGGTCGCGGCCTCCTCCACGGTAGTTTTCTGCTCCTTCGCATTGGCGATGACGCGTTTGGCTCGTTCCGAGGGTGGAAGGGAGGCGTCGTCTGTGTAGCGATAGCGATTCCCTCCGAGCGACATCATGGTACCCACGATATTCCTGTATTCTCCCCCAGGCTTGGTCGAGAGGATGTCCACTCCGGGAGCGCTGAGATCGTCTGGAGGCTCCAAGATCGTCAGCACATCGGGCTGTTGTCCGGTCGAGGATGACGTGTGGAGCGAGTCGCCATGGCTCGGCCCCCACGTTCGCGAGAAGCTCTCTTGGCTGGTGATGTCCAGGATGGAGGGAGCCGAGTCATTGCGCACGACGATCTTGCCCTCATCGGTGAACTTGTTCTCAGCTTGGGAATTTCCATTCTTGACGGAAGGTGGGAAGTTCCAGGGCGTGGACTCCGTCGGCGGACCTGGCTCCGATTTCACCGATGTTGAACTCAGGCTCGCCTGATCGGTAGGAGCAACAAAGATGGCATCATCCTGAGCAAGTACCTTCCGATGGACCAAGTTATCTAAGCGAGGCGTAAGATCGCGCTGGGGTAGAGACTGGGGTAGGGATAGAGAGGTCATCAATGTGAGGCTCCTTGATTAATTTATGAGCCAATATTATCTGGAGACAATGGTATCAGGCTTTTTCCGCACGAAGATGAATGTGACCAAAATGTAAACTTAGTCATAAGCTTGTCGACACGATTTTGCAAAGCTAAGCTTTTGACTGCTTGCTGAGGCGGTCCCACAGGTAGGCGTAGTTTAAAGCCGTGAAAAACGCCGTCTGAGGATTGTTGGAGGCGCCCGCGTGGCCGCCCTCGAGATTTTCGTAGTAGATCACCTCGAACCCGTAGCTCTCCAACTTCGCCGCCATCTTGCGGGCGTGTCCGGGATGGACGCGGTCATCCTTGGTGGAGGTGAAGATCAAAGGCACGGGATACTTCCCCGCCGGATCGATGTTGTGATAGGGCGAGTAGTCCTTGAGAAAAGCCCAATCCTCAGGCTTGTCGGGATCTCCGTACTCGGCCACCCAGCTGGCTCCCGCCAGTAGCTTGTTGTAGCGAAACATGTCCAGGAGAGGCACGCCGATCAGTACCGCGGCGAAAAGGTCGGGACGCCGGACCAACATGTTGCCGGTCAGCAGTCCGCCGTTACTGCGGCCGTGAACTCCCAGCTTGGCCGAGGTGGTGATGCCGCGCCGAATCAGGTCCTCGGCCACGGCCTCGAAGTCTTCATACGCCTTGTGTCGATTTTCTCGAAGCGCCGCCTGGTGCCAAGCCGGCCCGAACTCTCCTCCGCCACGAATATTGGCGCTAACGTAGACTCCTCCACGGGCAAGCCAGGCCGGACCGGCCAGGCTCAGATAAGAGGGAAGCAGAGAGACTTCAAAGCCTCCGTACCCGTAGAGCAAAGTTGGAGCCCCTTCCGAGGGAAGCTCCCGAGGTCGAATGACATCGTAAGGGATCCGAGTTCCATCCCGAGAGACCGCCCAGTGCTGCTCTGTCGTCAAGCTGTCGCTGGAAAAACGTGCGGGAAGGCTTTTGATGTGACGAAGCTCGCCTTCCTCGGAACGAAAGTAGAGCGAGGTCGGAGTAAGATAGTTCTCATGAGTGAGAAAAAAGGATTCACGCCGTCGCGAGGTGGCGGCAAGACTGGTACTGCCGCCTTCTCCCAGTGGAATGCTCTCCCAACTCCAAGACTCCCCGGTCCAGCGGTAGCGACGAATATGAGTCCGGACATTCTCGGTCACCGTCACGATGATATGATCGCGAACGGCGTCGATTCCCTCAACCGTACCCCCCCCGCTCGGGTCAAAGACCAGGACCGCCGGAGGATCGCCACCGTCAGCCAGAGCGCGAAGATCGAAGCTAAGCAAAGAGCCTTTGCAAAAGGTCCCTTCGACCTTTTCCCAATCGGAGCGTAGAAGCACGAAAATCTGTCCTTTGAAGACGGCCTGGACGGGGGCGTCGGAGGGCAGAGCCAACGGACGAAGCCGGCCGTTCTCGACGAGAAACTTCTCGTCGTTCCAAAAGTCGATGGCGCGAACCACGAAGTCGTACTCCTCATCGAGCCGACGCACCACCCAGACCCCGGCCGCCAGGTCTTCGTGAGCGACCTCAAAAAGCAACTCGGCCTGACTTAGGGGCAGACCTCTCTTCCAAACTTTGAGAACTCGCGGATATCCGGAAACCGTCATACTGCCGGGACCGAAATCGGTACCGATGTACAGCGTATCGCGATCTTTCCAGGAAAGATCGGACTTGGCTTCGGGCACCTGAAACCCATCCTCCACGAAGCCAAGGTTCACCAGGTCGAACTCGCGTGCGACCACGGCGTCGCTACCCCCTCGAGAGAGCCAGATCAAAGTACGATCGTAGTCCGGAGGCAGAGCCTGGTGGCCCTTATAGACCCAGTTCTCGCCCTCCTCGGCGGCCAAGGCGTCCAGGTCCAACACCGTTTCCCAATCGGGCTCCCCGCGCAGAAACTCCTCGAGAAGACATCGCCGCAACAGTCCCCGCTCATGGAAAGCGTCTCGCCAAAAATTGTAAGCGTGGTCGCCCAGCATGCTGGGATAGACTAGTTTCTCCTCAGAATTGAGAATGGCAAGCGAGCTCTCATAGATGTCCTGGAACAGCTCGGTTCTCTCATAGCGGTCCGAAGTCCACCGATTTCGTTCTTTGACCCATTCGAGAGCCTTTTCACCCTGGATGTCCTCCAACCAGAGGTAGGGATCGCCGTTTGCACTACTCATGTCCTGGTCAGTTGACGAATTCGCGCCGTTTCCCTTCGCACCAAGCTCTCAACCTCCGCGACTCAAACTTTCAAGAAACAGATGCCCGAAGCGACCCAGGTATCGCTCTAGACCCCTGGAGTGGAAAGTCAGACGTTCTTCAAGCATGCGCAAGGCCCATAAAAAATCTTCCTCTCCCGGATCCCCTTGGGCGCGTGAAAGGGTGAGAAACTGAAGAACCTGGGCCAAAACAGGAAGGCAACAGATACGAGAATAGACGTCGGGCCCCTCGAGCAAAAACTTGCGAAAAAGGAGATGCTCAAAGAACGGCACGGCGCGAGGCCAGAGCGACCAGGGCTCTTCCCAACGGGAAAGGACGAGAGAAACATCGAGCTCTCTTTCGAGTAAACGGCTAAAGTAGCGACCTCGTTGCTGGTGGGCGGCCAGAAAGGACAACAGCGAATCCTCGTCCATGGACCCTTCGGCCAAGGCCAAAAGCCCTCGGAAAAGTGACTGGAGACCGGCCTCCATGGCCTCCGAGGGAGGCGAGACCGCGACACCAAGCAGTTCGGACCCGATCTCCAAAGCCGCGCTCCAAAGTCCGATCTCTCCGCGACCGCGCAGCAGGGAGACGACTCGAGCTTCCCACCGCAGATAACGCTCCCAGTCGAGCGGTACTCCGGGTGCTAGTAAAGTTTCCGGGAGCGCCAACGGTCGAGCCTCGAAACTCTTCCGGGATAAAGCCGGTCCTTGACGGGTCGCGATAGCCCTACAGGCAAAAGAAGCGCCGACGTAGGGGCCGTCCGGCGTAATCACGGCCCGAAAGGGAAACTCTCGACAGGCTTGGGGCTTGGCCTCCATCCCGTGATCGCGATGCAAGGTGCAGCGCCCTTGCCCGTTCTCTTTGGCCAGCAGAGTACAGCCCTGACAGCCCTTGGTCAGCCAGCGGCGCTCTTCTTTTACGACGACGGTCGACTCCCCGACGAGCTGGACAAGCCTCGCGAACTCTGACTCGGAGATCTCCACTTCGAGATCCTGGCAGCTATAGCCACAGTGGACGCACTCGTAGTGGAGATCGGGAAGGTTCATCAGGAAAAGCTATTTTTTCACCGGCCAGCGAAACTGCAGTTCGACCTCGTCGACCTCGTCGTCTCTTTCGTGCTCGACCATTAGCTCACAATCGGCGGGTACGGTAATTCGTTCGTTCTCGATCTGAATCCGAAACGACTCACCTTTCTCCAGGGCATCGGCGATCCGCCTCAAGGTCTCGATGAATCGTTCCTTAGGGACATTCTTTTCCACATCGCGTTCACTCATGATGGGCGTTTCGGCACTGTCTCCCCATGGCCTTCGTCGGCATTCGCTCTAACGTGCGTTAGCGACGTGGGGGCAGTTGGAGAGCAGGAGGCTGTGAACTCAAACGTCGAAGCGTGTTCTCATGAAGCGGCGAGACAGCGTCTATCTCGGCCTCCTGTCCTGGCTTTCGACCGCCGCCTTAGCCATTTACGCCCTTGACCTGAGTATGACACGAGAGGATTACCTCTCCAATAACCCGGCCATCGGAATTCCAAGTGGCAATATCATTCTTCTCCTCGCCTTATGGGTTGCTGGAGGCGCCTTTCTTGCAACTCAGCTTGCTCGAAGGGAGTCCGATCCCAAAAGTCAGAATCGGACCCTCTTCCTAACGACCCTAGGGGTCCTCGCGGTCGTCGCGATTGTTTTCGCCTGGGTCAAACCCATAGCCGCTAGCGACCCGCGATACTATGTGGCCTATGGACGCCAGGTCGTTATGGGACTCAATCCCTATACGGATCTCTTGCGCGATTATCTCAACGATCCGATCATGGGACTAGTCACCCCTATGTGGGTCAACTCACCATGCCTTTATGGACCTCTAGGACTGGCTCCTTTCGTTGCCGCGAATCTGATCAGTCCAAGGGACGACTTCTTCCTCATCTGCTCGATCATTCGGCTGCTGTATGTGCCCATGCTCATGCTCATGGGATGGTTTCTTTACAAGTCGTGGAGCTGGAGTCGCTACCCCTTCACCTTTACCTTCGCGGTTCTGGGCAACCCTATCTTTCTCCACATGGCGCTAAACTGCGCCCATGTGGAAATTTGGATGATGTTCTGGCTTTTGGCAGTCTGCCTGAGCATGGCCTCCGACCGGCCTCTCCTAGCCGCTCTAGCATTGACGGCGGCATGTTGTACCAAAATCGTCCCTATCGTCTTGATTCCGGTCTACCTCTGCTGGTGGTTCCGAAAAGGGATACGCCAAACCCTAGTCTTCTTTCTTACCTTCGCGGTGATACACGGCTCCATCTACTGGGCACTCAACGGCGCGGACTATCCAGGCGTGCTTCGTTCTCCCAATGGATGGAACAACTTAGCCGTCACCGGAGGTCCAGTCATCCGCACGTTTCTGGCCTTCTCTTTTTCGGAGAACGATGCGTCGCGCTATGCGCTCTATGGATTTTTTCTTGTAGGTGGCGCCTTTTGTCTTTCGATTCTGCGAAGCAAACGCGAATTCAATCCTTACGCCGTGACCTCAATCACGCTAGCCTTGCTTTATTTTTTTCGCACCACTTGCACTTCTTGGTACACTCTCTGGTTCTGGCCTTTTCTCTGGTTAGCCTACCGAAAGGAACGAAACACCGCGATCTCTATCGTCACTTGGACGGCCTCGGTGCTTATCGCGCGAGGGATAGGCTGGACCGGCATGATCTGGCTCTTCACCTTCGCTTATAGCCACAATTTGTGGCTTCTGTGGAAAGAGCGGAGGGGCTTCTAACGAGGTCGAGAGTGTACCTGGTACAGCGCCTCCAGAACTCCACTTGAAAGAGAGCAAGCGCCTTCGGAACTTCGACTCAGCTCCTCGAGATACCCCAGATTCTTCTCCATCACTCCGAGGGACAATCGATCCTCGAACTCTTCGTCAACGCCCACCATGTCCTCGAGAAACTTCATCAGGCTACCCAGTTCACCGTCATCGAGCCAGACACCGTGCTCAAGACACTCGTCGAGTACCACGTCACAGCTCATGGTATAGCGATAACGCATCATCGGGCGAGCACAACGGGGGCAAGAGATAGGTGCCTCCAAGTCGACGGATTCCAATTTGTCGGCCACCAACGTTTCTTTCAGTGGCCCTTTACGCAACTCGGACAAACTATGATCAGTAACGGTACCTAACGCTTCCCCAGGATACCAGGTTCCCTCGCATCCCGAACAGGTCTTTAAAGTGCACTCATGCACTCGGGCATCTCGCATCCGTGTTCCGCATCGAGGACAGTTCATTTCCAGTGTCCTTACTTTGCAAGCTCGTCCAGCAGGCGCTTAACCTCGGAGTCCTCTCCATAAGCTTCCAGAGCTTTATCGAAGGCGTCATGACTCCTGGCCGGGTCGTAGCCACGCGCGATAACGAGGTCGTCCATTTGAAGGTCTGTATCTTTGTGGGCGCTCGTTTTCTTACTTTGGAGCGCATCGCTAAGTAAGGAAATGAACTGGTCACGGCTGAGATCCGGCATGGCGGGGAGAGCGCTGACCTTCTGGTAGAACTCTTCGGACATAAACGGATCCGCTTCCTCGAGGGCGAATTGAGCTTGCGCGGCTTCGGCCTCTTTGAGCGTGGCGAATCCCTGGTCGGCGAAATAAAATCTCGCGCGGGACCCCTCGGGATTGAAATACCAAACAACTTCGTAAGTTGCTCGGCTCCCTTCCACCGGCCCTACGATAGCCCGTCCCGGGCGAGCGGATTCCGGCTCGGTCGCGGCCACGATTGGTCCGGAAAATCCGGCCACATTCTCGCCTTCGCTCACCACAAATTGGAAATTGGTGGAAGCAAAATCAACCGTACCTATCACACCGTTATAGTCCGCGATCCATTTGCCCGTGGGTAGGGCTTGGGCCGGGACAAGTAAAGAGAACATCAGCACGAAACCAAGCAGAATTTTCATAGCGACTGTGGTTCAACACCTAGCGAGAGAACCCCCCTGGAGTTACACCACGACAAAAAAAACCGCCGAGCCACTTTGAGGAGATTTTGCAGGAGGTCCACAACGCTTGTTTGGCTCGACGGCGTGGTTATTCGCTTGTTAAAGTGAGTATATTCAAAGCAGGTAGCCTTGGGCGGCCTTTTTCGTGAACACGAAGTTACCGTTGTAACAGTTTCCCCGCATGCTATGAACCGGCGTTCACATCGGGAGCGGAAGCGTCAGAACGAGACTCGATCTCCTTCTGACGTTTGGCGTCGAGATGCAGCTCTTCCACCACGCTGGCGGGATCCCAGGCTCCGTCTTTAGCCTTGACTCGCAAGACATGGTGGCCCTCGTTGAAGTAGGTGTCCACGCTCAGGGTGCGGACTCCCTCGGGGTCGGGGCTGACTCGGACCAACTGAAATTCGTGATCCTTCTCACCCGGAAGAGGGAAGAAGGTGCGAGGCTGCGTGGCCTGTACCAACTGCTCGGCCGTCTCACCAGTGATGCCGGTGACAAAGCCCTCGCCAATCCGTTCGGAGATGTAGGGTTCCAGCTCTCCGTCACCGATCAGGGCCTGCCCGTTGGGTGTGGCCTTGATCTGGCCGCTCGACACTCGAGTGGATTCAAGCCCCTGCAGCTTCGACTCAATGTCGAAAGGGGTCAACTCTGGGTTCGCCTCTTTCATGGCAATCACCTGACCTGCAACGATGGGAGTCGCGAACGAGGTGCCACTGGCCGTATCGCTGCGATCAAAACCTTCGCCGGCTTGCCAAGGCAAGTCTTCGCCCAAAGCGTAAACCTCGATCCCAGCACCTGGAGAGTTCAAGATAGAAGGATTCCCCTGTTCGTCATTGGCGCCTACGATAGTCGCGAACTCGTTAGCGAAGATGTTACGGAAAGCTCCAGGATTGGCTTTCACTCCGGCGTTAGCTAGTTCATTGGCCAGATCGCCGTGATTGCCGGCGGCCACCAGATAGGTGATCCCCCGTTTTTCCACCTCTTGGGCAACCCTAAGATATTCCTGTCGAGCTTGATTGATCAACTCGTTGTTGCCGATCAACTGCTCGGCTTCGATCATCATCTCCGCGAGCAACTCAGGCATGCCGGCGTCCGGCTTGAGCCCGAAAGTCTCGTTGGCGTGCTTTTGCAGTTCCGGACGATCCGCGATATCGTCGATCAGATCGCCCATCAACCGAGCTGCCGAGTCACCCTGGGACTGGGAGATCACCTGAACCGTGGGTTGCTCTCGCATCACGGTTTCAAGATTCTGAGCCGTCGTCAGATAGAATTTGGCTGTATTGCGCGTCACCGCGGCGCCGTAGGCTTGGCGAAAGGTCACGCCCTTGTCGCGCATGATCTCCTCGACACGGGCTTGCTCCGGCATGTTCTGATAGCGTTGAACATCGGCGTCCTTGAGGTCGCTATGAGAGAACAGCACCGACTCCACGGCCTGTCCGTGAGGAAACCCGGTTTCGTCCCCGTCAAAGTCGTCGAAGATGGCGACCTTGGGCGCGACCTCTTTCGGTTCGGCGTAACCGGTGGCGATGGGAGCGGGAAGCTTGTTGGTGCTGATGTTCACGTGAGAGAGCCTTTCTTTCTGGTCTCTAAGCTAACGCAAGGTGATGAAAGGGCCCTGAAACTCTACGAGGGCAGATTGGCGGCTTTCCATTCCGCCCACTGCTCTAGGGTCATGGCCGGTTGAGGGGTGACGGCCGGGCGTTCGGCTAGACTTTCGAAGAGGTTGCCCACCATCTTGTAAGCCTCCGGGTCGATGCGCTCGAGCCGGCCCTTACAGAAGTTGTGGTTCTCCGAAAAGTAGCTGCGCTCATCGGCGCCGTTGGTACCCAAACCTTTGGCGAAGCCCTCTTCTAACATCGGGTATAGAGCCTCGTCGGAGATCAAAAAGGCCGCGGTGTTCTCGGCCATAAACTCTGAGGAGTCGTGCTTGGCGTACGGGCGAACCACCTGGTTGGTGAACTGGGCTAACTTGTGAGCACCTTTCCAGTCGGGCTGTTCACTGACGTTGCCCAGTGAGGCGTCAAGCGCGTGGGCGAATTCGTGCAGCAAGACGAAGGGGGCCAGGTCGCTCTTGTCCACACCCAGGACGTTGGCCTTGGTGTTGTAAGCTCCCAGAGAATTGGCTTGAGCCAGGGTCGGAAGGTAGTCGGGAACCTGGTCGCCGCTGGCGAAATCGTAAATCTCGAGCTTTGTTCCGTAGTCGCGAACCCGCTCCAAGGCCTCCTCGGGATAAGCGCTGAGCGCTTCCACCACGTCGCAGACCGTCTCTTCGTTGGGAGCCTTGCGAACCATGGAGCGGATCACGGCTTCTTTTTCCGCGTTGGGCTTCTCTTCCCCGATCGCGACGAGATCCTGGCAGGAGGTGCAGTCTTTACTGACCGGAGCGGCGATGGCGGCCCGGCTGTTCCAAGAGAGCGTCTCGGGTCTTGCCGTCGAAAAAGATGAGATGTTCATGCTCTCATCATGCTCTCCGGACCCCCAGAAAGCATTGAAAACATGTGAACGCTCCGACTTAAGTGGGCTTTCAGGCCGGCCAGAGGGTCTTGAGAACTGAAATCTCCGGCAGACAGTCGGCAAAGTCGAAGGAGTTAAAAGGCGAGGAACCGATCCGCTCTAGCCCCGCCTCGGCCAAGAACTCTCGCACTCGCTGGTATTCCGGCAGCCTCAAACCGCTCGAGGACCAGCCGCGCGCAGGCTATGGAGAACTCCTCACGCGCGAGTCGTTGTCGTAAAAAGCGGCCAACTGCTGATACATTAGACGGGCTGATAGGGCTCAAGGAGCGAGGGCGCGGGGCTTTTGGGCAAGGCGAATCCCACCGGCTCGCGCAAGGCGTCATCCCCGAAGGCCTCCCTGTACTCGCCGTCCATGATCATCATGAATTCGTCGTACTTGCCCTGTTCTTCAAGTAGCGCGGCCGTCTCTTTGGCCAAGCCTCCCGACAGGGACAGAAGGTTCAAGAAGCTCACGTCGATGGTCTTGACCGCCGGCGCTTGAGTCCCGGCGTTGTCACCCGACTCTCCCGCGCCTAGAGGCCCCTGTTGGCGAGGACCCAGCAGCATATTATGCAGCCAAGCGAGACCCACGTTGCCGGTCAGCTCACCGGCGAACTGCAAAAGCATCGGAAACGCACCATACGGTGTGTAGGTGTGCTGGAAATCCAGGCGCTGGCTGTTCACTCCCTCGATTCCGGCGGCGGCGGCGTAGCCGTGGCCGCTGGGGTTATGAGCTGAGGCCGCGAATCCAGGATAGCTCCGCTCGGCGGCATTTTGGGAGCGAATCTTCTCCCGGATACGGAAGAGATCTTCGAAGCCTTTGTGCTCGCGATACGGCAAAAAGGCATGGGCCCACTCCTCGTGAGGAGAGCCCCAGAAGCCTTGCCAGGTGGTTCCGTACTGATGCTCCACCTTCTCCATGGAGATGTCGTCCCAGATCTTCTTTTTCTGCTCCTCGTCGAGCCCACCGTAAAGGGTCATATAGAGGATCATCATCTGGCCTTCATGGACTCCATGCTGTCCAGTGGTGATCCCCAACCCGCTGAACTTACTGTTCGGGTCTTTCGGATCGGCGATCTCGACATGGCCGCGCACGCCCTGCTTGGTCGGTTCGTAGAAAGCCTCGTAGGACTTGGACTGAAGCTGGTCGTTGTAGGTCTTGTACTTGGCCGCCAGATCCTCCCGACCGGTGTCGCGCAGAGCTTTCTCGGCCAGCATCAACGTCCACATCATCTCCCCCAGGTCAAGCGTCGGAATCGCTTTCTCCCAGTCTCGGGTGGGGACGGCTTTCTCACCTGACTCAAACCAGGTGAAGTAGCCGTTGAATCCGGGGTATTCCTGGGCGAACCTTTGATAGCTGCCAATCTTTTTGCTCAGGATCTCGGCCGCGATCTCGGGCGCCTTGGAAGGGTCCTTAGGGGAAACGACCTTGGAGATAGTCGGATCGCCGTAGAGCGCCTTCACGCACAGTCCCAGATCCAGACATTCCTTGGAGGCCGCTGAGAAGGCCCGCACGCTCTGAGCCTGGCCCGTCTTGGGGTCGAGATCGACCCCGTCGAAAGTCAGTCCCGACTTGGGGTCGCGTGCCAGAGCGAAAAACTCCGCCTCCCTCTTGAGGTAGTCGTCAAGAAACTGCGCGGCCTTGCTCTGGTCGGAGAAAATCTCGCTGGTGGTGTAGCGCTTGGCGAAAGCCCACTCTGGCTGCTGGGTAGCTGTTGTCTCGAAGCGGTCCCCTAATGGCTGAGCGGGCGACTGGTCGCTCGTTCGCGTGCTCGCCTTGAATTCCAAGCCACTCGAGGTCGGTATCTGCGGATTGAGAGACAGCTTCACACCACAATCATAAATCAAGCGGCTGAGAGAATCCTGAAAAACTCGTGGCAACATGGTTAACATTTCGGTGCGAAGGCGGATCGAGATGATTTTCGAATGTTTCCAAATGCGCCCGGGGCCTGTTCACCTACTTCTCTTACTCCTGGTCACGCGTGCCTGGGCCGGTCCTCCCGAGCCGGTCGAAATCTTCCTGGTCCCACCCCCAGCCCGACTGATCGCGGTCCCATCCATCGAGCGGGATTGGAAAGCTCTGCCTCTTTTGTGCCTGCTTTGTGGGGAAGATCGCGCCGGCGGCAGCTGCGGCTGCCAACGACCGTTGACCGCGTCGCTCGCCGGCGAGCTGGAGAGGCAGCTCGAAAATCTTATGAAGAAAGCCTTTTCCGACCGACTCGCTTTACGAAAATCCGTGATGATCAAAGTCGTCACGGCCCAACAGCTCAAGGCGATGAAAGGGGAGCCGGCGCTCGGTCTCTATGAAGACGGCGTGATCTACCTCAGCCAGGACCTGACCCGAAGGGAGGCTCTGGGAGTGCTGGCCCACGAATACGGCCACGCCTGGCAGTATCAGAACCTGTCCGACATCGACAGCGTCGAGACTCTTCTCTTCGAAGGCTTCGCCGAATGGCTCTCCTATCGTGTGCTGGCCGAGGCCGGCGACACCGAGGGGACGGCGTCCGTCATGCGGGACACCTCGATTTACGGGCGTGGAGCGCGCTGGTTTCTCTCCCTGGAGAAACGCGAGGGACTGGACGGGGTGCTAAATCGCGCTCGCCACAACATCCGAGCTTGAGCCCAACCTCTCCAAAGCCCAGCGGCCTCGTTCCGTGCCGGCGAGGTTCTCGAGTTCTCCCTCGATGGGGTGGGTCAGGAGCTCTTGTTGGAGAATCACCGAATCGTACTCGCTGGAAAGATAAGGCGAGACAAGCGACGCGGGGAGAGGCTCGGTGCCGAGATATTCCCTCAGGCGCGCTTTGAGAGTGTCGGGCTCCAAAATTTCGGCTCCCTGAGCTAAAAAAGCCAGCCGATCGGCGAGTTCCAATCGATGCAAGGCGGGACCGAGAATTTCCGGCCAGCGCGACAAGGCCAGATGGAATGCTCCTCGTTCCCAAACGGAGAGCATCTCGAGATCCCCGCCGAAAGCGACCCGAAGCAGATCGTCGCGCACAGAGCCTGGAAGAAAGGCGATCCGCTCTTTGAGAAGCGCGCGGTGCTCGGACGGGATCTCCAAACCCAAAGCGTGGAGAAGAGCCAGGCGTTGGGTCCTGTCTCCAGAGGCCCCCAGCACCACCCAAGCGGCGCGAGATCGAGACTCGTCTCCGCGCAGAATCTTGGGAGTCAATTCGCGGTCGAGAGTGACATCGCGATAGCCCTTCGGCCAACTGATCCACTCCTCGGCCGAGTATTGTCGCAGACGTTTCCGCGCGGACTTGAGCAAAGTCAGATTTAGACCCCTCTCCTCCATCCTTTGAAAGCGACGTTGCAAACTCGAACCCAGCGGCCGCGCCGCCACCAGATAGTCGAGGTCGCTCCTCACCCTCGGGGAAGCGGTAGCTCGAAGGCTCGCCACCAGCCAACACCAGCGCGAGCGCCAGATCCAAGTCCTCGTGGTGCCGCGAGAGCTGTTCTTCTAGAGTCTCCCGAATCTTGTCGCCTTCAAAGAGAGCCCGCGCGTACCAGCAGCGCGAGGCCCATTCCGGGCGGGTCTTCGTCCAGCTGGTCAGGGCATCGCGCCAGCACGGCATGGGCTGGCGAGTGGCCACCTCCAGCATCAGATCCGCCGAAAGCTCCGAGTCGAAGTGGCGCCAGGACGAGTCGGCGGGATGGAGCTGGTAGGCCCAGGCCACGAGCTCCACCATACTGAAAAAAAGCTGGCCCTACCGACCTGGTCGCACGACTTCGAGCAGCTTCTCCACGGTACGCCGCAGCTCGCCGGGCGAAAGAAGGATCAGAACCGGAGCCAAACGGTGTTCCTCAAAAGCGGCCTGGACCTCCTCTCGAGACTGCGAACGGTAGACTCGATGCTCTGGATCCAAAAGCCGCGCGTATCCGGAACAGTCGGCTGGCTCAAATCCGCTATAGGCGTTATAAGTCAGAAGCCTGTCTCGAGCTTCCAGAGGCAAGCGAGGATCGGAGAGCCGGTCAAATCTGCCCGCTAGAGCCAGAAGCTCCGCCGCCTCGGCGAAACACCAGGAGAGATTTGGGGCCACTTCCGGGATGGGTCGACCGGAAAGAAGGCACCAGTGGAACTCGACCGGGCGAACCGGGGTCCAGTCGCTCTTCAAATCCTGAGCGATCAGTCTCCACTGGCGCAGGGCCACCGGGTCCCTGGGCCAGTCGGGCGGGAGATCCGCGGGGACCTCCAGGACTTCCCAGGGCTCGGCTCCATCGTCGTACCAGGCCAAACCGCTAATGATCGATTCCGGCCTGGCGTGGTCGCTGAGTCGATAGCCGTGCCGCTTGGCGTAGACGGCACAGGCGCGATGGACGTGGGGTCGCGCCTGGGGCCAATGGGAGTAGGTGTGGTAACCGACCAGCTCACCTTTGAGCGTGATCCCTATCAGCTTGCGCAAAATAACCTTGCCTTCCACATCACGTCCGATGAGAACTTTCTTGTTCACCTCGACGATGTTGGTCAACACGGAGAAGGCGTTGAAACCGCCGTCGATGGATAGGCAGGTGTGAAAGTGGCTCCCCATCTCTAGAATCTCGGCCGGGTCCGTCTCGGCAACCAGGTCGACGTGTCGCCCGTCCACCTGGAAATCCGTCGACCACTCATCCAGCCAATGGGCGGCGGAGAACCCATTCCTTTCAAAACGGCGAAGCCAGGCCTCATTTTCCGGGTGCTCCTGGCGCAGGCCGGCCAACTGGGCGATGGAGATTTCGCTCTGGCGCAAAAGAAACCCCAGGCGAGGAGCGCACTCGGCCACCTCGGAGCCGACCAGGCTGGATAGCAAACGCCGCAATACCCTGGTTTTGACCAGTTCCCAGTGCTGCCGCGACAACTCGCTCGAAGCGCGCTCTAACTCTTCTCGAACTCTTTTGACCTCGCGCTCGTCAGGATGGCGAGCCTGCAAAGCCGCCAGGCGTTTGGAAAGCGTCGCGTCCGCGGGGGCCTCCTCCCTGGCCCTTTCGAGATGCTCTCTCTCCGCGGCCAGACGAGCGGGAGACCAGCCTTGCAAACGTTTGGGGAAAGGAGAGAGCCCCAGGGTCAAGCGCCACCGCGCGCAATCTTCCAGGGCGGCCGGTGACAAGTCAAACTGCCGGCAAAGACAGCCCAAATCAGGACGTAAGTCATCGGGAAACTCCGCTCGAGTGAAGAGCTCCTCGACCAGCTTTCCGCTCGGAGCCAGGCGATCGATCACTTCAGCCTGAGGCAAAGTCGGAGCCTCTTCGAGGTCGAGCAGAAGGAGATAGACAAAAGCCTCCAGCCGTCCCGAGCGCTGCCGAAGGGTCGAGTCGTTGAGCCAGCGGGACTCGAGCCCGGCCTCAAGCAGTTGGCGACAGAGGCGCAAAAAACGGCGCTCCGCCCTCCCCCAGCCTCCTCCATGCTCCATGGCCTCTGCCAGGTCGTGCTGTCTCACAAATTTGAGAGACTCCGGCTCGAGCTTGGTATGAGCCAGAAGATGACCGGAAAGCCCGGTCTGGCCGATAGTGTCGAGCATCATCTGAAAGCGCTTTGAGGTGAGCTCTTTGTAGTAGTTGTGAGCCTGGAGCAGTTCTCGAACCTGCGAGCCGCTGAGCTTTTCGGGAGCCCTGAGTCCGGGCCGGCACAACCCCAAAGCCAGATAGTAGGCGGGGTCCAGAACCGTGGGCAGCCAGGCCTTGTAGATTCGGTCTAGACCTTCCGACCAGGCCGTGCCCGCCGCCATCCGTTCCATGGCCTCCCTTCGATCCGGGCGAGCTCCCATCTGATTCTCAAAAATCTCCACCCGCTGTTGATCGCTCCATCCGAACCAATCCGAACGGAGCGCCCGGTTTTGATGAAAGAGCTCCTTCAATCGTCCAAAAGAGGCTCGATGATAGCTGGTTAGGTCGGATTCCGGACTGTCCGCCAGCAGGAAAAATCGTAGCGCCTCCTCCGCCCTTTTTTTTCCTAAAAGAGGTGCCAGACGTCGCCAAACCCTCTGCGCGAATGCGCGTCGGTACGGGGGAACAGAAAGAGGAAGGTGGTCAGCCTCGGCTAGTAGGAGCTCGAGCGGTGGGAGAAGCTCGGCCGATAAGCCAAACCCGACGAGACGCCCCTTCCATCTTTTGAGACTCGCGGCATCGAGAAGATAGACCTCGCCGGAACTCAGCCAGCCAGCCACGATTCTCGGATGGTCGTCTCCACCGTCGAGAGCCCAACGGGCCAACAGGTGGGGAGAACGACAGGTGATCTCCGCTGGCAACGGCACCCACCAGCGGGTATCCTGCCACAGTACCAGCCCTCCTTGAAGCTGAGCGAGTAAGTGTCGTTGGTGCGGTTTGAGCATCACTTCCTTAGAGGATAAGCGGCCAGTCAAGCTTAAACCCCGCGCCACAACTCAATCGACGAAGGACGTTTCCAGCCATGGCTATTGCCCAAGACAAAGCTCAAGAACTGTGCGACAAAACCGAATGGAGCACGGTAGTGAACAGCTTCCCGCCCCGCCTGGGTGAATTGACTCCCAACGTGCTCAAAAAGCAGGCCAATCGAGTTCGTCGCTTTATAGAGCAAGAACAGAAAACTCCCGGCGCCGAGGGCCGTTTGGCCCTTTTCGAGGAAGCGCTCCAGCGCTTTGAAGAGACTCGCGGCGAAGTGCCCAAGGACGAGGCCAAGATGGCCGCGCGGCGTGAAAAAGACAAGGCTACCGAGGCCCGCAAGAAGAGCGTGCGCGACCAGCGTCATGAGGTTCGCACCAAACTTCAGGAGAAAGCCGAGAAAGAGAAGGCCGAGAAGGAAGGCGAGAGTAAAGACGAGTCCGACAAACCTAAAAAGAGCGGGGGACGCTCGGTTCGCTCCCACCTTCAAGCCGCCGGAGCGGCTCACCAGGCCAAGGCCGGCCCTCGCAAAGTCTAAGCGGGAGCGTCAGGCGAAGTTTTCTAAAGATTACTGGAATTTCTCCATACTCTATTTATTTTCAGGTCGTCTTTTCCTATAATCACGATATGGTCATTGGATTTCTCCTAGCCCTGGTTCTCTTCGCTCCGCTCTCCTACGCGGTCGCGCGTGGTGTGGTGCGCTACTCTCAGCAGTCCAACAGTCCCTTGTTGGGTGTGCTCTTTCAGTTTCTGGGACAAATATTCGCCCTCTCTCTATTGTCCTTCGCCTTACTGGCCGCCGCCTCGGTGATGGGATTCTCGGCAAGCATCGCCGCCGACGCTCTGATCTCCACTGCGAAAACGAACGCTCAACCTGGTGTGGTCACCGTGCTAGGCTCCTTAGTCGTCGCCATCTGGGGCTTCATAGGGGTTCTGACCGGTCCGGCCTGCGCTTTCCTGGCTGCTAAGATCATCGGTGTGGTATCGCTGGTCGTGACGCTGATCAAAGTCGACCAGGAACAGACCTCAACCTGGCTGCCGGTCTTCGCCGCCGGTGCCACGATCTTCGCGATGTGGCCCTTCACCGCGTATTTGACCTTCGGATTGTAGGAAACTCCCGACTCCATGGTGGAAAAGACCAGGGTGATCCCCTGGTCTTTGTATGTTGTCCGCTGCGCCGACCGCTCGCTCTACACCGGTATCACCACCGACGTGAGGGAGCGCTTCGCCCAGCACTCCGAGGGTGGGCGCCGCGCGGCCAAATACCTGCGGGGTCGCGGCCCCCTGCAACTGGTTTTCTCTACCGAGGTGGGAGACCGCGCCGAGGCCTCACGACTGGAGTGGCGGGTCAAGCAACTGAGCAAAAGCCAAAAGGAGCGCCTCTTGGTCGAGGGACTCTCGATTTTGGAGTCCCCGTGAGCGAAGTTTTAGAGGCTCTGCGCTCCCGTTTCGGCCACCAACAGTTCCGCACAGGCCAACAGGAGGTCATCGAAGCGCTTTTGATCGGTCAAAGCGCGGCCGCTGTTTTCCCGACGGGCGCGGGAAAGTCTCTTTGCTATCAGCTTCCCGCCGTCCTGAGCCCCGACGTGACGCTGGTGGTCAGCCCACT
The DNA here is from genome assembly GCA_037189585.1 of Selenomonadaceae bacterium. Classification (GTDB taxonomy): domain Bacteria; phylum Vulcanimicrobiota; class Xenobia; order Xenobiales; family JADMJV01; genus JAEXNA01. The sequence goes on along the minus strand of JBBCJA010000007.1, from coordinate 205,853 downwards.
TTTGGCTTTGATGAAAGATCAGGTCGACGCTCTGGTGGCTAAGGGGATCTCCGCCGCCCGCCTGGATTCCACCCTGAGTGTCGAGGATTACCGCGACATTCTCTCGCGGGCGCGGCGGGGCGACCTCAAGCTCCTTTACGTCGCTCCCGAGCGGTTTCAGAACGAACGCTTCCGCCAGTCCTTGCAAGACCTCTCCATCGGGCTGTTCGCGGTCGACGAGGCCCACTGCGTGTCCGAATGGGGGCACAATTTCCGGCCGGACTACCTGAAACTGGCCCAAGCGGCGCGAGCGTGCCGGGCCAAAACCATCCTGGCTTTGACCGCTACCGCGACACCCAAGGTGCTCGATGACATCTGCTCAACTTTTGCCATAGCTTGCAAAGTCCGCACCCCTTTCTATCGAGCCAATCTTCGATTGCGCGCTTATCAGTTGGAACGTGTTGAGCAAAAGCTCCAGCATCTCGAGGAGTCTTTAGGAAAGGGCGCCACCGTGATCTACGTGACCCACCAAAAAAGCGCCGAGGAGCTGGCGCGAACCTTGGAGGGCAAGGGGCACAACGCGCGTCCCTACCACGCCGGTCTGGCACCTGAGCTTCGGGCCGAAACTCAGGAGTGGTTCCTCCACTCTTGCGACGGGATCGTGGTGGCCACCATCGCCTTCGGAATGGGGATCGACAAGCCGGACATCCGCGCCATTGTCCACTTCGATCCGCCCAAGAGCATGGAGGGGTACTCCCAAGAGATCGGGCGAGCCGGGCGCGACGGATTGGAGTCGGTCTGCACCTTCCTGTATCATCCCGCCGATCGCATTCCGCTGGAAAACTTCGTCTACGGAGATACGCCCACTCGGGATGCTTTGCGAGGGCTGCTGACGGAGCTTTTCTCCTCGGAGGACGACCTGGTCCTCAATCTTCTCGAAACGAGCGGCAATCATGACATTCGTCCGCTGGTGCTGCGCACGCTTTTGACCTATCTCGAACTTGACGGATATCTGGAAGAGCGAACTCCGATCTACTCGAGCTATCAGTTCAAGCCACTGGTCCCCTCCAAAGAGATCCTGGCCTCACTCTCGGGCGAACCTCAGCAATTTCTGGCCTCGCTCTTTCGACAAGCGGTCAAGAAAAGAGTCTGGTTCGCCATCGATCTGGAAGAGGCCAGTCATAACCTGGGCGCGACTCGGGAAAGAGTGGTCAAAGCCCTGGACTGGTGCCAGGAGGAGGGATGGCTGGAGGTGAGAGCTTCCGATCTCCGCCATCGTTATCGGGTGGTAAACCGTCCCGCCTCGAAGGAGGCTCTGGCCGCCCAGATGGACGCTCGTTCGGTGGCCCGCGAGCTCGGAGAGCTGGAACGACTAGACCAGGTGCTTGCTCTAGCCACTCAGCTCGGATGTCTCGCGGCCCGTCTGTCCGCTCACTTTGGAGAGGAACTTCCTGAAAAGATTTGTGGTCGCTGCAACGACTGCCAGGGGGAGATTCGATTTATGGACTCCCCTCAAAGGCGCGCCGACTGGCAACTTCCGCGACTGCCGGAGGAGCTGACCCAACCCAGAGTGCTGGCCCGCTTTCTCTGCGGTGTTTCTTCCCCCGCGCTTTCCAAGGGGAAATGGACCCGAGACCCCAGGTTTGGCTCTCTGGCCGAGGTTCCGTTCCAGGAGGTTCTGGACAGGCTGCAAAGCTAAAGCCCATGCAGTTTCTCCTACCCGGTCAGCGACCTAGTCTTTCCGCCTGGAGTTGGCGCTCGATTCATCCACTGGCGGCACGAACCGAGGTCCCTGAGCCGTTTCACGATCATCTCGAGGTGACTCTGGGAATGGAGCCGCCCGGCGAGCCTTCCTCTGACGGGCCGTTCGCGCGTCTGGAACAGGGCGTTCTCTCCTACCGGGTGTTCGGCTCCGACATCGGAGAGCCGGTCACCGAGCGGACCCCGGTCCAACAAGGCGACACCATCGGACTGTGCTACCGGTTCCTGGGGGGAGCGCTGAGGCTCTTTTTCGCCAGCCGTGTGGTCGAAGTCTTCCATCGCGAACCGATCGACGGTGGCTGGCGCAGCGGTTTCGTCTATCGCACCCTGGAGGGTCATCCCGAACTGGGAGAAGAGATCTTCGAGGTGAGAAAAGACGCGACCGGCGCGGTCAGTTTCCGTTTAGAGGCCTGGTCGCGTCCCAATTTGTGGTACGTCAAGCTCTTCACACCCTGGGCTCGCTCGATTCAAAAGGCGGCGGGTCGGTCGGCCGCGGCCAACCTGGCTCAGGTCGCGGCTTTCGGGCGAACTTAGCTACTGTTGAGCTCGCCGTTCCGCGGCCCGATCGAGCTTCTCGAACTCTCCCCGATCACAAAAGAAGCCTTTACATTCCGAGCAGACATCGAGAACGATCCGGTCCACTTCCACCACCGTCAAAAAAGTGTTGCAGCGCGGACAAGTTCGGTGACCTTCAGGCACACGAACGGCTGGAGCATGTTGGATCTCGGCGTCTAGCAGTTGCGGGGGCAGTTCATGCAAGGCGAGAAGTTGGTCGATCTCTCCCATGTCTAGCCATAATCCGCGGCAGATCTGGCATTGATCGACCTCAGTTTGGCCATGAATTTGACGTTCCAGGTGGCTGCGACAGGAGGGACAGTTCATAAGTCTTTAGGTAGGGATCCAACGATCTTCGCCGTCGGCAGGCTCAGGGGTGGAAATCTCTTCCGGCTGACTCGGCTGCGTCACAACACTGTCCTGGACCTCAGGCTCTGTATTTTGGGGAAGTTGTGGGGTGGCTTTGCCAAGAATGTAACCCGAGCCGTAGGCGACCATCAAAGCAATAAAGGGAGTTCCAACAACTCCCAGGAGAACACCAAAGAAACTCAAAAATCCGGGCAGCAACCAGTTCATAGCGCTAATGGCAACCAGTCCGAGAGCCGCCAGTCCAATGAGAAACCCCAAGTCGGCCTTCTTCGAGCGAATCTTACCGGCAAGACTACGAAAATCAAAAATATCCGTGATTTTGCCGCTGCTTAGGTACGTATGAAGAGCGCATACCGTAAACGCTAGTCCTACCGCGAAAGCAAGTACCGCACCGAAATTGATGAAACGAGAGACTAAGGCTGAAACAGAAAAGAAGGATGCTTTCCCACCAAGGGTGGGCAAGACGGACAGTGCGAACAAAAGCGCGGCCGGCAAAAGGTAAATCAGTGATATCAACCCTACCGCGCCCAGAGAAAACAGTTCATTGAAATTCGTCCACTCTGGAAGACCTTTACGCCCAAGAGTCGAGCGCTTCATAGTCTGAGCCAGGTAACCTAAAAAAAGTAAGCCGGGCACGACGATAACGGTGCCAACGGCACAAACACAAGCGATCGCGAACTTCTTCACGAAGTCACCGTCGTCGGTATAAGAAAATAGTCCATCTGTCTCGGAATCGCTCATAACTCTTGCATTTTCTCTCAACTTGACTTTCCGGTCAATCCGCGACTTCAATCGATTCTTTGTCAAGCTTCGGCAAGGTTGGAGTCGGCGTTGCTTCGAATTTCGTCAACCTTGGAACATTCTAAAAACGAACATCTGTCGTTGCTGCTGAAGGTCAACGAGGTCCTCAACTCCGCGCTTAGCATCCATGATGTTATGGGAGACCTGATTCGCCAGGTGATCGAGGCCCTGGGGGCCGAGCGCGGATTTGTGGTTTTACGTAAAGACGACGATTGGCAGATTCTGGCCACTCACTACGTTGATTCCGCCCAGGTCGTCCAGGACCGCTATTTCAGCCGCACCATCGTCTCCACTGTGGTGGAAAGCGGACAGCCCATGTTGTGCGTGGATGCCAGGGAGGACTGGAGTACCAATGTCGCCAGCATCGTCCTTCAGGGTATCCGCTCCATTCTTTGCGCCCCCTTACGTTGGGCAGGGAAAATTCAAGGGGTCGTTTACGCCGACAATAGTGTCAGGGCCGGGCAGTTCAACGAGACGCACCTGACCATCTTCTCCGCCATCGCCGATCAGGCGTCGCGCAACCTGGAGATGAATGCCCTGCAAGAGCAGTTGCGACGCGTGCATCAGGAGACTTTAGAAAGGGCCGAGGTTCATGAGGATGATCTGACGACCGAACGCCGAGCCGGAGCCGAGGCGGTGGAGTTCGCCCTACGCAAACTCGAACGGGAAGAGCCTCGGGTGTGGAGCGCCCCGGAGCACTCTCCCGCTCAAGGATTGGCAATCTCCCTTTTCGGACCGTTTCGAGTCTCTCTCGATGGCGAGCCTATCGAGGACTGGTCCACTCGCAAAAACCGTGAACTCCTGGCTTATCTGGCCGCTCATCGAGGGCAGGTGGCCCATGAGGAGAAGCTGATGGATCTCTTTTGGAGTCAGGGTGGTAAAAAGGGCCTGCATTCTCTGCACAACGGAATCACTCAACTGCGTAAGGCTCTACGCAGTCGGGACCTGATCGAGCGAAAACTTGACGGCTACACTCTAGGTTCGTCGGCTTGGATCGATATCGAGCAGTTTGCGACGAGATTTCGGGCGGGACGCACGGCCGCCCGTCTCGGACGTTGGGACGAGGCCCTTCCACTCCTCGGCCAAGCCGAACGTCTGGCCGGGGCCGAATTCATGGAAGGCTGTTACTCCGACTGGACATTTCCCAAACGGCAACGGCTGGAGGAGCAAGTCCAAGAATGCCGAGAGCTCTTGGCCAATCACTTCTCTCAACACGGAAAGCACCTGATCGCGATAGAGCTATGGAAACGGGTCCTGCGGTACGACCGATGTCGCGAGGAGGCCTATCGAGGCTTGATGGAAGCCTATCGCGCGTTGGGTCGATGGTCAGAGGTGATGCGAACCTATCAAGCCTGTGAGAAGGCCTTTCAGGAGGAGCTAGACTTGCCCCCACCTGAGGATTTGAGAGAACTTTTAGAAATTTGAGTAGGGTTTGAGTAGTCCGGCTTAGCTTGAAACAGAAAGCCACATCCGGAAAGGAACTCTCAATGAAGCCTAGCATCCAGCTCATTCCTCAACGCCCCGTCGTCTGTCATGATCGCCAAACCACCCTCTCGGTTCTGGTTCGCGCCCGCGCTCCCCGAGCAGAGGTGACGAAACGGCCCAATCTCAACGTCGGTATCTGCATCGACCGATCGGGATCGATGGACGGCTCCCCGATTCTACGAGCCAAAGAAGCTGGATGTCACCTCGTCGGGCGGCTGGAACCGATCGATGTGGTTAGCGTGGTGGCCTTCAGCGACGTGATCGAGGTCCTGGCCTCCTCTCGAGAGGTTGGTCTCACCGGCCACACCGTGATCGACCGTCTCTTGAACCTCTCGGCCTGCGGGGGCACAGCTCTCCACGAAGGCTGGGTGGAATCGGCTCACCAGGTGCAACGGGGCGCCGGCAAAGGTCGTTTGAGCCGTATCCTGATGCTCTCCGATGGAGAGGCCAACGTCGGGCTCACCGACCCAGCACGCATCTCCGCGGAAGTGGCCAAATGGAGTCGGCTCGGAGTCTCAACCACCACCATTGGCCTGGGAGCGGGATACAATGAAGACCTGTTGTCTCAGATGGCACAGGCGGGTAATGGAAACTTTCACCATGTGCGAACCCCCCAAGATATTCTCTCCACCTTTCAGATGGAACTGCACGGACTCTGCTCTACTTTCGGAAGCGATGTCAGCTTCGGCATCCAAGGTAAGAACGGGGTAGAGCTTCTCCGGGTGGTGAATCCTCTAGAGCAGTCCTCGCAAGGGCGCTGGAAAGTCGCCGACCTCGCTCATGGACATCCGATCGAACTGGTGTTGGAGTTCCTGGTGCCGGCCACCGCTCAAGAGGTCGACCTCGGCGAGATCAGTCTGCGCTGGACCGATGTTCAAACCGGTGAGGTGCGTGAAACTTCGGAGGTTTTGCGCTTGCCGGTTGTGCCCTATGGACAACTGAGCGAATTTCCACCTCATCCAGAAGTCACCCGGAAGAAGGTCCTTCAGGAGGTGGCTTGTCTGATGAGGGATTCGGTGGAGCTGATGGGGCACCAAAGCTACTCCCAAGCCGAGGCCAAGCTCAAGGAAGCCGTCAGTTCTCTCGAGCAGCTCGAAGCCACGCCGGAAGTCAGAACAGCTTTGGAGCAGCTTCGCCAACTGTTGGGAGACCTCGACCGGGGACAGGCCGTCCATGCCCGTAAACATGCGTCCTCCTATGTCAGCTCGTACGGCTCCTCCAGTCTCGTCGTCTCTCGAGGATTTCGCGACTTCATGGCCCTACCCGAAGACCAACGCACTCCCGAAAAGCTTAAGGAGCTGCTGGAGCGCGATATGCAGAGCTAGAGCTAAAAAAAGAGCCCCGGGGGGAGTTTCCTCGACCCTCGGGGCTTGTACCAGCTATGCTCATCTCACTGAAGTCAGATTACACGGACGCCGTTACAGAAACGTCACAGGAGAATCAATCCTCCGAAGATTCATTGAGACCACACATCCAGACCAAACGAGGTTCGAACGCCCCTACGGAAGTGATAAGGCCCGCGTGACCTGCCACGGAATCGCTCTGGACTCTATACGTTCCGGGCCACTCATCAGGTTGATGGTTGACTACTTCCACATCCGCTTGGCGATAAAGTTCCTCGGTGTGACGGCGTCGGTAGGCCCGTCGAGCTGTGCCTCGGGACATTTCCCGCCCCAGACCGTGACTTGCCGAATGGAGGGCTTCATCACTGTCGGTTCCGTGAACCAGAAGCGTCGGTGCCGTTTGAGAACCACAGATCACTCCAAACTCTTCAGGCCCGAGGCGAATCGCTCCCTTACGATGCACTACAACCTTCTGGCCCCGCCAGATTTCTCGAGAAGCGAAGTTATGAGGAGAAGAGTGGCTCCAGGAGGGCCCGAGCTCGAGCTCTCGCGCGAGGTTAGCGTGAAGCCAACGGTGGCTGGCCTCGGTGGTCCGCAGGCAAAGCTCCATCGCGGCCCAATAGTCTTGCCCCTCGCAGCTATCGAGCTCGAGCCAGGCCCAGTCTCTCAGCTCTCGTGGAAGATCGCCTCGCTGACGACGCGCCTGCTGATGAAAATGCGCGGTGATAGCCTCTCCCAAGCCTCGGCTGCCATGATGGCTCAGTAGGGCTAGAAAGCGTCCTCCTTCAGGTTTGTCCGGAACGACACCGCCCTCGACTCGGACGACTCCGAAGTCGACAAAGTGATTACCCGTGCCACTGCTTCCAAATCGTTGTCGAGTTCGCTCCCTATATCGCGAGAGTAGAGGCAATCGGCTCCAACCCGGATCGTCGAAGATCGGGTCGCCTCCCGGATTGGATAGGCAGCCGTCGAGACCAAACCTGATCCAGGGACCTGCTGTCCGGCGTACTCTGGAGCGGCCGGCTGGTCGCTCGATCCCAACCGAGGCCTCAGGAAAGATGGACAGATGAACCCTACACCCGACATCGCGACCCACCGCTCGAGGGATCACCGAGTCTCGGGTCGCTAAGACTCCGCCCACGGGGAGTCCCCATCCGGCCTGCCGTCCTGGCAAAACCGCGCCGTGCACCGAGATCGGAAGCCTTCGAGCCTCCGGTAGGCCTCGCCGTCCTGGCGAACGATCGGGCCAGGGCTCTAACCCCTCTGGCTCCAGATAGCAGACTCTCTCCTGTAACAAGAGCCGAGCCAGGTCTCCTAGAATGGGATCTTGGCGATAATTTTCCGGGGATTCTCGTAGATGAAGCAAGTAGGTCTTGAGCGTGGACTGACTCCAACCCGTTTGTCTTAGCGCGGGCCACGCGTTGGCAAGAGCATGTTGTGCTGGAGCTGACGGAAAAATACGCAAAAGGGAGGGTGAGATCACGGGCGAGTGTGAGGAATTCACGAGGGGCCACCTTTCGAAACGGAGAGAACTCTGAGGGAAAGAGAGCTAAGAACGTTTCGAACGGGATAAGCTCTCAAGATGAGAAAGAAAAGTGGATATCGAGAGCTTCATGTGTTCCAAAGTACTCAGGCGCATCTTCTCTGTCAAGACAAAAAAGAGCCCCGGGGGGAGTTTCCTCGACCCTCGGGGCTTGTACCAGCTATGCTCATCTCACTGAAGTCAGATTACAAGGACGTCGTTACAGAAACGTCACGGAGTCGTCATCGCTCCATATGGGGGGAAGGTGTCCTCGCGCGAGGAACTGGCCTACCATGAAATGGTGGTTAGTCGCGCTGGCCTTTCTCCTGGTGGGGAGTCCGGCTATGGGAGCACCTATGGTTGAAGACGGACGCAGGCTTTTGTCCCATTACGGGTGGGTTTGCGGCAAGGAATCGGTGGAGATGGGTTTCCCTCTACCGGAATCGCTCGACGATGGCCCCGAAGCGGCTTATCAACGCGCCAGCCGGGCCATCGGATATGACCTTTCTCCCGCCCGAGGGCGGGACATCACACTGATTCGGTACACCTTGACCCGGCGCTCCGAAGTGACGCGTTCACTGATCTATGCTCACGTGGCTTTCTACAAGAACCGAGTCATCGGGGCATGGCTTTCCACCGATGGACCGATAGCGCCGGGAATCGTCCCTTTGACCGAAGACAGTTTCGGGAAGGGATTTTGAGTCCGCGCCGTCTCCCGGCTCGAATGTTCTAACCCGAAACGCAAGCTCGAATGTTGAGACCGGCGTCGACGTAAAGGATCTCTCCGGTGATTCCGGAGGAGTAGTCCGAGAGCAAAAAGACCGAAGCCTTACCGACCTCGGAGGTCTCGATGTTGCGACCCAAGGGCGCTACCTCCACGCTGCCTTTGAGCATGTTGGAAAATCCCGAAATCCCTTTAGCCGATAGTGTCTTGACCGGTCCGGCTGAGATGGCGTTGACCCGCACTCCCTGAGGGCCTAGATCGGCGGCCAGGTAGCGAACCGACGACTCCAGCGCGGCCTTGGCCACGCCCATTACGTTGTAGTTGGGAACGACTTGCTGGGATCCGTGGTAGGTCAACGTAATCAAGCTTCCACCGCTCTTCATCCGTTGGGCCGCGCGCTGCGCGATGGCGACAAGGGAGTAGGCCGAAACTTCCAGGGCGGTGGCGAAGCCCGCGCGAGAGGTGTCAACGAAGCGTCCCATCAGGTCCTCACGCTGGGCGAAGGCGATGGAGTGAACCACAAAGTCCAGCTGCCCTCCCCACTCCTTATCCACCGCCTCGAAGACCGCGTCAAGCTCGGCGTCGTTACCCGCGTCACAGGGCAAAATCAGAGGCGCGTTGACACTTTCGGCCAGTGGCCGAACGCGGCGCTCCAGGTTCTCATTGAGGTAAGTGAAGCCGAGTGCGGCTCCTTGCTCGGCTGCTTCCTGGGCGATCCCCCAGGCGATCGAGAGGTTGTTGGCAACGCCGAAAATGAGTCCCTTTTTGTCCTTAAGTAGCATGCCCGGCCCGTTCACCTTACCCCCCTCCGGCTCCTGGCTCCGTAGCTTTAGCCTCTCCCAAGGAGAGACCACGGGTGGTTTCGTTAGGGAGAACTTGAAAGCCGCGAAGCGGTTGATGCCGAGGTGAAACTTCAACGCTCGCCGGTTTTGGTCGCCTGGCTACTACTCTCTCTAGCGGTCGCTTCCAGCGCGTTGCCGGCACGGCGGATGTCGGACCGCTACAAAGTCGTGCTTGAGGGGCAACGCCGAGCCATCTTGTGGGAATACGAGCGCAACGCCGAGGAGATCGATCGCGATGGCGATGGTGTCTTGACACTCTCGGAATTCGCCGCGACCGCGGCCCGGCTGCCCGGTCGATTGAGCACTGACGAGGACTATGCTCTCAACATGGCCTACGAATATACCGGCCTTCAGACACCTTACGCCGGCGGATATCCCAACAGTGGCGGCGTTGAAGCTCGAATGCGAGAGATCGCCGAGTCGCATCCCGACGTCGTGGCGCTTCGCCTTCTGGGCGGTACGCCGGAACATCGCTCTGTCTGGGCCTTGCGGCTAGGTCCTCCAACGGCGGCCGACCGGCCCAAAGTCGCCATTATCTCGGGTCAGCACGCGCGCGAATGGATCGGGCCGCAAGTGGCTTTAGCGGCGGCCCGAACCCTCCTAGAGGATCCGTCACAAAACCCACTTTTGCAGAAATTCGAAGTCTGGATTCTTCCTTTGGCCAATCCTGACGGCTACGACTACTCCCTCTCCACCGAGGCGATGTGGCGCAAGAATCGACGGGGTGTCGACCTCAACCGAAACTTCGCGGCCGACTTTCGTCGCCAGGGAGATACCGAGGACAACTTTCGAGACGATTGGGGAGGGAGCGACCATCCCGAATCGGCCCAGTTTCGTGGTAAAGGCCCGGCTTCGGAGCCGGAAACTCGCTTTATGCAAGGGATTCTCGACCTTCCCGGCATGATCGGGGTAGTTGACGTCCACGGTTTCGGTAACAAGATCGTCCTTCCCAACCACCCCACCAAGGCCGATGAGGCGCTTTACACTAGAGTCTCCTCCGCGATGTCTTTGGCTCTGGGCGACGACTACGAAGTCTTGCGATACGAGAAGCTGTATCCCATCACCGGACACCTCGGCGCCTATGCCGACCACCTGGGAATCCCAGGAATCACTTTGGAGGTGGGACGCGCCTTCCAACCCAACCCTGACAAAATCGATGCCCTCTGTCGGCAAGCGGTGGAGGGCATCGTCGCCTACATCCGGGCTCTCCCACCTCGCGATGAATAGAACATTCACATCAGCTGTCGGGCTCGGAATTTTATCCGAAGCTCGCTTGCGACAATTCGGCTATGCTGATTCAAAACTCCGCCAAGCCGCCCTCCACACCGATCTCTAGCGAAAAGCGTAACGTCAGAGAGAGAATTCAGGAAAGGCTCGACTCTTTCGCCCAGAGCTCGACTCTGAGCGGAGTGGCCCGGGCCGCAGATGTCATGGCAAGCTTTCGAGGTCTGCCCGACTTCGTCTATCCCACCGTCGTGGGAGCGACGCCGGCGGAAAAAGCGGTGGTTCTCGAGACTCTCGACGCGCTTCCTCTACATCACGCCGCTTTAGCTGGAACAATCCAGGTCCGCACGGATGTCCATCGACTTTTCAGCTCCAACGATTTTCTAGGCGGACTCGCCCATGACCTGAAGGTCACATCGTATATCCTGGTGGGACGGCACGCCAACCAGGGGGTTCCGGATGTGCTTCGACACGAGGTCGGTCACTTGGTCGACTTCGACGGTCCCGCGTCGGGAACTAAGTCTAAGCGCCCTTTCGGCCATGGAAACTTCCACACCGAATACGCTCAGACAAATCACCGCGAGGACTTTGCCGACAGCTACAAAGACGTGCACGGGGACCCCACGGGGCTACATCGTGTGGCTCCGGAAAAAGCGGCCTACCTCGAAGAAAGCACCAGGGCGACCTTTCTTCAGAAATTGGTCGACCGTCAGGAGTTCCGCGATACCGGGAAAGTCATAGCCGATCTGGCCCAGGGAAGCGCACCTGTTAGGCACACCGCCGATGTCGTATCCGCGCTCTCTGGAGTAGCCCAGGTGGGTTACGGGTTGAGCCAGTGGATGGCGTCGCCTTCGGTTCGCACACCGATGGCCCACGCCTCGGGAATTCTGGGAACGGCTTCCGGGCTCGCCATGCTGACGGGATGTCCACTCGTCGGACTGGGCCTTCAAGGAGCCGACCAGGCCTTATCCTCAAGTGTCGGGCGCGGCTCCTTGAAAGGTGAAGAGGTCGAATCCACGGTGTCCTTCCCTCTGCGATCGCTGGAGAAGGCTTTGGGAATCGAAGGCCCGGCGGTAAGCTCCGACCATCGCGTCGGGAAAGTCCTGGCTGTCGGTACGGGAGGCGCCGTGGGTGGAGTGACCGGCGCCATCGTCGGTCCGTACCTCGGAGTCCTGTTGGGGCATCGAATGGCGGGAGGAGTCGGCGGCGCGATCGGTTTTGCCATCGGCGCCGTCGGAGGATTCCTCGGCGGTGCCCAGGCGGGCGGACGGGTGGCCGACGCGCTGAGCTGACCCATCTCGCGAAAATCACTCGCGCAGGCATAAATGCCTGCAAGCCCGCGCTGGCTATCCCGAGTTATCCCACAAAATCATCCACGCAGGCATAAATGCCTGCAAACTCGCGCTGGTCATCCTACGCAGCCCAAGAAAATCACTCGCGCAGGCATAAATGCCTGCAAGCTACGCTGGCTATCTCGCGAAATCTTTCGCACATGTTCACTAAAAGTTCATACGGTTGTAACCGGTCATTCACGTATCAGGCCTGAATTTGTTACTTATAAGTCTCACCATGGAGAGATGAAGCACAACAACATCGGCACAAAAATTAGCAAGGCACGCCAGGCTCTCCAACTTAGTCAAACTGTACTCTGTGAGAAAACCGCGATAAGTCAAAGTCGGCTTTCTCAACTAGAGAGAGGTCGTCGCCCTCCAAGTCGAGAGGAGTGGGCTCAACTCTCTCAACACCTGAACCTAGGCCCCTATCCTGGCAGACCTATTTTAATCCCACCGTTGGGTCGCTGGAGTGCCGACTCGCCGATCTTGAGTTCGGCAGAACGCCCATTCGCTTCTCGCTCCGCAGCGGCGAGGCACACTTTTCCGACGGAAATGGAATCCGTCTCCACCTTAGTGAATCTTCGTAGCGATACGAAAAGCTGTTACGAATTCTTGGAAGCGGCTGCTCTCGACTCTGGAGATGAGGCGTACTTTTACTTGAGACTCTTAGCCGAAGGAGCCAGACCATGCCACTTTTCTCCCGTACGCGCGGGCTTCCGCACCTCACCCATCGTTGACCCTCAAACAAAAAAGGTCATCGGAGACCTTCGTCGGCCATGTTTAGAGCTTGAACAAGCATGCTTAGTATTTCCCCAGACTTCAATCCTTGTTGGTAATCGTCTTTTCAGGCTCGACGCCTTAATCTGCGTCCGCTGCCCAAAACAACGAATTTGGATCGATCTTGAAATCGACGGACCCGGGCATCGCTCAGAAATCGATAAGTGGCGCGAGAGGAATCTCCAGCTTCCTACTCTGAGACTTTCCAGAAATGACCTTATCTCTGAGAACCAGCTTCTTGAGAAACTGCTGAATGCTTGTCGAGAGATCAGAGAAGTACGAAGAAATCGTGAATCAGAAATGAACAAGACCGCTTAAGTTCAAATCATCTATACAGGTATAAATGCCTGCACATCCGCGTTGGCCATCCTACGCAGCCCAAGAAAATCACTCGCGCAGGCATAAATGCCTGCAAGCCCGCGCTGGCCATCCCACGCAGCTCAAGAAAATCACCCACGCAGGCATAAATGCCTGCAAGCCCGCGCTGGCCATCCCGCGCAGCTCAAGAAAAATCATCCGCGCAGGCATAAATGCCTACAAGCCCGCGCTGGCTATCCCACGCAGCTCAAGAAAATCACTCGCGCAGGCATAAATGCCTGCAAGCCCGCGTTGGCCATCCCGCGCAGCTCAAGAAAATCAACCGAGCGGGCATAAATGCCTGCAAATCCGCGCTGACCAGACCATCCCGCGCAACTTCCGTCAGTAACCGCAGAGCAAGGGGAAGCGGGCGTGAAACTCCTCGAAGTATCCGGTCCATTCCGGTTCATTCTCGAACTGTAGCTCGAGCGTTCCCGGAGGTTTGTTGGCGGCGAGCTCTTTCTCGAACTCCTGATGGTCGCGGGCCTGCAGGACAAAGTAGTAGCGCCCCTGGATGGTCACGGTAGCGAGCGCCACGGCTAGCTTCGATTCTTGAACCTTCTGGTAGAAGGCGCGTTCAAACCGCTCCATCTCCGAAACGGACGTCTCCCCCGGCGTGATGATCACCCACTCCATGTAGGGATAGCCCGAGGTGTCGATGCCGGTGTCGACGTTGTCGCGGAAACGCCAGAAGTCGTACTTCCCCTCCTCGTACTGGCGGTATTCTAGGGTCCAAACATCGCTGGCCAAGAGCTCTTCCACATTGGCCGGAGGCCGGATCGCCCCATTTTCTCCGACGACCGGCTTTGGGCCGTTCAAGAGGCGAGAAATCCTCTCGCGATTTTTCTCTCCCGCCTGGTGCTCCGGGTCCTCCAGGAGCCAATCCTCCCCATCGCGGACACAGGCGAAAAAGTCGAAAAGCTGTCCCTGGTATCGGCTCAGAAATGTCGTCTCGAAAGCGTACTTGTAGTGATAGACGCTGACGTGGTCCCGAGGCTTGCCGGCCGCCTCCCAGCAATATTGGTGCATGGCGAAGTAGTCCTCGTCGCCCCTACCCACATAGTACTCCTCACCGTCGGCCGACAGCCCCCCGTCCTCGCAGGCGCCGTAAAACGGACCTTCCTCGGGATTGACGGCGACCCCCTTGAGCAGCCAGTCATGCGAATCGGTGAAGGGAAAGTGTCCCTCCGGCTTGTTGTCGGCTCGATAGATGGCCCACAGATCTTCCCTCGGGGTGGCGACGTAGTGATCGTGCTGGATCGGCAATCCGCAGATCAGGCAACAGGTGGCATGAACTCCCATATCTCGCGGCGAATTCGTTCAACTTCAAAAAGTCCCTCGAGCGCTCCAGACCTACCTTTCGCGCTTCTCCCGCGAGGATGTGATTTCGAGGTGCCGCTATCGCTAGGAGCGCCGAGTGAGGTGTATTGAACATACATAAGCGAGGCGCGCAAGCCGAAGGTGTTACCGCTTCGGTCACCGCGAAGAGCGGTGCCTCGGGAGCACAGACCGTGGGAAAAGCGCGAAAGGTAGGTCTGGGGGAGGTCTCTCGTACACGTGGAACCTCAGAGTTCATGGAAGTGCTCGACTCTTCTCTCACCTCAGTCACGATCTACCGTCAAGGAGCGCTCGTCCAACGGACGATCGAGCTACCTCAAGGCACGGCCGATACTCTGGAGATTCGTGGACTCCCTCTGGCCATGTCCGACCATGGACTGACCGTCGAGCTCCTCGGACACGAACCGCGTCCTTCCATTATGGACTATCGGGTGGCGCTTCGCGCCAACGGGCTGGAGAAACTTGGAGAGCAGGAACAAACGCTGCGGAAGGCTTCTCAGGAGAAAGAGACGATCTTGGCCGAGCTCGTCACCCTCCGTCGACTTCGCTCGTGCTTGGAGACGCTTCACCCGGCTGCCCGACCTCGAAGCTCCGAAGGCGCCCCTCTCGGCGAGTTTCGAATCGAAGGCCCCTTGAACTTGCTGAAGTTCCGCCAAGGAAAGCTCCAAGCTCTCGAGGAGAAGATCGCCAAGACCGAAGCCGCCTATCAAGAAGCCGAGCGCGTGGTGAAGAAACTCGAGCACCAAGCCTCCCTCGCCGCTCCTGAATCGCAGCCCGGCCAGCTGGAAAAATCCGTCATCCTAAGCCTTCGAGGCGAGGTTTCCTCTCCGGCTCAGATAAAGCTCTCTTACCCGATTCCGGGCGCCCGCTGGGTTCCGGCCTACTCCATCGATTTTTCCGACAGCTTCGAGCAGGCGACCCTGACCATGCGGGCCATGGTCTGCCAAAAAACCGGAGAGGACTGGAACTCCGTCCCCATCACCTTGTCCACCGCGAACCCCTCGGAGTGGCGGGACATTCCTCTCTGGAGATCCCTTCGTATCGGACGCCGACAAGAGCCTCAGGCTCCCGCCTGGTTTCCTCCACCCCCGGATACCGACCGCCTGTTTAGCGACTTCGACATGGCGACCTCCGAGACCGTTCCTCAGACCACTGAAACGGTTCCGTTGCAGAAATCTTCCCCTATGAAGGAGCGAGCGCGCCCCGCCCGCGACGAAAACGAAGGAGGAGGCCCCTATTCCGAGTGCGCCGCTCCAGCTCCAGTACAAGCCGCGCCTCCTCCCCCGCCTCCACCTCCCCCGGGACATGTCGCACAGAACCTGAGACCTCTCGGCGGAGCGGTTATGGAGCAGGTCAGGCACCGCGCGGCGGACGGCGCGAGCTTTAAGGATGCCATAGGATTTGGTTCTCGACCCACGCGTCAGGTTCTCGACCACCAGTTTCTCCAGTATCGATCCTTGCGACTTCAAAACGCGATGTCAGCCCAGCGCGGTCAACTTGTGCCCCTGAATTGGCGACAAGAGTATCTGGAAAGCTCCTCGACGCTGTCCAAGGCCGCTTTGACGCGTGTGTTGAACGCTCGTGTCGAGGCTATGACCGTCGAGTCGAGCTCTCCACCGAATGGCTACTCCAGCTACCCCTCTTCCATGAGCGGCTTCGACTACTCTTACCCCGGACAGGCGCCCGTCGACATCCCCTCGGACGGAAGGTTCCACAGTGTCCCCGTCTTTGTCCTCGAGCTCTCCACGCGCCTGGAACATATCTGCGTACCCCGCTCTAGCCACGACGTTTTTCGCTCAGCCGTCATCACCAACCCTTCGGACCGCGCCCTTCCGGAAGGACCGGTCGACGTCAACGTGGCTGGAGCGTTCCTGCACACGACCGATCTCAAGGCCGTGACTCCGAAAGGTGAATTCCGTTTGGGACTGGGGGTTGACCAGGCCGTCAAGGTTCGCCGCAACAGCAAATTCAAGGAAGGGACCAGCGGACTGATGGGAGGCACCACCGAGCTCGTTCACAACGTGGAGCTTGAAGCCGTGAACCACCGAGCCACGCCCACCACGCTGGAGATTCAAGAACGTCTGCCTCAACCGGCCCCAGAATCCAAGGACGATCTCAAGGTACACCTCCTCTCGGTCAAGCCGGACTGGGAAAAGTGCACGTCTCCCGATAATCCCTTTCTCGAGCAGGCCTATCAATGGAGACTCAAACTTGCTCCGGGAGAGAAAGTGGAAGCTCATTTCCGCTACATGATCGAGATGTCATCGAAGCTTGAGCTGCGAGGCGGCAACCGAAGGGAGCCTCAATCGTGAAGGAGCCGTTACAACTCCCCGTCGTCGCCGTGACTCTGACGGAAGACCGGGCCAACGTGCGACGCGCGGCTCGACTGACTCTCTCAGAAGGGGCTCACCGCTTCATCGTGGAGGATGTCAGTCCCATCATCGTGGACAAGACCTTATATGGCTTTCTCGACAGCTCCGAGGGAGCGGTTCTGGACCTTCGCGTGGTCCGACACCCACGCTTATCCGGCGAGAGGTCCTCTCTGGAAGCCCAAGAGCTCCATCAGCGCTTGGAAGCCCAACAGCGCGAGGTGGAAAAGTGTGAGCGGGACTGTGAACGTGCGGAGTTGGCTGTGGAATCTCACCTGGCCCTCATCGAGCAGTGGGCTGTCGAAACCGGTTATGACGTGGCCGTCGGAACCGGCGACTCCAAGCGCTGGACCAAGGACTGGTCAGCCTTAGAGAAGCGACTCTTGGAAATTCAAAAAGAGCAAGTTCTTTGTCGCCGGCGCGAAGAGCAAGCTCGAGAGGAGCTGCGGAAGCTCAAGAACAGCTACGAAGAGTTTCAAGATGACAACCAGGAATGGAGAGCTGACCTAGAGCTGACCCTTGTCATGGACCGCTCCGCGAAGGTCGAGCTCAGCGTGCTCTACTGTGTGCCGAACGCCTGCTGGCGCCCCTATCACGTGGCCGAGTGGAACGGTGATCGCCTTCTCTTTCGGGCCGAAGCCTGTCTGTGGCAGAACACCGGCGAGGCCTGGAACGACGTGCGGCTCGACTTTTCCACCGAGCGAATCTCTCTAGGGACGGAGCCCCCACGACTCGAGTCCGAACTTCTCTACGCGCAAGGCAAGCAGAAGAGAACCGTCGTCGAGACCCGCGAGGAGACCGTCCACTCCCTGGAAGAGAAGGTCTCCGCCGTTCCTGGAATTCAGACCGGTGGGAAAACCTTGCGCTTTCAAGCTACCCATGATAGCACCGTCCCTTCCGACGGAAGGCCCCATCGAGTCGCCCTCTTCGAGTTCCACGCCGCCGTCGAGGAAGAACGAGTGGTGATGGCCGAGCTCTCACCCACGGTGTTCGTGCGGACCCGCCAGGTCAACATCACTTCCGGCCCCCTCCTGGCCGGTCCTATCGATCTGGTGAAGTCTTGCGGGATTGTTGGCCGTGGCCAGATCGAGATGGTGGCCTCCGGCGAGACCTTCACCATCAACTGGGGGCCTCATCCCGAACTCAGGTGCCACCGGCGCGAGAAGGCCGGACCCGAGGACTCCCCCTGGGTCGGCGGTTGGCGCAGTCGCGAGCATGAAGTGGAAGTCCAGCTCTCCAACCTCGGTCCGACACCTCAAAAACTGGAAGTCTTGGAGCGCCTTCCCCTCTCGGAGATCTCAAGCGTCAAGGTGCAACAGGACGCGGCCCGCACCACCGGACACGTTCAGCAGGACTCCAACGGATTTCTCACCTTCGCCCTGGAGCTTCCCGCCTACGGGCATAAGGCCGTCTCGCTCGTCTATACGGTCAGTCGCAAAAAAGACGTTGAGGGGCTTTGATTGTTCGCAAGAAGGCCTATACTTCTTATGTAGCCAAATCTTCAATAATGAATCTTGGATAGGGGGGTATTGCCCTGAAAAGCGACCGACTGAGTTTCACAGGAAACGACGAATCGATCGTGGCAGCGTTAGCTCGCCTTCAAAACGCCGACAAAGATGCTGAAGGGAATCACAGGAAGGGGTGCCTGATCTTGTTTTGTGGCATTCTTGGTCTGTTTGTTGTCGGTGCCAGCACCAGCAGCAACCCCGAGCGCTCTCCTCTCGTCACCGCCACCCTGGTTGGGTTGATGCTCCTTTCCGTCGTGGGCTTGGTTCGAATCCTCGCGTCAGGTCGTGACTACGAAGACGCCCGCTATCAGTTACTGATGCGGATTCACAAGTTTCTCTCTCTTGACGGAATGCCTCATGGTATTTTCAGCTACGAACTGGATTTTCGCTCCTACACCGATCGGGTGTTTTTCCTTCGCAAAGAGCCCTTTGGGACGAAGGGTTTCTTTGGCTTCAAAGTGCCGTATGGAGATATTTCGTACTACTCGATGCCCTTGATGACAGGCAGACTCAAATTAAAAAACGGCGTCTCCCTAGCCTTCCAGATCTGTCGTGACTCGGCTGTCAAGACGGTAACCAAGCGCGGCTACAGCGGTAAGATTAAGACCAAATCCAAAACCAAAGCGCGGGATATCTTTCGCGTTCGAGCCAAGCTTCCAGCCAACTGGGGACCGGCGCCGCTAGAGCCGCCCAGTAGGAGTGGGGCAATCGTCCCCAGTTACAAAGCAAACGGCCCCAATGCCGTAGCTGTCCACGTTGTTAAACATGTCCAAGGGACGGTGCCCGACGGAAATCAATTGCTCCAAACCATGGCTTGGCTCTTCTTCCAACTGCAAGCCTCCAAGAATCCCAAGTGACTTCTCGTCTCCACGGTCAGCCGCAAAAGACGTCGCCGTCCTTGAGTTCATTCGCCGGACGGCTCGACTAACCGGCGGAGGACCAGCTCCTCCTCCCAGCTGGTCTCCCTGACCAACCCGATCCCTGGAGCGTGCCAGCCGGTGCAGGCTCGACCGTTGGTCACCGAGTCGATACGGAAGGCTTTGAAGGTGCCCG
This sequence comes from Selenomonadaceae bacterium, assembly GCA_037189585.1. Classification (GTDB taxonomy): domain Bacteria; phylum Vulcanimicrobiota; class Xenobia; order Xenobiales; family JADMJV01; genus JAEXNA01. Next base: position 186,512 of record JBBCJA010000007.1, on the reverse strand, counting down.
CGGGCACGGTGACTTTCTCGAAACCCACGACCCGGCCGGAAACCTCCGTAGGGGTGGAGGCCCGAAACTTGGAAGGGAAGATCATGGCCGAACGCGTGCGCCAGTAAGCTCCGACGCGCAGTTTCCCCAATCCGATCAGTGGCGGGTCAAAGGTCGCCGCATCACCAGACTGGCTCAGCTGAACCAATTGGCCTTTGGAGTCGTTGCTAAACACCGCGTCCAAGACACTATCGGCACGGCGGTATTCGACTCGAAAGGCTCGGCGACCGTCGGGTAATTCGAAGGACTCGAGAATCTCCACCTGCTCGGTGCCCGGACCCGGAAGGATGTCGTACTCCCACAGTCGTCCCACTTTCAGATGGGAGAAAGAAGATGGGGGCAAGATCCGGCGCCATCCCCACAGCAACACCGTCCCTCCAAGGACAAGAACGGTCGCTCTTAAGGCCCCATCGAATTTCAAGCTAACGCCTCCACCGAAGCTCCTACTACGCGCGGGGAGGAGCGAGGGGGCTCATGTAGTCCCAATAACGGCTCCAGTCTCCGCGATGAAGGCTCCACTCCGTGTTGAGCTTGGCGTGTTGGCCTGAATCGGTCTGATGAACTTCAACAGCGGCGCTATCGAAAGTGTAGAGCTTGTCGCCCCCGACCAGCCGGCTAGGAATGTGGGACATCTCGTTTTCCCGAAACTTCGGGAAGTTCTTGACTTCATCGGGTTGGACCTGGCCGTCTTGCTCGCGCACGGTCTTCTTCCACCAGAGCGAGCCCTCAGTGATCTTTTTATCTTCCCACACTCCGTAGTGAGCCTCCAGCTCCTGGGAGGAGATAGACGAGCTGATCGTGTCGACGGGCTGGTACTCTCCGCTGTCTTGATCTCGCTTGACCAATTGGTAGTTGGTGTCTCGAATTCTTAAAGCTTTGGTGCCGTTGAGGTTCACGCGATCGAGAAAAGCTGATACGCCTTGCATAGTGGTACTCCTTATTCTCTCAGATGGCGTGTGCGAACGCCTCTGGATCTTCTTCTTTTTCTGTAAAGCAAGATAAAACACTCATGAAGAGCTGTTGTTAAGCGAATGTTCCATATTTCACAAGTTCATCCGACTAAGAATCCTCGAAGAGGGGCGACCTTCGCCATACGAGAATGGGCCCAGCCCATGCAACGCCTGAAAACGACACCTTTTCATCCGCGAACGGAAGCCTTGATGCAAGGGGCCGAGTGGCGGCGTTGGGGCGGATATCAGGTCGCCAGCTGTTACGAGATGGCGCCCGATCGCGAGTACTACGCGGTCCGCGCCAGCTGCGCCATGTTCGACGTATCGGCCCTGGCCAAGTATCGCATCCAGGGCGCCCAAGCCCGAGACTTCCTGCAGCGTCTGATCACCCGCAACATAGCCAACCTGAAGGTGGGCGACGTCCTCTACTCTCCGTGGTGCGATTCGCGGGGTAAGGTGATCGACGACGGCACCTTCGCCTGCCTTGCCGAGGATCACTTCCAGATGACGGCGGCCGAACAAGGAGAGGCTTGGATTCGCAAGGTGGCCCGCGGCTTCGAGGTGGAGATCGAGAACATCTCCGACGACTACGGAGTGCTGGCCCTGCAAGGTCCGACTTCACTTGCGGTGTTGCGCGAATTAGTCGGCGAGTCGGTGGCCAAGCTCGGGTTTTCTCAAAGCTGTCACACCGAATTCGAAGGAATCAAACTCTGGGTCTCCCGCACCGGATACACCGGGGACCTGGGTTACGAGGTGTGGGTTCCGGTGGCCGACGGAGTGAAGATCTGGGACAAACTGGTGGCCATCGGCGAGGCCTACGCCCTCTATCCGGCCGGTATATGGGCGCTCGACGTGGCCCGCATCGAGGCCGGTCTCTTGATGCTCGACGTGGAGTACACCAGCGCCTTGTCGGCCGCCACCACAGCCCAGACCTCCTCTCCCTTCGAGCTCGGCCTGGGTTGGTCGGTTCACTTCAAGAAGGGCGACTTCGTGGGGCGTGCGGCTCTGCTCGAGGAAAAAGAGCAATTCAAGACACCTTATCACTTAGTCGGTTGCATCCTCGACCCTCAAGCCTACCGGGAAGCCTTCGAAGAACTCGGACTCCCTCCCAATCTTTCGGTCAAGGCCTGGCGTGGCGTTCACCCACTCTTCGATGAACAAGGCGAGCAACGCGGCTACGCTACCTGCGGCACCTGGTCGCCCACCTTGCAGAAGTACCTGATGCTGGCTCAGGTCGATCCGCGGGCCGGTGAGCCCGGCCAGAAGCTGATTTTCGAGGACGTGATCGACCGCTATCGGGTGAAGCTGCCCTGCACCGTGGAGAAGCTTCCGTTTTTTGTCACCGATCGCAAAAAGGAGATGTATGTCGAAGTATGATGTGATCGTGGTGGGTGGAGGCCACAACGGCCTGGTCCACGCCTCCTACCTGGGGAAAGCCGGACTGAAGGTGCTCCTTCTGGAGAGCCGCTCGGTGGTGGGAGGTGCGACTTCCACCGAGGAGCTCTATCCCGGATTCAAGTTTCTCACCGTCTCCTACCTGATCTCGCTCTTGCGCCCTCAGGTCATTCGAGAGCTGGAGCTGCCTCGCCACGGTCTTGAGATCATCCCGCTCGAGTCGACCGTGGCGCCCTTGGACGGGGACTACTTCGCCGACTGGCCCGACCACGACATGACTCGCCAAGAGATCGAGCGCTTCTCGCGCAAGGACGCCGAGCGCTACGACGAGTTCTCGGCCACCATGCGTCGCCTGATCCTAGCCGTTCGCCCCCTTTTGGACCTGGTGCCGCCGGATCCGACAACGCTTGAGGCCAAGGACATCGCCCAGATGGCCAAGGTGAAGGGCACACTGGACCGTCTGGACAAGCGCGACCTCCACACCCTGACCCGCTTGATGACCATGAGCGGCGCCGACTTTTTGGACGAGTGGTTCGAGACCGAACCGCTCAAGGCCACCAAGTCCACCTCCGGCATCATCGGAACCTTCCTGGGCGTGCGCTCTCCGGGAACCGGCTACGTCTTGCTACACCACTACCTGGGAGAGCTCAACGGCGCGCCGCGCAGTTGGGGATTCGCCAAGGGTGGGACCGGAGGCTTGAGCCAGGCCATCGCCCGAGCGGCCCGACACCACGGGGTGGAGATCAAAGAGTCCAGCCCGGTGGATCGGATTCTGATCCAAGACGGCCGCGCGGTCGGCGCCGTCACGACCTCGGGTGAGGAATACTACGCCGACCGCGTGGTCTCGGCCGCCCACGCCAAACAGACCTTCCTGAAGATGGTGGAGGCCAAGGAGCTGCCGGAGGACTATCTGGCCGACATCAAGCGGTGGAACACCCGAGGTCCGTCCTGCAAGGTGAACCTGGCCCTCGACGGCCTGCCCGACTTTCCCGCCATCCCCAAGGACAAGCGAGCTCTGCTGCGCGGCTCCATCGAGATCGCCCCCAGCGTGAATTACTTGGAGAAAGCTTACGACGACGCCAAATACGGCGGATGGTCCAAGCGGCCGTTCATGGACGCTTTGATCCCGTCGCTCTTGGACCCGGGCCTTGCTCCGCCGGGCAAACATGTGATGAGCCTGTTCGTACAGTACGCCGACTACGATCTCGAGGGCGGCTGGACCCCAGAGAAAAAGGCCCAGTTCCTGGAGGTCGTCATCGACACCTTGAGCGAGCACTCGCCCGACCTTCGCTCCAAGATTCTACACAAGCACATCAACACTCCCGACGATCTGGAGAAGAAATTCGGACTCTCCGGCGGGCACATCTTCCACGGCGAGCTCAGTCTGCCTCAGCTCTTCTTCTTGCGTCCGGCGCCTCAATGGGCCAGCTACCGGACCCCGATCCAGAACCTCTGGATGTGCGGCTCGAGCTGTCATCCCGGAGGATGCATCACCGGAGCCCCTGGGCGCAACGCCGCTCTGGAGCTTCTGGCCGAAGTGAAAAAGGAGAGTGGTTTGTCGACCAACGCTTTGGACGCGACGCTCGCGGAGGTGGGAGTATGACCCGCACTGTTGTTGTCGGGAGCGATCCTAACAGCCTGGTCGTCGCTTTACTTTTGTCCCGCGCGGGTCACGGGGTACAGCTTCTGACCGGTTCCCACTTCGGTGGGGTGACCCGCCTGATGGGCAACGCGCGACTGGACTCCGACCTCGCCGAGGAGCTCAGCGTCGAGCTGCCCATGCCAAAACAGGGGCGCCTCGGGCTTTCGCCCAGCGGAGCCCGAGTCAGCCTTCGCCGGGAAGCGATCGATGGAGAGGTTAGCGACAATGACAAAGCTCGCTGGCCGGAGTTCGTTCGATTGCTCGACGACGCCTCGAAGCTGTGGCGACGTATGGGAAACTCTTCTTCGGAAGAGCTCGTGGAGCAGTGGCGCGGCCTGGGCCGGCGTCACTCGATGGAAGTCTTGCGCCTGCCCTGGCACAACCTGCGCGACTTTTTGAACGAGTGGTTTGAAAGCGAGCTCCTCAAAGCGTCGCTGGCCTCGGCCGCGCTCTTTGGCTCGCGCCAAGGACCGTTCGCTTCGGGAACGGCCTTCCTCTTACTGCGTCGCTGGGCCCGCGACGAGATTCTCTCCGCCGCGCCCGCTCCGCTGGATGCCTTGATGGAGGCTCTGTTGAAGACCGGGGTCGCCATCCAGAAAGAGCATCCGAGCAAGTTTGAGGTGGAAGGCGGACAGGTCCGAGCCGTGACCACTACCACCGGGCGGTCTTTCGAAGTTGATCTTGTGATCTCTGGTGAAGATCCTGTCATCACCTGGAAAGAGCGAATCGGTCTGTTCCGCGCCGACCCCGAGATCGCCGACGCCGTGGAAGCGTGGAAGATACACTCCACCGTGGGAACCGCGGCGGTGGAAGCCTCCGGTTTTTCCGACTTCGGGGTGGTCAGTCTGACCGATACGGTGAATTCTCTCGAGCGAGCCTACGATCGCACAAAGTATGGAGAGAGCTCGGTCACTCCCTTTGGGGAGTTCGAGCCCGCCGCGCCCCGAGTCTGGGTTCAACACCTGGTGGGCCAGGGGTCGAAGACCATGATCGACCCTTTCTGCAAAAGCTTCGGCTTGACCGCTTTCGACAGACTGTCCCCGGAGGACATCGAGCGAGGTTGGGGCGTCACCGGGGGACACCTCTACGGAGGCGATCCGGTGCTGTGGCAATCGCTCTGGCTGCGCGACGTCTTCTCTCAGCCTCTGGAGAACCTACATCTTTGTGGATCAGGGACGGGAACCGGCGATTATAGCGGACTCAATGGAAAGCGAGTCGCCACCAAAGTGCTCGAAGGCACCCCCGCGGCGACCGTCTAGGGATCGACTTATAAATAAGAGCGTACCCATTGATCACTGCTCATGTCTTCATAGCCACCAGCCTCGATGGCTTCATCGCCCGTCAAGATGGTGATATCGGTTGGCTGTTGCAGCGCGATGATCCGGCTGAGGATCATGGGTACGATGCTTTTATCGCCGACAAAGACGTGATCGTGATGGGGCGGGGAAGTTATGAGAAGGCTCTAACCTTCGACAAGTGGCTTTACGACCGTCCCGTGCTGGTGCTGTCCAAGCAACTGGCCGGTACGCCGGTACCAGAAGCGTTGAAGGACAAGGTTCAATTCTCCAATTCGACACCAAGGGAGACGATTGAAAATTTGGCCGGGCAGAAGGCGCGCAGGGTCTATGTCGATGGCGGCCAAATGGTGCAGTCATTCCTGCGCGATGGGCTGATCACCGACATGGTGATCACCACTGTTCCTGTCCTGATAGGATCGGGAAGACCGTTGTTCGGCGCGTTGTCTCAGGATATCGATTTGAAGCTGATATCCAGCCGTAGCTTTCCCTCGGGCTTGGTTCAATCCACCTATCGAATAGCCCTATAACTCGCCCGCGTCTTGCGCACCATGCGTCAATTTTCCAGACCTTTCCAATTCGCGACGCAGTGCGTAGCGAATTGAGCTGGTGAGCGAGGTGTAGTCCTCCTCGAATGACCGTTGACATATCGGATATGTCAGCATAAGATCAAGCCATGAAGCGAACCACAGTGAGACTCGATGAGCAGCTTTCGGAGCGGGCTAAGCGCTATGCCGCTTCCACGGGGCAAACGCTGACCGCCGTGATCGCAGCCTCGCTCCGGGAAACTCTTGATAAGGCCGAGGGTCCTTACCTGAGCGGCCCAGTGGAACTTCCGACCTACGGTGGGAATGGACTCCAATCCGGCCTGGATCTGGAGGACTGGGGCCAAATCCTGGACCGCATGGACGGACTGGAGTGAATTTTCCCGACGTCAACGTGCTGCTCTACGCGCATCGGCACGACATGGCCCATCACGACAAATGTCGGGTTTGGCTCAAGAACGAGATTGAGCAAGGCCCGTACGGTATGTCTCCCCTGGTCGTCAGCGGATTCTTAAGAGTCACGACTCATCCTAAGATCTTCTCCCCTCCCACACCGCTCCCTAAAGCCCTGGAATTTATCCGACAGGTCACATCCCGAGGCAACTGCCAGCAGATTCTTCCGGGCTCTCGTCACCTGGCCATTTTTCTGTCCTTGTGCGAAACGATATGGGCTACCGGCAACCGGGTCCCCGACCTCTACCTGGCGGCCATCGCCATAGAAGGCGAACATCGCCTGATCACGGTCGACAAAGGCTTCGCGCAAGTGCCCGGCCTAGATTGGGGGCATCCCTGGACCTAACGAGGAGGAGCGACCTCGAAGGTGGCTAGGACCGCGCGGTGGTCGGTGGGGTAGGGGTCGATGACGATATCGGCGTTTTTGCTGTTCTCGCCGATCACCTGGGAATTGATCAGCTTGAGTTCGGCACCGCGATACATGACGAAGTCGATACGGTCGTGGTGGTCGTTTGGGTCATCTTCGGCGGTGGTGGGGGTCCAGGTGTTTCCAGGGTGGGTCACGGGATCGGGATGGATCTCGCGATAGCTGTCCTTAAACCCGGCCTTCTCCAAAGTCTTACTACCGGGCCACTCCACCTTGATGGGATGGCGACCGACACGAGCCGTCTCCTCGGTCCAATCGAGGTGCGAGGGCTCGTTGAAATCTCCGGTGGCAATGACCGGTAGTCCCATCCCATCAGCTTCCGAGGCGATGGCGCGGAACTCGCGGCCACGGGTCTTGTCGGCCCACCAGATGGCCTGCTTCTCCGTGTCGATGTAGGGACCGCCCCCGATCGGTAGGTGAAGAAGCTGGTGCGGCTGGTTGGGAAACGAGGTGGTGTGAGCGTTCAAGAAGCCCACCTTCTGGCCGTTGTCCAGGGTGACCGACACTCCGTACTTCTTGGGGGTGACCGATTCTATGGGAAAGCGACTCAAAAGAGCCGTCCGCTTATCTTGCTGCACGTAGTGCATCCCCAACTTCTCGGCCAGTTGAGCGGTGGTCAGGTTGACTTCTTGTAGTCCGACCAGGTCGGCTCCGGTCTTTTTGATCATGTCAGCGATCACTTCGACTCCGGCTTTGGCGTCAAAATAGGTGTTGAGAGACAAAACCTTCAAAATGGTCGCGCTCGGACCCGGGGTCGCTCCCGCGGCTTGAGTGGCGGAGGCAGCTGTCGCCGACAAGAGAGCTGAAGTTGAAGCGGACATCGGAGTGGAACTCGCTGGACCCTCGGAAACCTCCGGAGACGAGCCGCTGATCACGACGCTATCCGAGGCGGCGGTCTCTGAGCTGGCCCGCGACGGCGGTGTGGAACGAGAGACATCCTGGCTCCGGAGAGTCCGCGAGGCATTCGAGACGAGTGAAGAAATATTCATGGTCCACCGCTAGAGTATATTATCGGTGAGTTACAGCTGTGACCGTGATGTGAACTCCCAGTCTAATCGTCAGCTTCGGCTTCAGCGCTGGGTAAAGCGCGGCTCAAGGCGTCGCGGCGTTGAATGTGCAAGATAAAGGTCGAGACCAGTTCACGTTGAGGGAGCGACATATCTTCAGGGAACAGAACCGCCACACGATTTCGATCGCCGTCGCGCCAGACTCGTAAGACCTGAGTTTCCATGCGGACCGGGTACTCCCAACTGACCACCCTGATGTCCACTGTTTGACCTTTAGCGAAGGGCTGGTCCACGGAACAGAGCAAACTCATGCCGCCACGACTGAGATCAAAAAGCTCGCAGGACCATTGGCGATCACTTTTTCTCGCCCCCCCGCTGATACGGACTTGTACGGGGAGATTCACTTTCACTCGATAGTCCGAGCGACCCGTGAAGGGGGCCAACTGGCTTCGCTCCTTTTCTGTCTTGGAAGGAGAAGTCACCAAGTTCCGCCCCTCCTCCAAGGTCAGGCTGCAGTGATGCGTCAACACGTCTTTGCCCGAGAACTCTATCAAAAAGACTTTCCCTGACTCGGGAAACGTCGAGCTCTCGTCAAGAGAGACCAGTTCCGCTCCCTTTCGGGTCGAAGCTTTGACCTCGGCCTTGCAAAGTCGGACCTCGGTCGAAAGGTCGGCCGACATCACAAGAAAACGAGCGCCTTTGACAAACCGATAAGGCGTCTCGTGAAAGAGCGGAATGCTACGTTTAGGACCGGAACCTGGCTCCACACCAAGACTTTCTCGTCAAACAAAGGCAATGCCTTTCGAGCCTGTCTCAATGACAGTTCATGGAGGGCCCGGGGCGTGGCCGAAGGAACTAGGGCCAATGCGGTCACTGCCCCGGCTAATTTTACTCTGCCTCGTGCTCATGCTCGCATGCGCCCCAAAGGTGGATGAAGATACGGTCGTCCTCTGGACCGCTTTTGACGGAATTGAACTGTCCACGTTGCAGCGAAGACTCGACGAGTTCGAGAAGACCACGGGTCAAAAGGTCGTCATGTTGAAGGTCCCTTTCAACAACCTCCGCCAGAAGGTTCTTGTCGCCAGTCCCGCCCGCCAGGGACCGGACCTTCTCATCGGTCCGCACGACTGGGTCGGACTGCTCCAGACGGCCGACCTTCTGTCACCCATACCGTCAGACATCATCAACCCCCAAAACCCATCGTTTTTTCCCATTGCCAAACAGGCGGTCACTTTTGGGGGCCAGATCTACTCCGCTCCTATGATGATGGAATGCGTGGTGCTGGCGCGCAACACTGAGCTCTGCCCGATAAAGCCTGAAAGCTTGGACCAGTTGGTGACCGAGGCGCTGGCCTGCAAAGAAAAAAATCCCGGAGTCGGCGGTTTCGGCTACCAACTCGAGAATCTCTACTTCAGCTGGCCGTTCCTGGCTGGATTTGGAGCCGACTTCCTGGCTCCGCTCAACCAGCCGACCCTCAACGTTGACTCTCTCCAGTTCGACACCCCGGAGGCGGTGGCCGGATGCGACTGGATCGCTGACCTGGGCGACCGTAAGTACAAACTCGTTCCCCGCGACATGAATAACGACGTGGCGGTGGAGCTTTTTCTCAAAGGGCGGCAGGGCATGATCTTATGTGGTCCCTGGAACATGGGCGCCATCCGCGACTCTGGTGTCCCCTACACCCTCGATCCTTTGCCTCCCGGCCCGGTCAAGCCCAGCTCTCCTTTCGTGGGAGTGACCGGAGTGATGATCGGACGGTACTCTGTGGAGAAACAGGGCGTCAAAGAGCTGGTGGCCTATTTGACCTCTCCCGAGGTCACAGCCGAGCTGTGCCAATCCGCCGCGCGGGCTCCGACCCGTCAAGAAACGGCCGAGAAACTGAAAACTCTAGTCACCGATCCCGTGGTGGCCCGCGACCTGGCGTTGTTCGCCACGGCGGCTCAGGCCGGCACTCCGATGCCCAACCATCCCGCCATGAGCGCGGCCGTCAATACTTCCATGGCGGGCGCCTTACAGCTGATCACCACCAATCAGGTGACCACCTCCGAGGAGTTGAAAAGAACGACGGAAAGGGTGCGGGCCAAAATCCGCTTCATGACCGAATAGCCATGATGACTCAACGGGCCAATCCGACCCTTTACATTCTACCGGCGCTGGTCCTCATGACCGTGCTGTCTCTTCTGCCCAATCTTTATTCGGTCTATTTGGCCTTCACCAACTTCAGTCTCTACCACTACAGCGACTTTAGCTTTGTCGGTCTGAGGAACTTCGGCAAAATCTTCTCGGCCAACGAATTGGCCACCTTCGCTCGGGTCGGCCTATGGACGGTGGTGTGGGCCCTGGTCTCGGTCATCGGTGCCATGGTGGTCGGACTTTTCCTGGCTATCCCGCTCAATCGCGAAGACCTCAAAGGGGCGAAACTGTATCGCACTCTTTTTATCGTGCCCTGGGCCATCCCGGCCTTCATCTCGGTTTTGATGTGGCAAGGATTGCTAAATCAGTCCAACGGAGCGGTCAACGTCGTTCTGGGCAAGTTGGGAATCAGCCCGGTTCCCTGGCTTGTCGACCCGACCTGGGCCTGCATCTCCGTCCTGATGGTCAATATCTGGTTGGGCTACCCCTTCATGATGACCATCTGCCTATCGTCCTTGCAGAGCATCTCCAAATCCGTCTACGAGGCGGCCGATATCGACGGAGCTTCAGCCTGGACACAGTTCACCCAGATCACACTCCCGCTGCTCAAGGCCTCCTTAATCCCGGTCCTGATCTCCAACTTCGCCTTCAATTTCAATCAGTTCACAGCCATCTATCTCTTGACTCAGGGTGGCCCGGTCGTTCCGGGCAGCGAAGCCGGCGCCACGGACATTCTGATCACCTACAGCTACAAGCTGGCCTTCGATCTGTATCAGTACGGCATCGCCTGTGCTTACGCCATCATCATCTTCATCGTGGTGGCTGGAGTCTCCGGGATTAACATCAAGATGACGGGAGCCTTCGACAATGACTGAACAGAAGCCGTTCAACCCCGTGTTGCTGGCCTGGCATGCCGTCATCTGGCTTCTGCTGGCTCTCTTTCTCTCCCCCGCCTTCTTCGTGGTCATCGCCGCCCTTCGCAAAGGGGGTTCTTTAGTCTCCACGGAACTGATTCCGTCCTGGAACGAGGTCACCAAGGACAATTTCATTGAACTTTTAACCAACACGCCGTTTTTGACCTGGATGAAGAATACCCTAATTGTGGCCGGCCTCTCCACCATCACCGCCGTGGTGGTGACTACGCTCGCCGGCTACGCCTTCTCGCGCTTTCGCTTTCGAGGGCGGAAAAACGGCCTGCTTTTCATGATCTTGCTGCAGATGTTCCCCGCCGCCATGAGCATGGTCGCGATCTTTCGCATGCTGCAGACCGTCGGGCCGTGGACGGGAGGCCTGGTCGGGTTGAACTCGCTTTTTGGCCTGGCCCTGGTCTATATCGGCGGAGGCATTCCGTTCAACAGTTGGATCATCAAAGGCTATGTCGACGCTCTCCCCCAGGAGCTCGAGGAGTCCGCCTATCTCGACGGCGCGACACCCTGGCAGACTTTTTCCCAGATCATTCTCCCCTTGATGGGGCCGGTGCTCGCGACGGTCGCCGTCTTTAACTTCATCGGACCCTACTCGGACTTCATCTTCCCCTCCATCCTGCTCTCCGTCGAGGAGCAGTACACGCTGGCCGTGGGCATGCAGGGCTTTATCTCCGGAAATTTCTCAGCCAACTGGACCCTGTTCGCCGCCTCGGCCGTTCTAGGTTCGCTTCCTATCCTTGTCCTGTTCCTGTCTCTTCAGCGCTTTTTAGTTCAGGGACTCACCCAGGGCGCCGTCAAGGGGTAGCCTTGAAGCCCGCATCAAAAATCGGGCTGGCTGTTCTGGTCGGTCTGGTCGTTATCTCGATTGGACTCCATCACCACCCATCCATGGATGGGCTACAGGAAGAGCTAAGAAATAAGGCTCCCAACCTTTTTCGTGTCTTTGTCGTCGGAGAGGGGATCTATTTTACCGGCATGTTCTTGATGGCTACCGGTCTGGGGGCCAGCCTCGGACCCAATCCTCTACTATGGGGGAAGAAGGTCAAAGAGATGATGAGCGCCGCGACACCCACCCCATCCAGAGGGCGGCTCTTCTGGGTAGGCTTTCTGATGAACGCGCTCGGGTCTTTGACCTTCGGCAGTTTGGGCATCTACGCGGCGGCGACCCTTCTGCCCCACGGCGCGCGCACCTTGATTCCGGCCGCCCTCGCCGACCTGGCTTTCTCGCTGGTGGTGAGACTGGGATTCTACCGCAAGCTTTCGAAAGCCCAGAAATAAAAAATGCCCCCGGAGAGGCACGACTAGAAGGGGGGGCATCAGTCGAACTTTCCGGGTAGCCTAGTAGATATCGTCAGACGAAAGAGAACCTTAAGGCTCTTTGGAAACTTTTTTCACGGGCTTACCCATGATCTTGGCGTAGGCCCGGCGACGAACCTCCAAGTAATTAAGAGCGAACAACGTGATGACGATGAAAGCCGCTCCCATCTGGAAGGTCATGAATAGCCGAGCTGAGAGGTCGGGCACCGTGGTGCCGGCCAGCACCGGTTGAAACCACCCCACCACCAAGCCGACCAAGAAGCCGATGGCCATCGGCTTTCTGCGTTGACGGAAATATCTCATGAAAGAAGTTTCGCGCCCGACGAGAGTCGGCCCTCGCTAGGTGAAAGGTCGAGAGAGGATCTGTAAGCCGGGTTCTGTCCCAAGATTTTGAGGCCTTGAGGATGGTCATCTATCTGGGATGTCGATCGCTCGACACCTCTAGCGACGTTCCGGGGGATATCCGACGGGCCGCCGGTGCCTCCTCGAAAGAGGCTATCCCCATCTATCTTGCTCCAAGCGGGGTTTACCTAGCCGGTACGTTGCCGTACCGCTGGTGGGCTCTTACCCCACCGTTGCACCCTCGCCAGGTCCCGAAGGTCCCGGCAGTCTTCATTTCTGTGGCACTAGCCTGAGGATCGCTCCTACCAGACGTTATCTGGCGCCCTGCCCTGTGGAGCCCGGACTTTCCTCGACACCGAAGGGGTGTCGCGACCATCCGATCCTCTCTCGACGCGGGAAAGGTATCATGGAAACTCCCTTCGAGGCAACTCGGTTACTCCTCGGCGGTTTGACCTCTCAACTGCAATGTCTCGGAGCGCTCGTCCAACAAGGTTCCGATGATCTGATAGTTGCCCGGCGAGACCGGCTTGCCCTCGCGGTCGAGCTGCTTCCATTCCCCTACGAAAACTTCGACATCTCCAGGAGCCAGGACTTTGTCGTGGGGGTCCGCGTAGATCATCTGACTTTCCGACATCTTCCAGACGACTTTGGGAACCTGAGCGAAGAGCAGATCGACCTCTTTCCTCACCGTGATATCAAACTCTAGATTCTTCGAAAACCTTAAAGCGACGGGCGATGATGTCATATTCCGAACCGAAAGCTTCACTTCGATCGGCTCTCCCAGGTGATAGCTGGTTCGGGCCATTTTCAGCTGATAGTACAGACCCCGAGTGTTAAGTTCGGAGGTGCCCGTGAGCTTGGCGTCCTTACGGGAAACTCCCATTCGAACTCCAACCACGAAGCCCACAACGGCAAGAACCAAGAGCGCGACAAAAAGAACAGTCCCCTTTCGAGTGACCTTCCGCGGTTCTTCCTTTCGCTTGAGTCGGACCTTCCGAGTTCTCATGCCTTGCCCTGACGCTTAAGCTGGGGGATAATGGAAACCTGAAAACGAGGTACTTCCATATGGTTACTTACTATAACAGATTAGCCTGCTTGACGGCTCTGTTCCTCTTTTGCTTAGGAACTGTTAGAGTCATGGCCGATCCGGTGCAAGCCGTGATCATCGAGCGACAAGGCGACCGAGCGGTTATCAACAAGGGCTTGGAAGAAGGCGTCAAGGTCGGCCAGACTTGGAACCTGGGCGAAGCCAGGTTTGTCGTCGAGTCACTCCGCGAGCATTCCGCCTCCGGGCGCCTGGAAGGCGATGCCGGCGTTGGGGCCATCGCCTCACTAGGGAAAGACGCTCCTAGGGTCGCGGCCAACCCTAAAGCGACGAAGAAGGTGACCCGCCAGACCCCAGCGCCTCGAGAGAAAAGCGCCGAGGAACTGAAAAGAGCCGCTGATCGCTCGCTCGACGCGGTGCGTAAGAAGTATCGCAACGCTCTCGGACGGCGTACGGAAAGCCGAGGATTCGTCACCCAAGCTGGCGGCGCCGGGATAGCCGGTGTCAACACCCAAACGGTCCTCAATACCGGCCTTGAGGCCTACAGTCTTTATCAACTCTATGATGTCAGTAACGCTATAGGCCTCGACCCCACCGGATCATTCATCTCCAATCCTCTGATGATCGCCACGTCCGCGGCTGGAATGTTCGAGCGAAACCGACTGATGAACCAAACTCTGGAAACGGTTCGAATCCGAGTCGACGTGGAGGCGACTCTCTGGGACGAGACCCTCATCGATCTGCAAACCGAGGTCGCCGCGGCCGAACAGGGCTGGTCGGTGCAAGACACTTTGAACAAAAAAGTTCAGAATATCGTGGAAAAGGGGGTCGACAAGTACGTCGTCTTGGAAGTTCGAATCAAGAACGTCGGCCAAAACCCCGCCCCCCTAGAGCCTTTCAAGTACCGCGTTTTTATGATGAGCGCCGAGGACCAGCCGATCGCCGCCTCGCGTATCGATCCCGTTCTCGACAAAACTCTCCAACCTGGGGAAGAGATTCGTGGAATGGTCTACTTCCCCAAAATCGTAGCGGCCGGACAGAGCAAATTGCGCATCGCCTTCGAACAGATGTTTGGAGATCGCGGAACACTGACATTTAATACCAATTAGGCTTGAAGCTAGTACTGACGCCGATTCGACATGCAGGAATCGGCTAGAAACCAACGGAAAGCGCCGAAGTGATCGCCTTCTTTGAAGCCATAGGTCGCTACGTTATCTCCATTCTGGAGACCATCGGCGGCTGTGTCCGGCTCTTTATAGAGACCCTTGGCTTTCTCGTTCGCGGTCAGTGGCGTCCCAGTCTGACCATCATGCAGATGAGCTTTCTCGGGGTCAACAGCTTGATGATCGTCTTGATGACCACGACCTTCGCCGGAATGGTTATCGCTCTTCAGTTAGCCCATGTGGCGGTCCAGTACGGGGTTGGGAAAATGGTCGGTGGCAGCGCGGCGCTCGCCATGACGCGAGAACTCGGGCCTATGTTGACCGCCATCGTGGTGGCCGGGCGCGCGGGGTCAGCCATTACCGCGGAGATCGGCTCCATGAAGGTCACCGAGCAGATCGACGCGTTGAAGATGCTGGCCGTCTCCCCGACCGGCTACCTGGTTGTTCCAAGGCTTCTAGCCATGCTGGTCATGGTTCCGATGCTCACGCTTTTTTCCGACATCTCCGGGCTCATCGGCGGTTCGATGGTGGCCTTCGAGAACGCGGGTATACCCTATCTCGTTTTCTGGGACTCGGTCCGGCAATGGACTCTGATGTCGGATCTCACGCTCGGTCTGTTCAAGAGTATGATCTTCGGAATTCAAGTCGGCATCATCTCCTGTTACCAGGGCCTGCACGCTGGTCGCGGAGCAGCGGGCGTGGGACAAGCGACCACCTCCTCGGTCGTGATCTCGATGGTGGTCATCTTCATCACCAACTTTATTCTGTCTTCCATCATGTTCCAGGTGAATTGAGTCGTGGCTGAACCGGGAAGCAGAGTCACCACCGTTATGGGTGAACGCGAACCTCTGCAAGAGGATGCGATCATCATCGAGCATCTCAAGATCGCCTTTGGTCCCAAGGAGATTCTCAAGGATATCACCTTTACCGTGAAACGAGGCGAGGTTCTGGTCCTGATGGGACTTTCGGGAACGGGGAAGAGCACCACCCTGCGCGCCATCGCGGGTCTCCTCAAGCCCACCTCCGGTAGAGTTCTTGTCAACGGCCAGTCGATTCCGGACCTGGCGCCGGCCGAGCTGGAAACCTTGCGTCGGCGTATCGGTTTCTGCTTTCAGCACGGGGCGCTGTTCGACTCCTTGACGGTGGGAGAAAACGTGGCCTTCGGGCTACGCGAGCACACCAAACTGCCGGAGGAGGAGATTCAGCGAATCGTGGCCGAGAAACTCTCCATCGTGGATCTCGAGGGGATGGAGCACATGTATCCCTCTCAGCTTTCCGGCGGTATGCAAAAACGTGCCTCCTTTGCCCGCACCATCGCCACCGATCCTGATATCGTGCTTTACGACGAGCCGACCACAGGCTTGGACCCGATCATCAGCCGTGTGATCAACGAACTGATCCTCGACTTGCAGCGCCGGCTGAAGGCGACCTCTCTGGTCATCACCCACGACCTCAAGGGAGCTTACCTGATCGCCGACAAAATTCTGATGCTTCATCAGGGGTTGCCCGTATTTCTCGGGACCCCTCAGGAATTTCAAACCACCACGGACCCTCATGTGGTCCAGTTTCGCGAAGGCGAAATGGAGGGACCGATCCGGGTCTAGCCATAACCACGAGGATCGGATAGAATCGCCATGTTTTGGCCGGAACCGCGGCCATTTCGGGATAGGATAGGTAACCAACGATGGAACTTAACGCCGCAGCAAAGGTCGGAATCGTCACAGTCGTGGCGGGTCTTCTCTTTCTCCTGTCCGTGTCCCAAATAGGTAACTTCGGACGCGATACCGGAGCTGAATATCGCATTTTGTTTGAGACGGTGGGCGGTCTGCAGGAACGAGCTCCCGTGCATCTGGCCGGTGTGCCGATCGGTTACGTGAAAAAACTCGAACTCGCGGACAACAACAAAGTCCAGGCTACTATCCAGATTACCCGCGACGACGTGCGTCTCTACCGTGCGCGCGAAGCCGAGACGGATCCGCCGGGAAGCTACTATGTCTACACGGTGACCGGCAACTTGATGGGCGACAAATGGGTCGAGATCAAACCGGGTCCGGTGGAGCCCAACGAAGAGGTTCTCGCTAAAGGCTCTCAGGTTCGTGGGGAAGCTCCCGTCAGCATCGACGATCTGGCCCGTGAAGGGAACCTCGTCATGACCGAGTTTCGTCAGTCGGTCAACGCGCTCAACGCCCTGGTCGCCGACGAGAAGTTCCAGGGCGACATCAAGCTGACCCTGGAGAACTTCCGCGACATCTCAGGAAACCTTAAGGGTGTATCCGCCGACGCGAAGAAGATCGTGGGAGGCCTCAACGACAGGGTCAATCGCCTCTCCGACTCTTTGGAGACTGTGGTCACCCACGTGGACCAGACCGTCATCGCGTTCCAGGACAACGCCAACGTGGTCGGTCAGGACCTGCGCTCCTTCTCCGGTAACGCGAATCGCATGCTGGTGAAAAACGAAGCTCACGTCGATACCATCGTCATGAACCTACGCGACACATCGGTGGCCTTGAAAAAGGCTATGCGCTCCGTGGAAACCCTGGCTGACAATGAAGCGCTCAATGAGGACGTGGTGGAAGCGGTCCACAACCTGCGCCGTACCTCCGAGGAGATTCAGGGAATCGCCTCCGACATTCGTAGCATCAGCGCCGACCCCGAGGTACAGCAAGATCTTCGGGAAACTGTGGTCAACGCCAAACAAGCTTCGGCGTCCGCCGCGCGCGTTATGGGGAAAGTCGAAAGTCTGGGCAAGGGGATCTCCAAGACCAAGTATGTCGGCCTGGAAGTCGATCAGCAGTGGAACCTGCGCAACGGCGACGCGCACACCAACCTCAACGCTTACCTACTACCGAACGGCGCCGTGGGTGCGAAACTCGGCGTCGACTCACTGGGCAATCAGAACCTGGTCAACCTCCAAGCCATGAAAAACTGGGAGAACTTCCGCCTGCGAGCCGGAATCATCCGCTCCGAGTTCGGCTTAGGGGCCGACGCGCGCCTCTTCAATAAAAATCTCGAATTGAACCTGGATGCCTATGACACCAGCGATCCTCAAGTCGACCTGTTGGGCAAGTTCATGTTCAAGAACGACTTCTACGTCACCGGCGGTGTTCGCAACGTTTTTAACAACCGACGGGAAGACTTCCCAGGAGAAGAAAAAGCCTATCCCGTAATCGGGGCGGGCAAGCGTTTTTAGCAGGTCACGACCCCCAGGACTGGGTATTCCCCCAGCATGAAAAAGACTCTCTCTGTACTCCTGGCACTCACCCTCGGTACGGCCGCCCTGGCCGACCATACCGTCACCATGCGCACTACCTTCGCCGATCCTTCGGCTCAAGGTATGAAGATGACCTCGGTCACTCGCACCAAAAACAAGAGGCAACGAGTGGAGGACACCACCGACATGGGGCAGTTCAAGATGGTCATGGTACGCCTGACCATGTGCGATCTCGAGCAGGAAGCCCAGATCGAACCTGACCTGAAAATCTATACTGTCCGAAGCTTGCGGCCTGGCGCTTCCAACGAAGATCCCAGTCAGCCCACCAAGACGAAACCCGGAACCGGCAAATACGTCACCAAAGTCAAGGTCGAGGACAAAGGTGTGGAAAAAGTCGCCCAGGTTGATGCTCGACACTGGATCGTGGACACCGACATGACCAGCTCCGGCTGCATTGGCGACCACAACTATAAGACCCGCCGAGAATTCTGGACCTCCGCGCTGCCCTCATTCTCTTGTCCCATAACCAATGGAACTTGGACCAGCATGGACTATGACGGCTGTAAGGTTACCAATGAGATTGTTGGTGATGTCGATAAGTTTTACGCTTCAATGAAGAACCAGGTGGTCAAGGAGATCACCTACGTGGACGGCAAACCACAAATGACTCGAGAGTTGGTGGATTTCTCCACCGCCGAGCTCGATGAGGCTCTCTTTAGCCTGGACGGCTACAAAAAAGTCACGGAAGCCGAGTTCCAGCAAGCCCAGCAGCAAAAAATGATGCAGATGTACATGCCCAAATGAGACGCACTCTCGGAATTCTCTGCACTCTTTTGGCGTTAGGGACGCCGGTGTTCGCTCAAACGAATCTCCGGGATCTCAATGGCCAGGCTCACTCGGTCGCCGAAATGGCCGCTAAGCCAGGGACGGAAGCTGTCGTCTTGGTGGTTTGGTGCAGTCAGTGCGGAAGCTGTCGTGGCATCGAACGCGAGGTGGCGAGTTACGCCGCCGAGGACCCCAAGCGGGTTCGCGTGGTCGCGGTCTCGCCGCATCCCGGTGATTCTCCCGAACGGATCAAGAAGTTCTTGAAAGGTCAGAGGATCAACCTGGAAGTGATGCGCGACGCCAATCAAGCCATGGTTCGCGCCCTGCACATCGATCGGACCACCACCACGCTTGTCTACGATAATAAGGGGAAGCTGCGCTACATGGGTCCGTTCACCGGTTCCGGAGAAGGGTTTGCCAAGGATGCGGTGCGCGAGGTCTTGGCTGGCCAGGAGGTCAGTATGAAGTCTCGCCCGCTCAAGGGATGTCCCATTCCCAAGCCTTGAACGTGCTTCTTCCATGGAAAAGGTCGTGGTTCCGTGCCGCGGCCTTTTTTCATGAAGCGACTCGCCGCGTTCCGTTGGGCTGCACGCGAAAGTCCAGTTGAGCTACACGCCATGCGCCCCGTTGGGGAGCACGCGGAAGTTCGGTTCAACTGCACGCACCGCGCTCGATTGAAGAGCACACGGGAAGCCTGATTGAGCTGCACTCGCGCCCAAATGGACTGCAAGCGGGAAGTCCGAAGGAACCACACGCACCGCGCCTGCTTCGAGGACACTCGCAAAGCCGAATTAACTGCACGCATTGCGCCTGTTTGAAGCGCACTCGGAAGTCTGCTTGAACTGCACGCCACGCGCCCCATTGGGCTGCACACGTCGTAGCGAGCTATCGAGCTCTAGCGTCGCCTTGTTGGGATGCCAGAAACTCCTGATAGCCACCCTCAAAAATGCGCAGCTTGTGATCGGAGACCAAAAAGGTCCGATTGGTCACCTCTTTGAGGAAGTGCCGGTCGTGGCTGACCAGCACCACTGTCCCCTCATACTCTTTGAGAGCATCCATCAAGATTTCGCGTGAACGGATGTCCAGGTGGTTGGTCGGCTCGTCGAGGATCAAGAAGTTGAGTGGCCGGCCCAACAGAGTGGCCAGCACCACTCGACTTCGCTCTCCACCCGAGAGAACTGAAATCTTCTTCTCCACATCGTCCCCGTGGAAAAGAAAACAGCCGAGAAGCGTTCGCACCTGAGCTACGTTCATGTCGGGAAGGGCGGCGGCGACGGTGTCGATCACGGTGCTTTGAGGGTCCAGTACGTCGAGCGAGTTCTGGCTGAAGTAGCCCATGTTGACGCTGGCCCCACCCTTGACTTCACCAGTGGTTGCCTCCGTCTCGTGACCCATCAGTTTCAAAAGCGTGGACTTACCGGCTCCGTTGACTCCGACCACGGCCACTTTGTTCAGTCGCTTGACCAGACACTCCACACCGGCCAGCGCTTTCGTTTCGCGACCGTCGGCTCGGGTCCAGACCTTGTCCACACCGTTGAGCTTCACCACTTCGTCACCGCTTCGTGGGGGAACCTGGAACTGGAATTTGACGGTCCGGTCCTCGGTGGGAGCCTCGAGCAACTCGATCTTCTCCAGTTTTTTCACCCGAGATTGCACTTGGGCGGCGTGGGAAGCTCGAGCTTTGAAGCGGGCGATGAACTCCTTCTCTTTTTCCAGCATCACTTGCTGGCGGCGATGAGCGGCCGCCAGTTGGTCGGCGCGAATCTCTTTCTCCCGCTCGTAAAAGTCGTAGTTTCCCCCGTAAACCTCCAGGTTGCCCGAGCGAACCTCCACGATCTTGTTGACCGCGCGATTCATGAACTCACGATCGTGAGAGGTCAGGATCAAGGTTCCGGGATAGGCCTTGAGCCACTCCTCCAGCCAGATGATCGACTCCATATCCAAGTGGTTGGTCGGCTCGTCCATCAGTAGGATGTCAGGCTGGCGAACCAACACGCAAGCCAGCGCGACTCTCATCTTCCATCCTCCGGAGAACGACTCCAGAGGAAGTTTCTGGTCCTCGGGATGAATGCCGAGCCCCGAGAGCACCGTCTCGGCCCGCGTCTCCACGTCGTAACCTCCGGCCGCGTCGAACTTGGCCTGAACCTCCCCGTAGCGGTCGAGGACTTTGGTCATCTCATCCTCATCGAGGGGTTCGCACAGCCTAGCCTCAAGCTCGCTTAGCTCATCCCGCAGCGCTTGAAAACCGGCCGCGATCAAAACCTGGTCAATGGGAGAACTTCCCGTCATTTCGGCTACGCTCTGGTTGAAGTAGCCAATCACGGTCTTGGAAGGATAGGTGACCTGGCCTTCGTCGAGCCCTTCCTCACCCGTGATCAGCCGAAAAAGAGTGGTCTTGCCGGCTCCATTGGGTCCGACCAGACCGATCCGGTCACCGGGATTGGCTTGAAAGCTAGCCTCCAAGAAAAGCGCGCGGCCGCCTTGAAGCTTGGAAATGTTTGAGAGCGTGAGCATAGGGCCGGCGGTTCTCCGCAAGCCTTGATTCCCCTTGAAGACGCGCGCCGAAAGGCTACTTCTCCATCCCTCGGGGGGGGGAAAGAATTCCAGGTCCAGATTAGCTTGCACGGGCCGCCACTAGAATCATCGTAGCGACCTTGGTGTGAATCTGGCCAGGGTCAGAGAGAGGCCTCCGGCCACAGCCGTACCAATCATCTGACATGCGATACCCCAAATTGGTCATTTTTGACTGGGACGGAACCCTGGTGAATTCCATCGAGTCCATATTGACCGGCTTCCGCCTGGCCTACCATCGGCATGGACATCCATGCCCTCCCAATGACGCTTTACGAGCTACCATCGGGCTTCCACTGGCTGCCGCCTTTGAAAGCCTCTCCCCCGGCCTCCCCTCGGCCACCATGGTCACGCTCTATCGAGAGTATTGGTTCGACCCGAGTCGGCCCGCCTCGCCCTGGGTCGCGGGCGCTTTGGACACCTTGGACTGGCTCGCCAGCCGGGACATCCGCAGCGCCATCGCTACCGGGAAATCACGCCGGGGAGTCGAGCATGAACTGGAGCTTCTGAAGGCTCACTCTCGTTTTGTGACTTTGAGAAGTGCCGACGATGCCGCGGCCAAGCCGCATCCCGAGATGATCCAGCAGATCCTCGAAGAGCTCCAGATGAGCCCCTCGGAAGCCGTGGTCGTCGGAGATAGCCCGCTCGATCTGCAGATGGCACGAGCCGCGGGGGTTCCGGCTTGCGGGGTGCTTGGAGGAGTCGGTAGCGCGCGCGCCTTACATCAAGAAACCCCTTTAGCCGTACTGGAAACGGTAGCCGGCCTACCAAGCGAACTTCGTGGTCTTTGGCGTGATACAATTCAAAAATGAAAGGCCAAGACTTTCTTGTTCCGCCACCCCGCCACGTCCCCTTAAGCACCTGGATCACTTTGCACTTTGGAGGCACGGTCTCGGTACTGGGATGGGGCTTTTTGGCGCTCGGGATGTTCTTCGTTCTTGTCCTCGGTTCCGCGGTTGTGGATTTTTCAGAGCTAGCCAAATTTCGGGGACCACTACGAACCGTCCAGGCCGAGATCACCGGCGCCGAAGAGACCAGCATTGAGGTCAATGACGAGAAAGTCATTCATTGGTTTTATCGTTACGAGGTCGACGGTCAAACCTTCGACGGCGCCTGTTACGACGAGGGTGAGGAGTATGACAAGGAAGAGCGAGTTACAGTGGAATTCCCGCCTGGATATCCTGAACTGGCGCGAATCGTGGGGGGTCGACGTGGAGCTGTTCCCGTCTGGGTCCTCCTTCTTATCGGAATTTTTCCCGCGATAGGTCTCACTATCGCCATTCCCGGCTTGCGCTCCGGTAGGAAGGCGCACCGACTTCTTCGCTTCGGCGTGCTAACCAGGGGAACTCTTCAATCGAAAGAGCCCACCAGCATGGTGATTAACAATCAACCTGTCCATAAGCTAACTTTCGCTTTCTCTCCAGAAGGACATTCTCGCGAGTTTATCTGTGTCGCACGAACGCACGTCACCAAAGTTCTCCAAGACGAAGCAGAAGAGAGGTTGCTCTATTTGCCCTCGGATCCGTTTCTGTCCGTTATGCTCGACAGTCTGTCCGGCGGCGTGGAGATCTCAAGCGACGGCAGATACGTTCCCGCAAACGCCCTAAATGCTGTCTTCTTGTCCTGCGCGCCCAGTATAACTCTCATACTTTCCTTGGTGTTATTGCTGCGAGTACTTCTTTGACGATCCCGCCAGAGTATAGGGTCACCCCATCCCATGGCATGAGTCAGCCAATGTAGGAACCTCCTATGATCAGGTTGTGACAACAAACTTACCGACTAGGAGATATCACGATGAGTAACCACTATTGGAAAACCAATTATGAATCCGGCTGGGAGCGTTTTAAAGACGCAATGGCTGCCGACTGGGAGCAAACCAAGCATGACTTTGGTTCTGACGAGGCCCGTGACCTGAAGCAAAATGTTGACGACACGGTTAAGCAGATCGCCGGTAAACAGCCGATTCCCGACACCGACAGAATCGAAGCTTACCGATATGGCTACTCAGCCGCGCTTTCCCACGAAAACCGTGCTTGGGACGATACCATCGATTCCGACCTACGCACCCACTATAGCGGTGACTACGATCGTGACGTGCCCCACATCCGTCGCGCCTATGACCGTCAGTCGGCCACTGTTCTTCGATAATAGAAATAGAATAGTTGAGGAAGAGGCGCCATTTTATGGCGTCTTTTCCTGTTATCCCCAGAATTATCCACAACTCATTCAGTACCCCACAAGCAGGGGATCAAGACAACTCGGGGATATAGTGTCCCATCATCCACCCCAAAAGGAGAGCACAATGCCCGCAAGACATTCAACCGCAAAATGGACCGGTGGCCTTAAAGACGGCTCCGGAACGATGAAACTCGGCGGAGGAGCCTGGGAAGGCAGCTACTCTTTCCCTTCCCGCTTTGAAGACGGCACGGGAACGAATCCGGAGGAACTCCTGGGAGCTTCACACGCCGGATGCTTTTCGATGGCCTTGAGCGCCGGACTAGGTAAAGCTGGATTCTCC
This sequence comes from Selenomonadaceae bacterium, assembly GCA_037189585.1. Classification (GTDB taxonomy): domain Bacteria; phylum Vulcanimicrobiota; class Xenobia; order Xenobiales; family JADMJV01; genus JAEXNA01. The sequence continues at coordinate 162,708 of JBBCJA010000007.1, read as the reverse complement.
CCCAAAAGCGTGGAGACCAAAGCGACCGTCCACCTTGGACCGGTTGAGGGCGGTTTCGCCATCACCAAAATTGAGCTTGAGTCCGTGGCCGAAGTCCCCGACATCGACGACGAAAAATTCCAAGAGATTGCCGACGGAGCAAAAACCGGATGCCCGATCTCGAAAGCCCTGGCCTCTACCGAGATCACCTTGAACGCCCGCCTAGCCTAAACGAAGACGCGGCACCACGAAGGAGCTTGAGACGAAAGTCCCAAGCTCCTTTTTTCATCTCTGAGTACTTATTAGTCGAACTTTACGCGTACTCCCGAACCAAACGCACCGCGTGCACTTGAGCCGGTCTCTGCGCGTACCCCTGAACCAAACGCACCGCGTGCACCCTAACCGGTCTTTGCGCGTTCTCCCAAAACCACGTGCGCTGCGGGCGCCTGGACTGGACCTGGAGGAGTGAACAATCCCGGTTGACCAAGTTCTCTAAATTGTTTAGAGATAGTCTCTATGAAAGTTCAAGGAATCCTCATCGTACTATCATCCCTTGTTTTGCTCGCCGGCTGCATCAAGACGGATCCGGCTCCCCCTACGGGACTCCCCGCCACGACCGCAACTACCGCACCCACGGTATCCTCTCCCCCTGTCGCCACAGGTTCACCAACAGCCTCCATAACGCCGGGCGTACTTCAGGCAACTTACAGTTTGAATATTGCCACGCTGACGGAGCTTCCAGATGGAGTAGGTAAAGTCGCGGACCAGAAGGGTCGAACAGATCAAGCCCTTGCTTTCAGTGGGGAAACGACCAAAATCGAAGTCCCCTGGGACATCAACGCGGAAAAGCATCCCCAGCTTACCATCACCGTCTGGGCTCGTTTCACGGGAAACATTGAAGATAAGGCTCAGTTTCAAGTCGTCTCCTCTGATGATGGCGAATTCGATCGCAGTGTCGGACTTGACGCACGAGCGGGAGAATGGGGATGGTCGGCGTTTGCCGGAGAGGGTGAAGTGATGGGAGGCGTTTCTGTCCAACCGAATGAGTGGACCTTCCTTGCGGTGACCTACGACCAAACTCAAGGTCGTTCCCAGTTAAGCGTCGGTGAGAACACTGTCGAAGCCAAGGAAGGCGCACTTGGTGCTGGGCACCCCTTTGTTTGGATCGGTGGAAATCCAAGTTTCGGGGAGCATTTTGTGGGCGACATCGCTCACGTTCAGATTTTCAATCGTGTCCTCACACCAGAAGAGCTCAGGTCGGTCCGCGATCAATGAATTGTAAGTTTTACAGAGTAAGGGAGCCTCATGGGCGAAGCTCGCGCGCTCCTCGACTAAACTCGCCGCGCGCACTTCAGTCGAACTTCACGTGTGCTCCCCAACCGGGCGCGCAGCGTACACTTCATCCGGACTCCATGCGCGCTCCTCAACCGGGCGCGCCGCATGCGCTTCATCCAGATTCATGCGTGCTCCCCAACCGGGCGCGCAGCGTACTTTAACTGGACTCCCCGCGCGCTCCTCAACCGGGCGCGTATTTTTTCAAAGCGGAACTCCCCAGAACGCAAAGAAGACGCCCACGAGGGGCGTCTTATGGGGTTCCTCAACACTTCCACACCGTTGTTAAGGTCTCGATGATTCTGCGAGGAAATCTTCGAGAGGCTTCTCCAACATTCGGGTGGAGATCCCTAACGCTATCATTCGACGTTGTGGACGTCACGGCAACAATTAGCGTTTCCGTTGCTTGGACACCATAGGCGATCTCGAAAGAAAGCCAACCCACCTGTACCAAGCCCCCGAGGTCCGCTGACATCAGCACCATCGCCAAGGACGAATCCGAGACGTGGTTTCCCAATGGGAAGCCGTGTCGCGCGCCGGGCCACGCTTCGAAATTTAGAGCGGAACGAAGCACCGCTGCATCGCTAAGGTCAGGATGCGACCCCTGTTGAATGTCTCGGCCGAAGCCGTCACGGCACCAGAACAGCTGTGCATCCATCAGAGATGGACATTCGAGTCGAAGACATCCGAAGATGCCAAGCGAGCACGAAACGTGTCTATCTTGCCCCACAGACAAAACAGTAACTGAATCAGAGCCTCTGATTCCCGCTTAACCAGGTCGAAGAAAAAACTCTAACGACATGCGGACTGAGCATCCTTAAGGTTAGATGCAACCTCCGCCCCTTTCTCGACATTGCAATCGTTCGAAAACGTCGCGTGAACGGCGATTGGCGGTTCCGTTGCTTGGAGACCAACCTCACTCCAAGCACCCTGATGACGACTTCGTGGCCAGCGTCAGAGATGATTTCCCATCCAAGACTTGTTCCTCGCAGAGCTGACACGAGCCCTCAGGCCCTGACGCCTCTCGAAAGAGACGACTTTGCTGCGACCGGTCTGGTTTCCGGAAGCGACCCTACTCTCTTCTTGATAGCTGGCGAGGCTATCTCGGCGATACCCGAACCCGAAGGTCGGACACTGAGTAGTTCCGATGTTTGCCTAGGTCACTAGAGCTATGCCTCAAGGCTGGCACGACCTCACTCTCTTTTACCGCTGTGGGCGGCTCGGCAATCGAGTGATCCGATGACTGGGATGTCGCCCAGACTCAACACTCGGCTCAAAAAGGTGTCACGAACAAGTTACCTTGTGGACCTTCCCCCTCGCGGGTCCTGATTGGCCGGTGAGCTTTCTCCGGTTTTTCATCCGGAGCGCTGAGGATGCTTGCTGAAGCCACAATAGTTCATAAGTACTACCCGAAGGACTCGTCATAAACGATTGGGATCACGAAGGTTTGCATCCAACCTCTACTATATGGCCGTTCCCCACCAGGCTAGTAGAGCCTACCGGTTCTCACGCTTACCGGGGCGTTTCCGTGACCGGAACATGTGCATTATGGGTCATGACAGCCCTCGTGTCAAACATGATTCGATCTTGAGTTTTACACAGACAAAACGTTGGTATTGCTGAAAAAATTCGACTTATCCCCAGTGTTATCAACAGCCCGAGAGCGCCATGTGGATGAAGTTTAACGGTCTGTTCGGTCATGTTCCGAACACCCCGTTGCCAAACCGTTACTATAAGTAGAAAGTCCGTCTCTTAGAAGAAAGAGCTACTATATCTGGTATTAGCACAAATGAACTATGGGAGGTCGAAGAAGCGTCTCCTCTACTAGAACACTATGAAACGCACGATGATCATCGCTATCAGTGTTGTGTGCATGGCCTGCAACAAGACGACACCGCCTACCGCTTCCTCGTCTCCCATCGCTCCGACCGTTTCCACCCCGGTCTCGATGTCCGCGAGTCCCGTTGCCTCGACTACCCCGTGGCCTTGATAGACCCGGTTCTACCCTCCGACGCCGAGACTTACCTCGTCCCGCTGCCCGCCTGGACCGAAGCCGACCGAGATAGTCACCCCTGGTGGACCTCCACCGGGATCAGCGACAACGGGCTTCACGTTTTCGTCTCAGAGCTCGAGCCCGCGGAAGTCGAAGCCAAACTGCTCTCTTTTGTAGAGTCGGACACCCGACAACCACTTCCCGAGACCACCGGTTTTTTCGAGGTCGCCGATTCCCGGTTGGCTTTGTACGCTAAAGAGGGAGACACTCATGGCGTCGCCGCGTTGGTTAGTCCTCTCGGACAGCCTCCCAAGGCCTGGGAATCTCTAGGACTTCCTCCCCAAGACTGGGCGGCCAACAGCACTCTCCTGGAAGGGAAGAAGAGCGTGGTGGTTATCTTCGCCGGACACGGAACCACCGAGTACCTGAAGAACCAGTCACAAAATCAGCCCTCGGCGAACTACGTCGCCACGCCAGACCTCGCGGCCACCTCGGACCCCGCCGTGACGTCTAGCCCTACTCCTTAGCACTGACGCTCGAAGGTGTGGGAGGGCTCGGTGGCAGTTCACCCAAGCGGAGGCTTCGAAAGAAACCCTCGCCGACCCAGGTTTGGAACCATTCGAAAACCGGGCTCTCGTCGCTGTCGTTTAAACCCTTTTCCAGAGCCTCTCCCAAAGAGAAACCTCCGTGCAGAAGCTTCAAGACCGCGAAAGCAGCCGGTTCCAAAGGCATTCGCCAGGTCTGGAAGCCCTCGCGCCACACTACCAGGTGATAGGTCCCTAAATGGGTTTCCGGCAAATCCCGGTCCTGGTTGTGAGCCTTGTACAGATCGTTGGCGTTGGAGCCGAGTTCTAACAAGACGAAGGCGGGCACGAATTCAAAGCGCGCTTCGGGCCACTGCTCGGGCGAGACTTCGGCTAGCTCTCCAGGGGTCAAGACTCCAGAGTCCTCGGCGTTGAAGACATCGCAAAGCGCCTGCTCCAGACGAACAAGGTCCCACAATCCGGGATACCTCTCGGTCAGGGGATGGTCTTTCACGAAACCGACCATGTGTTGGCCCAAGTGGTCGAGAGTCCAGGAGCGGGAGGGAAAGGCTTCCACGTAGTCCTCGACGAGCTTGAAGAAGGTCTCGCTTCCCAGGAGCTTTCGCACCACGGGAAAGTCGATGGAGAGCGCCTCTTCCATTCGGAGAGGATACATGCGGCGATAGATCATCAGCCGCTCCATCTCGTCGAGTCTGGCCGAGCGCTGGACCAGACGCTCGGCCGAGCCGGGAGCCAGTCCCGAAAGCTTTTCGGCGGCTCGAATCGCCTCCTCGGGAGAGCCTGAAGAGACGATGAAGGTCTGCATCCAGGCCTGAAAGTCCCGCAGAGGGGGGTGAGTCGAGTCGGAGGCCACGAGTCTTCAGGCCCCGGCCTTAGCCGCATCCCGAGCCTCGGCCCGGTCTCGATAGACTTGAGCCTTCAATACCTCGGCGTGGACTACGGGAAACTCCGGGATCTCTTCATCCCATTCCACCATCGTGCTACGGCCGCCGTGCCGTTCGTGCAGGCGTTCGTACATCTGCCACACTTTCTCCACCACGTGATCGGAATGGGTGTCCAGGATGTGGGTCCCTTTATGGGTGTGCCCGGCGACGTGATGGTAGAGAATGCGTTCCACCGGGATTCTCTCGATGTAGTCGTCCGGGTCGAAGCCGTGGTTGAAAGCGCTCACATAGACGTTGTTGACGTCTAAGAGCAACCCGCAGTCGGCCTCCTCGGTTAAACGTGTCAGATACTCCGCCTCGTCCATCTGAGCCATCTTGAACTCGATGTAGTTGGATGGGTTCTCCAACGCCAGCGGAACTTCCAGAAAGTCTTGAATCTGGCGAATTCGCCCGGCGACATGGCGTAGCGTCTCCTCGGTCAAAGGGATGGGGAGGAGATCGTGAGAGTTCCGCCCCAACACGCCGGTCCAACAGAGATGGTCGGAGACAAAAGGCACCTTGAGCTTCTGAGCCAGCTTTTTGAGCGAACCGAGGTACTCCCAGTTCAGCGGGTCGGTGCTTCCGACCGACATGGAGACGCCGTGGATGAGGATTCGATACCGCTCCGCGACCTGCTCCAGGATGTGCAAGCGTCGTCCTTGAGCCTGCAAGAAGCCTTCCGAGATAACCTCGAAGAAATCCACTTTCGGCTCATGCTCGAGGATATGCTCGTAGTGGACCGTGCGCAGCCCCATTCCAAGTCCGTAGTCGGGCAGATTCCATCGATTCGCAACCATAAGCTACTCCTTTCGCGAAAAAGCCTCCGGGAACATCTTTCCCGGAGGCTCCTCATAAAAGCTTAAGAGACCTAAGCGTGCTCTTTGCCGTTGCAGCCGTCCTTAGCTTTGCAAGAAGCTTTGTCGTCCTTGCCGGGACATCCGTCCTTGCCGGGACAGCCATCCTTACCCGGGCAGCCATCTTTGGCTTTACAGGTGTCCTTACCGTCCGCGCCTTTGCACTTGTCTTTCCCGTCCTTACCCGGGCAGCCATCCTTGCATTCTCCGGTTTTGCACTCTTTGGACTTGCAAGTATCCTTCCCATCGGCGCTCTTGCAGGTGTCTTTCTCCTCACAACAGCTTCCCTCTTTGCCGGGACAGCCGTCCTTACCGGGACACTTGTCCTTGTCGGCTTTGTCACCGTGGTTGGGATGAGCCGAGACCATCTTGGTACCCGCGACCATTCCCGCCACAGCGGCTGCCATAACCTTGGTGAAATCTCTTCTGTTCATCTGATAACCTCCATGCGCGTGGAGCGCGAATAAGCTCAAAGTAGCCGAAAGGAAATGGCCCCCGAGACGAGAGTCATTTTTCGCCCGAATCGAAATTTTCCTGGATATCGTTTTCGGAATTCGGGCGAGCCGAGGTTCTCCACAAAATCAAAGTCCCGACGATAGCCGAACAGACGGAACCCAGAATGATACCGATCTTCGCCTCATCTACCATCTCCTTATTCCCTACGAAGGCTAGCATGTTGATGAAAAGGCTCATGGTGAATCCGATCCCGCAGACAAAGCAAACTCCCAAAAACTGAAGCCAGGAAGCTCCCTGGGGAAGCCGTCCACCGAAGAACCGGATGATCACAGCGCATACCGTGAAAATTCCCAGCCCTTTCCCTAGGAGCAAGCCCAGAATGATCCCCAGGTTTAAGGGATGAGATAAACTCTGCAGCGAGACGCCTTCTAAGGAGACCCCGGCGTTGGCGAAGCCAAAGATGGGCACGAGCAAGAAAGGCACGAATCGATCGAGTCTATTCTCCAAACTGTGTAGGGGGGAGTCCCCTCCTTCACTTGTTTCCAGGGGAATGGAGAAGGCCAAGATCACACCCGCGAGGGTGGCGTGAATTCCAGAATTGAGAAAACAAAACCAGAGAATCAGCCCTAGTCCGCAGTAAACGGGTAGAGAGCCAATGCCGCTCCGATTGAGTTTGAAGAGAAAACCTGTAATGACCCCCGCTCCCAGCAAAAATCCCCAGGAGAGATCCCCTCCGTAGAAAAGCGCGATGACCACGATCGCTCCCAGATCGTCGATGATAGCGAGCGCGGCCAAGAACACCGCCAACGAGGCCGGAACGCGTTTGCCCAACAGCGAGAGTAAGCCCAGAGCGAACGCGATGTCGGTCGCGGCGGGAATCGCCCAGCCCCGCGCGAGGACCGGGTCGCCGTGATTGAAAACCATGTAGATGACGGCCGGAGCGATCATTCCGGCCAAAGCTCCCAAGCCCGGCAGCAGACGCTGGCTCGGGGAGGCTAGTTCTCCACGCAGCATTTCATGCTTGATCTCCAGACCGACCAATAGGAAGAAAATAGCCATTAGTCCGTCATTGATCCAGTGGAGCAACGACAAAGGACCGAGATGAAGTTCCAGAAACTCAAAATAGTAAGAAGCGGCGTTGGAATTAGCGATAACGAGACCCAGGACGGCCGCCCCTAGAAGAACGATACCCCCGGCCGCTTCGAACTCCATGAATTCGCGCAGCATCGAAATCGGCCGCTTGATAAGTGGTCTAATCACACGACTGGCGTGATTGGTCATCCAGACCCCTTAGGGGCAAGTGTCGAAAGACCCTCTCCCCACGGAGACGCAAGGGGCGGCGAGCCCAGCTTCGAAACGAGTTTCATGCTCGCCACACGACGCGCCTTCTGGATTCTCTGGCTCCTGGTCTGCCCACTGTGGGCCCAGGAGGACTACGAACTCTCTTACTTGCTCGTTCGCTCCGACAACGGGCAAGTTCTGGCCCATCAGGAGGAGGCCAAGCTCCGCACCCCCGCGAGCACGATGAAGATCTTGACCGCGGCCGCGGCTTTGGAGACGCTGGGGTCTCAGCATCGTTACAGCACGACGGTCTGGGCGGCGGGCCAACCCCAACGAGGACGACTGCGAGGCGATCTCAACCTCAAGGGAGAGGCCGATCCCGAGCTGACCGAGGCCGCTCTGCAAGACCTGGCTCGCCAACTTCACTCTCAAGGGCTTCGCCGCGTCCAGGGAGACATGGTGATCGATGAAGGCGAGTTTGCCTGGCCCCCTTACGGACCAGGTTGGGCCTGGGACGACACGGGGGAAGGCTACTCACCCGAAGTGACCGGGCTTGCCCTCAACGGTGGCGTCGTCACCCTCACTCCGGATTTTCAAGCGCCCTGGTTGCACCGTGAACCATCCGAGCAAAATTCGACCTACCTGATCCCCGGCCGCGCTGGAGCCATCGTCCAAGGCGAACTCCCCGCATCCTTGGCTCCCCCTTGCAGCTCGCTTCGAACCGGCGAGCGTTTCGTCGAGATCCTCAAACTCCACGGCATCCACCTCAACGGAACGGTCCGCGCTGGAAAGGCCCGTGGACAGATTCTCGCCACCCACCAGTCGCGGACCCTCCAGGAGATTCTCAGCCAGGCGATGGCCGCTAGCGATAACCTGGCCATGGAGCTCATTCACCGCTCCACCGGCGGAGTGCTTCCCCAAACTCTGGAGGGCCGGAAGTTGCGAAAGGCGGACGGCAGTGGGCTGTCTCGCTACAATCTCATCTCCGCAACCCAATTGGTCGAGGTACTCCGAAGCCATCCCGACCTCAAGCCGATCTTGCCCGGACCAGGCGAGGGAACCCTCAAGCAGAGATTTCTCACAGGCGCCGCGGGAGGCAAGATTCGAGCTAAGACAGGAACGCTGGGCAATGTTTCGGGCTTGGCCGGCTATCTGTTCCCAGAGACCGCCGAGGAGATGGTGTTCGCCATCTTGATCAACGGCCACCTCGACTCCACAACCCAGCGCAAGTCTCTCGAAAACGGGCTGGTGGAGAGCTGGGCTCAGGAATTCGCTCGACGCTGAAGCTCGTGAGAGATATCCATCAGCTGCTCGGCAAAATCCCGAATCTGCGAGGCGGTGTCCCTCATCAGCGACAAAGTCGTCTGTAATGTCTCATTGGCCTGGGCTTCGGAATTGGTTTCCAGCTCCTTGGTAATGATGTGCTCACACATGAAAAGCGAGCTAATCCCTCCCATGAGATCGTGAGTCAGGCGCGAAAGGTCCACCTCCAACGGCTGGGGTATCCCTCTCGAATCCGAAGTTGAAATGTCCATAGATCCTGCAAACTCCTACCAACCCAAGTCCTACCAACCCAAGCATAACCTGATCTATCCCGCATGGGAGATACCCCCAGGTATAATCGGCACACCCGCGCTCGAGTATAGTGCAATTTTAACTTCGGTAGATTCGAGGAATCGACATCGGAATGCGGGTCACGACTTCGTACTGAATCGTACCGATCTTGGCTGCCCACTCCTCGGCGGCGATCCGTCCCGCACCGTCTTCTCCCAGCAGCGTGGCAACGGTTCCCGCTTCCACTCCTTCGATATCGGTCACATCCACCACGGTCAGGTTCATGCAAACTCGACCCAACACCCGAGCCCGACGTCCGTTGAGTAAGACTTCTCCACAGTTGGAGAGGTGACGATCGTAACCTTCGGCGTAGCCGACCGGCAAGATCGCCACCCTTGTCTTTCTCTGGGTCTCGAAGGTACAGCCGTAGCCCACCTTGGTGTCGCGTTCGAGCCACTTGGTTTGAATGACACGAGTACGGTACGACATCACCGGAGAGAAGAGCGTCTCCAAAGAGGGCGGCTCGCGATCGGAGAACTCCTCGACCCGACGGGCGGCCAGATTGTGAAAAGCTCCATGATGAAGAATTCTGGTCTCCTCCGAGGGCCAGAATCCGTAGAGGGAGATTCCGACACGTACCAGATCGAGACGAGTTTTTTCCAACAAAATCGCCGCGGCCGAGGCGCCGATGTGGCGCAACGCCGGCTGAAAACCTTCTTCAGCGAGATGGCTCAGAGCCTCTTTGAATCGACGGTACTGGCCCAAGGTGTAACTCTGGTCCAGACCTTCCGCGTCGGCCAAATGGGAATAGGCCCCTTCCAGCTCCAAAGCGGGCAATTCGCGAACTTGCCGATAGAACTCTACCGCCGTGTCCGTGGTCCGGGCCAGACGAGAGAGTCCGGTGTCGAACTTGAGGTGAGCTTTGGCCACACCGCCCACCTTCACCGCCGTCTTCGACAGCGCCCTGGCTTGCTCCACGTCGTAGACAGCCAGGGCGATATCCTGGCGAACGGCCTCTTCCATCTCCTCGGGGAAGGAGGCTCCGACCACCAGGATCGGCTTGGCGAAGCCCGCCGCGCGCAACGTCACTCCCTCCTCGGGCGTGACCACGCAGGCCCCCCAAATATCTTCCTCTTCTAGCGTGCGCGCCACCTGGACCAGACCATGACCGTAAGCTTCGCTTTTGACCACAGCGGCCATGCGCGACGGCTTGACCAGAGCGGCCAGGTTGCGAGCGTTCTGACGAAGCCGGCCAAGATCAACCTCGACCCAGGCGCGATGGGTGGACATTTAAGTGCTCGCCGAGGCCTCAACGGCCGCCGCACCGTCGCCGGAGCGAGGGCGCAAGAGCGGGAAGAGCACGACATCGCGGATCGAGGTGCTACCGGTCAGCAGCATGATCAAGCGGTCGATCCCCATTCCCATCCCGCCGGTGGGCGGCATGCCATATTCCAGGGCGGTCAGGAAATCCTCATCCAGCGGATGTGCTTCGTCATCGATGGCCGCTAAAGCCACCTGAGCCTCGAAGCGAGAGCGCTGGTCGTCGGGATCGTTGAGCTCGGAGAAGGCGTTGGCGATCTCGCGGTTGGCGATGAAAAGCTCGAAACGGTCGGTCAAGTTCGGGTCGTCGGCTTTGCGCTTAGCCAGCGGCGATAGCTCGATCGGGTACTCGGTCACGATGGTCGGCTGGACCAGGTTCGGCTCCACGAAGTGCTCGAATAGCTTGTCGATGCAGTGGGCCAGGGTCGACTTTTGCGGACTGACGTTGAGCTTCGCCTCCCCGGCCAGAGCGAAGGCTACCTCGGGATTCCGGAGCTCCTGGATGGTTTTCCCCGCGTATTCTTGGAAGAGCTCGCTCATGGTCGCGCGACGATAAGGGGGCTTTAGGTTCAGCGTGAGTCCGTCAAACTCGAGTTCGTGAGTCCCCAGCACCTCGCCGCAGATGTGGTCGATGATCCCCTCGGTCAGTCGGATCATCCCCTCGAAGTCAGTGTAGGCCTCGTAGATCTCAAGCAAGGTGAACTCTGGATTATGCCGGGTGGAGATCCCCTCGTTGCGAAAAACGCGCCCAATCTCGTAGACCTTTTCCATCCCGCCCACGATGCAGCGCTTGAGGTAAAGCTCGGTCGCGATGCGCAAGTAAAGTTTCAGGTCCAAGGCGTTGTGATGAGTCATGAAGGGGCGCGCCGTGGCGCCGCCGGCGAGAGTCGCCATGTTGGGCGTCTCCACTTCAAAAAAACCCAGGCCGTCCAGGTAGCGTCGCATGGCGCTAAGGATGCGCGAACGTAACACAAAGGTGGCCCGAACCTCCTTGCTAGAGAGAAGATCGGCGTAGCGTTGCCGGTAGCGCACCTCGATGTCCTTCAGTCCGTGCCACTTTTCCGGAGGCGGTATCACCGCTTTGGAGAGAATGGTCCAGTCCGAGACGTGAATAGAGAGCTCACCCCGGCGGGTACGAAAAACCTTGCCGGTCACGGCTAGAATGTCGCCCAGGTTCACCCAATCCAGGCGCCGATACGACTCTTCCCCTAGCTCGTTGATCTTGAAGTAGACCTGCAGGTGGTTGTCCAGGTCGCTGATGTCGAGAAACGATGCTTTCCCCATATCGCGCTTAGCCGTCACGCGGCCGGCGATGGAGACGACCGGACCATCGTCCTCGGCGGTCAAGCTCTCGAACTGTTTTCGAATCTCGGAGGTGGAGTGGGTCCGCTCGAAGGCCTGACCATAAGGCTCGATGCCCGCCTCTCTCCAAGACTGCCGGTGGGCTTTACGTTGGGCGATCTGGTCCTCGAGACCGCCGGATTCAAGTTGCTCGCTCATAGTGCCAGGGGAGTACTTGCCGAGTCGCGTCTCGACCTGCAGGGAAGCCCTTCAGTGGACATGGAATGTTGGACGATATGTGGGCCATTGAAGACATCGACGGATCCTTAGTCTGGACCGAAACCTCCGCTCCGGTCGCCGGACCCGGCGAAATTCGCGTTCGAGTTCAAGCCAGCGCCGTGAATCGCGCCGATCTGGTGCAAAGAGCCGGACAGTACCCTCCTCCTCCTGGAGCCTCCCCCATCCTGGGCCTGGAGTGCGCCGGGGTGGTCGACCAGGTGGGCACGGGCGTGGAGTGGCCCAAGGTCGGGGATCCGGTCTGCGCTCTTCTCTCCGGTGGTGGATACGCTGAATACGCCGTCTTTCCGGCCACTCACGCCCTCCCCATTCCGGAGGGACTATCCATGACCCAAGCCGCCGCGCTGCCCGAAGTCTTCACCACCGCCTGGCTGAACCTGCGCCAGGAGGGCGGGCTACAAAAGGGTGAGAGGGTTCTCATCCACGCGGCGGCGAGCGGGGTGGGAACTGCCGCGCTCCAGCTCTGCCGCCTCTGGAGCAATCCGACGTTCGCTACCGTCGGAAGCGCGGAAAAGGCTCAGCGTTGCCGAGAATTAGGAGCCGAGGAGTGCGCGGTTCGTCACGACGGGCCCTGGCTTGCCAAGGTGAAAGCCTGGGGACCAGTCGATGTGATTCTCGACCCGGTGGGTGGAGAGTATCTCGAGCCGAATATCCTCTGCCTGGGCTCCCGGGGTCGCTTGGTCAACATCGGGTTGATGGGCGGCGGAGGAGGCACTCTCGCGCTCGGCCTGGTGTTGGTCAAACGGCTCACCATTCGAGGTTCGGTTCTGCGTAGCCGAAGCGTCGAGGAGAAAGCCGAGATTCTGGCTGAAGTGCGACGAGAGGTCTGGCCGATGTTCGAATCAGGACAGCTCGAACCTATCGTAGAGCGCTCTTTCCCGATAGAGCGGGCTGAACAAGCTCACAAGCTTTTGGCCTCAAACCAAACCTTCGGGAAGCTGATTCTCGAAATACCGCTCTAGTAAGTCGCCACAAAGGTGTTAGAAAGAGCTTGCAGCACCTTACCCACGACTCCCGGCTCATTCCCGCCATAGTCTCTCAAAGCTACCGTCACCAGAGCTCCGTTCTCCCGAGAGTGTTGAAAAATATGGATCGTATTCGGTCGAGGTGAGCTTGAGGTATAAACCAGGCGAGCCTCGGTGGTCCCCATGAAGAGCGCCTTATTGATCTGCTCCGGCTGGCCAACTTTTTCCATGAAGGTCGAGATCGCAACTTTGCGCGGGTCGGCGCCTGACTCTTTGATTAAGGCCACGGAATCGTAGGGAGTGTGGATGACGATCAACTCGAGTTTAACCTTGCTGGTGTCGGTCTCGTTGGGATAAACAGAGAAGTAGACACCCTCGCTAAACTCTTGAGTTTCTCCAAAGGGAAAGGGAGACTCCCAACGATAGCCTGGAAACTCCATGGTCTCGGCGCCGGCTTGAAGACAGAACAGAACGAGAAAGGCGAGCAAGCATCTCATGCGGACAGAAATTCGCTACTCGGCCGCTCCCGGCCTGTGGACACACTCGAAGAAGTGGGCGTAGAGAAAGGGATACCCGATCAGCTCCGCGGTGGGATGCATGGGAGCTCCCATGTGACGCAACGCGGTCAACTGAGACACGCGATAGAGGTTGTTATAAATATAGCGACTAAAGTGTTTGTGCGTCTCGAGAATATCGAGCCCCACCGTCTCGACATCGCTGTAGAAAGACTTGGGGTTTTCCAGCAGACCCGGGTAAGTGGTCAGAAACAGCCGGCTTTCCGAACTTTGAAGCAGCGAGTCTCGGGCACAACCCAGGAAAAACCGCATTCCGTCCTCGGCGTAGGGCGGATCGGTGGTCACGCAGTCATAGGCGTGTTTCATGCTGTCAGGCACCCCGTAGCGCAGGTTGTGCTCCAGCACGGTTAGGCGATCTCCACCCTTTTCGTGAAGAAACCTCACCAGATCTTCATCCAACTCTAAGACGTCGACTTTGAGCTGGTCGGTCATATGAACCAGGGCCAGCGAGACCAAATCATCGTCACCCAGTACCAGGACGCGACTACCCGGCTTCATGCTGTCAATAATCTTTCGAGCGCGCTGCTGAGTGGTCAATGGAATGCAAAACTGCTGCTCATATCGGTGTTTCATCGCCGGCCGATCGAAAAACATCTTCACCAGGTCGAAGTCGAGCTCTTCGCTATAAGCCGGCTCGAGATCGTAGGTCAGAAACGCCCGCGAGTGATCGAAAATGTAGTCCACCAGTCGGTGAGGCTCGCGCATAAACGGACCGGGCACCTGGTGAGGGCCCGAATACGGCTTCGGCATGTGGCTCTCGCGGTAGACAGCCTCCGCCTGGTCTAAGAGCGACAAAAGCCCGACTTTATCGCAGGACGTCTCCGGTCGATGACCGGTGGCCGCCTCCACACAGTTCTTTAGCGAATTCTCTAAACGAAGGACAAAGTCGGGCGCTTCCGGCCTTTGCTCAGGGACAAAAAGTAGAGCGCCCTGAGCTCGAGTCACCCAGGGATCTTCCACTCCTGATTCGCCGCTTTGAGCTTGCCGTAGCTTGTCCCAACCGCCCTCCTGCGCCAGAATGCGCGTTCCATAACAGAGGTTGCTGAAAAGAATTTCCTGGTGAGTGTTCCCGTAGCGGGCATCGAGATGAGGACTTAACGACAGTTTGCTCATTGGAGGGAGTTGGAACCCCATCCCCTTCGATCCTTCCTCGCAGGGTATGCCTGCCAGCTAGGAGAAAGCGTCCTCGAGGTGAGGTGACGTATGTTCGTTCGAAATGACTCCGACAATCCTATCGACAGAATTGCTGGCGGCTTGATGATGGCCATCGGCGGAGAGCCTGTCGACGAGATTCTGGAACTCATTGGACAGCAGCAACAGGTTGTGGAGCGAGAACTGGCCGCGGTACCCGCGCGAGCGCAGGGGCGAGGGGCGGACTTCGTGGCCAAGGCCAAGCCGCAGTTGGACGCTCTGCTAGGGGCGCTCAAGGACTACGGAACCTGGCTAGCCTCGGCGAAAGAAAGTCTGGAGATAGGCGATACCTCCCGTTGTGTCGAGGCCTATGAAGATTCCCATAATGTGCTTCCAGCCCTCAACGCCGCGGCGGAACAGTACAGTCACGCCTTCGCCAACTTTGGACCTTACCAGAGCTTGCCGGCCAACGGAATGGACCGCTTGGCCGACGGCATCATCTCGGGAGAGGTCCAAGCTCCAGCTTGGAAAGAGATGCTCGCCTACTACAGCAACGGCATCCAGCAGATGCTCGAGCGAGCCCAGCAGTCGAACGTGCCGGGTCGAGGCGTTCTGGTTGAGAACTTCCGTGCCGCCATCAAGGAACTCCAAAGCCTAAGCGCCGTCGACCCCACGGCCAAGGCCAGCTACAGTGGCAGTCTACAGTCCCTTGATAGCCACTTCCATCAAGCCGAGCGACTTGAGAATCTGATGGGACAAGCGAGCAGCGGTCCGACCGAAATTCCCGCCACCAACATTCTTTTATCCCTACTCAGCGGATACCGCGCCGGAGAAATCGACAAAGACGTACTCGACACCACGGTCGACGAGTACGGCGAATTCATGGACAACTTCTCTGAAACTTTTGAGGAGTCCGTCTCCAAGCCGATCGACTCGGTCCTCGTCCAAGAAGAGATTCCGCGTACGCTCAGCACTCTTGACGCTCACTACGCCGCGGTCGAGGAGCTGATCTCCGCCCTGGAGGGGGATGAGCAGGATGGACTCGATCAGGTCGCTGAAAACCTCATCGCCACAGCTCAGAAGATTGAGGAGTCCCGCAACGTCTACGCCACCGCCTCCCAACACGAGACTCAAATTTTGTGTCCCTCGTGCAGTCGCTCCAACCCTCCCGAGAACCGGCTTTGCGAGGCCTGTGGAGAGAAGCTGCCCCGCTCGGCCGACGCGTCGTCGCTGGCCTCCTCGACCTTTTCGGTCATGGCCAGCCAACAGGTCTTAGAAGAGAATCAGCAGTTGGTGATGACGGAGAACGTCGCTCGGCTTTTCGATGCCTGCGATGCCGTGGCCGACGGCCATATGACTCACGAGGAGTTCCTAGGAGAAGTGCGCCGGGCTCAAGCCGGTTTGAAAGAATTCGCTCAGGAGCTCGACGAACTGGCCGATTCTTTAATGGACCGAAGCAGCTTCAGTGACGAGCAGTGGGCTGTCTGGGAAAGCCAGCACCTGCCTCATCTGGAGGACGTCGCCTCCGGCTTTCTCCATGGATTGGCGGAAGGGCAGAGCGGCTTGGAGAAGATGGCCTACTTCGTGCAGGATCCCAACGAACAACACCTCGTCAACGGCGTGCGCCAGGTTTGGGAAGGACTGGGCGTGATTCACCGCGCCTCACTCTCCTTCCAGACCTACTCCAAGATGCTCGACGATGTGATGAGCGAAGCCGCGGCAGATGGCCTGATCTCGACGGAGGGCTAGTTAAGATGGACCGACCAGCCTACCTCTAAACGTGGATTATTTTCGGAACCACACGTGATCAGTACTGCGTCAAGCCTTCTTTAATTAATAGGGTCACCGATCGACTTAACAATGTCTTGAACTTCCTCCTTGTTTTGCCATTGGGTTAAAAGGCCTGGCAAAACTTGGATCTGTCCTATGCAGATCCAAGACGGTGGGACCGTCACAGGCGTTCCGGTCGTGAAGCCTAATGAGCCTTGGGGACTTACGAAGATTAAAGCTTCCGCGGAAGCAATGCGATTCTTGCTTTTGAGTTCTTTCGCCCACGGCTTCTTAGGAGACACGACGAGAAAATTGACAGCTCGTTTGACCAATCTCTGACCGTCATAGTCGCCTACGGAAATTTGTTTCTCCACAGCGTCCACAGCTTCTGGAGCTAAACTCCGACGAAGCGCCATGGGAAACGAACCTCGTTCCGTACTGACAAAGAACTCAGTCAGGGTCTCACCGGGCTGGATCGGCGCACCTGCAATCACCTGAAGGGGACCTGGGCCAAGTATTTGCGTCATCGAGGAAGGGTCGCCTGAGGATATCGCGGTCGGTAGCCCCACGGGTGTCGGAGCTACCGGATTGGGAGATGCGAGGCTCGGGGTCTCTTGAGATGGCGTGCACGCCATGGGCAAGATACCGAGACAAAACGAAACGACAAACGATCTCAAGATAGGGAGACCCTGAACCTTACGATTCAGAGTCTCCCTATCTCTGCGGAACAACAATCCCACGGGATTAGTAAGCAAACACCGACTTCTCTTCCCAAGAGATCACCTCGTAGGTCGGCATACTTGGAAAGAAGGGCGGTTGAACTTGCTTGAGGTTGGGATCTTCCATGAAAGAGTAGGAGTAACCGGCTGTGGACGCCCCCGTACTTGTATTGAAGGTCCCCTTGGCTAATCGGACTCCCTCAGTGAGACTACCGTACATCTTCATGAACCCGGGTCCGAGCCCGCTGTCGTTGTAACTGTTTACGCCGAACCCTCCCCCCTTGATGGCGTCGGTCAGGTCAGGATTGCTAAGAGCATCTTGAGCGGAAAAGTTGCGACCAGCGAAGATGGAACAGTAGAGATAGTGTGGATTGGTGGTGCTTCTGGTGTTTCGGGGAGGCCACATCCTCCCATCTTGATTGTCGGTCGCCGAGGGTGCAGCCGTCGCTTGGTCCGCCCCCATCTTCACCGCATATGTGATTAATCCGAGTTGGTCCTGAGAGGTCGTGGGAGTTTGACCGGGTGGAGTGTTGGCGTAAGTCAATTCGCCGGTGATCGTGATTCGTTTGTCGTTAATATTGGATTCACCCCCTGTTCCGGTGGACGTGGCCACCGTCCGCCGGCCCTTTGTCACACCCCGAATACCGTTGATGTTTCCGGTAGCGTAGATCGCTCCGTTGGTTTGGCCGTTGTACACTCTGTATTCAGAGGTTCCAGCTTTGCGGATGACAGTATACCCGTGTCCGTCATTGGCTGAACCTAAAAGCGTGGCACCCGGTGTGGCGCCCTCTACAGTAGCGCCGCTGGGTATGGTGAAATTGTTAGCGACAAACGTCACTTCCACTTCGTGATTTCCCTGGTCGATTCGGATCCTTTGGTTGTCGTTGATGACTTCGAGATCGATCTGATCGACATCTCCTTCAATATAGAGCCCGTTCACTGCGTCATTTCCTGGAGTAGCGCCATTGATTCTCACGTTCACGCTGCTGCTGCCAAAAATCGCACTGGTGGCGGGAAGAGCCGAAGACGGTGGAGTTCCGCCCCAGGTGCCAAAGGCCACGCTGTCAGTGTTGCTGGGAAGGGTCATCTCATCCGCGCCGGTCTGAACGCCCGTCCTACCCAAGGCGGAGATCTTCTCATAACGTCCAGCGATCGCGCTGCCGGAAGAGTTGTAAGGCAGAAGACCGGCATCCCAATTGTTATATTCAACGCCGTCCTTGACACCACCGGAGGAAGGAACAAATGTCTTTGGTGAGGTTAGTATTCCCCCCACGGCTGCAGGTTCAGAACTGGTCCAAAACGATGCCGACGGGATATTGAAACGTAAAAAGTCGTTAGTGTGATAGTCTCCACCGAGCCGGAAGGTTTGAAAGTTTAACCATAAAATGGTACTACCGGCTCCCTTGTTGACAAGCCAGTTCTTTTTGGCGAAGGTATCCTGAGCGGCCCAGGCGGAGACCGAGCGATACTTCGTGGTCCCGATGTAGGCGACACTTTCGATCTTGTAGACCCGCATCGGGACTGGTGAGTCGACGCCCTTGTGTCCATAAGTTTTGGGTCCGGGAGTTAGTGTCGCTTCCCATTTGATCCCATCAAGTTCGCCCTCGCGGACGTAGATTCGATGGCCCGCCGAGTCGAACACACCGCTGTCGGCAAAAATTTGGTCGATGTTACCAGCAGTGGTCCGTTGACCGAGAAATCCCAAGCTGTCGACCAGCCCGGCATCGGCGGCGTAGTAGGCCCGAGTGTCGTCTTTGTGTCGCTGCGCCATGTGGAGATCGACCGGAATCAGCTTCCAGTACGCGATGGCGAAAAACGATATCATGACCATGAAGAAGAGGGTCAAGATGAGAATCGAACCCCGAGTCTTTTGATGTCTTCTCAATTTCATTACGAACCTCCAGGAGAGTGGGTAAAGATCGGTAGGTAAACTCTGGAGACGTGTTGCCTTTTCAGAACCGCGGTGCCCCCTACGCTCGCACCAAACGGATCGTAGGCCTTGACGGAAATAGCGAGTCGGATCACGTTGTCCTGCTCACGATCAAATCGGACATCCCGAAGTCCTGACACCAGCAGAATGTCATCATTCTTATTCGTAGGGGTATTCCCGTCGATAAACACGTCACCGACAATCCCGTCGGGAAACTTGGAAGCATCCACATTGTCACGAAGAAGGAAAAAAATCCGGTACTGCCTCATTCCCAGAGCAGGATCTTCCGCTTCGTTACGAGGGTCAAAATCGTCTCCGGACGGCTCGCGCAACATGTCTCGCACATAGCTCTTTGTCGAGTAGAGGATGACTTCTCGAGGGGGATCCAGATTGCTTGGAAGAGGGGTGGAGTAAGGAGGCGGCGGCGGAAATAGAATCGCCACTCGAGGCTCATACTGGTCCAGACCCAGGTCTGTATCCACAGCGTCTCCATCTCCATTGAAGTCGATCGCGGGTCGTACACTGGCGCTTGCGATCTTGGGGATGATCCGCCCTCCAGCGATACGAGCTTTCTGTTCGAGTTCCGTCAAAACCATGCCACGGCTCAGATAGCTTCGGGTCTGTACGTAAAGAACCAGCAGAATTCCCGAAACGATGCCCATGAGCGTCATCACGATCATAAGTTCAATAATGGAGGACCCTCTAAGTCTCTGACGATGACACATGTTAAGAGCCCGCCCGTTTCAAAAGTGAAGTCATTCTCACAGAGCGCTCGACACCGCCCTCAAACCAATAGATCGTGACGGTCATGGTCAGAAGGTTATAGAGGTGACTGTTTGGGTCGGACGAGGCGCGAGTGGTAACGATCGTTCGTTTAAAAAACGACGGTTCGTAAGCTCCATCAACGAGGTCTTCCCCCACCTTCTCAACCGATGTCAGCAAGCTTTCGAACTGCGAGGGAGGAGAGGCATTGAAATTAACTTTGTCTAGCGAATTCAAACCCGAAGCCGCGGTAGGAGGGAAAGTGCCTGTCGTAAAAGCCAAGTTTTGAGAGCGAACAAGCTCATGAATTTGCCGGGCGATGTTGGTCGCGCGCGCCATGTTCTGGCCATAGGCGTTTGCCTTCTGCCCTGCGACGAAAACTGCTAGCAAGGCGAGTATACCGGTAGCGATAACTCCCAAGGAGACGAGCAGTTCGATCATCGTGAACCCTCGCCGGTGATGTCGCCTCTCTGGTGAATCCACCTTATTAGTCATCCATCCTCCCTTATCTTCCAGTCTAGACAGCAGTCCGATTTAGATCGAATACCTAAACTGTAGCATGAGGTTTCTGGGCTCCGCGTAGACCTCGGGACGACTTTGATCTGGTACTTTGTTGCTATTAACCTAGTACAGTCGAGGCTCGATATTCCCCAGTCACGTCATGATGGGCTAGCTGCGCCAGCTCCATCTTAGAGAGCTCTCTTTGACCCTGGCGTCGGTAGAGTCGAGCCAAGGCCAGGCGAATCTTTAAGCTAAAAAGAGAGTTCTCGGCCAGTCGAAGAGCGCGCCTGACGAGTTTGATGGCGGCCTTGGCATCGCCTAGAGTTTCGCGCGCCACCGCTTCTCCCCAGGGGTGGCGGTAGTCATGGGGAGCGAGCTTTTTGCCCCAGGCGGCATGCTCGATGGCTTCTTCGAAGAGTTCGGCCTTGAGACACATCTCCGTGCACAAACCGCGAAGATAAGCTTGTCCATCAACTGGCACATCCTCTCGGACACACAGACCCCGCCAGGCTTCGAGAGCTTTCAGGGGCTCATTAAGCTTCTGCCAGACACTGCCAAGATAGTAAGTCGATTCTAAGCCGGGAATCTGCCGCAAAGTCTCTAAGGCGTTCTCATATTGGTGACAGCGATATAGGGCGGTCGCTCGATCCAAGTCATCGGTGACGTATCCCTCGGTAGATGTCTCTCCATCCAAGAAAGACCGGGCCAGTTCTCGATGTTCGGTTGGCGTGTATCCGCCTTTGACCGAATATGCGAGCGTGGTGGCAAGGGTGGCCCAATCTTTCACGCTCTCCGCCAACTCCTGAGACTCCCACCAGACCTCTCCCCGGTCGGTCAAGAAGTAGTCGATGTCGATGTCGAGAAGCACTGGCTCAGAGGGAGGCTCGAGACTCTCCCACGTTCCGACCTCCATCGTGATCCCCAGAGCATGCCCATGCACGACTCCGTCTTCCAGACGAAAGCTAGCCCATTCTTCCAAAGTTAGCTCAAACCAACCGTCGAGATGCTTTCGAGTCCACTCCAGGAGCTCTCCGGTAGGAAGGTAGGGCGGGATAACCCAGGTCAAGCGCCCCACGATCCCCTCCGCGATAGCCGGGTAGAGATAGTTTCCGCAATGCAGCCCACCCCAGGGCAGATAGCAATTGCCCAGGATGCCTAAATCGCAAGCCTCCTGACTGGACAGGCACCCCGCCAACTGCTTCAGGCGTTTAGGCGTTAAGCCTTCCCGTCCTATATCGAGATGAGCGTCGACGTGCCAGCACCACGCCTGCTTGACACCAAGGTCCTTCCAAAAAAAGTACGCCTCGTGGTGCTCCTCCATAACATGGAGAGGTCCCAACTTTGCCTGATTCATGACTTGGAGCGGATTCTCTTTGAAAATGCCGGGGGCCTTTGAATTTTCGACAAAAGAAAATCGACGCCTCACTATCCGACCGTCAATGGCCGGAGCGAGCGTCGATTTTCAGTGGGACTCGAACTTTCGAGCTTAGAAGAAGTTGAAGTTGACTCCGGTCTGGTTTCCAGCGAAGCCGCCAAAACCGTTGTTGAATCCGCCGAAGTTGTTGAAGCCGCCTCCGCCCATACCACCCATCATGTCCATCATCTGACCGAAGCCGCCCATGATCTGCTGCATCGGACCAGGTCCGAAGCCGTTACCGGCGCAGTTCATACCCTGGTGACCGATACGTCCACACTGGTGACAAGGGCGAGGTCGACCGAAACATCCCTGTTGAGCCTGATTGCACTGATTGGAGCCACCGCTGATGCGATCGGCCATCGCGCGGTTCAACTCGGCCTGAGAGCGGAGCAGATCTTTCTGCTCAGCGTTCATGCGCGGAGCGCGAGCGCCGCCGCCACCGAAAAGCGAGCTGACCGCCGAAGCTCCGCCCTGTAGAAAAGTAAGTCCTAACATCCGAGTTCCTCCACGAAGTGAATTTTAGCTTAGGTATAAGATACGAAACGCGGGCTCGTCTGCCAAGCCCATGAATGTAACCCTTGGGTAAACGTTGTTGCCAAAAAGTGAACTTCCGGCAACATCTGGGTCAATTTCGACTTCTCTTTCGTGCCTGATTCCATTTCCAGGCAACCGGGTCGGTATCCCAACGGATGCATTCCAAAGGGATCCTTTGGCACTACCAGAGGAAGCTACCCTAGCCAGGGCCGCGCGGATGCTCATGCCGGCCCGCTCGACTGGCATGATGAGTCCTAGGAAACAACCTCGACCCAAAATTAAGGAGATATTGAACAATGTTTAGCTGGGCCCTCACTTTTTTTATCGTCGCACTGATCGCGGCTCTCTTCGGATTCGGTGGAATCGCCGGAACTGCCGCGGGCATCGGGAAATTCATTTTCTTCGCCGCGATTATTCTACTTCTGGTTTCTCTGATCACTGGAGGATTTCGAACCAGGGTATAGACTGAAAGCCTTGCTTAGAGCAAGCAAGACCGTCCTCGCACCAGGGCGGTCTTTTTGCGTTCCCGGTCCACTGTTAGCAAATTTCTAACTTTCTCGGGTCGCACGGATCTCATAATAGGAGTATGCTCGTCGCCTCTTCCTCTCTGGGATACGCCACCTCCGGACGTCCCAGGGCCGTCTCCGGTTCACCGACCTCTCAGGCCATGGAAAAGCTGGTCCCGGGAGACTATCCTCAGGTTGAACAGGACCTGGCGGCTTTCCCTCAACCCACTTTGGACCTTCTCAGTCGATACGGTGTTCGAGTCGCCATTTTAGAATCGGGCAAGACTCTGGCTGATTCCCCCGGACTGCGCACTCTGAGCGCCGAGGAGAATCTCCAGGAGGCCTATAAGGCCAATTCTATCGCCGGTCAGGCGATCTCTGAGGCCTTCGTGGGCGGCATGGAGAGCTATTCTCAACTCGAAGACGCGGCCGACGAGATCACACGTGAACTTCGCCAACAAGGGCTAGACCATCAACTCGCCATCGCGCTATCGCCTTTTCAGCTCGACGAATTGGCCGGTACTCAGAACATTCTAGCCGACCAGTTTGAAGACTGGAAGTCATCCTTTGCTGTCTTAAACCGTGGATTGACCGAGATAACTCCGGATGGTTTACAGGCCACCCAGGGACTGATAGTTCTTCCCCACACCTATCGAGATGGAGAAGCCGTCCCCTCCATCAGACTGCGAAACGCTAAAGAAGTGACGGCCGAATACGTCGAAGGTTCGTTGGGTCTCAATCGTTCCGATGAGCGTATGGTTTTGCTTCACGAGAAGTTTCTGGGCCAACCGGCGACTGAAGTCGGCAACTATCGCTTGGCGACCCACGAGGTGGGACACGCTCTCGACTATGCTTTGGAGAATTTGACTAGCATTCCGGGATTTGGCCAGACCCATCGGGAAACAGTCGACGCGCTCTATGCCGCCGACCAAGCCAGGCTTGTCGCCCTGGGTCCAAGCGCGAAAACCGAGGATGTTTTTACTTCGGACCGTGCCGATGACGATGTGAGGGAGTACTTCGCCGAAGCGGTCGAGGCGTATTTGACACCCTCGAGAAACGACGCCTATGAGATCTTTCGGGCCGGCAATTCGCACGAAGGCCTGGCGACCAAGAATCCCGCTCTCTTCGCTTACGTCGAGTCCGTGTTCACCACGGAATTCCCTGAGTCAGCCGTCCCCAACTCTCCGAAGCGCCAGCTGGTTCCTCCTGGAGTTCCCGACCCTGACCTTGAAGTTATCCGTATCTCGTAAAGTTCAAGCTTGTTAACATCGGATCGGGGTAGGTTCCACTCTTTCTCCACGTCCTGACTTTACAGTCTTAAGAGCATGGACATCTCAACACTAATCCGATCCTCCACCCACGAATCGAAACGCCACCTGAAGTCTCCCCTCAAGGAGGCCGCCACGACCCCTCCCGCAGCCAAGGATGAGTATAGCGGGTCGAGCGGCCTGAGCGCTGCTTTTGAGCGTATCCCCAGCCCGGTCTCGAAAGTCAAAGCCCGCCTGCTCTCGGACAATTTCGAAGCCTGGAATCAGCGGTGGAAGCTGATCGAGTCGGCCGATACCGAGATCAACAGCACCTACTATACCTGGGACAACGATGTCTTTGGGAGGGCCCTACTGGGGCACATCTTTCACAAAGCGCGTCAAGGTGTCAAGGTTAAAATGATGGTGGACGCGGTGGGCGACCCGGTCGGTAGACGCGGCATGAAAGCCAAATGGGGAGGTCAAGATTATCTTCAGGAGCTGGTCGCCCTGCCCAACGCTGAGGCCAGAGTCTACCATCCTCACTACAAGAAGCCTCTCAACGCGATTTTACATCCTACCGGCCTCGAGGGGATAGCGGCCAACCACGACAAGATCTTGGAGGTCGACGGCGAGGCAGCCATCACCGGCGGACGCAACATCGGCCATCATTACTACATCCATCCCAAGGATGAACCCACGGCTTGGCGGGATGTCGATCTGATGCTCGAGGGTCAGGAGGCCGCTTTAGAGCTGCGTCAAGCTATCGAGGACGAGTATAAACTTGGATTCCTTCACCATTCGGTGAAGCCCGATCTTTTCGGGAACTGGAAAAAAAGAGACCTGGAGCTTCTGGGCGACTACGTCCTCATGGACCTGTGGCTGAAGGGGCAAGGAGCCTCGGACGCTCCAAGCCTTGTGGCTCAAGCGCTTTCCCGTTTGCCCGGCCTCGGTGTCTCGCGCGAGCCCAACGGACGCGAACGAGAGCACCTGCTCAAGTCGGCCGAAGAGCTTATGCACAACCAGGAGCTCCGTGGCAGCTACAGTCAGCCCTCGTCTCCCCAGCATGAGGTGAAGGCCAAGGTGATCGACCGGGTCTCGGCGGTGAATTCCAGGGACATTGACGAGATGAACGCGACCTTCCTGGACCTGGCCAAGAACGCCACACGGGAGATCGACATCCAGAGCCCTTACTTTGTGCTCACCGATCCGATCCTCGATGCCATGAAAGAGGCGAGCGATCGTGGAGTGAAGATCCGCGTCGCCACCAACACTCCCACTTCATCCGACAGCTTCTTTACTCAAGTCTTCTTGCTCAATGACTGGAAAAAAATCCTGGCCACCATTCCCAACCTGGAGCTCTATGGCGCCACCGGCGAGCGCAAGCATCACGGCAAGGTCGCGGTTTTCGACGACCAGATCTCGGTGGTGGGGACCTACAACATTGACCTCATCAGCAGTCGTGTCAACGGAGAAGTCGCCGCGGTCATCGATTCACCAGAGTTCGCCGCGGAACTTAGCGATTCCATCGCGGCCGACTATGCCGACTCCACGGTCGGCTACCAGCAATACCAGATCGCCTGGAACTCCGAGGGGCAACCCATCGATGTCCATGGCCGCTCCGTCCTCGACGACCAGGGCCGCCTCACCGGCGAACCTCTGGCCGTCTTCGGTCCGGAGAATCACTGCCCTCCAGAGCAACTCGAGCCCTACGACAAGCGCGTCAAGCGTTGGAACTGGATGCGGCGCCATCTACCGCAACTCAAGAGCTTGCGAAGACACGAGGGATAGATATACCTTGGCAAGAGAGAAGGGAGCCCGAGGAACGAGCTCCCTTCTTCTCTTTTATCAGAATGCCGGGGCTTATTTAGCGAACCACAGCATCCTAGCAACCACCACCGGGCTAAAGGGAGGTGGGTCGTTCTTTAGAGTAGGGTCAAAGCTGTAGTCACGCTTGGGGGGGGTATAATAATTCGTCCCTTCCTCGGCGACCCAAGGAAGTACCCCATGTTTGTAAGATGTTCCAGTTTGCTGGAGGGTACTGGGATTTGTGCCTGTAACAGTATCGTGCAAAACAGCATTCTCCATATGGACGATACTTCCACGCTTCTTTACTACGTAGCCGCTATAGTTCTCCAAAAAATCATCGAACAACGTACCCCACTTCGATGTACTGTGCAGCCTGATGTCACCCTCTGGCGGAGCGCCACCGGGGATGCGGTTAGGATTGACCTCTGTTCCACCACCAGCCTTGTTGCGGCGATTGTGTTTTTCATCGAAGAGAATGGCGCCATCCACTAGCGCGGCGTTGATCTCAATAACTTTGGGCTCGAAGCCATAGTTGACCGACGTACCGTCGCTCACGGCCGGTTGGACCACACCGTTGCTATCCTTGAAAGTATCCTCACCACCCGGTAAGAATTTCTTTCCACCATTATCCGTCGGTGCGACTATTGCACTTTGGGAATTCGCCAGGCTAAAACCATCCGAGAGATGCATGAGACGCTCTCGAGAAATCAATGCCGCTGGAACTTTAGTCGAGGCGGTAGACCCCGCGGCCTTAGCCGCGGGGTCAAGGTACTCCATATTGAAGTCGCCCTTGGTATAGATGGTCGATTGACTCACGATCGTTGTAGCTTTGGGCAACTTCTCAGCGTTATCCAAGACAATGGGTACTTCAGAGTAGATCAAACCATTAGGATAAACGCTATTGTCGAGTCTGGAAACATCGATCACGATCAC
Organism: Selenomonadaceae bacterium; assembly: GCA_037189585.1. Classification (GTDB taxonomy): domain Bacteria; phylum Vulcanimicrobiota; class Xenobia; order Xenobiales; family JADMJV01; genus JAEXNA01. Next base: position 136,097 of record JBBCJA010000007.1, on the reverse strand, counting down.
CTCGACGTTTCGCTTTTCCATATTGTTGTAGAACCACTTCTTGCTAAGTACTGTCTCTCCAGAGGAGTTCTTAAGATTAGTGACTTGACTGTCCAGACCGTCCATCTTGATGAGAAGCCCACGGTTGGAGCCACTACCTTCGGCATACTTCCAGTATTCGCCGTCCTTACCAAAAGAAGCGGAGGGCGGCATATCTTTCTCAGTGGCGCCCAAGGCGCCATCCTTCACCACACCCCCGAATTTGGAAATCGCACCCCTAGATCCCGTCGTTTTCCAATCTACATGATCACTATTGTAAACGTGATTTGTAGCGTACTGGCTGTAAAGGTTGCCGTCAGTCATGACATTGACATTACTGGCATTGTCATCCCAATTAACCTGTGTCGAACCCGTCTGCCCGCCTTTCATCACCCTCACGGTACCCACCATGTGGCGACCGGATGCCTCCACTCCGCGCTTAAATTTTCCAGCGGCAGTGATGGAATTACTTTTAAACAACGTAACACTGCCGTCAGGCACTAAAAAGATGTCGCCATTGGCGTGGACCTTTCCCTCGATGGTCTGGTCCACACCACGAATGAACTCATCCATATCGCCCCGACTCAGAACGGCGTAGTCGTAAAAACTCTCCATCTGACCCGTAATCCGGTGAGTTGCCTTCTTCATATTTCCCAGATTCGCCTCACAGACAATTTCCCATCGGGTGGGACGAATGTTATCGTCCGTGGTCGATCCGGAGTCCGGCTGGGCGCCTTTCACCCGTGAAATTCGAAAGCGAATCGTCTCGGTCATCCCCGTGCCCGTCAGCGAGTCTCCCCCATCTCTGGGCCATTGGTACTCGAACCATCCGTCGGAGGCTTTCTGGAAATTAATGACATCAGTGATATCAGTCGGAAGTACTAAACCGCCACTCACCTGAGTTCCGGCCTCATCCGGGCTGGCGCTTAGAGCCTTGTCATGAGTGTAACTTTCCAGTGAATTAGCTTGGTCATCCACGGAAATCTGGTTAGCCCGGAAGGCGAGGTAGGCGACATTCAAGCCAGTTTCCGCCAAGTAGTAAACCTGGCCGGTATTGTTATCTTCATACTGGAAGTACCGCTCGTTAAAGAGGGTTTTGAGCATGATGGCGCTGAGAATGACGCAAAGCGGTAGGATCAAAAGGGTGAGCACCATGAGCATCCCTCTCGACCGTCTTGTAAGGAAATTCCTCATTCCCATAGTTCCTCCAGGTTATAGATTTCGCGTGGAAAATGTATAGTTGTATGATTCTCGCTGAGTGGTGGGGCGAAGCGAGTCTCCGGTTCGCTCAAACGTCGCTAGAATCTCCGACGCATAGGGAGTGTCTTTGTCGTTGAGGAGATAACGAACAAGAAATCCGTCGTCGCCTTGATCTAGCGAAGTGTCGAAGATGCCGATATTTGTCGGCACGCCTAAGGTTGTTAAATTGATACTATCCGGCTCTCGTGGGGTTGCCGTTGGTCCACTGACACGTTCCCAGCGCATTAAAACCAAGCTCTGAGCGCCCGCGTCTCGACTTTCCACCTGCCGCAACTGGGCCGTCAGCACAACGATCGTGTGGGTTCCATCCGGGAAGCCATCAGGAATAGCACCGGAGCTTCCCAAGGGACGAAGAGGGATGACCTGGTCAGGTCGATCAGGGATAGGGTTGACCTGATCATCGGTAGGACGAGTCAAATCCTCGGGAACCGCGATAGCGATAGTGTCCCCAGGATGCCATTTGCCCGGCGTGGATCCGGAAGGCGGCTGATAATAGGGAAGATTACACTTGTAGCCATTGATAGTGATTGGAAGGTGTGTCCCCGGCGTCGCGTTGACCCCGGTATAGAACTTGGTGGCTCCCGCGGCGAAGACGGTAAAGCGATTGATCGCGTTTCTCAACTGCTGCCGAGGCTCTACGCGCGAACTCGTCACCAACTGGCTCTTCTGTAGCATGTCGGCGCACGCATAAAGAGCCGCGGATAACATTCCCAGCAGCATCATTCCCACGACAAGTTCTATCAGACTGAAGCCCCGTGCCTGAGATTTGCCGAGCAGTTTCATATGTTTACCCTCCACTCGTCTCGGAAGCATTGGCCGGCTTGGGGTAGAAGTTGGTAAGGCGATACACTTCACCCCCTCGCGGCTTCGACGTGTCGATCGTGGGAGCCGTCGCGGAAGTCGCTCTGAACACAGAGACCTGAACCTTTTTTAACTCCGTTCCAACGTTGGTCACGGTGACCTTGTAAACAAACCTTCGATCAAAGACGATGTTGTCGTCTTTGTCTTTGTGCGAGGTGAACTGAGGAGTCGTCGTCGTGGAGATGGTGGACCAACTCGTCTCACTTCTTTGGCCCTTCGTGGCATAGTCTTCAAGAATCGACTCACACGACTGGTAAGCCGCAGCCATATCTGTTTCCTTATTCGAAAGTTGAAAGCCCTTAGAGGCGATGATCAGCATACTAGTGGTGATCACTCCGATAAAGGCCATCGCTATGACAGCCTCTGACAAAGTAAACCCTCTCGTCCCAAGATGACGGCTCATGAAATGCTCCTCACAGGTACTCCTACTCCGCGTCAAAGAAGACTTCCCTACTGTAGCATTTCCTTAGGAGAAAGACATCCACCCAGAGTCCAACTTCATTCTTATAGTAGTTTTGTGCCCGATACTATACAGCCGGCTCATCGATCACAGCGTCTTGTCCGTACCCTAAACCGAGAAGAAACTGTAGCGGCAGGTGCAGCCTTTCGGCCCATGATTGCTCATTGTGCTCGGCTTCCGGGACAGCTAGATAGTGGAGGTCGCGTCCGAGCTCCATCCCTTTGGCCACCAGGATGTGGGCCATCGCCTGGGTTTCGGCGAAGTTGTCTCCGGGCCATCCACTATCGAGATAAACACGAATCGAGGGAGGCTCCGAGCTCTCTTTAACAGCTTCGAAGATCTTGTTGTCGTAGCCAAAAGTGCTCGACAGACAGGCGGCTCGTCCGAAGATGTCGCTGTGGTGCCAGGCCAGGTAGAAAGAGACCAGCCCGCCCAAAGAGGAGCCTATGACCAGCCGATGCTCCGGGTCGGTCAGGATGCGATAACTCTCCTCTAGGTGAGGGAGAAGAACGTGACGCAGGAATTGCGCGTACTCCTCGCAGCCGGGTTCGGTGTAATCCTTGAATCGGTCGTTGGGATAGAGTGCGACCACCAGACACGCCTCGATGGAATTCATCCGGTCGAGCAAGGTCAAGGTTTTTTGTACCTCCCAGGTCTGGCCGGCGAAAGCCTCGTCAGGAAAGAAAAGATTGTGGCCGTCATGCATGAAGCAGACCGGGTATCGCTTGGTCGTATTCTCCTCATATCCGGGCGGCAGATAGACGCGAAAGGCGTAGACCTCCCCACTCTCGGTGATCAGTTGGTCGCACTCGGAGATGACTCCGTGTGGCGAGCTTTCGAAATTGGGGAAGATCAACCGGTCCTCCGGCAGTGGAGCGATGTAGTTGGCGCTCGTCGCCCAGGTCGCTTCCCCGGCCTCATCGAGCAAAGCCGGTTTGAAGTGAAAGAACGGTAGGTCATTGGACAGTCGAAAAAGATGGAGGTTTTCCTCGACCGACTCCGCTTCCAGAGGAGTCTTCCAGTCGTCAATACTTGTAAAAAGGACCATGCGGCGTCCGTTCAAGCCGTCCACCGGATAGGATAGTTTGATAGTATTGAATTCCATTGGCCGATTGTGCCGAATCCTATCCCTTTCAGCCACGCTTCCGGCGAACTTCCAATCCCCATACCAAAGTATGGGTTGACCTTCATAAAATTTTCATTAGAAGAACAAGGTCCCGGGACGACTTTCCTTAAAGAAAAGTCGAACTATGAAAAACCTCATAACTCTGTTGTTTGCTCTCTGTCTATCCGCTCTGGCTCTGGCCAACGAGTCAGTCGCCAAAGTCACTCCCTTGACTCTACCTGCCGGCTCCAACTCAGGCGAGATCACCGGTAACCTCAAGGACGGGGCCCAAATGGACCTTAACTGGGCAGCCCAAAGTAATGTGGCGGCCTTCCCTGGAACCCGCTTTGAGATGTTCAACGGGAATCACAAGCTTTATCGTGTGACCCTTCCGGCAGCGTCAAAGATCGACATCACCCTAACACCCGAAGCGGGAAAGTTGATCAATCTCTACGCTCTACGCCTCGGAGTCGACGATCAGTCGGTACCACCCAACATTCAAAGCGCGATCTCGGCTGAAGCGAGCTATCCCCGATACGCCAATCTGGGTGGTGGGCGCAAGACCTCCAATTCAGACGATGGCGTGAGGAAGATCGATTTCATGTCGATCTCTAGTCCTTATACGATTCTGATTGGAGTAGCCGGAGCGAACGGATTGACGGACGGAAACTATAAACTTCAGGTCAACATCACCGGTCGTTAAGTCGAACGAGAAGAGCATCACCGATCCTAAGGCCAGAGGGGCCCGGGTCAGTCACCTCTCAGATGAACGACACGAGGCCCGAGGCCCGCTTGAGCGATAAGGTTCAGGTAGTCCTCGGGCCTCACTTCTTCCCAAGACTTCCCTAGAACAGCCAGAAGCGCCGCCTCCAAGACATTGGTCCCGTAAGAGCGTCCGCCGCAAGTCGAAGACGCTCCCGAAGGGATCTCGGGCGTCGTGGTGACAAGCCAGGCCACCTCACGCTCACGAAGCTCCTCGATATCGCTTTCGGTAACGGTGTTCGTCAGAATGCCTTTGCCTTTGAGCGAATCGGGCAAGCGTCGACGCATGATGTGAAAGTCGCCGGCGATCACCTCGGCTTCCTCGAAATAGGGGCGAGTCAACTCGTCCGGCGCGATCACCTCTTGTTTTTTCCCCGTGGGATAAACCATCGAGATGGGCAGCTTCACGATCTCCGGCAGCAGCTTGCGCGCGCGCTCTTCGAGCTCTTCTAAAGTCAAAATCGGCTTGTCGATGCCCAAACTGAAAATCATGTCTCCGTAGACGGTGTCGGCGCCGGCCTCCTCCAACGCTTCGGCCATGCCAAAACGATCCATGGCGCAGACCAGAAGAACCTTTTTCCCTTTGAGGCCGAGACTGGGGTCCTTGGCCAGCTTTCGGACCGTCTCTCGCTCCAGGGTGTTCTTGAGCCCACTGCCGTCGACCACTGGTGTCCGCTTGACCACGGCTCGCAAGCGCAGGCCGTCCTTGAGGGCGTAAGTCTCGGTACGAGACTTCAGGTAGATATCGATCCCGCCCAGCCCGATGGCGTCGACCCTGCCGTCGAGCTCCTCGAGCAGGGAGACGGCTTTCTTGAACGCGCCGTCGACTCCCCGTCGAGAGAGGTGGATGGTCTCTCCCAGTATCTCGAACCGGCCTTCGTGATCACGTTTTGAGGAGCCTAGAGAGACGGAAACGACGGTCTTCACGAGATGACGCGAAGGCGGGACCGAGACTCGTGGATGTAGCCCCGGACCTCCTCGATTCTCTCTTTGGTCACCGGTTCGTCAAAAGCCCTAAAGCCCGCCAAGCGAAAGCCGTTGCGATGCGCCAAACGAGCGATCTCCTGCACCCGATCGTACTCCAAACCTCGCCCGATGGAGAAGTCCTCGAAGCGACCCTCCATGGTCAAGACCATGGTCTCGGCCATACAAGCCAGCGCTAAGCCGGGAGGATAGCCAAAGTCGAGTCCAAAGTCGGCTTCTCCAGGCACCTCAACCACTCCGCCTTCGATGACCAGAACGTCGGGGCGAAGTTTTTGCACCTCGCGACAGACATCGTGCGGAACCGCGACATCACAGACGATGGCGCCGGTCTTGAGATGCTCCGCCTGGATGATACTGCCGCCCGACGAGGTGGCGGTGATCACGACATCGGCCTCGGATAGGGCTCTGCCCAGATCCATCTCGACTTTCAAGTTGGTCCGGCTCTCGCGAGAGATGGTCTCGGCCAAAATCTTCAAGCGTGATTTGGAGCGTGCTGACAAAATGAGATTTTTGACTTTCTGAGCCAGGAATCTGGCGCAGACGCTGCCGATGGAGCCCGTCGCTCCAATCACGGCCACGGTTGAGCGCTCGAGGTCCACGTCAAGCTCCTGAGCGGCGGCTAGAGCCCCTTCCAACGCCGTCGCCACGGTGTAGGAGTTGCCGCTGGTCACGGCCACGTCCAGACTCTCGGCGATGTCCTTGCCGGCCCGTCCGACCACGGAGTTGTAACCACCCAACCCCACCACTTTGGCCCCCAGGCTCTGTCCAAGCAAAGCAGCTTTCTTGACCCGCTCGACCACTTGGCCGCGATCCATTTGGATGAATTGACTGGGCATCAGTGGGACCATGACGAAGTTTCCAGCGATCTCCTGCCCCAATCGGGACCTGATCCCTCGGATGGTGGAGGCCATATAGGGGGGCATCCATTCCAGAATCTTTAAGACGATCGGCTCGCGCTTCCCTTTCGCTTTGGGTGCGTAGCGCACGACGTCCTTCATCCCCAGGGGATGGGTCAAAAAGGCGAATCGATTCACCGCTTGGCCTCGACCAGACGCTTCATCCCCGCCAGCATCATTTCACAGTTCTCTCCCACCTTTTCGTGTAAGGTGGGGCCGATCAGCTCGGTCAATTCCGGTAGTCCGAAATCATAGTTAACGGAGAGACGAACCTCCGTTTTTCCCTCGAGCTCCTGAAAGGTCCAGGCGCCCTCGAACTTGTCCAGGTCGCCTTCGATCAAGGAGTAGTCGATCCGCAAGCCCTGGTCGTCGAAACGGTCTTCCTCGGTCCACAGAAAAGGAGTGCCGTCGATGTCGGTGACCCATTCGGTCACGGTGGTGCCGGGGGTTCGCGAGACCACCTTCACGCTCTCCACGTCCGGCATGTAGTTGGGATAGCTCTCCATGTCTTTAGCCAATTCGTAGACAGCGCGAGGCTCACCCTCGATCACGATCGTGCGAACGACTTCCGGCATGACCTAACTTTCCTTTCCTAAACGTCGGCGGGTTTCCACCAGGGATTCTTCCAGCGCGGTTAAGACCATCTGGATCTGCTCTGTTTCCACGTTGAGCGGGGGCTCAAACCGGAGCACCTTGGGCTGGTTGAGGGTATAGACCGCGATCACCTGCCGTTTCACCATTTCAAAGATGGTGGAACCACCAAATTTGTCCTCGGTGAACTCGAGACCGATCATCAGGCCCAAGCCCCTGACCTCGGCCAGAAGGTCAGGGAACCGGCTTACCAGAGCCCGCAAGCCGTCCATCAATTGACTCCCGGCCCGCTCGGCCTTGCTCGAGAGCTCCTCCTCTTCCATCACCTCGAGCGCGGCCAGAGCGGCTCTACAGGCCAATGGGTTGCCTCCAAAGGTGGAAGTGTGGAGAAGAGGGCGTCCCTGATAGGCCTTGGCCACGGCCGGCGTCATCAAGGTCGCCCCGATCGGCATGACCCCTCCGCCCAAAGCCTTGGCCAGAGCCATCATGTCGGGAGCGACCCGGGCATGCTCGATGGCGAACCACCGGCCCGTACGGCAAAGACCCGACTGGACCTCGTCGACGATCATCAAAACCCCGCGCTCGGTGCAGAGCTCGCGCGCCTTCTGAAGATACTCCGGCGAGACGATATGAATTCCGCCCTCACCCAAAACCGGTTCCACCAAAAAGCCGGCGACGCTTTCGTCCAAAGCCCGAGCGAGCGCTTCTAAATCCTCGAGGCCCACCACGCGGCATCCCGGCAACAGGGGCTGAAACGGCTCTTTGTACTTTTCCCGACCCGAGACGGAAAGCCCACCAAACGTTTTGCCATGATAGGAGCCTTCGAGGGAGACAAATCCCGTGCGCCCGGTCGCTAGTCGTGCGGCCTTGAGCGCCGCCTCGATAGCCTCGGTCCCGGAATTAGAGAAGAAGCTGTAGCGCAGGTCGCCCGGCGTGAGACTGGCCAGCTTCTCGGCGAGCTTGGCTTGCAACGGATTGAAGAAGACTCGTGAGGAGAGAGCCAGGGAATCTAGCTGGTCCTTGACCGCCTCCACCACCTTGGGGTGGCGATGACCCAGCGTGAAGACGCCGTAACCTCCGGAAAAGTCGAGATAGCGGCGGCCCTGCTCGTCGAAGACCCAGCATCCCTCGGCCTTCATCTCCATGCTTCCGAAACCGGTCAAGCGCAACAAGCGAGCCATATCCGCTGAGATATGCTCTTTATAGCAGCGGGTGACCTCGGATAAGCTCATCTCCTCGAGGGGAGCCGGAGTATGTGGTGTGACTGCAGTCATGGCGATAGGAGCCGCCTGCGGTTCGACGGGGCTCAAAGCCCCTCCTGCAGCCCTCGTTGGCTTAAAATCGAGCACCCGACGTTGACCAGGTGAGGCTCGAAGAAGGTCACGCTGGGACAAAAGGAAGCAATGGTGGTAAAAAGGCCTCCACAGCCGTAAACTTTCAGATCTCCCAGGTCAGGAAGCTCACGATACCGTTGGATCAGGCCCTCCACCATCTGAGCATGACCATACATAATCCCGCTCTGAATCGACTCCACGGTGTTAACTCCGTAGGGCTGCTCAGGCATCTCCGCCTTAACTTTGTCGGCCAGGTGAGGGGCTTTCTCCATCAAGGTTTTGATCTGAGTCTTGATACCGGGCAAGATGGCCACTCCGAGAATCTCGTCTTGGCCCGACAAGAGCGCGAAGGTTGTCGCCGTTCCGGCATCGACTACGACCAAGGGTCCCGAGCTCAGGCCCCGGGCTCCGACCAGTCCCGCGATCAGGTCGGCCCCGATCTCGCGACGTATGGAATCCCGCATAGAGAATCCGTGGGGAGACCCGGCGCTGACCCAATGAAAACTCCTCCCTCCCATGGCTTGCCCCGCCTCCCGCAAGGTCTCGTGATAGTCCGGAACCACACTGGAGATCGAAACATGAAATGGACCCTCCAGTGGCTCCGTCAGGGCTCGCCAGCGCTCGACGAGCTGTCGAGGAGTGTGGAACGGGCGAGTGTGAAGGCGATGGACCGTCTCGATGGCACCCGTGCGATCGTGGAGAGCCAGAGTCAAATGAGAGTTCCCGGCGTCGATAGTTAAGTAACGTGTCAAGAGCGGCTTCCTAGCAATACGATGGTGATGGGTACGACCACGACCATGGCCACCACGACCTCAACGATTCCATGAATGATGGCCACCGAGAGTAATTCCTCGGGTGAGGACCCTCCCAACAACAAAACTAAGAGAGTCATGATTAAGGTGTTGGCCAGCGTTCCCGCCAGCACGGCCGCGATCGAGCCCACGGTAATTCTGGAATCCCTCCACGAGGACTGTCCGACCGCTTGAAAAGTCAAGGCCGCCGCTAACCCCGCCAACAGGCGACCCATGATGTGAAAGCCTAACGCGATACCGGGGACGGGATACTTGATTCCGGCGATCAATCCGAAGACCGCCCCGAGGGATGCCGCGGCGAAGGGGCCCTCCAGGGTGGCGGCCAAAAGCATGGGAATGTGGAGGAGCGTGATGGCTTTGCCCGGACCGGAAATATTGATAAAACCAAGAGGCGACAGGCCTAGCACCAGCATAGCGGCTAACAGCAACCCGATCCGGCTAAGGGTCTGGTTCACAAAAATACTTTCTTGGCCTTGGTGAAACCCATCTGAAGTCTTCAATCTTAGCGAGATCTTCAGGGCTTTCCTACATGAGGTCTTTGCGGCGGAAGGCTCTGGAAAGCTTGGCCGCAAATCTTTTGGCCGTGGGACGTTCTCGTGGCGATATCTGGTATTCTGAGGGGTTAAAATTTGAATGCACTCAGTGCGGCGCTTGTTGCTCGGGTGGGTCGGGAACGGTGGAGTTCACCCACGACGAGGCGCGTGGAATGGCCGGCGTTCTGGGCCTGACCTACGAACAGTTCATGGAGCGGTACGCGGTGCGCCTAGGCGCCACCTGGACTCTCTCGGAAGTGGTCAACCACGAAGGGGAGTACGATTGTGTGCTGTTGGCTCGCGACCCCGAGACGGGGATGACCCGCTGCACTGTCCATCGTGAGCGTCCGATGCAGTGCCGAACGTGGCCCTTCTGGCCGGAGAATCTGAAAAGTCCACGCACTTGGCGTCAAGCCGGCCGCGACTGCGAGGGGATCGATCGTGGCCCAACGGTCGGCTACCGAGAGATCTGCCACAATCGCGACCTGACTCCCGAGCCCGGGATCCCCTATGTGGATCCACCCGAGGCGGATTAGGGACCTGGAGGCCGCTCGATCAACCCGAGGACGCCGTTGTAGGCAGGATAACCTTGAGACACGGAGACCTTTGTGTGCCCCTTCAGGCAGCATATGTAGTAATAGTCTTCGTAGTCGTTATTCATCGGCGCGTTCGCTCCCACCCACATCTTGTAAGCGTTGGCACCGTTCTGAGGGCATTCGGGAATGGTTTTGAGGTAGTTCGGGGTCAGTTGGTTCATGCTGGCCGGGTACTTACCGCTGTGGTCTGTACTGTACATCTCCATGGCGGTACCGATATTCTTGAGATTGGATTTGCACGCCGTTAGCGCGCCTCTAGCCCGAGCGCGCACGAAATTCGGTACCAACAGGGCGGCCATGAGAAGAATGAACGCCACCCCCGCGATGACGAAGATCCACCATCCGCCATCATCTTTCGGAGGTTTCTCACCCGGTGCGATCCACTCCGGTTTTGGCTCCTCATCCTCTATGTGCTCGCTCATACCTCCCCCTTACCTCTACTCGTCGTCTTCGGGCTCGTCCTCGGGTTCGTCGTCTTCACGCTGGTGAGTCATGGCGTCGAGGAAGGCTTCGTCAAAGTCGGTGATCAGGTCGCGCAGGTTGAAGAGCGCCATGCGAAGCCCAGCGAGCTCTTGGAACATCTCGCCCTCCGTCGCTTCCTCGTCGTCTTGCATCAGACGCGGCAAGTCTTTGGTGTAGAGCTCTTTGGCCGCTACCATGATCTCGGAGATGCGATAAGCTACCGACTCCTGATCACCGTCCTGCAAGCATTGCTGTCGCTGCATCTTGGCATGGAGAATCTGGGTTAAGGTCGCTTCCTCGGCCTTGAGGCCGGATCCGGGTTCCTTTCCGTTCTTGGCGTTAGCGGCATCGCTCACAACGCTATCATCCTTTCCGCCACGCGCATACAGATCTGGGCGAACCCGGGATATAGTCCCCCAACGATAGTCAGGCCTAAAAGAATCCAGAGCAGCCCTTGACTGGACTTGGAAAGTTCGATCGGAGCCGCCTCCGCGGGAGGCTCGAGAAAGTAGCACCGGCGCAGGACACCAAAGTAGTAAACCAGGCTGAGAACTGACCCGAAGACACCGAAAAACGCCATCAACGGCTGGGTGTAAAAGGCCGCTCGGAACAGATAGAGCTTGCCCACGAATCCCGCCAGTGGTGGTACGCCGGCCAATGAGAACAAGGCGATGAGCAGCGCTAGAGCCAGCGGTGGCGAACTCTGGGCTAGCCCGTTGAAGGCATCGAGATGAGTGGCTCCACGAGCCTTCCCGACCGTGACCAGGATCATCCAGAAGGCCACGTTGGTCACGGTGTAAACCGTCAGGTAGAAAAGCAGGGCGCCCAACGCTTCCCCCGCCAATTCGAATCGAGAGCCCCCCAGCGCGCCTAGTAGCGCCGAGAGTCCGATCAGAAGGTACCCAATCTGAGCCACTCCCGAATAGGCCGCCATTCTGGTGACCTCCTTCTGGGTGATGGCCACCAGATTCCCTAAAGCCACGGAGAGCACCGACAGGGTCGAGAGCAGCACCATCGTCTCGTACTCGAGAATGGAGCTAGTGGAGGCGAAAAGTCGAATCGCCGCGCCCAGCATCACGACCTTGGGAACCGAGGAAAGAAAGGCCGCCACGGGCAGCGGGGCGCCTTCATAAGTGTCGGGTGCCCACATGTGAAAGGGCGCCGCGGAGAGCTTGAAAGCAAAGGCCGCCATAACCATCAAAAGGCCCATGAGCACAGGCTGTGGGTGTTGGCCGATACCGGCCGCGATGGCGTCGTAATTGGTGCTCCCGCTTCCGCCGTAGATCCAGGATGCTCCGAAAAGAAAGATGGCGGAGGAGAGCGCTCCGGAGAGGAAATACTTAAGTCCCGCCTCGGCCGACTTGCGATGATAACGCCGAAACCCGACCAGCATGTAGAGCGGAATGGAAAGGAGCTCGAAAGCGATAAAAAATGTCAAAAGCTCCTTGGCATGGACGACCAGGATCGCGCCCAGCGTGGAGGCCATCATCAGGCTGTAGTATTCTCCAGAGCTTGCTTGCTCTTCGGAAAAAGCCGCCCACGAGATTCCGACGCACAGGAAGGCCAAGAATACGGCTATCGAGGTAAAAACGGCCGACATGGTATCGAAGACTAAAACGTCGGTCAAAAAAAGCCAAATCTTGCCGGGCGCTTGCGTCATATTCCAGAATGAGCAGATGACGGCGAGCGCCAGTGTCAAAAGCGACAAGCGATAGGTTCTCTCAGGAGAGGTGCGCCAGAGGTCGGTCACGATGACCAAAATCATACCGAGGGTCAGGACAAGTGGGGTCAAAAGGGCCACGGACATGTTAGAAAAGCGTCCCTCCACCCAAATTTCTCAAGGTAGCCTGAAAGATCGAGACCAGCGGTTCAGGATAAAAGCCGAACAGGAGCGTGGTGAAGGCAAGCCCGCTAAAAACCACCATCTCGGTGAAGTCCGCGTCTTTAACTTCCGTCAGCTTGGGGTTGAGAGGGCCGTACATTCCAAACTGGACGGCTCGCAAGAGGTATGTGGTGGTCAAGATGAGTCCGAAAATGGCCAGGATACAAAGCGTTTGGTCGGTCTGATAGAGTCCTAGAAAGACCGAGAGTTCCGAAGGAAACCCTGTGAATCCCGGCAACCCCAATGATGCCAGGGCGCCCATAACGAAAAAGATGGCGAACTTGGGAGTCTGCGCGGCAAGACCCCCCCACTTGCGGAAATCTCGGGCGTGGGTCCGCTCGTACAGCGTTCCAGCGACACCGAACAAGAGCGCCGTGATGATGCCGTGGGAGAACATCTGGAAGACCGCGCCGGTCAGTCCGAACATCTGGCCCGATATGGTTTCGGCATTAACGCAGGCCAGACCCAAGAAGACCATCCCCATGTGGCTGACGCTGGAGTAGGCGATCATGACCTTGATATCGGTCTGGCGCAAGGCACAGAATCCGCCATAGATGAGGTTGATCAAACCTAGAATAGCGAAAACGGGCATGACGTCGTGAGCTCCCATCGGCAAGAGGTCAAAGCCGAATCGCAGAATTCCGTAACCGCCCATCTTTAACAAAACGCCGGCCAACAGCATGGAGAGCGGGGTGGGAGCGCAGGAGTGGCCATCGGGAAGCCAGGTGTGGAAAGGAAAAAGCCCGGACTCTATGCCGAACCCGATGAAGAGAAAAGCGAAGAGAAGTTGCTGGACCTGAGTGGGATAGGCGACGTTTCTGAGAACCTCGATGTCGAAGCTGTTGGCCCCACTGAGAAAATAGAGTCCCATCAGTCCCAGCAGCACGAGCCCTCCGCCAGCCTGCAGGTAGATCAGCAGCTTCACGGCGGCGCTATTTTTGGTGATGATGCGACCGTCTCCACTTTTGTCCGAGCCCCAGATTCCGACCAGGAAAAACATCGGGATGGATGCCAACTCGTAAAAAAGAATAAAGAAGAAAAGGTCCAGAGTGAGAAACGTCCCCAGCGTTCCACAGATAGCCACCAGGGTTAAGGCGTAAAACTCCCGCTGTCGATTCTCCACTCGATGAGACATCAGCAAGACCGCGACCGAGATAATGCCCGTCAGCAGCAACATGGGAAGTGACAGCCCGTCCAGACCGAGCTTGTAGGTGATGCCGAGGTCGGGCATCCAGGGGATGCTCTCCTTAAAAATGAAGCCGCCGGCCGGGGCCGCCTTGAGCAGAGGCGCGCCCAAGACCGTCAGGCCTATCGAGATCCCCAGCATCACCAGCCCGCAAGCCACCCCGACGGTACGGAAAGCCTTCGAATTCTGGCCTGGCAGCATGACGATCAGCAAGGCCGCAGCCAGCGGAAGCCAAAGGACGATGGAAAGCCAGGGCGTCACGGCGTGGGGCCTCCCGGTGCGTTGGGTCGCAATAGCCTGAGCGGGCTTAGTACGAACTCCGGTTGAATCGCCGCCAGCAGCATCGTGATAAGAAGAAGCGCCGCGACCAGCATGAAGAGATAGTGAGAGACCTGCCCAGTGTGTTCCTTGCGCAGCTTCTCTCCCGCGAACTCCGCCGACTGCGCCGTGCCACGCACCACTCCGTCCACGATGTTGTCGTCGACAGTGGCCGAGAGTCGCGCTCCCTGATACATGGTGTTGGCCACCAACCATGCCCACAGATGGTCCATGTAGAACTTCTGGGCCAAAAGCTTGTAGGCTCCGCCCAGACCGGAGCGGAACTTCCGCTCTCCCTCCTCGGGATTCTTGGCGAACAAGCTCCAAGCCGTTCCGATTCCAAGGAAAGCCAAGAAGATACTGCCGCCCATGATAGCTAGAGAGAATCCGTGCTCGGGCTGGCGATAGTGCGAGATGATTCCGTGAAAAATGTTGAGATGCTCGTTCCCGCCTAATCCATTAGGCATCCCGGCGAAGCCGAGAAAGACCGCGAAGACGGCCAGGATCAAGAGCGGCACGTACATCAGGGCGGAAACCTCGTGCGGCGGGCCGTGATGGTGTGGAGCATGCTCTTGTTTTGCGCCCAAACACTTGTCGAGATCTCGGCCAGGTTCGGCCTGGGCTTCGGTCCACTCCGACTCCATCCCCAAAGCGTCGCGAGAGGGCGACATCGGAGGCTGCATGTCGGTCGCGGGTACCGGACCAGCGAGAGGACTCGGTTCGTCATCGCCCCGATAGGTGCCCAGAAAAGCCACGCAGTACATTCGGGTCACGTAAAAGGCAGTGAGGACGGCGGCGCAGCCCAACAGTCCGAGGATCACCGGGTGATGGCTAACTCCGGCCATGATTTCGTCCTTGGACCAGAAGCCCGCGAAAGGCGGCACACCGGCCAGCGCCAGACAGCCCATCAGAAAAGCCGCGTGAGTGAAAGGGAGATGCTTTCGCAAGCCGCCCATTCGCCAGATGTCGTTGCTGTGGCAGGCCACGATGACCGCTCCAGAGCCCAGAAAGAGCAGGGCCTTGAAAAAAGCGTGGGTGAAAAGATGGAAGAGACCGGCGGTGTAGGCTCCCGAGCCCAGCGCGGCCAGCATAAAGCCGAGCTGCGAGATGGTCGAGTAAGCCAGGACCTTCTTGATGTCGCTCTGCACCAGAGCGATCAGAGCGGCGAAAAGCGCCGTGAAAGCTCCCACCAAGGCCACGAATTCCGCCGCGGCCGGCGCCAGTTGATAGACACCGAACAGTCGGGCCACCAGGTAAATTCCGGCCGCGACCATGGTGGCGGCATGGATCAAAGCCGAAACGGGAGTCGGCCCTTCCATCGCGTCGGGCAGCCAGACGTGAAGTGGGAACTGGGCACTTTTTCCGATCGGTCCGCAGGCGATCAAGATCAGCGGAAGGGCCGCCGAACCGAACAGAGCCCAGGGAAGAACCTCCAGAGCGTCCAGCTGGGTGAAGCGGAAGGTTCCCGCGCCAAGACCCACCGCCAGAACGCCGATCAAGAAGAACAGATCGGCGAACTTGGTCACCACGAACGACTTCTTGTTGGCATCCGCGGCACTTTTCTTGAAATACCAGAACCCGATCAAAAAGTAAGAGCAGACGCCGACCAACTCCCAGAAAATGTAGATCTGGAGCAGGTTGTTCGAAAAGACCAGACCTAACATGGAGAAGACAAAAAGCGAGAGATAGCCAAAGAATCGAGACAAGCTAGCCGACCCCTGAGTGGGGAAGTGTCCGATCTCGGTGGTCATGTAGCTGTAAGAGTAGACCGCCACGAGAGTGGCCACAAAGCAAACCATGACCGAGGTCATGGCGCTGAGATTGTCCACCAGGAGGCCCATCGTGATAGCTCCCGAGGTGGGGGAGCCCACCCCCAGCCAGACGGCTTCGACCTCGTAAGCCGGCTTAGGACCGCCCAGGCGACCCAACGCCATTCCCAGAGAGAGAAAAAAGGAACCGGCGAGACTGGCGATAGCGATGAAAGCCGAAGTTGGTCCGTGGGCGCGAGTCAGAAGGGAGATGATCAAGAAGGCGAAAAATGGCAGAGCGATGACCAATGGGCAGTATCGACTGACTCCCTCCAACGCCCCAACGACAGGGGTGGCGGCCGCCAGATATGTCACTCCCAAGGATCCCAAAGACTCTCCATCTCTCCCGTGGTTAAAATGCCGACGGAATGGCCTGCGCTTCGCGTTCGACCCTCTCCTCCCTCTCCGAGGATACGCATGAGCTCAGCTAAAGAAGAATTCGAAGGCGTTCGCGTGGTGCGTAGCGCCAAACGACGTAAAACGGTCTCGGCCACAGTGGAACGCGGCATCTTGATCGTGAGAATTCCAGCTCGCATGAGCCGAGCCGAGGAAGCGCGCTGGGTTCAGCACATGCGCGAGAAGCTCCTGGACAAGCGCGGTCGTCATCGAGCCTCTCGCTCTAACGAGGCCTTGGAAGCGCGGGCTCACCGCCTGGCGGACGACTACTTCGGTGGGCTGGACTTCACCATCGACTGGTCCTCCCGTCAGAATCAGCGTTGGGGGTCGTGCACGCCTTTGGCTCGTACCATTCGACTCTCAGAAAATCTGAAAACCTTTCCAGACTACGTGATCGACTACGTGATCGTCCACGAGTTGGCCCATCTCCTGATACCCGACCATAGTCCGGCCTTTTGGCAGTTGGTGGCACGCTACCCGTTCACCGACAGAGCGCGCGGATTCTTAGAGGGGGTCAGCTTCACCGAAGCACGACAGGGCGAAATTCCCTAAGCTGTCAGAATGAATTCTTCAAAGTCGACCGTCTGGGCCGCGTTGTCCAAGACAACCTGTTGGCGAACCGTACCTTGAGGAGTGGGAACGTCCTGAGAGAAGGTTTCCACCTCTCCTTGACGCTGATAGCTTGACTGGCTACCAGCGGCTACCAGAATGGCTCCGTCGGGCCCGGCCAGATCCTGTTTGGCCTGGAAGGCGAACGACATCGGGGCGGAGGACGCGGGGTCGACGGAAAGTTTCACGGAGGTCGCCTGGTCGTCGAGAACAACCTGGCCGGGCTGACCGGCGGCCTGGTCTAAGCCGGCCTGCTCATCGACGCCGGCTGTCTCGGCGATCTGAAGTTGAAGTTTTCCAATCAAGGCGGCGGTGGCCTGTGCGGCAAGCGAAGTTTCCACACTAAATTCGGGAGCCGACTGGGAGCCTTCGGAGTAGCTGACTTTGCCGCTGGAGTTGTCGATCACAACTTGCTGGCTGACGACTTCCTGTTCGGTCGGAGCTTGCATGCGGTAAGTCTCTTTCCCGCTAAACACAGTGTAGGAACTCTCGGTTCCACTCGGCACTACCACCACTCCATCGGGTCCGACCAGATTCTGAAGGGCTTTGAAAGAAAACGCCGTGGGTGATGCCGTCGCGGCATCGTAGGAGAGGCTGACGAACGAATCCGGTTGATTGAGGAGGACCTCGCCCGGCCTGCCGCCGGCCTGATCGAGGCTCGTCTCGTCGGCGGCCGCGGTCTGTTGCATCTGCAGATTGACACGGCCGACCAGGGCGCTGGCGGCTTGACTTGCTTGAAGGGTGGCGAAGCTGAAGTTCATACTCCCAATCTAGCCTGGTGGTACGAAAAAACCCTGAAATTCGAGGTGAGGGTCCGGAGGTCGCGAAGGCCCTTCCCCATGTCGCAACCGATCATCCTGTCCACCAACCGCGACCGGGACACGGGCGTGGTGCTCCTCTTCCTGAGCCTCGTCTTCTATTTCATGGTGCCGCCGCTGGCTCAGGAATTTGGCCTCTCCAGAGGAACCACCGCTCTGGTCTCCACCCCTATCGGGCTGCTTCTGATGGTTCTTGGAATTTCGGGCATCTTTCTCTCCCGCAAGTCGATCAAGGTGGCGCCGGAACAGGTAACTATCAAGGACGGATTCCTCGCCCGCCCGCTTCACCTTCGCTACGAAACCACACCGACCATCAAGCTGTCGGTCTATGAGGAACAGAAATCTAACGGACGGGTGGATGAAATTTGGACAGTCCACTTGATCGACGACGGGCGCCAGTATCTGGTCGACCGGAGGGTCGGTCAGCACATCGCCTGTCGATCGCTTGCTGAACGCCTAGCCAAGGCGACTCAAGGGTCACTGATTGAAACCCATGAAGGACACAGTCAGAAATTTGAACTCTCCGAGCTCGATCTTCCCTTCGTGGTCCGCGCGGAGAAGTATCCGGCCTTGATGGGGCAGCCTGTTGAAGAGCCCGCCGACAAAGTGGTCAATTACCAACGGGATGCTCAGGGGATCGAGGTAAGTTGGTCGTTCTTTCGTTCCGGACTCTTCATGGAGCTTTTGGCCATCTCGGCCTGCCTTGTCGTGGCCGCTTTCATCCCGCTGCCGGGCGGGCCTAGAGGTCAGGGCTTCTCCCTTTACGACGCCGAGCGCGCCCAGGGCGACTACCGCTATTTCATCGCGGTGGGGCTTTTCACTGTGGTCGCGATGCTTCTGCTGGCCGGTTATCGTAACCGAATCGTCGTCAATCCCTCGGAGGGAGCGACTTCAGAGTCCACGGTTTGGGGATTGGTGGTTCGTCGTGGAAAAATTCCCTTGGAAAAACTCGAGCATGTCGGAGTGAATATCAACACTCGTGGCCCTTATCTTCAATTGATCTCCGATGAGAGAATCCTTAAGGAGATGCTACCGTCCACCCACATCGCTCGATGGCTGGCTTGGGATATCCGACAGTATCTCGCCGGCCTGGGCGGCGCCAGTTTAAAAGGCTAGGGCTTGCCTACGATAACCTATTGCCAGCTTCTCGCACCTGTCTCGCTAAA
Source organism: Selenomonadaceae bacterium (assembly GCA_037189585.1). Taxonomy (GTDB): domain Bacteria; phylum Vulcanimicrobiota; class Xenobia; order Xenobiales; family JADMJV01; genus JAEXNA01. Next base: position 117,240 of record JBBCJA010000007.1, on the reverse strand, counting down.
TCAGGTATTTATGCCTGCGAAACTCGATTTTCTAGCTCCTTGGTGGCTCCGATGTGGGATCTGTAACATCCCCGTGACGATCTCGAGGCGAAGATCGGTTGAAATGTGATCATGCCCCTCTCGCTCCATAGCGCCGCTCTCCTTCGCCAACTCCATGCCCAACCGAATCTGCATGCCCCTGAGAAAAGGCAGCCCTTTCCAAAAACCGAGGAAGGGATCGTCGAGCTCAGCCAGGCCATCGACTCTTTCTATCCCGGTCTGGATGAGACCGAGGCCGATGGAGCTCAAGGGCAAAAAGGCCTGGTCCGCTATCATACTTCCGCCGGAGAAAGGATTCAGGCTCGCTATTCCGGAAACTCGCAAGAGGGCGAAGTTCTCCAGGAATGGGTCGGAGGTGGATTTCTGTTGAGCAAGTTCACCCCTACCACCGTGGACAACTACCAGGTCGGTCCGCGCGGGTCCCATCATCTTCACCTGGACCGCCAGGACCCCGATAAGAGTTTCGTCACCACCGAGGGTCCTGGAGCGCCCTTGCTCGCGGGACAACCGGCGCCCTCTACTCCTCCGAGCATGCCGTCCGACAAAGTGACTGCGGACAACGGACTGTCCCACGGAATCCTTCAACCCGGAGTCGGCGGAGAGTTCGCCGACAAGGGAGAGACGGTGCTTGTCCATTACACCGGGTGGTTAGAAGACGGAACCAAATTCGACTCGAGCCGCGACAAGGCGAACCCCTTCAGTTTTCCTCTGGGCGGCGGACGCGTCATCAAAGGTTGGGAGCAGGGCGTGGAAGGAATGCAGGCCGGCGAGAAGCGCCTCCTCCATATCCCCGCCGAGCTTGCTTACGGGGATCGGGCTCGCGGCGCTATCCCCGCGAACAGTCCGCTTCTGTTCGAAGTCGAACTGCTGGCCACCAGCGGCGAGATCGATCGTTAAAAGAGCATCTCGGTTAGAGCACGATCAGGGTGTCGTTGATTTGCTGTTCTTTGGGCACCAGTTGAGCGATGCCCTGATCCAAGGTGACGAGGCGGGCCCCGCGAGACCTAGCCAGGCATAGAAGATGATAGTCGGTGACTTGCCGGTGGCCGCGCAGAAGCTCAGAAGGATGGTGGCTCAAAGCAATGGTGTCTGGCCAAAATTGGTGACCTGGAAGTAGCCGGATTTGGCGGAGGAGTTCGATCGCTTGGTCTGGCGATACCGTTCGAGATGTAATGCGATCATTGCTGGACAGGCGCACAAATCCACTTTCAGTGAGCGGACAAGTCGCCCAATTTTGCCCGTTCAGTTGCCCGAACCAGTCGGTCACCCGCTGGTGGTGGGAGTGGTTCGGCCAGGCCAATGCTATCAGGACGTTGAGGTCCAGAAGGCATGCTCTTACCACTCGTCCAGGGCTTCCTTGACCATTTCAACGGTCATGATTTTTGCATCCGCTGGGACATCGAAGGTGGGGAATTTCTTCCCCTGGCGGCTGGCCTGTAGCCCCTGGCGAACCAGGCTAGAAATGACAGAGCCCAGGCTCTTCCCCTGAAGTTCACTGAGAGACTTGGCTTCTCGAAGAATATCATCGTCCAGATTGAGTGTGGTTCTCATAGGATGATGATAGGTCGGTAGCATCATGTAGTCAACATCAGTAGAGTCTCACCCTGGTCGGTTCGCTCCATGGGCACAGTGTCTGGCTGCTCGCGCCGCTAGACACTCCATGCGTACCTCGCGGTGAGAGGCTAGTAGGTCAGAGCCCGGGCCATCCCCTCGGGCATCTCGGTCACCCGCTGAAAGTCGGTGCTCTCACTATCGTGGAGAAGCGTCAGCTCATCACCAGAGATTGTGAAAGTCCGCCGGAAGTCACTCTCGGGACGAATGCCGGTTTGCCGCACCAATCGCCCTGAGTATCATGCCGCTTGCCCTCGCCTACCGGGGCCAGGCATTGGCTTCGTATAGGATGTAAGCGGTTTCTTTCCAGGCACCTACAATTTCTTGCTCGGGTCCTTTTTTGCCAGAGCAACCAGCGATCAGAAAGACTCCCAGAGCGACCACAGCCAACAGGCATTTGTATGAAATTGCTATCTTCACATCTCCTATCACAAGATTTTGCTCATCCACTAAATTGTCGGCCAGACATATCCCATCCCCCAGACGCGTAGCTCCTTCATTTCTTCCAGCGAATTGTCGCTTCCCAGGTCGCCGCCAGACACATACACCGACAGACGCGGCTCTTTCACGCCCTTTGGAACCAGATCGATCCCAACGCCAGTCAGAGTCTTACCCCCAGGTCCGCGCAGCCCCCCCAACAGCAGGCTGGTCGCGTAAAGCGAGGTTACCTTATCAGGCTTGTCGAGCTGGTAGCTCTGCAGAAAGTCCGCCAACTTGCTCCCGACCCCCAGGCCATTGGCCAACCGATATCTGGAATCGATGACCAATATTGGGGGTGGGTTTTCAAGATTCACAACGGCAAGTCCAAATTTGTCGGAGTAGTAGAGCTTCGGCTCTTCGGTGTACTTAAACTCGGATTTGTGCTTCGGGATGGGAGTAGGTATACCATCGGCTCCCAGACGGCTGCGTCGAATTTCTCCAGGCTGATACGCGTTTTGCCGCTCGTTATAAGCAGCGACGCCCTCCTCGAACTTATCGTGCAGAACATCGGCGGGAACCAGATCGAGCGAGGCCGCAAGATCTTGGAACGACGCGCCGGCCGAGGCGATTCCTTTGACACCGGATGGGCTAAAGGTGTGCTCTCGCTCTCCCAGAAGAGGCCCCAAGCCACCAACGTCGCTCTTGCTCCAGTTGACATACCAGGCGCCGCGCCGCTTGCTGCAGATCATCACCACCTCGCTTTGCTCGGCCTTGCCCGTGTAAGGATTGGTGAATGCCAGCTTGGCTCGAACGGTGCCCATCTGGCTCTTGACCTCCTCCTTGGCGGAGAGAATCTTGGTGCTCTTGAAGATGGCCGCATCGCCCTCGGGAGCCGCCTGAGCGTTCTTAAAGGCCTCCAGAGGACTCTTGGCAAGCCCCTTGGTCTCATCCACCTGTTTGACGAAGGCGGCGGCTTTGTTCGCCAGAGGTCCTCCGGGCTCGAAACTCAGGTAGGTTTTGGCGCTTTGGTAGGCGGGAGACTTCTCCGTGGCGTCCTCGGCCGCGCCACCCGGCGCGGAGCTGTAAGTCTCGAAGGCCAGGCCATAATAAGCCGCACCTCGGTTTTGGGGAGGAAAGTCGGCCAGAACTTTAGCCTTGTCGGCTCCCTGCGCAACCAGCGCCTGGCGCAACTCTTCGACCTCCTTGTCGGCCTTCCGCTGAACCAAAAACTCCGCGGCCCGCGTTGCGGCCGGGCTTTCAGGTACGGCTTTTTTGACCTGAGATTGGGCCAACGTTTCAGCTTCCGCCTGTTTGGCAGCGTTGTCTTGTTGAGCGATCAGGCTGAGCAGTAGCAGATCGCCAGCCTCCACGCTATCCCCCGCCTTACGGGCCTCAATCTCGGCCATTCCGTAGACTTTCTTGTCATACCAGTCCTGGGACTTCTCGAGAGCGGTTTGTTGCGCGCCCTGATTGGAGGTGGCGCCCGTCTCCCCTGTCTTTCCGCCACATCCGCTTACCGTGAGCAGAGTCAGCAACATAAAGAGCGCCACGCCCGCCAACCTGTGAAGCAACATATACCCTCCTTATAGATGATTCTAAGTTACAGCTCTGCGCACCCTCTGGGACCGCAAGCCTCGTGTCGCTTGAAGGAGACTACTTCAGCTTTAGCGCGCCCAGAAGCTTTTTGAAGCTGGGCGCAATCTTAGCGCTATCGGCCTCCAGACAGGAGAAGTAGATGGTGTAGCGCCCTCCTCTCTTGTTGTCGAAGTGATAGTTGTAGATTCGTTCACCCTGAAAAACCGTCACGGTATAGACACCGGAATACCCTGAAATATTGGTCGAGCCGCTTTCGACCAACCGAGTTTCGGAGGACCTCGGTCGTAGCATCGCCAGTGTCGCGGGAGCCATGTTGTCCTCGGAAATGTCGGCTCGACCACTGGCTCCCGGGACGGAATAGTCGACAATGGCTCGGTTCCTACTAGAACGAGTGGTGCCGGCCTCGCTCCAGCCTTCTGGCAGGGTAATGGTGAAGCGGTCTTTCTGGACGACGCCACCCGAAGCCCCCTTGACGGCGCCGGTATTGGAGCCCGTGCTGTTGCTCGCCTTGAGCTCGACTCCTCTGAGCAAGAGATTCCAATCGCTCAACGCCGCCGCGGAGTCAGCCACTGGACACTCGAGCGTGAGTACGAAATAGCCACTGCCCGTTTTGGGAATGTATGCCTCATAAATGCTCTTGCCATAGGCGGTCCAGTCGATCAGATATCCCTTTTGACCACTGATGGTGATGGGAGAGATAGCCTTGACCTTTTTGTCGGGCGGTGATGTCCGCGCTTTCCGAGCGGCCGCTTCGGATGGGATGTTCGCGGGCTGGTCAGAGATACTGAAAGTCCAATCCTTGTCAGCCCGCCTCAGGTTCACACCATTGGCCAATTTCGACAGCCGCGAGTCGGCTGACCAACCTTTGGGGGTCTCGACGGAAAAGGTGCTGCGGGCTTCCTTGGCTTGAGCCGACACGAGCAGCAACGCAATGGCCGCAAGCAAGGTAAACCCCCGTCGCATCCATCTTCCGCCAGGGCCACCGTTGGCCACGATGGTGTTGGAAAAACTCATGAATCCTCCTCATGACTTGGGAGTAAGAAGTCCTCGCTCCGCTTCCAGTCTGTATATTCTCTTTAGTGAGGAGATTTTGTATAATAATTTCGTACAAAGAAAGGGTCGTATGACTCTTCTTTATACTTCCTGTGGCTCCAACGCGCCGAGGTATTGGCCCGCTAGAACAACATTTTCAAAGCTAAGCCGACCAGATGGGAAGCCTGACCCAGGGGAGACTGGTCATATTTACCTTTGCGAAGCTGCTTGGCTGTCTCACTCTTCCCCTTGAGCTTACCGGCCTCTAAAAGACCGAGCAGTCGCGAGATCTCTCCCGAGTCCAGCCAGATCCCCGAGCATCCGGGACACTCGTCGACCACAACATCTCCCAGAGTTATCTCCTTGAGAGGATGGTCGGGACAACGCGGACAGAGACGCTGGGGAGGCGCTTCTTTGAGCTTGACCCGAAAGTTGTACTCAGGAAGACGAAATTTTTTGTAGAGTTTCGGCGAGGAAAAAAAACGTCGCAGTTCGTCGCGATCGAACCAGAGCCCCCGACAGGTGAAGCAGCAGTCGATCTCCAGTGTGGAGAAGTCGCACTTTTGCGGCGCGAGCTCTCCCCGGCAAGCGGGACAAGTCAGCCTCATCCGTGCTCCTTCGCCATCCCCAAAGAGATCGCCTCGGATGATTTCCAGACGATTCGCTGGCCACGCTACCAACTTTTCCTCGACTGTCGAGCTCGTTGTGCGGAATTTTGGACAGAAACCCCCGAATTTTCTGATCTTGCTAGTCGAGCAATTTACCTAGCGTAGCGTTCCACAGGGCATCACGTCCTCGCAAGGTTGTTTGACCAAGCTCTCCGAGAGCCGAGACGGCTTCGCCTCCCAAATAGTCGAGACCGGCCCCTGCTATCCGTAAGTGAGCGCCCAGCCGGGTTATATCGTCTCCTAGTCCAGGTTTGTCTTCCGAATGATTCCGCAAAACCTGGTAAGCCTCGAAGCCGTTCGCAAAAGCGTGATTCTTTAAAGCCTGGCCCCCTTGGAGCAGCCCATCGGTCGCCAGCCGCTCGGGAAGCTGTGCGGCCGCGCCCACCGTTTTGTGAAAGCTTCCTTCAGCCAGTCCCGCCCCGACTCGATCAACTCCCCGACCCGTCTCCGTTGTGGGTGATTGAATGAGAGGCGCCGGCTGAGTCGAGGACATGGCCTCGGCCAGCGGCCCGGCGGTACGGCTGTTGGAATAGTGGGAGACGGTGCCGATCGCGCTAGGATCCGCCTTGTAATACTTGTGACTGCCGTCGCGTTGTAACATGTCGATCGCTCCGGGAGTGTCGGGATCGACCTCTTGAAAACCCATGCGAGTCTGGAAGTCGGTCCAGTCGCCTCCCTGGGGCAGCAGATCGTACTTTCCATGAGGATCGTCGAGGGTCATAGAGCCGCCAATGGAGCGCACGGCGTTTTTCATGTCAGCGTCTCCGTACATATGAGGCCGTTCGAGGGACTCTTGTTCGTGAATGAAGAGCCGTTGGTTAGCGCCCTTCATCAGCTCCTCGCGCTGCTCTAAAAGTGCCTTGCGCTTCTCGGGATTCGACTCGGATTGGGCCTGAAGGCCCAGCTCGCGAGCCTGCTTGTAGGCTCCGAAAGCCTGAGTGTACATGCCCATGGGGTCTTCTTTGCTGCCGGGATAGTAACCGGCTTTCTCGAGGGCCTCCAATCCACCCTCACCGGAAGACTCGCCTTTGAGAAAAGCGTCGTAGGCTCGACCAGCCGAGTCGTGAATAGTGGTGTTTCCCTCGACGAGAATGTCTCTCATTTTCCCCATGGTGCGCACCGCGTCCACCGTGGACTCGCCCGCGACCTTTCCGGCCAAGGGCAGCGGAGCCACCGCGGTCAGGAGAGGATTCTCGTCAGCGGCATTGCGCACCAAGGTGGCCCCTCCCATCTTGGCTCCTTGCTCGATAGCGGTGGGGTTGGCCATGTTGCGCATGACGTCGGTGGCGGCACGAGGGTCTCCGGCCGCCCCTTTCTCGAGGTCTTCGAGATTGCGAATCTGCTCTCCGGCTAGCCGGGATCCGAACTTGGCCATCCCCGCGAAGTCCGTGACCGCCGGAAGACGGCGCCCATTAGGATCGCCGGCCAGGTAGCGTTGCATCTCCGTGTTGAGGTGCTCGTAGTCGCTGGTCACTTGTTGATTCGCTTCGGTTCCGGAGCGGACCGAGGAGCCCGGCGTCCAGTGGACGGAGCCCCGAAGGTCTTGGAGAGGGCGAGCATTGTACTGAAAATGTGGATCGGGTTGGACACCTTCTCCCTTGGAGGAGACGCCGGCCCACTGTCCCAGCTTTCGGGCGGTCAGGCTAGCTGTAGTGTCACCCTCGCGCCGTTCCGAGGAGAGGCTTACCGTATCCTTAGGCTCCCCGGTGTGCCCATTTTCAGAAGAAGAAGGCGCCGGGTGGCTCGGTCGAGTCGGGGTGATCAAGGTGCTGGTACGTGACCGCCGGGTCGGATCGAGCTGTGAGGCGAGAGAGTCCATCTGGGAACCGTCCTTAGGGAGTGTTCCTCGACTATGGCACTAGAGACTTGAAGCTCAAGTGAGAATTCTCTCGAGGAGATGTTACGAAGAGATTAAATTTCTCTCCACATCGCTTATCAGCAAGTGATATCGAGAGACTGACCCAGATATCGCTCTCGCTTGGCACGAGCGACCAGCTCCTCGGGAAGTCGGAGCTGTTGCTTGCAGCTCGGGCAATGAATAGCCCGCTCCTCGGCCACATCCTCGATGGAGAAGTCTCCTAGCAGAGTGCGACAGTTGGGGCAGGCCATTTTGGTTTGCGGCTTGATGCGTCCGAGGTTAGCCATATCCTTGGCCTTCGGGATGGAAAGAGGGATTTCCCTCACTCCATCTCTCGAACGCGGGATGGCGATGTTGCCAAGATTGACTCGACGCGCCGAATCAGCGTGTCTTGAAGTCTAATAGGAACCCGGTAGGAAGGTGAGGGCCAGGGTGTCGTTGTCCGGGGCGGTGACGTTAAATCGGGCGCTACCCGAGTATACGTAGGAGTCTTTGAGCTGGCTATCGATGACCATTGTCTTCATGGAATCTCCCCCCGACATTGAGGTGAAGGTCGTCTTCTGACGAGCTGAGTTCTCAAGGGTCACGCGTGAGGTGCCGTGGTTGGAATAATCGTTGACCACGAGGTTCAAACTCTCTCGACCAACAGTGGCCTTGGAATGCTCGCCCAGGTTAATACCGACATCCCTTTTGTTCCCGGGATTAGAAATCTTCGCTTCGACCAAATCGCCGTCCCGATACTGAAAGGCCTTAGCGGTTTTGTCGTCATACAGTGCCAACAGCGCGGGGGCAACCATTCCACAGATGGCGGGGATGGCCACGAGGCGTCCCCCTTCGAAACCTTGGGTCAGCATTCCGTTCCGGGTGGGTTCTACCTGCGAACCTGAGTTGACGTTGAGGCGGAGAGCCGCCAGTTTGAGACCGTCCTGCATGTCCTTTTGGCTTTGCATGATCTCTTCGCGAGTGGTCGCGTACCGATCTTTGGTCCAGTCACCTAACAACCCCAATGCCTTTTCAGGGCTTCTACGCGCGAAATGACATACTAGCGAAGGAACTTCCCTGGTCGTTAGATTGAGCTGCATCACGTTCTCCTTGGACTCTTGAACTGTTCTCTCACTTTAACCTGGAGTAATGAAAGAGTGCTGAAAGCCTAACAACGGTCTTAATCCTCTTCGCGAGCCTTAAAACGTGAGAAACCGATGCGCATCACGAAGTGCTCCACGTCATCGATGAAGGTGTGGACCACCGGAACCACCAGCAGCGTGAGCATGGTGGAGGTGATCAGCCCTCCGATCACAGCGATGGCCATGGCCTGGCGAACCTCGGCGCCGGCCCCAATCCCGAAGGCGATGGGTAGCATGCCGGCGATCATGGCGACCGTGGTCATCAGGATTGGCCGCATTCGCGCCTCGCCCGACTCGATCACCGCCTGCTCGCGCGGGGTCCCCTCCGCTTCGGCCATCAGGCAGTAGTCGACCAGCAGAATAGAGTTCTTGATGGCAAGGCCCATCAGCATGACGATTCCGATCAGAGCGTACAGACCCAACGCCTGTTGGGTGATGACCAGAGCCACCAGCGCTCCGCCGATGGATAGCGGCAAACTGAGCATGATGGTGAAGGGGTGGAAGAAGTCGCTGTAAAGTAGCACCAAAACCGCGTAGATCAAGAGCACGGCCGCGACCATGGCGAAGGCGAATCCCTGGAAGACGTCCTTTTGAATCTCCACGTCTCCAGTGGGCGCCTCTTGCACACCCTGGGGCATCTCTTTGTAAACCTTGGTCGCGCGAATCGCCTCCAGAGCCTGTCCCAGCGCCACCCCCTCAGCCATATTGGCCTTGATGGAGACCTGGCGTTGACGATCGTAGCGGTCGATCTGGGAGGGGCCGAACCCAAATCCGATACTGGCCACGTTGCGAAGCGGCACGGTCCCACCGGTCGAGGTGGGAACCTGCACCTGCTCTAAAACCTGCAGGTCGGTCCGATCCTCAGGCGCGAGCTGCACACGAATCCCGATCTGGCGGTCAGCCAGGTCAAACTTGGCCTGATTCTGCTCCTGGTCTCCAATGGTCGAAAGCTGGGCCGTTCGGGCGATACTCATAACCTGCACGCCCTGTTCGGCGGCGCGGTCCGGGTCGGGTTGAACCAGAAGCTCGGGCCGAGCCAACGCCGCCGAGGACTGCACGTCGTAGAGAAGAGGCAGGTCCCGCATAGCGGCGGCCAACCTGTCGGAATAGGTGGAGAGCGCCTGAGCGTCGTTGGAAGCCAAGAGCAGGGTCAAGGTGCCGGACAGGCCCTCCAGAGCGCCGAAACGGGTACGAGCGCCGGGAATATGAGCGATCTTGGGTCGAATCGCTTCCTCTAATTGCTGCTGGGACAGCTCTCGTTCCCCCCGAGGAGCCAACACTCCGTAGATGGTCGCGGTGTTGACGCCTCCAGCCGAACCTCCGCCCCCGTGGGCGCCGGTGACCGGAGTTCCGATAGCGGCGAAAACAGCCCTGACCCCCGATTCCTTACCCATGATCCCCGAGATCTGACGGGCGATCTCGGTGGTCTGCTCCAAACGAGTTCCAGGCTCCAACTCAAGCGTCAACGTCAACTCTCCTCGGTCGACCTGAGGAACAAGGGACTGCGGCATCAGGGGAAACAGCCCCAGGCCGAAGACAAAGAAGATGACGGCGAGCAGCAGTGTGGCGGCGCGGTTGCGCAGCGACCAGCGCAAAGTTCGGTCGTAGAGCCGCATCAGCCAGCCCTTCTCTTCGCTGTGGGGAACATCGTTTAAGAGATAGGCGCACATCATCGGAGTGATAAGACGCGCCACTAATAGCGAGAAGAAGACGGCGACCGAGACCGTCATTCCAAACTGCTTGAAGAACTGTCCGGGAATACCGCCCATAAAGGCCACGGGTACGAAGACCGCGATGATGGAAAAGGTCGTCCCCACCACCGCGAGCCCGATCTCGTCAGCGGCTTCCAAGGCCGCTCGCCACGGGGTCTTCCCCATTTGAATGTGGCGAACGATGTTCTCCACCTCCACGATGGCGTCGTCGACTAAAATTCCAATCACCAGAGCCAGCCCCAGCATGCTCATGTTATTGAGGGTGTAGCCCAGCGACTTCATCACCAGGAATGTGGGGATCATCGACAGCGGCATCGCCACAGCCGAGATCGCGGCTGCTCGAAAGTCCTTGAGCGCCACCCAGATCACGATCATGGCGAGCAGCGCGCCTAGCAGTAGATGCTCGATCGAGGCGAGATAGGACTGCTCCACAAAGTAGGCGCGGGTTCTCACCATCTCGATCTTGGTGCCCTCGGGCAGAGTGCCCGATTTGAGCATCTTGTCAATCTCCCGATTGGCCCCCTCTTGGACGCTGACCATACTGGAGCCGGTGCTTCGAACCAGCGAGAAAGCCACCACCTGTTGGCCGTCGAGAAGAGCGCGCTGGCGAGGCTCGGTGGTTCCGTCCTCCACCTTGGCCAGAGAGTCCAATCGTACCGAGCTGCCACCGGGCAGGGTGATGGGAAGAGCTCGAAGGTCTTCGAGGGTGCGGCGAGAGCCCAGGGTGCGAATCGACTGCTCGGCCTGTCCCAGCTCTCCACGGCCACCGGGAAGGTCGATGTTGGAGGCGCGCAGCTGAGTGTTCACCTGGTCGACCGTCATACCCAGACTCTCGATCCGCGCGCGGTTCAAAAAGACCGTGATCTGGCGGTCCACGCCGCCCGAACGTTGAACCTGCCCCACCCCACCGATGGAGAGAAGGCGGCGTGAGATCTCGTTGTCGACAAGCCACGACAACTCCTCGACACTCAGTTGCGGATTAGAGACGATGTAGGTCGAGAAGGCTCCGCCGGAGATATCCACCCGACTGACGTTGGGCTCTAAAATATCGGCGGGAAGGTCCTGGCGAATCCTTGTGATGGCATCGCGCACGTCGTTGACGGCGCGGTCCGAGTCGATGCCCAGGGTGAACTCGATAGCGGTCGTGGAGACGCCCTCGGTCACGGTGGAGACGATATGTTCCACGTTACCCACTCCGGAGACGGCGTCTTCCACCAGGCGCGTCACCTGGGTCTCAAGCTCGGACGGAGCCGCGCCGACCTGGGTCACCACCACGCTGACGATAGGGATGTCGATGTCGGGATTCTCGTCCACGCCCAGGGTGGAGAAGCTGAGCAATCCTCCGATGGTGAGAACAAGAAAGATGATGACCGGGACGATCGGATGCCGTATCGACCAGGCGGAGATCTTCATGAACGGGTCACCGTATCGCCATCGCGCAAGAATCCTCCGCCCTCGGTGATAACCTCTTGCCCTACCGAGAGCCCTTCGGAGACCATCGCCTTGCCTTCCTGGCGGTCACTGACCGTGACGTTCTGGCGCTTGGCGGTCTTCCCGCTCAAAAGAAACACGTAGTATTGAGGAGCCTCACCGCGAACCGCCTTGAGAGGTACACTGATCCCGTTAATCTCGCCCAGCTCGACGCTGGCCTCGGCGAACATTCCCGGGCGCAGAGTACTGCCGGCCGGCAAGGCGACGCGGACCTGCGCGTTGCGGTTCCTCTCATCCACCTGGGGAGAAAGCTGCCAGATCCGCCCCTGGATGCTCTTGCCGGAGTGTTTGATGGTGACCAACTGCCCGACCTTGAGCTGCGAGAGACGGATCTCCGGCACCTGGCCCAGCATTTCCAGCTGACTGTCCTTGGCGATCTCAAAGAGCACCTTCCCGGCGCTCGCGACATCGCCCAACCGGGCTTCCCGCTTAAGAACCCAACCTCCGGCCGGCGCGACGACCCGGCCTTGTCCGATCAAGACGTTGGTCTCTTGAATCTGGGCGTCGAGCTCTCTTAATTGGGCCTGTGCGATCTCGATGTCCTCGTTACGCCCGCCTTGCTGAGCCAGAAGTAGTCGCTCCTTGGCCTGCCGGGCGGCGAACTTGGACGCCTCGATCCGATCGCTCGCGCCCTGGAGTTGGGCTTTTTGCCGGTCGACCTCCAACTGACGGTTTTCTTGCTCGGTCTGAGCCACCGCCCCTTGGCCGTAAAGGTTGGAGTAGCGGCTCAGATTAGCCTCGGCATTCTTTAAGGCGGCTTCGACCAAACGCTTGTTTGACTGCTCCTGCTCGATCACCGTTTCCGCCTGGCGTAAGGCCGACTCGAGCTGTGCGATCTCTAGGGGTCGCTCCGGCTGGCGGGCTTTCGCCACCTGAGCGACCTGTTGATCGCGGCGGGCCCGCAGCTGAGCGAGCCTGGCCTGGAGAACGTCGGTGTTGAGAGCAGCCAGAAGCTGCCCCCGACTCACGGTGTCTCCCTCTTCGACAAAGATCTCTTGAATTTTGAGGCCGTTAGCTTCGGCCGAGACTTGCAGCTTGTCCCGAGCCGCGACGGTCCCGTTGATCGGTAGCGTTTCACGCATGGTCGTTTGGGTGGCCTTTTCCACCGCCACCGCCACCACTGGCCGTTTTTCTTCCAACGGGGCCGACTCTGGAGCCCTGGTCAGATGGCGGACAGCCAAAATCCCTCCCACCGCCAGTGCCAGTGCGGCCATTACTAAAAGCCACGCGCCTATTGCTCCTCTCCCGGAGGTACGGGTCATGCTTGAACTCCTTGCAGAAGAACGTCGACGACAGTCTCGATAGGGGAGAGGTCCGGCTCGTTCCAGAGATGTCTTAAGAAAAGATGAGAATAGAGAAATCTCGCGGCCGTGTCGAGGTCGAGCCCCTGGCGAACTTCACCTAAATCCTGGCGGGCCTTGAGGTAGTCACACAGATGGCGGCGCATGTCCTGACCCGCGGCGTGGAGTCTTTGTTCGAGAGCCGGACGCTTGCGCGATTCGCTCAAAAAGAGCCAGATAATTTCGCGTTGCGACTCCATCAACTGAAGATAGGTTTCGCTCAAACGGCACAGCTGCTCTTTGAGAGAAACATCATGATTGGAAAGGAGATCTCCGATCACGTTCTCTTTGGAGAGCTGGTCCACCGCGGCCGTTAGAAGGTCGTCCTTGGAGCGAAAGTAGTGATAAAATAGACCGTAGGAGACTCCAGCCTCTTTGGCGATCTGTTGCATAGTGGTGCTCTCGACACCGTTCTCGAAGAACAAGCGAATTGCTACCTCGACAAATGTGCGCTTGCGCTCCTCCGGACTCAACCGGCATCTTCCTGATTGACTCATCAGTCAACAGCATAACCTGCCGAAGCTCCCGTGACTATATCCCTTGTGTGATACTTTACCAGGGGCGCAAAACTACATAGGCCCCCTGTCCCTAAACGCAAAAAAGAGGGGCCACGAGAGCCCCTCTCTTTTTGCACGGGAGAATTTAGAATCCGAGGTCGTCGTTCTTTTGGCAGCAACTACAACCACAGTTGCAGGCGCCGCTTTCTCCACCACCGCAGCAGCTGCAGGTCGAACCCTGCTCCTGAGCTTTTCCCGCGGCGCCGCTCGCACCGAAGAGCTGGCTGAGAAGGGCGAGAGGGTCAGTTCCTTCGGCTCCGCCGGCGCCACCGAGAGGGTTGCCGCCACCGAGCAGGCTGAGGGGGTTGAGTCCGGAGGTGAGAGAGCTGATGTCCATAATGTTAATCTCCTTTTGCGCTGAGGCCGAATTTCTAGACTCAGTATGCCAAGCGTCAATGGACGTACAGCGGACTTCGAGCGCATGAGTGTTAACAGATTGTTACAGCTCTGTCGGAAAGTTGTCACACATCGGGGTGGTCGACATGGTCGTCGACTGACGGCTTTCCCGCCAGGCGCGAAAGCGTCGAACCGTCCAGGCCAGAAGGGTCGGGCCCAGGACCACCAGTGCCAAGCCTCCCACCACGGGAAGTAAGAACTGTAAGACTAGCGTCGCCCAGAGAGCCTTCGTTCCACGATCCAAGAATGTCTCGCAGGCGACGTCGGCAACCTCGGTGACGGTGACGTAGCCGTCGTTGTCGGTCTCGCGATCGTGGGCCGCCACCTTGGTGACCAGTTTGTAGACGGCGTCACCCTGGCCACTCAATTGATAGTAAGCCGCCGCATCAAGACTCTTCTCCACGGCCCAAGCTGTCGTGCGATGAAGGTTCTCCGATCTGTGAGGAAGATAGGTCCTCAGGTGAACTGCGGAAAGTTCTCCTAAGTGATGAGAAGAATAGACGGAGAGAGATTTCACGCTCAGCCTCTCCTTACCGTCGATAAGCTCTTTGGCGTATTTGGCGCGGTCACCCTGGGAGCCGTCCAAGCTATTGGCCACCATCCCGGCCACAACGATCTTAAAGGCACTTTTGCCCACTCGCTCGCCAAGCTTCTCGCTATCGATAGCATGGTTTCCCGCCCACCAGGCGCCCGCGAGAGCTCCTGTGGCGATAGATAAGATAGGAATAGCGATAACCCACAGGGTTTGCATCGACCAGCGATAGTACTTGTCGTGCCGCATGCCCAGAGAGATTCGCCGGTGTTGGCCCAGATAGCGAAAACAGAACACCAGCAAGAGTGTCCCCAAGACAGTCGCGATGGAGCCCGCGAGAGCGATCCGCCAGGCGATGCCCCAACCGGTCACGGTCAGAACGTGCCATCCGATCTCGGCGACTTCTTTCACAGAACCGCCCCCTTTCTCGGCTATCCCTTGTCGTGGGTCACCGCTGCGTCCCCCGCCAGGTCGATGGCGGGCCCGAGATACTTCGGCGAACGCCCCACGGAGACCTCGGCGAAAGCCTTCAGGCGGGCTCCGACCTCTCGAAGCTCCATCGCCTGGAGGTTGAGCAGATTGCGCCGATCGGCTGTCACCCCCTCGGCCTGTAGGCCTAAAGCCTTCGCGATATAGAGCGCCCGGGGGAGATGAAACTCCTGGGTGACCAAAATCGTGTCCTTCACCCCGAAGACATCTCTAGCTCTAACCAGAGATTGGTAGGTATCAAAACCCGCGTGATCGAGAAAGATATCTTTCTTGGGGATCCCCTTCTTCTCCAGGTAGCTTTTCATGGCGTTGACTTCGTCATAGTCGTCATGCCCGTGATCGCCGGTGATCAAGAACTTCTGAACCTTACCGTCTTGATAAAGCTCGAGCGCGGTGAGTAGGCGATCCTCCACGGCCGCGCTCGGAGTGCCGTTCGGAAGCACATAGGCCCCGAAAACCAACGCGACCTGAGCCGGCTTGACCTGGTCGGAAGATTGAATCAACGGGCGACCTTGACGGTAAACGTAGCTATTGACGGCAAGACTGGCCCCCGCCGTGAGCAAGCCGGAAACAAAGAGAATGCCGAGCATCTTGATGACCTTTCTCCGCATAGAGAACGGAATTCTCGAATGCGGCAAAAGTTCTTGTCTGGAACCCGGGAACACTCTTGCAGATTTTGGCAAAGCGGAAACTTTCTGGGCCTGTGGAAGTTCTGACATCTATGAAGAGACAGTTCGCCTCCATAGCCCTTGGTCTGCTCCTGATCGGCACCCCCTCTTGGGGGCAAGAATCGACGCCTGACGTGGTTCGACAGCCCGACATCCTCGAGCAGGCCGCTCAGCGGCTGGGTGAGCTGTCTCTTCGCGAGGATCAAGCTCAAGTCTTGATCGGACTGCTGCTGCGCCAGCTCCCCAAAATCATGGACGAGAATGCCGATCCCTATGCGCTGGCCAAGGAAATCCAGCCCGAGGCGGAGCGCGTTCTCGACCAGAAACAGCGCGCTATGTTGCAGGCGATGGATAGAGAGTACAAAGCTTCTCCCTTCGGCTCGATGACGCGCCAGGAGCGTCGCCGCCTGATCCAAGGGGGGCTGGAGCGCCTCTCCCACCCCGATAGCTCGGAATGGCTCAGACGGATCGACAGTTTCGATATCTAACTTAAAGTTTGACCCACCAGATCGTCTCGAACGCTTGCGATCTGTGAAAGCGCGAGGGTGGCCCAACGCTCGAGGCGACTCGAGTGGTTCGGAAGGTAATTCAGGATCTTCGACGCGCTACCTAGAGCGTAAAGCGCGCCGAGACCTAAGGCCGGCATTTCGGGAATCAGGTCACCGCTGAACGCGCTTTCTTCCGAACCCTCCAGTTTCACCGTCGGCTCCTCAGTGGACTGAGAGCGAGCCAGGTCCGCGGGTTTCACGGGAGCGAGCAAAGCCTGTCGCGACTCTGGGGAATCCAAGATCAATTCGAGGTCATCGGCGATCATCTTCAGCGGTGCACGTGCATTATACTTGGACCACTGCTGGCGGTCTCGCTCGATCTCCAATCCACTCAGGTCGGTCCGCAAATGGTCCGCTGGAACAAACAGCTGGAAAGAGGTCTCGGGATCGCCGAATCCCTCGAATCGATACTGCGCCACCGTGACTCCCTGGCGGGTCCACCAGACGCAATGCTCAGCCTTCTTCTTAGCCGCTCTACCCATAGGGGAGAGCATACCGCTCAACGTCCGATAAGCGGAGCTTTCCACCCTGGGGTCCGAGCCGGTGATCAAAAACCAGGGTCGGTCAGGATGTCCCGGGCTAGTGGATACCCGAATGTTGTCGCGAGAGATGTGACCGGTGAGCAGTTGTAAGCTTTCCGTGCGCGGCTCGGGCTCAGCGTGATGCGCCAGCCGTCCCAGCACGAGCGGTCGCTGACGATGAATGATGAAGTAGTCGCCCCTTGGGAACACCATCCCCAAAATTCTCCCATCGACTTCGATCGGTACGGCGGAGGCAAAACAGCGCTCTTCCAGCTTTCCGAGGATCTCGACATCTCGCCTTTCCTGGTGGGAAAAGGTTGGCAAGTAGCGTCCGGTGAGCGATTCGGAGCCTTGAAAGTGACTGACCGTCAGGCGCACCCCGTCGTGGGTGAGATAAGCCCAGGCCTCGCGGGTCTGGGGAGAGAGCGCGCTGACGTCGTCTCCGGCAAAGATCGGCTTGTACATCTCGCCGTCTTGGCGAACCGCTAAAACGAAAGAGAGACGAGTCTGCTGCACCAGGGAGCGTAGGGCCATGGCGATAGCATGGATGGGGTTCTCGTGGTCTAAGGCGGGATTCTCGAGCGCCCCCACGATGGCCCCCTCGGAGGGAAAATTCTGACCGCGCGGAGGGCAGAAATAAAACGATGTGGCTATCCGAGTCTGGCGTACCACCATCTTAGGGACTCTCCAGATGTTGGCCGCCTGGACAATCTTTAGAACCCAGTCGTAGGCATTGGGTAGGGCGAAGTCGGCAAGCTTTTGCAGCGCCTTCTCCCGAGCGACCGTGAAGGAGCCGACAGAATCCGCTTTCCCCTCGGCGGCCTGATTCTCTAGGAAAGCCTTGAGGTCGAGTCCTTCATTCATGAGTGGCTCCGCTAGTCGTCATCGGACAGTTCACGAGACACGCCCCGACTTGTGTGACGGAGGCACGGTAGGATAAAGTGACGGCTTGTTCGCCGCTATTTAGACTTGCTGTCCCCGAGCTTGCTTGAGGCGGGTGTCGATGTACTGCGATTCAGGGCGAATCTTCAGGGCCAACTCGTAAGCTTGGATGGCTTCGGCGGTGCGATTCTCCTTGATCAGCACATCGCCTAATAGCGAGGCGGCTTCAAAGCCCATGGTCAGACCGTACGGATCAAGCTCGGTGGCGCGCTGCAGATACGGGATCGCCTCACTATAACGGTTCAGGTCGAAAAGCGACGAGCCCATGTAGTAGTGACCGTCGGGGTAGTAGGGTAGCTCGGCTACGACGTTAGCGAAGAGTTGGCGGGCATCCTCGGGCTTTTTTTCATCGACGAGTAAAATATTCCCGAGCAGCTCCATCGCCATGACGTCGTGACGATTGACCCGTAGCGAGCGGACGAAGTAGCCCTTGGCCCGCGGCATCATACGCTTCTGGTAATAGATCATGCCAAGACCCGTGTAGCCGATGGACAGTTGCGGGTCGTCGTTGACAGCCTGCTTGAGCTCGGTGATCGCCTCGTCGAGGTAGTCGGGCTCCAGCATCCCACGCAAAAAATATGCCATTCCCAGCTGAGCAAGCGCGGTGGGATCCTCGCCCCGGCCGACCGCTCGTTGCTCGATCCGATTGATAACTTCGTTGACCTGCTTCTTCTTGTAGGCGATGTCTAAGATATAAGCCATGGCCAAACTGTCCTGGGGACGCAGCTTGACGCAGTCCTCAAAGTGAGTCAGCGCCGTGTCGAAGTCCTTGGCGTAAAAAGCCTTCACTCCGGCTTCGAGCTCGGAGGAGTGGGCTTGAGCCAGAGCTGGACCGACCAGCATGCAGCCTACCACGACAAGGCGAGCTATGGATCTCCAGAAAGCGGTCATATTGTGAAATCTCCTCAAATTCCCAACGATGTGTCTGGGGTGCAACCTGTGGACACAGCGCGAGTTCCTCACCTTATTCCTAAAGTTCGTCCCCCGTCAAACTCAAAAACTTGAACTTTTGTTGACGAAGTAACCCAGGGTTGAAGTCGACGGACCAGGAAAACGTCACTATGGCCACCATTCGTCCCCTCGACTCGACTCCGGCGGATCACGCCCTGGGAAAACTGCTGGTGCAAGAGTACACCGACGCCACCGTTGAAGAGATGGGAGTCCCGCTGGAGACTCTTCTCAAGTACATTCCCGACTACGAGGAGTTCCCGGGTCGCTATCATCCCGATGGCGCCTTTCTTTTGGCCGAAGTGGACGGTGAACCAGCCGGCGGCGTGGGCATCGCCCCTATCGGAGGGGGTCGTTGCGAGATGAATCGCCTCTGGATTCGCCCCGCTTTTCGTAATCTCGGGCTAGGCCGAGAGCTGATTTTAGCATGTCTTGCTCACGCCGTCCGCATAGGCTACTGGTGGATGGGACTGGAGGTTCTGCCCAGCCGGGGAAAGGCCATTGCACTCTATCGAGCGCTGGGCTTTCAAGACTGTCCCGCCCTACACGAATACGAGTTTCCCATGGTAGCCCTGGCCCGAGAACTCGACACGGACGGCCATGTCCTCAACTAGACATGTCCTCGCCACTCTCAGCCTGTTGGCCTGGCTGACCGTGAGCTGCTCGCCTCCAGCGCCTCTTCCTAAAGAGACCGGGAAAAAGCCCTCGGTCCAGTCAACACCCTCCGGCACAACATCCAGGACAACACCAGTCAGGCCGACTCCAAGGGTGGCGACCTCCGCGACTCCCATCGTGGGGGACGAAGTGGAAGTACTCTCGGCCAAGATCGTCGCCTCTCATCGGGATGAGAAGGGGAAAGCCAAAGCCATCTATGAGTGGGTGGCCAAGAATATCACCTACGACATCGCCGCTTTTGTCTCCAATGACCTGCCCAATCCGGCTCCTCTCAACGTTCTGGCCACTAAGTCCGGGGTTTGTGAGGGCTACGCTCGCCTCTACGTGGCGTTGGCGGAGGCGGCGGGACTAGAAGCGGTCATGGTCACCGGGTTTTCCAAAGGGTTTTCTCCTGATGACGGAGGGAGGAAATCCAAAGCCGACCATGCCTGGTGCGCTGTGAAGTATGACGGCTCCTGGCATCTTTTGGATCCGACCTGGGGCGCCGGACACATTGATGAAACCAAGCAGTTTGTCGCCAATACCTCGACCGATTGGTTCGACACGCCGCCCGAACAGTTCGTGACCAGCCACCTGCCGGAGGACGACAAGTGGCAACTTCTAACACCTGCCTGGACCGCCGAGGAATTCTGGAGCCATCCCACCGTCAGCACTCTCTATTTCACCTATGGTCTCAAACCCCAAGATCAGGTCGGCAATACCATCAAGCTTTCCGGAACCTCCGACCTTTACATGACTGCTAAGCGTGACTGCCGACTGATGGCGGCGCTTTACGCCCAATCTCAAAAGATTGAGGGGAACTACACTTTGGTCGAGCGTCAGGGTCGAGACTTTCAGGTGGCTTTCTCCACTCCCAAGGCGGGACGCTACCGTCTGGTGATCTTTGTCGGCGAGCCGAGCTCGAATCGAGCCGAATCCGCGCTGATCTACAATCTCGAGTCGAACTCCGGCGGACCGCCCTTCCCTCAAACTCTGAAGACTTTTACCGATGAAGAAGTGCAACTGATCTCCCCACGTTCGGCCTTAAGCACGGGGCGCAGCACCGAACTTGTGCTGCAGGCGCCGGGAGCGACGGCTATGATGGCCGTTATTGGAGAAGAGCAGATCCCTTTTCACAAGTCGGGAGAGCGCTTCACCCTGGAAGTCGAGCCGCGCGGCGACAAAGTGACGGTCTTCGGCAACTATGACGGGGGCAACCAGTACAGTGGACTGGTCGAGTTTCCCGTCCGCTAGATCGGTTCTCGAAACGGTTTAGAAGTCGTTGATCATCAGGTGAGCGAAGGCCGCCAGTGGGTCGGCCTCCTGCTTTTGAATCTCCAGCAAAATGATGGTCCCACTGGTGTTGGTGGAAAGATGCACGCGGTCCATCATCTCTAAGAGGATCGAGTATCCCATGCCGAGCGAGGGCGCGGTGGAGAAGCCTGCGGCGAGCACAGCGTTAGGGAGATGGGCGAAGTCGATGCCCGGTCCCACGTCCTCGATCCGAATGGTGGCGGTCTGCTCGGTGGTGCGGACAGCCACCGCACCACTGTCGGCGTGCTTGACCACGTTCCCCACAGCCTCGGTGGCGCAGAGCGCGGCGTCGGCGACCTTTTCTTCGGTCAACCCTTCGCCCTCGAGAGCCGACTCGACAAAGCGGCGAGACTTGGGGACGTCGGCGTTTTCGGTAATTTCGACCCGCCCTTTGTCGGTACCGGCGGCTTCCCAGGCAGTCTCAAGTTCGTCGCGTTCGCAAAGAACCAGCTTACCCCGAGTCACCGCGCAGAGAGCATCCTTATAGAAAGTGCGTTTGTCGGCCTCGGCGGCCAAACGTGCCTGGGCATAGAGCAGATTCTCCACGGTCATGGAGAGCTGATTGACCATAGAGATCAAAAGTGAGATGGTTTCTCGGGGAAAACGTCCGGTTTCTTGAGCCAAAAACCAGATCAGCCCGACCCTCTCCTCGGCGATCTCGATGGGGACGACGGCGTAGCCGTGCAGCCCGTGACGGGCCAGCACGCTTTCCGCGTCGACCACTCTCTCCACTTGAGCACGCTTGCCTTTGGGAAACTTGGATTGCAGTTGGCGAAAGTATTCCCGGACCGCGGGCGGTAGTTCGAGGTCGGGCGAGTGGGTCAGACTGACTTCCTCTTCACCAGTAGTCAGGAAGGCGCCACCGGCGGGCAGACCCAGCAGCTCCGTCGCGCGTTCGATAGCCGCGTTGAGCGCCTCTTCAACGCTGGTGGCATGCCCGATCGCTGTGGCCAGGGAGTAGAGACAGAAGAGCTCGTGAGATCGGCTTTCCTGCTCGGCCGTGTTGTGGACCTGCCGAAAGACCAGCGAACTTCCCATCAGCTTGCCGTTCTCGTCGTACCAGGGAGAAGGATCCAGTTCAGCTTGCTCGCCGTTAGGGAGATGCACCGCGAAGGGAACGACGATCCCTTCGGAGTGCTGTTCCCGAAGAGCGCGCAGCCGAATCTGATCCTCGGGGCGAACGATGTTCTCGAGCTTGGCACCTTCCCATTCGATGGTGGGAAGAGCTCGCTTGAGCGAAGTGTTGACCCATCGAACCCGATCGTCGGCGTCAAGTTCGGCGATGCCGTCACTGACTCGATTGAGCAGCTTGCGCATGACTTCATAGGGTCGCCCTTTGCCGGAGCGTAACTCCCACCACTGGCCGATGGAGCCCAAGACCTTGAAGACACGCTTGTGTAAGCCGAAACGGCAGACTCCAAGAAACTGCCCCTCGGTTTTGAGGCGGAGAAGGAAAGGAACCGGAAGTCCGGCCTGGCTTGCTAGCTCAAAGTTGAATGACGCGCTCGCTCGGTCGACTTCAACCAGGACGATATCGCTTTCACCGAACAATCCATAGATGTCCTCGGCTGGGACCCGGGTGACCAGATGCTCGTCGTGGAGATCGACCTTCAGTTGGTCGAAGGTCGCCTCACGAGCAGCAACGGCCCATCGCAAACTTTCCGCGGAACTCACCCCATGCCCCTTCGGACCCCCGCCTGCCGTCCCTCTAAATCGTTTTTTGGACAGAAGTCCCGAAATTTTTGATCTCGACGCGCACGATTCTAACTTTCGGGACAGAAAGCCAAAAATTTTTGATCTTGATCGATGGGATCTAGGCGACGCGTTTCATGGCGCGGAGCAGGTCTTCGCTAGCGGGTCCGACGATGAGGTGGAAGACGTTCTCCTTTAGCTCCATCACTTCAGCTCCGGCGGCGCGGACTTTCTCTCGGTCCACTTTCCCGGCATCGGCGACTTTGACGCGGACTCGGGTGACGGCGCATGCGCTCATCTCCTTGATGTTCTTCCTCCCGCCCAGCGCCTCCACCCAGGCCGCCGCCTTCTCGTCAGCGCGCGGGTCGGTCGCCGCCGCCATCGACGCGAAGGCCTCCGGCGCGGCTCCGCTGGAGGTAAGCTCGGCTTTCTCTTCCTCACTGAGATCCGCGTCATCGCCGGCCGTCTGCAGATAGATCTGCATATCGGTCTTGTAGTTCTCCGACTGAGGCCCGAAGATCGCCTGCAGGCTGTTTCCGACGGTCAGAACACCGGAGGCGCCCAGGGCTTTCAGTTTGGTCGCCGAGGCCAGTTTCGGATCGGCCACCGAAACTCGTAAACGGGTGATACAGGCGTCCAAGGCCGTGATGTTCTTACGCCCACCGAAAGCCAGGATCAGCTGGCGACTGAAGGCATGCTCTCCGTCCCCGAGATCGGCGACATCGCTTGTGATATCCTCTCGTCCCGGAGTTTTCAAATCGAGGTGGACGATCAGGAAGCGGAACAGGGTGTAGTAGATTGCGGCGTAGACCAGACCAAGGACGGGTACCAAGAGCGGTTTGGTACCCTTTCCGAAGAGGATGAGGTAGTCGATGAGGCCGTGAGAGAACGAGGTTCCCATCAGTCCGCCACACAGATAGAAAACCGTCTCCGCCGTTCCGGCAAGCACCGCGTGCACCGCGTAAAGAAGCGGCGCGGCAAACATGAAAGAGAACTCGATCGGCTCGGTGATCCCTGTCAAAAAAGCTGTCAGAGCAGCCGAAACCATCATGCCGCCCACCTGCACGCGACGCTCGGGTTTGGCGGTGTGCCAGATGGCCATCGCCGCGGCGGGGAGGCCCCACATCTTGAAGAGGTATCCGCCACCCAAAATTCCGGCCGTGGGATCGCCACCCATGAAACGGGAGATGTCTCCTCGATACACTTCTCCACCAGGCGCTGTGTAAGAACCCATCTCGAAGTAAAACGGAACGTTCCAGATATGATGGAGACCAAACGGAATCAAGCAGCGCTCCACGAAGCCGTAGATAAACACGGCAAGTGCCGTGCTTTCGTGAACCGCCCAGTTAGAAAACGCGTTGATCGCCGCCTGACAGGGCGGCCAGATGAAACTCAAAACGATTCCGAGTCCAATCGCTCCGAACGAGGTGATGATCGGAACAAACCGCTTACCGGCGAAGAACCCCAGATAAGGGGGGAGCTGAATACGATAATACTTGTTGAAAAAATAAGCCGCCATCGCTCCGGCCAGGATGCCGCCAAAAACACCGGTGTCGATCATGCCGTGTTTAATGGTCAGGCTGACCTCATCGGCTCGAATATTGAGCAGCTCACCGATCTCCTTAGGAATCTCTCCTAGGCGTGGGTTGCTCGGGACCAATCCCCGAACTCCAGCCATGGCCTCCAGGGTGGCAACCATGACTAGGAACCCCACGGTCGCGGCAAGCGCCGCTACCCCATCGCCGGCGGCCATCCCCAGGGCCACGCCGATGGCGAAAAGTAGCGAGAGGTTTCCGAAGATCGCACCACCCGCTTTAGCCATCAGATCGGAGACTATCTTGGGAATAAAGGAGAACCCGCTTGACCCAACGCCCAGTAGAATACCGGCCACTGGCAACACAGAGACCGGCAACATGACCGCTTTACCTAACTTTTGCAGCGACCCGAAGAGGTCTTTCCCGGCACTCACGACAGCTTGATCTCCTCTTCGAGTTTGTCCGGACACAGCGCCCGCACCTGACTTGCCTCTTCCATCTCTAAAGCGCGCGCGGCCAGTTCCCGGCACTCGGCCAGGCTGTACTCCCGCACACGAGCCTTAACGGCGGGGATCAGGGGCAGACTAACCGAGAGTTCGTCGACTCCCAATCCCACCAGGATCGGCACCGCCTGTGGTTCTCCCGCGGTGCCTCCGCAGACGCCAACCCAACGCCCGTGGGCCTTGGCCGCATCCACCGTCATCTTGATCAGGCGCAGCACCGAGGGCGCCAGGCCGTCGATGCGAGCCGCCAACTGGGGGTGGCCTCGATCCATGGCCAGGGTGTATTGGGTCAAGTCGTTGGTCCCGATGGAGAAGAAATCCGCCTCCTGAGCCAAGAGATGAGCGCACAGAGCGGCCGCCGGGACCTCGATCATCACCCCGACAGGCACGGGGCCCAGGCCTAGCTTGGCCTCCTCTTCCCGCACCATCGCCTTACAAGCCCGCAGCTCGGCGAGCGTCGTGACCATGGGAAACATGATGTGAACCTTGGCGTATACGGCAGAGCGAAGAATGGCGCGTATCTGAGGACGGAAGATATCCGGGCGGTTCAGGCAGACCCGAACGCCGCGCTGGCCCAAGAAGGGGTTCTCTTCCTGCGGGATGGGGAGATAGGGAAGCGGTTTGTCTCCTCCCACGTCTAGAGTCCGCACCACCACGGCTCGCTCCACGCCCATGGCCTTGGCAACGCCTGCGTAGCTCTCGAACTGCTCGTCCTCGGTAGGAGCGAAGGCTCGCTCCATGAAGAGAAACTCCGAACGCAGAAGTCCCACACCCTCTGCACCGAGATTGGGGGCCTCGACAGCCTCGGCCACTCCTCCCACGTTGACGGCCACTTCGATGCGGTGACCGTCTTTGGTGACCGCCGTGTCTTTGGCCGCCTCCAACTGGATCTTGCGACGCTCCTCCCGCTTCTTCTGAGTCTCGACCACGCTAGCCATCAAGTTTTCGGAAGGGTTGATCTTGAGCTGTCCCTGTCCACCAAACAAGATGACGGAGGTCCCGTCCGGGACATCTAAAGCTCGCGCCTCGATACCAGCGATGGCCGGTAGCCCTAGGGAACGCGCCAGGATGGCCACGTGAGAGGTGGCGCCGCCGGCCGTGGTGCAGAATCCGAAAACCTTGCTTCGGTCCAGGTTCGCCGTGTCCGACGGAGTCAGGTCCTCGGCGATCAAAATAGAGCCGGCGGGAATCTCCAGGGGACGGTCCAGCCCGCTCACCATCTTGCTCAGCACTCTGCGACCGACGTCGCGCAAGTCGTTCGCGCGGGCGGCCAGCAGTTCGTTGCGCAGCGAGGCGAGCCGGTCGGCGTGCAGGGTGAAAGCCCGTTTCCAGGCCCCCGCGGCGGAGAGCCCTTTGGATATGGAGCTGTCCACCAGGTCCAATAGGTCCGGGTCTTCCAACAACTCCTGATGAGCCGCGAAGATAGCCGCCTTGGACGGGTCCGCCTGGCCGTGCAGACGGGCCACCAGAGCCTCCAGCTCCCTCAGGGAGGCCTTCAGCGCCTCTTTTAAAGTCTCGCGTTCGTGATCTGGCGGACCGGCCGGGTCCTCGTTGACCTCCACCTCTGGCTCGCGCAGCTGGAAAACTTTCCCTACGGCAAGGCCGGGAGAGGCGGCCACGCCCAGAAGCAAACTGTCGTCGGAGCTACGAGGAGGCGCGGGGACGGGCTCTTCCGCCGGCGCTGGGGGAACGGCCAGCGAACCGCCTCGCATCGGGGTCGCCCCCTCTTCGCCTAAACCGTCGCGAAGTTGAGGGACGATGGCCTCCAGCGCGCTCTGGGCTTGAGCGCCCCGACCCACTAACTGGACTTTATCTCCCTTGCCCACCTCCAAAGCCATCAGGCCGACCACCGAGCGGGCGTTGGCTCGCTGATCGCCTTTTTGTAGCTCTAGCTTACAATCGAAGCGCTTGGCTAAACTGGAGAGCACGGCGGACGGACGCGCGTGCAGTCCGGTCGGGTTGATGATCACGATGGTCTCGGAGACCAGTTCCGCCTCTTCTCCCGAGGCTGCTTCGGCCGACTCGTCTCGCAGTTCCAGATTGACCGCGACGTCCTTACCGGCCCTTACCACCCCGCTACGAAAGGCTAGATTGGCAACCTTCTCCTCATTGGTGAAAACCAACATCGAGATGAGACTTTTGGCCTTACGGGCGACTTCATCGGCGGAGAAGCGGATCAGTGGCTCTCCGCCTTTAACCTTCTGACCAACCGTCACCAGAGGCTCGAACCCCTTGCCCTTAAGCTTGACCGTGTCGATGCCCACGTGAAGAAGAACCTCAAGTCCCTCGGGAGCTCTCAAAGTCACCGCATGACCGGCCGGGTGGAGCTGGATGATCTCCCCCTCACAGGGAGCGAGCAGTTCCTCCGAGGTCGGGTCGATGGCGATCCCGTCACCCACCATCTTTTGGGAAAAGACGGGATCGGGAACATCGGATAGGGGAATCAGAACCCCCGATAGAGGAGCCTTGATCGTCAAAGTACTGGCCATGTCCGGCCATTCGCGTCCTTTGAGTCACGTCCTGGAATGTGATAAATCCCACCTCGAGGGGCGGGATTTATCAAGTCTCTTCTTATCTGGATCTATCTATATAGGTTATATAGGTCAGCTGAGGACGGGAAGAACTGCGACGAGACTTTCGAGAATCGGTCTATAGCCACATCTTCTTGGCGTGAATGGATTTGTCCCAATCACGCCCGCCCTCGACTCGGAGCATCGTGCCCTTCTTGGCATAATCAAAAAAGCCGTTGAAGGTCCAGATTTCGTCCTTAAAGGTGCCGTTTCTCAAGAAATTTCTCTTGACGATCTTGGTGTCCGGCTTGACGTAGATCCAGTTTTGGCGCTTGTTGGGGTCGGATTCCCGCAACGCCACGCCGATACGCTGGTTGGGTCGGTCGACCTCGGTGATGCGGTACTCGCCGGTCACGGACAGAAGCTGAGCTTGCGCGGGCGCCGCCGCGAAAACCAGTAAAAGGAAGAGGAAAGGGATCAACAAGTTTTTCATACTCCCACTTTCTTACAGCCTGCTTTTCAATCCTCGATAACGCGGGATATCTCCCGGGGATTCTTTCGGATACTAGGGCCAACGAAACGCTCTCACGCCAACCCCGGATCGCGTGGAGTGTCCATCGCGATCCGGAGCTCTTTTTCGAATCCTTGAGCGAAGCGGCGGAGGTAGGAGTCGGAGATGGCCGAGACTTCTGTCCGAAGTTTCTGTGTCATCTTGGCGATCTGGTCGGCTTCATCTTTCTTGAACTGATCCACGGTAGCGGAAAGCTCTTCCTTACTCTGATCCGTCTTACCGATGAACCGGTTGGCGAAATCAAAAAGTGTTCCCTTGGCGCCTTGAAACGCTCCCTGAAAAGCAAGCTCCAAAGGCTTCACACCTTGAGCCGTACAGGTCTTTTCTATCACCTCGCGCAGCAGATCTGTTTGACTCAGGTCTCCTCCCGGCTTCCAAATTCCGCGACGCAGCGCGAGACTCAAGAGCCAGTTCTCCGCCAGGGCGTTGGTCGACTGATCGACCGCCCGCTTGATCTCCAAAAAGAAAAGAATCTTCCGAATCAATTTCTTGATGGGATAGATCAAAGCTTTGCCAAGGCAACCGACCCAACAGCAGCCGCTTG
This sequence comes from Selenomonadaceae bacterium, assembly GCA_037189585.1. GTDB lineage: Bacteria > Vulcanimicrobiota > Xenobia > Xenobiales > JADMJV01 > JAEXNA01. Next base: position 89,425 of record JBBCJA010000007.1, on the reverse strand, counting down.
GAGGTTCCTGAACCAACCGATCAGCCTCTTCCGAGGAGAGTTTAAAATTCTCTCGTTCAGCTCCCAGACGAAAGGAACGCCGTTCCAGGAAACTCTTGGCCCAGTCGTCGAGAAAGGGCACGGGTATCATAGCCGAGGCGCCCACCAGGATGATGGTCGTCAATCGATCCCGATCGCCCAAAAGCTCGTAGAGTAGAGAGATCTCTTCGTTACTGGAGTCCAAAGAGAGCTCGGAACTGATCTTGACGGCTGGCTCCGGCACGGACTGGGAGGGACTCTCAGGAAGCTCCAAGGGACCTTCGGAAGGCGGAGAGCCCGCTGAACTCTCCGAGGGAGGCTGAATCTCGTCTGGAGAATCTGATGGGTCGGCCATCTCCACCTCTTCTCTCGATGGAGCCCAGATCTCTTCTGGAAGTTAAGGCATGTTGGACAAAAGGAAGGTAAAGGTGGTGGCGTTCCACATCGAGTGAAGCAAAATACAAGCCCAAAGGCTTCCCGTTCGGAGATAGACTCCGCCAAAGACCAATCCCAGCATGAAGAGGGCCGGCGTGGCCCATGGATCGGCATGGATGATGGCGAAAAGTCCCGCTGAAACCAACAGAGCTCGCACATCTCCCCAGTGCTGGCGCAGCCCGCCCAACAGCCATCCACGGAACAGCAGCTCTTCAAAAAAAGGTCCCACGAAGACTACCAGGACACCCAGAACCGCTACCTGCCAGACCGAGCCTCCCAGGAAGAGTCCGACCAGAGGGTTTTTCGAGGTCGGCTGCGTTCCCGACAGCGCGCTGATCAATGTGTTGATCACAAAGACCAGGAGATAGCAAAGGAAGTAGCCACGTCCGACCCATGCGAGTGAAAAGGCGCGACGCAAATTCCACGTGACAGGTCGGGTTCGCCAGAGCATCCCAATCAATAGGCCGTAACCGACCAACTGCGCCAGTACCAGGCTCGCTAGCGGAGGCAGAGCTTTGGCTACCAGCGCGATCAGGGTTCCCACCACGAAGAGATTTAAGACATCCCAGCCTAAAAAGAGCGAAAGTTGTCGCGGTGGAGGCAAGGATGACATGGCTTCAGGGCCCCCATCGGCGCGGTTTTGGGACAAGAAGCTCCAAATCAAGGCGCAGCTTAGCAAGGCGCCAAAAAATGCCGCGCAGAGAACCAGGCGCTCCGAGGCCGCTTTAGCCGCCGCCTCCAGCTCTCGCTTCTTTTCCGAATCCTGATCGCGCAGATATTCAGCCATCAGGCGGACACCGCCTCGCAAGTCGTTTTTAGGCTCCACCAATCGGTCTTCCATAATGGCCTTGCGGTCGGGATCGGTTTCCAAGACCAGGGCCGCCCCCAAAAGCTGCTCACGCGCCGCGGAGGATAGATTGGGAGAGAACTTGGAGATCAAAGCCAATCGCTCGGCCAATAGCATCCCCGGGTCCCCCTTCTCCGAGGGTGCCAGGTTGGCTTGAAATCGCAAACCGAGGCCGACCAGAAAAACCATTGTCAGCCAGGCGAGAAAGAGACCAAAGGGAAGCTTGCGCAACGTTAAGCCATCATCCGAGCGCGTCAAGGAGCGTTGTTTGTTCCCTGGAGCTCGCCTCGCATAGCAAGATCTTGTGAACTCGGTCTTTCAAAATAAGGATCATCGATGTAGCAGAACATAAAAGCCATGGCCGTCTTGTCCTTGCCTGACGTGTTGTTGTAGTGACTGACCAGTTCGTAGTCGTGCGCGGCGTGGACGGGAATCCCCTCGACGCCGGAATAGTGCCCGACTTCCTCTAAGCCTTCTCCGTCCGGAGTAGGTTTGCACAAGACCTTGAAAACGCTCTTGTTCTCGGTGACGTCCCGTAGCTCCAGGCTTTCCGCGTAGCCGTGCAGGTGAGCCGAAATATAGTGGATTCGGGTGTCAAACATGAAAGGACGTCCTAGAGGCGTGGTTCGCGTGTCCTTACCCGGCTTGACGATCCAATGAGCTGTCATTTCGCGTCCGTCGGAGCGGTGGAAAGTTCCCTGCCCTCCGGCGTCCTCGGCGCATGCATCGTTGGGCACGGAACGGGCTTGCTTGTCGGCGACCTCAAGCGAAATACCGAACTCCACCAGCGACAGCGCTTTCATGGGCCGCTTGGCGTCGGCATCACTGATGAATTCGGTCTCCACCCGATGGCGAACCTGAGCACCGACCCCGGCCTCTTGAAGGTTGAGCACTTGAGACTGCAGCATGAATCGCTCCGCCGAGGAGACTGGAACTCCAAATCCAGGCGGAAACCTCAGATGTTCCTGTCCCTGCGACAGGGTGAAGAGGCGACGGGTGCGATATGTGCCTGAACCCATCAAGCGGGCGTGAGCTTCTAGAGAGTCGTGGATGCTGAGCGTGTTATGACACATGAACTGAGACGACGTCGGCTTATCGTCCTTGGCGTCAAGCATGTCGGCACGATAGCCCGTGATCCAGAGAAGCTCCGCCGGCCCGTCTTTTTTCAGCTTGAGATTGACGTCGGTGTTGTCGGGGCCGATCATCGAGGGATAGATCCCATCCACCGAAACCGGCGCCGAGATGTATTCCAAACTCTGGAGACCATCGGACGCGGCTAACCGCGGTGCGATCAAAAACGTGGCGGCCCCGACCAAAAGGGCCAGAAGACCGCCACCCATCACAATCTTCGCGGAGCTTCTCATCTACATGAAAGATTAGCTACTTTGTCGCGAAAGCCTCTCGGCTTAAGAGTCGCCCATAAAGGAGCGGCCTAACGCTCCCTAGTGGTGAGGATTCCTCGGAGGAAGAACTGCCGTAACGAAAAGCGACCGCTATGATTCGATGAGCGATGCGCGAGAGGGGTAAGCTCCGCAGCCAGACCAGGACAGATCTAACGAAATGTCTATCAATTGGCGATCAACTTCGATCTTCATACGACCAAAGTCCCACGGCATAGTGCCCGTCAGGAGTGATACCCAGACTCAAGTCAGGAGCAACCCCATAAACCCCTAGCTCTAACTCCCACAGATCACAACGTATCCGACGCAGTGAGGTAAGATGCTCGGCCATGAGCCGAGCTATATCTCGATACACCTTAGCTTCGGTATCGGAAAAATAGTACTCCACCCCAGCAGAAATAGCGTCGGAGCCGAAGAACAAAGTGTAAGCCGGAAGCTCCTCAGGGTCGACGCCATCACTGTCTGTCAGTTCGTCAACCTCAACGTCCTCAGTCGGCAGCATCCCCAACCCCTGCTTGAGTCGCTCCAACAACTCGCTGCCTTCACCCAGACGAACCAACAAGGGGGCATAACCGACATTTCTTTGACTCCGACGTTTCAATTGTGCGTCATGGGCCAAGCCGTAAATGCGACGGACTATTCTAAGAGCCTCTGCTCTAGCGGTCCAATCTATCTCCGTCGAAGAAGGCTCAACCCCCGCTGGAATCCAACCCCAAGTTGACAAAACACCATCAAGGGTTCGAGGCGCTCCGGTCAATGCTCGATATTCGTTAACATTCGTTACAATATCTTCGTGGGAAGAAGGGTAGGGCCAAACCCGAAATGGTCCGAACTCAGTCTCGAACTCCTGCAATGTCATGAATCAATCTTTTCCAGTCCGAAATTTTCCTCCTCTTCATCCTGCGGGTCGAACGGGATATGCCGCGCGAAAGCCGGGAAAGTTCCCCTGTTTTCCGGATAACCGGCACACCCCCAAAGCGAAACGCCGCTCCGGCAGTCATACCGGTGCGGCGCTGTGACACCTGGAAGGCGAGATTACTTCGTCGGAAACCCGCGCGCTTCTAAGAGGGCGTCGATGGAGGGGTCGGCGCCGCGGAAGAGGCGGTAGGCCTCGGCCGGGTCCTTCTTGTTTCCAGCGCTCAAGATGTGTTTCTTGTAGCGCTCGGCCACCGGTTTGTTGAAGGGATCTCCACCTTCCTCGAAAGCCTTCCAGGCATCCTGGTCAAGCACTTCCGACCACAGGTAGCTGTAGTAGCCGGCCGAGTAGCCGTCGCCCGAGAAGACGTGGGCGAACTGGGGGATGCGGTGGCGCATGACGATGGAGCTCGGCATTCCCAGTTCCTTTAAGGCTTCCCGCTCGAACTTGTCGGTGTCGATGTCGGCGCCTCCGGCCAGGTGTAGTTTCATGTCGACCAACGCCGAGCTGAGATATTCCACCGTCCCGAATCCTTGATTGAAAGTAGAGGCACGCTCCAGCTTCTCGATCAACTCATCCGGCATCGGTTCGCCCGTCTGGTAGTGCAGGGCGAACTTCTTCAAGACCTTGGGAGTGGAGAGCCAGTGCTCGTTGATCTGCGAGGGGAACTCCACGAAGTCACGGGCCACGTTGGTCCCCGCGAGCGTCGGATAGTTGACGTCGCTCAAAAGCCCGTGCAGAGCGTGCCCGAACTCGTGAAACATGGTCTCGGCGTCATCCCAGGAGATCAAGACCGGCTCGCCCGGTTTGCCCTTGATGTAATTAGAGTTGTTGGAGACGATCGGTGCCACCACACCGTGGAACTTCTCCTGAGTCCGGTACTCGCTCATCCAGGCTCCGGAGCGCTTCCCCTCGCGGGCGTAAGGATCGAAATACCAGTAGCCCACGTGTTTCTTGGAAGGGTCGAGCACCTCGAAGACCCGCACGTCGGCGTGATAAACGGGTAGGCCGGAGACTTCTTTAAAGTGGAGACCGTACATCTCCTCGGCCACCCAGAACTGAGCCTCCAGGACCTTCTCCAACTGCAGGTAAGGCTTCAAGGCCGCCGCGTCCAGGTCGTACTTCTTCTTGCGTACCTTCTCGGCGTAAAAACGATAGTCCCAGGGCTCGATGGTGGTGTCCTCACCTCGTTCCTTCGCCACCGCGGCCATGTCTTTGACCTCTTCAGCCACTCGAGCCACGGCTGGCTTCCACACTTTGGTCATCAGATCCATGGCGGCCTCCGGGGTCTTGGCCATGGTCTCGGCTAGCTGCCAGTGGGCGTGGGTCTCGAAGCCCAAAAGCTGAGCGCGCTGATAGCGGAGCTTCAAGATCTCCGAGGCGATGGCGTTGTTGTCGGTGGGGCCGCCCAGGTCGCCGCGCGAGACGAACATCTCCCACACTTTCTTGCGAAGCGGGCGGTTTTCGGAGTAGACCAGGAAGGGCTCGGCCGAGGAGCGGGTGTTGCGGATCACCCATTTCCCAGGGAAACCCAGCTCTTTGGCGTCTTCGGCGGCTGCCTCGATCATGCTCTCGGGCAGTCCCTTGAGGTCGTCCTTAGAGTCGATCACGACCTTGCCGTTCTCCTCGTCGGTCAAAAGGTTCTGCCCGAACTGAGTGTAAAGAGCGGCTAGGCGCCCGTTGATCTCGCTCAGTCGCTCCTTCTCTTTCTCATCGAGTTGAGCGCCCGAACGAGCGAAGTCGTTGTAGGTGAGCCAGAGCAGGCGCTGCTGCTCCTCATTGAGCTTTTTCTTATCCTCGGAATTATAGAGGGTGGCGATACGCTTGAAGAGCGCCTTGTTTTGAATCACCTCATCACGCAGAGCGGCAAACTTGGGCGACCACTCGGTCTCTAAAGTCTGAATCTCAGGACCGTTCATGGTGTTGGCGAAGGTATCAAAGATATTGGACACTCGCTTGAATTCATCTCCGGCTCGCTCCAACCCCTCGATTGTGTTGGCGAAGGTGGGCGCTTCTTTATTGTTGGCGATGGCTTCGATCTCGGCGCGATACATCTTGACCGAGGTCTCTAGCGCCGGGCCGAAAAGTTCGGGCTTAGCCACAGCGAAAGGCGGCACACCTCCATTGGGGCCTTCCCAGGACTTGAGCAGAGGATTGCTCTCGTCGGCGACCACGGGTAGGGCGGTGGGCATGGCCATTAAGGCGAACAGCATCATAAACTTGGACACTCCACGGGCGATTTTTCGGTGTTTCATGGTCGGCCGTTTTTGCACCCGGACTTGGAGAACCTTCCTCGCACCGGTTCTAAAGAAAGCCTAAGGTTTGGGTCAAGGGGAGGTAAAAAGAGAAAAACACGGAGAAAACCTCATGTAAGTGCGACAACATAAAACTTCCTGGCGGTATCGATGGATCGGTCTGGCTCTGGTCGGGCTTCTGTCCGGCTGCCAATCCGGCGATGGAGGCAACGAGCCTCCTAAAGGCGGAGGGCGGGGAGGAGACAAGGGTCCGCCGCTCGTCGCCGTGGCACTGCCGGAGAAGCCCGACACGGGACGGGTTCGCGAGTACATGGGAACGGTGGAGTCGCGCAACCAGGTTTCCATCGTTCCCCAGATCGCCGGACAGTTGACCGCTGTCAACGCCTCGGTTGGCGATAGGGTCACCCAAGGGCAAATCCTGGCAGTGGTGATCGACCCTGAGAACGACGCCCAGCTGGGCCAGGCCCAAGCCACCGTCGCCATGGCCCAATCGGCCGTGCAAAACGCCAACGCCAACGCCCGAGCCGCCGAAGAGACGGTCAACGCCCGCGTGCAGGCGGTAGCTCAGGCCGACGCCGCCATAGCCGAGGCTCACGCCTCCATCGCCAAAGCCAGATCGGATCTCAAACTGGCCGAGACCACCTTGATGCGGACGCGAGAGCTAGCCTCTCGAGAGCTGATCGCTCAACAAGAGCTCGACAGAGCTACCGCCGACGCCTCCGCGGCATCGGCCGACCTGGCTCTAGCCGAAGCTCGTCTTAGCTCCGCCGAATCGGCCAAAAAGCAAGCTCAACTCAACGTCGCCACGGCCAGAGAGCAGCAGCGCGCGGCCCAGGCTCAGATCGGGTCGGCTCAGGCTCAAGCCCAGAGTTTAGGAGAAGCGGCTCGCGCGGTCTCGGTGCGGACCGGACTGTCCCAGGTTCGCTCTCCTATCGACGGCGTCGTGATCAGCCGCTCGTTGGACCCTGGGGCTTATGTCTCCCCTGGAAATCAGTCGGTCATCATGGTTATTGCCAAACCCGACGATCTGAGGGTGGCTTTTGACTTATCCGAGACGGACATGGATCTTGTCCAGCCGGGACAGAGCGTGACCGTCCATTTCGACGCCTTGCCTGGACAGCCCCAAACCGGGGTTGTCCAGGGTCTGGCCGGAGGTCTCGACACCGCCTCTCGAACCGTTCGCGTGGAAGTCAGTCTGCCCGGCGAGGCCGGCAAGATTCGGCCCGGAATGCTGGGGCGACTCACCGTCGGGAACACGGCCGGCGACCTTTTGTCGGTCCCCCTCCCGGCGGTTATCAGCGATAAGGGCGAGAAGTTCGTCTACGTGCTGGGCGCGGAGAAAAAGGTGGAGAAGAAGACGGTGCAGATCGCCGCGCTCAAAGGCGACAGCGCCCTGATCCGCGCCGGACTTGACCCCGAGGACCAGGTCGTGGTCCAGGGAGTGAACCTGGTCCGGGTGGGTCAGCCGGTACGCACCGAAGCCGACAGCGGCCAACAGGAGAAGTCATGATTTTAACACGCCTGGCGGTCAAAAACCCCGTGGGCGTGCTGATGGTCTGTTTGGCTGTGATCGTGTTGGCCTCCATCTCGGCCTACCGCATCGCCATCGACATGTTTCCCTCACTCAACGTTCCCGCGATTCGTATCGACACCAGCTATCCAGGCGCCTCCCCGGAAGAGATCGAGCGTACCATCACCTACCCCTTGGAACAGGCTATCGCTCGCGTGGGAGGCGTTGTGCGGGTGGAATCCGATTCCGAACCGGGGTCTAGCAGGATCACTCTCTGGTTCGACTGGGATTCCAACCTGGATACCGCGCTGGTTCAAGTCATCTCCAACGTGCAGCGCGCTATGGCCTCCCTACCGGAAGGGATCGACCCTCCGGCTGTCTCGCAGTTCGACGTAGCCGACTTTCCTGTTTTACAACTAGCCATGCATTCTCCCGGGCTAACTCCTCAGCAGGCCTACGAGCTAGGGGAGTACGTCATCGGACCGCAGCTTTCGCGCATTCCTGGTGTGTCGGAGGTGCGCGTCCGTGGAGGTTTGCTGCGCCAGATCAACATAGACTGCGACCCGGCGCTCCTGCAGGCCCGTGGTGTCTCACTTTTAGAAGTGCGAACGGCCCTGCAGAACAACAACCAGCTGATCCCGAGCGGCCTCTTTCAAAATCCCGACCTCGAATACCAACTCGAGGTCGACACCATGCTGGCCGACGTGGAGCAGATCCGCGAAGTGCCGGTGGCCACTCGCAACAACGTCGTGATCAAGGTGCGCGACGTGGCCACGGTGGAGGATGGGACCGCCATCCCCACGCAGATCTTCCGAGTCAACAGCGAGCAGCGAGTGGGTATCTGGATCATGATGCAGCCCCGCACCAACGTGGTCCAGCTTTCCAACGAGCTTCGCATAGCCTTGGACAACCTCTCGGGACTGCCTGACGGTGCTCGCCTCGATCTCATCTTCGACCAGTCCAACTACGTGCGAAAGTCGATCAACGGCTTGGTTCACGAAGGCATCTGGGGAGCCATTCTGGTCTCCATCGTGGTGCTACTCTTTTTGCGCAGTTGGCCCAGCGTGATTCTCATTTGCACAGGGATTCCTCTCTCTTTGGCCGCGGCGGTGATGATGCTCTACTTCGGGGATCAGTCGCTCAACATCTTCACTCTAGGCGGGCTGACCCTGGCCCTGGGACGGGTGGTGGACGACGCCATCGTGGTGCGCGAGAACATCAGCCGCCACCTGGAGGAGGCCTCCACGAGCGACCAGCCGGTGGACGTGGAGAAAGCGGTGGTGGAAGCAACGGGAGAGGTGGGCATGCCGGTTCTGGCCTCCACCTTGACTACCATCGCGGTCTTTTTCCCCGTGGTCTTTCTCGAGGGCGTCTCGGCCAAGCTGTTCGTGCCGTTGGCCTTGACCATCTCCTTTGCCATGATCGCCTCCTACTTCGTCTCCTTGACGGTGGACCCGGTGCTTTCCATCCAGTGGAAGCTCGCTCAGAAGATCACCCCCGAGCACGAGATGACCGGGATCAATCGCTGGTTGGGCAAGTTTTACGACATCTTGGAACGCGCCTACGAGCTCTCGTTGAACCTGGCCAACCGGGTCGCCGTTCTGGTCATTCTGGGAGTTCTCGGGACGGCCGTCGCGGCCTGGTTTGCCTCCAAGAATGTGGCCACCGAGTTCTTCCCCAAAAGCGACGAAAGCATGATCGTGATGATGGTGGAGTCACAGCAAGGAACCGGAGCGGTGGCCATGGGCGAGATCTGCGCTCAATTGGAGAAATGGGTACGCGAGGTGACTTCGGAAGAAGAAGTGATCGCCGTCATCACCTCGGCCGGGACCCCGTCGAACAGCGCGCGCATGTTCATTCGCCTGACCTTACCGGAAAATCGCGAGCGCAGCGCCGACCAGATCGCTGGAGCCGTACGTAAAAAGCTCAACGGCAAGATTCCCGGTGTGCGCACGGTGGTGACGCCAGGTGGGCTTTCCCAGCGAGTGCTCAACTTCGGAGCCGGCTCTCCGGTGGAGATTCAACTGCTAGGACATGATCAGGAAGTGGGCCAACAGGCCGCCGACGCTCTAGCCCGCGTGGTCTCGGAAGTTCCCGGAGTGGTGGATGTCCGGGTCAACCCGCAAGGACGCGCCCCCTCGCTTCAGATCGACCTGGATCGCCAGCGGATCGCGCTGATGGGATTGACTCCAGCTCAGGTCGCCAACACCATCAATACCGCCATGACGGGCGGTCTGGCCGGAGGCGCTCAGTTCTTGGACCCGGTGACCGGGAACGAGTTCAACATGGCAACCCGTCTGACCGAGCGATATCGCGACCAACCCGAGGACCTGGAGTCCGTTCCCGTCTCCGTGCTTTTCCCCACCGGTGATGGCAACAATCAGACAGGCAACGGAAGTACCCGCCAGGTAGCCCGAGCCGCCGGCGCCAACGGGGGGCGAGAGATCACCCAGGCGGGGAAACCTCTCCTGGTGCGCGATCTCGCCCGCATCGAATTGGGAGCTGCGCCTTTGATGATCCGGCGCACCAATCAGACCCGCGTGATCCGGGTGACCGGCAACAACACCGAGCCGATCGGCGCCATTACCGAACGTCTTCGCGAGGTTCTCAAGGACACTAAGCTACCGCCTGGTTTCACAACCTACATCGCTGGCCAAGCCGAGCAGCAACAGAAAACCTTCTCCAGTATGATTTTGGCGGCGATACTGGCACTGATGCTGGTTTACATGATTATGGCCACCCAGTTCGGTACACTGTGGGAGCCTCTGGTCATCATGGTGACGGTTCCTCTTGGCCTCATTGGGGTCGTCATTATTCAGCTTTTGGCCGGCACCCCATTTTCCGTCATGTCGTTCATGGGGGTCATTATGATGACCGGGATCGTGGTCAGTAACGGAATCTTGCTGGTGGAGTTCGCCAAGACCTTGCAAGAGCGTGGGATGCCGCTGTGGGAAGCCACCGTTACGGCCGCGCGCCTGCGCCTGCGCCCCATCATCATGACGGCACTATGCACCATCGTCGGGATGGTCCCGATGGCCGCCGGCATGAGCGGTAGCGCCACCAATGAACCGCTGGCCCTGGCGGTGATCGGTGGGCTCACCGTCTCCACCTTCCTCACGCTTTTCGTGGTGCCGCTGGTCTACCGCTTCGCGGCCGAGTTCATGGCGCGGAGAAAAGCCTCGTAAGATCAAAAAATTCGGGATTCCTGTCCAAAATTCATGAGTATCGCGACAAGCGGTAGGCTTGGCTCAGCTTCTCGAGTGGCGCGTAAAGAGCCTCACACTCGTGTTATACTGATCCGGTGAGTATCGCTAAGTCATGGGAGTTGATCTCCTCTGAGGAGTACCTGGCCGCAGAGCTTGATTCACCCGACAAGCACGAGTTTCTGGGTGGCGTCGTGTATGCGATGAGCGGAGGGAAGACCCGGCACAATCTGGTCGCCAGTAATGCTCTGATCAGCCTCGGAGCGAGACTGCGAAACCGACCTTGCCGAGCCTTCAACTCCGACATGAAGATTCGGATTCGACTGCCGGGGCATATCCGATTTTACTATCCCGACGCCTCTGTCGTCTGCCGCCTGAACTCCCAAGACGAGCTCTATCAGGACACCCCGGTGATGGTGCTTGAAGTCCTTTCTGACTCCTCGAGGCGGCTGGACTTGGGCGAAAAGATGGAGGCCTACCTCACCATCGCTTCTCTCGACCTCTACCTCGTCGCCGAGCCCACGACACCCACCGTCATCGTTTTTCGACGAACCGAATCGGGATTCACGCGCGAGCTCTGGCAGGGCCTCGAGACCGTGATACCCATCCCCGAGCTTGAGTTGGAGTTACCGTTAGCTGAGCTCTACGAAGGCGTGGAGCTGGAAGCCTAAGGCCGCAGCTTAAGATTTCGGGGGAATTCGGTGGGGTGAGGGCGCAGTCTTCCGCTGGCCCATAACGTAAACTGGTCCATGTAGTTTCGACTGGCAGGATGTCCGGACTGACCCGTGGGTAAAACCGTTCGTCCCGCTCCGGGTGAGGCCATATCCACCACCTGACGCCATGAAGGACACCAGGATTGAGCGAACGCCTGATGGGGGATGACGGCGGTTTGAAAGACCGTGTCGGTGTCGCCGCCCACGGATATCGTCGGTCCGTTGAGCAGTTGTCCCAGCCAGCGGTTGACTCCAAGGGCGTGTTGGAATTTCAATTTGTGCAGTCGCCCCCAACTCCAGCGCGCCGGCTTGGGACCTAGGCGCGCTTCGAGGTATCGAGTCGCCTCCGAGAGTCCCTCCTGCAAAGCTTCTTCCAGACTCTTGTCCCCGCCCAAAGTCTCGAACAACTCCGGCTGCTCCAATATCTGAACCAGCCAGGTCGTATATCGACCCGTATGTCCCGCCATCACGGCCAGAGGATTGTTGGGAGATCCCATAAACTCGGCGTAAAGCTCTTCACCCAAGATCGGTTCGAGAAGCGCCCGAAGAGTGGTCAAGACCATAACTTGATAGACCGCCATCCCGGCGCTCTCCGCCGAGCCGTCACCGTCCCATTCCCTCAGTATCCGTAGGACCATGGCCTCCCCTCCGCCTCGCGGTACGAAGTCGGTGAAAGCACGAGCGAATCTCAGTCCCATCTCGGAGTGAAAATCCATCTGGATCTCCGAGAAGCTCTCGATGGTATGCTGAGACTCTCTTTTGAGCAACGTTTCGATTCGCGTCGCCCGAGCCGAACCCAGACAATCCCAGGTGACATGGTAGGGAAAGCTCGCGTCCACCACGGGGTTGTTCGCGGTCACCACGTAACCGCAAGCCGGGTTGTCGACTCCGGGAAGGCTCTCGAAAGCAATGATCGATTCCCATTCCCACTCGCCATTCCAACCCGGGACCGGTGTCAGCCCGGTTCCCTTCTTTCGGATCGGAATGTGACCGGCCATCAAGTACCCGATATTTCCTTCCCCATCGGCGTAGACAAAATTGGAAGAGGGAGCCTGCCAGCTCCGCAGTGCCTCTTTGAACTCCGGAGCGCTTTGGGCTTGATTCATCGCCAGCAAGGTGGCCACCGGATGAGAGGGTTCAAAATTCACCCATTGGAGAGCTAAAGCCCCAAATTCGGACTCCACCAAAATCGGACCGTGACGGGTGACTCGCACCTCTTCCGTCACCGGTTCCCCTCCCTTGACTTCGATCACCTCTCGAAATTTTTCGACCGGTTGGTAACCCGTCTCGGTCTCGACCAGGTCGGGATTGTCGGGATGGAACTTCTCTATGAAGAGATCCATGGTGTCGGCGTAAGAGTTAGTGATGCCCCAGGCTACCTTGCCGTTGTGCCCGATCACGACCAGCGGCAGGCCGGGAAAGCTGACGCCACAGACATCAAGCCCTGGCGCCACCAGGTGAATCTCGTGCCAGATCGAGGGAACGCGACCCACCAGATGAGGGTCGCTGGCCAGGATGGGCTTGGCCGAGGCAGAGCGTGACCCGGCCACGGCCCAGGCGTTACTGGCTCCCGGTTGGCCCGCGTTGGGGAGAAAGGTCTTCGCCTCTTCGTAAAGCTCGGTCAATCGGTCGAACAGCTTCCCCGCTCCCTCCAAACCAGGCAGGCTGGAGATCGCTCCATCCTGAGTCCAAAGATGCAGCAGGTTGGCACCCGAGGGCCCGAGCTTTGCCAGAATCTTGCCCCTTAAGAGTTCTTGCTCCCAGTTGGCGCAAAGGTCCATCGACATGACCTGAATCCAGGTCAGACTGTCTTCCACCGTCCAGTCGCTTGATCGACATCCCAGAAGGCGAAACTCTAGAGGGAGTCGCCAACCTAAAGAGCGTCGACCGGCGTTGACGCCCGCCGCGTAAGCCTCCAATAGTTCTCGCTCCCGCGGCTCCAAAACCTCAAAATCGGTCCTGGCCGCTCGCTTGAGGCCCAGGCGGCGAAGAAAGACGTCCGCCGGGAGTGCTAGCTCTCCGAACAGTTCCGAGAGTCTTCCCGCCCCGAGACGGCGATTGAGCTCCATCTGCCACAGTCGGTCCTGAGCGTGGACAAAGCCCTGCGCGAAGACCGCGTCGGTTATGGAGGTGGCTTCGACCCTGACGTAGCCGTGGCTATCGCGGCGGATTGTCACCGGTTCGATCAGACCCTCGGCCTTCAATTGACCGTCGACTTTGGGTAACGGGAGCCGGTAGAAGACCAGGATCAGGCCAGTGAGCCCCAAGGGCAGTCCAAGCAGGACGAGGAGGAGACCGAACATTGACCTTTCATCCGCGATCGGTGGGCGAAAACCTGCGAAATCTACCTGAATCTCTCATTGCTTTCGGATTATAGCGTTGCTACCATGAGACAATGCGAAAGACCCTCCGAGGCTTCACCATGGCCGAACTTCTGGTGGCGCTGCTCTTCGTCAGCATCGCTTTGTTCGGATACATCGCGCTTCAGATTCGCTTGATCGATAGCAACGAGAAACTTGTTTCCAAACAAGGGGCGCTGGGAGAAGCCGAGGTCAAGCTAACCCAGAGCGTGACCGGCTTTCGTCGCTCTCCGGAGAAGGGTTTGCCGAGCCTACGTCCCACGGTTGCCGAGGCCGCCTGGACCGACCGAAACGGCGACCATCACTACAAGGTCGATAGCCTCACCACCCGGGTTCGGGCCGGTTGGTGAGAGCCGCGACCCGAGGCTTGACCCTCTTGGAGCTGATGATCACTTTCAGCATCTTTGGTCTCATTCTCACTTTGACACTCTATTTTTATGGGCAGAGCACCAAAGCGACCCAGCGCCACGATCAGGGTTCGGAGGTGTATCGACGAGCTCACAAAGTGTTTTCGGATATCGAACTCTTCCTTCATTCGGGAACCTTCTATCACGGGACCGACACATCTCTGGTCGTCTGCCCTTATCGCACGGAAGGGTTTCTCTCCGAGAATCGGCTTCTGCAGCCACCTGAGAAAGCTCAGACCCTCTCGGTCACCGAGGAAGGGCTGGTTCTTCATGCCGGCGCTGAAAGACGCGAGTTTTTTCGAAAGAGGACGGGCGAAAACCTGTCCTTTCTCCCTCACCAGCCCAGTGATCAAGACCCGGAGCGACGTCGAGATTACGTGACCCTGATCTTTTCAAGTAAGGTTCCCTCGGTCACCACCGGAACGCGCGACTATGAATTTCGTCGACAAGTTCTTCTGGAGCGGTATTAATGAGATCTCGAAATCGCCGTGGCAACGTTCTCATCACCGCCCTTTTCATGGCCATCTTTCTATTCTTTCTCTCTGTCGCGATGGTTTCCACCAACCGAATGGACATCAGTCTCGGTCTGTCGGTGGACCACCGGCTCAAAGCCGACGCGGCCGCGCGTGCCGGCCTGAACTGGGCACTACGCACGATGCGGACCGAACCGGACTGGGCCAAAAAACTCAAGCAAGGGGCTCCTGTTTTAGAATCGGGAGCCCGCATCGAAGTCGAGGTCAGGGCACGTTCCAACAAGGATGGGAGCCCTTTCCTCCTGGTGGTCACTTCCGTCGGGAGTTCCGGCTTGGTCTCGGCGCGTCACTGGGCCGTGGTGGAAGAGGTCACAAAGCCCAAGGCGGCCCGTCCCGAGACCCAGATATTTAGCCGTTCCTTCATCGAAAACGCCGGAAAGATCGAGGACAACGGTCTAGCCATGTTGGCCCAGGATTTCCAGTGGTATCTCCTCTCTCAGCTCCCCACCGGCAGCGGAGAGCCGAACACCCTGGAAGCCTCGGGCGGACCTCTCTTCGCCTTCGCTCCTGAAGGGACGGCGGCATCTCCACCAAGTTTTATCATCGCCTTACCGATGTTTCTGGAAGGCGGAGGACAGGCCCAGGGGCCTGCGATTCGTCTAGAGATCGTCCCGCCGGGGCGGCACCTCTTGGTGTTGAAGTTGGACCCGAAAACCAAGGAGATGACTTGGGAAGACATCCCTGACCCCGGAACGCAGGAAGATCTGGGCCGAGTCAGCGGCATCCCCGAGATCAACGACGAATGGGAGAGAAGCCTTCCCGTCGTTCGCATGTGGGAAGACCCCCGAAAGGTGGAGGATAAGGACGAGGAGCCATGGGAGAGCCGCAGCATCCGGTTGACCGGCAAGGGAGATCATGCCAACGGATTTGAAATCTTCACGGTAGATTCTGACAAAGGTATCTGGGATTCCAGAACCGGAACCTATCGGAAAATCACTGACTCGACACCCTGGTCGGAAGTCGCCTACGTCGAAAGTAAGACCACGACCGAACTCACCCTGGATTGGGACAAAATCAGCGACTCTCTTCCCATTTTTTTGGAATGGTATAGCCTAACTGGCGAGGCGCTGTCGGCCCGAGGCAACAAAATCGCCTGTCAGGGTCTGCACACCTTCTATGGGCAGATCCCCTTCGCCGGAGAGCAGACGTTCGTGGAATTTCAAACTCCTGTTTATGAGTCTTTGGTTTATCAAGCTCCGTGCGTGCTCGAGTATGATCTCGACACCAAAAAGTGGACCAAGCTTGTCGATCTGATGGAGGTCCGCCAGGTCAATACCAGCCCTCAGATCACCCGCTCTCCACAGTGGCGGAGTAACTTCTTGAAAATCGATTCCAAAGGCCAAACTTACCTCGGACTCAAGAAAAGAAAGACCGCCGAGACGCCGGAGACGGTGCTAACCCGCTACACCAGCATTAACCGTGACTCAACTCTCGGTACCATCCCTGGACAGAATCCGCGCGCGGTCATCTATCAAGATAGACCCTACTATTTCAATCAGTCGGGCTATTATCCGGGGACCAACACACCGCGCAGATTTCTCTCGGCTTTTCATGGAGGGCAGCTCGATCCCACCGCACAGCTGGGCGGTACCGTGCCGGCCATCACGGCCTTCGTTCCCGAAGGCGAAAACGACCGGGAGTACCAATTCAAGCCAGCTGAGGAGATCGCGGTTGGCTTGGCCGGAGAGCGCTTCGACATCATCACTCACGGTAAGGACATGCTCGCTCTTGGACTTGTCCACCGGCAGGTCGATAACGACGATGAATTTCCAAGGCTTGGTGACTTCAATCAATCCGGCGAGTACGCCCTCACGACGAAAAAAACTATAGCCACCTTGTTGCGCTACAACGGTGAGGCGTGGCAGGTTTGGCCCGGAGGAGGAGCGGATCTGCTCAAGAGCTTTGGAACTAGCGCCGATCCTGGCAGTGTTACCGTTCCAGGATTTAGAGCGACCACCAACACGCCTATGGACATCACTCTGAGAATGAATGAGGGCTTAGCTTTCTCTTCTTACGAATTCGACTATCCTATTCTCAATCGTTACTCAGTCATCGCGGCCGGTAAGGGTACTCCGCCACCTCTGAAGGGCTTCGAAGCGGAGTGACCGCTTAAACGGGAAGAGGAGCAATCCGGCCACCGCCGCGATTTCGGGGAGGATGGACCACCGGCGCTTCTTCCGTACCGGATCTTGAGCCCTTGCCGTTCACCGGCTGACTCTTGTCGATCAGGCCTCCTCCACCTTTCTTTCCTTTTCCCTCTCCGTCTCCGGTGCTAAAGAGGCTCTCCTCGATGCGAGCGAGGTCCTCGTCTTTCATCATATGCATCCGGCGAGCATAGGCGATAGCCTCTCGTAGAAGCTCCTGGAACTCAGGGCGAATTTTTCCGTTGGCACTTTTTTCTTTTCTAGCCCAGGACAACAAAGCTCCGAACGTCCCTACCGCGGCCATTCCATCACTGCTCTTCAGCTTGTCCACGATGGTACGGATCATGCTGATCGGTACTTGAGCGGGCTGACCCGTCTCGCCTACCCCTTGATTTTCCGAGAGTTGACCGACACCACTATTGCCTGATGTTGAGGACGTGTCGGCTTGGCTCCAAGAGGCCAATCCACTGGTCAAAGCTGCGACCCGCTCGCTGGGTGATTCACGGTCTTGGCTCTCCGGGGAGAGGCTTACGGAAACGGGAGCCGCTCCCTGGAACGCAACTTCGCCACCACCCTTGTTGTCATTGACATAGGTCGGGCCCAAACCTTTCACTCTGTTGGTCAAGAGCGAAGATGGCGAGCTAGAAAATCTGTCTAAAATCATACGGTTGTCTCCAATCCATTCGTTTCTTGGAGTCAACCTAGCAAAATCAAAGTTACCTATTATGTATCGTTTAGTATTGATGTTACCATAATGTAAACAGTTGGCATTGGGCTTTTTAGCCCGAGTTTTCTGATCTGCATGACGGAAAATGTTCCACCGCTCTTGAAGGCCTTTGGAACTAAGTAGGCGTGTTTTTCTGAAAATATTCCAGAAAAACACGCCTATGACCCTAATTCCACCACTGCTCGCCGAACTCTCGACGAGGAGCTGCTTCCGCGGCTGCCGCCGCGCGATCAGACATCGGTTTGAGGATTGCGCCCGCGACTCCGAGAGTGCCCGCCGCGACGGCTAATCCTGGAAGTCCGAACTGTGACGTGGCGGTGTAAATGGCCACGCTGGCGGCGGCTCCGGCGGTCAACCCGATGCTCATTCCCAAAGATGAATTGCGATCCAACTGGCGACCATATATCCCGCCCGCAATGGCGGGAGCGGCGAAATTGACCACCGGCAGAGCTGAAAACACGCCGATGCCAGCTCCTTTCAGCGCGCTCTTCCAGGTGTTGACGGGTTGTGGGACTTTATCTTCCGAGAGCTCTGGGGTCTTGGCGTTCTGATACCGGGCCAGTGAAACTTCCCGGTTGACTTGACCGTCCGGATAAAAGCTCAACCCCTCTCCTTTGCCGGAAAGAAGTCCCTCCACTTCGTGAACATCGGCCCCCCCGCTTTTCCTATAGCCGTCCACGGCGGCAGCGATTCCGAACACAGCTCCG
This sequence comes from Selenomonadaceae bacterium, assembly GCA_037189585.1. Lineage (GTDB taxonomy): Bacteria > Vulcanimicrobiota > Xenobia > Xenobiales > JADMJV01 > JAEXNA01. Next base: position 71,250 of record JBBCJA010000007.1, on the reverse strand, counting down.
GCGGCCAGAGGGAGCAGGGGACCGATGCCGCTGTCTGTCGATTGTCTGAAGATCAGATCGACGACTTCAGACATGGCGCTTCCAATTCCGGCCACAAGGGCACCGCCAGCGGCTCCTGCCGCCGCCCCGAGAAGGCCGGACCCTATCGCGTTCTTGAGCCGTTGGGACTGGGACAGGCGGGTGGACTCTTCGACAGTATACCGATAAGTAGTGGGGATATTATCAAAACTCCGGCCGCTGTCTACCAGATCGCCCGCGCTTTGGAAAGTTTCGCCGTTCACATCCCACTCGTCAGTCAATGGGCGAGTCTGCGGGTTGGTTTTAGCTTCTTCCGGCGCGACAGCGGATTTCGAGGCAGGGGTCAATACGGCCGCTTTCCCGGCCGGACTCTGAGTGAGAATTTGCACAGTGTGAGTTTCCTTTATATTAAGTCTATCTATATCTTTGGTCTTAACGTAGACGAACGCTCTGAAAAATTTATGAAAGCATCCACACTACAAAGTGGGGAGAATGGCAAGGAGCAACCGTGGCGAGGAAATTTTAGGTACGGATACAATGAAGGGCGCCGCTGGCCGCGACACCCTTCACGTGTGTATCTCCCTACGACTTCTAGCTTCGCAAGCTGGCCACGAAGTAGTCGCGGCGCATCTGCGCGATGGTGCGAATCGAGATCCCCTTGGGACAGACGGCCTCGCACTCTCCGTGGTTGGAGCAGTCGCCGAAGCCTTCTTTGTCGTGCTGCGTGACCATGTTCAGAACGCGCCGATCCCGCTCGGGTTGACCTTGCGGGAGAAGCGCGAACTGGGTCACACGAGCGGCGGTGAAGAGATGGGCTGAAGCGTTGGGACAGGCCGCGACGCAGGCGCCACAACCGATGCAGGTGGCCGCATCCATCGACTGGTCGGCCGCGTCCTTACCCACCAGGATCGAGTTGGCATCGGGAGCCGAACCGGCGTTGACCGAGGTGTAGCCGCCCGACTGAATGATACGGTCGAAAGCAGTGCGATCGACCACCAGGTCTTTGATCACCGGGAACGAGTCGGCGCGCCACGGCTCCACCGTGATGGTGTCGCCGCTCTTGAAGTGCCGCATGCGAAGTCCGCAAGTGGTGGTGTGGCGCAGGTGTCCATGGGCGATACCGTTGATCACCAGTCCACAGGTTCCACAGATCCCCTCACGACAGTCGCTGTCGAAAGCGATCGGGTCCTTACCTTCAACAGCCAGCCGTTCGTTAAGAACGTCGAGCATCTCCAAGAACGACATCTCGGGGATGACGTCGTTCACGGTGTAGTCGACCAGCTTCCCTGAATCTTTGGGTCCGTTCTGGCGCCAGACTCGGAGATTGATTTTCATCGTCTTACTCATGAGAAAGGCTCCTTATTTGTAGCTTCGCTGAGCTAGCTTCACACTGTCGAACGTGAGATGCTCTTTGTGCAGATTTGGTGAGGATGGATTTCCGCTCCACTCCCAGGCGCCGACGTAGCAGAAGTCGTCGTCGTTACGTAGCGCCTCGCCCCCTTCGGTCTGGTACTCCTCGCGAAAGTGACCACCGCATGACTCCTCACGGTGCAAGGCGTCTTTAGCCATCAACTCGCCGATCTCGAGATAGTCGACAACGCGTGCAGCGAACTCCAAGTTTTTGTTGAACTCGCCCTCCTTACCGACCACCTTGAGATCGCTGTAGAATTCTTTACGCAGAGCCTGAATCTCAGAGATTGCGCGGGTCAAGCTCTCTTTGGTCCGTCCCATGCCGACGTTGTTCCACATGATCTTGCCCAAAGCGCGATGGAAATCAGCCGGAGTCCGCTTTCCATTGATTCCCATCAACTTTGCAATCTCGTCCTTGACGCTCTTCTCGGCCGCCATGAAAGCTTCGCTTTGATCGTTGAGCGCGTCGGCCGGCTGATGCTCAGCGAGGTAGTTGGCCAGAGTGTAGGGGATGACGAAGTAGCCGTCAGCCAACCCCTGCATCAAGGCGCTGGCCCCCAACCGGTTGGCTCCGTGGTCGGAGAAGTTGGCTTCTCCCAAGCAGTGCAGACCGGGAATGGTGGTCATCAGGTTGTAGTCCACCCAGAGGCCGCCCATGGTGTAGTGGGAGGCCGGATAGATACGCATCGGAACCTTGTAGGGGTCCTCACCGGTGATTTCGGTATACATCTCGAAGAGGTTACCGTAACGATCCCGCACTACTTTCTCACCCAAGCGCTCGATGGCGGATTTGAAGTCGAGATAGACGGAGAGTTTGGTCGGACCGACGCCATACCCGTCGTCGCAGACCTTCTTGGCCGCACGACTGGCGATGTCGCGCGGCACCAGATTTCCAAAAGCGGGGTAACGACGCTCCAGAAAGTAGTCGCGCTCCTCTTCCGGAATCTTGTTGGGCGGACGTGAATCGTCTTTTTGCTTAGGCACCCAGACGCGTCCATCGTTTCTCAGACTTTCGCTCATCAAGGTCAGCTTGGACTGGAACTCGCCTTCCTGAGGCAGACAGGTCGGGTGGATCTGGGTGTAACAAGGGTTGGCGAAGAAGGCCCCCTTCTTGTGGCAGCGCCAGGCCGCGGTCGGGTTGCAGTTGACCGCGTTGGTGGAGAGATAGAAGACTGTGCCGTATCCGCCCGTGCACAAAAGCACGGCGTGACCCGCGTGTCTTTCGATCTCTCCTGTAAGAAGGTTGCGAGTGATGATACCTTGAGCTTTGCCGTTCTCCACCACCAGGTCCAACATCTCACGATGGTTGTACAGGGTGACCGTCTTCTCGTGCACCTGGCGCATGAGCGAGCCGTAAGCTCCGTAGAGAAGCTGCTGGCCGGTCTGCCCTCGGGCGTAGAAGGTTCGGGACACCTGGGCGCCACCGAAGGAGCGGTTGGCCAGCGTCCCGCCGTATTCTCGGGCGAAAGGAACACCCTGGGCGGCGCACTGGTCAATGATGTCGACGCTGACTTCGGCCAGGCGATAGACGTTGGCTTCGCGAGCTCGGAAGTCACCGCCCTTGACCGTGTCGTAGAAGAGGCGATAGACACTGTCGCCGTCGTTTTGATAGTTCTTACCGGCGTTGATACCGCCCTGAGCGGCCACCGAGTGGGCTCGGCGAGCGCTGTCATGAGTACAGAACGACTTGACGTTGTAGCCCATCTCGCCCAGAGAGGCGGCGGCGGAGGCCCCGGCCAGACCCGTTCCCACCACGATGATGGTGTACTTTCGCCGGTTGGCCGGTGAGACCAACTTGGCGTTACGCTTGTAATCTTGCCACTTACTCTCGACCGGTCCCGGAGGAACTTTGGAGTCGAGCTTGGCGGAGCTGACTTTTTCGGTTGGGGGCGGAACCTCGGTCGCCGCCACGGATGGAACAACCACGCCTTCGGAGGCGGGCTGTTCGGGAGCGTCGTCTTTACCTTTGGATCTCTTCGCCATGGGAATTAACCTCCGTGTCCTTCCGTGGCCGGGGCTGTGATTTTGTATTGGGCTTCGTATTTCTGGTCAAGTTGTTGGAAGTGGTCGTTGCCCAGGAAGATGACCGCGGGGAGGGCCAGGAAGCCCACCGCCAGGGCGATAGCCAGGACGTGACCGATGCTACGAAAGATCGGCAAATAGCGGTCGTTAGCCAGCCCCACACTCTGGAAGGCGCTCCACGTTCCATGCCACAAGTGAGACCCCAGCATCGCCATGATGACGATGTAGCCGATAGCCCAGATCGGCTGCTGGAAGCTATCCACCACCAGTCCGTAAAGGTTACGCACATGCACACCGTCCACCATCACCCACTGATCCGCGGGTTGACGCGGGTCGATGATGCCGAACTTGAACTGGGCTACGTGGAAGACGATAAAGAGTAACAGTAAGAGCCCGGTATAGATCATCGACTTACTGGCCGCGCTCTTGTTACTGCGGCCGCCGGCATCGCCTTGCACCTCGTAGCCACGGGAGCGTGCTCGAGATTTACTCAACCAGACCGAGATCCCGGTCCCGGCGTGAACGAGCAAAAAGACGACCATCACGATTTCGGCGATGATGACACCGACACCATGAAACACGGTAGTCAGAAAATGAGCGTAACTATTGAACGCCTCGGGACCAAAGAAAAGTAGAAGGTTCCCGGTCAGATGCCCGATCACGAACCCTACAAAAAAGAGGCCCGTGACGGCGTTAAGGATCTTTCGTCCAACCGACGACCCGATGGCCGCTCCGAAATTCATTGTTCTAGACTCCCCAGAATGAAGTTAACATCGCCTTCGTGCCCAGGGTATCCCTCCCTCTGAAATACGAGAGTTTTCCTAGAAAGAGATGTTGCTTATCTTGACTTTTTTACTCGGGTTTCCGCTGATCTTTTCTTGAAAAACCAAGCTGAGGCCCGGTAGCTCGAAAGCCGTGGGAAAGCTCTTCTAGGATTCCTATAGTACACTCCGAAGGCGCAGCTTCATCACCAACTTTGGGAGGGCCCCTCTTGCTGACCGACTCGACTCCAATCTTGACGGAGATCCCCCAACCGCCGCGCCGTATAATCCTGGGCAACCTCCCGGAGTTGCGGCGCAAGCCCACTCCCTCGGAATCGATGGCCGACCTGGTCTCCGAGTACGGCGGAATCTGCCGGCTGGCCACCCCATTGGGACAACTGGTGATCGTGGGCGATCCCAAACTCGTCGAAGAGCTTTGTGACGAGGATCGTTTCGACAAGGTCCTCGGACCGGGACTGTTGGCCGTGCGCGGCCGTATCGGCGACGGTCTCTTCACCGCCTGGACCCATGAGAAGAACTGGGGTCTGGCCCACCGCATCCTGATGCCCACCTTCTCCCTGGCTTCCATGCGCGCCTACGTTCCCGACATGGTGGAGATGGCCCAACAGTTGATGGCGACCTTCGAGCGGCAAAGTCGAGCCGGACGGGCCATCGACATCCCGGCCGAGATGACCAAGCTGACCCTCGACACCATAGCGCTGTGCGGTTTTTCTTACCGCTTCAACTCTTTCTCTCAAGAAGAGCAACATCCGTTCGTGGAAGCGATGGTGACGGTCTTAACCGAACAGCAAAACTCGGTGGCCCGTCCGGCCGCCTTGAACAAGGTGATGATCGGCGCCAAGCGACGCGTCGACTCCGCCTCTAAAGTGATGAACGACATCGTCTCCGAGATCATCGCCTCCCGCCGCCAGGCTGGCCCCCTGCAGGGGCGCGAGGACCTGCTCGAGCACATGCTGCACGGGGTGGACAAGCAGAGCGGAGAAAGTCTGCCGGACGAGAACATCCGAGCCCAGTGTCTCACTTTCTTGGTCGCCGGACACGAAACGACCAGTGGGCTTCTCTCTTTCGCCACCTACTACCTGATGAAAAATCCCCAACTCGCGGCCAAGGCTCAAGCCGAGGTGGACCGCGTGCTGGGAACCGATCTCAGCGCCGCTCCAACCTATGAGCAGATCCACTCCTTGACCTATGTGCAGCAGATTTTAGAAGAGACGCTCCGCCTCTGGCCGACCGCTCCCGCCTTCACCCGCGGTCCCAAGTCAGAGTCCGGCGAGGTGCTCGGCGGAAAGTACTTCATTCCGCACGGGACCGGATGCATGGTGGCGCTCCTGGCCGTTCAGCGCGACAAGTCAGTGTGGGGAGCCGACGCCGACGAGTTCAACCCTGACCGCTTCTCGCCCGAAGCCAAAGAGGCGCGTCCCGTCTCGGCCTACTTTCCTTTCGGAACCGGAGCTCGCGCCTGCATTGGACGACAGTTCGCCATGCAAGAGGCCAAGCTTGTCATGGGGATGTTGCTGCAACGCTTCGACTTAGTCGACTCAGAGAATTACCAGCTACGGGTCAAGCAGAGCCTGACTTTAAAGCCGGACGGCTACTTCATGCAGCTGCGCCCCAGACCCGCCCGAACCGCCTCCAGTGACCTTACTCAACCTGCGATTTCCTCCCCCGAACCCGCCGCTGTTTCTCGAAGCGGGGCCCGACTCGGATTGATTCTGCGGGTCCTCTACGGCTCCAATCTGGGAACCTGTGAGGCGCTGGCTAACCAGTTGGCCGTTCAGGGCGACAACCTCGGCTTTGAGGTCAAGGTCTCTTCCTTAGATGAAGCCGGAGAGAGCTTCAACGAGGAGCCGCTGCTCATCGTCTGCTCCTCCTACAACGGTGCGCCACCGGACAATGCCGCCGCCTTCTGCGCCTGGCTCGAGGGAGCTCCCAACCTGTCCGGCGTGAGCTACGCTCTTTTCGGCTGCGGCAACCGCGAGTGGGCTAACACCTACCAGAAAGTTCCTCGCCAGCTCGATGCCGCGCTGGCTCGCTGCGGCGCGACCCCTCTTCTACCCCTGGCCGAGGGTGACGCCTCGGGCGACCTCGACGGCTCTTTTCGTCATTGGCTGAGCTCCTTGTGGGAGACCTTGGCGGAGAAATATCAGGTCAAGTTGGATTCCAGCGGTCCGGCGCAGCCTCAGTTTTCCGTGGAGATACTCGAGGATCTCCACCCCAACCCGTTCGCCGAAGTGTACGAGGCCACACCCATGGTGGTGGTGGAGAGTCGCGAGCTTCAGTCGCCCGAGCTTTCCGGTCGCTCCACTCGTCATATCGAGCTGGCCCTACCCGAAGGCGTGTCTTATCGTCCGGGCGACCACCTCGGCGTGATCCCACAAAACTCTCGCACTCTGGTCTCTCGCGTGGCCGCCGCCTTCGGGTTGACCCCCGAGGTCCGGATTCGGCTGCATCAACGGCAGGCCGGAGCGAGCCCGCTTCCCACCGAACAGATCATCTCCGTGAGCACACTGCTGTCTCACTACGTGGAGCTGCAAGAGGTGGCGACGCGCTACCAACTCGGCATTCTGGCGGGCTACGCCGAAGCGAGCTCCGAAAAGGAAGCGCTGGAGCGTCTCTCGAGCGACGAAGCCGAGTATGACAAGGAGGTGAAGGCGAGGCGGAAATCGATCGTCGATCTGCTGGAGGAGTACCCTTCCGTACGGCTCCCCTTCGCCCACTACCTGGAGCTTGTCTCGGCCTTGAAGCCGCGCTACTACTCTATTTCTTCCTCTCCCGTCCATTCGGGTCGGCTATTGAGCGTGACGGTGGGAGTGGTCGACGCGCAGGCCCGTCACGGGCGAGGGCGCTATCGCGGGACCTGCTCCACCTATCTTTCCGAAATTCCGCGCGGGCGGACAGTCTACGCCTTCTTACAGGAGGCGCAAGGAAAATTTGGGCTGCCCGCCTCTCATTCCGCTCCTTTGATCATGGTGGGATCGGGGACCGGCGTGGCGCCGTACCGGGGCTTTCTGCAAGAACGAGCGGTCGCGCAACGAGCAGGGCAGGCGGTGGCCAAGTCGCTTCTTTTCTTCGGCTGCCGCCATCCCGAGCAGGACTACATCTACCGAGGAGAGTTAGAAGGCTGGGAATCCGAAGGCCTGGTGGAGCTGGTCACCGCCTTCTCTCGGGAGTGCCAGTCAAAAGTCTACGTCCAGGATCGCCTGCGCGAGCGCGGAGCCGAAATCTGGCAGGCCCTGGGCCAGGGTGGGCATCTCTACATCTGCGGCGACGCCTCGGGGATGGCGGCGGGAGTGCGCCAGGCTTTGCTGGAGGTGGTGAGAGAGCACGGGGAAATGAATGAGGAGGGAGCGGTTGCCTTCTTGGACCAGCTGGCTGCGGACAATCGCTACCACCTCGACGTCTGGGCCTCGTAAAGTTCCTATGCTCGACTTCCGCTCCGACACCGTGACCAAGCCGACCCCCGCCATGATGGAGGCTATCGCCAAGGCTCCGCTGGGTGACGACGTTTATGGCGAGGACCCTAGCGTCATCCGTCTGCAAGAACTCGGCGCCGAGATGCTGGGCAAGGAAGCGGCGCTACTCGTTCCCAGCGGTACGATGGGGAATCTCATCTCTTTGCTCGTGCACGCCCCGCGTGGAACTGAGGTCATCCTGGGTGACGAGTCGCACATCTATCACTACGAGCAAGGAGGCGCCTCCGCCGTGGGGAGCCTGGTCATGCACCCCGTCCTAACCCAACATGATGGGCGCCTCGAGCTATCGGATCTCGATAGCGCGTTACGCAACAAAGGTGACGATCACAGCGCTTGGCCCGGCGTGCTCTGTCTGGAGAACACCCACAACCGTAGAGGCGGGAGAGTTCTTGGCCTCCCCTATCTGCGGGAAGTGCAAGAGTTCGCTCGCTCTCGTCGAGTCCCGCTCCATCTCGATGGTGCACGCCTAGCCAACGCCGCCGTCGCGCTGGGTCGACCGATGAGCGAGCTCGCGAGCTGCTTTGACTCCATCCAGCTAGACCTCTCCAAAGGTCTAGGAGCCCCCATCGGGGGCCTGGTGGTGGGGAGTCGTTCCTTCATCGCCCAGGCCAAGCGAATGCGAAAGCTTCTGGGCGGAGGAATGCGGCAGGCCGGAATCATCGCGGCTGCCGGAATCGTCGCCCTAACCCAGATGGTCGAGCGTCTGGAGCAGGACCACAAACTCGCCCGTCGACTCGCCCAAGGGCTGGCCGACCTACCCGGCATCGAATGCCATCCCGAAGAGGTCCAAACCAACCTGGCTCTCTTCCGACTCCATCATCTTGCCAGCGAGACATTCGTCGCTAGAATGCGCGAACAAGGAGTCCTCTTAGCCGAGATCGGAAATGGAAATTTGAGAATGGTCACCCACTTCGATATCGATGAGAAAGATGTCGAGCGCGCTCTAGAGATCGCCGCCGGCGTCCTTAAGCACGGCTAAAGGACAAACCACTCTTCCATCCAGCGACAGCCGGCATGTTCGAGCTCTGCGACGCTTTCAGTCCACGACCCTGGGCTGTTTCATGAGACCCGCCGGGTTCGATAGAGCTCAGCGAGGGCGTTGTGCAGGTTGCTCATCAGGTCGGGACTGACGATGTGGTCTCGAGACAACCGGAGAGTCGCGAGCTTGAGGTTTTGCTCGCGTCGAAGGTCGATATCGGAGCGATGAGCGGAGCCGTCGATCTCCAGGTTGATCCACACCCTTCTCTCGTAGCGAAGACAGACTAAAGAGTCTAATCGATACAGTCCAAAAGCCGTGAGAATGGAAGTTTGAGGAAAGACGAGATACTCTCGCTCATCGTCGACAAACTCAAGACAGGGACGACGAATGTCTCCGATGACGACGCGATTCGCCGGGTCCACGACCGGGTAGGTTCGGTAGCCCGCGCGCAGAGGAGAGAAGAGACAGGGCGTGGCTCCCTCGGCTAATAGTCGCAGATGGAAAAGCGCCTCGTCACCCGATTCTAGAGCCGCCCGCTCGAGATACTCGAAGCAGGCTTTGACGTCCGGCCTTGCCCGCACGGTGGCGAGGGTCGATTCGCAGAGATTTTCAAAGGCGTTCCGCGCGGCCGACAGGCGAACTCCGAAGGGTCGTTCTCCCCTGGTCAACTTTGGAGCGGTGGCGTACCAGATATTTTGAGGGGAGGTCAACCTGCGCTGTCCCGGATAGTGACCGAGGTATAGATGAGGTGAGAGTCGGGTCCATTCCTCACAGGTTGGGAATCGCTGTCCCCTTTCGAGTTGGGAAAGACGGGATGCTTCCATCTCCACCTTGTCGCTGAGCCGAGCTTGAGACATTTGGCGCGACTCCCGCGCCTTTCGTAGCATATCGCCAATCTTGTTGTTCTTCATATCTCCATCGTCGAGGATGGTCGTAAACAACTTTGGCTCGGATGATGAAATCATGGTAACAAGGCTATGAAATTTTTATGAACACCGTCTCTCCTATCTCGTTTTTTGGACAGAAAGCCCGAATTTTCTGATCCTGGTTCCGCCCAGGTCCCAAGAATTCGGGACAGAAATCCAAATTTTTGGATCTTTATAGCCCAAAAGCGCTAGGACAGGGGAGCGACGAGCTTTGGAAAAGGGACTATCAGTGAAGAAAGTCGCTGTCATACCGGCATACAACGAAGCCGAGGCGCTGGTACCCGTGGTGGAGGAGGCCCGTCGTCACGTTGACGCGGTGATCGTGGTTGATGACTGCAGTTCGGACGAGACCTCCGAAGCTGCCCGTCAAGCCGGCGCCGAGGTAGTCCGTCACCCCCTCCAGCGGGGCGCCGGACGTGCCACCGCCACCGGCATTCAAGCTGCCCTGAGGCTCGGCGCGGAGTTCATCGTGACGCTCGACGCCGACGGCCAGCACTTGGCCGAGGAGATCCCCATTTTGCTGGCCCCCCTGGAAGATGGCCGTGCCGACCTGACCCTGGGATGCCGGCTGGTCGATCGCGCTTCCATGCCGCTCATCCGCCGGCTCGGCAACAGCTTCGCCAACTACTGGACATGGCTTTTCTTCGGCATCAAGGTCAGCGACAGTCAATCCGGCTATCGAGGCATGACGCGAGAAACAGCTCAGAAACTCCCCCTACAGGCCCGCGGCTACGAATTCTGCTCGGAAGCTTTAGGAGAAGCCTCACGCCTCAAGCTTCGCCTGGTAGAAGTCCCGATCACAGTGATCTACACCGAATACTCCATGAAAAAGGGCCAAAGTGTCGGCACCTCCATCAAAACTCTGGCCAAAATAGGACGAGCCAGCCTGAGATGAGCAAGCTTCTCACCATTCAAGCTCTCTTCGCACTCTGCTTCGGAGGTCTATTAGCTCGCCTGAGTCTGCAAGCGATTCGCGGCAAAGTTCCGCGAAACCGAGCCATCATTTGGGCCGGAATGTGGAGCCTCGGACTGATTCTCGTCATGAACCCCAACCTCTCTTTCCACTTGGCGCGCTGGTTGGGTGTGACGCGCGGGACCGACGCCGTGACCTATGTCGCTATCGCCTTTTTGAGCGTGATGATCTTTCGGGCCTTCCAGCTGATCGACGATCAGGATCGGGAGCTTTCCCGCCTGACGACCGAGCTTGCGATCTACCAGTGGGAGAGCACCCGGCCCCCAGCGTCGCCAGATAGACCGCGTAGCGAAAGCCCCCCTTCCCCGAGCGAGCTATCTCCACCTTAAATCCGGCATCACGCAGTCGGCCCTGGAACGCGGCATCGCTCTGCTCAGACCAAACAGCCAGCATTCCGCCGATCCGCAGGGCCGCTTTGAACTGAGATATCGCGGTGCGCCCATAAAACGGATCTCTCACGGGGTGAGTCGAGCTATTGGGACCTTCATAAAGATCCAGCACGATGGCGTCGTAAAAGCCGGGTGGAGCCTCCCGCACTTGCTTCATCAAGTCGGCGATGACCACACAAACTCGAGGGTCATCGAGAGCCTGACCGGACAGATGAGCTATCGGACCTCGGCACCATCTTTCCACCACCGAGTTCAGTTCGGCCACCGTGACCCGGGCCGAGGCCGGCAGCATATCCAGAGCTCCACGCAGAGTGTAGCCCATGCCCAGACCACCCAAAAGAACGTGGGGAGCCGGCAACTCTCGAGCCGCCTGACAACCTAATTGGCCTAAAATCAGCTCGCTCCGATGAGCGGTACTGGACATCAAGACCCGTCGATCGATAGTGATAAGAAAATCCCGCTCGTCGCGGCGGCATAATTCGAGTGCCCCCTCTTCGGTCATCACGGAATCCACTACAGTCATCGGGCGCGGCATGCCGAGCCGTTCACCTCAAGACCCTCTTGACCCTTGAAGACACAAGGCCTATAGTTCCGGTAGGCTGCGAGGTCCGCCTACCCGCCGAAGACGCGTTCGTCAACCTCTTTTTTCCCAACGTTGGACTAGACACGACACATCCCATGCCGGCTCGCGGGACGCCAACGAAAGCAAGGAGTGACTGATGTCAAAGACAACCCTATCCGAAAGCGAGCTCGCCTTAAAGGAGCTCAAGCGCCAAGCGAAACAGCTCAAAGGCGATCCCGCTATCCCAAATCATCAAAAGCGATTGGAAGCCGTGGCGAAATTCGCCGGCTTCCAAGACTTTCGACACGCGCGGCGCGTCTTGACCGGCCAGATTCAACCGAGAGACGACTTTGGAACCCTCTGGCACACGAGGCCCGCCGGAGGATTTCTCAACGAGTGGCACGCGAACTATCAACAAGCTCAGGAGTCCTGGCAAAAACAGCCCGAGACCTATCTGCTTCCGTACCGGACTCAGTTCGTCATCGTAGGTCGGGAGTTCATGCGGCACCTGGGGATCGAAATATCCCAACCGTCCTCGGGCCTCGACCTTGTGGCCGCGACGGGAAAGACGTGTTGGGATACCCTTTGTTACCAGCGCTTGCGCGCGTTGAATCGAGAAGCTATCGCTCGATGACGTTCTCGATCTGACCGGTGGCCGGGTTGACGACCGTTTGGCGATGAAACTCTTCGGATTTGTCGCCATCCCGGTCGGCGGCCTGGGTCACCACGATCTTGCCGTCGGCGGGCGTGAAATTGAGGCGGCGCACGGAGAAGATGTCTCCTGCTTTGTTGGTGTTAAAGCGCACCTCTTCATAGACACCGGTGTGGCGGTTGCCCTGAAAGCGCATGTTAGCCCCGACGGAGGCGTCGCCGGAGCTGTCGACCACATCAATGATACCGACAGCGGGATCACGATCGTACTCGGAATTATCGTAGGTGTCGGTGTAGCGTTCAAGCCGAGCGTGTACCTCTAAATACTCGTGACCTTCAAGTCGATCGATGAAAGGGTTCTTGTAGTCGGGGTCTTGAGCGGAATAAGACTTATGCCCCGAGGACACGTAGTACTGTGTATTTTGTATATTGTTTGTAGTGATGAGCATGGCCCAAGACTACCAAGTCCGCAGGCGGCAAAATCTCACCAAGTTGTTAACCTTCGTGCAACCTAGATGATGCGTGGCGAACCTCGCCTGGCGTCCTCAGGCGGCCAAACGCAAGGATGGAGCAGCTGAGAACACCATTCTTCAGTCCGCCACGCATTATCTGAGTTCAGGGCGACTTGCGAGGTCGACCGCGCTTTTTCGCCACGGCCTTCCCTTCCATGAATTCTCGAACCATGTCCAGGAGACTGCGTGCCGCCACATCGGAGTCTCCAGGCAGAAGCTGGCGCAAGGCGTCGCCCGCGGCCGGCTCGAGCTCAGAGCGCACCCCAGCCAGTTGCTCGACGGCAAAATCCGAGCGAGACTTCCATTTCTGGTCCCGTAAATCCCAAAAGGCATCCTCGGGATCGTAGTAGTAGGGAGCCTGAAGCTTCTCCAGCTTCTCCTTCAAAGCGGGCACCGAGTAGCCTTGATCCACCACCAGAGTCTTGATGAACCGAAGCTCGACAAGATCGAAGTTGGTGTAACGACGGCTGCGCCCCTCGGCCGGCAGCTCGGGATTCAAGAGTCCCTGGGCTTCCCAGTACTGAATCATGCGCGTTGTCACACCGAAGACGCGGGCGGCGTCGGCTTGGGACACATACAGAACAGCCCCCTCAAAGAGGTCCAGCTGTTTCTTCTGGGGGATCCGGCGCAACATGGCCCTCCTAGGTTCTGGATTGGCTCAAGAATTCTTTCCTTACCACGATGACCTGTTCTGACTTATCCACTTTTCCTACGAATATCCACAATAATTGTTTCAAAATACTCTTTATGTGTTGACTCACCACATAAAATGGGTTTATTATGTCGGCGTAAGAGATTTGGCTGGGTCTCTTATTGCGAGAGTCCTCTGTTTACGCGAGTAAGCAAAATTACCAGCCAAGTGGTTCCTCCACGACCGTTCGTAAGGCTCCCATGCAAATGGGGGTCCTTTTTCTTTGCCGTGAAATGTTTCAGAGCAAAAGCTCACTAGAGGATATCAGAATTCCGAGTCGCGGCGAACATCGTCGAGGGTGTCAGGGTGGCGAAAGATCACCTCGAGTCGGACGATCACCTGTCCCCAGCGAAGAAGGGCGAGAGTGGCGCAGGTCAACCCTACCAATAGATTGGTCAGATCAGCACCGGCTCCCATGCCGAAGACAAGCCAGGCAACCAGGGCGACAAAAGCGCCGGTGCTCGCCTGCCCCATTCCCTTGGAATCGCGTTTCTTGCGAAAAAAGGTACCGGCGAGCCCAAACATTCCCACCAGCGCGAACGCGTCGATGGTAAAAGTGCCGTAGTGGTAAGGGTAGGCCCGGACGGAAGCGATCTCCTCTGGGCTCATGGGGAAAGGAAGAAGGAACAGGAACCCCAGCACTCCCCAGGCGCTGACCGCGTAGCTCAGGAGTCTGATCCCCGGGTGAGAATCTGCTGGCGGTAGGTTCGACAAGCCGATCGCACCGATCATGACATGTCCACAGAGCAAAAGTCCCCAGGCCAGGCGGACCAGGATATCGGAGCCGAAGAGCGTTTCCGCTCCATCCTGGCTCCACGGAATGACGAAGCATCGAGCGTAAAGATCCAATCCCAGTCCGAAGATCAATAAAGTCGAGGCGAGAACCACAGTCTGACGAAATCGACTTTCATCGAACGTGGCCCAGTGAGGCCAGGATAGCCACAGCTCTTGGGGAGTTCGAGGAGTGACTAAACTGGTGTGCATGAGTGTTGATTCGGAGCCTATCGTGGACTCCCTAGTGCCGGTTTGGTTACGATCCGCCGCCGTTGTTGAGTCGAGTATAGACCTCAGGCCTGATAAGCAGGTGCTCGTACAGCTTGGTCTGGCGCAACTTCTCCTCGCCTTTGTCATCCCTGTCTCGGACGACCTCTTCGATTTCGAGCAGCGCTATACGGCAACAGCCTTGGCATTGAGTCAAACGTAGGATCAGCCAGGTCGGACTGTGAGTATCTGCGAGCTCTCTCGCTTCGAAGAGCCTGTAATCTTCGGCTTCCAGAGAAGACTCCAGCGAGGCTTTTTCGTCCTCGCTTAACGAACGCAAAGGCTGTGATTCGTAATCGGGAGTCAGCCATCGCCGGCAATGTTCACAGTACGGAGTCAGAATCTCAAAATGCGCTAACACCGTGGTCAGTCCCACGACGCCTAGCGTCTCTATCGCCCATAGAGCTTTAAGAAACAGACCGCTAGGGGTGATCCCAAAGAGACTCCAGACGCCCGTTTCGGCAAGTTCACCGACCGTCTCAACGAAATCTCGCGGTGAAAGAGCCAGATCCACCACTTCTGGGGTGGATAGCGGGAGCGTCACCATCAACCATCCCATCCACCCGAAAAACATCGCGGTAAGTCCTGTCGTTAACCCACAAATCGTGCCCACCGTGCCGTTGCGTGCATGAGCCTTCTTCAAAGCGTGACCCGTCATAGTGCCGAGCAGTAGTCCGAAGCCGGCGATGATAATGAAGTTGAGATAGATAAACGGAATCCAGGCCATGAGAGCACCGTAGAGCAGGCCGAGAAGCGATGCCAAGAATAGGATCACGAGCTGAACTAGCAGGACGGACGGCGGACAGGCCCCCGAGGCACGATAGGTTTTCACCATTGCGGAGGCTTTCGTCTCAAGCCTATCTTGCCCTACATTCCAGCTTCTCTCGAAACAGGACGACCAGGGGTGGAACCAAGGTGTAGGTCGCCAAGAGGTTGGCCCCCACACCGACCGCCATCACGAATCCGATAGAGAAGATTCCGGGATTTGAGGCCGTGAGCATCGTGCCGAAGCTAACGATGTCAGTCCAGGCAGCCAAAGAGATCGACTTTCCGGTCGCTCCTTCCACGAGCAGTTCGTCGGGCAGCTCCAAACAGCGATGCACAGCGTGAATACCAAAAACCAGGCCGATACCAAGAGTCAAGGGTAAGGCCATGCAGTTGGCCGGATTGAACTCCACCCCGCAGAGCCCCATCGCCCCCAACATGACCAGAGTGCCGGCGACTTTAGGAACCAGGGCGATGAAGGTCGGTAGCAAGGCGCGAAAGTAAGCCAACAGTAACAGCACGATAGCCACGATCGCATATTGCACCGCGTCGTAATAAGATTTCCGCATCTGCTCGAGATAGCTGCGAATCAAAAAAGGTGGACCTATACCGCGATCGGTGACGCCGGCCACCTGATCGGTGAACTCCTCGAGCGACTCTCGCTCCCACAACGAGCGCTTCCCCTGAATCCTCAGCACCGTCTTCCCGTCCTCGTTGGAATAGCGCAAAAGGTCTGGGAACTGCGCCTGCCACTGGCTCAGCCGGAGTCCGGTCCGATGATCGCGCAGGTAGCCTAGCATAGTCGTGAGCTCCGCGAAGAGATGGCTCTGCATCTGATGCCAAACCGCCTCCACCGGACCCGGTCCGGATTTAGCTAACGACTCCACCCAGTCGGGCCGCTCCGGACGTTGGTCCCAGCCGCTGGTCAGCTTCCGCAGCCTGTCCCAGTCGGGTTCGCCCTCGGGGTCGTAGTCGGGTACCGGAAGCTCCCGCGTGCGCCTCACGATAGAGGAAACCAGAGCTTCCTTTCCCTCAGGGTCCTGGGGGAAAAGCTCGGCCACGGTTTTAACCGTGCTCACCTCGGGTAGCTTCTCCAACTTCTCCTTGAGTCGCAACGCCTCCGCGGCGTTGTCGGCCACAACGTAAGCCGCCAGCGTGCTAAAGCCACTCTCGCGCTCGTAAATGACGGCCTCGAAATTCTCCGACTGCAGATTCAACAGATTGTAATCGAAGTTGACCCGCGTCCCCACAAGCCCAAAGGTCACCACCACCGTGAAGCCAACGGCCAAAGCCGTGCGCGGATAGGTGCGCAACCGCTTCTCGAAATCCGAGACCCAGGGCAGTGTGGCCACGTTCAAAGGTACAAACCCATGGCGGGACTCGTGCCAGAAGATGAGTGGAGGTAGAACCACCACCACCGAGGCAAAACACAGCATGATAGCCACACCGGTGATGATCCCTAGCTCCTTGACGGCCTGAAAGTCTGTCAACAGCAGAGCCAAAAAGGCAAGCGACGTGGCCAGCGCTCCCACTAAGATCTCAAAACCGGTGGAGCGCCAGGTCGCCAGCATGGCCGCTAGCGGATCGCTTTTCTCCCGTTCTTCGGAATAGCGAGCCAGGAAGTGAATGGAAAAATCGATCCCCAATCCCACCGTGATGGAGAGAAAATTCACCGTGATGATATTGAGGACACCGACCGAGACGGCCGCCCATGCCGTGGACCAGAGCAGGCCGAAGGTCAAACTCAAAAAGGCCAGGCGGGGCCGCGCCGTCTCTCGGAATCCGTGAATCAAGAGTAGCTGGACGAAGAGAATGGAAAGCACGGTGGAGATGCCGGCATCGCGCACCGTCTCGGCCTTCTCCTGAGCTTGCAACAGGGGCTGCCCCAAAACCACCACGCGACCGGAAAAGCCGAGGCGAAGCTCGGCCTGGGTGATCGCCTTCTGGGCCTCCAGGGGTTTCTCGCTGCGAAAAAAGACCAGGTGACGTGTGGTGCCGTCGGTGAAAAAGGCCCGTCTGGGCACCTCGAAGTGGGGGAACAGCTCGGAGAGCTCCCCTGATCCGCGCCCCGCCACAGCTCGCCGCCAAGCTTCGGAGAACCGGTCTTGCTGGTCGTCTTTAGACGTCGCGCCACTTTCTAGGAAACCGTACCAGCCCTCTTTGGCCATACGAGCCAGGACCGCTCGGTGTTGGGCCAGAGTCCCATCGATAGACTCGAGCTCTGATTTCGATAGAAAATAGAGCCCTTGATGCTCCAAACCGGGAAGCTCAAGGGTCGCGCGGACATCCTGAAAAAGCTCGGGCTGGGCCCGCATCTGCCGGCCAAGCTCGATGGCGCCCCGCTCTCGTTCTTTCGTACCGCCCCCGTCAAGCACCACGATCAAGTCCAGCCAGCCGCCAAAGCGGCGCTGGAACTCTTCGCGTTGCTGTTTCTCCCGCGCGGTGGTACGAAAGAGCGCTTCTCGATCAGCGGAAAAGCTAACCCTCGGAAAAGTCAGCCAAGCCAGAAGCAAGGTCAGGAGCGAGAACAGACCCAAGACCGCCCTAGGACGGTCACGGCAGAGCCTAAAGTAAAAGGAGGCTATCACACCCCGGCGGCTACCGCCCGTTCACCCTTGGTAACTAGACCGTCTTTGTCCAGGGCGTCGGCGGCGATCCAGCCGCTCATCATGGCCATCGGCATGCCCGGGCCGGGATGAGCCGCGCCACCGGCCAGGTACAGCCCCTCCAGGTCGGGAGAGCGGTTGATCGGCTTGAAGGCGCCCGTCACCTTTCCGTGCGAGGCTAGGCCATAGATGGCGCCGTTCAATACGGCGTAACGGTCGTGGATGTCCTGGGGGGTCAGCACGTGCTCGCACACGATCCTCTTTTCCAGATCGTCCATTCCGGCCGCGTCGGCCAGCTTCTTGAAGATGACTTTGCGATACTCAGGCAGTATCTCTTTCCAATTGTGGTGTGGGCGCAGGTAGGGGGTGTGAACCAACACATAGAGCGCCTCGCCGCCTTCCGGGGCGACTCCGGGCTCGGTGATGGCCGGAGCGGCGATGTAGGCTGAAGGGTCCGGGGCCGGCTCGCCACGCTCGTAGATGTGGTGGAACTCTTCCTCCGGGCTGTGGCTGAAGATGAAGTCGTGATGGGCCAACTGCTCGTAGCGCTCCTTGAGACCCAGGTAGAAGACCACGCCGGAGCAGGCCGGCTCGTACTCGCGCCGAGCCTCGAAGTTGGCCAAGGGCCGCCCGCGCAAAAGCTCGCGGTGGGTCCGCACGGAGTCCATGTTGGAGACCACGGCGGTCGCGTTGTGGACCTGACCCTTCTCATCGGTCACGCCGGTCACCCGCTCGCCCTCCCGGTTGATGGCGGTGATCCGGTTGCCGGTATGGAAGGTCACTCCCAATCGTTCCGCGAGTTTGCGAAGCTCGACCGGGACCGCGCGCGTTCCGCCCATCGGGTACCAGACACCCTCCTGGGTCTGCATGTGGGCGATCCCGCACAAGACGGCGGGACTTGCCTCCGGCGAGGACCCGACGTACTGCACAAAGTGGTCCAACATCTGAGCCACCCGCTCGTCCTTGACGAAGGAGCGGACACAATCAAAGACCGACTGGTGAGGCCGCATGGCCAGAAAACTCTTGAGTGAGTTCAGGTTGAACATGGCCTTGCTGTCCATGATATCGGTGACGGAGCCGACCGGTCGCCAGAAAAAGAAATCCTTGGTGATATCGTGCAGCTTCTGAGCCTCCAGCAGGAACCGCTCGTAGTTGCCGTCGTCGTCGGGGTGATTGGAGAAAGTCCGCAGATTTTTCTTCATCCCCTCCAGATTCTCGGTCAGGTCCAACACGCTTCGGTCGGCGAAAAAAGAGCGCCATTGAGGATCCAGGCGGATCAGGTCCAGATGATCCTCCATCTTCTCTCCGGCCTCTTCGAAAATCCGGCGCAGAACCGATGGGATGGTCAAGATGGTGGGCCCCATGTCGAAGCGAAAGCCCTTCTCTTCGTGCACACAAGCTTTTCCGCCAGTCCAGTCGTTCTTTTCGAAGACCTCGACGCGGTAGCCTCGGGCGGCTAAAGTGCAGGCTGCGGTCAACCCGCCCAGCCCGGAACCGATGACGATGATGTTATTCACTTAAGGGGATCCTCCGGATCAAAGTTCTAAGGGTTGCCTTTACCCGTCTTGAGGCGGCGTGACACTCGCGGCTTCCGCGCGGGCACGCCGCCTCGCGATTCGGCGACGAACTCGTTCTCGGCCGATCAAGAATATCATCTCCAGGGTGGCTCGAATCTTGGACCCGACCCCTGGTCCGTGAGCCATCAAGAGGAACCGTTCTATCAAGGGATCATCGATAGCGCTGGGAGGGCGAAGATGATCGGTGGTCCCTCCTCGGCGCACACTGACGACGCGGGTGGTGGTCATCTCCAAGAGGCCCTCTCGGCCTCGCATGTGTCCGAAGCCGCTGCGCCCCGAGCCGCCGAAGGGTAAACGAGGATCCACAGAGGGCACGATAAGGTCGTTGATCCCCACCATCTGGCCGGGCACTTGGTGGGCCAACGACTCGGCCCACTCCAACGGTCCAAAAAGCGAGGCTCCCAAAGCATGGCGACAAGTCCGCGCCACTTCCAACGCTTCCTGATCGCTTTCCACTACGTGCAGCACGGCCAGGGCTCCGAAATGAGCCTCTCGAAGAAGCTTGTGATCGCGCCGGACCCGACTCAAGATCACCGGCCCTTTAGGCCCCCCCAGCGCGCGACAGCCCGAGATGACCGCTCCTTCCACTAAGCGGTGCTCGTCCTCGGACAGGGCGACCTTCGGGCGAACGCTCAGTGCCTGTTCTAGAAGCTCCTCAAAGCGCGCCACATCGCCTCGAAAGAAGATGCGCCGAGGGGCGACGCAGGTCCGTCCGCCGTTGAGGGCTAGACCAAAGGCGATCGCGGAGGCCACCTTCTCCAGATCAGCCTCGGGATGGACAAAGACCGCATCCCAGCCGGAAAGCTCGGCCACGGTGGGAACCAAAGCCTTGCCCGCCTGAGACAACACCGATTCTCCGGTAGCAGCCGAACCGACCAGGATGACCTTGTTCACCCCTTGAGACAGCGCCCAGGGGTAGCTTGAAATCTCTTCCCCCAAGAGGCGAAAGACCTCCGCCGGCCCACCGACCGAAAGAAAAAGATCGCGCAGACGATCGTGCAAGGGAAAGCTTCCCGGTGCCGACTTAAGCCACACACAGTTTCCCGCCGCCCAGGCGTAGAAGGCCTGCACCATAGGTAGAAAGAGAGGGTAATTTCCCGGCCCCAGGATCAGCACCCGGCCCAGCGGCTCGCGATAAACCACGCTGTCCACCCCGTACAGCCAGATCGGCTGCCCCCGATGGCCTAACTTCCTGGGCCGTAGGATCCCGGCGGCGCTTCGGCGCAGAAAATCAACGTTGTCGAGCAGCGGAATGATCTCGCTTGAGACAAGCTCTGCTCGGGAGCAACTCGGTCGAAGCTCCGAGAGCAAAGCCAGAAGAGATTCCCGCTCGGCCACCAGACGCGCCCTCAAGCGTTCCAGCAGGTCCAGGCGAAAGCCCAAACTCCGACCCGACCAGGCCAACTCTCCCTTGGAAAGGTTAGACATGGGCCAGCGGAGCTTCTATTTTGTGGAAAGCCGGAGGAGGCGGAGTGATACCCAGGTCATTACAGATCAGATCGCTTGAGATGCGGGCCGATGAGTAGATGACGGGCAGACCGCTCCCCGGGTGAGTGCCACCTCCGACCAGGTAGACTCCGTCGAGTTCACGGAAGCGGTTGCCGGGCCGCATGTGCAACATCTGCGTCAAGGTGTGGGCCATGGAGAAGGTCGCTCCCTGGTAGACCTCCATCTGCTCGGCCCAGTCCAAGGGGGTGAAGATCTTCTCGAAAACCACCCGATCTTTGATGTCGCCAAGACCGATTCTGGCCAGCTGTTGGTAGGCCACCTCGCGATAGTGCATGGTCTCTTGAGTCCAATTGATTCGCTCATGCAGATGCGGAACCGGGATCAGGAGATAGAGGCTGCTCATCCCCTTAGGCGCCATCGAGGGATCGGTGAGGCACGGATTCTCCAGGTAGAAACTCGGATCTTGGGGCAAGTTAAAGTTGACCGCGATATCCTCGATATTCTTCACATAGTCGTTGGAAAAGTAGATGGTGTGGTGGGCCGCCGGCACCTCGCCTTTGACCCCTAGATAAAGCATGAAGGTCGAACAGGAATACTTGCGGGTGGCAATCTTTTTGTCCGTCCAGCGCGAGCGAACGTCCTCCGGAACTAAACGAGTCATGGCGCGGGCGAAATCGGCGTTGACGACTAGGGCGTCGAAGGTGTGGCGCTCCTTGTCGGTAACCAGCCCCACCGCGCGTTTGCGAGAAAAGAGAATCTCTTGAACCTCTTCGCCCAGGCGAAACTCCACTCCCATCTCCGCGGCGATCTCGTGCATCCGCTCGCTGACCCGGGCGCACCCGCCGATGGGATGGAACACCCCGTGCTCGTACTCGAGGTAGCTCAAGATGGTGAAAAGACTGGGGCACTGAAAGGGCGACATCCCTAGATACTTCGACTGGAAGGAGAAAGCCAGACGGATTCGCGGGTCCTTGAAAAACGCTTTAAGATCGGTGTCCAGGCAGCGCCAGGGTCGCACCAGGGGCAAAAGCTTGAACATCTCCCGAGTGAAAAGGCGGGTCCAGCTGCCGAACTCGTTTTCCAGAATGGGAGCGAAACTGTCGAGCTTGAGGCGGTTCTCGGCCAGAAAATCAGGGAGGCGCGCGGCGTCGGCCGGAGAGAACTGAGCCATTTCCCTCTGCATACGGGCCACGTCATGGGTCGCGTCCATACTCCCTTCCTGGCCAAAAACCAAGCGGTACTGAGGATCGAGGCGGACCATCGGGACCTCGGTGGCCAGATCTCGACCGATGGCGGCGAAAACTTCCTGGAGAATTCTGGGGTAGAGAAAAAACGTAGGTCCGCGATCAAATCGAAATCCCTTCTCCTCGATAGCTGAGGTGCGACCGCCCACCCGGTCCATCCGTTCGATCACGGTGACCTCAAGTCCAGCATGGCGTAAAAGAAGAGCGGCGGCTAATCCACCGGGACCTGCCCCGATGATGGTGACCCGTTTAAACATTCTCGGAGATATGACGGTCCGGTGACCTTTCCTGTCGGAGAGATATCAGGGATCAGTGAACTGTTAGCGATTGAAGGGATCAGCCGGCCCCGAGCCGCCCGATCCACGCTGTCGGCGCAAGAGCTGCGGAGCCGACACTCTGGCTAGTCGAGCGGGTGGCGCCGCGGGCTGCTCCTGACTGGGAGGAGGGGGGGGCGGGGCCGGGCGAGCAGTCGGTGGACGCCCACCAATGGTGTCGTATGCGGCCATCTCCTCACCGGTGTCGAAGAGGTCGTCGACAGGCGCGGGTGGCGGCGGAGGCGCGCTCCTGGGTGCTAGCGGTTCAAAAGCCGAGGAAGAAGACTTGACTAAAGGCAACGGGGAGAAGTCGCCCTCATCGAACGATTCCTCCTGAGGAGCCTTTCCCGCGGAATGTCCGGTTGGTAGGCCAGGCTTCTGCGGCGGCGTCCCGAAGACGCGCCCCTTGGCCGGTTTAGCCTGAGGGAAGGGGCCCTTGGACCCCGACGCCGGTGGGTTGGAGTCACCTAAACTCGCGAATTCGACCTTGCGAGGTGGCCCTTCGGAACCTGGCATCGGAGGTAGCGGTATTCCGAACTCATCACCGATCCCCAAAGTTTCCGCGCTGGCGATCTTAACCGGCGGAGTCTCGACACTCGTTCGAGGTGGAGGAACGGCCGGCTTCGACGGAGGCTCGAGAATTGAATCCGACTCGTTATAGAGATCTTCAAAAGAGGGGAAGGCATCCTCGAAGACATCTAAGGGCTCGGCCACGACCGCCTCGGCGGCCACGGCCCCGGCGGCCGGAAAGCTCGGAGGCTTCATAATCTGAGTAGGTCGACTGACCACCTTGTCGGTCCCGGCCATGGGATGGCTGACGGCAATCTCGATATCGGCGTTGCCACGGAAGAGAAAATCTCGCTCCACAAAACGCCGAGTGGCGAAAGCGCCGGGCAGTCCCGCGCCGTACGGCAGGCCGTCCGGAAGCTGGGAAAACCCGGTCCCTTGAAGATCCTCAACGGGCGCCTTGGAGTTGCCGATCAAAAGCTCCGCTTCTCCCTTGGTGCACTGAGTAGAAAGAATCGCACCCATGCTATGGGGCCGTCCTAAGGGACAGGTCGGAAGATAGCCACGATTCTCCACCCTCACCGAGAGATGGCGCAACGGCTCGTTGGCGCCGCCGGCGCCGCTACTCCAACCCAACATCTTTTCCGAAACCTCGGCGATGACCAGTCTTGGGCCCGCCGAAGCTAGTCCGAGCGCCAGTCGAGAGAAGCGCTTGAGCTCACGGGCCAGATAAGGGCCGGGGGGAGGGTTGAGCCAAGTCTTACTCCAGTCCCATCCCCCTCGCTCTCCCGCTCCCAGATCGGGTTCGTCGACCGTCGTCCAATCGCTAAAGCCGCCGGGAAACTCTTTCTCGCAGAATCGAACCAGCTGCATCATCTCGGTTTCCTCGGCCCACAAAGGGTCCGCCTTCGGGTCTTCCTTCAGCCCGGCGGCCGTTCGCAACGACCACATACGACAGTCGATCCCCAAAATACCCAGGGTCTCCACCGCCCAGGAAAGAAACTGGCCGCCCTCTCGCGCCCCTGGGGTCAACGCTTGGCAAGGAAGCCCCGATAGTTCTCCCAGCCGGTGGCCTAGAGAGCGGTACCAGGGCTCCTCACTCTCTCCCACGACCATCTGTAAGTTGTCCCCGGGTCCCGAGGTGGAAATGGCGCCGAAGACGTTCTGATAAGAGCGTAAGAACTCGAAGACGGCGCGAGTCGAAGCCAACTGGAGAAGACCATCGACGGCCTCGAGTTTATGTTTGGTGGGGAAATCCCGCGGCGTCATGGCGGCCAGCCGGCCGCTATCGAGATGCCGATAGAGATCATAAAACGGACCTTTGCGGTCCTCCGGCTGGCGGCGAACCAAAAGGCGATTGTCGCGCTTGTAGGGCGTCCAGCTACCCAGCGGACTCTCGGTCCTAAACTGCTTGGGCGGCGCGGCCACCATCGGTCCCTCCCGTTCGGGCGTCTGGGGCGTGATGGCTCCGCTGGACAAGCAGACCTCCATCTCGTCGGGAGCTAAGCGAGGCGCGATATAGAAAACGTGATGGTCGACCAGGTCGGTGAGAAATTCATCTCGGCCATGCCCAGAGACCAGGAATCGCAAAAGCTCAAGACAGGCCATGCTGCCGAGCAGATGCCAACCCTGATGCCCACCGTCGATCCAAAGCCCCGGCTTCTCTCGGCCCTTTTTGAGGTTACGATTGGTGACCTCGGCCACCAACAAGGGGCGCCCCTCGCGCGATTTTCCGATAGAGAAAACTCGGACCAGATGCGGCGCGGCCTTGCCGACATCGCGCAGATACGCCGTCATGTCCTTGAAGTCGAGATACTTCTCAACTTCCAGTGAAGGCACGACGGGCACTGGAGTTAGCCCTCTTGCGCCAGCTCGAGGTTCTGGTAGAAAGCAAGACCCCGCTGTTGGACCTTCTGGGTTCCGGCTAAGAGATCCATCCAGCCCTGATTGAGATGCTCCACATTGCCGTCCTCGGCGAACATCTGCATTCGGTCGAGCGCTTCCAAAGCCTCGTCGAGCGCGTCGACGACACCCTCGGCCTCGGCCAAGATCTCCGGAGCCGCCTCGAAGGCCTCACGGTTAGCGTTGGTGATGTCGTGAATCTGCTGACTGGCCGAGTTGAAGCGCTCGGTAAAAAGGTCGATCTGCTCTTGCCAGACTTCGATGGGAATCTCGTTGGCCGCGATCTTATCGCAGGCATCATAAAGGTCCAAATACTCTTTGGGCACCATGACCAGATCGTTGGAGTGACCCGCGTCCTGAGCCGAGGCGGCCTTCATGGTGGTGGGTAGAGTCGCGCCACACTTTTCACAGTCCGACCGTCCCGGCGGATTCTGGTGATTGCACATCACGCAACTGATCATGGAAGCCTGGGCTTCAAGCTCTAGATAGTGGCGATTGAGGGATTCCAGCTTAAAGGCGGCATCCACGCAAAGGTCGATGCCGTTCTCGATCGAGTCGCGGTCAAGTTTGGACATCTCCTCGAGACCTTGTCCAAACTCGTCGTAGGCCTGCTCGGAATGTTCAGCGAGCTCCTTGGCCGGATGCCCGTCCTCAAGTCGGCTGGCATAAACCTGCAGCTCGTTGAGAGCTTTGTCCAGGCGATCGGCGGTGGATTCCACCTCATCCACGAACTCGTCCTCGGAGATCTTCTGATCGAGGAACTTCCGGGCGTTGCGGATGAGAATATTGATGTTCGGCGAGTTCGTTTCGTCGGGATAAAGCTCGGAGTCTTTATCCCCTTCCTCGTCGTTCCACGCCGAGACAATATTGTTCAAGAAGTCGGCCATACCGGGAGGGCACCTTTCTCTTCACCGCGATCGAATCCTCCGGCCGGGGAAGGCGTGTTTATCCCTTGCGGGAGACCTTCTGTCGATAGGACAAAGCTCGCCCTAAAGTCACATCGTCGGTCAGCTCGAAGTCGCTGCCTACCGGAATCCCCAGGGCTAAACGGCTGATCTGACCGGGGTAGTCGTCGAGCACCTGCTCGAGGTAGAGGGCTGTCGCCTCACCAGCCACTGTGGGGTCGGTGGCTAGGACCACCTCGTGGAAATCGCTTCCCGCCAATCTGGCCCGCAAGGGCTCGATGCTCAGCTGTTCCGGACCGCGTCCTTCCATGGGCGAAATCAGCCCACCCAGAACGTGATAAAGTCCACGATATTCGCCGGTCCGCTCGAAGGCCACGATATCCTTGGGATAAGCCACCACACACAGAGTGCTCCGATCCCGGCGGGGGGATTGGCAGATGGAACAGCGCGGTCCATCGGCATAGTTACCGCACTCGGAGCATCGACAGACCCCACTTTGAATCCCCCGCAGAGCCGCGATCATCTCCGCCACCTCGTGCTCGGGAGCATCGAGAAGATAAAAGGCTAAGCGGCTGGCCGTCTTGGGACCGACGGTCGGCAAACACAGAAGCGACTCGATGAGTCGCTCGATGGCGGGGGGATATTGGGACACGTTGGAAAGCCGAAAAAGGCTAAACTAGAGAAAACCGGGAGGCAAAGGCAATCCCGCGGTGATGGACTGCATTTTTTGTTGAGAGGCCTGTTTGCTCTTGTCGATGGCGTCTTTGACGGCGGAGAAGACCAGGTCCTCGAGCATCTCGACATCCTCGGGATCAACCACAGAGGCGTCGATCTTGATGGAGAGAATGTCTTGATGGCCGTTGACCTTTGCCTTAACCTTGCCCTGTCCGGAGCTTCCCTCAACCTCGAGCTTGGAGAGCTCTTCTTGCATGGTCGCCATCGACTGTTGCATCTGAGCCTGCATACCTTGCATTTTCTTCATCATATCCTTGCCAAACATCAGCGGCCTCTTTCTTCCTGAAAGGATGGGTTTTTAAGATTCTTCGCCTTGACGCGCCTGTGCCAAGACCTGGTTGATGGTTTCCACCAGCTCATCGAGATTGAACGGCTTCACCAGGTAGGAGGTAGCACCGCTTTGATATCCCTTGAGCACGTCGGCCGACTGGTCCTTGGCCGTGAGCATGATGATGGGAGTGTGAGCATGGTCGGGATTGGCCTTCACTTTGTCGAGAACCTCGAACCCGTCCATGCCCGGCATCATTACGTCTAAAAGGATCAGCTCAGGGACGAAGCTCTCCACCTTTTCGAGAGCTTCCATCCCATTGGACGCCGTCTCCACCGTGAAGTCCTCGATGGTCAGGTACTGAGCCAGAGATCGAAGTACGTTGGGCTCGTCGTCGACGACGAGCACTTTAGCTCCAGTGTCCAAAACCTTGCTCTCCTCTTACTCTAGGATGGATGCCCCGCCGAACACTCCAGCCGCCCTGGCCACCATGTCGTCGTGCTCCGAGTCTTTGGGCGGAGCGGCCTTTTCTCCTCCGAGGATGCACTCCAAGACCAGGGCTCGATCATCCGCCAGGCGGCTCGCCACCTGCTCTAAGAGTTTTTTTCCTTCCTGGATCTTACCGTGGTGCCAGTCATAGCCGGCTGGCAGGGATAAGGCGAAGCTCTTCGCATCGACCGAGGCGAGCTTAGCATCGGCAAGCACGGCATAAAGACGCACGTCCTGCTCCTTGACTCCCTGCATAAGGCGCCGCCAAAATTCGCCCAACTCCATCGGTGTCATGGCAAGAGCGGTCTGGGTCATCGTCAGGCTGACCTCGGTCTGGCGAACCGAGACCACGGCGGGCGCCTCCGGTTCGAACGGCTTGGGCGGGGCGGACTGAGGCATCTCCGGCTGGGCTACTTTCGGCTCGACAATCTTAGGCGGGAGCACCGGAGGTTCCACCACTTCAGGCTCGGGTGTCTCCGGCTCGGGATCGCGCTCGGCTGTAAAAGTGCTGGAGAAAAGCGAAAGCTCCCGGCGAAAGTCCTCCGGATTGACCAAAAGCGGCGGCATCTCCAGCCACTCGTCCACGATATCGTGAGAGAACGACTCGGCCGTCTCCACCGGCGGTCTTTCGGTCCGGGGCGGCGCCACACTCGCTACGGGCGGAGCCTCTTGAGCGGCGGGCTCGCTCGGGGGCGACTTTTCCGGCGCCAACTCGCGGGCCGGGACCGGCGGCGCGGGGTCGGGCTCCAAGGCGAACGCTTCGCTTTCCGTCGGGGCCGAGTCTCCACGAGCCGAGACCAGACTGAGACGGTCCTTCCACGCATCGAGCTCGGCTTCCAATCGGGTGATCTTCTCCCACAATCGAGGATCGTAACTCTGATTCTCTTCCAGCGCCTCGATGCGGGCCAGCAGGCGTCCATCCGTTTCGACCGGAGCCGCCACTGGTCCGCTACCCGTGGAAGGCACTCCCTCCGCCTCCAGCCTCTCCAATCGCCTTTCCAATCCCTGCAGACCGGGATCGGTCTCGGGCTGAGCGCAGCCGACCAGTAGCATCTCCCACTCCAGCCGGGCCGCGTGACCTTGCCGCACCGCGGCCAGAAGCTCCATCACCTGGCGCAGCCACCCGGTGATAGCCCCCACCGTCATGCCACTACAGAGCCGTTCCAGGGACTGGCGCTCCTCAGTCGAGAGGTGGCGAATACTCTGGTCCTCCGACTTGACCTTCAAGAGCAGCATCATGCGGAGATGCTCCTGAAAGCTTTCCGCCAAACGCTTGAGATCGCGCCCTCGAGTGATCCATTCGTCCAAACGGCGTAAGGCGCCGGCGGAATTCCCACCATTGAGGTCGGTGAACATCTGCTCGAGCACTTCGTAGCCCACACCGCCCAACAGATCGAGCACCTTCTCCCGGGTCACCCGGCCGTCGGAGAAGACCACCGCCTGTTCGAACAGCACCAGCGCGTCGCGCAGCGACCCGTCGGCCGCGCGGGCCAGTTGGCGAGCGGCGTCCTCATCCACCTCCAACCGCTCGGAGGTGGCGATCATCTTCAGATGCTTCTCGGTCTGCGAGGCCGTCAAGGGCTTGAAGTCGTAGCGTTGGCAACGGCTCAAGATGGTGGCCGGCATCTCGTGAGGATGGGTGGTGGCCAGAATGAAAACCACATGAGAGGGCGGCTCTTCGAGAGTTTTCAAGAGGGCGTTAAAAGACGATGTCGAGAGCTTGTGGACCTCGTCGATGATGTAGACCTTGAACTTGGCCGCGACCGGGGTGAAGTGGACCTTCTCCACGATGAAGTCACGGATCTTATCCACCTGGGTGTGGGAGGCGGCGTCGATCTCGAAGACGTCGAGATTGGAGCCCTCGGCGATGGAGACACACTGGTGGCACTCTCCGCACGGCTCGGCGGCCGGACCACGCTCGCAGTTGATGGCTTTGGCGAAGATGCGGGCGCTGGAGGTCTTTCCCGTGCCTCGGGGTCCGCAGAAAAGGTAGGCCCGAGCCGGGCTGCCGCCTTGCAGAACATTTTGCAAGGTGGAGACCACCGATTCCTGACCCACCAGGTCCTTGAACTTCTGCGAACGCCAGCGGCGGAAGAGCGAAACAGCCATGCCGGTCGGTTCTCACCGCCGGCAAAGCCTCCTTGCTCTGACTCACATGTCTTCGGCTTCGGGACGTTCCAGCAGTCCCAGGATAACTTCGCGTAACCCCTCGGCGGTCAGCCCTTGAGGTTCGAGCAGGTGGCCCACCACCATCTCCACCGGTGGGCGGAAGTGCCAGCGACGGTCCGGGCTCATGGAAAAGCGGGTGTGCCACAACCCTTTGAGCGCGATGGGCAGCACTGGAACGGGATCGCGCTCTAGGATCGTCTCCACCCCTTTGCGGAATTTGTCCACCTCTCCGTCGGTGGTCAGCTTCCCCTCGGGGAAAAGGATGACCATCTCTCCATTGGCCAGGGCCTGGTGAATCTGCTCGAAGGCGCTACGCACGAGTTCCGGATGAGTGCGGGCCGAACCGATGGGGATGGCCCCGCCGTCGCGGAAGAGATAGTGCATCACCGGCATGTTATAGTAGGTGTGCAGCATCACGAAGCGGGCCGGGCGGTCGGTGCCTGAAGCCAGGAACAGCCAGTCCACCAGGGTGACGTGGTTGGCCACCAAAAGGCAGGCCCCCTCGGCTGGAATGCGCTGGGACCCTCGCACGCACAACTTGTAGCAGATCTTACAGATAAAGACGACCACCAAACGCAGGGTGAACTCGGGCAACTTGCGATAGGCGGCGATACAGACGATGAAATTGGCGATGGAAAGCCAGAAGAAAAGTTGAGGTAGGGTGAAGCCGTGCTCGATGCAGGCGGCCAACAGACTCGACGAGCCGACCATGAAAACCGCGTTCCAGATGTTATTGCCCGCGATCAGGCGCGAGCGGGTGGCCGGGTCGCTACGTTTTTGGAGAAACGTGTAGAGGGGGACGATGAAAAGACCGGAGCTTATGGCAAGACCGGTCAGGTCGAAGAGAAGATGAGGCGTCCCCGCCTGCTGTAGAAACTCCAGCCCGGAAAGGTTCTCGCCCTTGGGCGGGTTACGAAAAGCAAAATCCATGGCGAACAACGTCATGCCGAGACTTCCGATAGGCACCCATCCCAGCTCCAACCGGCCTTTGGAAAGCTTCTCACAAGCTTGCGAGCCCAGACCGATGCCGATGGAGAAGGCTGCCAGTAGATAGGTGGTGACCTTCTCCGAGCCGCCCAGAAGATTCTTCGAATAGAGCGGGATGAGCGTGGTGAAGGCCGCCCCGAACATCCAAAACCAGCTGATCCCGAGCACCGTCAGAAGCATCGGCCGGGTCTGCCAGGTCAGTCGCAGACACTCTCCCTGAGCTTGCCAGAAGGTGCGCCGAGAGGTCTCACCGACGGGAGGCGCGGCCGGGATGGGCGTAGCCGCGACCCTCCCCAGGAGGGACAAAACCAGAACCACCACAGCCACCTCGGCGGGAGAGCGAGCGGCCAGAACCCCGCCAGCCATCGTTCCGATCAGGATCGCCATACTGGTGGCCGTCTCCACCAGGGCGTTGCCCGACAAGAGCTCGTCCGGGTCTAAGATCTGGGGCAGGATGGCGTACTTCACCGGACCGAAAAGCGCCGCCTGGGTGGCGTATCCGAAGAGGGCCAAGAGCAAAATGTCGATCCGATGAGCTAAAAGACCAACCACCGCCACCAGCGAGACCAAAAGTTCCAGGCTCTTGAGTCTTCGAACCAGGTCGGCTTTGTCCATCCGGTCGGCCAACTGACCGGCCTGAGCGGAGAACAACAAAAAAGGCAAAATAAAAATCGCCCCCGCCAACACAGCGAACGACTCGGGGCTAACCCCCGAGACGCTCCACCCACGATAAAGCACCAGAATGACCAGAGCGTTCTTGAAGATGTTGTCGTTGAGCGCCCCCAGGGTCTGGGCCCAGAAAAGACCCCGAAATCGTGGGTGGAAGAAGCAGAGTTCCATAAGGGAGATTGTAACTCGCCAGACCGATTTTCCTGGAGGGTCGAATGTCCCGTCCCAGGACATGCCATGGACATTGACAAGACAACTTAAGGTGGAGCATCTCCCCGATTGTGTGCTAAGATCCTCTGAGTGCGGCGGCCTCGAGGGAATATCATCATCACGGCCCTGTTCGTGGCGATCTTCTTGTTTTTTCTCTCGGTGGCTCTGGTCTGGACCAACCGCCAGGACATCGCCCTGGTCCTTTCGATGGAGCATAAGATGAAGGCCGAGGTCGCGGCGCGTTCCGGCGCGATGTACGTCTACGGGGCGCTGAGGGCTACCGGGCTACCGCCCGCTACCATGAAGAAATCCCTCGACTCGGGCGCCGACTGGAAGGTTCAACTCGTCCGCCTGCGGCCCGAAGGACGTAGAGGTGGGGTCTTGTTGCTGCGCTCTCGGGGCAAATCGGGCCCGGTCAGTAGCTATTTCACTCTTCATCTTCTAGAAAATGAACTGAGCTCTCCCAGCCAGTCGGAGAATCGTCTTCTAGCCTTTCCCAGCACCTCGGCCAATCCGACCGCCAAGGAGGAGCCCGAGACCACCGAACTACCTTCGTCTCGCTTGACAGTCTCGCCATCCGACTCGTCCTCGGCGCGGCGACCCAAAGAACCCGAGGACACGGATCCCACGTCAAGTGAGACCTCCACAACCACCGTCCTGCCGCCTGACTTCATCCCTCAACAAGCCCCACTCGACCTTCCCACCAGGGGATCGGTGGCCGCCTTGGATGGGCCTATCTTCGCCAGCGAGAAAGCTACCAACGTGGAAGAGGCGCTCTCCGTGGTCGACACCATCCCGGTCTTCACTTCAACTGGAGGAGCACCGCTCGCCTTTGGCCCGGCCCTCATCACCGTCGAGGGCCCGACTGACCAGACAGAGATTCGAGTCCTGCGTAAAAGGGGCGACACCTACGAATGGGAGGCGATCGCCCCTCCCACGAATCTTGCCGATAACCCTCCTGACCGTTCCTCCACGGCTCCAGTCGGGCGAATCGACTTGACCGGCACCGGTACCGAGTGGAGAGGGATCACTATCCGCTCTCTGGACGGCCAGGGCTCCGCCCTGTCCTGGAGCAGCTTGGACAGCTCGGAAAGCACCAGGTTAGCGTCCTTCGGGGCCGAGGGCGGGGAAGATTGGAAGCTCGGCTCCACCCCTCCGACTCGGGCGGTGAGCCTCCGCGGCGCGATCGCGGCCCATGGCGACCAGGTCTATTCCCATGCGTGGCAGTATCTCTACCTGCGCTTTTCTGGAGGATCCGTGGTCCAGCCCCTGAGGCTCAAAGACGGCTCTCGAGTCTTGCGCTGGCCCTGCGTGGTCCGTTACGAGGCGGATTCCAAGCGTTGGTCCTTCGCTTGGAATCCGCTCAAGGACAACGGGGAGGTGACCTCTCCAGAGGTTCCCGATCCGAGTAAGCTCTGGGTCGATCCCCAGGGAGCTCTCTACGCCCTCAATGAAGCCAACACCAACGAGCTTCTCAAACTCACCGCCAACGGCGGTGTCTCCTCCAAAGGTGCCGTCCAGGGCGGCCAGGCCGTCATCTATAAGGGAGACGTCTATACCCCCTCGAACGACCCCGCCCGTCCCGGGTTGGTGCCTCTCGGAGGGGGGGAACCCATCGACTTCAAGACCCTGCCCAACCGAATCTCCGCGGTCGCCGGACCGATCATCCCTCCTCCTCCCCCTCAGATCCTCAATACCGGCCCTACCGTGGTGCAGATTTCCGAGCTCAACGTTTCCGAGATCTCGACCAGCGGCCAATCGACCGAGGTCCGCACGGTGCTGCCCCGGTTCGATATCAGCTACAATATCTCTCCGGGAACCGGGATCGCCGCGGCCGGGGAGGATCTCTACCTCAATCTCCAGCCCACAGTCGAGCAGTACGATCCCGACTCCGACGCCAAGTTCTTTGGAAATTTTGAGCTAGGGACCCCCGTCACCAAGACACTGGCGCGATACGACGGGAAACGCTGGCACATTCTCCCCCACGGAGTCCTGGCCGCCCTTCAGGGAGAGGATGGGGCACCACCACAGCTGGGCTCCCCAGGCGACCAGATCCTGTGTGCACGCTACGACGACATGCCACCACGGCGTAACCGATATACCGTCATCTCCATCTCCACTGACCACTTCGAGTTTCAACAATGAACCATAGATGCTTGACCAAACCTTTCGCCTTCTCCCTCGTCGAGCTGATGATCGCGGTGGTTTTCATCGTCATCGCCTTCTTTGGCTACGTGGCGCTACATTCTCGCATCTTGCACTCCGGCCAACGCTTGGAGGAGAAGGAGGTTGTGCGCGCGGCCACCGACTACTACTCGGCCATCCTGGTCAATCGCGCCATGGAAGGGGCAGCATCAGGTCCGGACGGCTCGCCCTATTTTCCGGTTCCCGAGATCTCCAATCTTCAGCGGATCAGCACTCTGCCTACTGGTCATTTGGAATGGCTGACCATGAACTGGAAAGTCCCTAAAGCCTACCACAAGGGGATGGATCAAACCATGCAGCTCTCTCCCGAAATCCTCGCCAGTCCCTACGAGTACCAATGGTCGCAACGATGAGAAAACGCCGTTTCTACCTGCTCGGCGCCACCCTGGTCGAGCTCCTGGTGGCCTTCGGCCTGCTTTCACTGGTCATGACTGCGGTGATCAGCTTCTACATTGAAGCCTCGGCCGTGACGGCCAAGCGGAACAAGATCTCCGACCGCTTGCGCCGGTTCCATATCGGGCTTGATAAAATAGAGCAGTTCCTTCGAGAGGGGCGGGTGGTCAACCTGACCGACTTTCAGATCACCCTCCTCCACCTGACCGACGTGGCGGAGTTGGATGGATTTCCGGACTTTAGCCCCACGCCGATGCAGTTTGTCTCGGAAAAGGATGGCGTTCACCAGATCTTCGGCCAAGAGATTAAGAACATTCTCCCCTTTGAGCCGGGAGAGCGTCTCATTTTCGAGTGCCCTCTCGTGGCCGGCAAGGAGGAGACCAACATCATCCAATGCGCCCTGTACTACTCCGGAGCCGAGGACAGTCGTAGCGATCTGCTTTTCCGCAGGAGCATCAACCTCGATGTCTACTTCGGACAGCCGCTCCCTCCAAGCGGCCCTTAGTAAAGAGGTACTTCGTTGGCGCGAGGAGTCCGCTGGCCCAGGTAGATCAGCCGTTCCACGATCCGTTCCAACTGCATACCGTCGTCGTACTGCAGCTCGATGCGGCCTTTTTGCCTTTGGTTCTGACGGATGGTGACCGAAACGCCCCAGGAGCGGGTCAAGTGATCCTGAATCTCCAGCCAGTCGGGAGAGAGCTCGTGCTTGGGGCGACCACCCAGGTTCGGCTTGGCTTCGCCCTCGCGAAGGAATCGGGCCAGATCCTCTGTCTGGCGCACCGAGAGATCGTTTCTCTTGATCTGGTTCCAAAGCTCCAACTGCTGGCGCTCTTTGTCCAATGAGAGGATGGCCCGGGCATGGCCAGCCGAGATCTCGCCTTCTTGAACGCTGCGGCGAATGGGATCGGGCAGGCTTAGGAGACGTAAGGCGTTGGTGATGGCGGGGCGGCTCTTTCCGACCTTCTGGGCCAGCTCTTCCTGGGTCAGGTTATGCTCGCGCAAGAGGTGGCTGTAAGCTAGCGCCGTCTCGATCGGGTCGAGATCCTCGCGCTGCAAGTTCTCGATCAAGGCGATCTGCAGAAGCCGCGACTCCGTCATCTCCTCGATGATCACCGGGACCGAGGTGCGACCGGCGATTCGCGATGCGCGACAACGGCGTTCTCCCACCACCAGACGGTAGCCGTCCCCCTCGCGGGTGCAGATGACCGGCTGAATGATGCCGTGCTCGGCGATAGAAGAGGCCAGCTCTTCCAAAGCCTTCTGCTGGAAAATCTTTCGCGGTTGGAACGGATTGAAGCGAATCTGGTCGAGAGGGATCTCGACGATGGCGCGTTGGTCTCCGGGAACTTGACTCACGATAGAACTCCTACTTCGGTCACGGTGTCTTGAAAGAAAATACGAATTC
This sequence comes from Selenomonadaceae bacterium, assembly GCA_037189585.1. Taxonomy (GTDB): domain Bacteria; phylum Vulcanimicrobiota; class Xenobia; order Xenobiales; family JADMJV01; genus JAEXNA01. Next base: position 36,022 of record JBBCJA010000007.1, on the reverse strand, counting down.
TTTTCAAGATTTCCCTGGTCACAAAAAGAACTCTTTGGAATGACTGTTGATCCGAGACTCGTTCCCCTTGCGGAGAATGGAGTACCAGCTACTCTCTGGCCTTGCCAAATCGGCAAGGTGGTTGATATCAAATATTCCTTCCTGGTACAAACCTTGGGGGTCAAACGCCCCTATCGAGTATCACGAACCGGGTGGTATGTTGGCCAAACATCAACATAGACTAGAAAGTGAATTCGATACAATGAAGAGATTGTTGGCCTTCCTTGTCCTGCTCCCATTGGCCCTGCCGGTATGGGCTCAGCCCGGCGACTACAAGAAAGACGCTCTCGCGCTTCTGGCCAGATATGAGACACTGCTGGTGGAGGCGTCGCGAACGAGCCCCGAAGCCATGTTCAGCAAAGGCGCGAGCGTGTCGGAAGAGCAGACGAAGTTCATTATGAAGTACAGGGAACAGCAAGGTGCGCCCGCCAGCTTCAAGGAAGTGGCAGGCCTCGGACAAGACGTAAAGGGCATCGCCCTACTACGAAGCGCGGCGAACGATCCGAAGCGCAAACGCGACCTAGCCGACACCGAAACGGCGGTTAAGAATTGCCGGCAAGAGATCTCCAAGCTGAAGGCTGCTGTCTCGGCGGGCAAATAGGGCGAATAGCCGTTCGCTGCGTTCTGTCTCAGCTCCATTTTCGGGGAGAGCCCCAAAGATAGCATCCGATGTTGGATCGAAGAGACTCCTGCACAAAACTAAGATCTTATTTTAGTTTTGTGTTCTAATGAGTCAGAGGTGGGAAAACTTGACCATGCGGCCGTAGTCATTCTGGATATTCACCTCGGCGTAGGCACACGTATCTGGTTACTCCGATCTGGGTGCTTGGAAGCCTTCTCTACAGCGGAGTCTTCTGGGGGACGCCGTCGCGGCGGGGGTAGCGTTGGGTGGTGGGTTTGAGTTTTTCGATCTCGGCGATGCGGTGGGATTTGCCCTCCAGATCGTAGGCCCGCTTGCGCAGAACTTTGGCCCCGAGTAGGCGCAGGGCCTGGCGGGCCTTGCTGATCTCTTCCTCCAGAGCCGGACCTTTGTAGGCGATGAGCTTACCGCCCACTTTCAAAAGCGGCATGGAAAACTCCAACAAGACCGCGAGAGCGGACAGCGCCTTGGCCGTGACCGCGTCGAAGCGCTCGCGGAAAGCCTCGTCGCGTCCCAAAAGCTCCAGGCGCGAAGTGACCACCTCCACGTTGGTGAGCCCCAACTCGTCCACGCACTCTTGGACCCATTTGGTCTTTCTGTTGGCCGAATCGGTCAAGGTGAACCTCAGATCGGGCCGCGCGATAGCCAGCACCAGACCAGGAATACCGCCTCCGGTCCCAATGTCGCAGACCTCGGACCCGGCGGTTCGGGGCAGGCTCAAGCAGCCACCTAGAGAGTCGAGCAAAAGCTCGGTCTTGATCGCCTCGGGTGTCTTCAACGCCGTCACCCCACGCACCGAGCCTTGAGTTAAGAGCTTTTCTCCCAGGCGGGACAAAAGCGCGGCCTTCTCCTCAAGGGTTTCGGAATCAAGGCGGTAGTCGGCCAACTCAGATGCCGCGATCACGACAGATCCGCTGTCTCGCCTTTGTAGGACTTGAGATAGATCATCAAGGCCGAGACATCCGAGGGGGTCACGCCGGAGATGCGGGAGGCCAGTCCCAGCGTTCGAGGTCGATGAAAAGCGAGCTTCTCCCGCCCCTCGGTGGAGATCGAGCGAATCCCCGAGTATTCGATCCCCTCCGGAATCGCTTTCGATTCTTCCTTGCGGAACTTTTCCACGTCCTGGCGCTGGCGGTCGAGGTAGCCTTGATACTTGACCTCGATCTCCACCTGCCGACTGACCCTCGGGTCCAGAGGTGGCAGCCCCTCGGTGGCGCGCAGCTTGTCCAGATCGATCTCGGGTCGGCGGAGCAGCTCGGTAAAGCTGACCCCGGGCCGGATCGGTCCGCCTAGGGCGGCGACGTAAGTCTCCACCTCGACCTGCTTCAAGCGCCTCTCATCAAGTCGCCTGTGCTCGGCCGCGATAGCCTCGAGCTTAGTGTTGAAGGTGCTCCAGCGAGCCTCATCGATCAGCCCCACCTTGCGGGCCAGCGGGGTTAAACGCTGGTCGGCGTTGTCTTGTCGCAAGAGCAGACGGTACTCGGCTCTCGAGGTATGCATGCGATAAGGCTCTTTGGTCCCTTTGGTGATCAGATCGTCGATCAGAACCCCCAGGTAGGCCTGATCGCGACCCAGGATCAAAGGCTCCGAGCCGCCCGCGGCAAGGGCGGCGTTGGCCCCGGCCAAAAGTCCCTGAGCCGCCGCCTCCTCATAGCCGGAGGTTCCGTTGATCTGCCCAGCCAGATAGAGGCCCGGCAGAGCGCGAAGCTGCAAGGTCGGCTCTAGCTGAGTGGGCTCGACGTAGTCGTACTCCACCGCGTAGCCGGGCTTGAGGATCACGGCCTTTTCCAGTCCCGGGATGCTGCGCACCACCTCGAACTGGACGTCCAAAGGCAGCGAGGTGGAGACTCCTTGCAGGTAAACATCCGGCACGTCAAAGCCCTCCGGCTCCACGAAGATCTGGTGCGTCTCCTTATCTCCGAAGCGCACCATCTTGTCCTCGATGGAGGGGCAGTAGCGCGGACCGGTCCCCTCGATGATCCCGCCGTACATAGGCGAGCGGTGCAGATTTTCCAGGATCACCTGCTTGGTCCGCGCGCTGGTATGGGTCAGATAACAGGACACCTGGCGAGAGGGGAGCTTGAGCTCCGACATCTCGGAAAAAACCAGGGGAACATCGCTGGGAGGCTGCTCGGTCATCGATTCCCAATCGATGGTGTCGCGATCGAGGCGCGGCGTGGTTCCCGTCTTCAACCGGCCCATCTTCACTCCCAACCGAGCCAGACTTTCCGACAGCCCGATAGCCGCAGGCTCTCCCGAGCGGCCTCCGGCAAGCGATAGCTCTCCCATGAAAAGCTTGCCGCCCAGAAAAGTCCCAGTGGTCAAGACCACCCCGGCGGCGCGATACTCCTGACCGCTCTGCCCCCGAATCCCCACCACGCGGCCCCGCTCCACCAGCAAGTCGGTGACCAGGTCTTGAAAGATGGAGATACCGGAGGTCCCTTCCACCTCCGCCCTCATCCGCTCGGAATAGACCGGGCGGTCGGCTTGGGCCCGCAGCGCCTGCACGGCCGGGCCCTTGCGAGTGTTGAGCATGCGGATGTGGATGTGGGTCTCGTCGATCACCCGCCCCATAGCCCCGCCCAGAGCGTCCACCTCGGTGGTCAACTGGGCCTTGGCCGGTCCGCCGATGGACGGATTGCAGGGCATTCGGGCGATGTGGGTTCGGCTTGCCGTCAGCATAGCTACCTTCGCGCCGATGCGAGCCGCCGCTAGAGCCGCCTCGCAGCCGGCGTGGCCTGCCCCCACCACGATGACATCGGTTGTGATCATGACTTCCTCACTTGCCCAGGCAGAACTGCCCGAAAATCCGATCGAGGACCTCCTCGGTGATGTCGAGGCCCAGAATCTCTCCCAAAGAGCGCGCCGCCTCGCGCAGATCCAGGGCCAAAAATTCAGCCCCCAGTCCTTGCTCTAAGGTTTGTTCCACCGCCAAGAGAGAACTTCTCGCTAACAAGAGACTCTCGCGATGGCGGCTATTGAGACTAAAGCACTCCCCCGAACGCGCCGTCAAGCGGCCTCGCGCGGCGGCGACCAATGCGGTCACCGCCTGATCTCGCCCCTTTTCCGTGATCAGTTCGCAAGTCACCACTTCGCCTTGAGGAAATCGCGCTCGCAGATCCTCCAGGTCTATCACGCTGCCGAGGTCTTGCTTGTTCAAAAGGACCAGCGTGGGATCGATCTCCTCGCTGTCCAAACCGTCCAGGTCGGGCTGGTGAGAGTCGATCAGAAGTACCTGAAAGTCCGCGGTGCGAACCGCCTCGCGCGTCTTCTCCATGCCCAAGAGTTCGATCGCGTCGTCAGAGGCGGGGCGAAGCCCGGCCGTGTCGGTCAAAGACAGGAGAACTCCGTCGATCCGGCAGTCCACCTCGATGCGGTCGCGGGTGGTCCCGGCTATCGGGGTGACCAGAGCCCGCTCCTCTTTCAACAGGGCGTTCAGGAGGGAAGACTTCCCCGCGTTGGGGGCGCCCACCAGCACGGTTCGTAGACCCGTGATCCCGGTGCGCCCCTCTTCAGCGTCGCTCAACAGAAGCTCGATCCGAGACCGCAGATCGTCGAGTCTCTCCCGATGCTGCTCGGGAGGCAGGTTGTCGATCTCGTCGCCAAAGTCGATCTCGGCTTCCAGCAAGGCAAGCCATGCCAACACTCCCGCCCGAACCTCTCCCACGCGCTGAGAAAAACGGCCCTCCAGGTGTTGAGCGGCAAGCCTTGCCTGCTCGGCCGTCCGACTTCCGATCAGATCGAGCACCGCCTCGGCCTGGGTCAGATCGAGCTTTCCGTTCATAAACGCACGCTGGGTGAACTCGCCCGGCGTGGCCAGGCGCGCTCCCATCTCGTTGGCCAACCGCACGGCTCGTTCACAGAGAACGGGGCTTCCGTGCAGGTGGAGCTCCACCACGTCTTCGCCCGTATAGGTCCGAGGGCCGGCCATGAAAACGGCCATCATCTTGTCCACCGTCTCGCCGTCGCTCGGGTCAACCAGACGCGCGTAGAAGAGCCGGTGGCTTTCCCAAGAGCCCGGTCTTACCGGAACGACCAACGATTGAGAGATCGCTAGCGCGCGAGGTCCGCTCAAACGCACGATAGCGACCCCACCGAGCCCCGGCGGAGTCGCTATCGCGACGATGGTATCGCTAATCCTCGTCCTCTTCGTCTCCCGGTGCGATCACCACGCAACGATCTGGGTCGGTGCCCTCGGAATAAGTGGTGACGTCGCCACGGTCGGCCAGCAGCATGTGAATCACGCGGCGTTCGGCGGCCGGCATGGGCGACAGCGAAATCTCGCGACCCTCCCGGGCCACCTTGGTGGCGGTCCGCTTGGCCAGATCGATCAGTTGCTTCTCACGGCGATCGCGATAGCTCTCGACATCGATCACGACCCGGTAGTCGACGAGCTTCTTACGGGCGTTGATCACACCGATCAAGAACTGCAGGGCGTTCAAGGTGGCGCCTCGCCGTCCGATCAAAACTCCCATATCGGGACCTTCGATATGGTAGCGAACGTGATCGGTGCGTTCCTCGTATTCTATGTCGGCATCGAGACCGAAGTGATCGGTGATGTCAAACAAGAGCTCCGCGATCGGATCCTCGTCTTCTAACTCATCCTCTCGATCGTCGTCATCGGCTCTGCTGCTGTCCTCACTCATGCGAAGCGTTTCCTTTCGGGTTATTGAAATTTAAGTTGCTGGAGCGGGCGTCGCGGACGCGGCCTCGGCGTCATGTTGGGCGGTGGAGCGATGGATCAGCCCCTGCTGCAAAATGGTGAGGAAGTTGAACACCACCCAGTAAACGATCAAAGCGCAGGGCCAGGCGTAGAACCACATCAAGATGGTGAAGAAGACGCTCATGGCAAGGCCGATCTTCTTTTGATGTTCCTGTCCACCGGAAGGGGTCAACAACTGTTGAATAACCATCGTTACCCCGTAGACGATGATCAATAGGGCGTCGCGGTCGGCCAAGCTCGAGGCGAACAGAGTGGGATGGTTCAGCTGCAGCGGTCCCGGGCGCACCCACAGGAAGTAGGCGTTGGAGAAAAGCTCCGGTTCTCCCATAATGGCGCGCCAGATGGATAGCAGGATGGGCATCTGCACTAAGAGCGGCAAGCAAGAAGACAACGGGTTGATCCCCTTCTGTTGCATGAGCTCTGCCTGAGCCTGGCTAAAAGCCACCCGATCTTTTCCGTGCTGCTTCTGCAGGCGATCGAGCTCGGGCTTGAGATCCTGCATCTCCTTCATGCTCTTGTACTGCATATTGGTCAAGGGCCACAGGGCCAGCTTGATCATGCAAGCGAAGAAGACCAGGGAAAGGCCGAAATTCCCGGTAAGAGAGTTGAGGCTCTCCAGGACTTTGATAAAGATGTCCGCGATCCACTGCATAGTTGTTGTCTATACGCCTCTTCTCCGGCGGCCAAACCCGGTCTACGGGACGGGGTCGTCCCCCCCCTGCGCGAAGGGATGGCAACGACAAATTCTCCAGGCCCCCATCGCCGATCCCTTCAAAAACCCGTACTTGACGATCGCCTGACGGGTGTATTCCGAGCAGGACGGCCGAAATCGGCAAACCGGCGGTCTATACTTGGCCGTCTTCTGATAAGCGCCTATTACGGAGAGGGCGAGCCGTCCGAGCAAGCTAGCACTCCCAGCTTCTCCAACAGCTTGCTCACCCTCATCTTGAGATTGGCGTAAGTCAGGCTCGTGCTGTTCGGCTTGCTCACGATCACCAGGTCCCATTGAGGATCCAGCCTTCCTTCAAACTCTCGCACGATCTCTTTAAGGCGACGACGCAGCTTGTTTCTCTGAACCGCCTTACCGGCTTTTCGAGAAATACAAAAACCGACCCGGGGTCCGAAAGGTCTTCGCCTGTATCCAAGCACCACGAGGTCGGGATGAGAAGCCGCTCGCCCCTTTCGAAAGACACGCTCGAATTCTCGCTGGTTTTTTAAAGTTCTCATCGCGGGCTAGCCGTAGTCAGGCCCTGGCGAACAGCGCGTGAGTCAATATACTAGTAGGTCAGCTTGTGGCGACCCTTTTTGCGTCGCCGAGCCAACACGCTGCGCCCCGCGGCGGTCGCCATCCTTTTGCGGAAGCCGTGCTCTTTCTTTCGGGTGTTCTTTTTCGGTTGATAAGTTCTCTTCACTTCGAGATCCTCCACATAATGAGGTCCTTAAGACCCTAAAAAGGCTGATGAAGAATATAGGAATGCCAAAGCGCGCCTGTCAAGGCATGATTAGTTATCCAATCTATCCACAAGTTTATGCACAGGCGAGTGAACGTTGACAAATCTGGCTCCTAGCTATTTTTTCAAAGATATTTTCCACCGATATGCGAGCAAAGTTTCCGATTCGGAATTCCTCGCGGTTCGGTCCAACGGGATTTGCTCAAGTTATCCACAAAACTGTGGATAAAGTGGACAATCTTTCGATAGATTTTCGGTAGGAAAGCCCCGCCAATCCAGCCAAAGCGAGTTCCAAGGTTCCCCCAGCTTCTGGAGAGAGAGCCGTACAGACAGAGGACTCGCAGTAAATGATGGAAAGACAACAGGTGATCCCCCTGGTGGGTCACAGCTGGGCGCATTGCCTAGATACGATCGAGCCAAGGCTCGAGCCCCCGCTACGTTCGGCGATCACTGGATCCGTGCCGATAAAGACCGATGGCCGAAAGCTGGTCATCGGTGTCTATGGAAACTTTTCTCGAGATCTTCTCAACAAAGCTTCCCATAAAGACGAGATCGTCTCCAAACTTCCCCTGCTAGAATCGCACAAGGTGGAACTTGAGTTCGTCACGATCAAGGAAGGCTCGGACGGCACTCCGGTGCAGCTCCCCCTGCCTGAAGTCATAGTCGAACGCGATGAACGCTTGGGCAAATCCGAAGCCAACGCGTCGCTAAACCCGCGCTACACCTTCAAAACTTTCGTTCGGGGAGCCAGTAATAGCCTGGCCTCAGCAGCCGCTATCGCGGTCGCCGAACAGCCAGCTAAAGCTTATAACCCGCTTTTTGTCTACGGTGGGGTAGGCTTGGGGAAGACCCACCTGATGCATGCCATCGGACATACTATCTTGCAAAAGAACCCCCTGGCCAAGATCGTCTATATGAGTGCCGAGCGTTTCACCAACGAAATGATCGACTCCATTTCGGAAGCCAAGATGAACAAGTTTCGTCGCAGCTATCGAACGGTCGATGTTCTCTTGGTCGACGACATTCAGTTTCTAGCCAGCAAGGAGCGGACCCAAGAAGAGTTCTTTCATACTTTCAACGAGCTCCACGGCGCGAACAAGCAGATCGTCATCTCGAGCGACCGAACACCGCGCCAAATTCCAACCTTGGAAGATCGTCTGCGCTCTCGCTTTGAGTGGGGCATGATCGCCGACATTCAGCCTCCGGACTTTGAGACCCGCGTGGCCATCCTGCGCAAGAAAGCCGAACAGTGCAACTGCCCTCTCTCCAACGAGGTGTCACACCTGCTGGCCGAACGCGTTCCCTCCAATATTCGCGAACTGGAGGGCGCTCTCACCCGACTGATGGCCTTCTCCTCACTGCAGCAACGCCCCATCACCGTGGATCTGGCCACCGAGGCGCTTCGAGGGATCCTTCCCGACCCTTCTCTTCGCGTGATCTCCATTTCGGCGATCCAAAAAGCGGTATGCGAATACTTCTCCATCTCCATGAACGAACTCAACGGCAAACGTCGCGATCAAAAGGTAGTCAAACCTCGCCAGGTCGCGATGTTTCTCTGCAAGGAGCTCACAGGAGCCTCCTACCCGGAGATCGGAACGGAGTTCGGTGGCCGTGACCATACCACGGTTATGCACTCATGCCGGAAGATCGATGCCAACATCGAGGATCCTTACTTCCGCACAAGTCTTGAGAACATCCGTAACATGCTCTCGGGAGTCGGTCGCTAGGGCGGTTTCCACGACTCCCAACAAGCTCTCGAAGCTTCGAAAGCTTTTCAGGCTAGGCCGAATTGGTCTAGCCTATTTGCCATGCTCGTCAATTTTTAGGGTACCCCCACCTTCGGAGCTGGGGAAAACCTGGCGAGTTTTCTGGGGACAAAGATCACCAATATCCCCACCCCACCCTACCTCTTGGGATACATGGGAAAGCCACGGAAAGATACTCCATGACATTCCCCAGGCTCGAGCACGCGCTAAGCCCGCGATACGAAGGATCTCTCCGGTTACCCACAGTATCCCCAAGTCCTATTATTATGACGATGATCAGATATATAAAAGGAAGACAAAGAGATCATGAAGCTAGCCTGTGAAAAAAAGCTTTTCGAGGACGCGGTCGCCGCGGCCGCTCGAGCTATCAACCCTCGAAGTCCACTTCCTATCCTGAGCCACCTTCTGATCGAAGCGTCTCCGGGTCTAGTTAAGCTGACCGCCACCGATCTCGATGTAGGTATGTCTATCAAAGTCGAGGCCGACGTCAGTGTGGCCGGAGCGGTGACATGCCCGGCCCGACTGATGGGTGAGATCGTCTCGAAACTCCCTCCTGGACGGGTTGAGCTAGAGACGTTGGCTGAAGGTCGCATGCTCTTGTCCTGCGGAACTTCGAAGTTTGAGCTTTCAACTCTCCCGGCCGAGGAGTTTCCCTCGCTGCCGAGCATGGATGAGACGTCGTCGGCTCAGCTGCCTCAAGACTCGCTCAAAGGAGTGATTCGGCAAGTCGCCGTGGCCGCGGCTTCTTCCCAAGACGAATCTCGGGCGGTGATGACGGGTATCTCTCTTGGACTTGAAGCCGGGACCTTAACCCTGGTGGCAACCGACGGCCGTCGTCTAGCCTGCGCGCGCAAAGCCGTACAAATTCCACTTATCGGAGAGGAAAGCTTGAACGTGGTGGTTCCCGCCCGAGCTTTGATCGAGCTATCGCGTTTGATCGGATCCGAGGGAGATGTTTCGCTGTCTGTTGGAAAAAGCCAGGCATTCTTTCGTTTCGGCGCCTACGCTCTCCACTGCCGGCTGCTCGAGGGACGCTTCCCCGACTACACGAAGGTCGTTCCAACCAATTTTTCCAAGACTTGCCGTATTGGACGTGAGGACCTCATCAGCGGTCTTCGCCGAATGCTGGTGGTGGCTCAGGAGAAACGTAGCCCTAATTTGATCCGTTTGCGCTTTAGCGACGATACCTTGTATCTGTCGGCCAACACTCCGGACCTCGGTTCGGGAGACGAAAGATTACCCATCGTTTACGAAGGCGAGGAGATGACCATCGGGTTCAACGGAAAATACCTTGTCGACGGTTTGACCGTGCTCGATAGTGAGGAAGTTCAGCTCGATCTCCAGGAAGAAAACAAGAGCGCGGTGCTTCGCCCTCTGGGAGACACCTCTTACGACTACGTGGTCATGCCGGTGAAATTACGCGATATTGCTGAAGATTTCGAGCGTGAGACAGCCTACGCTTAATATGCTCAAAGTCACCTTGTCACCGTGGGGTTGTCATGATATAGTCCTTGGACTCTTGGTCCGCCAGATTTTTTGGAAAGAGTGGGTCCACCCACTCTTTTTTAATGAAATCCAAGGTTTCGAGAGTTCTCCGCTATGGCGTTGTCGCTTCCGCGGGTCGCCTAAAAGCGGCTTGACGGACACCGACGGTAGAGAGGGGAGAGGAAGAGCTCGGTGGGCTCGGACTTTCCCTTCTTTCGTGAAACGAGATGAAGAAAAAAGAGAAACCGCAGATACCCAAACTGTCCTCGAACGCTCTCGAAAAAGTTCGCGCGCGCGCTACCGCTTTGGCGGAGCCTCACGAACTCGAAGTGCGTGCCGTCGACTTCGGTCCCACGGATCTCGGACTGACTTTGTCGGTTGTTTTGGCTTCTTGCCACGGCAAGGCCCTTAGCGTGACAGATTGTGAGGTCGTCTCTCGCCCTTTATCCAAGGAGCTAGACGAGCTGATCGACGAGCGGACGCCGCCCTACATGTTCGAGGTGACGTCGGCCGGAGTGGAGGCCGTCTTGGATCCCGAGGAGGACGAGCAAGAGGCATGAGGAGGTACCTTAAGCGATGAATCAAGAGTTTTTAGGCGCACTCAAGCAGATTGAGAAAGAGCGCAATATCCCGCTGGATAAACTGCTTCCTTTTATCGAGGATGCGCTGGTCGCGGCCTACAAAAAGAACTTTGGGGCTAACCAGCACGTTATCATCGAGATCGACCGGAGCACGGGCGAACTGGGTATATGGCAGCGCAAATTGATCGTGCCTCAGGTTGAAGATGAGGACACCGAGATCTCTTTAGCCGAGGCTCAGGATATGTCGCCTGACGTCGAGGTCGGTATGGAGCTTGACCTCGAGGTCCCTAATCGTACCTTTGGGCGTATCGCGGCTCAGACCGCGAAACAGGTGATCGTGCAAAAGATCCGGGAAGCCGAGCGGGAGATCATTTACGGCGAGTACATCCGCCGCGAGGGTGAACTGATCTCCGGCACGGTTCAACGTTACGAGAGCCGTGCCATCTTAGTCGACCTGGGACGGGCCGAGGGGATCGTTCCGGTCAGCGAGCAAGCGCAGAACGAATGGTTCCGCCAGGGCGATCGGATCAAATGCTACGTGTTGGAAGTCAAAACGGCTCAGCGCGGACCTCAGGTTATTCTTTCTCGCGCTCAGCCCGGCTTTTTGAACAAACTCTTTGAGCTCGAGGTTCCGGAGATTCGTCAAGGGATCATTCGAGTCAAAGCGGTGGTTCGTGAAGCCGGCTTTCGTTCGAAGATCGCGGTCAAGAGCTTAGAAGCTTCCGTCGACCCAGTGGGCGCCTGCGTGGGGCCGAAAGGCTCGCGTGTGCAAGCGGTGGTGGACGAGCTTCGGGGTGAGAAGATCGACGTGATTCCGTGGTCGGACGACCCTATTATGTTTGTGGCGAACTCTTTGCAGCCGGCTCGCGTCTCGCGTGTGACTCTGTATGAAGAGGATCGCTCGGCCGTCGTGGTGGTGCCGGACAATCAGTTGTCGCTGGCTATTGGACGCGAAGGACAGAACGCTCGCTTGGCCGCTAAGCTGACGGGTTGGAAGATCGACATCAAGAGCGAGTCACAAGCTCGCGCCGCCGATCGGGAAGCTCAAGAAGCCAAAGCCAAAGCCAAGGTCGAGAGCAAAGAACAGGACAAGGTGAGCGCTCCTGGTGAGTGAGGCGCCGGAAAGCTTGAAGCCGTATGAGTCGGATACCGGAGAGAATGTGTGTGTCTTGCCGTCAGACCAAATCACGCGACGGACTTCTCCGCTTCGTCAAAACGGCCCAGAGCGGCGTGATCACTCGCAACGACAAAGGACGCGAACCGGGCAAAGGACTTTATATATGCCGAGATAGAGAGTGTTGGGATCGGCTGTTTAGCCGGCGCAACCTTAAACGCACGATAGCTCAGCGCATCGACGCGGAAAGCGTCCAGTGGGCGGAGCAGTCGCTCGGCGGTAAGGGATAGGTGAGACAGATGAGCAAAGTTAGAGTCTACGAGCTAGCTAGAGAGCTAGGGATGGACGACAGCAAGCCCTTGATGAGGATTCTCAAGGATATGGGCTATACTGACGTCAAGTCGGCCTCTAGTGGCCTTTCCGCGGAAGCGGTTCGAAAGGTTCGTGAGGTGGTCGCTCCACACATTGAGCAACAGAAAAAGCGAGAGGCCGAAGAGAAGCGGAAGAAGGAAGAGGACGACAAAAAGCAAGCGGAGGCCGTGGCTCCCGCAGCTAAGCCGGCCGTTCGAATTCGTATCGCTAACCGTCCGTCAGAGGCTCAAAAGCAGGCTCTCTTGGAGCGTCAGGATCGTATTCTCGCTGGAGAAACTCCTTTGCGCAGTGCGGCCGAGGCCATGGAGAACGCCGAAGAACAGCGTCGTCTGGCTGAAGCTCAGGCTAAGGCCGACGCCTTAGCGCGTGCCGCCGCTGAAGCCGAGGCTCGTGCTAAGGCTGAAGCTGAGGAGAAAGTTCGAGCCGAGGCTGAGGCTAAAGCCAAGGCCGCGGCCGACACTCCTGAAGTGCGCCCACCCGCCGTGGCTCCTCGCGCTGAGACAGCTCCCAGCGGTGGCATGACCGAGGAACAGCGACGCCAGGAAGAGATTCGTCAACGCGAGCTACCGCCCGACCAACTGATCGCCGCTCAGTATCGTGGAGAGACGAGCCGTCCACCCTCACCTCATGCCAAGGTTGATCGGCCTTATCCGCCGGCTGGAGGCGGCCAACCCCCTCGACGTGGCGGGCGAGGAGCCGATGCACCGGCCGATAGTGAGGACGGTGCTAAAAGAGGTGGAGGACCTCGTCGACCCGCCCCTGGCGGTGGTGGTCCTGGCGCCGGTGCCAGCAGTGGTGGCGGTGCCGGAAAAACCCGCGAGATCGCGCCTCAAAACCGTGGTCCTAAACGACCTGCTCAGTTCGGTTTTAATAGACTAGGGCCGGCGGGCAAAAAGAAGCGTCGCCGTCGTCGCGTCGTGGAGGAAAAAGTGGATACCACGAAATTGGTGGAGATTCCTGAGATTATCTCCCTTGGTGATCTGGCGACTCGCATGGAAGTGCCAGCCACCGATGTCATCAAATATCTGCTCAAGCAGGGCAAGATGATGACCAAGAATCAAGGTCTAAGTTACGAACAGGCCGCCGAGATCGTGGAAGCCTATGGCTTCAAGGTGGAGGAGTCCAACGACGCCGAAGATCTTGATCTCGAACTCCTGGAAGATGATGAAGATCCCGGCGAAGAGACCCGTCCTCCCGTGGTGACCGTGCTCGGACACGTCGACCATGGCAAGACGTCACTCTTGGACGCCATTCGCCAGACCAACGTCACCGCGGGCGAGGCCGGTGGAATCACTCAGTCGATCGGTGCTTACAACGTACCCTTCGATGGTCGCAGCGTCACTTTCATCGACACCCCCGGCCACGAAGCGTTCACTCAGATGCGAGCTCGCGGTGCTCAGGTCACCGACGTGGCTATTCTGGTTGTGGCGGCTGACGACGGTGTGATGCCTCAGACGGTGGAGGCGATCAGTCACGCTAAGGCCGCTGGTGTGCCGATCATTGTTGCCATGAATAAGATCGATAAGCCGGATGCCAATCCGGACAAGTTGATGCAACAGCTCTCTGGCCACGACATCGTGGTGGAGGACTGGGGCGGAACTGTCCCGATGGTCAAGGTTTCGGCTTTGAAGAGGACCGGAATCGACGACCTCTTGGAGATGATCAACCTGTTGGCCGAGATGCAAGAGCTCAAGGCCGACAGCGAGCGTCCCGCCAGCGGGATTATCATCGAGGCCGGACTCGACAAGGGACTCGGTCCCGTAGCCACTGTTTTGATCAAAAACGGAACTCTGCGGGTCGGCGACACGGTTGTGGTGGGAGACACCCATGGTCGTGTTCGAACCCTCATCTCGGACTCTGGTCAAGCGGTGAAGGAAGCTGGACCTTCGATCCCGGTATCGATCGTCGGCCTGTCCGACATCCCGGCTTCGGGAGACCTTCTCGAGGTGGTTCAAGACGAGAAGCAGGCCCGCCTGGTCTCCGAGGCTCGAACCGAGAAGTCGCGCAAGGAGCGCATCCAGATCGGCACCAGAACGACTCTCGAGGATCTGTTCTCCAGCGTCAAAGCCGGCGAACAGAAGACCTTGAAGCTCTTGCTTAAAGCCGATAGCCAGGGAAGTATCGAAGCGCTCTCGGCTTCGCTTTTGAAGCTCACGACCGATGAGGTAAAAGTGGAGATCGTCCACGCCGCCGTCGGTGCCATCTCCGAGTCCGACGTCATGTTGGCCTCGGCCTCGGACGCCATCATTATCGGATTCGCGGTTCGTCCCGCCACGGTGGTGAAACGCCTGGCCGACCAAGAAGCCGTGGAAATGCGCCTCTACAAGGTCATCTACCACGTGATCGAAGAGGTCGAGAAGGCCATGACCGGACTTCTCGCTCCCGAGATTCGCGAGGTCGAACTGGGTAAGGCGGAGGTCCGCGAGGTCTTCAAGATGTCCAAGTACGGCAAGGTGGCCGGCTGTATGGTCACCGAGGGCAAGATCACTCGCGACGCGATGATCCGTCTGGTTCGCGGCGGTATCTTGATCCACGAGGGCAAGGTGGAAAACCTGAGACGCTTCAAGGACGACGTCCGAGAGGTCACCGAAGGATACGAGTGCGGTATCTCGATCAACAACTTCGGCGAGGTTCAAGCCGGCGACATCATCGAAGCCTACAAAGAGGAGTCAGTGGCTCGCGAGAGCCTGTAACCACGAGTGGGCAAGAAACGACGCCAAGAACGGGTTGAGGATCTCCTCTTAGAGGTGGTGTCGGAGGTCTTTCGCAAAGTGAAAGACCCCGGCATCCCCTCCGAGGGACTGGTATCCTTTCTGGGTATCACGGTGGCTCCCGACCTCGGGTACGCCACCGTTCGATACAGCTACCTGGGGGACGAGAGCAAACTTTCCGATCTGCAAGCGGCTCTAGAGCGCAGCAGTGGATTCTTCCGCCATGAGATCAACAAAGTCGTTCGAATGCGCAAGATTCCTGAACTAAGGTTCACTCTGGATCGTTCGCTAGAGCGAGGCTCCGAGATCCTAACCTTGCTGCACGAAGTGCGAGCCAGGGATGGCGGAAACTCCGCCGATGACGGTGCCGGCTACCCCGCCGACGATCCCGCCTGAGAGAAAGCCTCCCACCGCACCGAGAGTGCGTCCGATACCGACGTATCTCTCCTCGGCGAGGCTTGCTATCCCTCCCACTACGGCGCCCACGGCTGCTCCGACCTGGCCGCCGAACGACTGACCGAGCCGCAGGCCGACATAGGTCCCACCCAACACGGTGGCGGCCGTCCCCAAGCCATCGCCGATCACGGTTCCAACCGAGGCCCCGACGATGGCGTTTTTGATCACTGTCTCCTTGAAAGGGACTTTGACCTTAGGTTGAGTCCGCACCGAGCTAGGCCAGACGCTATGAGATCGGATCTGCATACCCTGAGAATAGGCGAATCTTTGTCCTGACACGTAACAAGCATGTTAACTGGTGCAAAGGTTTAGTCTTTCCCAAGGCCTGGGTAGAGGGCCAGACAGGCTCTCTCGAGAGCCATGAAAAGCAACGATAGAACGATGGAAACCATGACCTACACCTACGACCAAAGCCTGATTCCCGGAGCCCAGAATGCCATCGAGGTATGTCTGGCCGTCAAGCCGCACGAGAGAGTCTTCATACTCTCCGACCGCAAGACGCTGCCCGTGGGAGCCGCCCTTCACGACGTGGCTCAACGCGCGTCCCAGTCCTGCCGGCTGATGGTTCTGGAGGACCACGTTCAACGTCCCGCTCAGGAGCTTCCCGCTTCCATCATGGACGCCTTGGACCATTGTGACGTCTGTATCTACTGCGTCAACCCGTTGCCCAACGAACTTCCCTCGCGCCAGCAGTTCGTGGGCAAGGTGGAGAAGAACGGGATCCGCTACGCTCACATGGTGGGTATCACCGAGGAGATCATGTGTCAGGGGATGCGGGCCGATTTCCGCAAGGTGGACGAGGTTTCCAAACGCCTGATCGAGCGCGCTCGAAAAGCCGAGACCATCACCGTCAAGAGCCGTTTCGGCACCGACATGGTGGCCACGTTCTCGCAGGATCGCATCTGGAGAAAGACCAGTGGAATCATCGAGGAGGTCTGGTCCAACCTTCCCGGGGGCGAGATCTTCACCGCCCCAATCTCCGTCGACGGCGTCTTCGTGGTGGACGGAAGCGTGGGCGATCACTTCTCGGCCAAGTACGGGGTCTTGGATGAGACACCGATGACCCTTCACTTAGAAGGCGGCTACCTCAAGAAGGTAGAGTGCGCCAACAAGGAAATGGAGGAGGAATTCTGGGAGTACTGCCATCGCTACGAGCACTCCGACAGAGTCGGGGAGTTCGCCATCGGTACCAACCTCGCCGTGTTCGAGTTCACCGGGAACCTACTCCAGGACGAGAAGATGCCGGGTATCCACATCGCCTTCGGCGACCCTTACGGATCGCAGACCAACGCCGATTGGTCGTGCAAGACCCACGTCGACGTGATCACGGGAAGCTGCGACATCTGGATCGACGACTTTAAGGTGATGGAGAACGGAATCTTCCTGGCCGACCAGCTGGGCTTCGACTACTCCTACCTGGCTGGAGACCACTCGGTGGTGATGGGCAAGGGTCACTAGCTTGACCTCGCCAGCTCAGCATTAGAAAAAGACCCGCGAGATTCGCGGGTCTTTTTCTAATGGAGGTGGATTCGAAGGTCCGAGTCTTCGCCCTAATGGACTCGGGAATCCGTTATCAACGATCCCGAGCGACTCTAGCCGTGAGTGCCGTCCTTGGATCGGACGCCTGAGGCGCGGCGGCGCCAGGCGCGATAGATGGTGGTGATGCCCACCCGCATGTCGAACTTCTCGTGAATCTCTTGCTGAACCTCGTAGACCGAAGCCAGTCCCTGCCGTGAACAGCAGTAGTCAGCCACCTCACCTGTGAAACGGCGTCCGGGGCCAAGCTGGCCGGGAGCGCGCTCCCTCTTGGGCTTGGATTTCGTTTTTCCCTTGGCCTGGCGCTTTCTTTCCAGATAGTCGTTGTAGCAGTCGCGGGAACAGAACTGACGTCCCACGGCCTTGGGAAGGAACTCCTGATCGCATCCCACGCAGATCTGCTCTTCCAGCGGTCGGGCTTCCTCAGCGGAGACTCGCTGGATGGACCAGGAGTCGGCGACGCCGGGGTCGTTAAGGAGAAGGTCTACAATTTTTCGGGCTAATTCGGGCGAAGTCTTGCTCATAGAAATTGAAAATTCTTCTACATCTTTTCGATTCCTTTTCGATCTAGAAACTTTTTCAATTTTCTAGGGTTATCCACTTATCCCCCGGTTTTTCCACAGAGATACGTAGTATTGAAACAATATTCGTGCAAATTGAGTAAGAATTAACCAGGTGATATCTGTGTTCTAGAGCGGTAGGAAGGAAAAAATCAGAATTTTACAGCTAAAAGTGAGAAGTCGTCGGATATCCGTTCGCGGGTGAATTTGCGAATTCTCGAGTAGAGACGGTTCACCAAACGCTGAGCGGAGTTCCCCTCGTGCTCTCGCACGATTTCGATAATACGTTCAAGTCCGAAGAACTCTCCCGCGGGAGATCGGGCCTCGGTCAGACCGTCGGTGTAGAGAAGCAGCCAGGAATCCGGGTGGAGTTGGAGGCTCTTCTCCTCGTACTCGGCCCCTTCCCAGGCGCCGATCATGATGCCGTCGGCTTCCAGCAGTTGAGGCTCCCGGTTTGCCGCGCTCCAATAAAGGGGCTGCTCGTGACCGGCGCAGGCAAAGCGCAGGATTTTGGTCTCGAGATCGGCTTCGGCATAGAACACCGTGACCGCGCGGGTCATCCCCGAAACCGCCGTCTGCACGTGATTGTTGAGCATCTCCAGGATCTTACCGGGGCCGTAACCCGCGGTGGCATAGCTTCGGATCACGTGTTTGGCCCGCACCGTCTGAATAGCGGCCTCAGGCCCCTTGCCCGAAACGTCGGCGATGACGAAGGCGCACTTCTTCGGCCCGAGCGGGATCAGATCGTAGTAGTCGCCTGAGAGATCCTGAGAGGGGATGAAACGATGGCCAATGGTCAGATGACGGAACTGCATTTCCTCGTCGGGGATCAAGGCGTTGCGCAAAAGCTCAGTGACCTGCTCTTTATCGGCGAAGAGCCTGGCGTTCTCGATGGCCACCGCGGCTTGCCCGCAGAGGGTGGAAAGCAGGCTCAGCTGGGCTGGAGTATGATCGACGTAGTCACGATAGTAGACATTGATCAGACCGATGATATTTCCTCGAGTTTTGATCGGAACGGAGAGTCCGGTCTGGATGATAGTCTCGCTGTCGGTGATCGGAAGCGGCTGCTTCTCGTCGTGGTAGACCAGGGTCTGACCCGTCTGCACGGCGATGCCGGAAGGCCCTTCTCCGACCGCGATGCGGTCCTGATGCTGACCCGGCTCCAGCCCCTTGGAGGCTTTTAAGACAAGCTCGCTCCCTTCTTTGAGCATCAACACGCAGGCTTCGGCGTTAAGGATGGTGCGGACGTGGTAGACGATCTCCTCGAGAACGCGGGGAAGCTGCAAGGTGGACGTGACCGCCTTGCTGACCTCGAAGAGGGTGCCCAACTCGTTCATCTTAAAGCGGATCATCCCGTGCAGACGGGCATTGTCCACCGCGATGGCGGCCTGGTTGGCGAACCCTTTGAGCAGGCGAATCTCTTGCTGGCGAAAGCGAAGCTTGGGAGGAACGAAGCAGTTGAGCACGCCGACCATTTTCTTTTTAGCGATCAGCGGGACCGATAGCAGACCGCCAAAGCCTTGCGTCAAAAGCTCGCGACGGACCTCGATGTCGGTCTCGTCCTGATCGATGTAGTAGGCGTGCGCCCGCTTGGATTCCACGGCGTCTTTGGCCATCCGAGCCTGAAAGCTGGGCTGTCGAAAGGCGTCGTCATCGGGGCCGCTGGTTTCGATGCGGAAGCTCTCCCCGGTCTCATCCAGCACTAAAAGCGCGCAAGAGACGTAGTCGAGCAGCTCCACCGCCTGGTCGACGATCAAGCGGATCACTCGAGGTAAAGAAAGGGTCCCGGTAATCGCGGTGGAGACCTGGTAGAGGGCTTTGAGCGGGCCTAGGTTCTCTTGTAGCTTTTGAATCAAAGAAGCGCGCTGGATGGCGTTAGCCACCTGCAGACTTAAGGTCAAAAGCTGCCGGATGGTCGCCGGAGAAAAGTGGTGGGCCCCCCGCGAGGAGTCGAGAAAAATGACCCCCAGAAGCCGTTCCTGAGACTTCAGAGGTAGCAGAAGGCTGGCGTAGCTGGGCAGGAGAGTGGCGAATTTGCTAAAGCCGGAGTCTCGTTCGGGG
Source organism: Selenomonadaceae bacterium (assembly GCA_037189585.1). Taxonomy (GTDB): domain Bacteria; phylum Vulcanimicrobiota; class Xenobia; order Xenobiales; family JADMJV01; genus JAEXNA01. The sequence goes on along the minus strand of JBBCJA010000007.1, from coordinate 16,527 downwards.
CTTGAACGAAAGATGATCGGCTTCCCTTGGAACAGTTTTTTCTTGTTCTCGTGGGAAAGTTCCGAGATCGGAAGGCGGAAGGTGGAGTAGAACTGCTCTTGATCGGGGGACAGACCGGCGGCCGAGGCCACGGCGAAAAAGGACTTGCGACTGTCCTTGAGCAGCACGATGCAGCGGTCCAGGTTAGCCAGTCGAGTGAACACTTCGGTGGAAGAGCGTAGGATATCCTCGAGCTCCTGTGCCTCCTCGATGGTGCGAGCGGCTTGATACAAGGCGGTGGCTTCGCGGGCGCGCTCTTGCTCCCATTCGAAGATCTGGGCGTTCTCGATGGCCATGGCTGCCTGGTCGGCGAAGTGATGGAGAGTCTTGGATGTCGAGTCGGGAAGCGGAATATCCGGACGCTCCAGGGTCAAGAGCCCCTTGAGCCTGCCGTGACGAGCTATGGGGACGTAGAGGTGTGAGGCATCCTTCGGCTGGGCATCGCGCTGGAGGGAAAAATGATGGACCTCTTGTTGGTCCTCGATCAGCCGGATATGACCCTGGTGGGCTCCCACCAACTTGGCCGAGATCTCAAGAATCAGGCGGGAAAGGTCCTCCAGGTTCAAGGCCGTGGTCAAGGCCGCTCCTACCTCAACCAAGGCCTCGTGGCTTTCGACGCAAGCCACGTTCTCCGGGCTCGGACCGCGACGCAGAGCCGCTCCACGCAGATGAAACAGCAACTGCTGCAGGCGGGCCTCGTGGAAGATCTCGGCCGGCTCGTGAACACTTTCATCGAACAGCCCGACCAGAAAGAGCTCCACCGGCGCTTCCGGCAGGGGTCGAACGGGGTAGAGAAAGGCACGACTGGCCTTGAGTCCGAGGATTCGACGGAGGCGGCTGTGAGTCTCTCCATCCACTTCGGCCGGCTGGCAGGCCAGCGACGCCTTTTGCTCTAGAGCGCGCAAAAGATTCTGGGTCTCGGGATGCGGGTTCGCCGTACTGCCGACGAGAGTCGGGCGCTCGGGAGTGGGTCGATAAGCCATCAGAAGTCCCAGGCAGCCTCCGATCCCTCCCTGGAGATCGCGGGCTAAACGGGACAGCAGGTCTACCAGGGGGATATCCTCCCGGAAGTGTCGCAGGACCTGTTCGGTGTAGTGAGGTGGGCTAAGCACGACGTCTATGAGCTTTTCCAGATGGTCGAAAGAGCTCCTCGCCGAGTTGGCGACTTTCTTACGGAAAAAGAACAAGAGCGCCAGTGAACGCTCTTGTTTTAAACTTTTGGTCGCGTGACTTTAGTTCGTAACGCCCCGGTAATGCAGCAGAATCTCGATGAATCTGGTGTTCTCGATAGGGACGATGTCTTGTTTCATCATAGGGCCTCTGCCTTTAGAGAAAAATCTATAAAATCTTACCATGAATGCCCGGGATTGTCGATAGGAAATCGCTCCCGGACTGGCTTCTTAGCTTTTACCCAGAGATCTGATGATCGAAACGATGTTCGTAAGTCTAATCGTCCCCGTGGTCACCTTCGGTGAAGGCTTCGCTTCCAGCTAACGTTAGCGACCAGTACTGTTCGCTATCCATCACGGAAGGGTAATGGATCAAGGCCATGTTCACCAGAACTTCGTACTCAAGGAGCACGTCGGTGAGCTTTTTGTGGGTGTCCAAGCTCAACTCGGGCTCTAGAGCTCGTAGCATGGAAACGATCCGGTTCTCCTGCTCGAGGATCTCCTCGGCGGTGATCTGTCCGTCAGCGATGTATTTCTTCCAGCCTTCATGGTGGTCGAGAAACTCTTCTCGCAAGAGATCGAGCCCCTGGCCGTCAAACCAGCCGTCTTTGTCTTCCATTTTGCGGGTTTCTGGGGAAAAAACTCGAAACCTCTTCGCATGAAGCCCAGGGCCGTCGCGCTGCGTATCTCGGTGGCGGCCATGTTCGTGGCCTTGACCTTGATTGTGGCTTACTTGCCTACGATTCCGGGATCGGCCTTGAAGTTCTCCGGTTTTCCTCTTCTGCTAGGTGGGCTCTTGATCGGGCCAAGGACGGGATTCGCCATCGGATGTCTGACCGATCTGGTGAATTTTGCCCTTCACCCCGCGGGCATGTTCTTTCCAGGATTCACCCTGACCCAAGGGCTCACGGCCATGTTGCCGGGCCTTATGACACGCCGTCGTGATCCCATGACCGGCAAACCTCTGTGGGGTGACGGAGGGTACGCTCTACCGCTGATGAGCGTCCATCCCGCGCTCTCTTATCTCCGATTGCTGGCGATCTTCGCTGTGACCAAGATCCTGACCTCAGTGCTTCTGGTCTCCATCTTCACCTCGAAGATCGTGGTCGGCACACCCCTTGTTTTAGAACTGGCACACCGCGCCATGATTCAGGCGTTTCACGTTCCCGTTTACGCCTTTTTAGCGCTGATGGTCCTACGAGGGTTGGCCCAGAGCGAGCTGTACGGGCGAATCCTCAGGGCTCGTCGATAATTCTCTCGGGACGGCCGGAGGCTGAGGCCGTTTCGGGCAGGCGATCTCGCTTTTTAAGAAAGTTCGACAGCGCTTGCAAACGCGAGGGGGCGAGATCAGCCGATAGGGTGTCTCCGGGGCAGAGCAAGGCCACGGGAAGATCTCGGGCCTCCTCCACCTGGCGTCGAATCTCCTGATAGCTTGCTCGAGCGACAGCCTGTTCATCGATGCCGCCGGCCAGTCGAACACGGTTCCGTCTGGGAAGCTTGTCCAAAGCCGGTCCGTGAGCCAGGTGAGACCACGAAAGTAGTGACGGCTCCAGATCCAGAAGCGGTTCGGCGTAGGTTCGCCGGCCCACGAGTTGGAACCAGAGAGGAGTCGCGGCGTGACCTTGAGCCTCCTCGACGACACCAGACAGGTGAGGTTTCACGATCTCGTTAAAGTCGGACGGTTCTCGAAGCTCGAAACTCGCCGAGGCGATCTCGAGGACGATACCGTCGATCCTGGCTTCGGTCAGCAAGATCTTGACATAGCTTCGAAGAGATTCGGTCATGACCGCCAAGGCCTTGTCTAGAAAACTGCGGTGAGACCGTTCGGCGGTGACCAGGAGCTCTGGAGGGCAGATCCACGATAGCGCGGTCATAGGATCCGGAACAACCTCGAAGATCGCGATTCTCCCCTCAGCCAATCGCACCGTCGTCTTGAGCGCTTCCACCCGCTCGGCCCAGAATCCCGAGTGCCCGGTGATGGGCTCGAGAGTGGTCAGGTCGTGGGGGCGATCCAGCGAGGTTTGCGGGGCCACGGGGATATCTCTCACCGTGGGTAGTCGCAACAGATCGACACCGTAGGCCGCGGCGAAGCTGATCGCCACGGTGGACAACGACTCGGCCTTCATGTGGGACAACCCGAAGGGATGCCAGAAGGTGAACGGGCGCTTATCGACTTCCTCGCCGGAGAGGGCCCGTAGGACCCTCTCCCGCTTGCCGAGAGAACTCACTCTAGGCTACGCCTTTCCGTGGCACTTCTTGAACTTTTGGCCGGAGCCGCAAGGACAAGGCTCGTTCCGTCCGACCTTTTGGTCGATGAACGGATTGACGGCCTGCAGAGCCGACTTGAGGACCTCGTTGTTGGGGTCGAGTCCCACCGCGCGCTTGAAGTTGCTGGTGGCCGATTGGGAATCGCCTTTGCGAAGATAGAGCCAACCTAGTCCGTAGTAGGGATAGGCTAGCGTCCGATCGGCCTCGAGACCTCTTTGGGCTTCCTCGAAAGCCGGTTCCAGGTCGTCGGGATTCTGTCTGGCCAGGATGGCCGCGCGGTTCATGGCGATCACACCGTCTTTGTTGGCGTCCTCGACCACCAGGAAGGGCTCGAACCCCTTTTCGCGTTCGGGCTGGTTGGCGCATAGCACCAACTCCACGGCGCGGCCGTCGGGATATTGATTAAAGTACTCTTGAGCCTGCTCTAGATGGGTCAGCGCGTCCTCGTACTTTTCCTCCAGCGTGTCGGTCACGGCCATGTTGAGGTAAAGAAGGGCGGCGTTGTCGTCGGTAGCGCCGCGGACTTTGAGATCGGCCTCGGCCTTGGTCAAAAATTCCCGAGCCTTGCTGTAGTCGTGGGTCACCAGCTTGAGAAAGCCGGCGTTGTTGAGCATCAGGTAGTGGTCTACGTTATCTTCCTGAAAAGCTTTCTCGTAAACGTCGGCGGCGGCGCCTGGACCGCCTTTGCGGTAGTGCAGCAGACCGACGTTGGTCACGCAGGCCATGACCCCCTCGAGGTCCTCGAGTTCCTTGAAATAGCTCTTGGCCTCGTTGAAGTTGGTTTCCGCCTCGCCGTCCTGAGCCAAGTCGCTTTGGAGCGATCCGATGTCGCGCAAGGTGCGGGCCAGCCCGGGTTTGTCCTCGGTCTTACGGTAGATAGAAAGGGCCGCTCCAAAGTAGCTCATGGAATTGCGGTGGTCGTTCTTCTTATAAGCGGCGGTCCCCAGCTGCTCGAAGGCGCGAGCCTTGCCGTGGTCGTGCTCGTTGACCTCGGCCAAGCGAAGGGCTTTTTTCAGATGGGGATTGGCTTCGGACGGTTTGTCCAACTCGTTGAAACAAAGGCCCAGGGTGTAGTGAATCCGTTCGGATTCCAACGGCGCCGTGTCTTCCGGCATCTGCTTTCGCGCCTGGTTGAGAAGCTCGATGGTCTTCTCGTAATCTTTTTGAGTGAAGCTCTCCTCCGCGCTCGAGATGAGGTCGGTGAAGCTGGTTTCGGTACCTGTGGACATTAATTCTACCTGTTTTTGTTGGATGTGCGCCGCTCTTATTAATTTTCGCCTCAGGGGTTCCTGCCGTTTAGGGTCTGGTCCGGAAGAACTTCCCGGTTTCGAGTGCGGAGGCGCCCCGCTGGCAAGGCGCTTTCAACGCGGTTTGTTCGACACAAATAAGGAGGAAGCAACGCTGACCTTATAGCCTACATTGGCCGCGGGTTTTTGCCCTCGGGCCTTCGCGGTGCTAGACTGTTGGTCAGTGCGAGTGAGGCGGTTAGACAAAGGGTTTTGGATGAGCGAGGTGCTGGTCTCGCTGTGGGTTGTGGCTTTCGTCGGGGCGGCTCTCCTCGGACTGTTCGTTTATCTGACCAAATCCTCGAAGATCGCCAACGAACGGGCCGCCGCCGTTCTTTTGTCCGACCGAGTGTTAGACCAGGCGGTGGCCATGGGGCCTCCTCACTGGGGCCTGCCCGAGGGACAGATGGGCCAACTGCAACAACTGCCCAGAGATGACAGCGGCACGACTCTCAGCTACCGATTGTCGGTGACTCCTCTGGAGGAGCATCGTCTGGGCAAGCTTTTCATTTTGGATGTCACCGTCTATTGGAGCACCGTCCCCGGTGTCGCGACGGGGGTGGAGAGGGGTCGGGGAGAGCTGGAAGTGGAGAAAGCGGTCTACGTCGAGGACCTGGATGAGCCGCCCGAGGGAGCCCCCGGTGGTTAGTGCGAAATGTGCGCTTAGGGCGGCTTCACGGAAGGGATTCTCCCTCGTGGAGATGCTCTTCGCCTTGGGCATCTTCTCGCTTTTCGTTGGAGGGATGTTCGCCATCTTCGGTCGTGGGTACCAGGCCTTCCATTTCCTCTCGGCCCGCCAGTCGGTGCAGGGCGAACTACTCCGGCTTAAGGCCGTGATGGGTGAGGACTTCGGCAAAACTCACTATCGTTCGATCGGATCGTACCAGCGAGATCTCACTTTGGGGGAGGAAGAAGTCTCCCGCGACACCGTTTGCTGCTTAACTTTGGATGATTGGGCAAACGTGAATAACTTTCGCGATCCCACCTCCATCCCGCTTTGGAATCGCTATGTCGTCTACCGTACCACCCTCGACTCCGAAGGAAAGTTAGAACGGCTGGTGGTCGCGCCCGAGGGTGAGGTTCCCTTCCGGGTTCGTTCCATGCTCAATCTCGGCAGTTTCGACGATCCTATCGTGAACCGGAAGACTCTGTCCACAAAAATAAAGTCGTTCGATTGTCGCTTGGACGGCTACCTCCAAAAAGTCGTGGTGACTTTGGTCATCTCTGACGGCGGAGGGAAAAGAGGCCTGGATTCCCAGGAGGCTAAAGAATCATTCAAGGCGGAATTTTCCTGGGTGCCTTACAACACGGTGCCTAAACTATGAGGTCTAGAATGAGCCATTTTCGACACAAAGATCGCGCTATCGCGTTAGTCACCACCCTGACCGCGCTGGTCGTGGTGATCATGTTGGTCGGGGCCTTTTTCATCAACTGGCAAAGCCACATCGCCATGAGTCGCTACTCGGCGGAAAAGAAGGCTTGCGCGCAGGCGCTGAGTTCATTGGCCGACGCGTGTAGGTTTCAACTGGAGGGAAAACGAGACTGGGGTAAGGTCGCGGGGGCCGAAGACGACGCGATGGAGTTCAACTCCGGTCCGGGGAGTCCGTTGCTGGCGCTGCGTCCTGTCGCTGCGGACGCTCCTCGCGGCGAGGACTTCGCCGGGATGTGGGGACTGGCTTACTTCGAGGGTGAATCAGCCCGAACGGACGTTAAGATAGCCTTATCTATCGTCAACAATCTCGATAACGAGTTACCCTTGTCCGCTCGAAGGGTCGGAGCTAAGTCGTGCCGCCTTCAGATCAGAGTTCGTAAAGGCTCCTACTCTGAATGGGTGGAGGTGACCTTAAGGAGGGCCGGCTTTTTTGACTCGACAGTATTGGCTAATAAAAAGATCGAAATTGTAGCGGACACGGTCAAGTTTTCCTCGGCCGACCCCTTGCGTAACCAGATTCGCTCCGAATCAGAGATCTATCTTCCTGACACCCTTCTTTTGGAATTTGAACCGGCTGACGACAATCTGACGGCGGAAACGGGAACGGTCTGGTCCAAGGAAGATATTCACATCGGCGGGATCAAGGACCCCGCCAAACTCCTAGAGGCGGCCGAGCATACCGGAGCCGACTTCCTACCCAATGCCCCCTCATACTACAGGATCCCCGAATTACGCAAAAGCGATGTCGACTACGAAACCGGTAAGCCGGTGATCCATATCGCCCCGGCTAACTACGTTTTTGAGAAAAATCTCGCGGTGAAATACTCCGACACACGAGGAAGAACATACAATCGTACCGTTAGCGCGGTTTTAGTCTATGGAGCAGGCGACTCGCCCGTGTTGGGTGAGTTCCACTTTCTTGCCGATCAACTCATGATCCCGGACGAAGAGGATACCGAGCCTGAGGAATATGTACCCCAGCTAAACACCGTTGTGTACGATGAAGTCACCGGTATAGCGGAACCTGAACCGGAGTTCGGGCTGGACAGTTTCATCTGCGATATGAGCACAAACTCGCTGAGCTTGGACGCGGTACCCGAATATCGTGTGGCTGGAGACCTGAGCATCTCTGGTGGTGATTTGGTGTTCGTCGACGAGGTCGCCGACCCCGACAATCCCGTTGAGGGCTTTCTTTCCGTCGAGCGCGATTTTGGCATCACCGGCCAGATCTCGAACGGCGGGAAGATCGTGGCTGGTCGCAATGTCAGCTTGAGCCCTCACGATGTGAGATTGGACAAGCGAGATAAGACGAGTGACATCGCCATTTTCGCCGGCAAAGACGTCCTGATAAGCCCCCCTTACTCCTCTGATCCTGGAATGCGCCAGGATTCCCACCGCTACTTTGTCTTCAAAGGTCTGGTCTACGCCGGAAACGACTTCAGATTTCTCTCCTCGGTGGAGCAAGGCGGAACCACCTACCAGTTCGATCGCAAACTTTATATCGAGGGAGCGGTGGTGGCCAAAGGTGGTGAGGTCCTCATCAGAGGGAGCGAAACGGTGGAGCTCAAGTACAACCGCGAGTTTCTCGACGATCTGCTGGAGAATCCCCAGGACCGGGATGTTGTACAGCTAGAGGTATTGGCCTGGCGCCCCCTGTAGTCTTGTCTCTGTGAGACAGGCGTTGAGATCCCGGCTGGAAGGCCTGAAGGGGGCGCTGGGCCTTGGTCAGGATCCGGCTCATAAGCTGTCGGCTCGAGAGGAGGCGCGCCTATTGCGTCATCTTTCCCTGATGCTCAACAACGGCATCCCCATCACGGAAGCCTTGACCATCCTTCGTGAGAATACCGAGGCCTCCGGATCCTGGGTGGCCGAACAGATCTCCCAATCCATCTACCAGGGGTATTCCCTGGGCCGTTCCTTCCGACGAGTAGCCGACAAGATCAGCCCCATCTGTCCAGCCATGGTCGAGGCCGGAGAGCGAAGCGGTAGCCTGGTACGCGTCCTACAGGTGTCGGCGGACTGGGCTGAATTGAGCGCCGACTTGAGGTCACGAACCTTAACGGTATTGTATTATCCCGCTTTCGTATTGCTGGTGAATCTGGGGCTCGCGGCCTTGATGCTGTCTTACATCTTCCCCATTTTTCTACCGTTGTTCGCGGGGGAGAGCCTGCCCCTTCTGACCCGATTCTTCTTGCTGCTCTCCACGTTGGCAGGCTCGAAATTGGTCTGGCTGATAGCGCTCGCGGGCGGAGCCGAGGCGGTCTGGTATCTCTCCCAATCTGGCCAGCGCGAGAGAATGTACCGTTTCGCTCTTTGGATTCCGGTCCTGTCCTCCATGCTTCGTAACGCCGCCCGAACACGATTCTGTTCGGTTTTGTCCATTACCACGCGCGCCGGCCTGCCCTTGATGGAGGCTTGCAAGCTCGCCGCCCAGGCCAGTGGAGATCCGGACATGCTGGCTTTGGACGTGAGTTTGCAAGAAGAAGTGCGCGCCGGCGTCTCGCCCGAGGAGCATTTCCTCTCCCACTTTGAGGTGTATGGATTGCCGTTGAGCCACGGAATTGCGCTAAGCCAGGCCACGGGGAAGACGGATTTCGTCTTCGAGCACATGACCAAGCTCTTTCATACCGAGACGGAGGCTCAGATCGAGATGTTCGGATCTTTGATCGAACCCTTTCTGATCGGTATCGTGTCGATGACTACGGGGCTTCTACTTCTGGCCATCTACCTGCCGTTAGGAAAATTTCTACAGACCCTGGTGGCTTGAGGGCCTGCCTAGCCGAAAGGATGAGGTTGAGCCGGAGGCTTGCGAGTCTTTCCCAGAATGGCCGGCCAGTCGTGGTGGCTCATGGGTAGGAGCAAGAGGCCTGGTACCAGGACCCGAACGGCGTGTCGCTGGAGTCGTTGAAGATCAGGTGGTGTGAGGTCCCGGTAGTAGACAGCTGCCGGTAAGGGACGTGGTGTTAACCGCTCCACCTGATACGGTTGCAGGCTGGGCAGCCTGTAGCGTCCTGTCCAGTAGGCGCGCATGTGCTCCTCGAAACTCTCCGGGGGAACGGAGAGACCGCGCTCGGAAGTGGAGGCCAGATAGGTCGCGTTCTGAAGACATTCGGTCAGGGCTTTGGCGCGAGGGTCGGGTCCGCAGGCCGAGCCTGTCACGATCCCCGTCTCGGTGCGACCTATACAGAGCACGGTGGGTTGATGGTAAGAGTCGACCTGCCAGATTTCCAACTCAAGCCCGTTGACGCTGCGGGTTTCAAGCTTGACTAGCGAGCAGTGTCGCTCCTGAAGGTCGAGCCAGAAGCGGGCCAGGGCATCCCGTTCGCAGACTTCAGACAAACCGTCGGAGACAGCTTCCTCCAAAGAGTCGCGACAAGCAAGACCGGTGGACAGGCTGCCCGGTTCGCGAAGGAGAGCCGCTTGAAGTCTGAAAGGGCAAGGACCTTTGGAACTTTGAAAGACGACTTCTCCACCTTTGGCCTCCGGGGGAAGAAAGTGGGCCGCGTAGCGTTCGAGGGCCTCATTGACTGCGCGAGCTCTACCGCGTTCGAAGTCGTCGTCGTGGGCTCCGCCGTGACCTACGGTTTCGCAGCCGCAAAGCCAGATCAGCTGGCCCAGTCGGGCCGAGTGGTTGGCCTCTTGGCTGGTCAACCGGGGGACTGGGGAGAAGGGGTTAACGGAAAGTGTTCGCACCCGGCTTTGGGTAAGGCAGTCGGGACAATCCGGTAAAGGCAGGACCTCGTCCACTTCGATTAGGCCTTTGGGGCTCCAAGAGATGACCTTGGGAGAGGACAGGTCGAGCTTGGGAAGGGTGTGCTCAAATGCCACCGTGGCCCCTTCGAGCAGGGCGCGATAGAGAAGGGGTGAGGCTTGCCGGCCCGACAGATAGCGAATCATCAGACAGCGTGCGCAGGGGATCTTGCCGTCGTCGGTCAGAGTTCGGCCCGCCCAAAAGCCACCGCCCTGATCGCCGAGATAGATCAGTCCACCTTCGGGCAAGCGTCGCAGCTCGCTCCAACTCAACCCGTCGAGTACTGTCACCGACTGAGCTGTGGATTCCGCTAGGGACTGCCCGTGGCGCGAGTTGGCCCAACGGCTTTCACCGAACCGGGTCAGCGGAAAGAGCTCATCCTCGGGATCATTCTGGCTAAGCACCCCCTGATCGAGCAGCAGCTTGCTCAAAGGATTCGAAAGAGAGGGCTCGCAAAGCGCTTCGGCTACCTGTTCCGTCAGCTTCGCGGGCCAGGGCATGACGCGATCGAGGGCGGCGAAGGAGTAAAAGGCATCGGCCACCTTTTGGAGACGCCGTCTGGGAACCTGAAAAAACATCGGTGAGAAGTTTACATTTTAGCAACATGAAGAGGGGGCCTGCTTGGAGCCGGCTTGGGTGGAGTTCGTAGGATAGCTTCAAGACCACGAACACTCGAAAGGAAACAAAGATATGTCCGTCATCAAGAAAAGTTCCGCCCCCAAGCCCTCGGTGAAGAAGGCCCCTCCCAAACCCCCCGCGCCCAAGACCGAGAGTGCCAAGAAGCCCACCGAAACCAAGGCGGAGAGCAAGACGGCCGAGACCAAGCCGCTTGAGGTCAAAGACCCCCAAACCCGCAAGCCGGAGACTGCCGAGACCAAGCCCGGTGAAAAACCTGGTGAGACCAAGCCCAACAGCGAAGCCGGCCAGGTTGACGAGAACGGCAAGCCGATCGAGGACCCTAACAAGCCGGAGGAAAGCAAAGATCCTGAGGACCGCTTCGAAGGTTCCCAAGAGCTTAATGAAGAGGACCCCGAGAAAGAGGAGTTGCGCGAGGAGTTGCAATCCCTCAAGGACGCTCTGGCCGCTCTCTTCGACCAGATGGGCTCAGAGGATGAAGATAAGAAGGAAGCCGCTTCTGAAAGCCCCGGCGGATGCTGCGGTAAGCCCAGCGGTGCTAAACAGGCCGGCGACTCGGAGGGGAATCAAGATTGGAACGCCATCTTGGCGGCCGGGATCGCCGCGGTCAAAGCCCAAGGATTGGGTCAACCCGCCGCCGCCCAGAATGGAGCCACGGGTGGCCAGGGTCGCCAAAACGGCCAGAATGGTCAGAACCCGATCGGCCAGGTTGGCGCCAACGGTAACTCCTCGGCAGGTGGCCGACTGCAAGTGGCCGGTGGCCAGGCTAAGCCTAACGCCAGTGGGAACGCCGCGGCTCTGGGTGGAAAACAGGGCGCCGATCCCTTGACCAAGCTTGCCAGCGACTATCAGAAAGCCAAGTCCTCCGGTGCTGAGCTCAAGCCCGAGATTGAAAACGAGGTGCGTAGCCTGCTCGGCCTCCCCGCCGAAGACAAGGGCGGAGCCCAAGCCGGTGGGTCCAACGCCGTCAACGGATTGGCGATGGCCTCGTAGTTCACAAGGGAGTAAAGCAAAAAACCCGGAGAAGACCCGGGTTTTTTGCTTTACTCCCTCTCGGGCTCCACCAGAGGCTCAGCGATTGGTACCTTGTCCATGTCGGGGTCAGCCGAGGATGTGCCGGGTGGCGCCTCTAACTTGGGAACTAGCATGGGGAGTCCAATCGCCGCCGTTCCGAGGGTGATAAACACCACCGCGGTGGAATAGTAAAGAATGATTTCGCGCCCGGGGAAGGGAGCCCCATTTATCATAGTCATCGGAATGGAAAGAGCTGCCGCCAGGCTGATCGTTCCCCGCGCGCCGGCCAGCGTGTTGACGGTTAGCCACTGAAGGCCTGGATGATTGGCCGGACGTCCAGCGACGCGTGAACGAAAAACGGTGAGGCGCAAAAGAAGTTCCGACCAGACAAACCGGATCACCATCAGTAGGATAACGATGGCGATGGGGTAGAGAAACAGTTGGGCAAAGCTAGGCTCAAGCCCCTGCGGAACTCGACCAAGCTGCCCTGGTAGTTGTAGCCCGAGCATCACGAAGATCAGCCCGTTGAGAGAGAATTCCACCATGTGCCAGGATGTTTTACCCCAGTCTCGGCGACGGACCGACAACTTCGACTGAGCCATCACGTTGAAGACCAAACCGGTCGCCACAGCCGCTAGGATCCCTGAGGTGTGAAACTGCTCGGCGGCCATAAAGGAGGCGAACGGCAGCATCAGTCCCAACACGACTTGACTTGCCGGGTCCTCGTCGCATTGACGAGTCAACCGAACCACAAGCTTGGCTCCGATCACTCCCACGATGGTACCGAAGAATAGTCCACCCACGCTCAATCTTAGAAACGACAGAGTGGCCCCTCCGACCGAAAACTCCCCGGTCATAACCACGCTGACCGCGACGCCCAAGGCCGCCACACCGGAGGCGTCGTTGAGCAGCGATTCGGAGTTGAGCAGCTTGGAAAGCCTGTCGGGAACCTGTAGCTTACCAGTGAAGGCCGCGACCGCCACCGCGTCGGTGGGCGCTAGAACCGCTCCCAGGGCGCAGGCGACCGGGATAGGGATTTCCGGCAGAAGCCAGTGAACGAAGAAGCCCACCCCAAACACAGTCACAAAGACCAGTCCCACGGCCATGCCAAACAGCCGTTTGCGATCTCGGTACATATCGTGAGGAGAGAGCCGTAGGGCTTCGGCGTAGAGCAGCGGTGAGAGGATTAAAAAGAAAAAAAGCTCTGGGCTTAAAGGGACTTTCGACGACACCCCAAGCCCTGCCAACAGGACTCCACCGACGATCTGTAGGACTGGAACAGGCACACGCTGTGCCATCGTTCTGCTCACAATGTCGGAAAAGGCGACCACCAAAAGAATTAATAAAATCGATTCCGCGGTGTGCATTTCTTTGCATTAATGCACAATGTTGATGGTCCTCCCTAGCTTGCAAATTTCCGAACATCAAAACTCGCTGCGAAGAAAACTCTGTCGACCGGGAAGATTAGTCGCGGGCCTCGCTCGACCTGGGCGAGGCTCATTTCTTGTTGGGTGACGTGCGTGTGACACTTTTGTAACGGGCCCGATTTACAGTCTAGCGAGTGAGATGTTTATATTCTCCAGAGTCAAGCCCTCGGTTCTAGCTTGATTTGGCGTTTATATTCTCCAGAGTCAAGCCCTCGGTTCTAGCTTGATTTGGCGGCGTTTCTCCGACCCGCGACTTTCTCCACGTTTCTCAGCTTAGCTCGGTACTTCTCCTCGACCGTCTCCGAGTAAGGACGCCTGGACTTCAGGATGTGGTAACAGAGCTCGAGCAATTTGCGCCCCGTGGCTACCTTTGCTTTGCTGGCGTTGCCCGTCCGCTTCTTTACCCGCCAGTAGAGCTTCTGCAGCTTGGGCGCGAATCTCGCCGCCGGATGAGCGCACTCAACGGCTATCCAGCGTAACCGCGACCTTCCTCGTTTAGTAATAGAACCCAGCCTGGGGCTCGAAGCGCCTGATTGCGAAAGTCGCGGGCAAAGACCCGCGTAGGCGGTCAACTGCTTGGCCGACGCGAACCTCTCGTGAGAGCCAATCTCCGACATGATCACAAACGACGAGTGGTAGTTGAGCCCGGGGATGGACATCAGGAGCTGGATGTCCTCGCTGTCGTTGGCAATCTCGGCCATCCTCGAGTCTAGTTCCTCGATAGCTAAGTCGTACTGCTCGATAAGTCCCAGCTCGAGTTTGCCGCCGATGGCCAGCGTGTCGGGGAGGTCTTCTAACCGAGCGGATATCTCCAGGCGGCCCTTGGTCGACCACGGATAGCGTGGTAACGGGAGGTGATACTCTCGAAAAAGACTGAGTAGCGAGTTCTTAGACTGGGTTCGTCGTTGAGTGAAGGATACTCGTTTGCTCGACAGGAGGCGGTGCTGCCGGACGGTCTCATCGGGCACCCAGATTCCTTTGAGATTGTAGCGGATAGCATCGCAGAGCGCCTGCGCGTCGATGCGGTCGTTCTTGCGGCCCTTCTTGGGAAAGCGGGTGCGAAAGTCACCGGGATGGAGTAGACGCACCGAACTCGCCACAGGTTCAAGAAGGTCGTAGAGTTTGTAAGCGCCGGTACAGGCCTCCATGGCCACCTGGCAGGGGGAGTGCTCGGCGACAAGTTGGCGGAGATTCTCTCTGCCAGCCTCGGTGTTGGGGATGTCGTATTCGATGGGCTCACCGTCTGCGGTGAGTCCAACCACCTTGTGATAGGCTTTGTGGACGTCGATTCCGAAGTAGTACATTGCGATACTGGTCCTCCTTTTCGCCGTGAAGAGCCTGGTACCTGACAGACGTTTATTCGGTTGCAGCGCGCTAACGCTGTACCAAGTTGAACAGGCGTCTAAAACTTCGGCCAACGAGTACTCGGGATCTCAACAGTCCCACGATATTTCGGCCGCCAGACTTCATCGCGTTTTTCAACACCAGTAGGATTCAGTCGCGGGCCTCGCTCGACCTTGAGTGGGGCTCTTTTCTTGAACGCGGGGTGCGCTTGATGGCCGTGTGACGCTTCCTTAACAGGCCCACCATATAGTCAATCTCGTGAGATGAGCATAGCTGGTAGGCCCCGAGGTTGATGGAAACGTCCTTCGGGGCTCTTTTTTTTGCCCGAGTCGCTCCTTGTAAGATTCAATGCAAGTCCCGCCAAACCTTGACGGAGACTTGCGGAGAGTTGGACGAACGAACAGGACTAGCTCCATCGAGCAGCTGGGCGCGAAGCCCATATCTCACACCGGGCGAACCTTCGCTCGAGTCTCTCTGGGGAATATTATATCGAGCATAGCTGGACCGGAGGTAACGCCTCCGGCTTTAGGCCCTGAGGTCGATGGAAACGTCCCTCAGGGCTCTTTTTTTTGACCCGGAAACCTCCTATCAGTATTCAAGGGTAAGCCTCGCCAAAACTGGCGAGACTTACCGAAGGAGTTGGACAAGCGAACAGGACGAGCCCCATCGAGCAGCTGGGCGCGAAGCCCACATCTCACGCCGGGCGAACCCTCGCTCGATTCTCCTCTGGAGAATATGATATCGAGCATAGCTGGTGCCCCGGAGTTGATGGAATCGTCCTCTGGGGCTCTTTTATGTGCCAGGGCTTGGGCGGCTCGGGGTAGACATTGTGCCGTTTATCGGTATCCCCCGGAGATCTGGCGAGCCTTCGGGAGCCTAACGGCCGGGATCCAACGATCCGACTTGGAGGGATCCGCTTCGGACTGCGAAGCTGTTACGCAGTCCGAAGCGGTAGCGGCTGCGCATTGCGCCGCTTCGCTTGGGCTAACGCCCAAGCTCATGGGCCGAGGCTCATGAACCCGCCGGAGCTCCGCGTTCACGATCTCGCACCACCGCGGGCCTGGCCTCCGCTTCGCTCCGGAACGCCTGCGGCTTTCGGCCGGATTCCAAACGACCAGTGATGATCAGCGACAATTACAGGGCGGGCCCATCGCCCCGGCCTGAGGGTAATCTTCGCCCTTGCCTCCGGAAGGGCGAAGATTACCTCAAGCTCTCGCTCGATACCGAGAGCAACCGAGGGTCAGCGCAAACGACAGACTTTAGCTGGCCGGGCGGCTCGCGCGGGAGAAATTCTTAAGCTCAAGGCGAGTGATGGGAGGGTTTCCCCAGCGAACCACCCAGCGCGGAAAGAAAAAAGCCGGTGATTGAGGCGCATTTCGCGCCGCAATCACCGGCCAGCCCTGCTAGCGAAGCGTTGCCGCTTCGGCCCGACCTGGAGAGCGATCAGGGTTCTACACTCCTTCAGTTTCTACCCTAAAAGCTCGACCGTTTCGACCTGCGGCTGCCGAGAAGACTTCTCCTGAATTGAGTACCACCCTTAACCGACTGTCACCCAGGCTCAATATCTGTCCATCTTTCGTAACGATCGAAGTGAGAGTCTTATCGCCAAAACCTTCCACAACATGCATCACCATAGCTCCGTCGGATCCTCGTACAAAAGCTCTAGCGTCTGTCATTTGCGGATGGACTATGGGAGAGTTAAGTTCCCTCCACCCCGTCCAAAGAAAGAGTAGCGCCAATAAGATCACGCTAGCCTTGAGCCACATTCTACGGCGACTTAGGGTAAAAGTTGACCTGGATTGGTCCCCGGAACCTTCTGTCAATGTTGGTTTTTCCTGACTGCATATATGCATTCTTAAGCTGAACCTCCAAATCTCCCGGAAGAAAGAACCCGTCCTCAACTACCATTCCAGGCTTAGCAGCGTTGATGATCTCGCCCGCTACTGTATTGCACTGGTTCCAAGGATGGTAGGTATTGAACCTGAACGACTTGGGATTGACCTCCTCACGATAGAAGGCTTGTTTACGCCGCTCGGAAAGTGATCCACCCGCCGGAGTAAAGTTGATCCACCCCGGGGCGATTCTGGTTGTTGGGGATTAGCCCTTCGAGGGCTTCTTCTTGGCGCGTCTGGTTCGGTAAGACTCTCCTTTCGTAGTCAGG